>JAXGOZ010000001.1:0-266267 GCA_040767255.1 Caldisericia bacterium
ACAAAAACTAGACATCTCCCATAAAGGTTTAACCTTGTACATTGTCGATCATCATTCCCACTTTGTAGGACGAGGTCAGGGAAGTACATTTGAAGAGAGACAGCAAAGCTTGGTAGAGGAAGTATCCGATCTTCTTCATCAATCAAGAAGTACACTACACATAGCTGAAACAGAAGTAACCATTGATCAATCACGCGATCAACATGAAATGCAAGTTACTTTTTATATCAACTGGGAAACTCTTCCTAATACAGAGACACTTGCGCGATTGAAATATTGCCTATTCCTTGTTGCTGACGAGATATATATGAAGCAAGACCGCAATCTACCAGAACAAACACTAGAGAATGTAGCCTATACCTTCATCCCTTTCGAAGGAGATGATCTGGAAACATTTGATGGGAGTGGATTCTTGCTAGACTCTCCCAACCACAAAATCCATTCTGAAAATCCTATAGGGATACTAACTACGGTTCCTTTTATACTCCCAGAGATTCCTGGAAATCGCACCAATGGTTGGTCACTACACTTGATGATTGAAGATCCAGAAAACCTTGGTAAAGAGATTTTTTCCAGCAAAATAAGACTCAACAACATGTAAACTTACTGCATTCAAGGTCTGTCTAGGTTTTCTCTTGCGATGAACGTAGACAGACCTTTTCTTGTAGGTCTAAGAAGATATCTATTAAAGAATTCTTGTATGCGGTGAAATGTAGGTTTCGTATGAAAAAAAAATTGTCAGTATTATCTCAACGAGGAATTGTAGCAACATTGTGTTGTGTGATAATTGTTCTTTTCTCTTCTTGTAGACGACAATTAGAAAGCAATAAGGTGAATGAAAGAATCTCCAATACAACCGATACTGAACTGCGTCTGCCAGGGTATACATCTGAAGAAAGCGAATACATTTCACGATTGATAATGAATTGGAACGAGATTGAAAAGGAAATGGGAAATTTGGCTTTTTCCTTGTATACCATGGAATTTAGGAACTCCGACGGAAAGCAACAAACATCGGATAGTATTTTGCTTTTAAACAAATTGCTTGATGAAAAAAATCACTTTGTTGTGCCTTCCTCTTGTACAAAGATTCAAGAGGTTTACGCGAAAGGAATAGATGAATATCAAAGACAGATTACAAGTATTGCCAGTGCTATGGAATCGTTAGATATAGTAACAATTGACCAAATCTTGGATGACCTTTCTAAAGATAACGAGTATTTAGAAGCTTTACCGATGATAATGGAGGAAGTAAAAAAAGTAGATTGAGAACTTTGTTTGATTTTCTCCTCTTGGTTTCGTAGAAAATTAAACCTAATCAGGCCGTGGATATTATATTGTGATGAACTTTTCTCGTTACGGATTATCGTGTATACTTTTATCAAGACATATGGAGGAATAATTCATTTGAGGGAATTAAGAACATACTCAATGATTGTCAAGCAAAATGCAAAGAATATCTTGGTCAAGATTGAGAGAAAGAGCGTTGTGTTTATATGAAAAAAATAATTTGTTATAGTTTAGTATTTTTAGTATCGTTTTTTCAAATTGGATGTATTGGATTAACAAGTAATAATGAAAGCGATGGACCGTATGTGCTAGCATTTTTGACCAATCAGCAGGAGACAGTGCTTTGTTAATTAGCAGTGAAGAAGGAGATATTCCTCAATACTACCATTTAGACCTGCAAACTATACAACAGAAATAGTTACGTCTGCAGAAGAAGAGTTTTCGATTTGCAATGGTATAAATACGATGAATTTGACCTAAACAACTTTATTGCCAGAAACTCACTCAACCATTATTCAAATGAAGCTGAAATTGGGTTATTCCAAAATACATATACTCCTTTAATTCAAGATCCATCGGCATCTCTTCTTTATGATTCCATTCAAGACAACAAATGTATTTATAGCATTGAATCTGAAAGTAGCAAAAATGACCCTGATGATTTCATGGATTTAGAAGACTCTGTTTACATAATGAATAGAGATGGGACAAACAAAAAAGCAATACCTCTAGGTGTTAAAGCAATTGTAACAGAATATAAAAAACTTACATCTACAATAGGATGCATAAATGCTCACAATGCTGGTCCAGAAAGACTTGGTATTACAGCAATGATAAATTTTGAAACTGAACAAGTAAAATTGTTCATGGAATCAGGCAAAGACTATTATATAGAAGGCGTAACAAATAATGCAGTTTTAATGAAAGAATCTGATATTCAAGCAAATACTAATCGTTTCTTTTTGGTAAATGCAGATGGCACCGAAGAACCTGATTTGTTTCATATAACAGTTAAAGATGTTTATGAAAGCCAATATAGCTTAATGGACGTTCAAGGAAATCGTTTCTTTTATGGATATATTGGTCTAGACAACTATTTTTCTGTTTGTTGTTTCAATCTTTCAACTATGAAATTAAGTACCATTCTACCAGGTAAAAATAATGCAGACAACATTGAAAGTAAATCGACACTTAGCCTGTTTTTGACGCCATTTAACATTATCAAAGAAAATGACACTCTCTCATTTATTCTTTCAGACCAAGAGAGAAATCAAGTTTGGTTTTTGATTAACTTAGATACAGAAGAAGAAGTAGAATCAATAGTACTACCAAAAGATACATATACTACTTTGTCTACTGATGGTAAGTACGTTCTATGTGCTAATAGAAAAGGAAGATCAAAGAAAAATGCAATAATTGCATTTGATACACAAACCTATACTCCATTTTCTGAAAAACTAGATCTTGGATATGAGCGTGCCTTCTACAACCCTGTTATGCAGGAATTTATTCTTCCACTGAAATATGATGTTGATGGTAATACTTTGTACAAAGTAAATGCAAATGGAGAAGTAACCAAGTTTTACATAGACGGGTAGTTTTATCACTTATTGGGAATGGTCCGGTCTGCTACCCTTAAGGAGTGAATGGTGAGATATTCTGATAAAAAAACGTTAGCAACGATTAGTTCAATGTTGTGTGTTGTTATGCTTTGCAGCTGTTCAGAAAAATCATCACAAATACACCAAAAACCATCTTTCCCAATAAAAAACAGTACATTGGTGGAAGTATGTACGAAGAATGCATACAATTATCCTGCCATTCAACTCGAAAAACAGAATCCATCAGTGGACTGTATTGTCTATGAGATATTCACTACGGATGAGAAGAAAGGAGAAAAACAATTTTTAGGCACACCCAACCCTTATGGTTCGATGTATTTCAAGAAATGGACTCGATCGATGAATAGCGATGATCACCGATTACCCCGTACAGTACTTCAAAGGCAGAAACTTGATTTTCATTCTTACAAAGATCAAACAGGGTCACCCAATGAGACTGTTTGGTTAGAAGATACAACTTCTTCTCTGCAAGGACTATCAATTGATCAAGCTTTTGTTATAGAATCGTTCCAGTTTGATGTGGAAGGTGAGATGTATACGCTATCCCTATCATTGAAATGCATGGAAGATTTTCCACAAGAAGAATGGGATCATCTTTGTTACAATATGTTCTTGAAACCTGATATTCTTTTTGAGTGGCTTCCTTGGGGTTCAACAGAAAATATTGCGTATGACTTTATCCCTTTTCAACTAGATACAGTAGAAAAGTATGATGGAATAGGATTTCCACTATCTTCATACGCTACAGATGCTCCAACAAAAGAGAAGCCTTTCATCCAGCTAAAATCGCAACCTTTCTTTCTGCCAACTTTTAACTTAACATATTCAGAGGATATCTTTAGTAACCCTCCTGAAACACGCCCTCCCAATTGGAGTTTGCACCTTATTTTGAACGATGGTAGAGACATGCGAAAGAATCTGTATTCCTGGAGCTTTCCTATCAAGATCGAAGAAGAATCTTAAAGTTTACTACGCAGAGGGAAGGACAAATTCCTTCCCTCTTTTTAAAAACGAGTAAGGGGATGTTGTTGAATCAAACGGTTAGTTTGTATGAATTTGGTACGGTTGGAAGAGCATTTTTTCCTGGCTGCCAAACCAATTATTTTACAGGAGAAGCATCGGCTGCATATGATCCCTGCGGAAACTTGATTTCCCTGGTGGCACAAACTACTGGAGCAGAAGTATGGGCACGAGCAGTGGATAAGAATTCTACGCAAGTCATTGGAAGCTATAATCTCTATGCCATCGAAATGCCATACATAGGAGATGGTACTGTCTTACCTCCGTACGAAGAACCCATCGTAAGTCCTATTGCCTTCACAATTGGCAAAGGTGGATTCAATGTCAAAGACCACATTGCCAGCAATACAGACCTAACCATTGCAATCGGCCAGAATGGTGCCAATGTCTCTATTTATGGTGATGATGATTGTGGGGATGAGATTTGTTCGGAGTATGATGGCATTTGGAATCTCTGTGATAAAAAGTGTTTTTTAGATTGTTGGAAGAGAAAAACTGCGACTGGTGGCCAAGATGGTAAACAGTTCATGACTGGTAATTTTGATAAAGATTTCAATACACTTATTGAAGCATATAAGATTACCGCTAGAGTTCGTGGTGAAGATATTATTGTAAAAATAGCTGAAGCTGGTTTCGGAGTTGCAGCAGGTGCATTTGTTGCTGATCTCTTGGCAAAATCGGGTATACCATTACTAGTTAAATATGCAGACCTTACTGGGGTTGGAATAGCTGTGGCAGTTTTCATTGATGTAATAATCGGGTTCGCAGGTGAAAAAATGAATAAGGAACAACTACAGACATTCCTATACGATAACGATATGGGTTCGAGCATTGACAAAGCTAGTGGAATATTTTGGTCTATAGTTTCGGATTGTATTGATGAATCTCCAAAACGAAACCCTGGTAATCGCGAAGGCCAGACACCAGGTGATGTGCCTGCGTTTTACAATCCCATTGATGGAAATCATTCTTAGTTTCCTTTCAAAAGCTTTACTAACCGTATGATTAAACACATGAAGTGATCCTTTGGAGGACCAAATGAAAATAATTGTAGCTCGTATCATCGTAGTGCTGTTGTTTGTAAGTATTTTTACAGGCTGTGGGAAAGAAGCTCCCACTTTGTCCTATAGTGTGATTACCAATCGATGCACAGAGATTGCCAATGAGAGCGATTTGCTTTACACTGGCGGAGGAGATGTCCAAGATATAACAATTCAATGTAGATTTGTTGCAAATCCCGATATAACCAAAGAAGAAGCAACAAAAATTGTTGATTCTTTGTTTATTATGGATTTCACAGAAGTGATGTTTTCTGAAATTTTCAGTCATGGGGATTATTCCAAGCATACTCAATTGGGTTCGACATATGATCTTCGATATCACTATAATACCAAAGTTATCTTTGTAGATCGGGATGAGAATGTACTCCATACAGTTCGAACATACCGCTGGTTTTCATTTCTTCCTTTTTGGAGTTGAGTACAATGACATATTTAGGAGCAGGTTTACTATCTGCTCCTTTTCTGCTATTTTTTATGTATCTTGTTGTGAAAGAAATTCAACATTACAGAACTCTTTTTGTAAAGAAGAAAGCTTGTTTCTATCCTGTTTATTCAGCAGGGACCGGATTTTTTGTCATATTTTTACTTTTGATAATGGGAACGTTTCTAATGCTTCTATCTCTTCGTAATCTCATGAGTCCCCTTCTTCTTGTTTTCCTTATACTTCTTTGTAGCATACTTGTTGTCATTATAGTATCAAGAATCTATAAAAATAGTGACATGATCCTCTGTATGGGTGTGGATTCTCAATTGAAATTTGTAATTCTGGCAATACTTGACAAGCAGTCTATTCCGTACACCCATACACTGTGTATTGAACTACCAACATTACAAGGTTCCATTGATGTTAGACTTGATCCCAATATCGATCGTAATGGTATGCAATAATCCATTTCAGAAATATTGAATCAACGATGAAGAACATCATCATCAAAAGTCTAGATCATTACTATGCTGAAAAAAATCCTTCTTTTTTAGAAAAGTAGCATTGAACAGTATTAAAGGGTATTTGTTAAGTCTAATACTTATTCTCATTGTTTATGGATTTATTGTTTTTGTTCTTCATCCATTGTTGTTTGGTGATAGACAATGCAAAGGACTAAAGAGTCTATTCCTATTCCTGTAAATGTTGTAAAATGGGGATAGACTCTTGTTTTTGAATAACGTTTACACAAGACACAAAGGGATTTGCAATGATGAAAACACTTGGGATCTATTTAACGTTGGTTGTGTTATTGTTTCAGGTTGGTTGTGGTGGTAACAGAAGTAAGGTTGAAACGAGTACTACACGATTTTATCGACCTATTTTGTTTTCATATAGTGACACAGAAGCACTGATGATTCAGACGGCATATAAAAGTGAATTGGATATTGAATTGATTGAGTATTACAAACTCAACCTTCTAAATTACCAAGCGGAAAAAATGATGACAGCATTCCAAAAGAGACTTTACATACTGGAAAATCAACACGATACCTTCGATCCTGATTATTTTGTTGCACTGAACTCCCCATCAATGGACTCATCGGTAACTGAGATTGGTTTGTTTGAAGATAATGCCAATGTATACACTCCGCTCATCCAAAACTCTCAAGCATCTCTCCTATACCATTCTATTCAAGATGATTTGGTGGTGTATTGCTTGGATCGTGGTGACACCCCTCTTGCTGATTCTGTACATTGGATGCGCTCAGATGGTTCTCCTGTCCAAACCATTTCTTTGGGAGTAGAAACTGTCATTGCAGACTATTATCCACTAAGCTCTTCTCGATGCTGTATTGACGCATACAACGCTGGGTCAGATCAACAAAGTATGGTAGCATTCATGAATTTTGAAACACAAGAAGTATCCCTTCTGATGGAGCCAGGAAAAGATTTTCAGGTTGCTGCTGTTTTGGATCATGCAGTTGTTATAAAGGAATCAGAACCCTCTGCTGGAAAAATTCGCTTCTTTGTAGTGGATGTTTATGGACATGAAACTGCTGAAATTCTTAATGCTATCTCAGCAGATGTTTATGAAACATATCATACAGTGGTGGATACCCAAAGAAATCTGTTGTACATTGGATTTACACATAAGGAATCCACTATTTCTATTGTCTGCTATGATCTGGAATCTATGCAAATGAAGCATACTTTCGAGATAGAAACACAAGTGAAGAGTACAAAAGATGCCCTTTTGTACACCAATGTTTTCTCTTCATCCTTCTATATCCACAAAGAAACTGGAGATTTATCGTTTATTCTTCGCACATCGATTGCAGAAGAAAATTATAGCTGGTATATCGCCAATGCTTTTACTCAAGAAATAAAGACCATAGATTTGCCGATGAAAGTGGATGTCACTCTTTCATCAGATGGAAAATATGTGCTTGTGGTTCAAACCCATGGCAAAGGCCAAAACAATGGGATTGTCTCCTCTGAGACAGAAGATTTCACACTGGTAAGTGAACCTTTAAAAATTCACCATTTGGGACATTTTTACAATCCTCAAATGGAAGAATTCATTGTGGTTTTGCGCGAAAATACCGATGGTAATACACTGTACAGAATCAGTCCAAAAGGAGAAATACAATCCTTTACTCTTGATTAAGTGGTGATTCTGAGAAACATTCCTTCCTCGCGTAATGCAAGGAAGGAATGTTTCGAAGTTGAAGATAAAAAAAATCACCCTAAATATCGTCTTATTCAGCAATACCGTGGGCTTCATAGACATCTTGAAGGAAAATGATACCATGGGGGGTTTGATATGTTGTTCTTACATGACATGTATTTGACACAGGGCACTTTTTGTATTATAATACTATTACGACTTTGAAAAAAGAATATGTACGAGGAGCGTTATATACGTATTTCATGGTGCACGAGGTAAAACGCCATGAAAAGTATAACGCCGAAGGTATCTATTCCTCAAATAGATTTACCTGGGTATGCAGGAGATACTTGCATAACTGCCTTGAAGTTTTAGCTTCTTGAAACCGTTTAGATGAAGCCTCTTGGAGGATTTATTAATGACTTTTCAAGATATTTACTAATTCAGGAGGTTCCAAATGAAAATTTGGCATTATTGGCGCTACCGGCCTTATTGGTAGAACACTATTATCGTTGTTACGTACTTCTTCTTTTCCCGTTGAGATTGTTATTTAACTGCTTCTGAGCGTTCAACAGGAAAAGAAATCTCGTTCCAAAACAAATCATACAAGGTTGAAACAACAAGCAAAACATCTCTTCAAAAAGCTTGTGACGTTGTTGTTGTAGCCTCCAGCGCAGAGGTTTCATCTCAATGGACTTCAATGACTACATCCTTTGCACCATGGGTGATTGATATATCAAGTTTTCACCGAGATGACCCTTCGATACCACTAGTTGTACCGGAAATTAATGGTCATTTGCTAGACGAATATTCCGGTATCATCTCCAATCCAAATTGTAGTACAATCCAACTTGTGAAATCTTTGTATCCCATACAGCAGTTGTTTGGTCTTGAAAAGGTTATTGTTTCTACGTATCAATCTATCTCTGGCATGGGCCAAAATGGAATCAATGCTTTCCATGAAGAAAAAGATAAACCCATTGAACAAGCACCATTGTCTAGAAACTGCATTCCCTATATTGGTCCCATTGAAGAAGATGGGTATTGCCAGGAAGAATGGAAAATGATACGTGAGACTCAGCGTATTCTTTCAGAAGATTCTTTGTGTATCTATCCTACCTCAGTACGAGTTCCAATCGAGATTTCTCATGGTGAATCTGTGTATGTTGAAACTAGGAATGATATTGAACAAAACAAACTTCTTCAAGCTTATCAAAAACTGCCATATATCACATATGACGATACATCGCTTCTGGCTATGAATGCTATTCATACTAATCAAGTGTATGTGGGTCGTTTTCGATTTTGCGACAATAAAGCTGTACAGTTTTGGAGCGTAGCAGATAATTTATTGGTAGGTTCTGTTTGGAATGCTTATCAGATTCTTACTCAGCTAGAAAGAAGGTTGAAATGATTCAGTGTGATGCAAATGGAAACACCTTTTTAGTAATGGAAAACAAAGATTCTTCTTTTTCTTCCGCTCAATGGTTTAAAAGTCATACATGTAGCGAAGATGGAGTGACTTGGTTATACCCAGATAAAAAATCCTGGCATATGGACTACTACAACTGCGATGGATCTTGCGCAGCTATGTGCGGTAATGGCGCAAGAAGTGCACTCTATTACCTGTACAAGAAAAACTATATTCCTGCTGATCAATGGGTCCCGTTAAAGACAAATGCAGGAGAGGTGATAGGAATAGTGAATTCTGATGGTATACCCACTGTATCGATGCCCACTCCTGTGTTGTTTCGCTCTATGATTTGGAACGATACACTCGTTGACCTGATAAAAGTTGGTGTTCCTCATGTAGCAAGACAATTAAACTCCATTGAAGAAGTAGAAGCATTCGATTTAAAAAGCTTTTTCTATTCAATTCGCAATCATGAATTGATTCCAGATGAATCGAATGTGAATATCTTCTGTTTTGACAATGATCAAATTTGGCTCCGTACATTTGAAAATGGTGTAAATCGTGAAACAAAATCTTGCGGTACAGGATGTGTAGCTGTTGCCTATTTGCTAAAAAACACATTAAATAGCGAGTATAATTCCTGGACATTACACACCCAGGGAGGTAATGTTACCGTGTCTTGTGACGCAGAAAAATTTTATCTGAAAGGACAGGTGAACTGTAATGAAATTATTTAGTGGTGTCGGAACTGCCGTTATTACCCCTTTTTTAGAAAACGGTTCCATTGATTTTAATAGTTTTGGAGCTTTGTTGGACCAACAGCGCAATGCAAAAATAGATGCGTGTATCCTTCTCGGAACGACTGGTGAGTGCCCTGTAATCACGAAGGATGAACGTAGGCAATTGATTGAATTTGCAAAAGAATATCTCCATAATGAAATGCCCATTATACTCGGTACTGGAAGTAACAATCCAGCCCACGTAGTAGAATTGAACAAACAAGGCGAAGCTTGGAGTAGACGGTTTATTAATAGTAAATCCTTATTATAACAAAAGAAAGCACACAAATGGGTTTGAATATTTCTCATATGTAGCTGGAGAAACAAAGCTCAATATTCTCTACAATGTACCATCTCGCACTGGTATGAACGTTCTTCCTGGCACAGTTTTAAAAATCCATAAAAAAGCTCCATCGGTTGTAGCAGTAAAAGAAGCCAGCGCAGATATTTCTCAGATTAACTTGTTAATCTCCCAAAAACCCGATTCTTTAACAGTGTATTCGGGCAATGATGACCAAACCCTTCCGATTCTTTCCATTGGAGGTGAAGGTGTTATTTCAGTTGCTTCCAATGTAATTCCAAAAGAAATGAAATCTCTCACAAATGCATTTTTTGAGGGAGATCTAAAAAAAGCTCAATCGATTAACAATCAGTTATTCTCGATCATGAAAACATTGTTTACAGAAACCAATCCATCGCCTGTGAAATTTGCAGCATCTGCTTTAGGACTATGTAAAAATGTGTTACGTAGACCCATGATTCCTGTTCAAGAAAGCACTGAAAAATTAGTAGTTAACGAGTTGAAAGGTTTAGGTTATCAATGCAAGTAGGTATTATTGGTTATTTAGGCAAAATGGGTCAAGAACTTCTGCGTTGTATTGATTCTTCTGAACACACCTGTGTGTATAGAAAAGATGAAACCAATGAATTACTACAGTGTACCCCAGAATGTCTGATTGATTTTTCAGTCCCAGAAGCCCTGTCTTCTTCCTGCGAAAAAGCGATTTTCTTCCAATGCCCATTGGTTATTGGTACAACGGGTTTAACCCCTAAACATCAAAGTATTATTGATGATTGCGCAAAACAAGTTCCAGTATTTTATAGCACCAACTACTCCCTTGGTATACATTGTGTACAAACGATGCTCAAAGCTGTCAGTGGTCAATTGAAAGACTGGGACATTGGAATTGTCGAAACCCATCATACGCAGAAAAAAGACGCACCTAGTGGTACAGCCTATTCACTACAAAAAACACTCAAACGGAATGTTCCCATTGAGTCTTTTCGGTTAAAGGGTGTACCGGGTGAACATGAAATCATTCTATCAAACTACAATGAAATCATTCACTTAAAACACACCGCTTATTCTAGACAAGTTTTTGCATCAGGTGCCCTGGATTGTGCACAATGGTTACTAGAAAACAAGTTTAAAAATGGTTTATTCAATATGAACTCTCGCTTTGAAGGAAACTAAAATGAATTTTACAACACAGCAAATTATTGATGAAATCGCAAATAGCTCAAAAAAAACACCTGTACAAGTTTGGTTAAAGGGAGATTTTCACCCGTCTGATTTTGAAAAACTAGAATTCTATCAAGGAAAGGATTATTGGATCATATTTGCACAGTGGTCCATTATGGAACCATGGATACAATCTAATCAATCCCGAATTCACCATATTCGTGTTGAAACAGATCGACGCAATTCTGCCATTCCTCTTTTGGATATCCTTCCGCTTCAAGCAAGAATTGAACCTGGAGCACATATTCGAGAAATGGTTCACATCGGAAAACAAGTAGTCGTTATGATGGGAGCAGTTATCAATATTGGTGCAAGTATTGGAGAACAAACCATGATTGACATGAATGCTGTAATTGGCGGTCGAGCAGAAATCGGCTCCCATTGTCATATTGGTGCTGGAGCAGTCATTGCAGGAGTCATTGAACCTGTAAGTGCCACTCCGGTTACAATTCACGATCATGTATTGATAGGTGCAAATGCAGTGATTCTTGAAGGTGTTACTGTTGGGCAGCATTCTGTAATTGCTGCAGGAGCAGTTGTTACTCAAGATGTTCCGCCATATAGTGTTGCTGCAGGTATGCCAGCGAAAGTAATTAAAACTGTAGATGAAAAAACAAGATCGAAAACTGGTATCGAAACTTCCCTACGGGACATTCAACAATGAATATGGTTGTCCAGAAATATGGAGGGAGTTCTTTAAAGGATAAAGACTGCTTTGAAAAAGTATTGCACAAAATCCAAAAAACTCTGCAGGAATTCGATAAAATTATTGTTGTAGTTTCCGCAATGGGCAAAACAACCAACGAGCTCATGGATATGGTGCATACCTATACAACTCAAAAGCATCCTCGCGAGTTAGATATGCTGTTGACAACGGGTGAACAAGTTTCTGCTTCTCTACTAACCATGATTCTTAAAGAAAGTAACATACCAAGTCTTGCATTAAATGCATATCAGGCAGGTATTACAACGAATCAGAAATGGGGGCAGGCAAATATACAGAGAATCCAAACTAAGAACATCAAATCGAAACTTCAAGAATATGATGTAATCGTCATAACAGGTTTTCAGGGCATCACTTCTCAAAAAGAAATCACGACTCTGGGAAGAGGTGGTTCTGATACAACGGCTGTGGCCCTTGCTGCGGCACTTTCATGTCCTTGTCATATCTATAGCGATGTTGATGGTGTTTATTCGATTGATCCAAAGGTTTTCCCAGATGCTACAAAGCTCCCTTATGTTAGTTACGAAGAAATGCTGGAAATGTCCAGACAGGGTGCAGGCGTTTTGCACGACCGTTCCATTGAAATTGCTCAGAAGTTTGAAATCCCTATCTATTGTGCATCTACTTTTTCTGAGAAAGAAGGCAGTATGATTTATAGAACGATTGAAACCGTACACACCAAACCAGTTATTGGCATAAGCCTCTTAGACAAACAGTGGCTTATCACTGCTAGAATGGATGAATCTGATCCTGATTTTTTAAAAACAATCACTGGTATATTGCAGAACTATTCCTTGAATATCGATATGATTGCTCTATCCAATCAACCGGAAAATTATTCCTTATCCATGACTGTTTGGGAGGATGATTGGGAAACCGCAGAAGATAAACTAGATGTTGTAAAAAAGAAACTAACAGAAATGTCTAGCTCCATTACGGTTCAAAGTAACTTATCAAAAATTACATTGGTTGGATCGAATATGAGAAAAACAGTAGGAGTAATGGACTCCATCTTTGAAGTTTTAGACCCAACAAGGATTTCTATGATTACTACATCTGAAGTGAGTATTTCCTTGCTCGTTTCAAGTAAAGATGTCAATAAAACCGTAACCAAATTAGCAAAGAAGTTCTCATTATGAACGAGCAAATGTACAAGATTTATCCAATACAGGTTAAAAAGGCAGATGGAATTACCATTACCAGCACAGAAGACATCGAATACATGGATACCTTTTCTGGAATTGGAGTATTGCTTTTCGGTCATAGTTACCCCCCTATCGTATGTTCGATGAAAGAAAAAATGAACCGCCACATGCACCTTTCAAATTTTTTTGTTGATCCTGATGCAATTTGGGTAGAAAATGCTCTTCTTCGAGCAGCTGATTTTGAGGGAAAAGTATTTTTTACTAACTCTGGAACAGAATCTACTGAAGCAGCTTTAAGAATGGTGAAACGATTTGAAACCGATTCGAAGAATAAAATTTTACACTTCTCTGGTGGTTTTCATGGTAGAACCATCGGATCTTTATCCATATTGGGACGACCGGAAGCAAAAAAACGTTTTGGTTCGCTTCTACCCAATACAATATGTCTACCCTGGAATGATCCGCTTGAATTCAGCAAAACAATAGAATTACACAAAGAATCGGTATTGGCTATTTTTATTGAAACAATACAAGGAGCTGGTGGCGTTCAAATTTTATCTGAAGAAATGGCTGGTTTGATAGCCTATTACCAGCAAAAACATCAAGTCATTGTTGTTTGTGATGAAATTCAGTCTGGTCTTGGTAGAACTGGTAAGTGGTTTGCGTATCAGCATTGGAATCTTCATCCGGATATCGTATTAGTAGGGAAAGGCATTGGAGGAGGTTTGCCCTTAGGCGGGGCACTATTTACACAGCAGCTTTGGCAAATAGCAGTAAAAGGAGATCATGGTTCAACCTTTGCTCCAAATCCCATTGCACTCGCTGGAGCAAAAGCTGTTTTAGAAACAATACCCTCTTGTCTACCCACTATTTCTGAGATGGAAAAATCTATCCATGCCCTTCTTGAAAATGAATTGGGAGATTATATTAAAAATATTCGATTAAAAGGGTTTATGGTTGGATTGGATCCATATCCCCTGAAAAAAGATTTACAAGATATTGCATTCCAACACCATAATCTTCTTCTCAATATCACATCAAACGGAACTCTGCGGCTTTTACCTCCTTTAAACTTACCTTATGATGAGTGGATAAAAATGATAAAGCGGATCAAAGAGACACTACAGGAGTGTATCGCATGAAGTCTATATTAGAAACGATCTCACACGAAGTAGGTACTCCCTATTATTTGTATCATGAGTCAATACTCCTTCAGCGAATACAGAGTATGTGGAGAGTCTTTTCGGAACTAGATTTTCATCCAACATTTGCAATCAAGGCGAATGCAAATCCTTATCTACTCTCCATGTTTCATCATTTTGGAATAGGAGCTGATTTTATTTCCAAGGGGGAATACAATGCTGCTGTACTTGGTAATATACCTGTTAGCTCCATGGTATGGAACGGCAATGCTAAAGGTGTAGAAGACATCCAATACTTTACCAATGCAAGGATTCAAAACGTAAATGTAGATTCTATTGATGAACTCAATAAATGGGCACAGGTAAAAACAACCAAAGTAACGTTGCCTAGTCTATTTCTTCGGATAAATCCATCCATTGAAGCTCACACACACCCTTATATAAGAACTGGAATGAGTCAGCATAAATTTGGTATGTTACCACAAGATATTCCACTTTGCTTTGACATAGCCAGCAAGAACAATCTTGAAATTGAAGGGTTTCATGTTCATGTTGGATCACAGATCACCGATGCACAAACTTTTGGGCAGGCATATTCGTACATTCGAGACCTGGCAATTCAATATCATGTGAGTAGTTTAAATATTGGCGGTGGTTGGGGAATTCCCTATTACGAAACGAGTGCTTTGGATTTGAAAGAAATGAAAAAAATAGTCCATGACTGCTTCCATGGTTTCAAAGTTTGGTGCGAATTGGGTCGTTTCTTGATTGGTGAAGCAGGATGGTATGTATGTCGGAATTGTGAAAATAGAGAAAACGATGAAGAAATGATTAGTATTACAGATGGTGGAATGAATCACCTTTTACGACCTTCCTTATACAAAGCCCATCATACATTTAGCTGTACAGATCCAAAACCAGAAAAGAAAAATATCCGTGTTATGGGAAGATTGTGTGAAACTGGTGATATCCTTGTTCCAACAACCTATCAGAATTGCCCAAAAGAAGGAAGTTTAATCGCTATTCACCAAGCGGGGGCATATGGTTTTTCAATGGCAAATCACTACAACGGATTCCCTCTTCCAGCTGAAGTCTTTTTACATACTGATGGAAACTGGTCTGTAATTCGAAAAGCTGAAACAGAAAATCAGTTTTTATCACAATGTAGTTCAGAGAAGTACAATGATTCATCCAATTGAACTACGAGAATGGATGCATGCCAATCCTGAACCTGCTTTTAAAGAACACCGCGTTACAGATCTTTTAGTACATGAACTAAAAGATCTATCTTCAATCCAATGTTATCGTCCCCTTGATACAGGGCTGATAGCTTCTTACAAAGGGCATTCTTCACATCCTTTTACACTCCTGCGTGCTGATATTGATGCACTACCTTCGCGGCGGCATGACCGATTAGAATGTGCAGAACACCTTTGTGGTCATGACGTTCACACTGCTATTCTGTGGAGTGTTCTGCAAAGTGTCCTAAAAAACAGACCGAAACAGAATATTCTTTTTCTGTTTCAACCAGGTGAAGAATCAGGAGATGGTGCCAAGAGAATACTTCAAACAGGTATCCTGAAAAATTGGATGATTGAAAGAAGCTTTTCTCTTCATGTAAATGATTTATACCCGCTTGGGTCGATTGCTAGTAACTGTTCAACACTCTTTTCAGCTTCTCAGGAATTAGATATTATCTTTGAGGGAATGCAAAGTCATATTACTACACCAGAAAAGGGAATTGATGCATGGAAATCATGTGTGATGTTTGAGAAACTCTGGGAAGAACAATCACATCGAAGAGACTTTTCTTGGTATTGGTCGTGTTGAAGCTGGTATAGCTCGAAACATTATCCCTCCACAGGGAAAAATGATAATGACTGCAAGGGCATCATCCATTACAAAATTAGAATTCATGCAAGAGCAGATCAAAGATATCTTGTGTACCATATCCTCTACCATTGGAACGAAGAATTTTATCGAAAAGGGATCTTCCTGTCCCCCAGTGCAGAACAACAAGGAGTTGTATGAAAAGGCATACAGAATCCTGCACCCTCGTTTTCCTTTTAAAACAGCAAAGATAGCCTGGGCAGCTGAAGATTATGGATATTTTTCCTCCATGTATCCTAGTTTTATGTTTTGGCTTGGAACTCTCGAACCAGGTAAAAAAACTCTTGGACTCCATCACCAAAATTTTTATCCAAGTAATGATTCCATTCATATCGGAGCTCAAGTGTTTGCCTGTTTGCTCCAATTGTAACTTCTTGATATATAGTTCCTATAGATTTTCTAAAAATTCAAATTTTGAACTTTTACGCATACTTTTGATTTACTGATTGACGTACTTTTAAAATTAATTTTCCAATAAGGAGGAAAACATGGCATTAGTAACTTTCAAAGCTGTATCCAAACAAGTAGAAGGTATGACTGTAGAAAATGAAGCTCGTAATTTTAAAGTCATTATGGACGAACCACCATCACTTGGAGGAACCGATAAAGGAATGAATCCCGTAGAAGCTTTACTTTGTGCACTAGGATCTTGCCAATGTATTGTTGGTACTGCTTTTGCTAAACAACATAACATTGACTTAAAAGGTATCTGGGCCGAAATAGAAGGCGATTTAGACCCTGATGGTTTTTTACAAGGCAAAGAAGGGGTTCCAGTAGGTTTTAAGCAAGTCAGAATTCATCTTCACATGAATGCTGATGTTGATGATCAAAAGAAAAAAGAGTTTGCTGAATTTATCGAATCTCGCTGCCCAGTGGGTAAAACCATGGCTCTAGAAACAGAAGTTAAAATTTCTAGCGTAGACTAGTATACATATAAGGTGGTTGCTGCGACAGCCACCTTTTTTGTTTTAAACGTTCTCTAGATTTAATCAGTGCCCTGGAGGATTTTTTGAAAGATCTATTAAAAGTTGAGTCCTTAATAAAGAAACGATTTTCTTGCAGGAATTTCCTTCAACTCAAATTTCCGAAAGTGTAAAGATGGAGCTTTATGACTACATAAATCGGAAGAAACACCAGATTATTTTTTTACTATTTCATACTCTCCAAGGTACAATCATGATTACATCATTGCACATGTAACCCATCTACCATTGATTCTTTATCTTTCGGTCAACGTTTTGAGCGAATCATATTGTATTGTACACAACTTGAACTTTCTTACCTTTACCTGTTGGACTGGTGTTTTTCACAGCACCATTTTCAATCTATTTCTGAATCACAACCAACTGCAATAGGAATGGTTAGTCTATTGGGTATCAACCAATATACCCACTCCAAGCAGAAAAAATCGTAGGGAAGATTTTTTTCATAATACTTCATCCACGCCATTGCAACCCGCTGTAATACCTTCATATTCTGAACCATTTGAAATGGTGAGAATCGCACCTTCTGGTATGAATCTTCAACCCTGGAGAGTTCTCTTTCGAGATCAATCTTTTCATTTTTTTGTAGAACGAAACAAAGGAATCATTGGAATGGGGTTTAAAACTTTGCTTCTTGATTTACAATTAATTGATATGGGAATTGCTGTCTGTCATTTTGAGCTAAGCGTAAAAGCTAGAAATTTACAAGGACGATGGGTTCAAGATCCACCTTCATGGAGAATTCCCAAAGAGTGGAATTATGTCCGAACGTGGCAATGTGAATAATTTTACTATACATAACAAGGAGTAACTAATGAGTAACACGCATGTTGGTCTAATTGGAATTGTCGTTAAAAATCGTGAATGTACAGCATCAAGGTAAACCAAATTTTATCGGATCATGCTGACATCATTGTTGGGCGAATGGGTGTACCCTATGACACCAGAAATGTTTCTTTTATTTCCTCATGAATTGATGCAGAAGCGAAGATCAAATTAAATCTTTTAATGACTTGCAAGAAATCAAAGGTATTAGCGTATCTTCAAATATGGTAGAAATACCTAAAGAATGTGGTTGTATGAGATAACATTTTTTTTGTCCTAAAAAATTTACATTTGATCCTGAGATCAAGGATATTATCTGCGATCAGGGGAGATTTAACCATTTTTGGTTCTCCCACTCCGGATCTGAAGGAGTGTTTTTTTATGTGTAGAGTTGGCGTAATCGCAATCGTTGTCGACAATCCTAGTTCATCCATTCAAAAAGTGAACTCCCTTTTATCTGATTTTGGTAATATCATTGTGGGCCGTTTGGATATTCCTTATAACAAGAGAAATGTCCATCTCATCTCTCTAATGGTAGATGGTACAACCGATGATATTGGTGCATTTACTGGTAAACTAGGAATGATCCCGCATGTAACCGTAACTTCGAATTTAGTTAAATCTAAGGCTACTCAAAAGGAAGGAAATAAATGAGTAATACCGTCATGAACAACAATTGGTCAAATAATGTAATTCAACAATCGGAAATCGATAAATACAAAACTGGGAAGCATTTTATTTCGGATGAATGTATTGAATCAACTTTGAACAAAAAATACGATACCTCTCCTGGCCACGTAAGAGATATATTGCAAAAATCCAAAGAGATACAAACGCTAACACACGAAGAAGTTGTTACATTGATGCAAGTATCGGATGTTTCATTATGGGATGAGATGTATGAAGCTGCAGAAGAAGTTAAAAAAAGAGTCTATGACAATCGTATCGTGACGTTCGCTCCTATTTATATGTCTAATTTGTGCGTTAACAATTGCGAATATTGTGGTTTTAAAAGAGATAATACAGATATTGTAAGAAAAAGACTCACAATGGATGAAATTCGTGAGGAAACTAAAGTACTTGCAGGTAAGATTGGTCACAAACGTTTGATTAGTGTAGTGGGAGAGCATCCACTATCAGGTGTAGAGTATATTGTTGAATCCTTGAAGACTATCTATAGTGTGAAAGAAAAAACCAAAAATGGGACTGGATCCATAAGACGTGTAAACGTCAATGCTGCACCGATGTCTATCCAAGATTTACAAAGTCTAAAAGAAGCTGGCATCGGTACATATCAAGTCTTTCAAGAAACGTACCATCAGAAAACATATGAGAAAATCCATCCCAACAGGCAATCAGGGTAACCCTTGATTGGCGTCTATGACCATGCATAGGGCACAGAAGCTGGTGTTGATGATGTAGGTATTGGTGCATTGTTTGGTTTGTATGACTGGAGATACGAAATTTTGGGGCTCCTTTCGCACTCGATTGAGCTGAAAGAATACCTTTGCAGGAATTGGACTGTATCAGTCACGATTGCAACTACACCATTAAATTCAGACCTATCCATCCGTTTCTAAATACCTGATAAACGTGATTTCTTAAAAATCGTAATCTTGCTCCGTTAGCTATTCCTTATACTAGTTTAATCCTAACGGCACGAGAAAAAGAAACTATTTTAAGAGGTTTGTATCCTCTCATGACACAACAGGATGCTTCAGCAAGTATAAAAGTAGTGGTTATGAAACCACCTTTTCACAGAAAGTGAACAGCGGATTTATGTTGGAGATGATCGATCTTTAGATGAAGTAATACGAGAATTAGCTGAAGAAGGGTATATTACTTCTTTTGTACTGCTGGGTATCGCTGTGGAAGGACGAATTAAAAGATTATGAATTTACTTCGATGCGGTAAAGAGAAGTCAATTTGTAAATTAAATGCAATTTTAACCTTCCGTGAATGGCTTGATGATTTGCATCTCCCGAAACAAAAAGATCGGTGAAAAAGTTATAGAAAAAGAGTTACAGGAAGTTGAATCAACTTTTCCACCATCGAATATAAAGCATTGGTGAAAATACTCTCTAACGAAACAAGGTGCCGTGATCTTTATTTCTAAGGAATGTTTGTTCATATTTACGGCGTCCTGCAAATGAGAAGCTTTTCTTTGCAGGACCATGTATTAGAAAAGCAGTCACGTTTACTGAAAAAATATTACAACAAGGATGTTTTCTTGCAGGAGTATTGTTGAGTTCTCGAATTTTGTTCTCAATCCTGTAATTATTGTGGACTACGCGTACAAAACTCATCTATCCTGCGTTATCGACTATCTGTTGAAGAGATATTAGAAACCGTGAAACTCATCTATCGAGATGGTCTACGCTCAGTAGTTTTGCAGTCAGGGGAGAAGACCTTTTTTATACCAATTCAGTAATTGCTCATCTTTGTTATGAGATACGATCTCTATTTCCTGATATGGCAATTACTCTATCTATTAGTGAAAGAAGTTTACCAGCTTATAAAAAATTCCGACTTTCGGGTGCAAGTCGTTTCTTAATAAAACATAGATCACAATCCATCTTTATCAAAATATGCATCCCACACAAGAATTGTCTACTCGCTTGCACTCCTAGCGGCTTTTGAAAAAGCTGGTTTTGTCGTTAGTTCTGGCTTTTTTATCGGATACCAGGGAGGCAACTCTGCGAAGATGTATACCGAGCTTCTTTTCTTGGCAAAGTCGTTGGCTATAAGGGAATGGGCTTTTCTACCTGCAAGCAGAACTCCCTAAACAACGCTGCGATGATCCAGCCATAATTTATCGTAATTTGTTGAGGATTTTCGATCCTCAAACCGTTCCGACAACTGGCATACCATAGTCTTGTGGGGATCAGGCCATTGTCAATCCATGATGTTGCAAATGTTTTCATGATTAACTACACACCTGATATGGTAAAAAAATTGTACTCCATTTACGACCGCAAACGATCATTAACACTTGATAAAACATGTCTGTTCATTGAAAAAGCTGGAAAGATACCTTCTTTTACGAAAGGAGAACCTATTCGTGTCTACCATTAAAAGCATGCGTCTACATATTGGGATTCTTGGACAAACAAATGCCGGCAAAAGCACTTTATTAAATGCCATAACTGCTCAGAATGTATCTATCGTCTCTCCACAGCCAGGTACCACAACCGATCCTGTGCAAAAAACTATGGAACTAAAGCCCTTCGGTCCTGTTTTATTCATAGACACTGCGGGATACAAAGATCAATCTGTTCTTGGAGAAACTAGACAAGCAAAAACGATTCAAAGCTTGCAGCGTCTAAATATTGCCATTATCGTCATCGATCCCAATTCAGACATTGATGCTGATCAAGAAATGGCAAAACAGTTGCAGAATCACAATATTCCTTACTGTCTATGTTGTTCAAAAATGAACTCTTCAACGATTTCTTCTGATCTTCACCAATGGATTCAAAACGAAAATATTCCATTCTTTTTTCATGACTTAACAATGGATCGAGTCACATTTATTTCCTCTTTCATTCTTTGTTTGGAAAAAATTGTACCTTCCGATTGGAATTCTACTCCATCGATGTTAGGAGATTTAACGTCTCCAGGAGACACTATCGTTTTGGTGATACCGATTGATAAAGAAGCACCCAAGAATCGTATCATATTACCCCAACAACAGGCAATACGAAATGCTTTGGATCAAGGATCAATTTCTGTTATTACGGGTGTATCGGAACTTCCAAAAGTTCTTAGCAATTTAAAAGAAAAACCAGCATTAGTAGTAACAGATTCACAAGCATTTAAAGAAGTTTTTTCAATAGTTCCGACAGATATACCAGTAACAGGATTTTCTATACTTTTAGCAAAGCTAAAAGGAGATCTACATACATTTGTTGAAGGTATTCAGGTAATTCCTACATTACATTCGGGAGATCGAATACTGATTTTGGAAGCCTGTTCTCACAACCCAGTTTGTAATGATATAGGACGAGAACAGATACCCAATGGTTTAACTGCATGTATAGGGAAAAAACTACGATTTGACATTCACTCAGGCCACGATTTTCCGGAAGATATCACAAAGTACCGATTGATTATTCACTGTGGAGGGTGTATTTTGAATCGTCAAGAGATTCAGCATCGTGTTCGAAAGGCTAAAAAAAGTGGAGTCCCATTCACAAATTATGGAATGGTTTTGTCTTATCTTCATGGTGATTTAGAAAGAGCTTTGGAGATTTTTAGACTGGATAGAAAAAAAGAGGATCTTATTCCAAATAAGGATTAAAACCCTCCATTTTCACACTATTTTATACTACAATTTGTATAATTTTGCAATGAGTGAAACGCTTTTTTCATAGATATTCATGGTTTTTTTTCATCTATGATTTGCACTTTATCAAAAAAACTTGTACAACAGATAGGAAGTACTACTCTTTTGATCCTTTAATGCAAAAAGAAATGGAGCAGCTATGAAGAAAAAATGGATAGTGTCTTTGATGTTGTTGTTGTTTTTCTCCTTTTCACAAATCAGTTTTGCAACAGAAACTATTCCCGAATTGACCGAACGTGCATCCTCATTTTCAGAGCTTTACTCTTTCCTTCCACGGCAGTGTTGGGTGAAAACAGATTCCTATGATCTTGCAGAAAAGGATACTACCCTTATACGAGAGTTTGTTGAGTCGAGCAAAGCATTAAAAGGCAAGAAAATTCAAAGTGCGAAAGTATATCCTGTATCATTACCCATATTACTTGTATCCCATCGCGCTAACTGGAAAGCTCATTATTTCCCTCAAATTCGAGTACTGTGTAACTTTGGTAAAGAAACAAGTACATACCATATTAGTGGTATACGATTTGAGAAATCAGAATTATGGGTTTTTTCTATTGTTTCAAATTCTCCTTGTTTAGAAGAAATTGGCTCATCAGAAGGATTTTATAGCTTTATTGATTATCCTCTCCTGTATCCATCCCCATATCTATTTTACACCTATTATCTACAACATTTACAATCAGAGCTACCCGATAAAAGTAGCCCTGATACTTTGAAAGGAATAAGCCTACTTTTTTCTGCTCAAATGTGGAATCCTTTTTTCTATTCAGATCTTCCTTTTGTCGAACAGGGGTCTCAGACTGTACAAATCGAAGAAGTTATGTGGCTTTCTTCTAGTGAAGAACTGTATTATTATTTACCAAAGCATTATAAGGTAAACAAAAATGATCGCGATATTACTCCATCTGAACGTAAAACTTTTATTGACCAAGTGATTGGTATGATGAAAAATGCTGGATATGAAAATCCAAATCATTTTGATTGGGCTACTGCAAGAATCGACGTTCCGATCATTGTTCAATGTACTGACAAAATGGGAGAAGTAACAGAATATTTTTCTGATGTTGCAGTTTATGTGTCAAAAATCGACAAACCAGATCAACAAAATCGGTATTTGTTTTCTGCCTATAAAGATGGTCAAAAATGGCTTTTTCATGCCAATGACCAAATCACATCATCATATGGCTGGTTTGTAAAAATGCCCCGTGTTTATACGTTTTCTGGGCTAAGCTACAATGAGAGTAGTTATATTCAATATTGCACTATGATTGACACATTGCTCCTAAACCGATATCCAATTGAGTATAGCAATGATATTACTTTGATGTGGTCACTGAAACGTTGGAATTTTTCTTCAATTGATTAAGACTATTGCGAAGAGAATATGCTATCGGCTTGTTTGATAGACCCAAGTAGTTGAATCATTTCAATTGCTTTTGCTTTTAGCGTATCGTGAATTGGGGGATGGTAGAGTTTGTACTCTTTAAAGAATCGCTTCCCTTTTTCTTCGTAATTTTGACAAATTGTATCTGTGAAAGCATTCTTAAAGAATGTATTCACATTGACTTTGGTGATACCGTTCAATACTGCCAGTTGGATTTGATTGGGGCGAATGCCAGAAGATCCATGTAAGACAAGCGGTATGGAGCAATGATTACGGATTCGTGTCAGTAAAGGTATATTTAGTTCAGTATTTCGATCATTCTCCCCATGAGTATTACCGATTGATATGGCCAGAGCATCTACATGTGTAGCAGTTATGAATTGGGATACATCTTCGAGCGTTGTACTATGAGAAGGATCTTTTTGAGATGTTCCTACATGTCCGATTTCTGCTTCGATCGAAAAGATGTTTTCTTTTTTCGACTGAAAGCTGGAGCGTAGAAGATCAAAGGTATCGTTCGTGAGTTGAATATTTTCTTCTAGGGGAAGTGCAGATCCATCAATCATGTAAGAATGAAAAACTCCCGTAGATAGAGCAAGAGAATGAATATCTTTAATGCTCTTGGCATGATCTACGACAAACGGGTACTGATGACTCATTGGCAATAGCAGCGCAGGCAGATACAAGAAGAGTTCTGTGCTTGCATATGTTCATCGTAATATATTTATTATTTTGTTATTTTTTTGCCAGGCTTTGCAATATGAAATTGAATTCGTTTCTTCTGCTGCTTTTATGAAGGCATCAGCACTTCTCGAGATTGTTTACATTGAAAGCACCTACGACGCTTGTGTTTTTTGAGCATGAAGAATGAGAGTAGAACATGCATACGGTCAATCTTCCATTTTCTGAATCAAAAGCTCAGTAATTTTTCCAATATCAGAGAAATAGATACTTCTTTTATGTGTATGAACGTCAGTCATACCACAAGCAAGGTTACACATTCCATAGAAGGTATTGTTTCATTAAAGATGTTGGCATCACAACCCGCCCTTTTACACACTTTTAAATTGGGGTCTGACCGATGTTTTCCATAGCGGTAGAAGCTTCCGAATGATAGTAGTATCTTGGTGAAATGAAAACGATTTGTAAAGCATAATTGTCTTTGAAATGAATTTTATAACCGAACGAAGAGCCTTTTTAAAAATTGATTTTATCTGATGCTTTACTATCTCTAGTTTCGAGGGATTGTGGGATCGGATCTCGCCGTTTAAAAAACAATGTTCTGCGACGATATTTGTAGCTTTTCCACCTTCGATATTGGTTGTGGTTTCGAAATCAATTCTGCCAAAGGAATTTTCGTATACCTCACTAGCAAACAAGATAGCGCTCTTACCTTCTTCGGGAGACATCCTGCATGAGAGGCTTTCCTTGTATATGAACTTCAAAAACGACTTGTGAAGGTCCTGCATACATGATAATTCCACGAGGTCTCCGTCAGCATCTATTACAATGCCTTGTTGCTTGAATCAACGAAGTGTCAAAATCTTTGCCCCTCAAGTCAATTTCTTCTTCTACTTGTAAATGCAACTTCAATATCGGGGTAGGGTTTGTTGGACTCATGAACAGAAAAAGATATTCTATAATTGCGGCTACTCCGGCTTTATCATCGGAAACCCAAGGATGGTATTTCCATCGGTTAGCCATATTGTTCATTTTGACATGAAGCAAATATTGGGAGTTGGTTCGACTGTATCCATGTGTGCAGATAGAAGAATGGGACTTGTCGCCCCCCTCTTGGTGGCAATGTATATATTGGGTCAGTTTTCGACTTCGATGCGTTAAGTACAATCTCAACAGGAATTTCGGAAAAAGTGTTTTGAACGACAGTGACAGTATTTTCCTCATTTTGGAAGCACCATCAGACCGTAATACTTGTTCAAAAATCTCTTTTAGCCGATCTTGTCGATATATTTGTCATACTGCATCAAACCCCATTTTGTAAAGGCTTTTTCATATTCGTTTCAATGATTTTTTGAGCCTTTCTCTGCAAGCTTTTCTTTGATTACGTTCTGAATAGTTTCAGTTTTGGCAAAATTCTTAAGCTTTAAAACAGCTCCTAACATAACGATGTTGCAACAATTTTATTCCCAGCTTCTTGAGCAATATGAGTGGCAGGAATATAATGCATCAATATCATTCAGTTGGAGCTTTCTCATTGATAAGTGCAGAGTTTACAAGTAACGTACCGTTTTTTTCTATTGTAGGTTCAAAACTCAAAAAATGAAGGTGTATTCAATACAAATAGCGCTCTCATTTTAGGTACAATTGGGGATCGAATTTCATGGTCTGAAACGATGCATGCAATTTGCAGTTCCTCCTCGCATTTCAGGACCATATGAAGGAAGAAACAGGGCATATCGATTCTCTTCAACGACAGCATAAGAGATTAATTGGCCAATGGCCATTACTCCTTAGAGCCGCCCCGTCCGGCAACAAGCTCAAATCTCATTATAGGCCCTCACTTCCCAAGTACCAAGTGGATAATAGTTCATGGTTTCGTTTTCGATTCTCTTCAAAGAATCAACTGGTTTTAAACCCCAATTAGTAGGACAAGTAGATAAATTTCAACCAGCGAAAAACGCCTAGATTGTTCAGTTGTGCTTTGTCCTTGAATAACTTTTCCGTCTTAACAATATTGGCAGGATTGTGAACACTTGTACGTGCGACAAGGCAGGTCCATTAAGTTGACTTAACATTTCTAAATACGGATTGGATACCCTTCTTTGTGAACATCCCGACTCATAAGGAGAAGTTTCTGTTTTCCATCCTTCTAGATTTGGAGCCATTTGTCCACCAGTCATTCCATATATACCGTTGTTGACGAATAGCGGTAGTAATTCTTTCCTCCTCGAGTAGCTGCATGAACAATTTCTGCAGTTCCTATAGAGAATCCGTCTTGCGATGGGTGAATATCGTTTTTATCGGGCATTGCTCTCTTCATTCCTGTAGCTACGGCTGGTGCCCTACCGTGTGCAGCTTGTACAGTATCCATTTCCGAAGTAATATGGCTAGTGTTAGACACCCAACAGGCACCACAATTACAGGATTTTCGTACTGATCAAGTTCTTCGATAACCTCACACTAAACGATGTATTACTCCATGTGTACAACCGGGCAATACGAACGTTTTGTTTGGATAAGGGAGTCATAAAGATTTGTTTCATTTCGTTCATTCTGTCGCCCCCTTAATAGACTTCTTTAATTTTAGATATTAGTTCAATGGGACTTGGGACATTACCGCCCATACGACCAAAGAAATGGATTGGCTTCTCTCCATTCACAACAATTTGTACATCTTCAAGCATTTGACCAGCATTCATTTCAAAAACATAGAAAGATTCAGTAGCAGAATTTTGAACAGATTTTTTGAATGTTCAACGTTGGGGAAAGGCCACAATAGGACGAATCAAGCCTACCTTATACCCTTCTTCTCGTAACATTTCAACGGCAGTCTTTGCAATTCGAGCAGTTGTATAAGCAACAATGACAATCTTTGCATCATCTACTTGAAAATCTTCACATAAAGCTCATTTTCTTCAATTGTTTTGTAGCGTGCTTGAAGTTTTTCATTGTGGTGTTCAAGACCATCTAGATCAAGATCTAATGAATTGATCAAGTGCTTTTCGCGATTTTTACGACCATTTGCTGCCCATTCTTTTTTTGGCAAAGAAGAAGGATCAATGTCAAAGTTAAATTCAACAGCTTCCATGATTTGTCTAATAATCCATCACTTAATACCATGACAGGAATACGATACAAATCTGCTAAATCGAAAGCGGTTTTTCATTAAATCGGCTTGTTCCTGTAAATTTGTTGGAGCAAGGGTAATCATCCGATAATCACCATGCCCGCCACCTTTGGTAGATTGAAAATAATCAGATTGAGAAGGGCCTATACCACCGAGTCCTGGTCCTCCTCGCATTACATTAACAATAACAATGGGGAGTTCTGATCCTGCACAATAGGAAATACCTTCCATCATCAAGCTAATACCAGGACTTGAAGAACTCGTCGCCAACACGATGCCCAGCGGCGGCTCCATACAACATATTGATTGCAGCAACTTCACTTTCTGCTTGAACAAATGTGCCTCCAACTTCAGGCAATCGTTTTGCCATATATGCTGGAGCTTCATTTTGAGTGTAATTAATTACTAAAAAAGTCAACCTGCTTTAACAGCAGCTTCGCCGATAACTTCGGCGCCCTTCAAATAAAATTTTGTCACCCATGACAACTCCTTTACTTATAGAGCTAAGTTTATTATATGACTTATGGGAAAAGTCAGCCATACTAAAACTGCATTCGGTATTCTTTTCTGATCGAAGTACGATTCCAGCTAAATCTTGTCTTTGGCATAAAACGAATAAAACAGTGTTCTTGAAATTTCTATTGTATGTTCAAATGAACCGCATCTTCGTTTAAAGACAGAATTGAACCATCGTCATAGTCTAATTCATCAAGAAACATTCCAAATTCGGAATTTTCATCCTGGATTCTTCCTTTAATTTTGATCATATCATTTTTGTAACCATTGAGTTTCAAGCGACAAATTTGGTGGTTTCGTATCAATGAGAACTTTGGATTCTTTCCCTATTTCCCAATTAGTCGTTACTTTTTCGTAATTTTTCCGTTGGTAAGACATATACAGATCTGATTGAAACAAGACCATCGGGAAGTGGGAATATTTTGTTTACCAAAAAGGGCACAGAATAATACCCAGCACTACAACTCCTCTGTGATAGAAAAGGTTTTGAACAAACTGATCATCGCCGTCAAACAAGTCAATTTCTATCCATCTATTGTAAGGGCTTAAACACTTTTTGTAGTGGTTTCATCTCCATATCTGTCAAATTTTGGGGAACATGCAAGGTTTGGAAACATATAGGAGTGCAGGATAAGTCCCATGCGTTCTAATGAGCCATGGTGAAAAATACATAGGATCACAAACAAATTTTCTGAATTGTCGCGACCTTCTATCCAGAATTCTGAAAAACCACCCATTGTATCCTCTTGAATTTCAAGAGTAATTTCAATAAACTGATTCATTTGGTTTCACACTTACTCGATATGGAGATAACAACAGATGCATTCAGTTTTTGGGGAAGAACACAATATTTCAATAGACTGTAGACTTTCACCTTTTTGTTTTGTTAGCATGAAAGATTTACAAGTATTTCTTGTAACTTCTCCAAAGAAAGTGTTGGTGGTTCCATTAAAAGGGAGGCTGAAAAGTTTTTTAAATTCATTTCTCCGCCGCCTTGTTGATATATGGAATATCGGTCAGCAGTTAATGGATTTACGATTGGTGTAGAATAGTTAATCAGGCAGGATTTTATTTCGGCTGGAGTCCAATCGGGATGTTTTTGGATTAAAAGGGCTGCTCCACCTGCTACATGGGGACTTGACATGCTAGTTCCGCTCATTGTACCATATTGATGATTCGTAAGAGTAGAGTTGATTCGTACTCCTGGAGCAGTAATCTCAGGTTTTAAAAAAAGATCAGGCGTTGGTCCTTCTGAAGAAAACGAAGCCATAGTAAGTACATGTTCTTCATATGCATACTGGATATTTATGATCTCTTTTGAATCCTCTATGAGAGATTGTAAAAATGTGCCTGTCGTTTTTGCAATGCTCATGACAGGAAATGTGGGAAGTGTTGAAGAAATTTTCTCTGTTGTTGGATAGTCTTTGGTATGCACTACGATAAGGGAGTGAATGCCAGAATTGGAAGCAGTTGCAAGGAGTTCTGTCAAAGAAAAAGTAGACTGAAAAACCATAATCGCTTTACCTTGGAAATGAGTCTGTTTTAAACTATTGAATTCTGCTTCTTCAACACAAAGTAGTTCTATGGTATCTGAAGATGCTTTTGGTGTAGAGTCAAAATGTTTTCCTATAGCAAATCTTTTTGTTTGGTTTGGGATTTGAAAGTAAAATCCATCTTTTGGAGTTGCATCAGAAGCAGCTACTGATAGTGAGGGTATACTACTTCCTGGAGCGTGGACTGGAAAGCGATTGTAATGTTGGTTACGCTTTCCTGAATTCCCAGCAGAAGCAACTACTAAAACACCTGCTTCAGATAAACGATCACAAGCAAGTGACAACGGGTCATTTGTCCAACCATAATTCTTTCCTAAGCTAAGATTTACTACATCGCATCCATCTATGATTGCTTGTTCAAGTGCCATCAAAATCGCAGCTTCGCCGGTTGAATTTTTTTGATTGGTAAACACTTTGTATACACAAAGTGATGCACGAGGGGCTACACCTGATGTATTATTATGTCCAATAGCAATACCATTTTCACCGTTTCCTGCAATAATTCCAGCAACATGTGAACCATGGTTGCTTAAACCAATAGAATATGGAATGGATTTCATCTCGGAAAAATCATAGCCATATCGAACTTTATACCATTGATCATTCCATGTTTTACCAAGTCCACCTCCAAGTTCGCCATGCCAATAGTCAACCCCAGTATCTATAACACCCACAAGTACGCCTTGGCCTTTATAATACTCCCCAGTACTATCTTTCTGTTCCCAACAAAACGGTGCACCTGTACTTGGAACAGAAGTATCTCTTTGTAAATAATACTCTTGCGCCAGGTAGATTGTCTTGACATAAGGTGAGTTTTGTATTTTTTGAATCAATTCTGGGGTTGTTCTAATGGCCATTCCATTAAAAACGTGAAAGTATTCAAATTCCAAGGATAAACTGGTTGAAACAATTGAAACATATTCCTTCAAGAAAAGAGTGTGTTGATGACGGATTATGGATTGCATTTTAATCTTGTTTTCTGGATTTTTACTTGTAGCAAATGCGATCAAAGGAGATCCATGAAACTCTAAAATGTATTGTGCATTTGGTTGTAAAAGTTGAATTCCTTGATGATTTGCTAAAGCATTATGTGAAGGAAGGAAGGAAGAAACAAATAGAATAAAACTAACCGTCATAATCGTATGACGCAATTTGTAGATCTTCTTCATCTTACGGTTCCTCACTTTTTGTGATATGATGTTATCATTGTACCATTTTTCGTAATTCGGTCAGTAGGTGAAATGATTAATATGAAACTCCTTGTTACTTCAGATGTTCACGTTGAAAAGCACAAAAGTACGAATTTGCTAAATATGTGTAAACAGATTCATGAAATTATTGAACAGAATCCCTCTGAAGAAATTGTTTTTGCAATTTTGGGCGATGTCACACAAAATCTTTTGACACTACATGATTATCTTGCAAAGTTCTCTTCATTAGAGATACCAAAACTTTTTGTCGCAGGAAATCATGATATTTGGTCACAAAAATCACTCAGAGACTCTCCTTACTCTTCGCTAGACTCCTTAGAGATTTATACTTCGGTTTTACCAGAAATTTGTAAAAAAAATGGCTTTCAGTACCTTGATCAAAAACCCTACATTGTAAATCGCGTTGGCATTATTGGAAACATTGGATGGTATGATTTTTCCTTTTTTTCTCCCGTAGAACCCCCTGTTTCTAAGCATTTTTCGTTTGTTCGGCGAAACTCAAATCTTGAATTTAACTGGTCGGAAATGCGCTATGAAGATTTAGTAAATAAACAATTGTGGGCTAATGATAAACATCATAAACCTGTACGAATATGCGCTTGGAATGATTTTTTGTATATCAAATGGCCAAAGGGTATGGATGACATTGACTTTTGTCATATGTGCTACAGAACCATAAACAAGCAATTTCAAGAAATTGACTCATCGATTGATCATCTCATATTTCTATCACACCACGTGCTATTTGAGAATTGCATCTGTAGATATCCATCGTATGAAAAGGAGTTTTACAATGCTTATCGTGGATGTAAATTCCTAGGTGATTTTGTGATCATGCATCCAAAACTTAGAAAAGTACTCTGCGGTCACACTCATCACCCAGGAATATTTAAGATTTCAAAAAATATTGAAGCTATAAACCTATTTTATGAGGTTGAAACACCTTTTAAAATAGTGTCTATGGATTTTTGACATTCTCCCAAAGCTGATTCACTGCTTCTTTAATATCATCACTGTCAGCATCATTATGAAGAGCAGCAAACGCTTCTTTCATTAATTGACCAATTGAGCTTTTTTTCTCATCCGTGTTTAGCATTGATTTCACTTTTTCAAATACTTCATCAAACGACATCGGTTGGGGAAGGTATTCTTGAATCAATTTCATTTCCAATTCTTCTTTTTCTGCTGCATCATGTCGACCTGCTTGTTTATACTGATCAATCGATTCTTTGTGTTTTTTAATTTCAGCCTTGAGGATGCTAAAAACATCATCATCGGTTAACTCTTTGTTTTGTACTTTGAATTCGACTTCTTTGTACTGAATAGCAGATTTGATCATTTTCAAAAGTTCGGCCCTTACCGTGTCTTTCGCCTTGTAAGCCTTCATAAAATCATCATTAATACGTTCCTTAAGCATTGTATATACCTCCAATAAAATTAATAACTTACAACTATTTTAAATTTAAATCCAACCATTGCCGGAGCAATTTGATTTGATCCTCGTCAGCAACTAAACTATGAAAAACGATCTCATGTTCTTGATTTACTACATAGAAATTTGGTACACCAGCTACATGATATCGATCATAGACCAAGTTGTTGATGTCTTGAACGACGGTGTATTGAACATTGTATTTCTCTAATTTTTCATCCCGGTCTTTTTCCTGACCTGCAGTATCCGTATTTACGCCCACGACAGAAACGTTTTTGTCCGTGTAATCATCAGATAAGTCTACAAGCATAGGAAGAGCTTTCAAGCAAAATGGACATCGAGTTGCATAAAAGTTGAGCACGATAAATTCATTTTCTGGCTTTTCTAATTCTTGATATAGATCAAATTCTTGTCCTTTAGTATCGAGTAATGTGAAATTTGGAGCAGGAATATATATGCGGTCACGCATTGTGGTAAAAACGACGGTATTGGGCTCCAAGGAATCCTTTAAATCAATTTCAAAAAGATAAGCTACTGTTGTTTCATCTGCATATATGCGATCTTGTTGTAGAATAAAGTGTACAGTATTTTGAGATGTTGATAGTATCCCAAGGGAATCTTGACCATTAATTTTAATGGAAAAATTATTGTGTTCCGAAGAGAAATACGCAATAGATTCTTTTGAGTCCCATTGAACAGTATATCGAAGTGAATCCGCAAGAAAACGTAAGGGGATCATGTATGATTGTAAAGAATCATCAAAGAAGACCTTTACAGGCATTTCAACTGGATGCCCTTCAATCTTAAAAACATATTTATTTTTGTAAAAAGTTAAATCACATGGAAATGAGGTTTTAGAAGTAGCAAAAATAGGGGAAAAAGAAGAAAAAATTAGAACAAAAAGTAAAACAACAATCCAGTTATTTTTCATTTTTCTTAGCATCCTTACCACAATCTTCGTGTCCATTAGCAAAAACGTTATTGTTTAAATCAGTATTCATATCATTGTTACTATCTTTTGCTTGAGTTAATTCATTTTTTTTATATTTTTTTTCTTTTTCTCTTTTTTCAAAATGAACATCGGCGTTTGGTTTGTTACATAAATCACAGCCAACGCAACTAAATTTCCCAAATTTCTGTCGCAGTCCACCAACGATAGCTCCTAGTATAATAACGGGAAAGAAATATTTCAAATACATTAACCACTCGCTTGCATTTGTGGCAAAAAGAAAGGTAAAAAGCAGTAAACCAATAAAGGCTACAACTGTTCCAATGATGGTTAGCCAGAAAGCATTCATTTTTGTTCGAAAACCGGCCACAATAAGAACATAAATAATGCTTATGGGAAGAGATACATAATTGAGGAAACACGGAATAATTAGAGAATACAAAAATGTGCTCAATATTGCGACCCACAAAAGTCTTTTAGTATCAAAATGAAATCTAGACATGATAAAAGAGATAAAAACAACAGGTCGCATAATGCATCCAATAACGGGTACGGTTGTCTCAATAAATGGTGCGGTTGCTAGATAGAATATTGCTCCTACTGCACTTACAACTCCTACCAGAGTGATATCTTTAGTTTTCATGGATAGATTCCAATTCTCCTGGGTATTGTTTTACAGGTTGAGTAAGGCGATATACTCTGTGAAAATTTAGCTGAATTAAGGCTTCACCAGCAAACTTAGTTTCGAGATAATTGTCCCCAACAAGAACAATTTCATGCCAGCGATTCATTGGGAACAGATAAGGAACTACGTCTGTTAGTGGAACAGGCACAGAAGTAGGAATATGCCCTTCTTCCCATTGATCAACGGATCGCACATCAATAATAAAAACATCTTGATAGCGATTTTGAATATCTACAAGAGTTTCAAAGTCGATACTGATTGGATAAAAGAATTGTTCTTTTTCTAAATCTTCACATGATCCATCTAATGCACACTCTGAACAATCCATAACCCAATCTTGCCTGGAATGAATATAGGAGACCATATTAGAGCTAAAAGGAGCTGTTGCAAGATAATTCATAGTTTTAAAAGAAATTTTCTGAAACCAAGAGGGTGAATGGTCAGGATTTAAAACAGATTTTTCATACACTCTCATAAGATTTTCTTGAACGGTGTGCTCATCCATAATGAGATTTGGTGAATTCTTGTGAATAGTATATTGTGTTAAATTGCGATGATAAAAATAAAAAACAAATAGCAGGAAAATAAGTATTACAGAAATATTGATCAGATTACCGAGTTTTTTTGAAGTTGATTTTTTCATTGTATCAAAACTTCTCTCCACCAAAAGGGTGGAGAGAAGTTAAGTAAGGGTTCTTATTTAGGATAATATACAGTTACTGCAGAAGCACTGTATCGAAGGTCTTTTGGATTCCAACCTACGTAGCAATCTAAAGCTTCAGCAACAAAACGGATAGGAACAAAAGTTCTGCCGCGAACGATAGTTGGAGCGACACCATCGGGAATTTGATAAGGCTGGCCATTAATTCTTCCAGTCGTTTTACCAATCCAAATTTCAACAGTATTGCTACCCAGTTTTACAGTAACCTTCTGTTCCTTGCCTTCCCAACCTACATCGGCACCTAGGCCTTCGGAAATAGCACGAAGGGGAACAAAAGTACGACCTTTGTCGATATATGGTGGAGCATCTAATCGTTTAATATCGTCATTCACCATCATGATGTATTTTTTGATATAGACGCGGACTATTTTTCTTGTAATGTTGGGTGGATTGATGGCATTATTGATGACAAGCATCTGCTTTCCTGATTGATCATACTTGAAAACTTTGTTTTGAGCAATATCAGTAACCCAAATGTAGTTTTCAGTATCAATAGTTAGAGCAGAGGCTGTACCCATACCGGGGAGATTAACAGATTTCACAAATTTGTAGTCGGGAGAATATACATGAACTTTTTTGGATCCACGATCTAGGATGTATATTTTGTTGCCTTGGGAGGCTAAAAAGTCTACACCAACATCACATATGTCTCCAAATGAACCTTTAATTTCACCCGTATATCGACCTTTTAGGTCATACATGGCTATGCGCTTATTGCCAGTGTCTGCAACAAGAAGAGATGTATCTTTTGCATATACCATACCTTCAGGATGGTCTAATTTTTCATTTGCAGAACCAGTATTACCAAAATCACGTACAAATGTACCGTCGCGTGGATCTTTTATTCCGCCTGGTGGTGGTGTCCAATGGGAAACCTTGCTTTGCTTACGGTCAAGAAGGGCTTGGGATTTGACTTCATCAATTTCAGTCATGGCAACATCCCACATGTCAGATAGTTTGCCAGGGCCTGTTCCCATTTCGCCATTTTTGTGGTGGGTGTGTCCATTTAGCTCATAAATAAAGGAATGTCCAGTTAAGGCATCAGCAACACCAATTACATCGGTAAGACGGCAGGTAACAACATCGACACATTTTTTAATGATCCATTTCTCACCAGAAGAATGGGTTGATACAGTAGGAATAATCACAGATAAATACATTCCTTCTGTGGCGTACTTAAGAACACGGTTCTGAATGGGATCAGTAACGTAAACATAGTATCCGAAAGAATTTGTATAAATTCCAATTTTGTCTGGAGAGGCAGCTTCTGTACTAGAATTTAAACTCCCAGGAATAAGCTGGATACTGCTAAGCAGTAAGGCAATAACAATAAATGATAGAACTTTTTTTAAATTCATAAAAACACTCCTGTATTATTCAGCGACACTTTTTCCAATTAAACGAAGGGTAGATGCAGTTTCAGCTGTTTTGTGGTTTTCGCGTTCTTCCATGCTGTGCATTGCAATTGCAAAATAAAAATCAGCATAGCCATTGTCGCTTACTTCAAAATGGGTTAAATCACGATTAGATGGATTTCTAGGTCTGGCAATTTCAAGTTTGTATCCGCCGAATTCAAATTTACTAGCTGCTTGGATCAGTGCAGCTTCGCCTTCAGGATTTTCATCTTTGATGATATAGAGCGGAGCACCTTCATCGCCTTCCATGGGTTTTTTCTCATTTTCAGCTCGGTTGTAGAAGAAACCATATTCACCTGGAAGCTTTTCCCAAGCTATTTTGTTATCAAAATTGGGATCTTCAGTGTCTGTTCCAGCAGGTACATTTGTAAGAATGTAAGAGGCCATGATGTTCTTCATACCACTTACTGCAGGACTCCAAACCCATAGTTCTACGATATCGCCAGGGATTTCTGTTGCCATGTAACGATTGTCTAAAGAATTGGATTGGTCATGACAAAGGGGTGTGCATCCTGTAGTTAAAAACTCAGGTATGTCGCTTAAATCCCATGCAATAGAAAGCGTATCCATTTTTGAATCCCATGTCCAGTTTCCATCAGTATCTTTTTTCCACTGACCGGCAGTGCTTTGGTCAGCAGAATTCGTCATATCCGAGATCCAATCATACAGAAAGTAGATATTGTCATTATCGTAGTAGGTTTTTACATCTACCCACATTCCGCTTTCGAGTTCAACAGTGGTTGGTTCAATATTGGACCAGACTTCTTCGTCACCTACCCCATCGATAGTAGGTTGTGCATCAACAAAACGACATTCAACAATGGTGTCGGTGAGATCTTCGGGTTTTTCTCCTGGAGTTTCATTTTGCGAAGTTCCTCCGTTATCGACAGAACCATTGTCTGTTCCATTGCCACCGCATCCCATTAGAAGAGCGGATCCGACTGTAAAAACAAGAAATAGAACAAAAAGCTGTTTCATCATGTTTTTCATGATACCTCCTATGTGTTAACCAGTATATACTAAAACGATACGATCTTCGATTCCGCGATCAACAGTGCCTTCTTTTTCGATATACTCGAATAAACTTTCACGGAGAGTTTTATCGTAATACTTAACTACTTTGCCGTTAGCAAACCATTCATAGCCATCGAGACCTCTGCGCATAGATTCCGTTGTGACAACTCTATATGTATCTTCGTATACAAGTTCTCCTACTCCATCAATCTTGCATTCAACAATTCGGTCGTATAGAAAACGAAGATTGTCATATGCAAACGTTGCACCTGAAACTTGCACCATGCCTGAACTGAAGGTACAGCCGTGTTCAAACACCATTAATAAGTCTTCACCTAACATTTCTATTAAAACAAGATCTTCATCTTTTGGAAGTACAGCATAAATTTCTTCTGCTGTGATATCACCGGCATCGATATTCTCTTTAATAAGGTTAGGAGTAATGCATGCAACTTGGGCACCATCTTCTTCCATTGTATAACGCATTACATCGGAGATCAGATTTCCAAGAGGAGATTCTCCACCGAAACTGATTTTCATTCCATTGTTGGATTTTCCAATAACTTCCTGCAATTCAGTTTCATACTGTTTTTTGTATTCATTTTGAATCTCAAATGAAGTGGCAGAAGGTTCCATATCATCGATATATGAGTATTGATTGTGTAAAGAAATTCGTTCGATCTTCTTTGTGATCGCATCCATAATGATTTTCGTTTGTCCTAAAGAATTGCCATATTTGCCACCAGCAATCACAGGTATTCCATTATGATTGAAGGTATAGCCAAAATCACCATTTAAAGCAATTATGAAAGATGGTTTTGGATTGAGTTGATCGATAAATTTAACAAGAACGGGAGACAATTCGTTGTCAAGGTTCACTCGGCTATCCATACCAACCGTAAGAACAGTAATATTGGATCCGTCATCAACTAGGGATTGGAGCATTTTATTAGCAGACTCGACAGAATCTTTAATTTCAATTTTTTCTAAAACTTCAGGATGGATATACGGTTTTTCAATGGAAAATCCTGTTACACCAGTAATACCGATTTTGATTCCAGATAGTTCATGAATAATAGAATCCTTATACAAAGCTTTGCCGGTATCTTTGCTATAGATGTCTGCTGCAACAATATCAATGTACTTGTTAATTAAATCTAGGTATTCAAACCCATAAAAGAAATCTTCATCTGACAATCCGATAGCACCATAATTCATAGGTTCATATTGTTTTACAACATACTCACCTTTGGTAAGGTAGGATAAGGAAGAGCCCATTAAGAAATTGCCAGCATCAATTGCCATAAAGTTTGGATTTCTTTTTGCCAATTGGTTAAAATATGAAGCAACGGAAGCAAAACCACCTATAGGTCGATCTTCATTAGGATCACGGTACAATGATCTGATTTCATTTGCAACATTTCCTGTAGAACCGATCATGATAACAGGATAATGTGCTCTAAATACAATAGTCGCAGTTTCCGCCCTAGAAATTGATTTTTCTGGTCGAATTGTACCGTCAGAATATCCCGTTATAAGATTGTTTTCATATGCATAAATCATGAAAGGGAGAGCAAGCTTTGAAATACTTTGCCAATCCTTTACTTTTTCTTTAAACAAAATAAGACTTTGATCAGAAATCTCTGGAGGTTCAGGATTGTCTCGATAAGCAATAACAAGTTCAATCATTGCTTCTTGTCGAGTAATCGGCTTGTTGGGCATAAAAAGATCGTTGGTGGCAAAAGGAATCATTTTTTTAGCATGAGCACCTTCTACAATACCATAAAACCAGTCAGTTGTTTTTACATCTTTAAAAGTTGGTGTTTTAGGCTTGATCTGGGGTATATTGTAAGCATTCAATGCTACGGTGGTGTATTCAGCTCGTGTGATATCATTGTTGGGCTTAAAACTTCCGTCAGTATATCCTTTGATGACAGATTTATCCACTAGAAAACTGATTGGTTCTTCGCCCCAATGGTCTAAATAGTCTGGTACAACGTACCATGTACCAGATGTTACTGGGGATATTGTCTTATTTGGCATATCATATAATGCATCAACTAGAGCGCGACGGATCGTTTTTCTAGAATTCTCCTTAATGCCAACATTTGCCAATGAATCAGGTCGTCCGGAACCGCAAATGAGACCGGCAGTTACAGCAACATCGTAATTCTTGTTCGGATCTATGGGATTGCCAAGAACTTTCAAGTCGATAATTTTTTGCCCATCAGGTTTTCTCAAATCCATTCGGTAGGAAAAACCTTTGGTACTGAGGCCTGCACTTTCGATTCCAAATGCAAGACTATTGCCTACGTCTTCAAGGGTATCTTTTATGACTTTGCCTGATAGAGATACTTTGTAAACCGTGTCTTCAGATGCAACAATACTATAAATGTCTCCATAGGTTAGAGGACCTTTATTCAGATTGTGTAATATTTCAGAGGGTTGGCACATTGCTAAAGGTGTTTGCGTGACATCGGTCATAGTGTCTAGCATCAAGTTTGAAAGACTTGTAGGACGGTATGTACTACCAGAAAAGGTAAATGTTTGAGCAGCAGTTCCGACCAACTCATTAAAGGTGTTGCTAGCATTTTTCTTGTATGAATCAATAAGAGACCGAATTTCTTGATCCTCTGAGATTGCTTGTCCAATTTTAACAACTTTCCCAGTAATCATTCGGTTTCCGTTTTCTTTTTTCATAACTTCGTAAGGCTTTACGGGGCATTTACACTTTTCAAGCATGAGTTCAATTCTTGAAAGACCCAAACCATAACGGCCAGGAGAAGATATGAGAACATCGTGCTCTGGAAACTCATCAGAATCAGGATATACTACTTGTTCGCCTGGTATCGTATCGTCAGCAGTAGTAATACAGATATCAATACGAGAACGGAACAAAAGTTCATTTAGAAACGACTCTTCGCGCTTTTCTGGATCAGTTTCCCACTTCATATCCGTTAGGAGAATAATGAAATCAGCGCGTTCAATTTCTTTCAATACATCACTGGAACGTACAACTTCTTCAATCGGATCATAAAATTCTAGACCGCTGATGCTCTCTGGTGGGATAGCATTTTGTCTGGATGGATCTGGTAACGATATGATCGCTATTTTCAAAACGTGGGCAGAATTCGGTACATCGTATACCAGCATTCTGTGATCAGAAGCATATAGGCTTCCGCTTCTGTAAGCATTTGTACAGACCCATGTAAAATCACTTTCTCTTTTTCTTGCGTCACGAATTTGTGGAGGCATGGAAAAATCGAGAGAGCTATATCCTGCTGCATCATATGAAAGTTCATTCATAACAGCAACAACTGGGTGTGGTTTGCCAGCCATGGGTTTTTGAGTGTAATACGTTGCTAAATCGGATCCAAAAAGGGTATTACCGGCGTCGATCGTCATGTGATATCCTTCCCGGTCTTCTGTTTCTTTTCGGATGTTTTTAACAACGGTTGCAATCTTTGATAATCCCCCCTCATTAACGTTGGGACCATATTCAAAAGGGGTTAATTGTCCTCTGACATTACCAGTACATAAAACCACAAACGGGAATATGTCTAAAGCACTCGTTTTTGGCATATTTACAAAAACAATACTGCATGCCATGAGTAAAGTGAGCGTTACGGATACAATACGCTTAATACTCTTCAACACATATACCTCCAAAAGTTACAAATTTCTATAATTTTATCTGTAAAGCTGCTTCAATCAAGGGATATAAAACTTTAATCCAAAGTAAAAAGGAGATAGATCCCCTTAATTGTAACCTTATCTCATTTCATATTGAATGTTTTCCGTTGTTTTGATCTGTTACTTTTTTGTAACTTAATGAAAACATGCCAAAATATGGAATTGTAGAAACAAGAAAGAATTTGCTATAATACATATAGGTAATTTTAAGAAAGTAGGGTGACACGTATGGATTTACCATCTTCTATTGTGTGGGCTGTTGCGATATCAATCATTGTTATAGCTGCAGCGATTTTAATTCGGTTACTCATCTATTTAGTTGCTGGAAAAATATTGATGAATCGAGTTACCCGATTAACAGAAAGCATTGATTCCCTAGTTGAAACCTTAAAAGAAAAGTCTAATGATATTGGGGATCAAGCTTCAAAAGCGCTAGAGCAGTTAAATCGACGTATAAGCCCCCCACCAGAAACTGAACACGAAACAAAAAAATGGGCCGATGTAACCAATAAAGTAATTGCCATCGGAACTATTCTATTTAATTTTATTCAAATGTTTCAAAAAACTAGAAAAGGAGTCTAAAATGGAAAAACAAAGTAACAATTTTGGTATTGGTCTAATTTTTGGTATCTTACTAGGTGCATTGGCAGGTGTTTTGTTAGCTCCAAGCACTGGAGAAGAAACTCGTCGTAAACTTATGGAGTCGACCGAGGATATTCAATCCAATTTAAAAAACCTTTCACAAAAGGTTAGAAAAGAAACTGACGAAATGATTCGCAAAGGCAAAGATTTCGTTAAAGAAATTGAAAAGAATGCCAGCAATAAGTTCCAATCCATCGAACAGAATGTGAAAGAAAAAATATCAGATTGCGATTCTATGGACGAAGAATCTTTCAACTAATTTTTTTAATAAAACACAAATTGAGGTAGTTATGAAAAATTCCTTTTATTGTTGGGTATGCATTTTTTTTATTAGTCTTTTTTTACTCCAAAGCTGTTCCCCACCTGTCGAAACGAGTGACCTAACAAAAACCTACCAAGCTTCAGAAATGGTACACAGTGAATCCTATCTCTCCGTTGTATTCCAAAATATCGTCTCTGCACCTTCATTAAGGATCCCGACTTCCATCACGAATATTCGACAGTTTCCATTCACTTATCTACAAGTTGAAGGAAATCCAATGAAGATCATAAAGATTACTAGGGACGGCAATACTCTTGATCTATTAATCGATAAGCCTAATGTAAAAACAGCATACATCATTGAAGAACCTGAAAATATATCAGACTTACCTGCAAATACTAATGCATCTTATATGGTAAATCGGTATAGTGCAGAAATGAAGCCTGTGGATCCACATTTCAATATTGCTATGGTTTCACTTTCTCTTCAAAATCGAACTCGAAAAAAAGTTTTACTTGAAGACGTTTCTATTTATTTCTATGATGAAAATGGAACGCAGTACCCTATCGATCGTTATATTTCTGAGTCTCTGATGACATGTGATTATCCTACTTTTTTGAAAAAAGATGAAGTGATCCCTCTTCGCTTTCTCGGTTTATTACCCTCTGATCTAGAAAAGTGTTTTCTACATGTTGATGGACTCTCGTTTGAGTGGACTATGGATTCTTCCGAAGGCGCATAGTGTCAATTGCAAAATTTTTTTCCTGGTTCATGATTTTTAATTTTGTTCTTTGCAGTGTAAGTGGTTGTTCCTTTTTAAAAAAAAGCCCCGATTTTCACCTCGTAGAAAACAAATTTCAATCATTACTCGACAGTAAAAAAATGAACCTTTGTGGCACCATTGAACAATTTCACCTTTCACCAGATCAGATAAACAACATTGTATCCAATCGTTCTACTGATTTTTTATGCTCTGACCAATATCCTTTTATATACGATTCATTTTCCAAAACTACAATCAAAATTACTGGTAAAATCCCTCTTAAAGATAACTCTATGACTGTAACCAATGATATTGACCCCTTTCGTACTGATTCACCAGTTAATGATAATATTGAACTTTATAGGGGGTACATACTGACTGATCAGATTCATTACGAAGGCATTTTTCAATATGATCCTCAGCATCAGAATGTCCATTTCACGATAGCAGACTCTTTACTAGAAAGGACTAAACAAAATGAAAAATGAAAACATATACGTTGTTGGTGGTGGTCCTGCTGGTGTTGCTGCAGCCATTTATCTGCGTCGTTTCTCGCACGAAGTTACAGTTATTGAGCCAAATCCAATGTTGGGAGGGCAGGTTATGATCCCTCACATCATCGAAAATTATTTGGGTTTTCCTAAAGGAATTAATGGGTTTGAGTTTGCTTCGATTCTCCATCAGCACGTTCAAGATTTAAACATTCCCATTCTCCACCAAAAGGTTACAAGTATTAAGAATGAAGGCATAAACCAATTCACAATTCATTTAGAAAACAAAGAAGCACTACCTGCAAAGTATGTGGTTTGTGGAATTGGTACAAAAAACAGACCTTTGAATATTCCAGGGGAAAAAGAATGGACAGGAAAAGGAGTCAGCACATGTGGAACATGTGATGGACCTTTGTTCAAAAATAAAACCATTGCCGTTATAGGTGGTGGTGATACGGCCTTGACTGAAACACTGTTTCTAAGTTCATATGCAAAAAGTATTCACTTGTTCCACCGAAGAGATGCTTTCCGCGGTTTTGATATCCTCGTTAAGAAGATTCAAAGTATACCTACCATTACGATCCATTACTCTTCAATACCTGTAGAAATACACGGTAAAGAAATCGTCCATTCCATCACTTACAAAAACCTTACCACAGAGCAAACATTTAAAATTCCAATCGATGGTGTTTTTGTATTTGCGGGATATATACCTGATACTGGTATATGTAAAGATATTGTAGATATTGATGAAAAAGGGTACATAAAAGTAAATGCTGTCAAAGAAACAAAAACACCTGGTTTTTATGCGGTTGGAGACATTGTTTCCAAATCACTTCGACAAATTGTAACTGCCATGAATGATGGTGCAATTGCAGCAAACCATATCCATCACCAAATTTTAAATGCAACGATGTAGGAGTATTTGATGCTAAAGTATACCAAAGGAGCTTATCCTGCCGATGAAATTGAACCTCAAATCTACGAATACTGGGAATCAAACCACTTGTTTCAGCCTACTGATACAACAAGTGAACATGTTTTCAGCATCACCATGCCACCACCCAATATTACTGGTGCGCTCCATCTTGGTCATGCACTAGACTTAACTCTTCCCGACATAATTTGCCGATTTAAGCGTATGAACGGATATTCTGTGTGCTGGTTTCCTGGTACAGATCAAGCTGGTTTAGCTACAGATAATAAGGTAGAAGCTTTTTTAAAGAAACAGGGTATTCTGAAAGAAGACATTGGACGCGAAGGTTTTATTGAAAAAGTCTGGGAATGGAAATCCGTGTACGGCAATAAAATCATTGAACAAATGAAATTGCTAGGTACTTCAGCAGATTGGACAAAATTACGCTTTACCAAAGACGAAGAATATGAAAAAGCAGTTATTAAAGCCTTTGTAACTTACTTTGAACAAGGATTAATTTATCGAGGTAAACGGATGGTACAGTATTGTCCTCGATGCAAAACTGCTTTATCTGACATTGAAGTTGATCACCAAAATGTTAAAGGAGAGTTAGTAACAATAAAATACTACATTGAAAACTCTTCTGAATACATTACTATTGCTACCACACGAGTTGAAACAATGTTAGGAGATACTGCTATTGCTGTTCATCCAGATGATCAAGATACAAAAAGTATCATGGTAAATTTGCTATACTTCCTCTTGTAAATCGGAAGATTCCATTATTACCGATGAGTATGTAGATAAAGACTTTGGTACCGGTGCCTTAAAAGTCACTCCAAGTCATGATCCTAATGATTTCAACTTAGGCAAAAAACACAACCTGGACTTTGTCAACGTTATTGATCATGGAAAAGAAATGAATGATAACGCCGGTGAATACACAGGTCTTTCTTTACTAGAAGCAAGAGAGAAAATTAAAAATGACCTTCAAGAACAAGGTTATTTAATTCAAGTGGAACCCTTTCATCATTCTGTTGGCCATTGTGATCGTTGCAAACACATACTCGAACCTGTCATATCAGATCAATGGTATTTACGTACAAAATCGTTGGCAGATAAAGGATTAAAAACTGTTCAACATGGAGATATTCAGTTCATCCCAAATCGTTGGCAAAAGGTATACCAAGACTGGATGGAAAATATCATGGATTGGTGTATCTCTAGGCAAATCTGGTGGGGAATACGTATTCCCGTCTGGTATTGTGACGATTGTGGCGAAATGATTGTCTCAGAAACAACTCCCAAAAACTGTCCTGAATGTACTTCGTATAATTTGCGCCAAGAAGAAGATGTTTTAGATACTTGGTTTGGTTCTGCTTTGTGGCCATTTGCATGTATGGGATGGCCAGAAGATACAGAAATGCTCCATCGATATTACCCTTCTAGTTTAATGGTTACAGGCTTTGATATAATCTTTTTTTGGGTTTCTCGTATGATTTTCTCTTCTCTGCATTTTGTGAATGCCATTCCTTTTGAAAAAGTCTATTACCATGGCTTAATCCTTGATAGTCAAGGTAAAAAAATGAGTAAGTCTTCTTCAAATGCAGTAGATCCTACTTCTCTCATTCAAGAATATGGTGCTGACGCACTTCGTTATACCGTCACTTCATACAGTAACTCTTCTGGTCAAGACATTCGTTTTGACATCCAAAAAAACAAAGCATCTCGAAACTTTGTAAACAAGATCTGGAATGCTGGTCATTATGTTTTGGACAATACAAGTCGTCCTTCCTCGGATACTATTAACTCAATCCACCTTTCGATTTGGGACCAATGGATTATTCATCGATATAATGAGACAGTAACATCCGTTAAAGATAGCATTGAAACTTATAGCTTTAATGATGCAGCACAATCAGTATATGCATTTTTTTGGCATGATTTTTGTGACTGGTACATTGAAGTATCGAAAACAAATCCCAATCCAATACTTTTACGAACAATCTTCTCAAAATCACTACAAATGATGCACCCCATAACACCATTTGTTACCGAAGCTCTATGGTCCTTAATGGAAGAAAATGCAAATTCTTCGATCATGTATAGCAAATGGCCCTCAGTAATTAGTCTAACAGAAAACATTCTTGACGAAGCCCCCGCTCTCGTCCAAAAAATACAAGAATTAATCCGGGTTATTCGTAATACAAAAGCAGAATTTCATCTTTCTAAACCATCTGGTATACGAGTTGGTATTCAGACCAAAGACGACTCTTTCAAGACCACTGTTGAGAACAATATCCTACAATTTCTGATCTTGCAAAGATAGAAGAAGTATTTACGAAGACCACCCAGACTCCTCATTGATAGCTACAGTAGTAGATTCCTCAACAACAGTCTTTTTCTCAAAGAATCTTCTAGACATCGATAGTGAGATTCATAACAAAAAACAACGAATACAGAAAATTGAGAAAGAACTTGAAAAATTACAACAGAAACTAAGATATGAGAATTTTATGAAACATGCATCGGAAGATCTTATTCAAGAAGTACGATCGAATTTTGAAGAATTTTATCAACAAAAACAAGCAATTATCCAACGAATAGAAGACCTGTTAGGAAAATAAAATGTTGGCTGAAGAAATTATCATTCGATTGCCACGCTTTCACGAAATTCCTACATTAGATCGGATTAAGTCTGCTCTCAGCTATATTGATGCAGATACTTTGCCTTTTTCATGGGTTCAAGTTGCAGGTTCAAAAGGAAAAGGATCTGTAACTACTATGCTAGATGCAGTCTATCGACAATCGGGCTATAAAACTGGTTTGTTTGTTTCCCCCCATATTCACTCTGTTCGAGAACGAATCACTATACAAAATCAACCTATCGAGTCCATGTTTTTTAACGAACTTTATGAGACAATTCAACAAATCTTGCCACCACACCTTTTTGAGGAACTCACCTTTTTTGAAACAATGACTCTCCTTGCTGTTATGGCATTTCAAAAAAACAACATTGATATTGCTTTTATAGAAACAGGACTAGGTGGCCGTTTAGATGCTACAACAGCGATACCCGATCCAAGTCTCTCTATCATCACATTAATAGAGCTTGAGCATACTACAAAACTTGGTACCACAGTCGAGCAAATTGCCCGTGAGAAGGCAGGGATCATTCGCTCACACACACCAGTTCTTATGGCTAAACAATCATTGGAGGCAGCTCTTGTGATTCAGGAGCATGCTTCTCGAAAAGGTGTAAAGCTGTATTCAATGGATCAACATTCTTATGTCAAGCGTACTAGTGACTTTCATCAATCCTTTGAGACTTTCACCCTTAATAGCGGCATAACAGGTAATACTTACAAGAATATACAGTGTAAGCCCTTGGGTATTCATCAAGTAAACAACGCCTCTGTGGCAATTATTGCTTCAGAATTGTTAACCAAAAGTGGATTTATTGTAACGGAAGATAACTTTCGCGATTCTCTGTCTACTATATCCATCCCTTGCAGGTTTGAAATATTTCAAAAAAACAATACTTCTTGGATTTTAGATGGAGCACATACATCCCACTCATGTGAATTTGTTGCCAAGACCATCAAGGAAAGATATCCTGCACAAAAAATACCCATCATATTTGGATGTAAACACAATAAAAATGCACAATCCCTTATTAAACCGCTTCTCGAGATTGCCTCTTCCTTTGTTTTCACAGATATTCCCGAAATACATTCTGCACCATTGGAATCCCTTTGTGAAATTGTCGAAAGCTTTCATTTCTCTGGTCCCGTTCACTGTTATTATTCTTCTGAATCCACTTCATTCCTCGATTCCATGAAATCCAGTCAGCAACCTGTTCTTATTACTGGTTCGCTAATACTAGCTAGTTATTTTCGAGCTCTACTTTTGAATTTAACGTAAGGGGGTACTATGTCCTTTAATACAGAAATGTGGATGATCTATCTGGATTTTTTAATTGTTGCCGTAGCCATTGTTTTATCACTCTGGGTTGTATTTGATTCTTTTCGCAGATACCAAAACAAATGGATCGTCCCTTCTATTATTTTAGGGATCACCTTTGGACCTTATCTTGTGAAAGCTTTTATGGGTACTGGAAATATTAAATGGCTCTTGGTTTCCATTTTTTTATGGATTGTGTATCTGATCATTCGACCTGAATTTACACAAGAAGAAATTTCTACAATTGAAACTGATCAAAGACTTCGTGATTTGACAAAAAAATATTATGAATACGAGTTGAGTAAAGCTGGAAATATTTGTCCTGTTTGTGGGTTACCCATTGAGAAAGAATTCACAATTTGTCCAAATTGCTTTACAAAGCTCCGAAAAGAATGTACTCACTGTAAAAAATTGATCGAGATAAGCTGGACAGTATGCCCATATTGCGAACACAAAGAAAAGGACATCAACAAACATGAAGATTAGAACATTTCAGCCCGGTGGAATGCATATTCCCGATCATAAAGATCAGACTAAAGATTCACCCATCATTGACATGAACCCCGGAAAAGACTTATTGTTTCCACTTTCGCAGCATGTTGGTATCCCTGCTGAACCAATTGTAGAACTAGGTCAAGAAGTTCTTGTTGGCCAACTGATTGCGAAAGCACAGGGTGATTTTTCTTCAAACATTCATGCCTCCGTATCTGGAATTGTCAAAGATATCAAAGAATACCCACACCCCATCACTGGATTAGGAACTGCTATTCACATCGAAAATGATTTTCAATATACTCCCCTACCAACTCCAGAACCACCCGTTATTGAACAAAACAACGATCTTGCGTCATTTGTTTCATTTATCCAGGATTGCGGTATTGTTGGTATGGGTGGTGCTACTTTCCCTACTCATTTAAAACTCAATCCTCCCCCTGATGCTTCTGTTGACACTTACATTATAAACGGTGCAGAGTGCGAACCTTACCTAACTTGTGATCATCGACTCATGCTAGAGAACACAAAAGAACTCTTTGATGGCATACAGATTGTGCAGTCTTATCTCCACTTCAAAGAAATCATTATTGGAATTGAATCCAATAAAATGAATGCAATCGAACACCTTCTGTCATACATAAAAGATCACCCAATGGAACCAAGGATTCAAGTAATACCTTTAGAGAAGAAATACCCTCAAGGAGCTGAAAAAAGCTTAATCAATGCCCTTACCAAAAGAATTGTACCTGTGGGAAAACTACCTTTTGCAGTTGGATGTATCGTTCAAAATGTAGGAACATTGATTGCAATTTCCAATGCTTACCGTAAAGGAACACCTCTTATTCATCGTGTTTTTACAGCCAGCGGTGATTGTCTGAAAGACCCAAAAAATATCCGTGCACCCATTGGTACACTTCTGTCCGATATAGTTGAGTTTTGCGGTGGTTTCGTAGAAGAACCAAAAGAACTTGTTTTTGGTGGTCCTATGATGGGAATCAATCAACGATCACAAGATGTACCCATAATGAAAGGAACGTCTGGAATCATCTTCCTCAGCAAATTAGAACCCTTAAATGAATCCTCATGTATCCGATGTGGACGATGCATTCAGAATTGCCCTAGTGGTCTCATGCCTTATCGTTTTGTTGAGCTTGCTAAGAGAAACAACCATTTTCAAGCCAATCGTTATTACGTTTCTTCTTGCATTGAATGTGGTCTGTGCACATACAACTGTCCAGCAAGAATACCTATTCTAAACTACATTCGAGTCACCAAACAGGAAATAAAACGAAAAAGGAGTGGACAATGAAGAATTATGTAATCACTGCATCACCCCATATACGCTCGAAAATCAACACAGTTTTTTTAATGAATATGGTCAGTATTTCATTAATACCCGCAACGATCGGTGGAATAGTAATATTTGGCTGGCTCAACACACTCCCCCTTATTCTAGTCTCAATTGTTTCTGCAATCGTAAGTGAAGCAATCTTACAAAAGATTTTACGCATTCCTTTGACATATCTTGATGGCAGCGCCTTAGTCACTGGTTTTTTGCTAGCTCTTTGTTGCCCTCCAGGAATTCCACTTTGGTTACCTGCAATCGGTAGTTTTTTTGCAATTTTTTCAAAGCAAGTATTTGGAGGTTTGGGGCATAACCCCTTCAATCCTGCATTAATAGGTCGTGCATTCTTGGTATTATCCTTTCCTGCCCACATGACCTCATGGTTAAAGCCTTTTGATACCGTAACCACATCCACACCCTTGGCTGTTTTTGCTGAAAATGGCATGAATGGTGTAATATCTATGTTCCAAGATTCTCTCCCTTCTATGTACCAATCAATGTTGTTGGGAATACGTGGAGGATGTATCGGTGAAGTTTTTATTCCTGGGCTTCTCATCGGACTTATTGTTTTGTTAATCTCCAAAACGATTCAGTGGTACATCCCTACAATATATGTTGCTACGGTATTTGTTTTCTCTTGGTTGTTTGGTATGGATCCGATATTTTCAATACTTAGTGGTGGTGTCATGTTTGGTGCCTTTTTTATGGCAACCGACTATGTTACCTCTCCTATGCTCCCTTCCAGCAAGATTATCTATGGGTTTGGATGTGGCTTCTTGAACGTTTTGATTCGTTTCTTTGCCAATATGCCCGAAGGTACAACATTCGCAATTTTACTCATGAATGTTATCACACCCCTATTAGATAATCGCATTAAACACCCTGTTGGCTATGTTAAGGAGAAATCCTCATGAAACAAAATCCTGCAAAACAAATTATAAAACTTGGACTCATCCTATCTACCTATTGTATCGTTGCTGGTTTAGCACTTAGCATGACCTATTCAGTGACTCTTCCACAAATTCAATTTCAACAAAAGAGAGCTACCGAAGAAAGCATGAAAAGCATCTATCCAGATGCAACCTCTTTTGAATTATGCACCAACGAACAAGGTGTTCCAGTTTTCCATAATCAATTGATCGATGGATGCATCTCAATAGATTGCATATACAAAGGTTTTTCAGCCAATGAAACTTTTTTAGGATACCTTGTAAAGGGATCATCTCTTGGGTATGGTGGGCCTATCCTTTTTATCTATGGGTTAAATCCAGATGAAACCATACATTCTGTTTCTATCGTTGAACACTCTGAAACACCCGGTTTAGGAGCAAATGTAGCTAATTCATCCTTCTTGGATCAATTTCAAGGCAAACCTATTTCTGATTGCTTTGTTGTAAAACAAGATGTAACACCAATTACCGCTTCCACAATCACCTCAAAAGCTCTTTCAGAGGGAATTAAAAAGAGTGTGTCATTTGTAGTAGAGCATATATCGGAGCTAAACAATGAAATCTAACCTTAGAAATCTTGTAACAAAAGGACTTATAAAAGAGAATCCCGTTTTTGTTTTAATGCTAGGTTTGTGTAGTGTATTAGCTGTTTCAGTGTCTGTTGTAAATGCTCTAGGAATGACTTTAGCCTTCACTTTTGTTACAATTCTGTCGGAAATTACAATTTCAATTCTTCGGAAATGGATTCCCAAGAGCCTACGTATTCCTATTTTCATTGTTGTAATTGCAAGTTTCGTGACAATTTTACAATTCTTGTTACAAGCATACTTACCGTCCCTTAACAAGGCTTTGGGAATTTTTATTCCCCTAATTGTAGTGAATTGCATTATTATTGGGAGAATTGAATCGTTTGCTTCCAAAAAGCCTGTGTTTGAATCAATCCTTGATGGATTAGGAATCAGTTTAGGATATGGCATTGCCATTGTGTGTATCGCCATCGTTCGAGAAATTCTCGGAAATGGAACAATTCTTGGGTTTCCAATTCTAGGTTCCAGCTACGAACCTGCATTAATGTTTATCCTCCCTCCGGGAGCCTTTTTGGTGATTGGGATTGAGATTGGAATCATGAACCACATCACAAAAAAAGCTTCTAGAAAAGGAGTTGCAAGATGAGCCTTGTCAATATCTTAATTCAAACCATTTTCTCTCAAAATTTTATTTTTATGCGCTTTTTAGGATTGTGTCCATTTTTTGGACTTACCAATGATATGGATTCTTCAATTGGCATGGGAGGAGCAGTTACGTTTGTTACGGTCATGGCTTCTGTTGTAAGTTATTTTGTTTACTATTTTGTGTTAATCCCCTTTGGTGTGGAATATCTGCAAACGATTGCGTTTATTTTAACCATAGCAGTCTTTGTTCAGTTGGTAGAGATTTATCTTAAAAAAATGATCCCGAACCTGTACAAAGTAATGGGGATTTATTTGCCTCTTATTACAACAAACTGTATGATTCTTGGTGTTACGTTGATTAATATTCAAGAGGGTTACTCTCTATTGGAAACAATCTTTTTTGCTTTTGGGTCTTCTATTGGTTTTACGTTAGCGATGGTCCTAATGACTGCAGTCAGAATTCGTATGGGAGATTCGAATATACCAGCATTTTTTAAAGGAGCCCCGATTGTATTTATTGCAGCTTCTTTTATTGCTATCGCATTTATGGGCTTGCAAGGATTAGGTGGTTAAATGAATTGGATCATCGTAGTTTCATCTGTAGTTATTTTATTATCTCTTGGTCTATTGTTTGGTTGGATGTTAGGAGTTTTTTCTAATGTTTTCCATGTTAAAGAAAATCCTCTTGTAGAAAAAATAAAAGAAGCACTTCCCCAAGCAAATTGTGGTGCTTGTGGGTATTCAGGCTGTGGTTCTTTTGCTGAAGCAGTAGCTAGAGGTGATGCACCCATAAATGGCTGTGTAGCTGGTGGTCAAGAAACTATTGATGCATTGGCAGGTATTATGGGTGTCTCTCAAAAAGAAACCCAAACAAGATATGTAGCTGTAGTATTATGCAAGGGTGGTATCAATGAAGCACTTGTTAATGCAGACGCTAAAGGTGCAAGCTCTTGTCGTATGGCCCATTATTTGCGATTGTCCGATCGGGCTTGTAATTTCGGATGTCTAGGTTATGGTGATTGCGCAAAAGCTTGTCCATTTGCTGCCATCACCATGGGTAAAAATGGTTTACCAATTGTCAATACTGCAATATGTACTGGTTGCGGAATCTGTGTAGATAAATGCCCTCGAGATATCATACGTCTGTTTTCTGACACGAAAAGAGTATTGTGCTTATGTAGCAACAGGGATACTGGTTCTCTTGTACGTAAAGCATGTAAAGTGGGTTGTTTATCTTGCGGCTTGTGCGTAAAAAAATGTCCACAAAAAGCAATAACTTTTAAGAATAACCTTCCCGTAATCGATATTGAAAAATGTGATCTTTGTGGAATTTGTGTTACAATATGTCCAGTACATTCCTTATCCTTACGCCAAGCTTTAACGGAGAAAGATGAATAATAGTAAGTTTCTTAGAAGGGTACGAGATTTCGTACTTTCCATATCAGTGATTGTATTTGTTTTACCTATCCTATTTGTGTATGGAGCAAAACCACAATACTTAACTATTGAGAACAATAGTGCAACGTCGTATTCTCGAGCACAGATCCGTATCCCCCTGGAAAATCCCCCAAATGGTAGCTACCAGTTTATTGAAGAAGGTGCTGAATCGAGCAGTTCTCCCATACAAAGTAGTGTAAGTATCTCTACTCAGGAAAATATATTGCTTCTCTCTACTCCCTTAAAAAGCGAAGAAACAAAGTTTTTCAAATTCGAGAACAGAAGAATACTGTTCCATCCAATGTTCCAATCTCTACAGAAGCCGGGACACTTCATCATTTCGTGAACTACGAAAACGCATACATAATTTCTTGCGAAGACGATAACCATATTGAAGTACTTACTGAAAATAAGAAACTACTGGAAACATTTGTCCTTCAAAAAGGAAAAATGTTCACCTATTCATCGTTGAATCCAACGAACATTCTTGTTCAATCTAAAAAACCTGTATTTGTATATGCTAGTTCATTATCATTAGACACTCTTGCAAACAAAGAAGCTGAGGATAGTGATACAACAACTTTATTCGGAGATCACCTTTTCTTCTTCCATCCTGCATTTATGGTTATCCTCTATCAAAAAGAAACCATTGTGAAAATTTCGACGAAGACCAGCTTCAGGTAAAAACTATTACAATTCAACCCAATCAAGGCGTCTTTATAGATGACCTTCAACCAGAGCTTACTCATTCTTGCAAGTAGCCCATAACAGCACAGCTATTATTTAGATAATGAAAATTTTTCTATGTTTTGGGAAACACTTCTGTTGTGAATGGATTTTGCTTCGGTGAACTTCTTTTCTATTCTCCATTTGATAATGCAAACATTCGACTTCAATAGCAAGGACAAAAAAGAAACAATATCATTACAAAAAGCTGGTGACTTCTACCCTTGTCTCGCCTATCCAAAGCTATACACCTCATCGTCCGAATATGTTCATTTTACTGCTTCTTCTAACGTACCATTCTATGTACTTACATTCTCTTCTGGTAAAAATTTCGGTGTGAATTTTCTCCAGGCCATCATGGTGCCTATTTAGACAGTTTTTTACGCTATTGTCTTCTAAAATTTCTAAAGAGTTTTCAAAAGATCAAAAAACCTGATTGAACTTTATAGTCAATATCCTCATACAAAAGTTGAAATATCCACATTGATCCTTCCAATGATCAAAATGTAACCTTTGAATTAATATCGATCTATAATTACTTTTCAATGTTCCACTAGAAAGATCCAGTGTAATTCTAGACAATTCGATTTTGTGTCTACAATTATACAATTACACCAATAAAGGCCTTTTATTATGTTCCTCCTATTGAGAACTCTCAAATAACATATTCATTTCACACATCTCCTTCAAACGAAGGTACCTTTTGTAAATCCATCAAATGATAGCTTTCACTACAGTATGTTCTTCTGGTGATAGATGGAGATCCTTTCTCACCAAATTTTTAATCCCAATCTTCTCCTTTCACCATTTTCTTTGGAGGATTGATCGTACTTTTCCTCATTCTAGCTTTATTGTTGATTCTCAAAAAGCACTCTAATAACACTCCCATTATTAACTCACGACCAATAACACCTTCTTTCTCTCTTCATTCGGCTTCCTCTATAGATTCTTCCGAAATGAATAATGAAGAGGATTTTTCCTCGATTCAAACAGTTAGAAAACATCCACGGATAACTGACGCCAGTGATACTCCTCAATCTACCATTCCTGTTAACGTAAGAGAAAATTCTCCACAAGAATCTGAAATCACTCCTCTAGTTTCAAATGAAGAAGATTCTCCGAAGAAGCTTCGCAAGAAATCACGAAGAAGCGAATTCGTTTGGATCCTGCTCTGAAGCCTAAATGGTTGCTCCTGATAGCAGAAGGTAAAGAATAAAAGTAAATCAGAAAAGCATACAAGAGCTTCCTCCACCACAGACTCTGGTTCACAGAAATATCGTAAAGGCATGCGAATATCTGAACCTACGATAGAAGATATAGATCTCCAAAATGAAGTACCTTCACTGCACCTAGAACGAAGAAAAATTTTTCATGAAATACACCAAACAACACAAAATAACCAAGACAATTCACTCAGACGAAAAATAGATCCATCTCCCACATCTGATCGAATTCCCGAAAAATCATCCAGATGACTTTTTTACTCCCAAAAATACTCTAAAAAAAACTCTTTCTGATACTTGTATAGAAAATCAAGAGACTTCAACGTCAACGATCAAAAAGGAGATGATCCAAAAGATTTACCAAGAACCTGTTTCTGAAAAACACAGTAAAGAAACAATGGTTTCAAACTTTGAAAACCTTTTTTACACTTCTGTTGTATTCGATCCTGGAGCTGCAAACCGTTTGTTTATCGAAGGATATCTACAAACTTCACAAAAGGCTATATATCATCGATTTCATCAAAAAAGCTTAATCCAGCTGTCGTATCTCATCTTAAAACAATCAAGTTGAATTCCAATGATATTGCCAAAGCAAACACAATGTCTGATGTTTGTGACACTTTTGAAGAAGCAGGAAGAGCATTTGCTTTGTGCAAAAAGAAACGAATTCGATTTTATATCGCTTCCTATCGTTTACCCAAAATCCTCCAAGGGATTACCATATATTCAGTTCATGATATTGTAAAGCGATTTCAATCCAAGGATGATTGATCCCATTCAACGACTCATGCATTTTATCAGACAAACGTGCATCATTTCGATTGTATTATTAGCTGGAATTTTATTTTCTTCCTGTCACCCATCTGAGATTTCTCTGTGGACAGAACGTACTTTTTTTTCAATGAACACCTTTTTGTCTATCAAATCCCTTCAGGTGATTATTCAGATCACCACATAAACAACATCATGAAGATTGTTCAAGAAATTGATAAAAAAATGAATGTTTACACCATAGGCTGATCTTTATCGTATTAAACAAAATGCCGATATGTGCTGTTCGTGTTGATGAGGAAACGTTTTTCTTAATTGATCAAGCATATCGTTTTTGCCAAGAAACGGAGGGCATTTTTGATGTTACAATTGACCTCTTATTGAGTTGTATCGTTTTCATGACCCGCAACCCTGTTCCGTCAAAAAAGAAATTCACACCGCACTACAATATGTAGATTATCGGAAAATTGACCTAAATGCACTCGAAAAGACAGTGTATTTACCAAAGAAAGGCATGTATATCGACTTGTCAGCAATATTGAAAGGATACACTCTGGATAGAATTGCTGAGTATTTCATTCTAAACAATATCGAGTACTACTATGTAGATTTTGGCGGTAATTTGTGCATTTCAACGAAAGATCCACTTTATGTGGGCATTGAAAATCCATCCAACAAAGCCACCGAAAAAGGGACTCATGTTCAAAAAGGATTTGTTTCTACTTCTTCGTTAAAACATCAGTCTTTCGAGCATGGTGGAGTAACCTATTGTCACATTGTACATCCAATCACTGGATCAGCGATACCAGAAATTTCCTCAGCTACAGTCGTTACCTGGAGTGGATTAGAATCAGACTTTTTATCTACTTACTTTTTTCTAGTTGGTCATCAACCAAATCAATGTATACAAAATCAATACGTAGCACAATCTTCAATATACTTGTATCTCCTCTCCCATGAATTTGATATTTATGCAAAGAACTACGGTTCATAGAATCACTTTTTTCTCATTACTTCTAGGAATTGGGTTAATTCTACATTTTTTTGAATCTACCATTTCAATTCCAATCGGTGGCTACTTGCTAAAGCCTGGTATTTCGAATATTGTGGTTTTATTCTGCATCTATTTGCTAAGTTTTCGTGATGCTGTTTTTTTATCTGTTTCCAGGGGAATTTTATCAGGTTTATTTGAACCGTCTGTCAACGTAGTAACAATATGCATTACATTTGGTGGCATCATGTTAAGCCTAATTGGGATGTATATTGTCAACCTATTGTCTTCAAAAAAAATCATCCATATGAGTATAGTTGGGGCAATTGCGCACAATATTGGACAATTAATGGTTGTTCTTTTTTTTATTCCTGATAAATATTTACTATACTATCTACCATTACTGATAATTTCTGGTTTTTTTGGCGGCTTTATCACAGGATGGATTGTTACAATAGCACTACCAAAGATTAATCAACCTGTGACATAAATTTATGAATTGGAGTGAATCATGAGATTTGGTCATTTTAGTAAAGATATTGCAATTGATTTAGGAACTGCAAATACGCTTGTCTATATTGCTGGAAAAGGGATTATGCTGCGTGAACCCTCTATTGTGGCAGTACAAAGAGAAAATGGGCAAATCATTGCCATCGGTAATGAAGCAAAACGTATGGCAGGGAGAGTCCCAGAAGCCATACAAATTATCCGACCATTAAAAGATGGCGTTATTGCTAATTTTGAAGTAACCCAAAAGCTCATTGAATATCTAATACAAAAGGTTGGAGCTCGTAAAGGTCTTCTAGGAAGAATCCGTCCCAGACTTGTCATTGGAATTCCCTCTGGTATTACAGAAGTAGAAATGCGAGCAGTTATTGAAGCTGGATATCAAGCTGGAGCAAAATATGTTGGTCTTGTACAAGAACCCATGGCAGCAGCGCTAGGAGCCAATTTACCTGTAAATGAACCCACTGGCAATATGATTGTAGACATCGGTGGTGGAACCTGTGAAGTTGCTGTAGTTTCACTAAATGGTATTGTGGCCAAGAACTCTATTCGCATCGCTGGTGATGAAATGAATGAGGCTATTCTTCAATACTTAAAACGACAGTATAATCTTCTCGTAGGTATTTATACCGCTGAAGAGATAAAAATTGAGATTGGTACAGCGTATCCATCGGATGACATAGCATCAGCTGAAATCAAAGGAAGAGATTTAATTACAGGACTTCCCAGAACTGTTACCATAACTTCAGAAGAGACAAGAATTGCTTTAAACGATGTATTAATTAGTATCATGGAAGCATTAAAGGCCACATTAGAGATAACTCCCCCTGACTTAGCAGCTGACATCATTGACAGAGGTATTTTTCTAGCAGGTGGCGGCTCTCTCATTCGAGGAATGGCACGATATATTTCAGAAGGTACGGGTATTTTGGTATCAAATGCTGAAAATCCCGTTCTCTGTGTAGCTCTTGGCGCTGGAAAAATAGTAGAAAATCTTGAAAAGCTCTTGCCATTGCTTCTAAAAGTGAAGTACTATCGGTAAATCATGTTAACTCCCAGAAAAGGTTGGTCAATTTTTGTTTTTAGCATCCTGCTATCTGTTATACTCGTTGTTTTTTGGTCCTTTTACTCCACCTCTCGTTTTTCTTCAGTCTCACGTACAATAACTCGGTCTGTCCTTGCACCAATAGCCAATGTTGTTTCCAAGAGCTCGCAATCTGTGCAAAGATTTTTCAGAAACATTGGACAGTACCCATCGCTAAATGAAAAAGTTATTTCTCTACAAGATGAAAACCAAAAACTTCTCTCTGAGATTGCTGTTTTGGAACAAATTAAAGAAGAGAATCAACGACTTCTCTCCTTTTTCAGACTTCACCAAGAATATAGTAATCTCTTGCCTTGCACGATTTTAATACGAGATGCTACCAATCCCATGAATTTTACTCTCAATGCTGGAACAAACTTGAAAGTTGATGAAAACGCTGCTGTAGTTAGTCCAATTTCTACAGCAACAACAAAAACTCATTTTCAATTGGTTGGAAGGATTTCTCGCGTAGGTGTTTTAGAATCAGACGTTTTGTCAATTTATGACGAGTCATCCCTCATAAGTATTCGAAATCTTCGGAACAATGTTAACGGTACACTGGCTTACGACAATCAAAGAAACTTTTTGTTCATAAAGTTCTACCAAGAGCAAGATTTTAAAGAAAATGATGTAGTTGTGGTAAGCAGTTACTCTTCACTACCAAATAATTTGGTTCTTGGTATTGTTGATACAATCGAGTCTTCTTCATCAATCCACTCTATAGCAATTGTTCGACCATCCTTCAATATATCAACCTTAACTGAAGTATTTGTATTTCAATGACGTGGTTGATTTTTTTTATCCTCCAGCTTCTAGCAATCATACTCGATTTGTTTTTTTTTCCCTCACTTTTTCCAACTACCTATTGGATTGACATCACTATTGTTGTAGTCATTGGTGGAATCGCCATTTTTGAAAATGCTTCACTTGCTCTGTCTATTCCATTGCTTCTCTTAAAACTAAGCTATCTCCCTCACACCCTTATTCTACCTGTTGCAATTGCGTATGGTTGTATGGTCCTCTTTTACTTAATTTCTCGGAAGATTTTTCAAGTTTCTACATTGGTCTTATTTCAAATAGAAATTCTTCTCTTATTGCCCTTTTATCTTCTTCTCATTTCACAATTTGTCTCTTTATCGATATGGGCTTCTTTTCTACTTCAAATTCTCGTTGTTCTCTTGATACCCTATCCTATATTGCTATATCTGCAGAAAAAAATGAATGCTCTGTATGAAAAAAGAAGAATTCCCTCATGAAATATCGTCCTCATAATACACTGCAAGGCTTGGTCGACAAAGATATTCACCCTTTTAAAATGATTTTTTTTTCTTTGGTATTCGTAGTAGGATTTGTGTTCTTACTTGTTCGTATTTTCCAAATGCAGGCTTTCCAACAGGAAAAGTTTAAAAACATGGCAATTAACAATTACAGCAGAACTCTTACACAAGAAAGTCCCAGAGGAAACATTTTCGATCGAAACGGAATTGTAGTAGCCAAAGATGTTCCAACTTTTCATTTATACGCGTCCCCTAATGAAATCCCTGACATAAAGCATGTTGCTTCTCTTTTAGAGCAGTATATTGGCTTACCTCAAGAAACAACAGTAACTACAATTAAAGAACAGTACTCTTATTCGGAAGTTCTTTTGAAAGAAAATTTATCCTATGAAGAAAAAACACGTGTGGAAGAAAACAAATACAAGTTAAAAGGGATTTTCATGAAAGAAGGTTTTAAACGATACTACCCACATAATTCCTCATTATGTCACGTTTTAGGATATACCGGTATGATTACAAAAGATGATTTACAGAATCCTGCTTTTGTTCGTTTTAAACCCAATGAACGAATAGGACAAACTGGTATCGAGAGATATTATGAAGACATCCTCCATGGCCACCCTGGTATCGTGCATCAAACCATCAATGTACTTGGTTCCATTCAAAAAGAAACTACAGAAAAAGATGTAATCAAGGGAGATGACGTCTATCTCACCATTGATATTCGTTTACAAAAAAAGGCTGAAGAAATCCTTTCAGATCACCGTGGATGCTTACTGCTGATGAATATTCCTTCCGGAGAAATCCTTACTTTTGTTTCTAATCCAGGTTTTGATCCAAACTTTTTTTCTGGCCCAAGACCTGTCGAAAAATGGAATCAATGGATTGAAAATCGTTCTTTCTTCAATATCGCATCTATGGGGCAGTATCCCCCAGGTTCTACCTTTAAACCTATTATTGCACTCTATGGGTTAAACGAATCTTTGATCACACAACAGGATAGTATTCTATGTGAAGGATCATTGAATATTCCAGGACAAAAAGATAAGTATCAGTGTTGGGTATATCCTTCTTCTCATGGATACATTAAACTTATTGAAGCGATTCAAGTATCCTGCGATGTGTTTTTTTATAAATTAGCTGACCGATTTAACATTGAAGGCTTTGTTGATTTTGCTGTTCAATATGGAGGGATTTCACGAAAAACTGGTATTGATTTAACATATGAAGAAAGTGGTTTTCTAGGTACTCCTGAGTGGAAAGAAAAATTCAAAGGAGTTCCTTGGTATCGTGGTGATTCCATGAATTTAGGAATTGGACAAGGCTTTCTTTCTGTAACACCCCTTCAGATGCTACGATTATATGGTATTATCGCCACTCGTAACTCTTCTATTACTCCTCATCTTCTAAAGAAAACCTCTACTGAGAAAACTTTTATTGATCTTCACCCCCAACTCAAACATCAGTCCCCCACACTGAACATTTCTGAAGAAAATTATAAGGTTGTCTTAGAAGGACTTTATAAAACGACCGTTTATCCTGGTACAGCAACTGGACTTAACATACCATCATTACATATTGCTGCAAAAACTGGTACTGCCCTTGTGGAAGGTCAAAGGGAAACCCAGCAACACCTCTGGATGGGTGCAATGTTTCCTTATGAAAAACCCTCCTGTGTCGCTTTCATTATGTTTGAAAATTCTTCATTTGAATATGCTAGTGAACTAGCACCTTACTTGAAAGATTTTATACTATACTATGATGAACTTTACTAAGCGGAGGTGAAATATTGCCCTCAAAAAGAACACCGGACTCAGTTGTAAGTTTTAAAGGATTCTCAGGAGGAATCCTCATGTCCTTGATGCTCAAAGACTATGAATTTGATCGAGTCATCCGCAAAGCTGCTTCGATATATAAAAAGAAACAGGATTTTTTTGGTTCTAGTGTTGATTTATATGCAACAGGTTTTGAACGAGAACTAACGATGATGAAGGTGGAATGGTCCGTACAATGTGTTCATTACCTGATGAAAAAACAAGTGTTTACTTATCGAGAAACTCCACCTGAATCTCATGATCCAGCATATGTATCCCCAACTACACCTTCCTTACATCATCCTTAGCACACCGGGCACTATCCCGGCTTCTTCGGAAGAACCAGTAGATTTAAATGAATTTCTTGTAATTGGTAAAACTGTAAGGGCCGGAGTGGTAGTACAATCACCGGGCAATATCGTGATTTTTGGCGATGTCCATTCTGGTGCTAAGGTCTTTGCAGGAAAATCGTTATACGTTTTTGGATCCATTAAAGGAGAAGTTGGTTTTGGAAATAAGCCAGGATGCAAACAAGCTCTTCTTGCATGCCAAGAAATGAAAGCTATGCGTATTTATGCTGCCGACAAAATTCTGGATAATTCAATCTCCACACTTAACGATGTTTCTATTCCCTGTCTATATTTATTACAATGAAGGAGAAGTCTGTACCGTTAAAATGACACAGAATTAATATGGCCCAGACTATTGTTTTCACCTCCGGTAAGGGAGGTGTAGGTAAATCAACTTTGGTTGCTAATATTGGAACAAGTATAGCACTTCACAAAAGAAGTGTTGTTGTTATTGATATGGATATTGGTTTGCGCAACTTAGACATGATCATCGGTCTTGAGCGAAGAGTAAAATCCAACATTGTTGATTTAACCAAAGGCCTAAGTTCGCTAGAAGAAGCTCTAGTCTACGATAAAAGGACTCATAACTACCTGGCTCTTATAGCAGCTTCACAAAGTGATTTGAAAAAGATGTCAACCTTTTTAAGTTTCATCAAGTACTGACCGATCTAGAAACCATGTTTGACTATATTATCATAGATTCACCCGCAGGTATTGAGGAAGGATTCAACAAATCAATCTTCTTTGCAAAAAAAGCGATTGTTGTCGTTAACCCAGAAATATCCTCTATTCGCGATGCAGATAGGGTTTTAGCATTACTTGAAAACCACAGGATTAAAAAGGACATTTTTCTCATCATTAATCGATACCGTAAAGAGTTAAGTCGTCGAAGTTATTATATAACTGCGCCAGATATAATCAGTCTTTTGAATGTTCCCTGTTTAGGGGTCATTTCAGAGGATGAAAGAGTACTTCGCCAAAACAATTCAGGAGTACCATTTGTCTATCAAAGCAATTTCACGGTTACAAACGATATTAAACTTATTGCAGAAAAGCTGATTAACAAAAAGAAATCCATACAAGAGAAAGCCCCTGCATCAAAATCAATATGGGAGAAAATGAAAAACAATGCATCATAAGGAGATCGCATGGCGTCAAAATTGACAGACCGCTTAAAACGAATTTTAGACGAAGATCGTAAAGTTCTTTCTCCAAAAAGTGAACGAGACTTACGGAAAAAATTAGCAGCTGTTCTAAGTCAATATTTTCCCATTGACAAAAGAAAACTACATATTCGTATAACACGCACCCAATACCAAACTGCTTACGAATTAGTAGCTGATATGCCTATTAAAAGAAGCGAATTAGAAAAAGATCAATGAAAATTTTACAGACAGGAGATTTTTTTCTTGGAATCCAGAACATGGGAAAAAGAGAATCCTCCTTGTATCATTTTTCACAGATTCATGACTATGCAAGATATTGGTCGTATATAACCCAATATGCAAAAACGAACTCGATTGATGTCATTTTATTTTCAGGAAATTTCTTCTTTTCTTCTCTTCCCAGCGATTTCTTTCAATCTATATTAATGGAAGGTGTCCGGGATTGCATTCAATCAAAAATATATATCGTAATTCTTGAGGGTAAATATGACCAAGAGTGCCAGGGTCACTCTTTCTTACAAACCCTACAGTCGATTTCTAACAACTACCTCCATATCATTCGCAAAAACGATTGCATTCTCATAAAAAAAGAAGAGGAATCCATCCAAATAGCTGCAATCCCATACAATACCTTTCATTCCACAGCTGAGAATCCATCATCATTGGCAGAATCATCTAAAAAGCATATTGCTACGCTACTTCCGAAAATTCAAAACGACTATTTCTCAATTTTATTCATGCAAGGACAACTAAATCCCCTAGAACCCTTTTTCCTTCTACCTGATCTACCCATTCTTGATTTGGAATATCTTCAGAATCTTCCTTTTCATTATTATGCACTGGGAGGACAACCCTATAAAAGGGTTGAGCAACTAAACGAACGTGGTCCTTGGTTGTCATATCCAGGCTCTTTAGGAGAATTTGAGTTTTCGGATTCATCTATTGAACGGGGTTTCATTGTTTTTGATACACTGCAAGCTGACGTATCACCAGCTTTCATCCATAATAAGAATCAACGACAAACTGCTTTAATCCGTATAAATGCTAATTCTGAAAAAGAAACTATCGAAAAACTGAACGAAGAATTCTTACTCAACAACTATCGAGAACACATTACAAGAATATTACTCCATACGGATGCCAAACTTTCTATTCAACAAATTTATCACCTTTTTGAAGATCATTGCTTCCATATCCATAGCATTGAGCAACAAGGTAAACGACTTTGCTATGTAGGAGATGAAGAAATATTGCCTCTTGAAAACTACATGAATACGTTTTTTGATGAAAAGCAATCAGACTTTCCAATTGATCTTCAAAGTCAAATTCGCGAAGCTTGCATGAGATATCTCTCAGAAAAAGGGTTCCATGATTCCAATTGAAATCACTCTTCACAATTTCTTGTCATACCAGGGAACTCATCAGCTTGATCTATCTAACACACGAAGCATCATCATAAATGGTAACAATGGTGCAGGCAAAAGCAGCATCGTTGATGCCATGTTGTTTACACTGTTTGGTTTTGCTAGAAATCCTCTGGAATACAATGCCTCTTCTCTAGTTCATTATGGTGAAGACAATTCATTTACAGAATGTATTTTTCAAAACGATAGTAGTTTGTGGAAGATAAAGAGAAGCATATCCCCAAGTCCTTCTATTGAGATCAAAGAAAAAAAGAAATCATATTGGAAGACGATTGTAGAATCAACAGTAGACCAGAATCAAAGCACGATTGAATCAATCGTAAACGTAAGCCTTGAGAACCTTCTTATGACAACCATAATGAGCTCTTCCTTTTCAACTCAGAAAGAGTTTTTAGAATATACACCAAGCGAACGTTACAAAAAGCTATCGCATTTTTTACGACTCGATGCATACCATGAGTCCTATACTCAAACGCAGAAAGACTATTCACAAAACAAAATCAGAGAAAGCCTTTTGGAAGATTTCATCCAAAAAAACAAAGACAAACTCATCCAAAAAAAAGTTTTTCAGAAGAAAATTGATGAAGAGATTCTACAAAAAAAGGAGTTAGAAGAACACATTCAAAACTCTAATGAAGCTATTCGAACCTTGAAAAACGAAATTTTACAGATTCATAATCTTTTGGAACGCAAATCAAACCTTATGGATCAGATTCATCAATTACGAAACTATCAAAATGACCGTCATAAAGAGAGAACTATCCTGTTAGAAAAGATAAATGAGTTACAGCAATCCATTCAACTGCAACACGAAATTGAAAATGGCTATAAACAACTACTTGATCTTATCCAAAGAAACAAGGTGTTCAATGAAAATCTAGAACAAAGACAACGACTAGAGATTCAAATGAAAGACATTCAAAACAATATCGAACAGGAAGAAATGGATTTAAAAACTAAGCGAAACGATCTTGAGCAAAAAGAGATTGAATACTCTGAGAATAAAAGTCTTCTACCTGATTTAAATCTTAAAATGCATGAAATCCAATCAAAATTGAAAGAAATGGAAAAGAAACGTTATCAGATTGAGACAATAGAACAAGAAAAGCATGATATCCAAGATCAAGTTGATACTTTAAATGAAAAAATTGGATCACTCAAACAAGAGAAATTTAATATTCTTGAAACTTGCAATACGATCGCAAAACAAATAGCAGAATATGAGCAGGTCATACAAAGAGAAACCTCGACAAAGAAAAAGCTTCAAACTATCCATGAAAACAAAGAAAAAGTCAAGTTACTTCAAAGCAATATTGAGATTGAACAAAACAAAAAACAAAATCTTTTAACACAAAATGAAAAATTCCACGAAATGGCTGTCCGCCTACGTGAAAAAATACACTTTCTCGAACTTCCAAAAAGTACTGAAAATCGTTGTCCGCTATGTGGTACACCTCTAAACAAAGAAAAAGAAGCAGACATATTACTGAATTATCGAAGAGATCTTGAAATGAGAGAAACGACACTCGAAAAGAATAAAAACACTATTCAGCGGATTACCAACAAAATAGAGTCTTTGAAAAGTGAAATTCTTGTTCTCTCCTCAGACTTTGAACAAGAAGATGAATTGCAATCGTTCTATTTGCGCATCCAAGAATACAAATCGAATCTTGGAAAAATCACTGAAAACCATTATCGAGCAAAGCTTCAAGAATCCAAAATTGAAGAAGAAATGAACAAAACACTTTACAAAATTACAAACTTGAAAAGTCGATTCAAGACCATCGATAAACAATATGTAGAGGCTATGTATGCCGTTTCTAGTCAATCCTTACTTGAAAGTACTTTAAGCGATCTACAAATTCAGATATCAAGCGCATTGGAGGCAGACCAAAAATTACCTCTGATTACAAAACAGCTTATTGATATAAAGCGTCGTATCGAAACAAAGAATTATGCGACCGATCAATGGAAAAAAATCAACGATGTCAAACTCAAGTTTTTTGCAATTCACTATAGTGCTCCTGAACACGAAACGATTAAGAACAAAATTAATCAGTTAAAGTATTTTGAAACTGAAAAGAAGATCATGGATGAAAAACTAGATGAGAAAAATCGTATATTGAACGAGTTAAACGAAGTTGAGCAAAAATTAGAAAAGCTTGAAATTGATCTTAATGATCAGATTGAAAGAATAAAAGATATCCCTTATCAAAAACATGATCTCGAAGAAGCAGAAGATCGTTTAAAAGAACTTGAAAAGGCTTTGGAGGAATATCAAAAGGAAAAAGAAATCATCATCTCCTCAATTGCTAGACATGAACGAGACATGGAAATTATGCATGAGGTTCAAAAAGAATATGACAAATCGGTGAAAGAATTAACCGAACTTCAAAAACAAACGGAAATAGTTACATTTTGCCAACAAATTTTTTCCCAAGAAAATCTTCCTGCATACATTCTTTGCCGCGTATTACCACTCATAGAAAGAGATGTGAATCGGATTCTCCGGAATGTTTCGCAGGATTCACTCTCTATTAAGATTCACCTTGATACCGAATCCGATCATGAAAAAGGAATTCAAACTTTCATATACAATTTTGGACACCCTGTAGAGTTCCTTTTTTTAAGTCAGGGAGAACAGTTTTCATTACATATTGCATTTCGTCTCGCACTTTCCAATATTTTGCACAAAAATCACTCCTTAAAAACTGATTTTTTATGCATTGATCAAGACTTTGGATTTCTTGATACATCCAGTAAAAATCAGATTATGTACACAATTCTGAAGATTCAAAATCAATTCCAGAAGATCATGTTTATTACCCATCAGGAGGATTTCAAAAATTCATTCCATCAACATCTTTTTGTAGAAAAGAAAAAAAATTCTTCCTATTTTTCATTTCTTTAAATTGACAAAACTGGAATGTTTTCTTTAATGGTCAACGTAATCAAAGCTTTGAAAGCAGGTAAATATCTTGAAAAAAGTTAAAGATGTTTTGATTAATGAGAAACGATGCAAGAGATGTAGTATTTGCGTTCATATTTGTCCAAAGAATGTTTTTGCTGTAGATTCAACTGGCTATGTTTTTGTCGAAAATATCGCAGCATGTATTGGTTGTCTAGCATGTCAGGAACATTGCCCAGATTTAGCAGTTGAGGTGCATTTTCATGAGTAAACAGACAGAAATATTGCAAGGTGCTGAAGCTTGTGTAAGGGGAGCTTTAAAAGCAGGTATAGGTTTTTTTGCTGGATATCCAATCACTCCCTCTACTGAAATAGCTGAGTTATTCTCTACTGTTTTAGCTAGAGAAGAAGAAATATTTATTCAGATGGAAGATGAAATCGCTAGCATTACTGCAATCATTGGAGCATCTCTAGCTGGGAAAAAATCTATGACTGCAACTTCTGGTCCAGGTTTTTCTCTTATGCAAGAAGGCTTAGGATATGCAGCAATGGTAGAAGTACCCCTTGTTATTGTCAACGTTCAGCGTGGTGGACCATCTACAGGTCTACCAACCAAAGTTGCCCAAGGTGATGTGATGCAATCAAGGTGGGGTTCGCATGGAGATCATCCCATGATCGTGTTAAGCCCGTCCTCTGTTCAAGAATTATATGAAATGACGATTCAAGCTTTTAATTTGTCCGAAAGATACCGCACCCCAGTCGTTATACTTACTACCGAAACTATCGTTCATATGCGTGAAAAAGTTGAAATTGATCCACATGAGAATATTCGGATCATTAATCGACTTCTTCCTGACCTAAAACCTGGAGATTCTTATCTGTCCTATGGCAGATTTGTAGATGACGTTCCAGTTATTGGAAATATTGGAGATGGCCTTGGAACAAGTGTCACCGGATTAATCCATATGGAAAATGGTTTTCAAAGTGCAGATTACGAAGTCGCCGATAGATTGATTCGTAGAATTCATCGCAAAATTGAAAAACACTCTTCTGAATTATATGATGTCGAGATCATTAACCCAGAAGCTGAAATCATGTTTATATCCTACGGGGTAGCAAGTCGAACTGTAAAGTCACTTATTTATTCAGATCATCCCGATATTGGCCTTATTCGTCCTAAAACACTTTTCCCTATCGATCCAATCAAAATTCAAAATGCCACAAGAAATGCAAAAAAAATCATTGTGACAGAACTTAACCTGGGACAATATGTATTTGAGATGCAAAGAATCCTACCCGATAAAAAAGTTCATCTTATGGAGAAAATTGGAGGAGAACTTATTCCCCCCAAAGAAATGTTGAGAAGAATCGAGGATATCCATGATTAAAGGTGAAAAGTTTTTTAAACCTGACCGTTTACCCACAATATGGTGCCCTGGATGCGGCAATGGAATTGTTTTGCATGCTGCTTTAGAAACACTAGAAGAGATGGATTGTTCGAAAAAAGATGTTGTTTGTGTTTCCGGTATAGGTTGTTCTTCTCGTTCTGGTACCTACACACAGTTCGACCAAGTTCATACACTCCATGGTCGAGCAATTCCATTTGCTACTGCCATAAAACTTGCACGCCCTGATAAAAAAGTGATCGTATTCACAGGTGATGGAGATGCAAGTGCTATTGGCGGGAATCACTTGATTCATGCAGCTAGAAGAAATGTTGATATCACGGTTATCGTTTTCAACAATAGCATTTATGGTATGACAGGGGGACAAGTTTCACCCTTAACTGCACAGTATAAAAGAGGAACAACTGCACGGTTTGGTAACTATGAGAATCAATTTGACCTTATGCGTCTTGTAATAGGAGCTGGTGCTACTTATGCCGCAAGAACAGGTAGCTACTACTTCAAACACATGAAAAAATATATGAACAAAGCATTTACAAGAAAAGGATTCTCTCTGATCGAAGTTATTACACAATGTCCAGTGTATTATGGGCGCTTGAACGGCATCTCAGATCCATACAAAATGATGCTACAACAGAAAGACATTCTCCTATCAAAAGAAAAATTTGAGGCACTTTCTGAAGAAGATCGTTCATCACGCCTTATGATGGGTGAATTTATTGAGGACAACACGCAATATTCCTATATTGAAAAACGGGAGCAACTTTTGAAAAAGGTGAGAGAATCATGAGAAAAGAAATCCGTTATTCAGGTTCTGGTGGTCAAGGCTTAATTACAGCTACACGGATTATTGCCAGAGCTGCATTAAGAGAAAACAAAAATGCACTGCAATCACAATCATACGGCGCTGAAGCACGAGGTGGCGCTACTAAAAGTGAAGTCATTATTAGCGATCGAGACATCTTCTACCCTGAAATTGAAGTACCAGATATTCTCCTTTTAATGACACAAGAGGCATATCAAAAATATGGTACCATGATTCGTGAAAATGGAATTCGTATTTTGGATAGCTTTTTTATTCCAGACTCTGAACCAATTTCTAAAGCTGTTTCCTATACTGAACCTTTTACAGCAATTTGTGAAGAAGAGTTTGGTACTCGACTTGCGGCAAACATGTTGGCCACTGGTTATATGCTTGGTATTACAAAGGTATTGGAGATATCTTCTTTTACACAAGCTATCAGTGATTTTTTCTCCGATGACAAACTTACCTTGAACATTAAAGCTGCAAAATTTGGATACGATATGGCCTCTAGATAATTGATTCATTTTGATTATCACACATCGATAACTTTTTTTTAAATGTCTGTTAAGGGTACATAACGGACATATAAATCATGAAACCGTGAGTATTCTTTGTGAAAAGCTACTTTTGGGTTCTGTTTATTACTCTCGTTGCTGGAGTAATATTTTGTCTCTCAGTAGAGAGTCTTCTTGAATCATCTTCAATATGCATACAATATCAAACCGTGCATCATGATAACCTATTGAGTCACTTGAGAAAAGTTCTTTGCAGGTGGTGAGAGTTTGTTCTTCATCAATATGCAGGAACTGCATAGTTTCGGATACTTTGGGCCACTTAAAATCATTATATAGCCCTGGCAATTTTATAATGTTTGTGTAGTACTTCATTGTACAAAAAAGTTTTGTAGAAAAGTCTCTTAAAAAAAAGTTTTTTAAGAAAAGAACATCAAAACTTGCGTTATGAGCAATTGGCAATATCCCTTCTGCAGAAAAATCGGATTGTATTTCTTTTTGATGATAGGAAAGAGGCAAAGCACCGAGGGTTAGGAGCTTTTCCTTCGTTAATCCATGGACTTTGGTAGCGGACAAAGGAACTTCCTCTTCAACTTGAAAATAGAAATTCTTTGCATGTAGCACCTGAAAATTTGTGTTGAGTAGTAGATAGGACAGTTGAAGTGGTTTGTCTTTGGGAGGTTGTAAACCAGTAGTTTCAAAGTCAAATAGTATGAAGCAAGCTGAATCAAACAAACCAATACTTTGATTTAAAATTTTTTTACTCATATGGATGCTTTTCCCTTGTCCAATTTTATTTCAAACATCATCTAAGCTCCCTCCATTTCCGCAAGGAGCTTAGATGATTTGATCATAACTTAGTTATACAGTTTCCACGAATTCCTTTAAATCAAAAATCCGAATATTCTTACGGTTGGAGATAATTCTTAATAGATCTGGAGTAAATCCGTTTTTGCTGATGAAGTAATAATATTTTTGACGAATCTTGGATTTAAAAGGAACAACCTGGGTGCTTTCTACAAAATTGCGATACATCTGTTTTGTATACTGTGTGTCGTCGATAAAAATATCACCAAAAATTGCCTTTTTGTAGTCAGTGCTTAAAATGTCCACACCATGCGCTTCATAATCCCACCAAGGAGAGGTGATTACGGGTACAAAGGGATCTTTGGCATTGGATAGCCATTGTTTTGCAATTTCCAGCACAATATGATCGATGAAATTGTGGAATCATCTTTCAAATGATCGGTGATGATCTCGGGATCATGCATATACAATGCTTCTGGATCAAAATACACATACCGGAACCAGAAATACAAGAACATATCACTAATCATGTACTTGCTCTTTCTGGTTACTTTGGGATTTGTACTATTTCCAGGTACAACTCTTCCTATTAGTTTCATTTCGCGTAATCGATCAACAAAGGAAGTTAGATTATGGGTTTGTAAATTAAGTTGGTGCGATAGATCACCGATTTTCAGTTCATGGTATGCCAATACTTGCAAAACAGAATAGTAGGTGGAAGGTTCATGAAATTCATAGCGAAGAACCGATGTTGGGTCATAAAATGGGACTCTTTTTGGAGAGAGAAAATTTTCTTTAACGTTTTGGAAAAGATCCATGTTTGGATCGAGCCATTCCATGTATCGTGAGACACCACCAGTAATGCCATACAATTCGATTTGACGAATTGGATCCATTCCTTGATAATGATCTCTGAATTCGCTAAACAGAAGAGGTTTTAGCTCGATTGATAGGAAACGATCTTGGGAGAAACTAGAAAATCGGAAATTAATAAAATTGGCTTGGGGGAAAGATGAAGTGATAAAAATGGTAAAGTGTGAATTTACAGAGTTCTTCTCGACAATGCTGAGAATGTCTTGAGTAATTTTATACAAGAAATGGAAGTCATCCCAAATCACGACTAGATTTTCTTTTTTGGCAAGAGCGTAAAGGTTGGTGATAAAATCTTTCCATGTGATATCTGCCTCGAAATCTGGGTACTGTCTTCGGATAACACGAATAAACCGTTTGATCTGCACTGGTGGATGCTGTGATAAGCACTTAAAGTAAAAACCTTTTTTATCTTGAAGAAATTTTCTCACAAGATATGTTTTGCCACCGCCAGTGGTTCCATGTAGAAGAATCATTTTAAAATTCTGTTCTTCATAGACTTTCTGCAGGTAATCAAACTCTCTTTTATGGATCATAATGGGACTCCTTAAATAATTATGAGTTTTATTTTTATTTATTGTATGTAAAAATCTTTAAATGTGAAATTGTACATCAAAAAAAATGAAACTTTTTTTGATTTTTGCATATTTTATGCAACGGAGATTCATTTTTTGCCTGCCTTGGATCTCCGTTTTTATTTGATCTAATCGGGAATTTCTATGATATCCAATTGGGTTCCATTTTCCCCATGTGTTAAAAACAAATATTGATCATTTATGGAAGATACATAGAAAACCAATTTCGAGGAAGTGGTTTCTTGTGGCGAAAAAAGATTTCCATAATATTCGATGTCATTGTCGGTTGGACGGAAAAAAATCCATCTTGATTGATCAGCATCATCATATCTAAGAATAATATAACTGTTCGAGGTGTGTAACAATTCAATAGGTGCTGTGGGTGGTTTGTAGGTATCAGGCAACAACCACTGTTTAATCAGATCTCCAGTATCCAGAGAAATAAACTCAATCCGCCATTGGTGGAGCTCAGATTCAACAAGACGAGTATAAATTGAATCGTTCCAAATAGCATCCATTTGTGAAAAATCAGAATGAACAACCCACTGAATTGCTCCAGTTTCAACATCCAAATGTAGAATCGTTGAAAAAGATATTTTCACTATAATATGATCTGTAGAATCTAGATCAGTAAACTCATATTCAACACCATATTTTTTGGCAAATTCTCCCAAATAGTTGTTTATCGAAGTTTCCCATAGAATACTCCCAGTATGTTTATCGAACGCAACTAAATAGTACTCCATTTTATTCCGGTATCCACCAATAATACTGGTAGAGGTTTCCGTGTAACTGGTATGAAACCGCAGTTCATCGACTGAATCCATTCTATACTCTGTTAATACTTGTCCAGTAGCAGGTTCAATTCTATAAGCAAAAGGAGTTCCTTTTTCTTTGAGTGGAATGAACAAGGTTCCATCGGTAAGGATTCTGAAGTTACGGAAGTATTCTTGTTGGTATGGCTCTTCGGCTACATCAAGAATACTTTCAATTTCCCATGACTTTTCTCCGGTTCGGGGATGAACACCTACAAGAGATGACCCTTCAGTGAAAAGAAGAATTTGTGGTGAAAAACCAAGAAAAGATTGTGTCCGATTAGTTAAAGTTTTTGTCCAAAGCAAATGGCCATCTTGGGCATGATAAGTGGTAACAATACCCTCGCTTCCGTTCGCTGAAAAACGCATATTGGCAACTGTATCAGGATTAATTGCAAAATAATAATCTTGCCCAGAAAAAACTGAATCCTTTTTCCAAAGTTCTTTCGCGTTCTTTTTGGCCATACAATATACAGCACTTTTGTCACGGCAAAGAAAATAGTTTTCAGAAGAATGAATAAAGGAACGATAAAAAAAGTAGGACTCCTCGGGGATCATAATATGATCTGCAAGGGCAATCTTAGTAAAACCAGAATCTCCGGTACTCACAAATATTTCTTTCTCTTTCCATACGCTGTTATATCCAGGAGGTCCCATGGTAGCGGGATAAGAATGGATGGTTTCATGATGAAGCATTTTCCCATGAATTGGATTCAGTAAACGTGAGTCTGTTTCTTGTTCTTCGCCAACGTCGTTTGATGAGTCGTTTTGAGAAGGAGGTATTGAATTCTCTGAATCTTTTGGATCCTCTGTTGCAGGAGGTGATGAATCGATCGTAGTTGGAGGCTTTGTTTCCTTATTACAAGAAACAACAAACGTACAATGGAATAACAGTATGGAAATTAACAACAAAATCCAAAGAATCTTATTTTGTTTCATGGAGAGAAGTCCTACTTTTTTTTAATTATTCTTCTGTTGAGGGAGGGTTAAAGGTTCGGGAATGTAATTCTCGGTCTAACATTAATATCCCTCGACCATCATTTTGTATCATTTCAAGTTCATTCACAATTTTGCCAACATTGTCTTCTTCTTCTACCTGTTCATCTACAAACCAATTCAAAAGAGTTTTGCTGGGATAATCTTTTTCTTCATCAGCAACAACTGCTAAATTGTGGATGCAGGATGTAATATGCTTTTCATGTTCAAGTGAAGCTTTAAATGCTTCCAATGGTGAATTCCAATGAAAGGTTGGTTCTTTGATAGCAGCTAAACGAATTCTACCGCCTCTTTGAACAACATGACTAAAAAACTTTTCTGCATGAAACATTTCTTCTTCTGATTGGACTTTCATCCAATTTGCAAAACCTGACAATCCAATGCTTTCAAAATAAGCACGAATGGCTTGATATAGGTATGCAGAGTATAGTTCCTCGTTAATTTGTTTGTTAAAACTCTCTTCGATTCTTTTGTTCATAGCAATCTCCTTAAAAGATAGATTTATTGGGGTTTTACATCTGTTTTCCACAAACCATGAATGTTACAAAAAGCAAAAACAGTTCCTTCTTGAGGGGGAACTTCCAATGTTGCTTGTGCTACTTCTTGTCCAATAACTTCTTTACGTATAACAAAACCGTCTTTACCACGAAATTCAATCCATTCAATATGGTGCTTTTCTTCCATGGGATGTGGAACTTCTCCAATTTTCACGACCATGGTATCAGGATTTTTCTCTACCACGGGTTTGTGTTTTTCATTTCCCTTGTCTTCAGTCTGAGGGATTCTTTCGACCATAGGTTTACCACAACAAATCAGTGGTGCAGCCCCACTTCGAAGGACTTCTACAACATTTCCACAAACTTCGCATTCATAAATACTACTTTTGGTAGCCATATGTACCTCCATCTAAAAAATTATTTTGTATAAACAATTCAGCACGATGTAAAACAAAACGATCATTGCCATGCTTAAGGTGAGTAAAGGCATCTTCTTTTGTTATCCAAATGGATTTGTCATGCTCTTTGGATATAAAACGTACTTTGTTTTCATTCGTTGTTCCCAAAAAGAATACAACGTCTTTTAAACAATCAGGATACGGACTGTAACTAATAGTTTCACGAAAACCAGTAGCAATTTGGATGTTTTGAAATCCAACTTCTTCGTAAACCTCTCGTTTTGCAGTTTCTAACTCTGTTTCTTTCGCTTCAACATGACCCTTTACTAAACCCCAATAGCGGGAATAGGCACTGTAACGAACAATCAAATAAAGGACTCTTTTTTTATCAAAACGATAAATAATTACGCCGCAAGATTTTTCAAATCTCATAAAACTATTGTATATTGAAATTGATAAAAATAAACCGAATGGAGTGAACTATGAAACTCTCTTTTATTAAAATCGTTGTTACAGCAATAGTTTTCACGGTTTTTTTTGTACCCATTTTACCCGTTGGATCTTTTTGGGCATTTTCTCCATCCCAAATCGAAAGATTTCTAACATTTCCTCTTTTAATAGTGATTTACTTTCTGCATCAACCTTTATTACAGTTATTGTCAAGTGTAAGGGTCTTTCCAGTTGTCGAAAGAAGTACTCTTCTACTAGCTTTCTGTCGAACAAAATGTTATCTTTACAGGATGAACATCGCTATGTAGCAAGACTAGAAGATCAACAGAAGCAAATTTTAAATTCTCTTCCCAAATCAGAGAATGTAAAGCTTCTTGGTTCTTGGCAATACGTTTTTAATGGGTTTGCTGTGTCTATTCCTGGATACTCAATTCCTTATATTGCTGAAAATCCAACGGTAGAAAAAGTATTCCTAGATGATAAACTGTTCTACCCGGTTCGTGATATTACGATTCAGACCATCGGAAGAAATGAAATACCATCTTTGAAATCCTATCAGGAAACTCTTATTAACCCTAATCCAGATATCCGCTTAGGTATTGTAGATTCAGGAATTGATTATCAACATCCTGATTTTTATCCCACCGGTTTCTCTACTGACGAATCGAAAGTTGCGGGAGGTTGGGATTGTTATTTTCCTGAAGAAGACCTTGAGAAAGAAACGCCAGGAGATCCTGATCCTATCGACGATTCACCCTTCACTGGAGGGCACGGTACTCATGTAGCTGGTATTGCAGCTGCTAACAACCCTAGTTCCATTTCATTGCATGGCATTTGTCCAGATGCAACTTTATATGCATACAAGGTATTCCCCTCTAATCGTAGCGGAGGTGCTCCTTCGTACACCCTAATAACCGCTTGCGAATATGCAGTTCGCGATCAATGCTCTGTTATCAATCTATCTCTGGGTCATCCAGGTGAAAATCCCTCAATCTTAGATGATAGTCCCTATTTTGATGCGTTTCAAGCTACAAAAAAAAGTGGAGTAATGATAGTGGCAGCAGCTGGCAATGGTGGTAGTCGAACCGAGTACAACGAATGGCCCATTGATGCTCCAGGTGTTTTTTCTTCAATTCTGCAAGTAGCTGCATCGGATGATCGTTTGATGCAACCATTCACAATCCATACACCCCTTCATCAGACAACTTTCTTTGGTCAGTCGTCTCGATTCTCTCCTCCTTTTACATCTGATCTGGATGGTCTTGATATTGTCTATTGCGGTTTTGGTTCCAAAGATGAATGTAGCAAGACAGATTTACAGGGTAAAATAGCATTCATTCAAAGAGGCCCCAAAGACAATGGGATCACTTTTTTGAGAAAAACCTGAATGCCAAAGAGGCTGGCGCAGAAGCATGTATAATATTTAACTACGAAGATCGAAGTTTTAGTCCATTACTTGTAGCAGAAGGTATTGCAGACCCATATACATATGAGTTCTTACCTTGCATGATGGTAAGTGCCAAAATGGAAGAAACGTTTCAAGGAATCATAAATGGATACGGCTATATTACATTTGAACCCTCTTCTTCTCTGATATCTTCTTATACTTCAGCCGGTCCTTGTTTTTCTGGTGATGAAGGTTATTTTAAACCAGAAATTACAGCACCAGGAACTTCAATCTATTCAGCTGTTCCTTCTTTTAAACCAGAAGATCCTACTCCTATGTGGGGCAAAAAACAAGGTACATCCATGGCTACACCCGTTATTGCAGGGTGTGCTGCTATATTACGACATGCATATCCGTCTTTGTCCATCGACGAAATCACTGCTTTAATGATGAACACATCCACATTGTTAAAAAATCCTCTTACAAACACCCCCTTCTCTTTTTTGTACCAAGGTGCAGGTCAAATCGATCTTCAAGCAGCTATGGAATCTTCATTGATAGCTACACCACCCTCCATTGTAATGAAATCTGAAAACATACAAGATCCGGTGGATATTCATATCAAAAATACATCCAACCATACAATTTCAGGACGCTTATCATCGGAAATTTTATCCCACCAAAATTTTCCAGATGGCTACATCGCTGTTTTTGACAAACCCTACGTTACAGTTGATCCACATTCCACTGAAACCATACAATGCTGGTTGTATCCAAATAAAGAGAATCTTCCAGATTTAATGGAAGGTGTTATCTGGATTGACCGAATTCCCGATGAACATAATCCCAATCCATTATCTCGTCTTCATATCCCATTCATGGTCTCCAATAGTAGCATCAAAACAATAAAACCTCCAATTTCTGATGTATCACTATCTGTTGATACCTTCCACATGAATAAAGAGAACTTTGGATTTCTATCTTTTCAGCTGAATTCTGGTACTTTTATACGATCTATATTTGTTAAAGACGATGGTTCTGTTACACGTAAGGTTGACAAGACTCGAAACTATGCCGAACAAGTCTTCTTTTATATTTATGATGAATACGGAAACAAAGTTCACACCATTCACTTCGGAGAAACCATCCCGGTTGGTCGTTACACTTATTTTTGGGATGGGTATAGCATATACAAACAACCTTTCTTACCTGATGGTTCCTATTTTTTCAAAATTGTTATCCCGTATCATGAAGAAATCTATCACACTACTATTCAGAACGATAAAGAAACCTATCGAAAAGTAGAAACGAATACAAAAATTTTGGAAAGTGATCCATTGCCATTTTCAATTCAGAATTCCAATCTCCCCCCCTATCCCTTTATCGAAATATGTACTCCAAAAAAAGTCCAAGCTGGAGAGATATTTGAAATAGAAGTTAAGCTCCATAATGCGTATGAAGGTCTTTTTGATGTATTTATTACGTTCGATCCTTTTATAAAAATCACTGGCTTTTCGGAAAAACATGGAGTAGTAGAAGTTCAAAAAGAAACGAACACAGTACGCTTGATCCATCGGCAAAGAGACGTTTCTTCTCAACCAATTTCAGTCGTACAGTTTTTCCTACAATCCATCACAAATGACAAAGAATTTAACCCCAATTTCATCATTCAAGGCACTCTTCCGTATCAATATCCCTCCGATATTTTAAAAACGTACATCCATCCAACTGTTATACTTCCTGAAGAATTCCTTTTGGGGGATTTTAACGAAAATGGGACGATTGATGAAGAGGATCGATTAATGTTTCAACAGAACCTTGGTAGGACCAGCAAAGATGCTATATGGAATCCGATATTTGACTGTTTCCAAGACGATATAATTAACCTGAAAGACCTTTATTTAATTGGTAAAGAAATATCCAATTAAGTAGTTGGATTTGCTTGTTCTTTTTTATGTTCTCGAATGGCTCTTTTTTTCTCAATTCTTTGTTTTACAGACAAGGATTTTTGAAATAGTTGTTGTCGTTCTTTTTTTGTGATAACTCTGTATTGTCCAGGTTTTAGTGCATCGATTTTCAATGTTCCAATCGCAACTCTTTTTAAATCAATTACTGGATGCCCTATATACAGAAACATATTTCGTATTTGATGGTTTTTACCTTCTTCTAAGACAACTTCATATACTGCTGACTGCCTGTTTTTATTTAACGAGCCTTATATATGCAGGTTTTGAACGATACCCATCCATAAATATTCCCTTTCGAAGGCGTTCAATAACCTTCAGCTCAGGAGCACCTTTAACTCGTACGATATAGGTTTTTGGAATATGATGCCGTGGGTGGGTGATTTTATGAGCAAATTCACCATCATTTGTCATGATCACAAGACCTTCCGAATCATAATCCAATCGACCAACCGGGAAGATGGGAAGATGTTTTGGAAAAAAATCCATCACTGTTCTTCTTTTTTCAGGATCAGAAGTAGTAGTAACTGTTTTCAGAGGTTTGTAAAACAGAAAGTAATATAGAGTAGAATCCGGTTGAATTCTTTTTTCTTTAAAAGAAATGACATCAACTTGAGGATCAATTAAATGCTCAGGTTTTACAACAATTTGACCATTCACATAGATATACCCAGATCGAATAAATTCATCGCATTTCCGTCGGGATCCAATATTACACTGCATGATAAATGTATGCAGTTTAATCTGATTATTCATGAGTTAAAACCACCTTCTTACAGGGCATTACTAAGGAAATGTTAATAGGAGCGTTTACTTAGGATGTCTTTAATTTTCATCAACCTAATTGTAGTGGATCGCTCATTTTCTTCAAGCTTAGACGTAATATATTTAATAGTGGCTTCTAATTCTGGAACTAACACGTATTCCAACGCATTCACACGACGTTTTGTCATTTCAACGATTCGAGCAATTTCATAAATGGAAAATTCTAATTCTGCTAGCTTTAACAGGTCATCCAGAATTCGATCAAACTCGCGTAAAACAATGTCAAAAGCTGGATTTAGACCACATTCACTAAATACGGGTTTGGAAGGGTGAATATGATGAATATGAAACTCAGGCAAAACAATGTTCATAACATTTTTTTGTGACATTGTAAGAGAAAACTCGGCTGGATAGTCGGATACGATGTTCCGCATTTCTTCATCGGTAACAGTTGTTCGAAGAATCAAAAATTGTTCTAAAATTTGAGGAAGTCGGTCTCCAACTTTTTTCTCTTGTTTTTCAAATTCCTTGGCTAATTCAACGAGTTCTCTAGCAAGAGCTTCTAATTTTTCTTTTAAAAGTTTGTGTCCTCTTTTTGCTGTTTTATGCCTTTTTCGGGTTTCCAACAGCTTCATTCGGGTAGGACTTACACGTTGAGCCACACTTTACCGCCTTTTTTTGTAGTATTTTTCAATAAATGCATCACTGATTCGAGTCATTTCTGTTTCGGGTAAAATTCGTAATAGTTCCCAACCCAAATTCAGTGTTTCTTCAATTGTTCGATCTTCTCGGGTATTCTGTTTCACGTATCGTTCTTCAAACTCATTTGCAAACTTTATATAAAGCTGATCAATGTCACTTAAAGCACTTTCACCGAGGATGACAGCCAATTCTTGTACTTCTCGACCATGAGCATAAGCAGCAAATAATTGGTTCATTAAATTGGCATGATCTTCACGGGTTTTGTCTTTACCTATTCCCTTATCTTTTAATCGAGATAAAGAAGGTAGAACATCAATAGCGGGATAAAATCCTTTTGCGTACAAAGATCTTGAGACAAAAATTTGACCCTCGGTAATATACCCAGTTAGGTCAGGGATGGGATGTGTTTTGTCATCATCTGGCATAGAGAGAATAGGCATCATGGTAATAGAACCATTTTTGTTTTTGATTCTTCCACAACGCTCATAAATAGTAGCTAAATCTGTATACATGTATCCAGGATATCCTCTTCGACCCGGTATTTCTTTTCTTGCGGCTGAAACTTCACGTAATGCTTCGCAGTAATTCGTCATATCCGTTAAAATAACCAATACATGATAACCCAACTCGAAAGCAAGATACTCAGCTGTCGTTAATGCATACTTAGGAACTGCTAATCTCTCAATAACTGGATCATTGGCTAAATTGATAAACATGACCGAACGCTCAATTGCTCCGCTTTCCCGCAGAGAGCTAACAAACTCGTTAGACTCATCAAATGTTACACCCATTGCACCAAAAACAACAGCAAATTGATCGCTCTTTTTTAAAACTTTGGCTTGACGTGCAATTTGAAGAGCTAGTTCATTGTGGGGCAATCCTGCACCCGAAAAAATTGGTAGTTTCTGACCACGAACAAGTGTATTCAAGCCATCGATTCCAGAAATTCCGGTTTGAATGAATTCTGAAGGATAATCACGTGCATAGGGATTGATCGGTTCACCAATTGTAGATCTGGTTACTTGTGCAATGATCTCTCCTCCATCATCAATAGGTTTTCCTAAACCACTGAAAACTCGTCCAATAATATCTGGGGATAGACTTATTTCTGATGGTTTACCACTGAAGCGTATTCGAGTAGATTGTATGTTAAGGTTTTCAGTTCCTTCAAACATTTGAACTAGAGCTTTGTGTTCTTCAGCTTTCAGGACTTCACCATGACGCATAGTACCGTCGGGAAGGTAAATCTCAACCAATTCACCATAGCTACAACCTTCTAGTCCATCGACAATGATGATAGGTCCTGCAACATCCGATAAAGTTCTATACTCTTTAATCATTCGATTCCTCCAAGGTAGAAGACAATTGCTCAATAGCTGATTTAATCTGAGAAGTCAAATCACATTTTTGGAGTTCTTCTTCGGGAATATATTTTACTCGAGCAATCGAAGCACGTATCGGTAACTTCATAATATCACTCACTTTGAGTGTTTTGTGTAATTTTAGTTGAGAGAGAGACTCTTCATACAGTTTGATGATATTCTGTATCATATAGTACTGCTTGGTACCACTTGTGAAAGTATCAACATCATCAAAGGCATTTTGATGAAGAAAATCTTCACGAATTGATTTTGCGATTTCCATCACAAGTTTTTCAGTTTCCGATAGAGCATCAGTCCCAACGAGTCGAACAATTTCATTCAATTCACTTTCTTTTTGAAGTAAACTCATTGCTTGAATTCGATATTTAGGCCATTTTTCATTAATTTGTTTTTGGAAATAAGAATCCGTCAGGTTGGAATACAAGGAATAACTATTCAGCCAATTAATGGCAGGAAAATGACGTGCATAGGCCAATGATGCTTCCAAGGACCAAAACACCTTTACAACTCGTAGAGTAGATTGTACAACTGGTTCAGATAAGTCACCTCCGGGGGGTGAAACTGCTCCAATAACTGAAAGACTTCCTTGATCTCCGCCTAGTGTTTGGACTTTACCAGAACGCTCATAAAAACCTGCAATACGAGATGATAAATAGGCAGGGTAACCTTCTTCACCAGGCATTTCTTCCAATCTTCCTGAAATCTCTCGCATCGCTTCTGCCCACCGAGATGTAGAGTCGGCCATAATAGCTACATTGTATCCCATATCTCTGAAATACTCAGCGATGGTAATGCCACTATAAACAGAGGCTTCTCTTGCTGCAACAGGCATATTGGAAGTGTTTGCAATCAAAATTGTTCTTTCCATCAAAGATCGTCCGGTTTTTGGGTCTTTCAAATGAGGAAACTCCATCAAAACATCTGTCATTTCATTTCCTCGTTCTCCACAACCCACATAAACAATCATATCGGCAGAAGCCCATTTTGCCAATTGGTGCTGAATAACAGTTTTTCCAGAACCAAAAGGTCCTGGGACACAAGCTGTTCCACCTTCTGCTACAGGGAAGAACATATCAATTACTCGTTGACCTGTAATCAAAGGTTGTGTTGGTACAATACGTTTCTCAAAAGGTCGTTTCGTTCGAACTGGCCATACCTGAAGCATAGATATTGAATGGTCTGTATTGCTTTTATCTCGAACAATAGCCACTTCATCTTTTACAGTAAATGTGCCTTCTTGAATATGATCTATCACGCCAGATATTCCAGGTGGAATCATGATATAGTGTTTAATGGTTGGAGTTTCTTCCACCCATCCAATTTTCTGTCCCTGATGAACAGAGTCACCCTTTTTTAGAATAGGATGAAAATCCCATTTTTTATTGTAATTCAAGGGTTCTACATCAATTCCTCGAGCTATAAAATCACCATGTTCGTCGTAGATGACGTTTAATGGCCTTTGTACTCCATCATAAATAGAGCCAATAATGCCAGGACCTAAAATTACAGAAAGTGGATATCCGGAAGATAAAACAGGTTCTCCGGGTCGCAGCCCAGTAGTTTCTTCATAGCATTGTATATACACAAGATTTTTGTGAAGTTCAATAATCTCTCCAAAGAGTTTTTCATTACCAATTCGGACGACTTCCATCATATGCGCTTGGGGTAAATTTTCAGCTACAATAAGAGGGCCAGATATACTGACGATTCGTCCTTGTTGTTTTTCATTACTCATAGGAATCTCCTTCAGTTTTAACAATATCAATTCCCACCGCTCTTCGAATCATGTTGGAGAGCTTTTGGATTGCTGCTTCTCTAGATCCAGTATTCGTAGGGATAGATATGACAATTACATGATTCTCTTGAATCAACAACTCATTTTCTGGGGATATTTGTTGAATAAATGTCTCTGTCACAATAAAAAAACGATAATTTTTGGCAAATATTTCTTGTCGGAGTTCTTGGTTAAACTGCTTTTTGTCGTTCACTGCAATCGTATGAAATGAGAAAGCAGAAAAAATTCTTACAATATCTCGTTCACCAATCACACATCCTTTAATTCTATCCGATTGCATGAAGAATGATCTCCTTTAAATTTGTACAGGGCAATTGATATCTAGTACAAATGTACAATTTTTTTAAAATTTCAATCTCTAATATAAAATGACCGAAGTACGAAACAACGTAATCCAATCCAGTATTCTCATATGAAGGTTCTTTGATTAACTTCCAGATAAGCTGCCACCAATAGGTTTCAAATCGAAACATAAATGTAAAATCATAGACTTTTACTGGTTTTTCTTTTTCGATATAGTCCATCCATTGAGTCTGAATCCAAGAAAGATCGATTTGAGCAAAATTGCTATCAAAGAGTCGATTCATGGAATCCTCAGAAATGTTTCCTCCTGTATAGTAAGTATGTGTAGAGAAAGACGGTTCAATAGTTCTGCGAATTGATTCAAACATATTGAATCGATCTACAATATAGGAGGAAAGTTTTTTGGTATAGACTGTACCATTTTCAGCTAATGTTACGAAACTCACAAGGCGTTTATGAAAATCTTCATTTTCCAAAAAAGAGAAAATTTCTTCTTGAGAAAAAATCACAGAGTGTAAGCGTTCAAGAAAGAATAGAATGTAATTTTCTGGTAAAACAGATTGTATTTCTTCAATTTCGGAAAAATAAAAGCCCCATGCATAATTTTCAAAGTCTTTTGGATCCAAAGTAAAAGGAATATTTGAATACCTGGTTTGACGTAAATGATGAAAAATCTCTTCTAAAGTTACACTTCGATATAAAGAAGTGATGCTCTCTGTAGAAAGAAAATGGCTTTCTCTGGATTTTAAATATGCAGAAAGATAGCCATATTCGTAATCTGGAACAGTATTTTTGATAACCGACGGCTTAGTCATGAAGAATAAGGTCTCCAAATTCTTTTTGATGTTGATCCAGATAACTATCGATTTCTTCTTCTAAAAGGAACAGGTATTTCACTTTATCTGAAATGCAGGATACACCAGGTGAAAGTAGTGGGTCAACACCACAGTATTTATACTTTGGTTCTTGTAAGCCAATAGAGGCGATCACCTTGGAAGTGATTGCATTTTCAAGTTCCTTGCTGCAATAAATGTCAGCGGAAGGAGGAAATGTAGCTACAATTCGTTTTAAAAACACCAGTGGGTCTTTTTGAACAGACGAAAGATATTCTTCCATGAGCCTACTTTTCAGTTTTTGGAGAAGATCGTGTCGTGTATGTAAGACTCTTTTCTTAAACTGGGACTCAGCATTGAATTCTGCTTGATGGAGTGAAGCATGATATGTATGTTCAACGTCCTTCAATTGCTTTTGTCTATCTTCGGATAGAATTTTCATGAATTCTTCAAGTTGGGTTTCAATATCTCTTTTTGTCTGATCGATTTGCTCTTTAGCTTCTTTTCTAGCTTGATTTGTGACGACTTCTTTGAGTTTCTGAATATTCATCTTAAAATATGGAAGACCCTTGGATGAATGTTAACAGTAAAAATCCCCCAACAAACGCTAAAAGAGCGTATGTTTCTACTAAAGCTGGGAAAAGAAGAGCACTACCGGATTTATTCGGTTGTTTGACCGTTAAATTAATAGCAGCTGCAGAACTTTTCCCTTGATAAACAGCAGAGAAGTAAAGTACAAATCCAATAAGAATAAAGGCAAAACATAAAGCAAGACCAGCTTGCACAGTTAATGTTTGTCCAGTGCTTAGACCCATTTGCTGCATTCCAAGAAAACAAAGAACAAATCCGTAAAGTCCTTGGGTAGCAGGTAATGCCATTAAAACAAACAATCGTCCAAAAAGTTCAGGTTTTTCAGATAGAGCACCGGCAGCTTGATTACCAGAAATGTACAATGCTTTGGCTGAGCCCATCCCCCCAAGCATTAAACAAACAAACAATCCAAGAATATTCCAACCTTGGCCAGAACTAAAAAAATACGTTTCTAATAGCTGTGCAAACGTCATCGTTTTGCCTCCTTAACAACAAAAACATTGGTAAATTTTTGAGAGTAAGTATGATATTCGACTCCACCGTCTTCGTAAAATCGGCCGAACATTTCATAGAATAACAAACGAACAGGGTGAACAAACGATCCAATAATATTGAGAAGAAAATTAAAAACATTTAGGAACAGGATCATAATAGCCGTGACAAAAATTCCCACTACAGGGATGGATTTGAACATACCAGCTATCAAGTTAAACGACATGGCCATAGAAGAAGTTGCGATCATTAATGCAGCTAATCTTAGATAGGATAAAACATCTCCAAGAAGGGTAGCTGCTCCATATGAACTTTTTATGCCGTACATATTTAAGAAACCCTTAACAATACCTTTAAAAATGTTTTTTCTGCTCTGTAAGAATCCTCCAATAAAGATAAGCACAAGGGATGCAATGCATATCTGTTGTGAAATGAAAACTAAAATGGAGGGATAGTATCCTGGGGATAAAAACTGCCCAGCAACGATTACGGAAGATGGTATGAATAAAATCCAGGAAAGATTATTAAAAAATGCTTCAGCATATTGTCTTTCTTTACATCTTTGCAGAAAGGACATAAAAATTGCAGCACATTGGAGAAAAGCCCCAACATAAATAACCCCTACCATAAGCGCAATGAAACTCTGCGATGGATTCATCACACCAACAAAATCTTTGAGTGTAATAAATATAGAGGATTCTGGTAGGTAAGAAGGTGTAAAAAGATCTCCTGCCCAGGACTCTGTTAATGCACCAAACAAAAATGCAAAAAAACCAGCCCAGAAAAACATTTTAAAGAACGAAACAGTATCCTTGTCGAACCAATATTTCTTCATTGAATAGGCACAAATTGCCATCATGGAGATCCCGTAAAGACCATCTGCAAATGCGATCCCAAAAAGTACGATAAAAACAAGGCCTACTAAGGCCGTTGGATCAATCATTCCAAAACGTGGAAGACCATACATGCGAATAAGAAATTCGAAAGGTTGAATAAAGGGATGATTTTTTAGTTTTACAGGAGGATTAATAGGATTCTCTTCTACCTCTATGTAAATCATGGAATATTCTTGTTCCAAAGATTTCTTAACATCCTTGCTTTGTTCGGAGGGAATATAACCCTCGATATAAGCAACATTATTGGTTTGAGCAAATCGTTTCATCCCATTGGCTCGAACAATTTTGTTAATGGAAAAATCTTTCCACAAATAGATGGTGGGAAGTTGTTCTTTGTAATCCAGTAATACTCTTTCCCATTTTGCTACATCTTCCAAATGCTTTTGAATTTTTTGTTCAAGGTTTACAATTTCTTGCCTGGGTGAATGAACAAAGGTTTGGAAAGGAAACTCTTTTAGTCCAGCACGATTCAGATAAACTTGAATCTCTTCTTGTTGAAAAGATGGATAAGCAATAATAAAGCCATGCGTTTTTTCTTTTTTATGTTGAGTTACATAGACGGGCACAATTACTGCATTTTTCCGTAGAAACTCAAACTGTTCCAAATCCTCTAATTTTCTTCCCTCTGCTTGTAGGAAAAGAACTTTGGTTCGTTGCATCTGGTGAAAATCTGAAAAGGAAAACGAGAAGGAAGAAAAAGGGAGAAGCTGTTGGTAAAGAATACGCATATGTTCTATCGAGTCTAGACTTGATATGCGTTGATTCCATATAGATAACACTTCTTGGTGAAATTCCTGAAACTGTTGTTTTTCTTGAATCGAGGAAACCTCACTTGTGGAAAAAATGGGTTTTCTAGGAATGAAGTTTTCGATAAAAGCTTTCTTTTCAGGTTGAAAAGTATCAAACAGAGAAATGATTTCTGTAGCTTTTCGAATATCACTTTCAATTTGAGAGACTTCGTCATGATTAGGTAACAAAGACTGACTTAAAGAGGATACATCTCGAAGATGAAAAAGTCCCTTTTCATACAATGTATTGCGGAATTGAGATACTTGATTTTTGGGTACAACAAAACGCAGTAGATGTAATTTTTGAATGGCCATAAATCAGTATCCAACGCTTTGAAGAAAATCAGAAATCATCTTTGAGCAATGCTTTTCAAAAGATTGCAAAGCATTTGTTTGGATGGTTTGAAATTCTTTTTCAAATCGTTGTTGCAGGTTTTTTTTGGCTGCATCAATTTCATGCTGGTGCTTCTCTTGTATATCCTGAATTTCTTTCTCAATTCTAGCTTGAAGATGAATCTTTTCATCTTCAAATTTTTGATACAGTTTGGCGCATTCTTCTTTTGTTGTTTCAATAAGATCAGAAGATTCTTTCTCGTATTCTTTAATCGTTTCAAACAGTTCTTTACTCAAAACCATTAGCCTTTCTAGAAAAATATGGAATGATTGTAGTGTTATTCTGTAATAACTTCAACCATCTCATTTTCATCGATTCCCTGTACCACTGCTCCGTCAAGTTTCATTTGGGTTAACATTTCAACAGCATTTTGGGTAATAATTTCACCAGGACAAATATAAGGAATACCCGGGGGATAGGGAGCTATAATTCTCTTTGATATTTGACCATCTGCAGTTTTGAATGGTATCTGCTCATATGGTTGGTTGAATGCTTCAGCAGGTGTATAAACTTGGAATGGTATTTGTGGAATTCGAATAAACTCTTTCAAGTCCGTATTTCCTTTGTTTTCTGAGAACCATCGAGTTGCTTTTACTAGATGGTCAATATCTTCTTTTGTGCTACCGCCCGTTATGAAGCAAAGAATATTATTCAGAGCTGACAATTCAATTTCAATATTGAACTGACTATTCAAAAGATGTTCAATCTCAAAACCAGAATGCCGAAGTGAGTTTGTTAAAATACTAACTTCGTAGAATCCCACTCTCTACAATCATATTTTCCAATGATAGATTCATCAATTACTTGAAGCTCTGAATTTTGAGTAGTTCTTCTTGCGTAGGCTGCGGTTTCCATGGCCTTTTGACCAAAGTTCCATTCCGTGCTGAGACATCATTTTTCGACTTGCTTCAATGGACATCATAAGTAAATAGTTGGGAGAAGAAGATTGCAGCATAGACAAAACGGATGTAAGTCTGTCCAAGTCAATACGATTACCATTCACATGCAGAAGAGCTGTTTGGGTTAGAGCAGGCAGGGATTTATGTGTAGATTGAGTGATCTATGTCGGCTCCACGATCAATAGAAGAAGTGAGATCAGTGGAAAGGAAAATGTGCTCCATGTGCTTCGTCTACAAGAACAATGATGTCGTTTTCGTGTCAATTCGAATTAACTCCATCATGTTTTGTGCCATACCGTGTAATAGTTTGGTGAGGTTATAAAACAGCCTTTGCATCAGGGTTTTCATCGATTGTACGCTGCAGTGTCTCAGGGAGAACTCCAGCTAAAATCTGGTATTCAGGAATCATTTCTGGTTGAATCCATATGGGAGTAACGTTGCCAAGAGTAATTCCGGCAATTGCGCATCTGTGTGAATTACGTTGCACAATCAGTTTTTCTCCTGGTTTCACGCTAGCCATAATCATCGACATGACACCAACAGTACTGCCATTCACTAAATAAAAAACTTGCTCCGATCCAAAAGCTGCTGCTGTTAATTCTTGAGAAGCCTTTAATACGCCTTCTGCTTTGTGCAAATAATCAACGCCTTCTACTTCTGTCAAATCGTACTTAAAGACATTTTTCCCCAGTAAAGCTTCAATTTGTTCGGGAATCAAACGAGATCGTGCATGTCCCGGCATATGGAAGGCGGTGCGGTTTTTATCAACATAACTTTTTACAGCGTCAATAAAAGGTGTATCCAAATGCGAATACTTTGTCATTTTTTTAATGCCTCTCTTAAAATAGTATTTAAAAGCTTTGGATTTCCTTTCCCTTTGGAAGCTTTCATGCAAGCACCCATAAACATACCAAAAAGCTTTTCCTCACCGGCATGATATCTTTCAAGTTCTTTAGGGTTGTCTTGAAGAACTTTGTTAACGATCTCACGAAGGACGTTATCATCGGTTACCTGCAATAAACCCTGTTCTTTTACTATATCACTTGGATTTTTACCGGTTTGAATAATCTGGGGTAGTAAATCCTTAGCAATTTTACCTGAAATTGTTTCATTTTGTATCAATTTTAACAATTCTTGTAGTTTTTTTGGAGATATTCCAATTTGGTAAATCGTACAATTACGATCATTCATGATTTTCATTAGTTCAGAAGATATCCAGTTAGAGGCAGCTTTGGAGTCAGTAAAATCTTCTATACATTCATCAAAGTACTGCAAGATATCAGGGGATACCGTAAGTAATTGTGCATCATACTCAGACAATCCATGTTTAGTAATCAAGCGATGGTAAGCATCGTCAGGTAATTCAGGAATAGAACATTTTGCCTTCTCCACCATTTCTTCAGAAACTACCAGTGATCGTAAATCAGGTTCAGGAAAATATCTGTAATCGGATTTGTTATCTTTGATACGCATTTGTATGGTTTTGGATTCTTCATCGTTCCAAGTACGAGTTTCAGCTATTATGGGGGTTCCTTTTTCAAGAAGATCGCTTTGACGTTGAACTTCGTACTGAATCGATCGCATTACAGCACGAAAAGAGTTTAAGTTCTTGACTTCTACTTTTTGTCCCAATGTATCGTCCGACTGACTTACAGATACATTTACATCACAACGAAGAGCACCTTCTTCCATTTTTCCTGTCGAGATTTTTAAATACGATACGATCTGTTTTAGTTTCTCAAGAAATACACCAGCATCTTCATGTGAGTGTATACAGGGTTGGGTTACTATTTCGAGTAGAGGAATCCCAGCTCTGTTGAAATCGATACACGTTTGATCATCGCCGGTTTCATGAATCATTTTTGCAGAATCTTCTTCTATATGCATTCTTTCTAGAAAAACAGTGGAATCCTCACGAATTTTGATGCACCCCCCTTTAATAATGGGAATAGTGTCCTGGGTTATCTGATAGCCTTTGGGTAAATCAGGATAAAAATAATTCTTTCGTGAAAAATCCGATACAAGTTGAATATCACCTTGAAGTGCTATACCCAACATGAGGGCCATTTCTACTGCTTTTCGGTTGGGAACGGGTAATGCTCCTGGATATCCCATACAAACAGGACAAATATTTGTATTGGGTGAATCCCCAAAAGAAGATTTGCACCTACAGAACATTTTCGATTCTGTTAAGAGTTGGATATGTATTTCAAGTCCAATAGTTGCTTTGATCATGAAACTTCCTCCTCAATCATACGAGCAATTTTCCATAAAAGTTTTTCAGAAAATCTTGGCCCGATCAATTGAATGCCTGCTGAAAAACCCATATCATCAATACCAATCGGTATTGACACAGAAGGCAATCCAGCAATCGAAGAAGGAATAGTTAAGTAATCAGAGTAATACATGTCCAATGGATCTTTTCGTTCGCCAAATTTAAATGGCATTTTAAGTGTTGTGGGTAACACTAAAAAGGGGCAATCTGTAAATATTGACTCGAATTCACTTGTTACTAAATCTTTTGCATAAAGAGCTTGCTTGTAGTAATTACCTGCAAATTCGTTAGAAAGGATGTATGTTCCTAACAAAATTCTTCGTTTCACTTCGGTACCAAAACCTTCTGTTCTGGCTAGTAAATAGGATTCTTCCGAAGATAAACCAACTTTCTGATGTCCAAAACGAATCCCATCAAATCTGGATAAATTTGAGGAAGCCTCTGAATCAGCAATAACATGGTAGGTTGCCATAGCACAATCCAACATATTCAGATCATATGAAACAGGATTGTAGGACGTAGAAAGGAATTGGATGACTCGTTGATACATTTTCTCGATAAAAGGATCCATCTGTAGGTGATTCATACTAGATAAGATTCCAAAGGAACGGATAGAAGAAACCTCAGGAAGATCCTCCCACTCCATATTTTCTGATGTAGAGTCGTTTTCATCATACCCACATATACATTGTAAAAGCAAAAAAGCATCATCAACAGTAGTTCCTATGGGTCCGATTTGATCCAAAGTAGAACAGAAAGAGGTCATCCCGTAACGAGAAACAAACCCATATGTAGGACGTATTCCTACAATTCCGCAAAAAGCAGCAGGTTGTCGAACAGATCCTCCGGTATCAGAACCCAAAGCAATTGGACAAAAGCCTGCTTTGACTGCCGCTGCTGAACCACCCGAAGAACCTCCAGGAGTGTAATCGAGGTGAATAGGATTTTTTGTGGGATAGTATGCAGAGAATTCAGTGGAAGATCCCATTGCAAATTCGTCCATATTAGTTTTCCCAATAATGATAGCACCTTTTTCCTTGAGACGTTCAACCACGGTAGCATCATATACAGACAGGTGATTGTGTAAAATCTTTGATGCTGCTGTCATTTCAACACCATTTACATTGATGTTGTCTTTTATGCCAACGGGAATGCCATAAAGAGGATACTTTTGCAAAACCTCGCTGGATATAGCAGCTGGTAGATGTGAAGAAGAATCAATGGCTTCGTTCTCGCAAAGAGTCAAAAAAGATCGAATGGTGGGATCTTGATTTTGAACACTTTGAATATGTTCCTTAATTAGTTGAGATGGAGTAATGTCCCCAGATAAGTATGCTTGATGAATCTTTTTGATTGAATTACGATTCTTCATTTTTTTTACCTTGAAATTTCATTACCGGACAAACAACAGAATTATCTCGCTTAGAAGGAACATTGCTTAGAATTCCTTCAATATTTGGAAACGAGGAGGGACTATCCTCCGATAAAAATGTAGATCTTCTGGAGAACGAATCTTTTTTTGTAGTATGCGTTGAAATCTGATCAAACAATTGTGCAATGCTATTTAGTTGTATGATTAAATGCTCTTTTTCTTCCTGGGTAAGAGAAATGTTCGCCATTTTACATAAAAGGTTTAAAGCATGATCGTCAATTTTGCGATTACTATTATCCACAGAGCATCACCGCATCACGTGCAATCATTATTTCTTCATTCGTAAAAATGATGAAAACTCGTACAGAGGAAGAATCTGTTGATATCTCTCGTGTAACGCGTGCGTGTGGGAAATTCCGGTCGTCATCTAACTCAATTCCAAGCATTTCCATGTTTTTCATACTGATCTCGCGGACTTCTTCTGTATTTTCTCCGACTCCTCCACAAAAGACAACTGCGTCTAGACCATTCATTTCAGCTGCATATGCTCCAACATATTTCTTCACTTGGTAAGATAAGATGTCCAAAGAAAGAAGGCATCTTTGGTGATTTTCTTTTGCTTTTGCAGTTACATCACGCAAATCTGACGACAGTCCTGTTACACCTAAAAAACCTGACTGTTTATTCATAAGGTCATCAACTTGTTCAATGGATAAAGAATAGTTTTTTTGTAGATATAAAGGGATAAAGGGATCAATATCACCACATCGTGTTCCCATTTCCACTCCGGCTAAGGGCGTAAATCCCATGGTGGTATCGAATGATTTTCCATTTTTCACAGCACATATCGAACTACCATTTCCCAAATGACAAGTGACAATCCTTAATTCCTCCAATGGTCGATCCATTAATTTTGCACACTCATTGGCAACATATCGGTGAGAAGTCCCATGAAAACCATAACGACGTATTTTTTCTTTTTCATACAAATCATATGGCAAGGGGTAAATATAATTTTGAGGAGGGATCGTTTGGTGAAAAGCTGTATCAAATACGGCTACTTGTGGTGTTGTCGGCATTTTTTGGATACATGCCTGAATTCCCTGCAAATTTGCAGGATTATGTAAAGGTGCTAGTGGAATACAATTTTGAATTTCATCAATAACAGATTGATCAATGATGACAGAAGCTTCAAATTTTTCTCCACCATGAACAACCCTGTGCCCTACAGCATCAATCTCTTCTACACCTTGAATCACGCCATATTCCTGATCGGATAGGTATTGAAAGATTAAATCTAGTCCATCTGTGTGAGTCGGTATTACAGGAGAAATCTTTATTTCTTTCCCATGGACATTTTTGTACTTAAAACCACCTTCGTCCATTCCAATTCTTTCAACAATCCCGTTTGCCAACTCTTCTTCTGTTCCCATCTCATACAGTTTATATTTGATTGAAGAACTTCCACAGTTTAAAACCAGTACCTTCATGAATACCTCCAATAAAAAATATGTACTTTAACAGTGTACATATAAAAATACAAAATTTTGACTTTTTCGTAATGGTTTCGTTACAGTTTTGTAAGGATATTTCTATGAAGGCATTTCTCAGGTATAATGATAGAAACCATTTTCATACAAAGGAGAAAAAAGAAACATGACCACTATTGTACAAAAAGCACCTGATTTTCAGTTACCCAATCAATATAATGAACTTGTATCGTTGAACCAGTTTCGTGGAAAATGGCTTGTGCTATTCTTTTACCCCCGAGATAATACGCCATCCTGTGTTCGTTTTATTAAGCACTTTTCTGATCATATTGAGGATTTCGAAAATTACAATGCTAAAATTATCGGTATCAGTAGAAATACAGTCAAAAGCCATATAAATTTTGCTCAGAAACACTCCCTCCAAATTACTTTGTTGAGCGACATCCAAAGAGATGCAATCAAAAAATACAATGCATGGGGAGTGAAACGACCAGAGGACGCAAAATTAGTAGGAGTAAAACGAACAACCTATATCATCGATCCAGCAGGTATTATCCGCTTTCGATTTACTTCTGTTAGAATTGCCACACATGCACAAGAAGTACTAAAAATCCTGCAGCAATTACAACAAGAGGATTCTTCAAAAGAATAGTGATGCAGTCAAAAGAACTCTTTCCAGATTTTTTTTATGAAACCTATGAAGGTTCCATTTTCACCAACAGTTCGATTAAAAATAAGTTTTTGCTTGTTTTTTTTCTTGTTCATATTGCATCAAAAAAAGATCAGCATCGAATACTGCTTTTTAAAGATCTGATGGATGATCTTTTCCGATTGAAACCTTTTACGGCAGAATTCTTACAATGCATTGCTGTAAGTTCTGACACAGTTTCAGCCATGAAAAGAAATCAGAGTGATCTTTTCAAGATTTTCCCCATATTATCTTGTCCTGATAAGAAACTGTTTAAAGAAGTCAATTCTCTTTCAACCTTTTCTTTTTTTTCAATTAAAGCTTCTGAACCAAGACGAAATACATTTCTCTTGCGCTCAGATCGATCTATTGTCTGGTTTTGGGACAATGAAAAGATCCCACCAATAGATCATCTGATTGATCTTCTTCCAGCGACCAAAAATTTCTAAGGTACAATCAAAAAAATTTTGTCCTTTTTCCCTTTTTTTTTCATATCTTTGAAAAAATTGGGTAAATGTTTGAACGAGGAGAGAATTATGTTTCGAAAAAAGAAAACAATAAACACAACCTTTGATGGAACAGGTATGTACATAGAAAATATTAACAACGACTATGCTGAACTATTGATTCGCTACAAAGAAGCGGTAGAAGCAAATAAATCTTTAATGCAAGAGATTCAACATATTCGGTTTAGTTCGGATCGAGATCGAGAAAATTCTCGTTGTTCCTTAATTGCAAGTATTTCAACCCACCTTTTGAATGTTTTGGACAACCTTTCTCGTATTCACAAAGCTTCTGAAACTGCCGGTAATATTGAATCCATACACAAAGGTATTGAAATGATCATGAAAGAAGTAAACAAATCAATTCAAGAAATGGATTTAGTTGCTATTCCGTGTATTGGTAAACCGTATGATCCAAACAAGCAAGAAATAGGAGGTATGCTGTCACTAGATTCTTTTGATGACGATGTTGTAGTTGAAGAACTGCGAAAGGGTTACGAGTTTAATGGAAGAGTGATCCGACCTTCTCTGGTTATTGTTAACAAAAAGTTGAAATCTCATCCATCGCAAAAAGATGATTCAGATGGGAATAATAATGATATAGAAATTGAGACACAACAGGAGGAACCTAGATGTCAAAAATAATTGGTATTGACCTTGGAACATCAAATTCAGCCGCAGCTGTAATGATTGGTGGAAAGCCTACAATTATTCCCGCTGCAGAAGGTACAAGCGTTGGTGGTAAAACAACTCCATCATATGTAGCCTTTACAAAAGACGGACAAATGCTTGTTGGAGAACCCGCTCGAAGGCAAGCTGCCTTAAATTCAGAAGGAACCATAAGCGGCATTAAACGTTTAATGGGTACAAAAGAAAAAGTTAAGATTTACGGCAAAGAATATACTCCGCAACAAATTTCAGCCTTTATCTTACAAAAAATTAAAAAAGATGCAGAAGCTTATTTAGGTGAAGCTATAACAAAGGCAGTAATTACGGTTCCTGCATACTTCAACGACGATCAAAGACAAGCAACAAAAGATGCTGGCTCTATTGCTGGACTAGAAGTCACAAGACTTGTGAATGAACCAACAGCAGCCGCATTTGCATATGGTCTCGAAAAATCTGATACCAACATGAAAATCATGGTTGTTGATTTGGGTGGTGGTACTCTTGATGTCACCATTATGGATTTTGGTGGTGGAGTTTTTGAAGTTGCCTCAACGTCCGGCGATACTCAACTTGGTGGCACCGACATGGACAAAGCTCTATTTGATTTTGTTTGTGACCAATTCCAGAAAGATACCGGGATTGATCTTCGCAACGACAAAACGAACCACTATCGCCTTTACGAAGCTGTAGAAAAAGCCAAAATTGAACTCTCCACCACACTTGAAACTGAGATTAACTTGCCCTTTATCACGGTGGATGCCAATAACACCCCTCAACACCTAAATATGAGGATTACCCGATCGAAATTAGAGCAATTGGTAAAACCTATTGTTGACAAGATTAAAGGACCCATGGAACAATCTTTAAAAGATGCAGATTTAACACCCCAAAAAGTTGATAAAATCATTTTAGTCGGTGGTCCAACCAGAATGCCTGTTGTCCAAAAAATCATTGAAGATTTCATGGGCAAAAAAATTGAACGAGGTATTGATCCCATGGAATGCGTCTCGATGGGTGCAGCAATTCAAGGTGGAATCATTACCGGTGATGTTAAAAATGTAGTACTTGTTGATGTAACTCCGCTATCCTTAGGTATTGAAACCCTGGGTGGAATCTGCACAAAAATGATCGATCGTAACGCATCTGTACCAGTATCCAAGTCGCAGATATTCTCTACTGCTGCTGATAATCAAAGTAGTGTGGAAGTTCATGTTTTACAAGGTGAACGTCCTATGGCAACCGACAATGTTTCTCTAGGTCGGTTCATTCTTGATGGTATTCCACCAGCACCTAGAGGATTACCTCAAATCGAAGTTACATTTTCTATCGATGCAAACGGAATTCTAACTGTTAAAGCCAAGGATAAGGCAACTAACAAAGAACAGCACATTACCATCACCAACGCAAATAAGCTTACAGACGAAGAAATTGAAAAAATGAAAAAGGAAGCGGATCAATTTGCTGATCAAGATAAAAAAAGAGCTGAAACAATCGAAACTCGTAATAAAGCTGACTCTTTAGTATATTCTGCTCGAAAGAGTATGAAAGAACTTGAAGAAAAAGCCGATCCTGATGATCTTAAAGCAGCAAATGACAAGATTGATGAGCTCGAAAAAGCATTGAAAGACGACAAAGATATTGAAGATATCAAAAAGATAATGGATGAAGTATCTTCCCTCATTGGCAAAGTTGGAGAAAAGATCTACCAGCAAGAAGCTGCAAACGCTGAGGCATCATCTTCTGCAGATAATGCTACCGGTGATTCGACCCAAGATTCTGGTGATGAATCTTCTGAAACATCTGAAGGACAAGCAAAAGAAATCTAATATAGAATTGTAGGTAAGATACATTGGCAAATAGAGATTTTTATGAAGTTCTAGGGGTGGACCGAAAAGCCACCCCTGATGAAATTAAAAACGCCTATCGCAGATTGGTTATGCAATATCATCCTGATGTTAACAAAGATGAGGATGCCACTCAAAAGATGACTGAGATCAATGAAGCCTATGATGTTCTTAGTGATCCAAAAAAAAAACAGAAATACGACATGTACGGAGCAGCAGGCCTAGGAGATACTCCTGGTTCAGCCGGGTATGGAGAAGGTTTTTCATCAAACATGAATGATTTTTTCCGAGGTTCTGGTTTTAGGGGTTCCGGTGATATTTTTGACGACATTTTCAGCGCTTTTACTGGAGGTGGTTCCCGTCAACAGTATCGTACAAAGCCTATGGGACGTCCTGGTGGAAACATTTCATTCAATACTGATTTAACATACAAAGAGGCCCTGGATGGGAAAAAAATAAAAATTTCCTTAGATCATTTTGTTGTATGTTCTGAGTGTAGCGGGTCTGGCGCAAAGAAGGGAACTACTCCAGCAACTTGTTCAACATGCAATGGAAATGGGTATATACAGCAGCAGCAACAGAGCTTCTTTGGAGTAGTCAACACAATCGGTGAATGCCCTACATGCAATGGTACTGGAAAAGTCATACAAGAAAAATGTCCCGTCTGCAATGGCTTTGGTCGAGTACGAAAAAAATCGACAATAGAAATTGATATCCCCCCCAATATCCCAGAGGGAACACGAATACGTTATGCTGGGTATGGGAATGCAGGAATCAATGGTGGAGAAGTGGGAGATCTAATTGTAACTGTCCGATACAAGAGAGATCCCAGATTCCAGAAAGATGGATCCAGGCTTATCTATAACTGTCACGTGCCTGTTACAAAGGCAATTCTAGGCACCACAGTAAGCATTCCCACTATTGATGTCACTGAGAAATTAAAAATTCTTCCTGGAACACAATCTGGTGAAGAAGTAACATTGAAGGGAAAGGGTCTTCCTACAAAGAGAAATCGTAGAGATGACCTGCTAATTAGGATTCTTGTCGATATTCCAAACGCAAAAGTATTGAATAAGAATCAGAAAAAAGCATTGGAAGACATCGATTTAACTTTGTCTAACCAAAAATAAACCATACTTCTACAAAAAGCCTTGTTTTATCCACAAGGCTTTTTGTATTCTTCTTTTCTTTCTCCCTATTATGTGTACAATTTGTATATGGATCTATATTTTAGCTATGGCATCGAAATGAATCCGCATTTTATGCATAGTGTTTGCCCTGGAGCGTTGTTTTATGGTGTTGGGGTGTGTTATCAATATCGCTTCCAAACGAACTCTAGTGGTCTAGCAGATATACAACCTTCCCACCATTCAAAAGTGTATGGTGTTGTTTGGAAGGTTTTTGAGCATGAGATCGCTTCATTGTCTGCTTGGGCTCAGAATTATTTTCCACACTGCATATCACGTTATTCACAATCTATAGAACTACTACCAAACGCTCAAAATGAGTTAGTACATTTTCCAGGTATACAGAGTCCAGTAAAAGTGAATGCTTTCTTTTATCACTCTCTTCATAAAACTTCAATACCTCCTTCAAGCAAATATATGGAATCCATTTTGCGTGAGCTGCAACTGTTGGAAGTACCACAAGATTATATTTCGGAATTACGTCTTTGGATATCTTCATAATAAAGGAGTATGTATGAAACCACATGTACGAAAATGGGTAAATTTTTTTGCATTCTTATTGACAATTGTGTTTAATTGGCTATCTTCTAGTGGCTTTATCAACGGCATTGACATGACAGAAGCTGCTGCTCGGTATGAGGTATGGATTACCCCTTCCGGTTTTACATTCGGTATATGGGGAATCATATATCTTTTCCTGTTTATGTTTGTCATTTTTCAACTTCAAACACCTGTTAGTAAATCGAACCATATCCAGCTCATAGGAAATTATTTCTTGTACACTTGTATTTTTAATGTTCTTTGGCTTGTTACCTACCAGTTCGATTTGATCTGGGTATCTGTTATTGTGATGATTGCATTGTTAACATCCTTGCTCCGTCTGTACAACAATATTCGAAAGGATCGGAAGTTTACCAATCAAGAAAAGTGGTTCATCAAGGTTCCATTCAGTCTTTATACCGCGTGGATTACATTGGCAACCATTCTCAATGTCGCTTCCTTTTTATCCAAAATGCAAATTCAATATAACTGGAGCTTTTTAGGAGTATTGTCACCAGCAATATGGACTATTATCCTACTCATGGTTGCATTGATTCTTGGATTGAAATACTTATGGAAACGATTTGATCCTATTGCAGTATTGGTTTTTATATGGGCTTTGATTGGTATAGCACATCGACATTATACATGGCCTAATTCATGGTTTACACAAGCGACAAATTCACAGTTGGAACAACTCATCTTCTGCTGGTTACTTTTTCATTGCAGGTATTGCCATTTTATTAGCTACACTTACCAAATACTATTACTACAAAAGAGAAAAAGAGAACTTTATCAACACATCTTTCACAGACATAAAAAAAGGGCTTAGTATGCCGGCCTTTTTTTATTGAACGAACCGATTGGTTAGATACAACCTTCTGCCATCACAAGATAGGTTTTACATTCCTTCTTGTATCCTCTTCAGCTTTTCTTGAATAGATCAGGGAGCTATTTCAGGAAATGATTTTTCAAGAGACGTATAACGAACTTCACTTCGGATGAATTCTTGGAAATCAGCAGTGATGTTCTTTTGAATCAAGGACAAATGGATTTTTCCTTCTTTTTTCAAGGTAGGATTATATCGATATAAATGCCAATAACCAGCATCTACCGCTCGTTTTTCTTGTTCTTTGGGTGTTTTCCCGCTACCTCCAAGGCTAATCCATGATTGATGCAGCGGAGTAGCTACGCAATACTAAAGAAGGTCCAGGATATGCTTCTGCTTCTGTGAATGCTTTAATCAACTGGTTTTTATTGGCTCCCATGGCAACTTGAGCAACATAAACATACCCATACGCCATTAACATACGGCCCAGATCTTTCTTTTTCGTTCGTTTTCCAGATGCAGCAAATTTAGCAACAGCCGCCTCAGGTGTTGATTTTGAAGATTGACTGCCAGTATTGGAATATACTTCGGTATCAAATACTAAGATGTTAATATCTCTACCTTGAAGCTAAAACATGGTCTAATCCACCATATCTCATTACCATAAGCCCAACCATCACTAAATTTGTGACCATACAGAACGTTTTACAAGAAAATCTTTTACGATTCTGGATTTCAGTCATAATTTCTTGTAAACGACCAGAGTAGCTTTGTTTAAACAATGACATCACATCCATTGAGGCTTTTTTAATCTTTATGTATTATCTTTTGATTGATCCAGTTTTTTAAGAAATTGTCTTTTCGGAGTTCCGATACCTAATTGAATTGTTTCTTCCATAATCGTTCGCAAATTACGAATTTGGTCAACAGCTAGAAGCATTCCAACCATATTCTGCATTGTCTTCAAATAGTGAGCTTGCCCAAGCGGGTCCTTTCTAAGAGCATTTTTGCAAAATGGAATAGAGGGTGCGCTTGCTCCCCATATTGAAGAACAACCTGTTGCGTTTGCAATTAACATACGATCGCCAAAAAGCTGCGTAGCTAGTTTTGCGTATGGTGTTTCTCCACAGCCAGCACAAGCTCCAGAGAATTCAAACAATGGTTGAATAAACTGTGAGCCTTTAATTGTGTTAATGTTGTCAATAGCTTCAGTTTTTTCTGATACAGTAGAAACAGCCCAGTCAAAATTCTTTTGTTGATCAATTTGTGTATCCAGTGGTTTCATGAGTAATGCTTTTTCTTTGGATGGGCAGATATCCGCACAGTTCCCGCATCCGGTACAATCTAACGGATCTACTTGGATAACAAAATGGAAAGAATCCAAGTCTTTTCCTTTTGCTGGGATGGTTCGAAACATCTCGGGAGCAGTGTTTTTTTCATGATCATTGAGTAAAAATGGGCGAATAGCGGCATGAGGACATACAAATGAACACTGGTTACATTGAATACAGTTCTCTGGTAACCAATATGGAACATTGATGGCAATTCCACGCTTTTCATATGCACTTGTTCCACAAGGGAATTCACCATTCTCCCTACCAACAAAAGCGCTAACTGGTAAATTGTCACCTTTTTGTTGGTTCATAGGTTGTAAAATTTCATGTATGAAAGCCGGGATATTCTTTGAATCCGTTGTTTCGTCTTTCGAAAGATTCTTCCAGGCATCCGGGACGGTGATCTTTTGTAGGTTGTCGATTCCAGCGTCAACGGCTTGATTATTCATACGTACAATGTCTTCACCTTTTGATCCGTAGGATTCTTGGATTGCGTCTTTTAACAGTTTAATTGCTTCGTCTAAGGGAAGTACTTTGGATAGTTTAAAGAAAGCAGCCTGCATAATCATATTGATTCGATTTCCCAAACCTATATCTTCTGCTATTTTGGTTGCATCGATGGTATAAAAATCAATATTGTGATTTGCTAAATAAGACTTCACGGAATTAGGCAAATGTTCCTCTAATTCTTTTTCACTCCACATACAGTTGAGTACAAAAGTACCATTCGTTTTTAATCCTTCAAGAACATCATATTGAGAGATGTAGGATTGGTTGTGACAAGCAATATAGTCAGCTTCATCAATCAAATATGTGGATTTAATTGGTTTTTTACCAAATCGAAGATGTGATACGGTTACACCACCGGATTTTTTAGAATCGTAGGCAAAATAGCCTTGGGCAAAAAGATTGGTATTGTCACCAATAATCTTAATCGCATTTTTATTCGCTCCAACAGTTCCGTCTGAGCCCAAGCCCCAGAATTTGCAACGTATATTTTCTTTAGGAGCAGATACGATACGATCTTTTATGGGTAAAGATGTGTACGTGACATCATCTTCAATACCAATTGTAAAACGATCTTTTGGTGAATCTGACAGAAGATTGTCAAACACAGCTTTTATTTGCGATGGTGTAGTGTCCTTTGAGCCTAGTCCATAACGTCCGCCAACGATGATTGGAGAATCAGGTTTTTGGTAAAACACATTGCGAATATCTAAATACAATGGTTCACCGATAGAGCCAGGTTCCTTTGTTCTATCCAACACAGCGATTTTCTTTACTGACTTGGGCAGTACTTGTAAAAAGTGTGGAACACTGAAAGGCCTGTATAAACGAACTTTTAAAATACCAACTTTTTCGCCGTTTTGTAACAAATAATCAGTTGTTTCTTCCATTGTTTCAGTGACAGATCCCATCGCCACAATAACACGTTCTGCATCAGGGGAACCATAGTAGTCGAACAGATGGTAATTTCGTCCAGTGATCGCGGATATTTTCTCCATGCTTCTTTCGACTACGGAAGGCAATTGGTCATAAAAACGATTCACCGATTCCTTTGCTTGGAAGAAAATATCTGGATTTTGCGCTGTACCCATGATTTTGGGATGATCAGGGTTCAGAGCATTATCACGAAACTTCTTAACAGCATCAAAATCTAACATGGATCGTAATTCATCGTCGGTGTAGATTTCAATTTTTTGAATTTCATGCGAAGATCGAAAACCATCAAAAAAATGTACAAAAGGAATTCGTCCTTCGATAGCAGATAGATGAGCAACAGCATCTAAATCCATGACTTCTTGAATTCCACCTGAAGCCAAAAGAGCAAATCCAGTTTGCCGTGTTGCCATAACATCAGAATGGTCACCAAAAATGGATAATGCATGTGCAGCTACAGCTCGTGCAGATACATGAAAAACACCAGGCAACAACTCCCCAGCTATTTTGTACATATTCGGGATCATTAATAAAAGACCTTGAGAAGCAGTAAACGTTGAAGTCAATGCTCCTGCAGCCAATGAGCCATGAACTGCTCCAGAAGCACCTGCTTCTGATTGCATTTCAACAACATCAACTGTTTGTCCAAATAAATTTTTTCTTCCGTTAGCAGACCAAGAGTCCATATGCTCGGCCATGGGAGAAGAAGGTGTGATTGGAAAAATAGAAGCAACATCAGTAAAGGCATATGCTACATGGGCGGCGGCTGTATTTCCGTCCATGGACTTCATTTTTCTTGCCATAACTTACCCCACTTTGTATATAAGATTGTAAGCATAAATATACGCTAAAAAAGAGAATTCACAACTTCAAGAGGTGAAAAACAAATAGAAGAGAAAGCTACTCTTTTCGTTTGCCTTTTTTTCTGGGAATCATAACAAAAAAAGTAGTGCCTTCACCAATTTTGGATTCTACAGATATTGAGCCTTGTAATAAATGAACAATCTCCTTACAAATTGCTAAGCCCAATCCTGTACTTCCAGTCTTTTTAGAATGTACAGCAGATGTTTGAGAGAAAGCTTTGAAAAGTTTTGGAATTTCCTTTTTATCAATTCCTAGACCAGTATCTTGGATGGTACAGCATAGTGTATCAGAATCCTTATCTTCGACCCGAATCGAAACAGATCCTTGGTCTGTATACTTAATGGCATTGTCTAGAAGATTACCAATAACTTCATACAATTTGTCTTCATCGGTGGAAAGGAAGGGATTATGAGTTTTCATCTGGATAGACAAAAGAAGGTGTTTCTTTTTAGCAACTACGGTGTATGAGTCCATAATATCTTTAAAAAACTTCCGAAGATCAATAGTGTGGTAGACTAGTTCAACTTTTTTGGCTTGAAGTTTTTGGTAATCAAGAACATCGTTAATAATTCTAGAAAGACGATCAATATTCTTTTTACTGATCTCTAATACGTGTCTTTGTTGTTGGGTAAGATCTTCCAATTCCAAAATCGTATTTGCTTCTCGTACTACGGTGAGTGGAGTTCTCATTTCATGAGAAACCGTGTTAATGAATTCATTTTTGGCTTGATCCATGTTCCGTAATATCGTTATGTCGTAATCTGCCCCTCGAAATCCAGCTACAAGGTTGTTTTTAATGATAGGTACCGCATTGGAGGAAACATAAAGAATTTCTCCATCCTTTGTTTTTAACTCTGTGAAAACATTTTTGTAAGAATCTCCTTTGGCGAGTTTTGTTTGAAACAGTAGAAGGATGCCATCCTTTTCTTGATCAGTATGAAGGTCTGCCCATGTTTTTTTAAGAATTAATTCTTCAGGTGCATAACCAAGTAGCTCTTTAACATAAGAGCTGATAAAGGTTATGGTTCCATTTAGGTCTGTTTCCCAAATGATAGATTTCGATTGTTCCGTAACTTGCTCCAGTCGAGTGCGGTTTGCTTGCTCTTCAGCTTCAAGTAGGATTCTTTCTAAAACTAATGAAGCCTGGTATACAAACGATTCGATAGTTTTGGAGTGCTGTATAGGTTCTTCCCCCAACTGAACAATCATTGCGCTACCCATATGTCCCTTATTGCCAGTAAATCCAATCATGTGAATATGCTGGATACCCAGAATACTCTGGAATAACTTCGTGACACTTTTAGAGAAAAATCCCATTGATTGGAATAAGAAACTCTTCGGGATCTGAAACAAAGTATTACTGGAAAAGATTGGTAAATATTCATTTGTGATAGGTATTTCGTATTGAGATAACTTGGGTAGTAACCATTGAACTAGAGATTTTTTTAAACCTTCATCAGCAGTTTCATACGTCTCTAGTCGGAGTGCTTCTTGATTGCTTGTTGCTTGAAACACGAAAATAATGCTATTAGGTATTTTCCTGGATAAGGTCAGTGCTATATAAGAAAAAAGACTTTTGTCTGAGATTTTTGTTAATAGTTCCTGGTGTCCCGCCAACAACCATTCAAGTTCATCTCGTTGTTCTCTAGCTTCCAATTGAGCTAGCTTAACTTTCGTGATTTCTGTAATTGTACCATTCATTTGAATGGGATTACCTTCCTGATCATAGTCGGTAAATTTTCCTCTTTTTGTAACCCAAATCCAAGAACCATTTCTATGCTGAAGTCGAATATCAACACCATGATGAGGTTTTAGTCCCAAGAAATGTTTCTGATAATCACTTTCATTTTTTGATACATCGTCGGGATGAATGATTTGATTCCATTTCGTAATATTTAGCTCTTTAAAGGTTTGCTCTGAATACCCTAATATTCGCATGAAACGAGTATCAAAATGTAAGTGGTCTTGAAAGATCTGCCATTCCCAAGAACCAATATTAGATGCTTCCAAAGCACCTTCTAGTTTTTCTTCAGATGCTATTAGATTGTGTTCAGCAATATACCGTTTTTCTTCGTTAAACAAGGATTGAAGACGAGAGTAGAAAAGATGACTCATTCGGGTGGCAATAGTATTCGCTACATCAAAGTATTCACTGGAATAACTACCAGATACATTCGATATAACAAAAAATCCAATACAATGGTCCATATGTTTGATGGGTACAACGATGGATTGTTGGAAATGAGGACAACCTTTCAAAAAAAGGAGTCTAGGAAATATTTGAAGACTTTCATGATCTTGTGATAGATACTTTCCCCAAGATGTCTGCTGCCAATCTTCATAAGAAAGTTTTAACGGAAATCTATGTGATGTACCTTTATACATATTCTCGGATAAGGAAGCGATATAACAAGATTGATCTTCTCGAAAATACCCGATTGCTCCTTCTTTAGAACTTGTCAATTGAAGAATAACTGCCAATAATTCTGGAAAAAGAGCATCATCGGGGTATTCTACGAAAACACTTGAAAGGGAGTTACGAATTTGTAAGTCTTGAAATACTTTTCGCTGGTAGGTTATATTTTGAATCGTTCCACTCATTCTCATGGGAGTTCCAGATTCACTTATCTGTGTGATCTTGCCTCGATCCTCAATCCAAATCCACTTTGCATCTTTTGTTAAAATCCTGTAGTCACAATGATAATAGTCAGATTGCTTAGTAAGGTGCTTCTGCATTTCTTCATGATATTTAGTCAGATCATCAGGGTGGATGCAGCTTAGCCAAAAATCTTCTTTTGTTAGATAATCCAATTGTCGAATTTTGTCTTGTTGATAACCAAAAATTTCAAGCCATCTGTCATTAACATCAAGTTGATCAATATCGATATGCCAATCCCAAGAACCAGCTCGTGAGCCTTCTAGAGCATATTCTAATTGTTTTTTTAAAAGCTCCATATTCTGTTTAGCATTTTCAATTTCAGTTAAATTTTCTGCCAATGACATCCCATAGATGGATCCATCAGTATCTTCTTTAATAAAACTAACAAACCACTTGATGGTTAAAATCTGATTGTTTTTGGTGTAACACTTATTTTGAAAATGATACGAGTGTTTTGATTTTTGTAACTGTTGTATCCGACGATGGGAATCTTCGATATCGTCAGGATAATACAATTTCTCCATGAAATTGTATCCAACCATTTCTTTTGCACTCCATCCAAACAATTTCTCTGCAGTGCGGTTCCATTCCAATACAGTTGCTTGTCCGGAAGAATATTTCCAATACATCATCCCTAACGGGGAATTAGAAAGACTTTTGGCTAAATTTCTACGAATGGTTTTTTGATAATCAATCTCATGTTGGGTGCGCTGGTTTCTTTCGATTTTGGTTTTCATTTCAGTTTCGTGTGTAGATTTCTTAAGGGTAAGTACTATGCCATGTATTTTGTTCGATTCGTAAACAAAAGGAAACATTGAGAAAGAAACCATGTATTCTTGTTCTGTGATTGTAGATCTCAAGATCAACTCAGAAGAAGTTTTCTTTTCACGTTTTTCAATCAGCCACTCCAAAATTGAACCTTGCATTGGTTTTTTGGTAATTGGGTGTAAAAATGTGCAACAATCCCGAATGTTCATCCCTAAAGCTTGCTCTTGCGATAATCTTAGTGTTTCCAAAGCCTTCTGGTTCATGTAAGAAATGCTCTCATGAGTATCAATTGTAATCACAGCATCATCGATAGAACAAAGAATATTGTTCATGTGTTCTTTTTGGGATTCCAATTCCCTACGAAGGTTTTCAATCTCTGAAATATCGCGACTTGTTCCTGAAATACCCCATTGGCCATTGGGTAAACGAATCGGATATTTTTGGATCCACAATTCTCTTTGATTAAATTGAACTTTTTTCTGACAGGCAATCTTATGTTGAAGAACATCAATATCAATCTTCCTCATAAAGAAGGTATACTCGGAGTCAAACAAGTCGATATCAGTTTTGCCGATAACATCTTCAAGAGAAAGATCATGCTGATGCAGAAAACTACGATTTACGAGGATATACTGTAGAGATTCATTCTTTATATAGAATGAATCGTTGGTAGAATTTACAATTGCACTCCAGTTAAGAGTCTCTTCAGATATTGAGTAACAAAGCTCCTGATAGTGTAACAAAAAATCAGTTTTATCGAACTCTTGTGGTATATGCTTTGTTGGAAAACAAAAAAAGCCTTCAAATTCAAACGTTTTATGATGAAATGTAACCCATAAAGAAGCAATATTTTGTCGGTCTTTTGTTAGAATCAATGGAAAATAGTCTAGCTGATTAATTTTCCCTAGAAACTCCTGGTTCTGTTCTTTAAAATGAACAAACTCGTCGTCGTTCATATGAGCAGATTGATTAAACACCACTTTTTTCTGTTCGGTATCCAATACTCTGAAGAAATAGGACGTAAAATCGCATTGAGACACAATGCTTTTCAGTTGATCCGAAATAGTTGTATCTGAACGCCTGATTGTCATATAATATCTCTCAGTGAAGAAGAATCATTTTCCATCACATCCATAGACCGTAAAAGAAAAACATTCTTCATTTCATAACTTTCGTGAATCATATGCCCAATGTAACAATGCTTGGCGTTGTTTTGGTCGACATAAATAGTCTCCTGGAGTACAATTTTTTTTGAGTTGTGCTACATGACGTCTCATTGCTTTCCACCGCTTGATCTGTCTTTGATCTTCAAATGGAATACGTCTTCCAAGATAGTAGCGGCAATACCACTGAAACCATCCCCTAGGATCTTCATGATAAATCCACCCTTTTTGTCTCCAATAATCTAGACTCTGTGAAGCATTGACAAGAAAAAAATTCAACATTGGATCATGTTTTTCGGGACATAATTTCGCATTTTCGTACCAAGAAGAAGGAAATTCTTTCGCACAGTCTGTCATGTATTTGCCACCAAAAATTCCCAGGGTCAGCATTTCTTGTGGTGTCAACTCAGGCTCAAAATCCTGACTAAAGTTCATTCCTTCTGGCTGGGTTAAAACGTACCGGTACTCAGACTGCATTTTATCTGAAATTACTCGTTCTAGTGGTCGTTTACTCGATATCATGTTCTATCCTTTAATGAGTTTACAAAAAAAAGTATACGGTTTTTTTTTGTTTTCTTAACATCATCATATAATTAAAGAAAGCCATACTGGAGGAGGGCACGATGCTGTATGTAAATCGTACTATTCTGGATGTTGGATTATTCATTGCCGTAGCCTACTTTTGCTTCGCCCTTTATGCTTTATACCTTTCCATTATCTTGCATTGGAAAAAAATTCCTTATATAACCGATCAAAAAAGAGCAGGAACCCTTTTCTTGTGTATACTCACTGTGGCAGGCTATTTTCTATTGATTCAACATCAATGGATTGGAGTTGTCATTGTATACCTTTTATTCATAGTTGATCTTTTTCTATTATGTATTGTGATTCCCTTCGAATTTCGAGTTTTTTGTTCAAAAGAAAATCTTCTCCCCTATATCAGCAAAGTTCTTTTTGTTTTGAATATTCCATTTGAACAAAAAAACGATCGTTTTCTACTTTTACAAAAAAATCAATCACTCCGTATTAAAAAATCCTTCTTTCAGACATTTCGAATCATCATGGAGCCAGGTAAAGATCATTCTTTACTCAAGACTATACAAAAAGAAACAGCAAAAATGATTCGTCGTGAAAATCTCCCCATCTACCAAAAAGGTGTTTTATACTTCGCTTTTTTAGGCATTGTTTTTCTTCTATTTAGCTCTTTTATATCGTTCATTAGTCTGTTTCATTATTCTTTTTCCTTTTTTATGTAACCGTTTTGTTACCCTTTTTAGACTCGGTCAAACTACAATAAAATTATGGGTGTGACAAGTTTATTTGTCCTTGGGGTAACAATTGATGATGTTTATATTAAACCAGGATTTCGGTCCTGGTTTTCTTGTTTTCTCGGGGTCCTTCAATGCAAAAACTATATTCCAAGGAGTCAAGAAAGATGAAAACCATTGTTTTTACTGGTGGAGGAACAGCTGGTCAGTGTTTTTCCCAATATCGCACTTATGGAAGAATTATTACAAGAGAAATGGTCCATTCATTACATTGGCATGAACGATGGTCCTGAAAAACGAATCATTGAACAATGGAACAAGAAGAATGTTCAAAGTGTTTCCTTCCATGGCATAGAAACAGGAAATATCGACGTAATTTCAGTTCTAAAACATTCGGATGTAAATATTTATAGCGGTTACAGAGAGCATCTCTATTATCCGAAATTCAACCACAAGTTTTGTTTTCCAAGGAGGTTTTGTCTCAGTCCCTCCAGCATATGCTGCTCATCGACTTGGAATACCGGTACGCATGAATCTGATATATCCATTGGTTTAGCCAACAAACTCATCAACAGAATTGCAACTAAGATTTACACATCCTTCCCTTCCGATATTAAAACTCTCTCTATACTGGTAGCCCAATTCGAAAGACTATCCTACAGGGCAATGCAAAAAAAGGACTTGGAGTTTGTAATTTTACCCCAAAAACTTCGATTGTTCTCATAATGGGTGGGAGTCAGGGTTCTTCTTTTATCAATGATCTAGTTAAACATACAATTCCTTACTTGCTCTGTCAATATCAGATTATTCATCTTACAGGAACGAATCATCCATACCATGTAGATGATTCTTGTTATAAATCTTTTGAATTTGCTGGGGATGAGATGGCAGACCTATATGCATGTTCAGATCTCATTATTGGTCGAGCCGGAGCTAATTCCATATTTGAGGGTCTTGCACTCGAAAAACCTATGGTTCTCATTCCACTACCTAAAAAATATAGCCGAGGAGAACAAATTAAAAATGCAGAATACTTTGCAACAAAAGGACTGTTAAACGTTCTCCCTCAAAATGAAGCAAATCCTGAAACTCTTATACAAATGATTAAACAGACTCTTGATCAAAGAGATACCCTCCGTAATGCAATTCACGAGTATGCAATCCCAGAAGCAAATAGCATTCTTGTACAAGAGATCAAAAACTATGCACAAAGAACACTCCAGTGAAAATCTCTGTATACCTTTTACAGAGAAACTCTTGAAGGAGGCTATATGAAGCACATTGTCGTGTGTGTTCTTATCGTTTTCTGCTGTGGACTTTTACAGTTTTCCAACCATGTTTTCTCTCCTCCTCAATCAAGAATTCTTGCTTCAGAACTTTTCCCTGATTTAAATGGAATTGTTGAAAAAGGGGAATATGAAGCTTTATACACAAACAAAGACCAGGACTGGTCCTTTTTTTACACCATCGTAGGTGATATCATGAAAGGAGCAATTGTCGCTCGCACAAATGGTTGGTGTGCTATAGGCTTAGATCCAGAGACAAAAATGAAGGGTGCAGACATTATCCAAGGCTGGTTTGTAGCACCCAATGGAGACGCTTCAGACAGTTACGGGACCAAAGAATTTGGTCCTCACCCGATTGATACTGACCTTGGAGGAACGAATAATATACAATACTTTGCTATTTCTATCCAGCAGGATTGGATTCATTTTGAATTCCGAAGAAAGTTAGACACAGAAGACCCATTTGATAAACCATTTCCAACAAAAGGCAATTTATCAATCTTGTGGAGTTATGGAGATTTCCAGGATCCCTCTTCTATTCATACGCGTCGGGGATATGGCACACTGGAGCAAATACAAAATGCCATTCGTAGTTCGTCTCTCATAAGTATGAGAAAAGTACATGACTCGTTGTCTTCATTTCAGATCCTTGATACCTCCAATCAATATGCTCGTGAGCATATTCAAAATGCTATATCTTGTCCTCATGATGAACTATCCGATATCCTTCCCTCGTTAGACCATTCAAAACCAACGGTACTTTATGGAGGGGCAAAAGACGATTTAATAGAACTTGCCGATAATCTTCTCTACCTTGACTTCAGACAAGTTTATATTTTAGATGGGACTCTTGAGCAATGGGTTTCAGAAGGTTATCCTACTGATAAAGGAAATCTAGAATCAATAACAATGCGGTTCTATATCGGTCTAAAAGATTATTTCGTGAATCGTAAAAAGATTTCAATGGATGTTGCACCCACTATCATGCAAAGTAGAACGTTTTTACCTATCGTTTACGTCGTGAAGCCAATTGGTGGAATTGTACAATGGACAGCTGAAACAAAAAAAATAACAATAGAACTTGATGATACAAAGATTGAATGTTGGATTGGCAAAAGTATCGCATTAGTAAATGGTAAAGAACATAGTATCGATAAAGACAATCCTACTGTAGTACCCCAGATACTCCCCCCAGGAAGAACTTTCGTTCCTGTCCGTTTTGTAGCAGAATCTCTTGGATGTGAAGTATCGTGGAATCCTCAATTGCAGGAGATTACTATTCAGTATACACTACCAAGATAGTGCTCTCTTCTACGGTTGCTGAAGCAACAACTCTTCATACTCTTTTTGAGCAAGTTCCCATTCTTCAATCGTCTTCTTTAATGCAATTTCAGCATCTTTCATATCTTGTGCAGCCTCTTTCATAGCTTGAGGATTTGTATGGGTAGAAGTATCACAAAGCAATTTCTCTGCTTGAGCTTTTTTTGTTTCCAATTCCTCACACAAGCATTCTAATTTTGAAACTCGATCTTTGTAAGGTTGTATTCTTTTTCGAAACTCAGATTCCAATCGTTTCTGTTCTTTGGACTTCTTTGAACTTTCAAAGGATTGTTTTTCTGTTGGAATTGTAGTCGATATCGTTTGTTCTGAAGATTTTTTCTGCGAAATGTCAAACGCGACTTCTTCTTGTGCTTCTTTCTTTTGGATGAAATAGCTGTAATTTCCTAGATAATTGTATACTTTTTTGTTTTCTATCGATATGATACGAGTAGCAATTTGATCTAGGAAAAATCGATCGTGAGATACGATAACAAGAGTTCCGTCGTACGCTACTAAAGCTCTTTGAAAGATTTCTTTTGTATAGATATCCAAATGGTTCCCAGGCTCATCTAAAATCATGAGATTATGTGGTTGCAGTAACATCTTGCAGAGGGCAAGTCTCGACTTCTCTCCTCCCGATAGGACAGGAATCGGTTTGAACAAATCTTCTTGAGTAAATAGGAAAGCACCGAGTAAAGTGCGTTTCTCAAGATCATTTGCTTTGGTTTCAATAGAATTGATTTCTTCCCATACTGTTTTTTCGTAATTCACATTTTGTGCACTCTCTTGTGCATAAAAACCGACATGAACATTTTTTCCCCAGATAACTTTTCCAAAGGTAGGCTCTTCTGTTTTGGAAAGCAATCTTGATAACGTTGATTTACCAGCACCATTTCTTCCCACAAGTGCAACTTTTTCTCCCCGTTCAATGGTTACATCAATCGAGTCTAAAACTGTTTGATCCCCATATTTCTTTGTGACTGAAGACACTTCAACAGACTTTAGTCCAGAGCGTTCACAGGGGGGAAATCGAAGAGATATTCTCTTAGGTGGGGGATCAATTTCAATTCGTTGAATTTTGTCGAGCATTTTTATTCGACTCTGTACGGCACTTGCTTTTGTGGCTTGATATCGGAAACGATTGATAAAAGTAGTGGTGTTTTCAATCCACTCATCTTGTCTTTGTTTTTCTTGAAGCAGTTCAGCTTTCTTCTGTTCAGACTGTCGGATATAGGCATCATAATTACCAGGGTACTCTTCTATTTTGCAATTAGTGAGTTCCGCAATTTTATCAATACAATGGTTAAGGAACATTCTATCGTGAGATATTGCAATCATAGTGCCTTCATAGGAACGAAGATATTGTTCAAGCCACTCTATACTGGTGATATCAAGATGATTTGTAGGCTCATCAAGCAACATTATATCAGGAGATGTAAAAAGAATTTTCGCAAGATGTATCCTCATTTTCCATCCTCCAGAAAAAGCAGTACATTTTTTTAAGTAATCATCCTGTGAAAAACCCAATCCTGATAAAATCTTTTTAACGTTAGATTCAAATTCGTATCCACCTAGCAATTGAAATCGATGAAGTAGTTGTTCATATTTTGTCCCTATTGTGGACAGTTTTTTTTCATCTCGGGAGTGCTTCTGAAATTGTGCTTCTGCTTCTTTAAACTGCATCATCAAATTCTCATAACCAGATTCTTTTTTTATATAATCAAAGAGGGTGTCTGAGGATAATACATCCAACTCTTGAGGCAAAAACCCGATCGTTGGATTTCCTGAAATGTCAATTCTTCCTTCGTATCGATCTTCTTGTCCGAGGATACACCGCAATAGTGTAGTTTTGCCAGCTCCGTTAACACCAGTTAAAGCAACCTTTGTACCGTAAGGTACAAACCATTGCAGTTGATCAAAAATTTTCTTTGAACCAAATTGTAAAGTTAGATCATTTATCTCTATCATACTACTGTCTTTCTTAGTTTTCTTATTCCATCACGGAATGCTCTAAAGCTTGCAGAGCGGTTTTGATCAGGGTTCATATGAGCTGCAATTTCTCTTGCTGTACGAATTTTTGGTAATCCGCGGCGAACATATTTTGCATTTTTCAATTCGCGATAAAGAGCTTCCCATGTTCCACCCTCAATTCTGTCAGGATCCCGATATTCTACGCAATGCGTGAGATGATGAAAATCAACTCGAGGATAAGCCTTGTGTATAGCTTCTAGATCACCAAAAAACCAAGCTTCTAACTCTTCAATAGCAATACGTCCTAAAAAGTTAAAGTGATACTCAGAAGAGGTAGAAGGAATGAGTCTACAGTTTAAGGCTATGGCATCCATCCTTTTTTTCATCAACTCACAATCGTCATGATCTCTATCTGCCAAAACAATGTATCGCCAATTCTTCTTTGGATTCAGTCCATAACCCTTTAGTTGAATAGGGATTTTTTTAAATAAATCATATTTTCCCTGGTAAGCATGAAATTTTATCGACACGCCCGGTACTATTTTTGGTATTAATATTTGTAATGCAGCTACTGCTGACATTTCTTCGGTAAGAATCTCAAAATGCATTTATTCTTCTACAAATCCTTCTGACCATAAATATCCAATTTTAGCGCCATTCTCTACATAGCTGATCAAATCTTTGTTCTCCGTTAAGTTTTCACACATCGTTGTCCCATCTTGATTTCTTCGGCATACCCAGACTTCACCAGGATTCATTTCATTTACAAAAAAAGGAGAATGCGTGGAAATAATAATTTGTTTATACTCGGAGGTTTCTCTGCAGAATTCAGCTAAATCTTGTATAAAGGAAGGGTGAATATAGTTCTCGGGTTCTTCAAGTCCAATAAAGCTATGATCATTGGGTTGAAGAAGTAGTATGTAATAAGCAAGCATCTTAAGAGTACCGCTAGAAATGTAATTAACACCGATTGGATTGGGAAAACCTTTATCGATCATAAAGATTTGATTCACGTTTAACATAGGGTCATATCGGGCTTCAATAGAATCAAGAGATGGGATATGTTTTTGAAGATTCTCTACAATCTTTGAAAAAACAGAGGGTTTATCTTTTTGAAGCGTATAGAGTATGTTCGCCATGTTATCTCCATTTTGGGTCAATAGAGTTTCTTTCTCAGAGACAGGACTGTTTCGGAGATTGTGAATTTGAAAATCAAAGACTTTTAAGTGTGAAAGATATTGGTATAGAATATGACATTCTTGAAATCGCGAAAAATTGCCAAATATTGTAATAGCCAGGATGTCGTTGTTGATAAATTTTTCCTTCTGTTCCCATACCACACCGTTCTCATAAAAACGTGATACACCATTGCCAGATTCGAATTCGAGAACACATTGACCCGTTTTAGGAATACAGACTTTCTCTTTAGCAACATAAGGAGTACCATTTTTCTGAGAGATGTGAATGGAGTATATCATTGAATCTTCGTTTTCATCATCATATAGTTCAATTTGGATTTCCAAGAACTGGGAAGAATCCTTAGATAAAAGCTCATGAATTCCACCGCGTTCTTTGCAAGTTCGATATAGACCAAATTGGATGCAGTTTGATAAAAATTGCATGGCATCAAGAACAGTTGATTTACCAGATCCGTTTTTGCCTAAAAAAACTGAAAAAGGTTGCAAAGGAGAAATAGAGAAATATTTTAATGATCGATAATTTGATATTTTTAATGAGCGTATAGTAGTAGTTTGTAGATTCATCAAAATACAATTTCTCCAACAAGTTTGTTAATTGACGTTTTTAAAGCCTTAAAAAAAAGAGAATCGGATTCATTTTTTTGGTCTGGAAATAGATTAATGCCACATGAAACCACTTCTTGTGTAGCGGATTTTATATTAAGATGCCACCAAAGCTTAGCAAGTAACGTTGATCCATATTCTTTCTTGAGAGACCATATCTGAAAAGGTTCCATGGTTTCAAAAAAATCACTCCACGAAGGTTTTGAGATAATTTTATCAGTAGGTGTTGAAAACAGACTGTTAATCCCAGATTTCTGAAAATGAATCGTAGGTTCTCTGTAATAGACATAATAACTAGGACCGTTTAATCTTTCGATGCCAATTTCAAATATTTCAATCGCAGTATTATTCATGGAGTCATTATACCATAAAGTTTGTCTCATGGAGGCAATAAATAAGAAAGACCCCCTATTGAAAAGGGGGTCGGAAATAAATAAAAGGGAAGGAAAAAAAGGAGGTGCGAAAATGGAGGGTGAAATCTAAAATAAATAGATTTCTCGGGCTGGCGGCTTCCTACTCTCCCAGTCAGTTTCCCAACAAGTACCATCGGCCTCGATGAGCTTAACTTCCGTGTTCGGAATGGGAACGGGTGTACCCTCATCAGCATCGCCACCAGCCAAAATTTCGAAAAATTTTAGAAGGTTTTTTACCATCCAATGTAGTTGATCAAATGTCTAAGCAAAGAAGTTTCAGACAAGCAGTGCGATTCGTAAAAGATCCTCGAGCGATTAGTAATGGTCACCTTCACAAGCCTCTCAGCTCTTACAGCTCCATCCTATCAAACTGGTAGTCTTCCAGTGCTCTTACTCTTGTTACAGATGGGATATCTTATCTTGTGGGAAGCTTCGTGCTTAGATGCTTTCAGCACTTATCTTTTGAGACACAGCTACCCAGCTCGTACCACTGGCGTGATAACTGGTACACTGGAGGTCTCCGCACCCCGATCTTTTCATACTAGGGGTGAACCCACGCAAATATCCAACGCTTGCAGCGGATAAGGACCGAACTGTCTCACGACGTTCTGAACCCAGCTCACGTGCCGCTTTAATAGACGAACAGTCTAACCCTTGGAACCGGCTTCAGCTCCAGGATGCGACGAGCCGACATCGAGGTGCCAAGCCCTCCCGTCGATATGGACTCTTGGGAAGGATAAGCCTGTTATCCCCGAGGTAGCTTTTATCCGTTAAGCGATAACCCTTCCATTCGGAGTTACCGGGTCACTAAGACCAACTTTCGTTTCTGTTCGACATGTCTGTCTATGCAGTTAAGCTCCCTTATGCCTTTATACTCTACGCGTGATTTCCAAACACGCTGAGGGAACCTTTGTACGCCTCCGTTACCTTTTGGGAGGCGACCGCCCCAGTCAAACTACCCGCCTGACACTGTCCGATACCCTGCTTCAAGGGATTATCGTTAGAACATTCATATTTTAAGGGTGGTATCCCAAGGATGACTCCTCTGAACCTGACGATCCAGGATCCACGTCTCCCACCTATCCTGTACATAAAGTACAAATGCCCAATGCCAAGTTGTAGTAAAGCTCTACGGGGTCTTTCCGTCCTGCTGCAAGTAACCGGCATCTTTACCGGTACTGCTACTTCACCGAATCTCTCGCCGAGACAGCGCTCAGATGGTTACGCTTTTCATGCGCGTCGGAACTTACCCGACAAGGTATTTCGCTACCTTAGGACCGTTATAGTTACGGCCGCCGTTCACTGGGGCTTAGATTCAGAGCTTCGGACCGAAGTCCTAACCCCTCCTCGTAACCTTCCAGCACTGGGCAAGCGTCGGCTCCTATACAGCGTCTTACGACTTAGCAGAAACCTGTGTTTTTGGTAAACAGTCCCCTGAGCCTATTTCTTGTAACCTACTACACTCTTGCGAGTGGTGAGGCACCCCTTTTCCCGAAGTTACGGGGCCTTTTTGCCGAGTTCCTTAGCGAGAGTTCTTTCGTACACCTTAGGAGTCTTTCTCCCTGTCTACCTGTGTTGGTTTGCGGTACGGGCGCGATTGCCCTGACTAGAAGGTTTTCTCGGAAGCATGAAATCAAGAACTTCCCCTTGCGGGTCCCCGTCACGCCTCAGAAACGTGAAGTGTGGATTTGCCTGCACTTCTTCCTTGACGCTTGGACCAGGTAATCCGTCACCTGGCTTCTCTATCCTTCTCCGTCACTCCATTGTTCATAACGGTCATCGCGGTACAGGAATATTAACCTGTTGGCCATCATCTACGCCTTTCGGCCTCGACTTAGGACCGACTAACCCTGGGAGGACAAGCCTTCCCCAGGAAACCTTAGACTTCCGGTGGCAGAGATTCTCACTCTGCTTTTCGCTACTCAAGCCGGGATTCTCACTTCCTGCCTCTCCAGTACTCCTTACGGTATACCTTCACTGATGCAGGAACGCTCTCCTACCACAGATCCTTACGGACCTATCCGCTGCTTCGGTTTTCGACTTAGTCCCGAACATTTACGGCGCGCAATCACTAGACCAGTGAGCTATTACGCACTCTTTAAATGGTGGCTGCTTCTGAGCCAACATCCTGGCTGTCTTCGTAATCTACACTTCCTTGGTTTACACTGAGTCGAAATTGGGGACCTTAGCAGGCGGTCTGGGCTGTTTCCCTTTTGACAACGGATCTTATTACTCGCTGTCTCACTTTCGGACTATAGTCTGCTGGCATTCGGAGTTTGATAAGGGTTGGTAACCGGGTGGGGCTCCTAGCCTTTTCAGTGCTCTACCTCCAGCAGGGATCGTCCGAAGCTGCACCTAAATGCATTTCGGAGAGAACCAGCTATTTCTGGGTTCGATTGGAATTTCTCCGCTACCCACAGCTCATCCCATCAGTTTTCACCCTGAACGGGTTCGGACCTTCACGGAGGCTTAATTCCGCTTCATCCTGGCCATGGGTAGATCACCCAGTTTCGGGTCTGTATGTTGAAACTAACGCCCTGTTCAGACTTGCTTTCGCTGCGGCTTCGAGGGTCTCCTCTTAACCTGGCTTCAAACATACAACTCCCCGGCTCATTCTTCAATAGGCACGTCATGACACGAGCTTACGCTATCGTGCTCTGACTGGTTGTAGGCGACATGGTTTCAGATTCTATTTCACTCCCCTTCCGGGGTTCTTTTCACCTTTCCCTCACGGTACTAAGTTCACTATCGGTCCATGGAGTATTTAGCCTTAGGGGATGGTTCCCCTACCTTCCCACAGAGTTGCATGTTCCGTGGTACTCAGGAACAATCCTCGAGGATGCTGGTCTTTCATGTACGGGGCTGTCACCCTATATTGCCGCGCTTTCCATCGCGTTCCATTAGAGGCATCGCATTCGAGTGGAGGAGACAATTCCTCCGTGATCGTCCTATAACCCCAGCGACGCAACACATTGTCGTTTACACGTCGTTGGTTTGGGCTGTTTCCGTTTCGCTCGCCACTACTCAGGAAATCGTGGTTACTTTCTGTTCCTGCAGTTACTAAGATGTTTCAGTTCACTGCGTTCCCCCCGGTATCCTATGGATTCAGATATCGGTGACACGGCTGGCCCGTGCCGGGTTTCCCCATTCGGAAACCGCCGGATCTATAGATGTTTGCTCCTACCCGGCGACTATCGCAGGCGTACTGCGTCCTTCATCGGCTCCAATGACCAAGGCATTCCCCATGCGCCCTTATTCTCTTTTGCTCTCGCACATACTCGTGCGTGAAACTTCGTTGCTTAGAGATTCGATCAATCATACATTGGTTGGTTTTCAAGGTGCAGCTCACACAGTGGGTGTGGCAGTGCTGCTGGACTGAAGGAGGAATGGACGTGGCCTACGAGGCCAAGGAAAGGGAAAGGCGGGAAAAAAGCTCCTTAGAAAGGAGGTGATCCAGGCGCACGTTCTCGTACACCTGCCTTGTTACGACTTCACCCTTCTCATGAATCACACCTTCAACACGCCCTATCGCAAGGATTCGGGTATGTGTTTTCGGGTACAACCCACTTGAGTGGTGTGACGGGCGGTGTGTACAAGGCCCGGGAACGTATTCAACGCAGTATAGCTGACCTGCGTTTACTAGCAACTCCATCTTCACGAGGACGAGTTGCAGTCCTCGATTCGTACTGAGGTAGACTTTACGGGATTGGCTCCACATTGCTGTATTGCAACCCATTGTATCTACCATTGTCGCATGTGTGTAGCCCTGGACATAAGGGGCATGATGATTTGACGTCGTCCACTCCTTCCTCCAGCTCATCGCCAGCGGTATCACTATAGTAGCTCGGACAAAGTCCGGTGGCAAATAGTGAAGTGGGTTGCGCTCGTTTAAGGACTTAACCTTACACCTCACGGCACGAGCTGACGACAACCATGCACCACCTGTGATAGTGTGTTTCTACAAGAGAAACAAGGGTCTGATTTCGCAGACCGGTCACTGCCATGTCAAGCCCAGGTAAGGTTCTTCGTGTAGCCTCGAATTAAACCACATGCCTCGCTGCTTGTGCGGGCCCCCGTCAATTTCTTTGAGTTTCAACCTTGCGGCCGTACTTTCCAGGTGGGATATTTAACGCGTTAGCTACGGCACCGAAAGGAGAGTCCTTCCGACACCTAATATCCATCGTTTACTGCTAGGACTACCAGGGTATCTAATCCTGTTTGCTCCCCTAGCCTTCGTGTATGAGCGTCAGAATCATGCCAGAAAACTGCCTTCGCCATTGGTATTCCTCCCGATCTCTACGCATTTCACCGCTACACCGGGAATTCTGTTTTCCTCTCATGACCTCGATTTTCACAGTATGAACTGCCGTTCCGGAGTTGAGCTCCGGGATTTCACAATTCACTTATGAAAACGCCTGCACACCCTTTACACCCAGTGATTCCGGACAACGCTTGCCCTCTACGTATTACCGCAGCTGCTGGCACGTAGTTAGCTAGGGCTTATTCGTGGGGTACTTGCAAACACAACCGCATTTCCTCGGTCATGCCTTACTCCCCCATAAAAGGACTTTACAATCCAAAGACCGTCATCGTCCACGCAGCGTCGCTGGGTCAGGCTTGCGCCCATTGCCCAAAATTCCCCACTGCTGCCTCCCGTAGGAGTCTGGACCGTGTCTCAGTTCCAGTGTGGCTGATCATCCTCTCAGACCAGCTACCCGTCATCGCCTTGGTGGGCCATTACCCCGCCAACAAGCTGATGGGAGATAGGCTCGTCACAAAGCGACGCAAACGCGTCTTTCTTCCGTAGATATTATCGGGTATTGCGCCCATTTTCATGGGAATATCCCCGTCTTCGTGGTAGATGACCTATCCATTACTCACCCGTTTGCCACTAAACGCAGAGAATTGCAAGCAATCCTCTTTGTTCCGTTCGACTTGCATGTGTAAGGCACGCTGCCAGCGTTAGTCCTGAGCCAGAATCAAACTCTTCGAGCAAAACATGATGATTCTTTTGCAAGAAACATCGTGGTTTGTTTCATTGATATTTGGTATCCATTTCAGATTCACAAGGAATCTGGTGGATGGATTGTTCAAACTTGGGTTCCGCTTTTCACATTTTCTTAAGGGTTATCGTAGGTTCTTACAATTCTGCGTTTGCAGAACTGTGAGATCCATTCCTCATTCTTCAGTTTTCAAGGTTCAGACAGCAAGGATTAATTATGGGAAAATGGAACGGGTTGTCAAGAATGAAATGAAAAAAAATGGAAAAAAAAATGAAGGGGGGTGGAAAAGCTCATAAAATGGTTCTCTAAAAAAACCAAGATTTGTGAAAAATCAGTTTTTTCGAAAAAAACCGTAAAAAACCCTTTGTTACTTTTCCTATTTTTATTTCATATAATGGTATTAACTTTTTACCACATACATTTACTTGTATAGTATTTTTGTGTTACTTGATTAGCAGGAGGATGCTATGAGTGATTTTGTTAGACCCAATGTTACGACTTCAATTCCTGGTGAAAAATCTCGTTCAATTGTCGAGATGGACAATGATTACGGGATTACTGCAACAAAAGTTTTCCCCGTTGCAATCAAAAAAGGCAAAGGTATTGTCTTGGAAGATGAAGACGGTAACGTTTTTTATGATTTTACATCTGGAGTCGGAGTTTGCAACACGGGACATTGCCACCCTCATGTAGTAGAAGCAATAAAGAATCAGACAGAACAGTTGATGCATTTTGCTGGTACAGATTACTACTACAAGTCCCAATCCCGTTTAATGGAAAGATTGGCCAAAAAAGCACCAGGAAATAACAAGAAAAGAGTTTTCTTCACAAACTCTGGTACAGAATCGGTCGAAGCCGCTATTAAAATATCACGATATTTTACAAAACGACCCCAATTCTTAGCTTTTATAGGTGCATTTCATGGAAGAACTATGGGTGCATTATCTTTGACAGCATCCAGAGCTGTGCATAAAGAAGGTTTTCAACCCACTATGCCTGGTGTAGAACATGTCCCATATGCATATTGCTATCGTTGCCCGTATAATCTTTCATACCCCTCTTGCAATATGGAATGTGTCAAACAGATTGAAAACTGGTATTTAAAAAAAGTTCTTTCTCCATACGACGTTGCAGCTTTTTTTGTTGAGCCCATACAAGGGGAAGGTGGTTATATAGTCCCCCCCAAAGAATTTCTCCCTATGATCAAAGAAATATGTGAAAAGTATGGAATTTTATATGTCAGTGATGAAATCCAAGCTGGTTTCGGTCGCACTGGAAAATTCTTTGCCTGCGAAAATTGGAATATTGTCCCCGATATCATTACATGTGCAAAAGGAATGGGTTCTGGTCTCCCTATTGGCTGTATGATCGCAGATGAAAAGTTGAATTATCCTCGTCCTGGATGTCATTCTAATACGTTTGGAGGAAATCCTGTTTGTTGTGAATCTTCCTATGCAACTATGGATGTTATTGAAGAAGAGAATCTATTAGAAAATGCAAAACAGCTTGGAAACTCTATGCATGAAGGTTTACTGGATATCCAAAAAAGACACTCCATGATTGGAGATGTACGAGGTATCGGTCTTATGCAGGCTATAGAAATTGTAAAGGATCCAAAAACAAAGGAAATTGATCCTGAATCTCGAGACCAAATTTGCGATGAAATGTTGCAATTAGGAATGATAACAATCGACTGCGGGCCTAGCTCTATACGGTTTATACCACCCCTAGTAATTAATAAGGAAGAAATGAGTGTAGCCTTAGAAATTATTGAAAAGGCAATTACAAAAAGTTGAAAAACATTAATTGTTTTAAATTACATCCAAAAGCTATACTCCTCTTATTCTCATTCAACCGATGCAGGAATGGATCTTTACTCCTGTGAAGAGGTTGTTCTCTCACCAGGAGAATGGAAAAAAAATTGGATGTGGTTTTCAACTGAAATCCCAACCGATATAGAGCAGTAGCTCCTAGCCTGGTCTTGCCCTGAAAAATGGTGTTACGGTTTTAAACACTTGGGGTGTAATTGATAGTGGATATCGTGGAGAAATTTGTGTTATTCTTATCAATCATGGGTATAATATTGTAGTGTTACCTGGAACAATCTAGAATTGCTCAGTTATTGATTTTACCATATGAAAAAGTTAACCTGGTGGAAACAAATTCCCTCTCGCTGACTCTGAAAGGGGTCAGGGGGTTTTGGTTCTACGGGTATTTAATTTGCAGAGGACATATCTGTATGTTGAAACGTTTTTGTACTTTTCTTATTGTATGTAGCTTGCTTTTCGGACTGATCCCATATTCAGTACAGTCTGCTAAGGCTTCCACTTCGAAAATCGATCCAACTTATTTTCAGAAGTAAAAAACTCCTCTCAAACCCAAATTCTCATTCTACAACTAAATGACGAACCAGTGGTCCCGTACTCTGAAAAAAATCGAGAACATCTTCAATCCTCTTTCTACACAGAAAAGCGATTCTATTATTTTGGATACATCCTATGGAAACATTCTGGAGAAGAAACAACTTGACTTGTTTCAGACTATTCAGAATCAGATACCCGCTGAACTTATCCATACTTACCAATACATCTACAACGGTATAGCCATTCGAACTGCTGGATACAATATTCAACATTTGTTACGGTATTCTGCAATTCAATCTATTTACCCAACCAAAGATGATAATTTTCCAACTCGAGACATCGCCAACGCCTCTATTCATGCATTTGATGCATGGGAACTAAAAGATAAGGCTCAATCTTCTTTAACTGGTAAGGGATCCAGAGTTGGTATCATTGACTCCGGTATCGATTACAATCACGTTGATTTCACCCTTACAGGAGTCGGTCCTGATTCAAGAGTAAAGCAGGATATGACTTTTGTTGACAACACAAATGATTGTAAGGATTCCGGTTTCGGTGGTAAAATGCCTCCTCACGGAACCCACGTGGCTGGTATCACTTCAGGGAAAAATCCAAACAATGATGAAAAAGTTGGAGTAGCACCAGAAAGTGATCTCTATGTATACAAGGTTTTTTCTAGAGAAGGCGGCGGAGCAAATCCAGCCAACATTATTAAAGCTGCAGAACAATCTGTGAAAGATAAATGTGACGTCATCAACTTGTCATTAGGTCATCCTACTGACGGTGGTTCGATGCGTCCGGCAATCCATATTACGATGCTCTTTTGAATGCAAATAAAGCAGGAACAATGGTAGTTGCTGCTGCGGGTAATTCTGGTACACGCCACAAAAAGAATCCATGGCCTATCGATGCTCCTGGTATCTTTGATTTTGCTCTTCAGGTATCAGCCTCTGATGATAGACTTCACCAATCTTTTGTGATTACAACTGAAGATGGTAAAGTAATTCCTACGAATGCCTACCGTGCTCGTTATTCTCCTTCATTTCCAACTGAACCGAACTTCTACAAGAATAAAAAACTAATTGATTGTGGGTTTGGTAAAGAAGATGAGTTCCCATCTTCCGTAAAAGGTAACATTGCATTCATATCTCGCGGACCAAAAGACAATGGTCTTTCTTTCCAACTAAAAAATCTAAATGCAAAAAAAGCTGGTGCTATAGGTTGTATCATCTACAACTACGAACAGGAACCATTCGGTGGAATACTAGTGAATACACAGCAAGGGGAAAGACCCGAAGATTTTGAGTTTATACCTTGCATCTTCATCTCAGGAATAAAAGCATCCCTTATTCAGAAATACCTAAGCAAATCGTATAAAATTTCATTTCCTATGCTTTCCGATATCACTTTTTCCGATTTCTCGTCCACCGGACCAAGTTATTCTGTAGATGAAAATATTCTAAAACCAGAAATTTGTGCACCCGGCAAACAGATAAACTCTGCAGTCTTGAATAACAAATATGAAGATTGGGATGGCACTTCTATGGCTACTCCATTTGTAGCAGGATGTGTGGCACTTACAAAACAAGCTCACCCCAATTGGAAACCCCAAAGTATTAAAAACATATTTATGCATTCATCGGATTTATTGAAAAACTTTGTAAATGGACAATACATTTCCTACTTCTTGCAAGGCGCAGGTCAAGTCAATGTTCAAAATGCTATCACAAGCCCTATTGAAATCAGTCCTCCGTACATCATGCGCAATAATGAACAATTTGATCAACCCATTACCATTTCGATCAAGAATATTATTGATCAAGATGTAACATTGTCATTGTCAGCTGAAATCTTCGACTGCATCTTAACACAACTTGATTTGGAAGATTTGCCTATACCAGAAAAACCTGTATCACTAAATCTATCTAATGAAAAGGTTACAATTAAAGCCGGTGAAACTATAAAAATTCAACTCACAATTCAAGAAAATCAAGATGCTTTTGTTAACAAAAAATATGAAGGTGCTTTCTGGATTGATATCCAAAACGCTTCTTCAGTAGGTAGTTCTTCCTCACAACATCATTTGCCACTTATTGTTTGGAAAGATACTCTTCGTGATGTCCCCCCCAGCATCTCTGATTTCTACTTCTCAAAAAACACCCTGAACATTGAGCAGGATGAATCGGGATATGTACACTTTAACTTGAATGCAGGAAGCGCACTAGACATCGATATTGGTAGTCCCCAAGACGGTAAACAATACAATAACATAGCCAATTTTCTCAGTTTCCACGCCTATGATCAAACTGGAGTGGATTGGGGAACCGTACGAACATTCGAGTATCTTCCATTGGGTGAATATGTTTTTGAGTGGGATGGTAAAAGTCTTGAAGGGAACGAATTTTTACCTGATGGTGACTTCTATTTAACTGCTTCCATTCAGGGAACTCGCTATACTGGAAGCCTTGAAACCATTTATGAAACCATCTCGTCTGAATCAACTTTAAAAATCTCTGGATCTTCTGTACCAAAACCTCCCACTTTCCTTATTACATCTCCTAAAAAATTAAATATTGGTGACAAATTCGTCGTTAATCTAGGCTTTAGAGAACCTTTTGATATTCAAGAATTTGATATAGAACTTAAGTTCTCTCGATCAAAACTTGATCATGGTGACTTACATATTGGTGATTTCGTCGATCCCTCTAGATTAACTGACCGCGATTATGAGTTTGATCGAGGTACTCTTTTTATTAAAGGGTATAGAAATCCTCAGTGGGATGGTAATGGCAATGCAATCATTGCTCAAATCGAATTTGAAGCCAAACGAGCGACTGATTCGCTAGATGTCGAAATTGTCCACTTTGAATTCAAAGATTCCCAAGGTTTGAAACGCAAAACTCTCTTTTTATTTCCTTCTTTCATTGAAAAAGATGAAATCACCTGCGATTTCAACGAAGACGTCAGGTTGATGATCAGGATTTCTACTGTTGCAAGACCACTACTATACCAACTGGAAAGACAAAGAGAAATGGGATCCGATGTATGACCTTAATTCTGACTATTATGATTCCAAGATTTGAAGATTTTTGCTCGCTATTATACTGGTACCTAAGGAGTGGTCTATGAAAGAATTATTTCGCTATTATCAGCTTGCTTGTTTGCAACCATTTTGCAGTTTTAATCCTCTTCGTCGAAAGCTTCGAAACAGATCCATTACATTTCGCAAGTCATCGGTTTAACCGATAAAGTTGGAACTTTCCGAATGGCTACCCACGGTTCCTATTTTCACCCCATCTACCAAATGGTTTAGATATTTCTTAGAAGAAGAGAACATTTTTGTAGTCGATATGGGAATCACAAATCGAAGTCTACAACAAGAGCTTAGAGCCTTTGTACCATTTGTACCGTTGGTAAAGAAGACGGTGAATACATGTATTTAACCTCTATTAATGGCACTAAATGGCACTTATATGACTGATTCCCTACTCTATAAGAATTACTGTTACTAAAGAAGACGGTACTTTTATCAAGATCATTGAAGACGACAAAATGGTAGCCCTTACTGATTTAGTACTTTTTACCTGATGGTTCTTTGTTGTCACTGATTTGCAGAAAGGTCTTTATTGATGCAACTGGTAAATACATTGGTGTTTTTTCCAACTATGAAGGATTAACACCATCTCCCGAAAACTATTATGGTCCTTCCCAAATCGAAGTTGATTCCAACGGAAACGTCTATGTATCTGCTTCATCAATTGCTGGTATCTGCAAAATTGTAACCCTAGACTCACAAGGTAACCATCTTTCAGATTGCATTGATATTGGTACCAATGAAGAAAATGTGGGGGGATTAATCACTGGTCTATCGATTGAAGATGACTTACTTATCGTCAGTCAGATTAACGGACAAAGCACTCATGTGAAAAGATTCCGTTTACCAGAAGACCCAAAAGACAAGCTAACCTATGTTAATTTAGTCGCAAAACCTCCAAGTGGCAACACAATCCAAGATGAAAACATTTTACTTCCCACCTCTGCTTGTATCAAAAACGACACTGTATATGTACTTGAAGGAGCACTTTCACGCTTGATGGTATTTGATTCAAACAACAAATTCGTTGATGCTTATATGAGCTCCGTTAACGGTCTTCCAATCTTTACCATTGGTTTCCTTTATTCTCAAAATACTCCTGAGGGTATTCTATCAAATCCTCAGGGTGTACGAGTAGATATTGACGGCAATATACTTGTAGGAAACAGCAACTTTGCCAACATTGTCGTTTTTGATCAAAAAGGAAACGATATTCAACATTTTGGTAAACCTGCCAGAAGCAGAAACCCCGACATTGGAGAATTTTTCTCTCCCACAGACATATGCTTTGATCAAGATGGTTATGTATATGTTTCCGACACCCAAGCAGGTATCATCCATGTATTTGATGAAAATTACGAACCTTGGGCAATGATCGATGAAGGATTCAGCTATCCTCAGGGTCTTTGTGTGAACGAAAGTGGCGAATTAATCGTTATTAGTTCTCGCTCTGCCACTCTTTCTGTAGTTGATATTTCTGAAATGATCGATGAATATGCTTTTGAAATTGACGCTTTTCCTATTGATGGAGAATGGCCTGTTGGAGTTTCTTGTAATTCTAAAGGCGATATGTATGTCGCATTAACCGGTAGTGATAAAGTAGTAGCCATGGATATTGATGGCGATACCATCACCGAATGGGGTGAAACCGGATCAGAACCTGGACAATTAAATGCACCTCAGGGTACATGCGTAGATGGAGCTGGTAATGTTTATGTTGCCGAAACTGGTGGCGGTCGAATCCAAAAATTCACTCCTGACGGTGAACTTATTTGGACATCTGATCTTCAATGGCCCGGATTAACTTTTATCACGATGGATTATGAAGGAAAACTCTATGTTTCAGATTGCTTGCATAGTGTTGTTGTCGTTTTAGAGGACGAAACTGCTGTTCCTCCCGATGATGGCACTATAAAAGAATCAGATGCAGTATTTTCCATGACTGGTCCACAAGAAGTTATAGAAGATAAAGAATTCACTGTAAGTATCGAGGGAGACAAGCTAGAAGATGTGCATAAAATCGAGTTTGGCATTTTACTTCCTGACAAACATGTTGAATTTAACTCAATTACTGCAGGAGACCTTCTATCTGATGCACAAATGTCTGAAGCAGATCAGATTGATAATCTCCTAATTTTTGACGCAAAAGTCAAAAATGATCCAATTCAGGGATCTGGCACGCTTGTTCAAATGAATTTCACTGCAAAACAACCTGGCGAAGCAGAAATTAAATTTGACCGTATTCGCTTGCTCGACGAACGTGATAAAGAGATTACATTCAAAGGATCCTCTTCTTTCAAATTCTCGATCAAAAAAGGGGATACAATACCTCCTGAAATAACACTTCTTGAAGAAGTACCAGAGATTATTTACGCAGATACATACACAATCAAGGGTAAAACTGAGGTTGACGCAGTTGTTACTATTAACGACGAAGAGATTACTTTGGACGATAAAGGTTCTTTTGAATACAACGCTTCTCTTGAGGTTGGAGTCAATACATTTGTTATTAAAGCCACTGATTTGGCAGATAACTCATCTGAACTAGAAGTCACCATTGAACGAAAACTCAGAACCATTATTGAGTTCATCATTGGACGCACAACCTATCTCCTAAACGGAGAACCATTCTTACTTGATGCTGCTCCTTTTGTTCACGAAGGACGTACAGTACTTCCAATCCGTCCTGTTGTAGAAGCCATTGATGGAGAAATCAGCTGGGATGCTACTGAACGAAAAGTAACCATTCAAAAAGATGACTTATTCTTATGGAACTTTGGATTGATAAACCCATGGCTCGTATCAACGGAAAAGAAGCACAAATTGATGAAAATCCCAATGTTACTCCTATGATTGTATCTGGGAGAACATTCTTACCTCTTCGATATGTTGCTGAAAATCTAGGCTTTGCAGTTGGCTGGGATGGAGAAACACAAACTATCACATTAACGTACCCTGCTCCCTAAACCAGTTAACAAACCCACATACGCAATTAAAAACCCCCGAGGGATCCCTCGGGGGTTTTTTGTTTCATCAGTTTCATCAAGTACCTTGATCAACTCAATGCATCAAATGTGAAACAATCCTATCTATGGATTGTAATTCCGAATAAAGTCTCTAACAAGATCTGTGCCGTGACCTCCATCTTCATCTTCTATAACAATCTCTTTAATTGGTTTATCTGCATCATCAGGTGAGGTTGCAAACTGATCCATTAAAACTTCCAAGGGCACACCATATCCAACTGACAATTCACGAAGTGTCATAAATCCACGAATATCTTCAACATCATTTTTGATCACTTGGTTTTCATATGGAGTGGTAGTGTTTGGGAAAAACCATTTGAAATGCCCACTAAGTGTAAATGATAAAGCGACCAGGACCATCAGCAATATAGATACTATTGTAACTTTCATGGGGCTGGAGACAACAGTTTTTTTCTTTGATGCGATTATCAAAGTATCTTCTACGGGACAAACATTGACACATTCATTACACATAATGCATTCTTTGTCTTGTATAAATTCTTGCGTGGATATTGTAATATTCATTGGACAAACATGGTCACATTTTTTACAGTCGATACATGTTTCTTTGTTTCTAGATATCCCATATACTCCTGCAGATGATAAAAGCCCTAAAAAAGCTCCAAAGGGACAAAGGTATTTACAAAAAAATCGATCTAACCACAATGCGCCTATTACGCTAATCAAAAGAATTCCCAATCCAATAGGAAACTCGAACATTTCTTCTAATGAAAAGATATGAGCATAGGCGACCCATGGATCAAAAGCTCGAATGATTAAAACACCTGTAGCCCATGTTCCAATCACAAATATAACGAGAATTAGATACTTTAGAAGTCGAAAAATGCGTTCCTGTTTAGAAGAATGAATAATTCGTTTGGAGATTTTTTTTCTACCTATCTGACCAAAAATCTCTTGTAGTGTTCCCAATGGACAAATTTGACCGCAAAAAGCTCTTTTATAAACAAGTGTTAATAATACAACTGCAAACAATAAAATAAAACTACCAAGAGCTAACCTTTGTAAGAATGAACCATGAAATACCCAGGAAAATAAACCTTCTAAGCCGCCCATGGGGCAAAAAGAATCAATTGATAAAGTCCTGCCTACAAGGTCTGGATACTGATGAAACAGGGCTATGAAAGTCATAAAAATGAAAACTAGGAGTAGTACAATCCAACGTAACGCAATGCTTCTTCTTGAAACCTTGAATTAGCTTTTTTCTCGTCATTGCCATGATTACCTCTTTCTTATATCACAAGAATTAAGATCAAAAGCTGGAAAAGCTCTTTAAAAGATTGAGTCAAAAATTTTAAAACCGAGAATTACTCACCGGTATACAACTGCTGCTGATGCATGGGGAAAACGAAGGGTTTCCTTTCATGATCTAGACTCTGCGGATTATGAGCCATAACACCTATAATACAAGTTGATACCAATAAAGTTACAACAACAATCAAAGCAATTTTAAGAAACCAGTCGGAAGATTTGTATTGATTAAGTTGTAAATCTTCCACTCTAGAAATATCCGAAGGTCTTTTCGATTGTTTAGAAGCATTTTTCATATGCTCCTCCTTGGAAAAAATGGAAAATGTTACAAATAGTATAACATTTTCTGTAACTTTCATATCGATGAAGAATATTTACAATAGTACCATTCTCTAGCAAATAGGTGGTGAAATGAAAAAAGAAATATTCCGTCAATATGATATCCGTGGGATTGTAGAAACAGATTTAACCCATACTGATATTCAAAAGCTAGCGATGGGTTTCTCTCATTTTTTCTCTTCTAGAAATGAAAAAACTATTTTGGTTGGATACGATAATAGGCTCTCTTCTGAACCAATCAAGAACCAGCTAGTTGAAATTTTTTTACAGATGGGTTTTCATGTTATTGATCTTGGTTGTGTGATCACACCAATGTTTTATTATGCAGCTCGTATTCTCTCATTAGGAGCTGGCGTAATGATCACTGCAAGTCACAATCCAGGAGAGTATAATGGATTTAAAGTCTATTATAACGACAGTACTATTTTTGGCGAGGATATTCTTAGTATCTATACATGGATTCATCAAAATCTTCCAAAACTAAAAATCCCACCAGACATACCTCCAGGACAGTATGAAAAAAAAGATATTTTTCCTTCCTATATGGAGTACCTTCTTCAAAAAATCAAACTTGGTCCTCGTAAACTACGGATAGCATTAGATTGCGGAAATGGAACTGCTTCTCTTTTTGCTCAAACGATTTTTGAAAAAGCTGGAATAGAGGTAATTCCCTTATATTGTGAATCCGATCCTACATTTCCAAATCATTTCCCAGACCCAGTAAAGCTTGAGAACTGTAAAGATTTATCCGAAACAGTAGTGGGAAAAAAATTGGATGCTGGAATTGGTCTTGATGGAGACGGAGATAGAGTCGGCCTTATTGATGAACAGGGCAATCCGATATGGGGAGACATGGTAATGGTCTTGCTTAGCCGTGAAATTCTCAAAAAGCATCCAGGCTCTACAATTATCTGCGAAGTCAAGTGTTCCCAGCTTCTTGTGGATGACATTATAAAGCACGGGGGCAATCCTATTGTATACAAAACAGGTCATTCTTTGATTAAAGCAAAAATGAAAGAAACGAATGCCATTTGTGCTGGAGAAATGTCTGGTCATATTTTTCTAAAGGATGAATACTTTGGATTTGATGATGCGATCTATGCAGCACTACGAATCCTTCGATTATTGTCCTATACAGACCAACCTTTATCTTCTCTCTTGTCTGATTTACCAACCATGTATTCAACTCCAGAAATTCGTATTGAAGTAAAAGAAGAATTAAAGAACCAAATGGTTGAAAATGCCACACAGTACTTACAGAAAAAATATGATTGTATAACAATTGATGGGGTACGTGCAGTTATAATGGATGGTTGGGGTCTTATTCGGGCTTCCAATACTGGCCCTATTTTAGTGATGAGAGCAGAGGCAAAAACAACTGATACCCTCTCATTCATTCAACAAGAATTACAAAATGCAATTCAAGCATCTAAGGAAGAAAATCTATGAAAAAAAAATCTTCAGTCTTTTCATATCTACGATGGGGAATTCTACTATTGATACTAGCTGCTGTCACGATAAATGCGTATTTCCACCATAATCCTCACATTATTGGAAAAACTGCATCGGTTTGTGCTTTATGCCCTACGGGAGCAATTGAATCCTTCTTGTATTGGATCCGAACAGGTTATTTTCTTCATCGAGTTGCTCTATCTAGCTTAATTCTATTCATCTCCATTTTAATAACTGCTTTCCTGTTTCGACGTTCATTTTGTGGTCAGTTTTGCCCCTTTGGAGCACTGCAAGAAATCTTCAGTTCACTTGGTAATCGATTCAAATCCATCCAAAAAATCCGCAAAAACACTAAAAAAGACCCTTTTCGTTGGACAAAGTATCTTGTATTAGTTGCATTCATTATTTTTCCCTGGTTTACTTCAAGTTTATTTTTCCGCTCTATAGACCCATGGGTAGCATACACACATATCGCAAGCATGGAGATATTTACTTTGTTTTTGTGGGGTTTTCTGGTGTTGATCTTATGTTTAATTGGATCTTTTGTGTGGGATCGATTCTTTTGCAAATATCTTTGCCCCTTGGGGGGATTTTTGCATATTCTTGCTCCCTTAGGTTTTTACCGTATTATACGCAACTCGACTCAATGTACATCCTGTAATAAATGCAATATTGTATGCCCAATGAACATTGATGTATGCCATCAAGAAGAAATAGCAGATGCAGAGTGCATTATGTGTTTCCAGTGCATTGAATCCTGTCCAAAAGAAAACTGCTTGGTGATTGCATCAAAATCTGGGGGAAGAGTATCCCCAATGTTTGTAGCGCTTATGACATTTCTCATCATTATTGGTCTTGTGGTTCTCACAACGATTTCAGGTCATTTTCAGTGGTTTAAAGGATAGCTGATCCAAAGAACTTCCTTTTATTCATCTTGGTTTTTTCAAGATGTACAGGTTCTTTTTAGGCACTTGTTGATCAAGGTGACAAAAGTCACCTATGTAGTATCCGTTTTGTATGAAAAACTGAAAAGCTTTTCTCGATGAAAGTCTCCATTGCAAGGCCAATGAAGGCTGTGTTGTTAGCATTGATTGAAAATCGATTGGAATTTCAATGCAAAGATCTGGGTAGTTCGAATTGAAGTATTGAAACATTTTATGATCAATTTCCATAGGTTGAATAACTGGAATTTGATTCAGATTCCCCTGCGTTGTAGCGCTTCCTTTTTCCATTCTGTCGATAACTTTCTCCGATGATAAGTCCCATAAGACTTCAAATCGGTCTTCTGGGAAACTGGAACATACTGATCCAGTTTGAGGTGTATTATTTTTTATCGATGTATAATGGTCAGGCATATATCCTATAATGCTGCCACCAAGTTTCCGAATATTGATATTCGCATTTACTCCCTTTAAGGGATCATACGTCCATGCAATATACCGAATTCCCCTTGATCGAGCAATTTCATACTGGAAGTGTTTTACATGATATCCAAGGTTTTTTTTCTGATAGGAAGGAAGAAAGCCCATTGAATCAGCAAACAAATAAACTCCCAATGTGGGTGAAATGCAAGGAAATGCAAAGTTGTATCCAACCAGTTGATCATCACAGAAACAACCAAGAACTAAACCTCCTCTTTGACTGATCAATTGCATATAGTACGAGGGTATCAAGCCAATTTTGCAAAACTCTGGAAGTTTGGATTGAATTTGATAAGCAGCTTCAAATTCATCCATAGATTTTAATTCTCGGATCACTATGGAAGCAAAAGTAGTTTGGATTGTCTTTTCCATGAAACAAGTATAATCAATTCAATGAAAATAAAAAAAGCGCGTGCTAAAAAAACACGCGCTTTTCATGAAAAAAGGTTCTATTTACGTAATTCTTCTAAAACTGTTTTTATTTTCATCTCTTTGCCATCTCGGTTAATAAGTAATTCTACCTCTTCTCCGGGGTCTTTGGAGCGAATGTATGTAATGAGAGCTTGAGGACTAGAAAAGGACTTTCCATCCATACCCATGATCACATCACCTTTCAGTATACCTGCTTTTCGAGCATTTCCGGCAGGTACTTCAACTACAACAACGCCTGTATTTACTTTAAGTTTCAAAGCAGTAGCGACTTCATCGTTGTTTTCGGAAATTACTACCCCTAAAGAAGCCCAAGACACAGTGCCGTAGTCTTTTAAATCCTTTGTAACCTTCATGACTGTGTTTGAATCGATGGCGAAACCAAGGCCTTGACCTTGTACATCAATAAGAAAATTCACACCAATCACTTTTCCTGCCATATTCACCAAAGGACCGCCACTATTTCCTGGATTTATAGCAGCATCAGTTTGGACTACTCCTACCATAGGAATCGTAGCTGATCTTGATTGATTATTCTGTGGTATATTGCGGTCAAATGGGTCCTGAAAATCAAAAAAAGGCATTCCTTCAAAGGGGTTCACGGGTGTAGGATCTTGTTCAGGAATTGAGATTTCCCGTTGAACGGCAGATACGACTCCCCTGGTTACGGTATACTCATATCCGTAGGGATTCCCAATTGCAATAACGGTTTCTCCAACACGAACATTCTCAGATTTTTCAAACTCTAAAAAAGGAAGCTTCGTAGCTTCAATTTTGATCAAGGCTATATCGGATATAGAGTCAGTTCCAATGAGCTGAGCTTGATATTTTTCACCATTTTTTCGTTCTACTCGAATCATTTGAGCACCATCAACAACATGATTGTTGGTTACCAAATAGCCGTCTTCGCTAATAATAAACCCGGATCCAGAACCTGATTTTTGCCAACCATATCGGGATTGTGTTAATACTTCTACTTTAACTACCGATTGACTCACAGTTGAAGCAACGGTGACAATTGGGTCATGTGAAAGAACGATTTTATCGGTATCTGTTTGATCTGTTGGTTGAACAGGGGTTTGTCCGTTTTCAGAAGGGTTCATTTGAACAGTTCTAATAGGACTATCTGGGAGTATGGATGGATTGGCTGCAATCCAATACACAGAGAAAAAACTACCAATCATTCCACCAATCAAAAACAGGATGATACCAACAATAATGCCTCCTACTCGGCTTTTTGTTACCATCGTTTCCTGTCGATCGTCATATCGATTTTGTGTATTTTCAGACATAGATGCCTCCTTGAAAATCGTCAAGCATATCTATTGTATATATTCCCAATCTTATAAAAAGTTACAGAAAAGATGGTAACTATTGAATAATACTCTTTGCGCCTCAAAAAAGTAACAGAATCCGTATCTCATTTTTCATAGATCAATTTTTTTTATATATACTGTTAATATGAACGTATATTGGAACCATATTACCGATGAAAACCATAGAGAAGAAATTGAATTTCTGCTTCACAAACAATTGGAGGGGGATCGACAAACGTCCAAGTTGCATGGAAAAAAGATTGGTTTTCTTCTCAATATTGCCAGCCCACCTTCTAACAAACACCTTTTACACCTTGAAGCTTTATTGCAAATATTGGTTCATTACTTCCCCACATCCAATCATTTTATTCTTGCGGATAACTTTTATCCTTCTTGCGATTCCTTGTTTAAAAAACATATCCCTGACACAAGATATATGCAACATGAGCACTTTTCCACTTTACCAAAAAAACGACCCACCCTTCAGTTTACTTTTTTTGGTGCTTCAAAAGGTTCTTCGTATTTAAGTGGAAGGTATATCCCAAATAGCATATCGGAAGCTGATTATCTCATATCGATCACATGTCTTGAAGAAGACCCTGTTTTTTCTCTCCATGGCAGTACCGCTTCAAATTTTTGGTTTCTTCCCACCTATACAAAAAATGAAATTCTTGTTCAAGAAACCCTCCAAGGACGATGTCTGAGTCTCATAGAGGCAATCTCTCCATTTATCTCCAATATCCATTGCTTTATACATGTGTTTTCATCTCCTACAGAATCGTTTATGGTTCTTTCTCAAAACACAGTTTCAGCAGATGCCGTATCCGGAAAACTCTGTAATATCCCATCTTCCAAAAATAAACTGATCGGTTTAGCAGATAAAAAAGGATTCGGAACCTCTGTTTTATCACATATGACTATATATGGTGATCGTATCAAGAAGCCTATTATCTTTTTTGATATTGGAGGGGAACACTTCACTCTAGGAATTCACAAAGATCAATGCAATCTATGTGAAGATTGTGTTGTTTTTTGTCCATTGCATGCAATTTATATTCAAAACCAACATCTGTTTTGGGACTCTGAGAAATGCAATCGCTGCGGATATTGCATTTCAATCTGTCCCCAATCAGCCCTTTTCAAGAGGAGGAAATGATGCCTATGAAAATTCTTGTAATCAATCCCGGGTCTACTTCCACGAAAATCTCTGTTTTCGAAGACTCAAATGAAATTTTTATGCAGGAAATAGCACATTCAAAAAAAGAACTTGATGCTTTTAAAACTGTATATGACCAAGAAGAATTACGAGAAAAAGCTATTTTAGATGCGCTTTCTAGCACCAATATCCAACTTCATGATCTTTCTGCGGTAGTTGGTCGTGGTGGGATGCTAGGTCCAATGAAAGCTGGCACGTATCGAGTAAACTCCAAAATGATTGAGACTGTGCAAAATGTACAATTCGGGCAACATGCTTCAAATTTGGGATGCGTACTAGCCCTTAAAATTGCCAATTCAGTTAATATCCCAGCATACGTCGTAGATCCTGTATCAGTAGATGAATTTCAAGAAGAATCTTACATGACCGGGATCAAGGGCTTGTTCCATAAATCACTTGACCATCCACTCAATTGCAGAGCTACAATGAGACATTTTTGTCAAGAAACTGGAAGGGTTTTTGAGAATACTTCTTGCATTGTCGTTCACTGGGGGGGTGGCATTTCTGTCTCCTGTATCAAGCATGGACGAATCATTGATGTAAATAATGCAATGGAATCTGGACCATTCTCTGCTAATAGAGCAGGTACTCTACCTGCTATAGATGTCGTCAACATGTGCTACAGTGGTGAGTATACAAAAAAAGAAGTTTACAAAAAACTGATCAAAGATGCTGGACTCATATCCTACCTTGGTACCAATGATCTTCGTGACGTTTTGGCTATGAGAAAACAGAATGATGTGAAAGCCCATTTCATCTTTGACGCTCTCGTTTATCAAATTGCCAAAGAAATTGGTGCAATGACTGCAGCAATGGCAATCCGACCAGATGCTATTCTGATTACCGGAGGAATGGCACACAGTAAGGATATGATTGAAGGTATCGAAAGTTATGTCTCCTTTATTGCACCCATTCATGTTTATGCGGGTAGTGATGAAATGAAAGCTTTGGCAGAGGGAACTCTCCGGGTTCTTCTACACCAAGAAAACGAGCTTTCTTATCCCCCTGTGCAGAATAGACAAGTTTAAATCCACAATTCATACTTTAGGAGGAATTCATGATTCACAACTTTGAAGAAGCAAAAAAACGAGCAATGGAGTTAAAGCCAGTAAAAATGGCCGTTGTATCAGCTGGAGATGAGGCTGTCTTAGATGCAGTTTTTCAAGCTACCAAAGATGGTTTTATTCATCCAATCCTAATCGATACACCAGACTCTATTCAGAAAGAATCTCAGGGTAAGTATCCTTTAGAAGATGTTGAGATAATTCCCATTCAAGGAAAAACAGAGCAGTGTCAAAAAGGATTAGAACTAATCAATAATGGGACAGCTGATATCTTAATGAAAGGACTGATTCCTACACCGATTCTATTCAAAGAAGTGTTAAATAAAGAATATGGGATCCGAAAAGGAAAAATATTGTCTCATGTGGGTGTTATTAAAAGTCCCGTGTATCATAAAATGATTCTTATGACAGATGGCGGTATATGTATTGCTCCCACTTTGGAAGAAAAAATTGAAATACTAAAAAATGCTCTCGAGGTTTCTCAAGGATTAGAAATCGACTGCCCAAAAGTAGCTGCCATTTCGGCAGTGGAAACCGTTTCGTTGAAAATGCAATCCACAATTGATGCATCCATCTTAACAACAATGAATCGCAGAAAGCAGATTCCGGGATGTGTTATCGAAGGACCTTTGGCGATTGACAATGCTGTCTCCGCAGAAGCTGCCGAACACAAAGGTATTCATTCAGAAGTATGTGGAGATGTTGATATCACACTCATGCCAAATATAGAATCTGGAAACATATTTTATAAAGTTTTGGTGTATCTTGGTGGTGGTAAGACAGAATCCGCAGGTGTTACAGTTGGAGCAAAAGTACCCATTGTTGTTCCTTCTCGAGCAGACACACCTGAGAATAAATACAATGCTATCCTGATCGCAGCTCTTATGAGCGGAGCAAAAACAAAAAACTAACTACACCAAAAGTTTTTATTACACGAAAGAAGGTGGCTATGAAAGATGCATTGATATTAGTGATCAACCCAGGATCAACATCTACAAAGATTGCAATTTTTCGAAATGAAACCAATGAGATGCAAAAGAACATTACTCATTCTTCCGATGAACTGAAAAAATACCCCCAGCTTTTTGATCAACTCGAATTTCGAAAAGAAAAGATAATTTCTACAGTAATCTCAAATGGGTATTCCTTAGAAGATCTTACCGCTATAGCATCCAGAGGAGGAGTCTTGCGACCCTTGACGTCTGGTGTATACCCATTTTGCCCTCAAATGATTGAGGACCTTCGAACAGGACGCTATATGCTCCATGCATCTAATCTAAGAGCAGTAATTGGACAAAGCAGCTATGGATCAATACAAAAATTCCTGGTTTTATTGCTGACCCCGTCACAGTAGATGAAATGCATGACATTGCTAAAGTATTTTAGAAGGTATACAGAGAAAATCTATCTGGCATGCACTAAATCAAAAGCATGTTGCTAGAAAAGCAGCAGGAAAAAAATGGGTAAGCAATACGAAGAAGTCAATCTTATTGTTGTTCATATGGGAGGGGGTATTTCTATCGGAGTTCATGAAAAGGAAACTGCATTGATGTAAACAATGCATTGAATGGAGATGGACCCTTTAGTTCTGAACGAGCAGGAACTCTTCCTTCTTTAGGGCTAGTTGATTTATGTTTTTCTGAAAAATATTCCTACGAAGAAATGAAAAAGCTTCTAGCAGGACGTGGAGGAATGGTTTCTCACCTTGGCACCAATAATGCGAAAGAGGTAGACGATCGATCTGAAAAGGGAGAAGAACAACCCAGAAAAATTATGGATGCCATGATATATCAACTCGCTAAAGAAATTGGACGAGCTGCTACCGTGTTAAAGGGGAATGTAGATGCCATCATTTTTACTGGCGGAATGGCGTATTCTCCGGTTATCGTAAAACAACTTGAATCTCATCTTGATTTTATAGGTGCTCCTTACGAAGTCTATCCTGGTGAACATGAAATGGAAGCCCTGGCATTCAACATTCTTCGTGTATTACGAGGGGAAGTAAAGGCTAAATCATATGAGTGAGCCCTTACCATCACAAAAAAATATTTGGGTTTTTATTGGTAACATGGGTTCTGGGAAGAGTGAAATCTCGATTAACTTCATCTTGCACCAGAAAAAGAAAAATCCTACACAACCCATAAAATTAATTGATCTGGATATCATAAAGCCTTATATTCGGTTGCGGGATCGGGAAAAAGAGATTACGGAGCTGGGAATCGACTTAATTCTACCTGATAAAACAGTACGTAACATGGATATGCCCATTGTTCCTTCTCACATTTATAATCACCTTCGAAATCAAAACTTTGACTTAGTCATGGATGTAGGCGGAGAAGAAAATGGATGCACAACTATAGCACAATTTCAAGATGTTCTGTATGAATCTAACCTTGAAGTTTACCTTGTTATCAACACCCTTAGACCATTTTCTAACACTGTTGAAAAGATATCAAAAACTCTCCGATCGTTACAAGCTCATGCAAAACTAAAAGTAACTGGTCTTGTAAGCAATACACACTTGCGATTTGATTCAGAGATTGATTCGGTATTGAATGGATTAAAGAAAGTTGAAGAAGTATCTGCTATTTCTGGTATTCCAATTGCCTGGGTAACAATATGGCATGAGGTGCTAACTGAATCACTGCGAGAAAAAATACCATACCCCATTCTACCATTGCGTCTTTTCTTAACATTCCCTTGGGAAAAAGGTTCTCCTACAGGATTATAGGCTAGAAAAACTGTAGCCATAATTGTAAAACAAGTGAAAACTGTTACTATGGATTCACTGCATGTGCCTGTAGCTTAATGGATAAAGCACCGGCCTCCGGAGCCGAAGAGTGGAGGTTCGAATCCTCTCAGGCACGTATATTCAGCTTCGTTTTGGTGAGTACTAAAAAGCAATGAAAAGAAACAATAGAAAAAAAAGAGTCATTCGAAAAGGTCCATTTGTATTCTTAGCTGTTTTGGTTCTTATCATTTTCATTGCAGGACATCTCTTGATGTTTTTTCCTTGTACTGAGTTTCAAGCCAGCACTTCAACCCGTGAACAAATACAACAATTATTAAAACCACATTGTTTCTTAGGTTTTCTTCCAGCAAAAACAGCTATGAACATGCCCCTAAAAAACATAATTGGCGATGCATTACAATCTAAAAAGCTGGAACGACTAGGATTGTTCCATTGGAGGATTTCCATTTTTGAACCCTCCACTGTCTTTTATATCTCTATCAACGATTACTTGTATCCTTGTGATTTTGAAGGCAATATTCTCTCTATTCCGAATGTCACTGGGTCTCTATTGCAAGGCAATGAAGATTTACTTTACAAGGTTTCAATTCCCACCACATCCCTAGAACCTTCAGAAGAAAGAACACCGCATATATCAATAGATTTCATTGCTGTTTATCACCAGCATGTTCAACCATTTATTCAGTATATTGTTCAAACGTCTAGCTATTTAGGTCCCCAAATAACACACATTGAATATTCAGCCACCAAAGGACTGGTATTCACCAAGGTATCTACCTCAGGCAAAAGCATCCAGTGCATTTTTGGAAAAGAGACGTCATATGGGAACATGGAAAAAAAATTGATCGCTGCTGAAGAATACCTTCGAGAGGAGGATGCGCACAAAAGATTCAACTGCATCGATGTACGTTTTCGTAAACAAGCTGTTTGTTCAGAAACAAAAGATCTTTTCATTGAAGAGATAAAAGCAATTACTGAAAACAATGATGATACAAAACAAGACCAAAAGATCATTGAGGAAAACAACAATGCAACTGTATCTCCGTAGTTACGATTTTCAGTTTCTCCCATCACAGCAAGCTCTATAACATTCTAAAAAACAATACAAAACCATATGTTCAATAGAACTTTATGTAACCCTTTTTTTTATAAAAGTACAACTTTATGTAGTATAATCTTGACAAAAAACTTGATTTTTGATGTTCCCTTCCTTATTATTTAAAGCAACATCGAATGAATTTGTAAAAAAATTACGATACGATCAAAACAATACAAGTTCCTTTGAAGGGAGGCAGTAGATGTCAGAGAATTCTAGTGTAAACTCTTGGAAACGATATCCTAAAGTAGTTGTAGTAGGTATTGGTGGTGGAGGAACAAATGCTGTCAATCGGATGGTAGGATACGGGCTTGATAAAGTTCAGTTTATCGCCGTTAATACTGATGTGCAAGCTCTTGATCACTCTGAAGCACCCATAAAATTGCAAATTGGAGCTCGTATTACTGATGGTCTTGGAGCAGGAGCAAACCCAGAATTGGGAGAAAAATCTGCACAAGAAAACGAAGATGATATCCGACAATTATACGAAGGTGCAGATATGGTCATCCTAACCGCTGGTATGGGAGGTGGTACTGGCACAGGTGCCATTCCTGTTTTTGCCCGTATTGCTCAAGATATGGACATCCTTACCGTAGTAATCGTTACTCGACAATTTTTGTTTGAATGAAAAAAACGAATCAATTATGCGGATCAATGTATCGAAAAACTAAAAAACCATGTAGACGCCATTGTTACAATTGATAATGAGAATTTATTGACCATGGAAAAGAAATCTGCTCCTATGGAAGAATCTTTTGGCTTGGTCGATGAAGTTTTACACCAATGTGTACGTGGTATTTCAGAGCTATTATATGAAACCGGCTTCATCAATGTTGACTTTAAAGACTTACAAAAAGTTCTGAAAGATTCTGGTAAAGCCTACTTTGGCATTGGTTATGCAAAAGGCGATCAACGAGCAATTGAAGCTGCTCATAACGCAGTAAATAACAAAATGATCGACAAAGCGGTTATTGAATCCGCAAAATCTATCTTGATTAATCTTCGAGGATCGCTTAAATTTTCCATGGAAGAAGCCATGAAAAGTGTTAACGAAATTACTTCTCTTGCCAAGAACAATGGTTTAGACCCAGAAGTTATATGGGGTGGTGGTAACTATCGCAGTATTAAAGACGACGAAGTTTACATCACCGTTATTGCGACCGGTATCCCCGAAGACCTTCAAAGCAAAGCAACAAAAACTCATTCCATTAAAAAAACTCCAACCGTTTCTATTTCTCAGGAAGACTTTGAAGATACCAATGAAGATGGATTAGATATTCCAGACTTTTTACGATCTCAAATGGGGTAACTCCCCTTTTACATAAAAGAGGGTAAACGTTTTATGAGAGAAAAAAAACCGACTGATGCCGTATCCGTAGTTGTGATTGCTTTCTGTTTTGTTATTGCTGCAATCATTCTTGTTCAAGTTTTTCGAACGATTACTTTTTCTCCAAAAAATTCCACACTACCTCTGAATGTAACAAGAACCGAAGTAATGATTCTCGGTAACGGCTTTAATGCAAAAACCGAAACCATTTATCTATCTCCCATTCAAGGAGTAGTTCATCGTATAAAAATCCCTGGTGCAGTTGTGCGTGTTGGCTCCCCTATTGCATCCGTTTCTAATTCCTCATCAAATACTGAGATACAAGCTCAATCTCAAGGAGTTTTAAGCTATATTCGAGATGGTCTAGAGGAAGTTTTCACATTTGAAAACGCTCTTCAAAAGACTATTTCCTTCGAGGATATTATGGAACCCCCACCAAATTTGAGCGTGTCGAAGATGGAAAAAGGTCACTGAAAACGAGTTTGTTTGTAAAGTTGTTAACAATGAATCTATCTGTTATGTCTTGCTGGTCCAAACAAATGTAGCAGATCGCATTGAAAAAGGTTCTTCTGCAACTTTTTCTCTTACCTATCCTGCAAGCCTTTCTGTTAATGGTACTATTACCGAAAAAGAACCCTACAATGACGATTATACTATTGTATGCTTTACTACCCCTTACTATGTCGAAACATTGTTGAATACAAGAAAAGTAAATGGTTACTTTTCCTTCGGATACCACAATGCGGCAATTCTTCCTCCTTCAGCAGTTAAAGAAATTTCTCCAAATCAATATGCCATCTACTATCTTCCTTTTGACAGCCAGGTTCCTGTGTTTGCACCCGTACACGTAGAAGGTGTCCAACCTGGCACAGAGCAATACATTATTACAGCAATAAAATCGGGAGAAAATATGGTACCAATCGAAGATTTTCGAGGAATGGAAGTCTTTCTAGATTGGGAAAATGTCGAAAAAGAGCTGCTTAAAAATGACAACTGAAGATTCTATCCAATCCAGGCTTCTTACTCTCCATGAATCTATTGAAAAGGCCTGTTACTCCTGTGATAGAAATCCTTCTGAAGTTTCTTTAATGTGTGTAAGCAAAAAAGCTTCCACAAATCAAATTTTACAAGCTATTCAATGTGGTGAAACCCTATTTGGTGAGAACTACGTACAAGACGCTATATCAAAAATCCAAGACATAAGAGCTATTTTGGCCTCTTCTTCACTACAAGTTTTCCCCTCTTTTTGTTTTATTGGTCATTTACAAAAAAACAAAGTAAGAAAAACACTTCCCTACTTCCATCGTATTGATTCCCTTGATACACAAAAACTTGCAGATACCGTGATCATGGAATTAAAATCAAAAAAAATGGAAGGTGCGCCGTTTCCAAAACCCTATCCAGTTTTAATTGAAGTAAAAACTTCAACAGATGATACCAAGTATGGTATTCTACCACAAAAAGTACCGTCCCTCATTGAATCTATAATCAAGCATGAATCAATACAGATTCAAGGGTTTATGACAATGGCTACTCTTACCAATGAAGAAAGCGAAATCCGTAGATGTTTTGCATTGTTGCGTACATTGAAAGAAAATATGGAACATCGATTTAACAATTCTTTCCCTGTTTTATCAATGGGTATGACACAAGATTATCTCTATGCAATTCAAGAGGGTTCAACCTTGTTACGCATAGGTAGTGCCATTTTTGGAGGTCTGAATGAAAGCAATCTCTGAGTTTTTTAAAAATCTTTTTACAATCTCTCCTGATGATGAAGATGATGAAGAAGAAGAAACCCTAGAATCAATCCCAGAAAAGGATAGCATTTCGTATTTAAAAGAAACTTCGCGAAACAACTCCAATATTCCTCCGAAACCAGTTTTACAAAAAAGGGGTTTCAAAACCAATCCATCACATTCTGAAGGATCCCCACTAGAAATTGACTATATTACAATTCCCCGTGATGATAAAGAAGCATTAGAGCTAGCCAAAATTACCATTGATAAGCTTCAGAATGGTCATCCCGTTATCGCATCAGCAAAAGAAGTTGTTCGTGACGGAAAGTATTACTTTATGCTTTTTGGTGCTTGCTATGCATTACAATGTAAAATCGAAAAAATAACCCAGTATAGCTATTTGTTTCTTCCAAAAAGCTATAATGTTAATGCATTGAACAAAAAAGAATTCATACATCCCGAGAATAAAGAGACGTTTTTGAGCGATCTAGAAGATTCTTCATTTTAAGTAATCATGAGATTTGTACTCATGTTTAGATCGACTTTTATGAACTTTTTTTCTAGCTTCTTGTTACCTAAGTATGGAATATTACAGCAACCAAATAACAACACAAAACGTTATTTTATTTCAAAACAAAAGTTCTTATCCCTACTTTTCTTACCATTTTTTTCAGTACAATACATGTATGAATCCTGACGATAAAAATTTATTTACTTCTTATGTTGAGCAATACCACCAAGACGTTTATAGGGTTGCTTTGTATTTCACCAAAAACCAGGATGATGCCTATGACATTACCCAGGAAGCTTTCTTACGTGCTTGGAAATATTTTCACACATTTAACAGAGAAACCGATTTTAAAAATTGGATTTTACAAATTTTACGAAACACGTTTCTCTCTTCTATTCAAAAGAAGAATAGAATTGTTCATCCAGAAAAGGGTCTTGATCACCTTCCCGATACAAAAGAATCACATGATCACGATATTCTAGACCAACATCGTATTGAAAATCTACGTAATGCAATACAAAATCTTCCCACTGATTTCCGTGAAGTTATCGTTTTATCTGATCTTGAAGGAATGAGTTATGAGTCCATTGCGCAGGTTTTAGCTATACCCATTGGTACTGTCAGTTCAAGACTCCATAGGGCTCGTCTACTTCTAAAAGAAAGGGTCAATCCAGACATATGATGAAAAAACCTGATCCAACCATATGCAGTTCAAAACAACTACTCGTAAATGATTTAATTGACAATCGCATGGACGAAAGTGAAAAAAATGAATTCTTACAATGGATCAAAAACTGTCAAAAGGAATATCGTTGTAATCTATGTCATGACAGAATACAAGCATTCAGTAGTTTAAAGTTTTTGTGCAAAGAACTCGCTGTTCATGATCAAGTACCTTCAGAGCTAGTCAATAGAATAAAAGCTCAAATCTACTAGTACTCTTCTACTTTCAACCAGTAGTTTGGAGCTTCTCTCACAATTTGAATATCGTGTGGATGTGATTCTCTCACTCCGATGCAGTTACCTGAACAAATTTCGCATGTTCTTGAAGGTCTTGAACAGTGTCTGCCCCCAGATAACCCATACCTGCTCGTAGTCCACCCAAAAGCTGGTACACAAATTCTCCAAGTCGTCCTTTGTAGGGGATTCGCCCTACTATACCTTCTGGAACAAGTTTAGATGTATCTAGAGCATCTTGGAAATAACGAGATCCACCACCCTCTCGCATTGCTTCAAGGGAGCCCATTCCTCGATATTCTTTGTATTGTCGGCCTTCTAGATATATCAAATCGCCAGGACTTTCTTCAAGTCCAGCTAATAGATTCCCCAACATAACAGTAGATGCACCTGCAGCTAAGGCTTTGGTAATATCTCCAGTAAAGCGTATTCCCCCATCAGCAATCAAGGGGGTATCGTGTTCTCGGGCAGCTGTATAACAATTCATAATGGCGGATAACTGGGGAACACCAACACCAGCTATAACACGAGTTGTACAAATTGATCCTGGTCCTATTCCAACTTTTACTGCAGAAGCACCGGCACATATCAAGTCATTGGTTGCCTCTCCGGTAGCTACATTTCCAGCAATTATTTCTAGTTCGGGAAAAGAATATCGGACTTTTTTGACTAGCTGAATAATACCAATATGGTGACCATGTGCAGAATCAATAACCAAAACATCAATGCCAGCTTTCACCAATTGCTCTACTCTTTCCATGCAATCGGGAGAAGTGGATACTGCTGCACCAACACGCAATCTACCTTTTTCATCTTTGCAGGAATTTGGATATTTTTTTATTTTATCGATGTCCTTGATCGTAAATAGACCAGTTAATTTGTAGTTCTCATCTACAATGAGTAACTTTTCAACTTTGTAATTAGACAATATGTTTTTTGCTTCATCAATTGATGTACCCTTAGGAGCAGTGATTAGATTCTTTTTTGTCATTACACTATCAATTGAAACAGAGTAATCTGTAACAAATCGAATGTCTCGATTTGTGATTATACCTATGAGGGTATTGTCTTTATCTGTAATGGGAACTCCAGAGATTTTATATTTTTTCATGATATCTAGTGCGTCTTGGACTGTATTGTCTTTGAATGTTGTCACCGGATTGTTAATGAGACCGCTTTCAGAACGTTTTACACGATCTACTTCGTCGGCTTGATTTTCAGCACTGAAGTTTTTATGGATAATTCCAATACCACCTTGTCTAGCTAATGCGATGGCTAATTTTGAATCGGTTACTCGATCCATAGCGGCACTAACAATAGGAATATTGAGTCGAATATTTCTTGTAAGTCGGGTATGGAGTTGAACATGAGTTGGTAAAACTTCTGATTTTGCAGGCACTAAAAGCAGATCGTCAAAAGTAAAACCAACGCCGGTAATCTTTTCGTTCATAACATTTTGCATTCGTACCTCCGGTGTTTTCGTATATATTGTAAGATGTTTTCAGCCCTTATCAATACTGTTTTAGGATTTCTTACTCCGATTTAGACAGCGGAAAATTGTAATGATAGTCCCTTTTTTTGTATAATACTAGACTATGAAAAAACATGCACACAATGAAACAATATGGTTGTTTGACGTTGATAAAACTCTTTACCCACCTAAAAATGGCTTGTATCAGGAAGGTAATACTCGAATCAATCAGTATCTACAAAAACATCTTCAAATGAGTCTTGTAGAGATTAATCAATTGCGCAAACAGTACATGAAAAAATATGGTACAAGTTTATTGGGATCTATTAAAGAATGCGGGATCAATGGCAATGATTTCTTACAATTTGTTCATTCTTTCCCCAAGCACTCCTTCATTAGCCATCAACCTGATTTAAAAGTATTCTTAGAGAACCTTCCGGGAAAGAAATACATTTTCTCCAATGCTCCTAAAGACTATATTATTGAAATCCTTTCTATTCTAGGTATTGATTCTGTTTTCTTGAAAATCTATGGTATTCATTCATTCCGTTTTCATGGTAAACCCAGTGCTTCTTCTTATTTGAGTGTTTTACGATGGATCAAGGCACACCCTCACCAATGCATTCTTGTTGATGATATGCAAGTGAATTGCGCATCGGCTTCAAAACTAGGTATACAAACCATTTGGATTGACGAAAACCAGTTGTATAATGATTACTATACAGAAGTTTTAATGCCGCATCTATCAAATTTTATATCATCTCAACAGTAGGGAGATCCGTGAATATGAACATATTGATTTTTTTTGGTGGTATTTCTCCGGAACACGAAGTTTCTGTCGTATCCTCACAAACTGTAGTAAAACACTTAGACAAGAACAAATATACACCCTATTTAATTGGTATTTCTAAATCCGGTCAATGGTACTCTTTTACAGTCGAAGATTTTCATCAATTACGATCCGTTGAAGACCAACCCAGTCCACCACAAATCAAAGTACAATTTTCAAAACACCCAACCCTTGTTATCGACGATACAATCATACCAATTGATTGTGCCTTTCCTGTTTTACATGGCAAAGGTGGTGAGGATGGTTCTATTCAGGGCTTACTTGAATCCATATCAGTCCCCTATGTTGGGTGTGATGTTGAGTCATCTGCTGTTTGTATGAATAAAATACTTACCAAAATACTTCTAGAAAATGCTAAAATTCCAGTATCCCCTTACAAAGTACTTTCTAAACAAGATTTTTTACAAGGTCGCTTTTCTCCTCAAGAGATTATCGATGACTTCGATTTACCATTGTTTATCAAAGAACCTCATGGAGGAAGTAGCGTTGGTGTCACAAAAATCCATCGGCCCGACCAATTTTATCAAGCACTTCAAGACCTTTTCCAACACGAACAATATGCCTTAATTGAGGAGACTATGAAAGGTCGAGAAATTGAGTGCTCTGTTTTAACTCAAATTCAAAATCAATCCATTCAATGGATGGCATCTCTTCCGGGTGAAATCGTTCCACAAAGAGAATTTTACGATTATGTTGCAAAATATATCGAAGATACAACTCGGTTAGACGTGCCAGCAGATTTACCAGAGAAACTTATCAAAGAAATTCAAAACCTCTCAATCAAAGCTGCAAAAACTGTTGGGTGTTATGGAATGGCTAGGGTAGATTGTTTTCTTATGAACGACAATTCCATTGTCGTGAATGAAATCAATACAATTCCTGGTTTTACTTCCATATCCATGTATCCATCGCTTTGGAAAGTTACCGGAATTGAAACTTCTCAGCTTATAGACAATCTCATTCAAGCAGCTATTTACCGAAAGGAATCACAACCATGAACACAAAATATCTCTTCATTGTTGGAGGTGTTATGTCCTCCCTTGGAAAAGGCATTCTGACTTCCTCTATTGGAATGATCTTAAAGTCTAAAGGATACAATGTAAGTATCATCAAATTTGACCCTTACTTAAATGTAGATGCTGGTCTTCAAAATCCTTATCAGCATGGAGAGGTGTTTGTTACATCTGATGGAGCAGAAACAGATCTAGATCTAGGCCATTATGAGAGATTTCTAGATCAAAATCTTCTCCGATCCTCCAATGTGACTTCGGGGAGTGTATATCAACAACTTATTGAAAAAGAACGACGAGGAGAATACTTAGGGGCAACTGTTCAAGTGATTCCTCATTTAACGCAAGAAATAAAAAATCGTATTTTACAACATACCGAAGAAACCAAGGCAGATATTATTATCTCTGAGGTAGGAGGTACCATTGGAGATATCGAAGGTTCTCCATTTTTGGAAGCAATACGAGAATTTACAAACGAGAATGAACCTCAAGATATTGCTCTTATTCATTTAACGTACCTTCCCCATCTTTGCACAACAGGAGAATTAAAAACAAAACCAACACAGCATAGCGTCGCAGAACTCAGGCGTGTTGGCATTAAACCCACGATTATTGCATGTAGAACGGACGTTCCCTTAGAAGAAGATATTCGAACCAAAATCGCACTTTTTTGCGATGTAAAAAAAGACTTCATTTTCTCTGTACAAGATGTAAAAAATGTATATGACGTTCCCCGAATGATTGAACAAGAAGGTCTTTGTAACGCGTTAGAGTCTGTTTGGAATCTAGAAACCAAAAAAAGCAACATGGAGAATTGGAACAGAACCATTGCTAAAATGAATCAAGTAAAAGATGATGTACACATTGGTATAGTTGGTAAATACGTTGAGTTAGGGGACGCTTACTTGTCTATGGTTGAAGCACTAAAACATGCACAAATCCCTAACAACGTAAAGGTGAATATTCATTGGTTTCAAAGTGAAGATATTACCCGTAGCAATATAGAGGAAAAAATAGGTACCATGCACGGTATTCTTGTTCCAGGGGGATTCGGAGTTCGCGGAATTGAGGGAATGATTATTGCCTCCCAATATGCAAGAGAAAAACAACTTCCCTATTTTGGCATTTGCCTAGGTATGCAAATAGCGGTAATTGATTTTGCAAGAAATGTGTTACAGCTTGAAAATGCAAACTCTACAGAGTTTAACTCAAACACTCCCTATCCAGTAATCGATCTCATGGCAGACCAAAAAAACCTTGATAAAAAGGGTGGAACAATGAGATTGGGAGATTATGATTGCAAGATCAAAAAACCATCCAAGGCATACGACATATATCATAATGAGCTCATAACACAAAGGCACCGTCACAGATATGAATTCAATAATGCTATGATGCCTTATTTCGAGAATACGAACATGAAACTATCCGGCTTCAATCCAAAACGAGGCTTGATTGAAATGGTAGAACTCATCGATCACCCATTCTTCATTGGCTGTCAATTCCACCCAGAATTAGTTTCCAGGCCTGTCAAACCTGAACCTCTGTTTACCCATTTCATCAAAGCTTCCAAAGAATACAAAGAATCCTTACTAAAGAAACAGTAAACAATGCCAGAAAAAAAGATAGTTTTACGCGGAGCACGAGTCCATAACTTAAAGAACATAAATCTTACTTTGCCAAGAGATAAACTGATCGTTATTACAGGATTGTCCGGGTCTGGTAAATCTTCTCTTGCTTTTGACACAATACACGCAGAGGGACAGAGAAGATATTTAGAATCCCTGTCTTCGTATGTTCGACAATTCATTGGTCAAATGAAGAAGCCTGATATTGACCATATTGAAGGACTATCCCCTACTGTTGCCATTACACAAAAAACTAATAGCCAGAATCCTCGTTCTACTGTTGGTACCCTAACAGAAATTTATGATTATATGAGACTTTTATGGGCACGAGTAGGAATACCACATTGTCCTCAATGTGGTAGAGTTATTGAAAGCCAGTCTGTAGACCAAATTGTAGATTCAATTCTAGAAGTTTGGAACCGCCAGAAGATTCAGATACTCGCTCCAATCGCCAAACAAAAAAAGGGAGAATACAAGAATATTTTTTCTTCATTACGAAAAAAAGGATTTGTTCGGGTTTTTGTAGATGGGACTATGTATGATTTAGACGAAGACATCCAATTAAAAAAAACACATAAACATGATATTTGGGTTGTTGTTGATCGATTGAAAGTCAATGCTGAAGATCGAAGTCGGATAACAGACTCTGTAGAACAGGCCCTTTCTTTAGGTGATCATGTATTAGATGTAATGTATGAAGATGAAAAAGAAAAATGGGAGCTTAAAACATTTTCAGAAACCTTTGCTTGCATTGACTGTAACATTTCACTGCCTGAAATTGAACCACGATTGTTCTCTTTCAATAACCCCTCTGGTGCATGTCCATCTTGTTCTGGATTGGGCGTAGTAAAAGAAGTTGATCCATCCCTTGTAATACCAGATCCAGGACTTTCTATTGCAGAAGGTGCAATTTTTGTACCTGGTTTCCGAAATACCAATGATAGTTACACGTTACACAAGATCAGCCGTTTTCTTCAACTACATGGAGAATCTAAAAATACTCCTTTCCAAAAGCTACCTACTGATATTCAACATGCTATTTTGTATGGTAAGGGTCGATTTGAAGGCGTTATTCCAATGATTGAAAGACGCCACAGAGAAACTTATTCTGAATCCTCTCGTCTTGAATATGAAAAACTGATGATCACCCGTATTTGCTCTTCTTGCAACGGATCTCGACTAAAACCAGAAGCACTTTCTGTAACGATCGATGGAAAAAATATTTATGAAGCTTCTGATTTATCAATTCGAAATCTTCTCTCGTATATGGAATCTCTTCATTTTACCCCTTCTAAACAGATTATTGCATCGCGTATTTTAAAGGAGATCACAGAACGATTGAGATTCATCCTCAATGTGGGCTTGGAGTATCTAAGTTTATCCAGATCGTCTGCATCTCTCTCTGGTGGAGAAGCACAACGACTTCGACTTGCATCGCAAGTAGGATCTGGTTTAATGGGGGTTCTTTACATTCTCGATGAGCCAAGTATAGGTTTGCACTCAAAAGACAATGAAAAACTCTTGGATACACTTGTAAAACTAAGAGACACTGGAAATACGGTAATTGTTGTAGAACATGATGAAGAAACTATTCGTAAGGCTGATTACATTGTTGATATGGGTCCATTTGCAGGAGTTCATGGAGGAGAAGTAGTTGCAGAGGGTTCTATTGAAAAAGTAATGAAATCAGAAAAATCTCTTACTGCAAAATACTTGAAAGGTGAATCTTTCATCCCTTTGCCATCGAAACGTCGTAAAAGTAATGGCAAAACAATAGAACTGAAGGGTGCTAGTGAACACAATCTTCAGAATGTATCAGTTTCTTTTCCTTTAGGAACATTTATCTGTATTACGGGGGTTTCTGGTTCGGGGAAAAGCACTCTCATTAATGACGTTCTGTACAAAGCTATCAAATATGAAACTGGAAGTCACAATGTTATTCCAGGAAAATACAAAAAACTGGAAGGACTTGAAAACATTCAAAAATGTATGTTGGTTGATCAAAACCCAATTGGTAGAACTCCTAGATCCAATCCCGCTACGTATGTCAATTTATGGACTGATATTCGAAAAATCTTTGCAGCACTTCCTGAATCAAAAATTCGAGGATATGACCAGGGTAGATTTAGTTTCAATGTTCGAGGTGGACGATGTGAAAGCTGTAAAGGCGATGGACTAGTAAAAGTTGAAATGCAATTTTTACCCGATGTTTATGTACCCTGCGAAGTTTGCAAAGGGAAGCGCTTCAATAGAGAAACATTAGAAATTGAATATCGCGGTGTAAACATCCATGATGTTCTTGAAATGACCGTAAATGAGGCACTTGAATTGTTTTCAGCGTATCCACAAGCATTGCGAAAACTTTCACTTTTACAAAACGTAGGCTTGGGATATATTAAATTGGGACAGTCTTCGACAACGTTATCGGGTGGAGAAGCCCAAAGAATCAAGCTAGCTCTCGAACTCAGTAAACGAACCATAGGACATACACTCTACATTCTAGACGAGCCTACGACAGGCCTACACTTTGAAGATATTAAAATGTTGCTTCATGTTTTACACCAATTGGTTGATAAAGGAAACAGTATCATTATTATTGAACACAACTTAGATGTGATAAAATGTTCTGATTACATCATAGATTTAGGTCCTGGTGGTGGTGAATTTGGAGGTAGGATTATTGTGCAGGGTTCTCCAGAAGATGTTGTAAAACATCCTACCAGTTACACCGGAAGTTACCTACAATCGTTATTGCAAAAATGAAAGGATTAGCATGTTATTGCGCAAGCCCTTATCAATTCGAAGTGATATTTGCTCAAAAATTGGTTTAATAGAGAAAACTTTTGCTGATACATGGCTTCATGCTTTCCAGATGCCAGAAAACTATCAAATCACAATGGCGATTGCAAGCACCATTTTTTGCAGTTCTGTTAATTCAGTACCAAGCGAATATGCAATTTCCAGGATTGGCACAATGATTGCAGAGAAGCATCATTTTGTGGAAGATGCAAAGCCAAAAGATTCCTATGATCGAATTTTTTCTCTTATTCAGGAGGGTCTTCAAAAGCGATCTATTACAACAAACACCGACATGACCACCTCCCTTTTACTTGTTGCAGTAGACAACTCAAATATTGCTCATTATTGCAATGCAGGGTATTGCAAAGCTCTCCTTTGGAATAAAGGTTCTCTGTATGGTATTACCTCTAACTCACGCACTGAAGAGGAAATATCTCTTCCCTTAGGCATGATCGACCCTATCAAACTTTCCATTACAAAACCTGAGATCGAATACACACAGATTCACTTAAAAAGAGGAAATGCTATCCTGGTACTTTCACCAGGAATCATAGAAAAACAACCCATGCCCCAAAACATAAAGAAAATCTTACAAGAAAACAGAGATACAAAAGTGATATGTCATCGCATTTTAGAAGCATATCAAACCCTTCTTTCTAATAAAAAAGAATCGGAAGTAGAAGCACCAGATTCACCTGAGATCATGGTTGGTTGCATATATGCTTCATAAATCAGAACAATCAATGGAGACTAGAGGTGATGAAAAACTAAATTGGGTGGCTGATCACATGCCGCTTTTGACTATACTTGAGAAACAGTTTGTAGAAAAAAAACCATTTCACAATCTAACGATTGCAGTATGCATTCATCTAGAAGCGAAAACTGCTCGTTTAGCAGAAATATTATCACGCGGAGGAGCAAATGTATTGCTATCTAGTAGCAATACTCTCTCTACTCAAGATGATGTAGCAGCTGCAATTGCAAAAAGAGGAATTCAGGATTTTGCCAAACACGGTTGTTCAGAACAGGATTATGAAATGTATCTGCATCAGATGCTTCAAAAGAAGCCGCACATTATTCTCGATGACGGTGAGACTGACTCATATTCTCCATGAACACTACGCACATCAGATTTCTAACATGCTGGGTGGGTGCGAAAAACGACAACTGGCATCCTCAGATTAAAAGCCCGTTTTAAACAAAAAACACTTCAACTACCTATGATTTTGGTAAATGATGCTCAATCCAAATATCTTTTCGATAATCGATACGGGACTGGTCAATCTGTGTGGACTTCAATCATGGATGTTACCAATCTTATTGTTGCTGGAAAAATTGTGGTAGTAGCTGGTTATGGTTGGTGCGGTAAAGGAGTAGCAAATCGTGCAAAAGCACTGGGAGCTTCTGTAATCATTACCGAAATCAACCCGATCAAAGCTATGGAAGCACATATGGACGGATTTCAAGTCATGCCAATGAAAGAAGCAGCTCCAAAAGGAGATATTTTCATAACAGTAACGGGATGCAAACAAGTAATCACAACCGAATCATTTCTTCTGTTAAAAAACAATGCAATTCTGTGTAATGCAGGGCATTTTAACGTAGAAGTTGATATGATGGCACTAGAGTCTGTAGCTGTAACAAAAAAGAGAGTACGTAATCACATAGTTGAATACTCTCTCAAAAATGGAAATCATATTCATGTTATAGCGGAAGGAAAGCTGGTGAATCTAGCTTCTGGCAATGGTCATCCTGCTGAAATCATGGATTTATCATTTGCTTTGCAAGCATTATCAGCCCTACATCTTGTAGAAAATAAACTTCCAGTAGGACTTTATCCTGTTCCCCAATATATAGACGAAAAAGTAGCCAATCTTACACTCAAATCTCTAGGTTTATCTATTGATCAACTTACTCTTTCTCAACAGGAGTATCTTGAATCCTCTTTGATATAACATCAAAGGGTTTTGGTTTCTCCCTTTTCGTTTCTTTCAAAATACTACTTTTTGCATTATAATATTTGCATGAAGCAGGAATTTCAAGGTTTAAAATCAATTGCGTTGAACAAAAAAGCTTTTCATGATTATCATGTTTTACAGAAAATTGAAGCAGGGATTGTCCTGTCAGGGCCAGAAATAAAGGCTATCCGTGCAGGTCGTGTCAATTTTGTGGATAGTTACGTTACAATCGACAATGAGCAGGCATGGCTACACAATCTACACATTCAAGCTGATGTTCCTCATAGCTCCTATCAGCCAACTCAAAAAAGAAAACTGCTTCTTCACAAAAAAGAGATCCGTAAATTGTCCCAACGAGTCCTTCAAAAAGGCCTTACAATTATTCCCCTTCAAGTAGCGTTAAAAAACCAATGGGCCAAAGTAATTATCGCCCTAGCCCAGGGAAAAACAAAGTATGACAAACGAATAACGCTCAAAAAGAAGGAGGAAAGAAGAGAACTAAGGAACTATAGATGAAGCATAAAGAAGTACAATCCAATATCTTTTTAAAATCTATCCGCATCTTAGTATCAATAGTAGTATTGCTTAGTATCTTCCAACCCTATACACAAGCTGAGTCTCTACGATATGCGCTGATTAGTCCAATCGTCAATGTTCGAAATGCAACATCTACTAAAGGCGATGTTGTGTATGTAATCGAAAGTCCAGGAGAATTTTTGATCCTGCAAGAAAGCAATGACGCGGAAGGAAAACTCTGGTATAAAATCCAAATCAAAGAAGATCTTCATGGCTTTGTTGCAAGCTGGGTTGTCGATTCCATTCGAACAGCAGAGAAAGAAACTCCTGAAGAAGGACTTGTTGTAATAATAGATCCCGGAGTAAAGATACGCACGCGACCTAGTCTTCAAGCATCCATTCATTACATTACATCCGAGAGAGAAGAAAAACAAGTATTTGCTTCTATCAATGATGAAAGTAATCGTAAATGGTATAAAATACAGTTAAGTAATCAGCAATATGCATGGGTAGCAAGTTGGGTCGTGCAAACAAAAACTGAATCGACCAACCAAAAAAGTGCATCAGATAAGCTTATCATCTGCGATTCTATAAATGTTCGCAAAGGGCCTGGCATAGAATATCCTGTTGTTTATTTTATATCTTCACACTTAGAAACCCGAGGTATAGCAGAGGATAAGGATTCTGCAGGAAAAATCTGGTACAAAATACGCTTACCAAACAACATTGAGGGATGGGTAGCAAGTTGGGTTGTCAAAGTACAAAACTGGTCAGATCAAAAGCAGCAAGTTACAAATAAAATTTGTGCCATTGAACCTCCTGTTAACATTCGATCTGGTCCATCAACCACTGCTGAAATCATTACAACAGTAGAACAATACGGAGAATTTGAAATTCTATATCAGTCCAAAGATATGAACGGGAAACTTTGGTATGAAATTAGAATTGATCGAGGTACTGGATGGGTAGCAAGTTGGGTAGTTACGATAAAAGATACCGGACAAAGCAATGAAACCCTTCAAGCTGTAAATGTTCGGAGTGGACCCGGTATCATTTATGATAAGGTTTTTGAAATGCCCGCAGGAACCGCTTTTGCAGTACAGGGTGCCATGAAGGCTTCCAACGGAGATCAATGGTTTCAAATACTGATGGGTGGTAAGACAGGATGGGTTTTTAACGATTTAGTTCGTGTTTCTAAGCCTTTGGATTTACCTGAAGTCTTTCTTAATCAATTGATCACCGTTAAATCTTCGCTAACACCCATTCTATACGAAGGTCCAGGGGATGCCTATAAACAAATTCAGATTTCATCAATAGGATCTTCGGTACAAATTACAGCAGTAGCAAAGAATAATCTGGATGAGACCTGGTACCAATGTGTGGAAAGCGGCACAACGGTTTGGCTTCAAGATCAATATTTGGAATTGCCATTGCATCCCGGCAAAGAAGACACACCTTCAGTTCAACTAGAAACAGTAAATTGGAGCGAAGGAACAGATCACATTCTTTTTACACTATCCTTTTCAAGTGAAGACATTATCCCTTTTGAAAGCTACCAGTTAAGCAATCCTTATCGGACTATCATTGAAATTAAAAACTGTACAATTGCCCTTCAAGATGATTCTTCTAAAAAAGAAATTTTGTTACCCATTCAAAAAAAAGGGATTGCTACATCGCATATATTCCAATTTTCGCTACGACCGAATATTGTACGCATGGTAGTTGAATCTACGAATGATATACGCTTCATCACCGAAAGAAATAAACAAAGTCTTACTTTCCGATTTATGGATTATTCGAATTACACTGGTCCTAAACTCACAATAAATGGTAACCAGCTTGACAATCAACTCGTTCTTAAAGAATACAAAGGACATTTATATGTACCTTTAAAAGATATTGCACAAACCATTCGTGGGACTGTTAGCTGGGACAATAGTAGCCAACAAGCAATTATGCAGGTTGGTTCAATCCTTTACGGTTTTAAAGCAGATCAGAAGAATGTATACATAAAAGCTAGCAGAGAAGACCGTATCACCATTGATAATCCAATTTTATCCTTTAACTCGCTTATCTATATTCCATTAGCAGATTGCGAAAAAATCTTCCAGGCCTATCTATATTCAGTTGGTAACCACTATTACCTTGATAATAAACTTACTCACATAACTTACGATCAAAAGTTGAACGCCAGTGTTTTCTCCTTTTCCTTTTCTTTTCCCATCTCTCATAGTTTCACTCAAGACAATCAGCGAGTGACCATTCACATTCCCAATTCCATACTTTCTGCTTCACTAAAACCACCTGCAAACTCAGAGTGGGTAAAAGGAAACTCAATTGCTCGAAGCGATGAACGTTCCTCTGAATCTACTATTGTTTTGTCCACAAGTAGCAAACCTCAGGTAGAAACAGCATTTATATCCACCGATAATCGCTTAATTGTTACTTTGAAACCTAAAACAAAAAAGGGCCTGCAAGACAAACTGATCATCCTAGACCCAGGTCATGGTTCCTTCCGTGATAACGACTATTACGATACGGGCGGCATTGGTCCGACCGGTTTGCTTGAAAGCGCGGTAAATCTAAAGATCTCGTTAAAACTAAAATCTCTATTAGAAGAGAATGGTGCAAAAGTTGTTCTCACAAGAGAAAAAGAACAAGATGCCAGCAGCTCTACTCTTGCAGCAAGGATTGAAATGGCTAACGCAAGTGGTGCAGACTTATTCCTTTCTATTCATCAGAATGCATCCTTAAACCCCCAGTTAAACGGAATTCAAAGTTACTATTGGCACTCTTCTTCAAAAAGTATTGCAGAAGAAATTTCAGGAACAATATCAAAAGAGACCGGTTTAGATGTGCGAAACATTTTGAAACGTAAGTTTACTGTTACTGATTCCATTACATCCATGCCTTCTATTCTTATTGAGACAGCTACAATAACAAATCCAGAAGAAGAAAAAATGTTGCAATCCGATAGTTTTTTAGCCTTAATCGCGGAAGGCATACTGAGGGGAATATCAAATTATTTCCAACAGGAATAAAGAGACAAGCTTGAAAACCCGTTTTTTTCTGTATAATAATATCACTGTATGCGCCCATGGCTCAACTGGATAGAGCATCGGTCTACGGAACCGAAGGTTGCTGGTTCGAATCTGGCTGGGCGCATTTTTTTTATTTATTCTCACCCCAAGAGCAGAATGTATACGTAATTATACGCACCATCATTACCACCTCGATAAAGAATGGAGGAGTCCATGTTTATTTTTCCAAAAGGATTTTATGTCGATGTTCGAATTGAGACTTTATTCGAAACGACCATTCGTATCTCGCAAAATATACTAGAAGACATCAAAGAGAAGGAATCCAAAGCTGCTTTTATTCGACTATTTGATGGAAAGATGTGGTATTACACTTCTACAACCAACGTGAACGCAATTCAAAAAGAGATTGACAAGCTGGCTACTGTTGGGCATTTTTGTCAGGATATTCAGCATCATCCAATTGTTCAAAATTTTGAAGTGCACAGTGTACATCAAGAAGAATTCAGCGGTTCTTCTTCTGTTCAAGAAATCTCCAAAGATAAAAAATTGTCCTTGCTTAAAGAATACTCAGAATTGCTACCTCTAAACAAACACATTAAACACTGGAAAAGCTACTATGTCGATAGAAGAGAAGTTAAGGATTTTTTCTCTTCCAAAGGTTCTTCAATACATTTTGACTATGAAGATGCCGGCTTTGCTCTTTATTATGACATGGTTCATAACGATGCCCAATTCTCTGATCGATTCGATACCAACTGCAATTCTTTCCACAAACTGACAGGATTGTCTTCGATGATCCAGAAGAATATTGAACTCTCGGATCGGTTTTTATGTGAATCCAAGGTCGTCAAAAAGGGATCCTATCCTACAGTTTTGTCCCCTTTAGGGGCTGGTATTTTTGCTCATGAAAGTTTTGGTCACAAAAGTGAATCCGATTTCATGGTTGGCGACGAAACTATGAGAAAAGAATGGTCGTTGGGTAAACAAGTAGGATCTCCTTTGTTGTCTATTGTTGACACAGGAACACATGAGGGAAAAGGATATGTACCATACGATGATGAAGGTACGAAAGCCAAAATGAATTATCTGGTAAAAGATGGAATTCTCCATGGTAGACTTCATAGTGTTTCTACAGCTACTGCATTGGAAGAAAAACCGACAGGTAATGCTAGAGCAATGAATTTTGAATATGAACCCATCGTACGTATGACCACTACCTACATTGAGCAGGGTAAACTGTCCTTTGACGACTTAATCTCCGATATTCAAGAAGGAATCTATGTAGAAACAGTAAAACATGGGTCTGGAATGTCTACCTTTACTTTAGCTCCTACTAGGAGTTATATGATTCGCCAAGGGAAAATTGCGGAACCAATTCAGATATCGGTAATAACAGGAAATGTGTTCACCACTCTTAACGATATTGAAGGATTATCCAATTGCATAGAAACACCTGGTTTTACGCTTGGTGGATGTGGTAAAATGGAACAACATCCTCTCAGAGTAGGTTTTGGTGGACCTGATGTCCGCATCAAAAAATTAAACGTCCAATAGGAGGATGGTATGATTCAAGAAAAACTGCAAAATAAAGTAAATGAAATAGCAATCAATGTTCAACAAAGCCGTTTTGAGTCCATCCGAAAAAAAGACATCACCAAAACTGCAATTCGAGTTTATGACAATGATTGTATTGGCATATCTTCAGGCATTGGAGAAATCAACGAAGAAGAATTAACAAAAAAAGCCATTGATGGACTGCAATTACAAATTCCTTACCCTGTATCACCAGAAAAAGACAAAACCAAGTCAATTCTTCCCCCTCAGCCTCTCATGTCAGAGGATACTTTTATTGAAAACATGAGTGATTTGCTCAATGACCTTCGGGTGCAAAACCCTCAGTTTTCATTCTCCAATAAACTCATCCTTCGAAAAAGCCATCATACCCTAATCAATGATGCAGGACTTTCTTTATCGCAGAGTATTGAACTATATCAGATGAGCCTACTTATTAACCATCAAGATTCCTCCAATTTGTTTGATGCTGCAATGGGTTATCAAAGTAATCACTACGACAGGACAATTGTTTCAAACTATATTCATGAACTATGTCAAGCTTACAACAACCCCCTTCAAGATTTCCAAGATGGAGACTATCCAATCCTGTTTGATAGTACAGATCAAACGTATCTGGCAAAATTACTTCGTGATCTACATGGGCACCTATTTGTCTCTGGTAGTTCTCTCTTTTCCGATCGCATTGGTGAATGTCTCTTTCAACCTTCTTTTTCTCTGTTTACTACCCGTTCCCCACAGGATTACTCTTCTGTGCCATTCTTCGACCTAGAGGGAGTTTTTCATGAGGATTACCGTTTTCCCCTTATCCGAAAGGGTATACTGGAATCTCCCTATACCGACAAAAAAACAGCTCAATCACATCACTTTACTCCAACAGGATCCGCTGGAGGTAGTTACGACTCTGTTCCCACAATCGGTGTTCCAATGACCTTTATACCCTCTACTGGCAAAACCATTGAAGAAATTTTGCAAGGTGAAAAAGGAATCGTCGTTGTCATGGCCAGCGGGGGAGATTTTACACCCGATGGGCATTTTGGAACTCCAGTACAACTTTCCTATCTTTTTGATGGAAAAAACTTTGTTGGTCGATTGCCCCAAATATCTCTATCATCTGAAGTCTTCTCCATGTTTGGTAAAGACTTCATGGGAGTTAGCTCAAATTCACTCTTCCCACTTGATGACAGCCGACAAACTTTGATTCGTATGAAAGTAAACAAAATCTCCTAAACATACACGTTTCATTTCAACAATAGAAAAATGTATCGAATATCGTATCATGGTTGCATGGCAGATAAAAAAGTTCAAATACTTAACGTGGTTTTAAATGCCTTTATTGAGATAGGTTTCTATATCTCAATTGTATCTCTTCTTTTCATTACTAGGTATCCGCTATATATACAAGCATTTGGTGCTTCTTTTTCTGTTTTCTTTTGGGGTTTAAAGTGTCTTTTCAACAAGAAATGGCTCTACAAACACTATCCTTGGCACTGGACAGAGCTACTGTTGTGTAGCTGGATCTGGATCGGTCTTCTTTGGTCCGTCCAACCAAACCAAACTATTCTTCATGGGATAATTTTCACATCGGGTTGTATCATTGAAGTTTTACTTGTGTCAGTATTCCAAAAGAAACAGCAAGTTCTACGAATACTATTCATTCTATTCCTCATTTTAGTTGGATATGCGATATATTTCATAGTCCAGCATTGGGAATCTGTCCTTCCTCTACTCCGATGGGGTACTATATGGCGCTCTCAGTTGGAAGTTTCTGGTGTCGAAATCAATTTTGGAACACCCATTGGTGGAAGAAATACGTTAGGAGGATTGTATTCTTTACTGGTTCCTCTTTCTGCTTCAATAGCAATTTTTGGTATCAGCTGGAAAGAGTTCTCCCAACATAAGTGGCTTTTTTTTCTCTTTAAGAGTTTCTTTTTAAGTACCACGATTCTATTTTTCTCCATGGTGATGTTTTCCGGCTCCAGAGGTTCTTCTATTGGTATGGTTTTTGGATTACTCTGTCTTCTTCTGTCAAATCTACAGTGGCAATGGACTCTCATTGCTGCTTATTTAACAGCTGTTTTAGTAAGTATTCCAACTACCCGGAATTGGTTTACTCGTATTCTATTAGAAACATTATCGGGAGATATGGCTCGTATCTTTATTTGGCAAAATAGTATGGAGCTTTTTCATTTAGTTTGGATAGGAGGAACAGGTCTCGGAACGTTTCAATTTGCATACAAAATGTTCTTTAGTCCTGAAAACCAAAAAACTTTTATTCACGCACACAACATTTTTCTGAATATTGGCATAGAGTTAGGTCTTATCGGTGTTGTGTTGTTTACTATAATAGGATTGCAGTTTTTAATCTACGGAATTTCTTTGAGCCGAAAAAACCAGATTGCTTCTCCTTTTTTTGCAAGCATTCAGGTGGGGCTTGCTTCTCTTGTTTTTGGTTATATCATTCGCTGTTTGTTTGACTACACGATATAATAGAAGTGTTTGATTACTATGAACCAATGATTTCCGGATTCATTGTTGGAGGCTAGTATGAACTTGAAAGAAAAACTCATCGTAAGCTTAGATTTTCCAGATATCCAACAAGCAAGATCATTAATGCACCTTCTCTCCGATGATGTCATTTTTTATAAAATTGGCCTTCAGATGTTCTTACGATATGGTTCTTCAATGATTGAAGAATGGAAAAAAGAAGGGAAAAAAATTTTTCTGGATTTAAAGCTATCGGATATCCCTAACACTGTTTCAGGTGCCCTTCTCTCCTTGAAATCTCTGCAAGTTGACATCATCAATATGCATGCTCTTTCTGGATTAAACTGTATGAAGGCAGCTGCACAAACCATGCAGGAAATCATGCCTGATACAAAATTAATTGCCGTGACTGTACTTACATCCCTAGATGAAAATGAGTTAGATACACTTGGTATACATCGTTCTCCTCAATCACAAGTTGAGATTTTGGCAAAATTAGCACATCAAGCTGGATTATCAGGCGTTGTGTCTTCTGCATGGGAAGCTTCTCAAATAAAATCGATCTGTGGTTCCACTTTCATCACGATTTGTCCGGGTAGCCGTCGTCCTACCGATGATATCAAGGATCAACTGAATCATGACGCCGCAGAAAGCGAAAATCTTACATGGAGCAGACTATTTAGTGGTTGGAAGACCCATTCTTCAAGCTGATGATCCGAAACAAGCCGCCATCTCCATATTGCAAGATATTGAAATGGCTTATCTAAGAAGGTAATAATGAGACAAGAACAGATTTTTCAAATCTTCGAAGAAATGGAAATTGCCCAATGAAGGAACCTTCCGGCTTTCATCAGGACTACACTCAGATGTACATATTTACAGTGTGCACTTTTTACGGTAATGCACGCAGCATAATTCCGATATTTGTGGTGTTTTTAGCTGAACAAGTCAAATCTTTTGAACCAACTCTCATTGTTAGGGGGAGCAGCCGTTTAGTGGAATCATATCCTGTTATGGATAAAGCTCAAACGATTACAAGCCCGGTGTATCTTTGCAGAAAGAGATCAAGTGAAGCTCGCTATAAACGTTGCGCGATATTCAACTCAAGACCGCGTTATTCTTGTTGAGGATGTGATTACTACTGGAAAAACTACAAAAGAACTTCTTTCCTTGGTTCAAGAATACAACAATACACCATTGGCTCTGTGTTCCATTGTAGATCGAAGCATGGGAAAGATAGACTTCTCACATCCATTGTTTTCAGTAGTAAAGGTAGAAGCCTTACATGGGGAGCCTACTGCATACCCCTTATATGAAGCAGGCATGGAATCACACAACCTGGTTCAAGATTTCTTCACAAATGATTGCTATCACATGAATATTCAAGAAGTCCCATTAAAAGTTACGTTACTAAACCCACCCACCTTCACCGCTACATATAGTAGCGTTAAGTGCCGCATTACTAGGGATGCAGGAAAGTGCTATGAGTAAAAAATATTTTCTACCTTTTGTATAAAAAAGCACAGGACACTTAATGTGCGGAGCATATCAGTTTTCTTTCCATATCGAAGGTATATCAAGAGCGTGCTCTCATCAATTAGTTCGCTTCCGAATAGGTGTCAGCTTTACACAAAAGTCAACGGTATACGGATGAATCAAGCTTCTGAATCATTGTACACTCCACGATCAAAAAGAATGATACTACAACTCGCCAATACATGGTATGCTTCAAGAGATTCAACAACTCTACTGCAACCTTATGAAAATCGGAATTCCAAAAGAAGATGCACGTTTTATTTTACCCAATGCAGCTTCAACATCCTTGATCGCGACCATGAATTTTAGAAATTAATGCATGCTTGTCATCTTCGATTGTGTACAGAATCCTAAATGGGAAATTCAGCGTCTATTTCAGGCTATTAAAGAAGATGATTGCATATTCTCCTTTTTGTCGAATTATTTGCAACCCAAATGTGTTTTTCAAGGTCATTGTACCGAGATGAAACCATTGCTTCCAGAACAAGATAAAAAATGATTGGCATATGCTAAACAATCCAGATCCCTAATTTAGCGCACCACAATGAAAATAATTTGTAATGCTTTTTGATGGCAACGTGAAATTCTGTATGCTGTAGCCGATGAAAATTAACGATATATAACAAAACCGTCGATGAAATTTTACAAGCGAAGGGTCGCATGGATATTAATATTCGTACTGCTTTCGCAGCGGATCTCATGACGATACCCTTTTTCTTATTATTATACGAGATGAAGATCCATTGTTGCTTATCACAGGCGTTACGAATTTATCGATTTGTCAGAACTGCTTCCATTCTTGATATACCAGCTATCATGATTGTGAGGAAAAAATGTTCCTCTGGAAACAATTGATTTGGCAGAGAAAAATGAAATTTTATTGTTTCGATCAAAATATATTATGTTTGTAGTATGCAGGCTTCTATGACTGGCATTGAGGTGTTTCATGGGAAATGTCGTAACAAACGATTTACAGTTTACTGTAGGACCAGCTCTATGACGGTGTTGGCAGTAAAGCCATGGAAGTAAAAAGTACTTTGAAAGATTACTTCCCAAGCCAAGATTATCTGAGAAGGCTTGGTGTGTGCGTATTTGAAGCAGAAGCAAATCTAGCAATACATACTACTGCAGGAGGCAATTTGCAGATTGTTATTTTTAACAACCGGGTAAAAGTAGTTGCGCAAGATACTGGACCCGGTATTCGGACGTCTAGACGAGCACTATCCCAGTTTTTACAACTGCACAAATGGCTGAACAAATTGGTTTCGGCGATGAGTTGGCCTAAGTAACATTCAACGTTTTGCCGATAGTTTTTGGCTTGAGAGTCAAAAACGCGGAACAACTCTTGTATTTGAGGTATGGAACGATGACTCTACATTTGACTACTAGAATACCTTTCAGGAGTCTACTTACAAAAAATGCAATCGTATTCTCTTTTCACAATGTCTATGCATCTGATTTGTTAAAAGCAATGCATTGGCATCCATAAACCCTGATACCGCATGGATAACAGTCCAGGTACACCAAGATATTCTGGGCATTGCATCCATTAAAACGTGTCCTCTTATCCTTTTTCCAGAAAGGAGCCAGACCGGAAGACTCCATAATATCGCTTGCCGAAGAAAAAGGAATTTTCTTGTTTTGGGGAAGTTCTCACCCAACATTTGAATTGTCGAGTTTACTTTTTTTATCTGTAAGGAGGAATCGAGTGGAAAACCAAATCCAACAAACACTTCAGTTTCCACAAATTGACCCATTAATAGAGAGAGGGTGGTGCTAGTGCTCTCATTCAGATTTTACACGGTACACGAAAGTTTGGGGATATCTCCCAGAAGAAGCACAACTTTACATAGCACAACAGTTAAAAATTCCCCAACACGTGTGTATGGAATTGTCTCGTTTTACAACTTCTTCACCATGGAAAAGGCAGCCAATCATGTTATCTCTGTGTGTATGGGTCTGACCTGTTATGTAAAGGTGCTGGAGCCATCATGAAGAAACTGAAGAAGTACTAGGAACAAACCTGGTGAAACTACAAAAGATGGTCAATTCTCCTATGACGAGGTTCGTTGTTTAGGAGCTTGTGGTATGGCTCCATTGATAAGTGTTGATGGTGATATTTATGGACGAATCACACCAGATTCAATTCCAGAGATTTTGCAGAAATACCAAAACCAATGAAAGAATTATCCCTTAACATCGACGATGTTTTAGAAAATTTCAGATTCCGCGCAGTGCTACCGACATTGTCCTCACAATTGAGGAGGATACTCTACAAAAGATCGTCTTTTTCTCTATTCAAGACAATGGAAAGGGTATGGATGTGAATTTTGTTGGCTGTATTTTTTGATCCTTTTACTACATACAGTACTACAAAAAAAGTAGGTCTGGGCCTCCCCCTTCTAAAGCAGAAGCTGAAATGGCCAGTGGCGGGCAGATCTGATAAGTGAAGTGGGGAAAGGAACACATGTTTCGTTTGGTTTCAGCACTCACACTGGGATCGCCCTCCAATGGGTAGTATTGCTGGAACTGCTTTGTGTTTATGGTTCCATTCCTGCAGTTTTGAGTATTTCATCAATGTCAATGAATATTCATTCTCAGTTTTAGCAAGCAGTTGAAAAGAGGTTTTTTGAGGATATTCCTCTTAGTCATCCTTCAGCAGTCAAAGGAATCGAAGAATATTTGACCACTTCATTAAAAATTATATGGGTGGAAATGTATTACGAGATTAGTTCTTTAGAAACTTGAAAGATTCGAAATGATGCAAAGAATCATTAGAGACTCGAAGCATTAATGCAAAAGTACGAGTTTTTGCAAGCATGGGTACAGTAGGTATTGCTGGAGGAGCAAGAGAAGCTCTAAAAGCAATGATTGATGAATTAGAAAAACGTAACTTTCACGACGTTGAAATCGTTGAAGGTGGTTCGATGGGGCTTGATAAAGAAGAACCCATAATTCGAGTTGAACGCGATGGATACGAAACTACGTATGGTAAAGTTACCCCTGACATGGCTCGACAGATAGTTGCCCAACACATTATCAATGGGCAGATCATAAGTGAATGGGTAATAGCAAGGAACGAAAAATAATGAAAATTTATCGAATTCATGCTCTTGTACGCTGGCAGTCGGTGTATCTCCGCTGGTGGAAATGATTTTGAAACAGCACTACGCAGAAATCCAAAAGCATGGGCTCAATTGAAGCTGGGTGTTTAAACTGGTTGTATGGGTGCCTGTAAAATGGGACCCATGATGGTGTCTCTTTGAAGGACTTGTATATCAACCTGAAACCAGAAAACGCAAAGAACATTCAAGAACACTTTTAAAAGGCAGAAGAGTGGAAAAGTTCATGTGGAAAAAGGAAGAAGGTCATTTCTACTCTACATGAAGTACCATTTTTTGCTAAACAAACTAAAATTTAATGCTTCTTAACTGTGGAATCATCAATCCAGAAAACGACCGAAATATCTGCCTACAGTGGTTACACAGGTTTAGCTAAGCTTTGGAAGAAATGTCTCTGATCAAGTTGATGAGATTGAAAAATCTGGTTTAAAGGGGCGCGGTGGAGCAGGTTCCCCACTGGTTTAAGTGGAAATTAACATATTTAATGAACCGAAAAATATGTTGTGTGCAATCACTGATGCATAGGAGATCAGGAGCCGCTGCTGGATCGATCCATATTAAGAGGATCTCTGTACTCTTATTGAGGCATGATTATTGCTGGTTATACGGTTGGAGCAAACCAAGGTTATGTGTACTGCAGAGCCGAGTATCCATTTGATTAAAAGACTCCAAAAAGCAATCCAACAAGCAAAAGAGTACTGGTCTTTTGGGCAACAACATTCTCGGTTTCTGATTTCTCATTTTCAGTTAAAATTCGCATTGGAGCTGGAGCATTTGTTTGCAGGATGAAGAAGCCGCACTACTAAACTCCATCGAGGAAAGCGTGGTGAACCAAGAAAGAAACCACCTTATCCTGCAACAAAAGGATTGTTCAACAAGCCCACACACTTATCAACAATGTTGAAACATTCGCGAATATTCAAACCATCTTATCGGATGTACTTTCTTTAATGCCATCAGTAAAGAAGGTTGCAGAGGAACAAAAGTTTTTTCACTTGCCGGACATGTCAATACAACTGGTTTGATTGAAGTTCAGCTAGGAATTTCAATGAAAGTGATTTTGATATTGGTGGCGGAATCCCTGGGGGAAAAAACTTTAAGGGAGCATGGTGGGAGGACCATCCGGAGGAATTTATTCCATCCTCTCGCTGGAGTGTTTCTATTGACTATGAACACCTCAACACTCTTGGTGCAATCATGGGATCTGGTGGTCTTATTGTAATGGATGAATCTAGCTGTATGGTAGACATTGCCAAGTTTTTCCTGAAGTTCACTGTTGATGAATCATGCGGAAAGTGCACTCCTTGCCGAGAAGGCACAAAGCAAATGTATGATATCCTTGATCGAATCACTTGTGGCGAGGGAAAACCTGGTGATATTGAGATGCTGGAGCATCTTGGTAAAGTAATTCAAGACACATCTTTGTGTGGTCTTGGTCAAAGTGCTCCAAATCCAGTATTATCAACAATTCGTTGGTTTCGTGATGAATACGAAGCTCACATTGACCAAAAAGCCTGCCCCGCAGGGGTTTGTACTATGAAAAAAACATCAACTAACAAGGAGGAACCACGTCGTGGAAGAAAAAAAGCATCTTCTTGAACAATTGCATGACATCCAAGATGCAGACAAGAATCACCACTTACCGCCAAAGAAAGTGGTGGAGCTATCTGAAAAGCATGGGTATAGCCCTGCCAAAGTCTATGGAGTTGAAACATTTTACACAATGTATTCAACACAACCTCGCGGTAGACACATCATCCGTATTTGCGAGAATCAATCCTGTCATATGGCTAATGCAAAAAGCTTGGTTCATTATTTAGAAAGCAAATTGAGGAACACCTGTTGGTGGAACAACCTGACGGTCTTTTCACTCTCGAATTAGGTAGCTGTTTAGAATGTGTTCTGTTGCTCCTGCTATGATGATTGATGATGTACCATTTGGAAATCTGACCGAAGATCGTATTGATGAAATCATTGATTCTTACAAGGAGGGCAAATAATGAAATTTTATAGAATGCATGTCCTTGTTGCTCAAGATACTAGAAGTATCATGGCCGGTGCCAAAGAGTTGAAGAAGCGCTTATTGAAGAAATTCGATTGGCTGGCTTGGAAGACGAAATTCGAGTCATACCAACTGGCTCTCTAGGTTTTAGTGATAAAGATCAAGTCGCCATTGCGATCTACCCTGACAATATCATTTATTGTCCTGTTTTAGTAAGCACCGTACAAGAAATTGTTAAAGAACACTTCTTGAAAGGTCGAGTCGTAAAAACGTGTTGGCTCATCCCATGGAGCAAAAAAGAAGTTACCATGGAAGAACGTACTAGTGAACATCAAATGAATCTAGACGTTCAAAAACGAGTTCTTTTAAAGAACGTTGGCAAAATCGACCTGAGAATATTCAAGAATACATTGCTGCTGATGGATATGTTGCTCTTGAAAAAGCTCTTTTCGAAATGACTCCAGAAAATGTCATTGAAGAAGTAAAAACTTCCGAATTACGTGGTCGGGGTGGAGCTGGCTTTCCTACTGGTTTAAAATGGCAATTTACTCGACCAAATCCTGGCTCTGAAAAGTACGTAATTTGTAATGCTGACGAAGGAGGCAGGCACCTTCAAAGATCGAGAGATTATGGAAGGTGACCCCATAAAATGATTGAGGGAATGATCATTGCCGCATATGCTAATGATGGAACACGGTTATATCTACATTCGAGGGGAATATACTCTCTCCATTCAAAGGCTTCAAAAGGCGATTGACGATTGTTATGAATATGGTTTTCTACTTGGGAAAAATATCCAGCGGGCAGATTTCAGCTTTGAATTATGCATTCATGCTGGAGCAGGAAGCTTATGTTTGTGGTGAAGAAAGCTGCCTTGATTAACTCCATAGAAGGCGAAACGAGGAGAACCACGAAAAAAACCCCTTACCCACCCTCCCATGGTCTATAGCGAAGCCCCACCCTGGTAAACAATGTCGAAACGTTTGCGAATGTTCCTGCCATCATCTCTCATGGCGGTAGCTGGTATCATTCTATGGTGTAGATGGTTCTCGAGGAACCAAACTATTCTCTTTGATGGGAGATGTGAACTGGAAGGGTACTATTGAAATTCCTTTTGGTACTTCTGTTGGAGATATCGTACAAAATATCGGTCACGGTGTTCGCTATGATCGACAACTCAAAGGTATTATCCTTGGTGGATCTTCAGGCTCTTTACTTATTCCTGAAGAACTGACAACACCTGTTGACTTTCACTCATTGGCTCAAATTGAGGCAGGTCCCGGATCTGGATCCATTGTAGTAATGGATGAAACAAGGTGTATTGTTGACATTTGTCTGAATATCGCTGAATTCTTCCGTCATGAATCTTGTGGAAAGTGTACTCCTTGCCGAGAAGGTACTGCTCAAATATGCCACCTTCTAGAAATGATTGCTACAGGTAATGGTCTACCTGAAGATCTGGAGAACCTTGAAAAAATCTCTCAGACCATGATGGATTCTTCTTTCTGTCCACTAGGACAAACTGCACCCTCGGTATTAAAACAAGCCTTAAAAAAATATCACCAAGAGTTTATAGAGCACATCCATAATAATAACTGCCCCGCAGGGGTATGTAATATGAACTTCACAGAGGAGGATTGAAGCTGTGGAAAACAAGATTGTAAATATCAAAATCAATGGTAACGATTACTCTGTAGATAGCAGTCTTACAATACTTGAAGCCTGCCGTCAAGCTGGTATTTCGATTCCAACATTATGCTACATGAAAAACCTTTGCGAGGAAGGTTCTTGTGGAATTTGCGTTGTTGAAGTTGCCAAATCTCGAACACTCCAACGTGCCTGCATAACACAAGTTTATGACGGAATGGACATTCAAACCAACACCCCTCGCGTCCGTCAAGCACGAAAGACTATTTTAGAGCTTATTTTGGCCAACCATCCAAAAGACTGTCTCAACTGTGCTGCAAGTGAAATCTGTGAATTACGTAAAATCTCCTACGATTTAGGCATTGATGACACCCCTTTTGAACCAACCAAAGAGTTGGATCTCCCTCTTGATGAAACATCACCATCTCTAATCCGAGATTTGAACAAGTGTATCCTTTGCCGTCGCTGCGTAAAAGAATGCGAATTGGTTCAATCTGTTAACGTAATCGAGATTGCTGGTAGAGGAATCAACAGTAAAGTTAGCTGTTTTATGGATAAAGGACTTGGAGAAACGTATTGCACCAATTGCGGACAATGTATCAAAGTATGTCCCGTGGGAGCACTTACTGAAAAAAGCGATGTTGAAAGAGTATGGGACTATATTGCAGATCCTAAAAAACATGTTGTTATTCAAACTGCTCCAGCCGTCCGAGTTGCTTTGGGTGAAGAGTTTGGTATGCCTGTTGGTTCTTTAGTCACAGGAAAAATGGCTGCTGGTATTCGTCGTTTGGGCTTTGATGCAGTATTTGATACAAACTTTGCCGCCGACCTAACCATTTTAGAAGAAGGAACAGAGTTTATCGGTCGATTGACAAAAGTATTGAGCGGAGAAGAAGCCCATTTACCTCTTATTACTTCATGTTCTCCTGGTTGGATTAAATTTATCGAACATTTCTTCCCAAAATGTCTCCCCAACCTTTCTTCCTGTAAATCCCCGCAGCAAATGTTTGGTGCTGTTACCAAAACTTATTACGCGAAAGAAAAAATCTTGACCCAAGAGATGTTATCTGCGTTTCTGTAATGCCTTGTACACAAAAAGTTTGAGTGTCAAAGACCAGAACACGATGATGCATTCGATTATTGGCAAGAAAATTAGTATTAAAAGAAGAAGATCACTTCCAAGATGTTGATGTAGCTATCACTACCCGCGAGCTTGCTCGCATGATGAAAGAAGTTGGTGTTGATTTCCAACATCTTCCCGAAGAAAACTTTGACTCTCCTTTAGGTGAATCTACTGGTGCTGCCGTCATCTTTGGAGCAACAGGCGGAGTTATGGAAGCTGCTCTTCGTACTGTATATGAAGTTGTCACCGGCAAAGCACTTCCCAAAGTAGAATTAGAAATTGTCCGTGGTATGCAAGGAATCCGTAAGGCTGACATTCCTATGGTGTCTGCTGATGGAAAAGAAATCACTGCCAAAGTAGCCATTGCTTCGGGATTAGGTAATGCAAGAGTTCTTCTAGAAGAAGTTAGCAACGGCACTAGCCCCTACCACTTTATCGAGATTATGGCCTGTCCTGGTGGCTGTCTAAATGGTGGAGGACAACCCATTAGCAATGATCCAGACGTTTGCCAGAAAAGAGCTGCTGCGATCTATTCTCAAGATGAAGCTTTGACCATTCGCAAATCACACGACAATCCTGAAATCAAAAAGATATACGAAAAATTCTTTGACAAACCCAATTCACACCTTTCTCACGAACTCCTGCACACATCCTACGAAGATCGCGATATGTATAAGCTAGAAAAAGAAAACAACTAACCTTTGTTTAAGTTTGGTATCAATAAAAAAAGCCTCCCTAGGGAGGCTTTTTTTATTTGTTTGGATTGCTTCAAAGACCTAACAGCTTAAAATATTTCAGAATCATGCTTTCCCAGGAAAAATACTCTGTTGTTTTGTTATGCAATTCATTTCGAAGAGTTTGTTTATCAACCGTTGTAAGAGTACCAAATTGATCCAACATATGAACCACCATTCTACTAAGTGAGAAAATAAACTCTTCGTCAAGGGGTATGGGTTGATAAACAAAATCAGGAAGATATTCTCTGATCAATCCTTGGAATAAAGGCATAAAATCTACAAATGCACACTGATCCGAGATTAGCGGAATGACACCGCTACCTAAAGACTCAAGAGTAACACCTCCAAAGCTTTCTGGTATCAAAAAAGGAAAAACAGCAACATCCGCACAGCGAATCAATTTACTGATGATAGGCTGATCTACATAACCAGTAAAATACACTGCTTTTTGAATTTCATTTTTTGCAGCTTGGAAATAATGATCCCGAAACGCTGGATCTTCCATCCAATGTAAAAAAGAACGTAGATACGTTGTTGTATAGTGCTCAATTTGTGCGTCCCAAAGATCTGGGTTTTGAATTGATTCCAAAAAGAGCTCTTTGCGTCCATGATGCAAGTAGGATATTAGTGTTTCAGCATAGGTTTGGGTAGGACCGAAGCCAGTAAAAACAAATCTTGCATTGGGATGCTTCTGTAAAATTAAAGGGATTGCAATAGCAAGCATTTGAATCCCTTTTGTCCAACTATATCTTCCAAAAAACAGTATCATGGGATGATTTTGAGTATTGATCGTACTCAATCGAAATATTTCTAGGACGTCCGTATCCCAATAATGATCTTCGTTCAGAATTGTTGGTCCAATTTGCGTTTGAGACTTTGTAAGTTGCAATACTTCTTCCAAAACATGTGCTTTTGAAGTCTCTCTTTCTATTGGATGAAACAAATCGGTGTCAATTCCGGGAAAAATGATAGACATCCGGCTTTCCCATTGGGTAAGATCTTCATTTTTGTCTTGTAGGACAATCTCCTGAAACAAGCTCATGAATTCTTTTTGAATTTCTGGAGAAGTAAAACATATATGATGAAAACTCTTTAAACCCTCAACGGCATATCGAATGAGTGTTTTTTTCTTTTGTATGCACTGAATAGCATTACCATGAATGGTTGCAATGCGATAACAAGATTCTGGAATCATAGTAACACTTGATACAATATAGGGCTGGAGTAAGCAGTGATGTGCCCAAAGAACATCGATAGAATGATGTTGAAGAATATCCTCTAAAGCGTGAACATTATATTTCACATACATTGCTATATCCTGATCAGACATATAGCACAATTCTCTTGAGATAAAGGGTTTATGATCCTCATAGGTAAATACTGGTAGATTTTTTCCAATAAAGGGACGATAAAGCATACAGCGACCATTGTGATTCTGATCACGTTTCAAGGTAAGAATAAACTGATTTTGGTCAGATGAGTAATCCCATACTTCGGTGATAATGTCATAGTCCCACACAGAGGTTTCTTGGCACACTAGTATTACGTCATGTCCAAGTTCGACAAGGCTTTTACATGTATGATACACAAAAAAGTTACTTCCTGCTCCTTGAAGATAATACCCATGAACAATTAAGAATGTCATGATACTCCTCCTTTCTGAGGTGAACCATATAAAGGAAGAAGCGAACTCGTAAAAGACCTTTTCTTAATCGTATCATGGTTTGCACTTCTGTAAAGAAATTAAGGAGAAATGGAATTTTTTTTTTAAAAAAAAAAAAAAAAAACGGTAGGTTTTTAACCTACCGTTTTAAGTCTTAGGAAAATGTAGTAGTTTACTTAACTACCAAGTTCGATTGCGGTTCCCACCACGGAAACCACCACCACGATTGTCGCGATCTCTGTTTTCACGAGGTTTTGCTTCAGATGCACGGATTTCTCTACCCTGAAGATTTTTTCCGTCTAATTCTTGGATAGCTTTAGTAGCTTCTTCTTGGTTAGGCATTTCAACAAATCCAAAACCACGAGAGCGGTTGGTCATACGGTCACGAATAACATTACAGGATGTGATTTCGCCGAATGGCTCAAATGCTGCTCTTAAATCTGAATCTTGGGTGTCAAACGATAAATTACCGACATAAATGTTCATATAATTGCCTCCAGCAATTTTTTTGTTGTATCACTAGACTATTATGCTGGAGTGATGTGATCGAACCAACGTAACAGAACTAATAACCAATTATTATACTAGCAAAATCGAAAAAAAATTTCAATATTTTTCAGAAAAAAAACAAACTTTTTCTTTTTTTCAAATCACCCTTTTTTCTAAAAAAAGAGTGCTGTAATTCCCAAAAAGCAAAGCAATATCCCTGCCAGATATGGAAGGATTGGGATTTCTTTTTTTCCAAAAAAGGTTCCAATTTGGATACCCAAAAAACCAAACACAAAGGAAAATCCAAAAACGGAAAGACTTGTACCAATGAGTGGGATGTGCAAGGTATGAAAAGTAAAACCAACAGCAAATGCATCGATACTCACCGCAACACCAAGCATTAGATAGGTCAGAAAAGAGATTTTTGAACTGTGTAAACACTGTGGTTTTTCATTTTTGCTTGCTTCTAAAATCATTTTGATGCCAATAATCATAAGAATAGAAAATGCAATCCCTCGATCAAATGCTGCAGTATAGTGTTGTGTAAAAAGTGGAGCGATATACCGAGGAGAAAGAACAGAACCTGATAAAACCAAAATTCAATCCAGTTAAAAGCGCAATCCTTTGTACAATATTTTTTTGAATAACACCCAAGGATATTGAGATTAAAAAAGAATCAACTGCCAGTGTAAAGCCTATCACAAGAATCCGAAATATCTCCATACAAAACCCCATTTAATAAGCAAGAAAAAAAATGAAAACCCAACTCGCTGAGAAGCTATTAAGTTGGGTTTTCAATCAAAACTAACTAGAAAGCTAGGTTGTTAGTATTTTAATACAATAGAATCAAGAATTTCATTAATACCGTCGCTGTCTTTGTGACCTTCTCCCTGGAGGGTAATCGTAAGTTTGTTTTCATTCTCAATATTCACAAGCATCGTTTGAGGTAATCCACCGTACTCAAAAGAGGTTTGATAGTAATTTACATTTCCGTAGGTAACAAGCTCTGCTGGGGTTCCGCCATAGGTCTGAGCAAAATTTGTTACTGCGGTTTCAGCATCTTTAAAGCTCTCTTTTTCAAGCTTGATTAGAATATAACACTTTGTTGTGGGATTTTCAGCGTTCACTAGTTTGAAATTGGGATCTGCAGAAACAATCCAAGGTTCTGGGTATTCAAAAGACATAAATTCCCCATCAAATTGATTTTTTTCAGATACCACATCAGGAGTATCTGTTTGGGTTTCTTTGTTTCCACCCGTACAACCGATCGCAACAAACATTACTGCAAGAACTACAAAAACGGAAAGCATCTTTTTCATAAAAACCTCCAAAAACAACAGAATAATAATAACGAAAAATCAACGAAAGCTAGATTCAAATATAGATTTCTTCACTGAGTTTGTCAATTGACCAACTCAAAAACGCACAAAGTAAGACCAGTGCTATATTTTCCATTCAAGAACTAGGTCTAAAAAAGATTGTAGAGCGAGAGTTTTAGGTTGTTGAAACATTTGCTCGCTTCGTCCATATTCAACGATTTCATGGTTGGCCAAGAATAAGATTTTTTCACATGCATGGCGTGCAAAACCCATTTCATGGGTTACAATCATAGTTTTCAAACCTTCTTTTTGGAGTTCTCCCAGCATATCAAGCACCTGAGCTGTGTATTCGGGATCTAGTGCAGATGTGGGTTCATCAAGTAAAAGGAGTGTAGGCTTTATTGAAACTGCTCTTGCAATGGCTACGCGTTGCTTTTGTCCACCAGACATTTGATGAGGGTACTTATTCCGTTGATCTTCTAAACCAAATTTATCAAACAAAGAAATGGCAATTGAAAAAGCCTGTTTGGAAGGCATATGGAAAGTTTGTACTAACGGAAGCATTACGTTTTCAATTGCAGTCATATGTTCAAACAATCCATCCGATTGGAAAACAAAACCAATCTTTTTATGATACGATTGCAATGACTTGCGATCATATTGCAGTTGAAGATCATTTAAAAAGATTTCTCCTGACGATGGCTGAATCAGGCCCCCCAATAAACGTAGAAAAGTAGATTTCCCACCCCCAGAAGGTCCGATAATTGCTACCGAATTGATTTCATCTTGGAAGGTCATATCATTCAGTGCAATTTGACTGTCAAAATATTTGGAAACAGACTTAAGCTCTACGTTCATATTGAAACCTTCTTTCCAAATATCTAGAAAGAATTGACACACTAAAGGTTAATAGAAAATAGAGAAAACCAACGAAAATATAGTTTTCAAACATCCTGAAATTATCTGCGGAAACTTCTTGGGTTGTCTGTGTTAGTTCGATAACTGCAATGACGGAAAGCAGGGAAGAATCTTTAATGATAGAGGAAAATTGACCTGCAAGAGCAGGCAAAATTCTCGATAGCACCAGGGGAAAAGTTACAAAACGAAACGTTTGAACTGAACTAAGACCTAAAGATAGAGCAATCTCGTACTTCTGTCTTTCGATACTTTGAATTCCTCCTCGAATAATTTCTGCAATATATGCGCCTTCAAACATTGATAGTATAAGAATTCCCGCAATATAACGATTGTCCATTCCCCAGGCAGTACCAATGATATAATAGAAAAAGTAAATCTGAACCAATAAGGGAGTTCCTCGAATAATCTGCACATAGGCTAGGGATATGTATCTGATAAACAGTACTTTGCACTCTTGTGTGATTGCGGCAACAAGCCCAATTAGAAGACTAACACCCAAACTCCCAATGGAAATCATAAGGGTCATCAAAAATCCCATAAAAAAACGCTGCTGGAATGGAATCAAAGTCTGGAAATCCAATTTAAGATCAATCAGATGAACAGAAATCCAAAAAAATCCAATGAAAAGAATCACAACAAGAACCATATGGAACCCTTTGTGAAAAAGAGCTTTTAATGTTCTATTACGAAGGCTTTGGTCATGTTCCATGGTTTAAAAAAACCATGGAAATCCCAAAGAGTCAAAAATTTCTTTTTCATTCTCTAGATACTTCTTCGTGATAACATCAAAACCACCATCGTCTTTGAATTCTTGAATAAAAGAATTCATTTGGTCTAGAAGTTCTGTTCTACCAGGTTTCAATGCCATGCCCCAATTTTCTCCATCTTGGAAAGGAATCAAAATGGCTTCAGTTGTATCTGGATGGGACTGATTTTGTCGGTAAATAGTAAGTTGGTCATATATAAAGGCATCTGCTTTTCCTTGAACAACTTCCATGACACATGCATTTTCCGATGTGAATGAATGAACTGTGGCTTTCGTTAAAGATGTGGTTGCATAGATATATCCTGTTGTTCCTTTTTTTACTGCAACCACTCGGTCGTTTTGGTTCAAATCTTCGATCGAAAGCACTCCACTTTTGTTGTTGACCAGTAAAGCAAGATACGAGTGTGCATAAGGAATAGTAAAATCTACTACTTCTTCTCGCTCATCCGTAATAGTCATAGAAGAAATGACAACATCCACTTTACCTGTTTGCAAAGAAGGAATGAGTCCATCCCAATTTATGTTCTCAATATGTACTTCTTTTCCAAGATACTCCCCTAGTGCATATGCTAAATCAACACTTACACCCATGGGATTACCTGCTTCATCTTTTGTTTCAAAAGGTGGGTAGGCTAATTCCATACCTACAATCAATTTGTTGGATTGTTTCTTGTTACACCCTAGTGCGCATGAAAAAAGGAATAGAAAAATAAGAAAAATGGAGCCAATTTTGTTCATACTTTACTCCTTCTCTCTACAAATCTTGATTTTGTAGAGAACCTAAAAAAACTTTGACAATGTGTTCAATGTGGTCATTAATAAGCGGAATACGGTTTCCTTTCAACGGAAAACCATCCATCGTAATAAATTTTACACCTTTCTCTAAATGTTCAGGATTTAATACAGTGATACGATACATTGTATCATGATATTTGTATTTGATAGAATATTCTTCCCATGCAGATGGTAAACAAGGATCCATAAGAATTTCATCGCCTTGTTTTTGAAATCCAAGCAAGTATTCAAGACCTGCTCTATACAACCAAGAAGCAGAACCTGTATACCAGGTCCAACCACCTCTTCCAGTATTTGGAGTTTGACTATAGACATCAGCTGCGACTACATAGGGTTCTGTCTTATAGGTTGAGTATTCTTTTAGATTGCTTGTATGATGAATAGGATTCAACATAGAAAACAACTCCCATGCTTTACTTCCCTTGCCCATTTTGGCATAAGCAATCACAACCCATGCAGCTGCATGTGTATATTGCCCACCATTCTCCCTGACACCGGGTAGATAAGATTGAATGTATCCTGGTTCCATTTCGCCTTGACTAAAAGGTGGGTAGAGAAGAGTAGCAATCCCATATTCTTGCATAACTAAATGATCCTGTACAGACTGCATTGCTTGCAATGCTCTTTTCGGATTTGCTGCCCCTGATATCACTGCCCAGCTCTGAGCAATAGAATCAATCTTACATTCAGTATTCACAATTGAACCCAAAACAGTGCCATTGTCAAAGAAGGCTCTACGGTACCAGTTACCATCCCAACCATCTTTTTCAATTGCATCCAAAACTTTTTTCATACCATCCCCATATTTCTTTGCCCTATCAGTATCACCCATTTTTTGGCACAATGGAATAAACATATTGAGTACAGAATATAAAAACCAACCAAGCCATACACTTTCTCCCTTGCCTTTTTTTCCTATTGTATTCATGCCATCATTCCAATCTCCTGTACCCATCAATGGTAGTCCATGCACACCAAATTGAAGAGATATTTCTATGGCTCGAATACAATGCTCATATAAAGATGAAGATTCTGGTGAAACAGTAGGTTTTTCATAGCGTTCTTCTTCGTGATTATGTAGCGTGGGAGAATCAAGATATGGAAGGTTTTCTAAAAGAATATCCCAATCTTCTGTAATTCGAATATACTCGGCTGTTGCATATGGGAGCCACAATCGATCATCACTGATACGTGTTCGGGTCCCTTTACCTGAAGGTTCATGCCACCAGTGCTGAACATCTCCTTCAACAAACTGGTGCTGGGCATGAAGAAGTATTTGTTTCCGACATAGGGTCGGATCGATATGCGCTATTGATATGCAGTCTTGCAATTGATCACGAAAACCAAAAGCACCTCCAGATTGATAAAAGGCCGATCTCGCCCACAACCGACAGGAGATAATTTGGTACGGTAACCAACCATTCATCATTACATCAAAGCTTTCATCAGGTGTTTTGACTTGTAGAATTTGATGTTTTTCCTGCCAAAACTGCTTTGTTTCAGTAAACGATTGTTGTACTTTCTTTATCTTTCTATAGCGTTGCGCTAATCGGCATGCTCCTTGCTGACTAGATCCTACACCAAAGATGAAAACAATTTGTTTGGTTTCGTTAGGTTCTAATTGAACGACGCCTTGTAATGCCGCACACGGATCATATCCAATTCCGAGTTTTCCGGAAAGTTCCTTGCAGTGTAGGCTTTCGGGTGAATCTAAGGTTCCACATCCAAAGAACTCCTGTCGATCACCGGTCATTGTAACCTTTTCTAAAGATGTTGCCAAAAAAGCAACTTGTCCTGGGAATTCTTCATTAGTTGCATTCTCTATAAGCATATTGGAGGGGTTGCTGAAAAAGGTACGTAAATGGGGAGCAGTAAACTGATCACTCACCCCCAAAACAGGACGTATGTAGTTTGTTATCGTATATCTTTTTGGTAGAGCAGTATCGTTACGAAGCGTGATCATACTGATCTTCACTGGCTGATTACGAATAACAAATTGAGTGAGGGTCTGATACAATCCATGGCTACTGTGTTCAAACTTGGAGTACCCAAAACCATGCGTGATTCGATATGGGACTCGCTGACGGATTGGAGAAGGTGTTAAGGACCATATCTCAGCAGTATCTTCATCGCGAATATAGAATATTTCCCCCGGGGGATCTGAAACAACATCATTCGACCATGGGGTTAGTTTATTCTCGCGACTGTTTCCATACCAGGTATATCCTGAACCCAGATCAGAGACAAGACAGCCAAAAGAATCGTTTGAAATCACATTGATCCAGGGAGCTGGAGTACAATACTCATAGCGTAAAAGAATTTGATATTCACTTGCATCAGGAGAGAAACCACCTAGTCCATTAAAAAACTTCAAATGGCTGGTTGTAAAATCAATCGATGGGCATTCAAAGGCTTTTGTGAAAGGCACCATTTTCATGGGAGGTGGAAGAACTGGTGTGGTGATTCTGATCTTGAAGAGAGCGTACTCCGCTTCTTAAAACAATTCGTGCGTATGAATAAAACAAAGATACATCCTCGGGGAGTACAGCCATGACGTTCAAGTATAAAAATATCTTTCCCCCTTTCGGTATATCCGTGATTTCGCGTGAAGATACAATATCTGACACAAGCCTTTTGAGTGGTAAATTGTACCCGACTTCTTCTTCAACCAGTAGGATTAAATCTACCTGTATATCCATTAAATGCCAATATTCATGAGCCTGGAGGATATCATATAGAATATGCATGGATTCATCTTTCTTAAGATGAACTAAAACAATGGGTTTATCACCAGATATTCCGTACCGCCATAGTCCCGATTGTCCCTTGCAATTCGATAAGATTTCTTCTTGGTATTGCCGTCTTGATGGACTGATCATAACGATATGGGAAAGCATATTCTGGTACAATTCCACCTCTTTTGGATCTAGGTTTAAATAGTTTGTTTCTACATGGCTTCGTGTTAACGCTAACTGAAATGCAGTTTCAATTTCATCAGCATTGGAATAACGTTGTATTTTGGTTACTACAGATTCTTTGCTAGCCCCTACAATGGAAACAAAAGAAATGGTAGCTTCTTTTTTAGGTTCTAGTTTCACCATCACACGCAAGCTCATGACAGGGTCCAATACAGCCCCTACAGAGTTGGAAAGAAAATGTCCTTTTTCGACGGATACAGGATTTTGTATCGAGTGTCCTCGTCCAATCATTTTCATTCGGTCTGTTTCATATTGGACATCTCCATATGTTTCTTTTGATACAACGACAGCATGAGCTAACCAATTGCTTTTGTCGGTTTCAGACCTTGGTTTTCTTGTTGCCAATAAACATCGTAAATCAGGGCGGACATCTGTCTTTACAAATAAATTACTAAAAGAAGGATGAGCAATATCGTCCGATAATGATGTTAAAACGACTTCCGAATAACTTGTGATTTCTAGTATACAAGGGTGATTACCAGTATTTCTAACAGTCATTCTTCGTATCTCTACCGGATCACCACTTGTCACAACTACTTCTGTTTTGGTTTCAATATCTCCATCTCTTCGGGTGTATACTGCTTTATCAGATGAAAAAAGTACATTGTATTGATCGGGTTTTTTTGGTAGGGGAGCATAAGTAGCAGACCAACAATCATTTGTATCTACATTTCGGATGAAGAAAAATGTGCCATAAGAATTTAGCGCCAAGTCTTCTCTCCATCTAGTAACTGCCATCATTTTTGTACGACTATAACCAGTTCCTTTGTCGGTCAAGAGTATGGAATAGTTTCCATTGGATAGTACATGTACTTTTGGAAGATACGGATTAGGAGAATCAAATCTTCGTACTGCACTTGATTTGCTGACTTGAGTTTTGTCCTCTGGTCCGTGACTTTTTTTGGCATCTTTGGTCAAGACAAAACTCACAGGACTTTTTTCTTGTAACAATAATGTTGCGCTATTCACGAATGGATTTTCTGCAGTGAAATTGCCGCATTACATTATCATGGAACAGATTGTTTAAAGCTACAAAACTCATCCCCGATGGTGGGACATATACGTTTTTCACAATCTTCCTTTCATTCCCGAAAGTTAGACGTTCAGAGTATAGTCGCTTCATAAAACCCATATGCACCTTTCAAGCCCAGCTTTTTGTAGCTCTTGTAGGTTCTTGAGTGCTTCAACCGGATCTACCATAAGTGCAGAAATGTAGCGTAGGGAGCAACAACCGCATCTTTTACGAGACCTCGCTTTTACCCAAGCCAAGGAATTCGATGGCTTTATACTGGTAATCATGATTTTTATCCAATGAATAGAAAGCTGGATCGAGGAACCCCATGCATGTTTTGCTGCTTGGCATACTTCATTTGACAACGGAGAGCAAAAGCATAGCTTTCATCTAACAAACTATGCTTGTATTTTTTCATGATAAGGAGGGGCATTAAATACTCGAACATCGTGCCAGTCCAAGATATCAGTCCTTGTAACCATCTACAGGTCAGGGGTACGGTCCATTCGAAACCAATGAGTAGCCGGTACAACTTTTAATACATACATAACTTGTCTGACGTGCCTGATGCAACAAATCATAGAAAGAGGGAGTTCGCTTTTGAGAATCCATTGCATAACCAATTGAAAACAGTTGTTTTCGCTTGAATACAGTGGTACAAAAATCCATTGCTTCAATGATGTCGTCTATACGGTGCAAAAGACTGTGAATTCTTTCAATCAGTTGAAGCATTTTCGTATGACTTTCCACAAGATGGTTCTTTAGTGTAGTAAGCCACGTAACTCCCTCTTTTTAGTTTTTTGGTATCCTTCTTTGTGCAGGATTTTTTCCATCGTCTTAAGGTCACGGATGGATTGTTCATATACTAATGGGAAATCTTCTAAAACATGATTTTTTTCACAATCTGATCGAACTTGCTGAACCATTTCTACAATTTTTGATGGTACTTTGGATTCCTTAAATCCAGGGGAATATTCCGAAATAGTTCCATGGGAGGATAGTAATGATGAGATTCTGGTGGAAGATTTGAACCATGGTTTTTATCTTGGTTTTCCAATGACCTTGTTTCATTTCATCAAACGCAGGATAAGATTCTAATTGGTCCATTACATCCTGCCAAGAACCAAGGTTTATTGGTTCAATAATGGGAAACGTAAAGCATAACATCATATCTTCAGTACACTGAATGCCTTCATCTCCAGCACAATAAAGAGTATCGCGAAGACTTTGCAACATGTTCAATTCAACGAGAGGTTTGTGTAAATAGTCTCTCAATCCCTCTTTCAGTGTTATTAAATAACTGAGTAAATTCCCGCTATCTACGGTTGAAATATAGATTGGATGTAATGGTTTTAGTGTGCGAGTATCAATCCAATTGGGAAGATGACCTTTCCATTTTTCAATCGAATCTATCGTTGTTAAGGTTCTTTCTGTTCGATCCACCATCTCTGTTGTAGAAATGAATCCAAAATCTCGCGCTGATAGCACTGATAACAATCCTAAGCCAATATTTGTAGGACTCGTGCGATACGCAACACCACGAGGAGGATCTGTCTGATAGTTGTCAGGGGGTAGATAATGATTCTTCTCATTCATAAACTCCTCAAAAAATCGCCATGTTTTCCGTGCGATCATTCGTAGGTGTTGTTTTTGTTGCTCTGTCATATCAACAGATTCCTCCCGATAGTCTTGGCTAATCAAATGCCCGATAAAAGGTGAAAAAAACCACGCAAAACCAAATCCTATGGCAGAGAGTTGAACTGAAGAGTGTATATACAAACCAATCAATCCAAAAATCACTGCAAAAAATACACAAATGCTCATGGAAAAAAGATATCGCATAAGGGTATTTCGTTGATACCTTTCCACAATTGCCGCTGCGGTCCATTGTAATGTATTTTTCTTTGTAATAAAAATTCGCACAATCGTAACAAAAATTGCATGAAGCATAAGACCGGCCATGTAAGGTAGAAAGAAAAGCTGAAGAATAGATTGTAGAAGCAAGGATTTTAAACCCGATACCTGGTGTGTATAGTGTTTGAATTTACGGTGCCAAAAATGAGGAGTAAAAAATTGATCAAAAAACTGTATTAAATAGGGAGAAAAGAGGGAAACAAAAAAAAGAATCATCCAACCTGTTGATTGATTCGGATAAATCATGATAGCAAATAGAAGCAAAGCAAGATAAGAAGGAGCAATAAGGCTTCTACGCAGATTATCAAACATTTTCCATTTTGAGAGTAGAGATAATGGATTTTTTACAATCTGCTGATTACGATTGCGAATTGTCCTACAGAAAAATGGAAGCAACTGCCAGTCCCCTCGCACCCATCTATGAAGCCTTGAGGAATATGATAGAAATGTAGAGGGTTAGGAATCTAGCAATCGTAAGTCAGTTACTAGTCCTGTTCGAACAAAAGCTCCTTCGAGCAAATCGTGACTGAGAACGGTATTGTCAGGAATTGCCATTTTAAGAATTTTCTGGAAAACCTCTACATCATATATCCCTTTTCCCGTGTAAATCCCTTCCTCGAAAAGATCTTGGTAAACATCTGATACTGCATTTGCATAAGGATCAATCCCTTTTTGACCCGTATAAATCTCCGAGAAAAGAGACCGATTTGCACTATCTGTAGTAATTTCAATGCGGGGTTGCATGATAGCATAGCCGTGGGTTACAATATTTCTTTGATAATCCACCAATGGTTGGTTTAATGGGTGTGCCATGGTGGCAATCAGTTTTTTTGCAGTACCAAGAGGAAGAATTGTATCACTATCCAGTGTAATGACGTATTTAATGGGAGGTAACGATGGATTCTTACAGGATAAATGACAAAAGCTAGTGTGGGAACATCCCAAAATCAAATCATTGAGCTCAAGAAGTGCTCCCCTTTTGCGCTCCCATCCAATCCAAATATTATTTTTTTTGTTAAACTGACTTTTCCGATGAAAAAAGAAAAATAAGTCTTGTTCTCGTTCTGGACAATACTTTTTGTTTAATTCTTCGGTGTGTCTTAATGCTTCTTGGATGATTTTTTCTGCATCTTTCACCTGGGGTTCTTTTGAATCCTTGAAAGCACCCACAATTGCAAAATAAAGGTTTTCTTCACGATTCGCAAGATAATGTTTTTCCAAATGCCCCAGTAATTCGTGAACAGTTTCTACATCAGGTAGAAGTGCAGGAATCACAACCAGTGTAGTCATGGAAGAAGGTATTCCATTTTCGAGGGATAATCGAGGAAAAAGGGTCGGGGGATAGAATTTGGTTATCAACAAATGAATAACATGAATCACAATCTCTGATATTGGAATCCATGCGATCAAAACGATCAGTACAGCTGTAACAACCGGATGTAAAGTTGTAACTTGTTGCAATCCAAACCACACTACTAGTCCGGCAAATGATAGAGTAATGATGGTAATTGAAAGCACATAGCATAACACTCGAATTGGAATGCTTTTCTTTGCATGGTTTCTTTTGTGAGTACTTTTTTGCCTGTGAATCAGCTCCGTTTTCCCATCTCCAAAAATATAATATCCTACGTGTGTTTTCTTACGAATTTCAATATCGTCAACTTCTCGTTCCCTCAGAGAATCTTTTGCTTCCAAGGAAAGAGCAACAACCTCTTTAGCAAGATGAATTTCGGATACACGTAAACGTCGGGCAGTTTCTTCAAGAATAGAACGATATCGGTATCGAGTTGCAACGTCCATTTGTGAATAAGTACCATCAGGATCTTCCATCAAAACTTTATCGACGATACTGGCTGCATCGAAAAAGCGAGTCCAATCAAAAGTTGAAAAGTAGCGTAAACTCGTTATACAGTTGCCAATCGACAAGGTATGAAGAGATTGCATACTATGTACTTTTCGAGCCACTTCTTCTGTTGTTGTTCCAAGTTTAGAAAGTCTTTGGTTCATTTCTTGCAGTATGGAAATATAACTCCGACCGGATCGTCTCAGATGAAAAAACAAATGTTCAATAAACAACGGATTCGTTCCGTCAATGGTTGCTAAACTTTCTTTAAAATATCGCATTCCTCGGTTTGTATCGATGACATCGTTGTCCATCCAATCTTCAAAAACTTCATCTGCTTTATGCCATTGTTGTTGCGTATTAGCAATTTTTTCACACAGATTACGAATCGTCTCAATTAGGGCTAGTTTTAAAAATATTGGGAAAGCCCAAATTTCTCGATCATAGAGAACACTTTGGGATTGGTAGGACTCAATATATTTGGTTAAAAGTTCTTCATTGAACTGACCATCCGTATGGGCCACTAAATCCATAGCAACTCCAAAAATACGCGCATAGCCCTCAAAAGGACCGGATTTTAGAATGGGCAATCGGCGATAATCTTTCATCCGAAAATCTTTTCGGATTTGTTTCATCTGCTCTTCAATCATATAGAAATTATCCAAAAGCCATTCTGCAGCTGGAGGTACCGATTTCTTTGAGAGAACATCTGCATTAAGAGATGAGTACACTGACAAAATGTAGTCGTAGTTTGCTTTCATCCGCGGTATGGGAAGATGAAATGTTGTTTTTTGAAGTGAGATTGAATGTTCAATTGCATTCTTTTTAGCAAAGTCCCATAAATCTTCATTGGACAAAGCAGCATCTCGAATATAGAGCTTCTGGGTACTACGTATTCTTCGTAATATTGCATGGAGTAATATACTTACTACCAAGATAAAAAAACCAATTCCAAGAATTGTCCAATAAAGATGCATTTGACATCCTTTCTACATGTTCTTGTAATCGCAAGTTTTAATCAAGAGACAATCCATGAATGCACGCATACCCACAGAATGCAATCGAAACTTTTACGTAATACCTATTTGCTTACTTCTTTCCTTCAAGTCTTCTAAATCGCGAGGTTCATCAAATGTTTTCATCCCCATGTTTAAGACCATTTTTGCATGTTTCTGAACAGCCTTTACGCTGCGTTTCAGTCAACACACATTTATTCACTGTAATTAGCGCTTCCATTAACTGAATAACCACGGTTGGATTTCCTTTGGAGTATTGTCGAATTTGATTAAAGCAGCATCCAAAACACTCTCGCATGTGATGACATTCAAGATCAGACGCACATTTCCTTCTTCGTCATAGATGTACCGAGATGGAAATTCTTTTTTGTGCCAAATACACCATGGTGGCAGAAAGATTGTCAATGCAGGTAATGGCAGTATAAGGATCATTGATTCCTGGCGACAAAGCTCTTTCTGCAATTTCCACCATTTGGTGAATGAAGTGTTCTACATCTTGCTCTTGTGTTCGATAATTACCAATAATAAACTGCCTTTGAATTCTTTGGATGATGTCTGCATCTATAGTGCTATTGGAGTAAATCATTCCTACTTCGATAGATTTTACGATATATACACCTGGTCGAGAGTACACCTCAATAACAGATTGAGTATCTTTTGCAATGGAAAATAAACTTTCATTATAGACATATTGAAGATACCCATTTTTCCCCCCAGGTATATATTGTTGATGAGTGTAAAAGGATGGATGGAATGTGGAACATTCGTCATTATCTTTACAAACGGTCTTACCAATATCTTTGGGAAATAGAATGTCAATATTTTTGGATTGCATTTGGGACACTTTCGCAATCACATCATTGGCTTGGATACTAACAGCAATATGATGGATAAACAAAACCAACAATACAATATTAGATCCCGCAGCCAAAAGAGCTACTAACACTGAAAGAGAAGGAATAAAAACTACAGTTGTATTGTCTTTAATAGCGTTTAACACAACAAGACAGTACATATAGGTGGAAATGTAAGAACCAAGAACAATTTGATTCAAACGTTGGTACATAAAGTTTCGAATCAGCCTGGGTCCAAATTGAGAAGATGCCAGAGTCAATACAACCAGGGTGATTGAAAACACTGTTCCGGCTACACCGATCATTGCTCCTGCTATTGTCGTCAAAATGCTTCTTGCAGAGTCAGCACTACTAATAAAAATATACCGCGAAAATCCTTTTTGAGAAAACCGAGTAATCGAATCAATTCGGAGCATAAGAACTGCGAGTACAATGAATACCAGAATAGTAAGAACAGGTACAAACCAAAACGATGATTTTATCTCGCTAAAATACACTTTTAATTTCTTCAGAAAGATCTCCTTCTAGCATTTATCAGCTTTAAAGTAAATATCTTCGAAAGGAAGTGCAACAATCTTTTTCTCTCTTTATTGTAACATAGAAAACTCACAATTCTTCCTTTTGGTCATCAAATACTGTAGTAAGATAATAATATAAATACTAGATTTGTTTCTTCCTTTTGAGTCGTAAATGCTGAATCACCCATTGTAATCCAACTCCAAGCATACTTCCGATCGTATCAATCATCACATCTGTCCATTGTGCACCTCGACCAGGAACAAAAGCCTGATGAAATTCATCCGTCAAAGCATAGAAAAAACAAAAAACAGCTGATATCAGTGCTTTTTTATTCCTATTGCCCTTCTCCATATGCATAGACCAGGCAAACAATAAACCTAGTACAAAATACAAAATAAAATGTGCCATTTTTTCGTAAGGGACCATGGATATCACTACTCTGAATATTCCACTGTAGGGAACATAAGCTCCATCCATTGCATCAACCAAAGCGCAGTGTTTGAGCTTAATTCTTTCGAATCAACAGGCAGGTTGAGCAGACAAACAATAGATCAAGCCCAACCATAATACCACAATTGTCCATCGTATCGTTTTTTTAACCATGCAAGTATTGTACCAAAAACATTGGTTGTTGCATCAAAGGCTTTAGAGAAGACCAGGAGAAACAATCATGGTATAATGCATATGGATTTACCATAAAGCCACGAATGGAGCAATGATGATTGAAGTTTTGCATTTACGAAAGCATTTTAAAGTATATGAACGAAAAGAAAGCTTACGAGACTCTATCTCTTCTTTCTTTTATCCAAAGTGGAAATGGATACATGCTTTAGAAGATGTCTCGTTCCATATCAATCCTGGTGAAATCATTGGCTATATTGGTCCTAACGGAGCTGGCAAATCCACTACTCTCAAGATAATGAGTGGAATTCTTCTTCCCACATCTGGCACCTGCAAAGTGATGGGAATGGTTCCCTGGAAAAACCGCATTGAGTATGTCCGTCAGATTGGCGTTGTCTTTGGGCAGCGATCGCAGCTCTGGTGGGACGTTCCTGTACTCGATTCTTTTCTTTTGTTAAAAGAAATCTACCGAATCGAAGAAAAGAGCTACAAAAAATCACTTGCGATGCTGGTCGATATTTTGCAGTTGCAGGATCTTTTACCCAAGCCGGTTCGGCAATTAAGCCTGGGACAACGGATCAAATGTGAAATCGCAGCCTCTCTTCTTCACCAGCCCTCTATATTGTTTCTAGATGAACCCACCATAGGATTAGATGCAGTAGCCAAAATCTCAATTCGGAAATTCATCCAAAGAATCAATGATGAAAACAAAGTAACCGTTATTCTCACCACCCACGATATGCATGATATCGAAGCTTTAACAAATCGCGTGATTTTGATTGGAAAAGGAAGAACACTTTTTGATGGCAACGTATCGCTTTTAAAAGAAAAATATACTACCGATCAAAGCATTGAAGAAATCATTGCGCAGGTATACACAGAGTATGAAATATAGACAATCCAATGTTCGGTCCTACATCGCTTATTTTTTCCTGCAGATTAAACAAGGCTTGCAATATCGAACAGCAGCTTTTGCAGGAGCAATCACTCAGTTTTGCTGGGGTTTTATGCTTCTTTTCATCTTCCAGGCGTTTTATCAAAGCAATATGCAAGCTCAACCGATCAGTTATACTCAAATTGTTCAAATCCTCTGGCTTCAACAGGCATTTTTAGCATTTTTTGTGTTATGGTTTCGGGACAATGACATTTTTACCATGATCTTAACTGGTTCTATTGCCTATGAATTATGTCGTCCTATTCATTTATATTCGTTCTGGTTTGTCAAACTTATTTCTGCCAGGCTTTCCAGTGCATCTCTGCGGTCTATTCCTATTCTTCTGGTTGCTGCTTTTCTTCCTGCTCCATATTCTCTCAATTTTCCACCTACTACGGAGCATTTTCTTTATTTTTTTCTTACCTTGTTTCTTGGTTTAATACTTCTAGTCGCCATTTCCATGTTTGTCTACATCTCCACTTTCTATACCTATTCTGCTGTTGGCTCCATGCTCCTTTTTGCAGTGTTTGGAGAATTTTTTGCAGGATTAATTATTCCTGTACCGCTCATGCCGTTGTGGCTACAAAAAATTGTCTATGTTCTACCCTTTCGATATACATGCGATCTTCCCTTTAGAATCTATGCTGGCCATATTGGCATCCCTGAAGCAATCGTAAGTATTTATATTCAACTAGGTTGGATTCTCTTTCTTGTTGTACTTGGTCGGTATTTCCTTCAGAAATCACTTCAAAAAGTTGTAGTACATGGTGGATAGATGAAGCTGTATTTTCGATATATCTCCATGCTACTTAAATGTCAAATGGAATACCGTACATCGTTTCTCCTTTTATCATTTGCTCAATTTTTTGTACCCTTTTTGGTGTTCGTTTCCATTTATCTATTGTTTCAAAGATTCCCTAATATAGCGGGGTGGAGCCTTTATGAAGTTGCTTTTTGCTATGGAATCATCCACGTCTGCTTTTCTATCAGTGAATGCGTTGGAAGAGGCTTTGATTCCTTTTCTCCCTTGGTTCGCAAAGGTCTTCTGGATCAATTTCTTCTGCGACCTCGGTCCATTCTGCTGCAAGTTCTAGGCTCTCAATTTGAGTTTACTCGCATTGGTCGATTGATACAAAGCCTTTTGGTGCTGGGCTTTGCGATCGTACATCTGGACATTATCTGGAATTTCCAAGCTATTGTAACACTCATCTTTATGATTGTGGGAGGAATATTTATCTTTATTGGGATCTTCATGCTGGGTGCAACGTTGTGTTTCTGGACTATTGAGGGTATAGAACTGGTCAATATTCTCACCGATGGTGGTAGGGAGATTTCTCAGTATCCTCTGAATATCTATCCGGAGGGAATTCGACGTTTCTTTACGTTTATCATCCCTTTTGGTGTTGTTAACTACATACCACTTCTATTTCTAGTAGGGAAATTGGAAGCATCTTCCATGTTGATCTCCATATTGTACACAGCAACCCCTCTAGCAGGAATTCTTTTCATTTTTCCCTGCATTTTCATATGGAATCTAGGATTGCGTCACTACTCATCTACCGGATCGTAATGCCTAAAAAAAAGAAAACCTAATACCAACTTAAAGAGCCTTATTTTCGGGCCTGATTAAAACAATAGTGAAACAATATTAAACCGCATGTAATGGTAAACAAGGCAAAGATGCACAATATTAACAATTCTTGAGAAACATTCGTCAAGGTTGCATTCAAAGAGTAGCTGAAGTGCTGATATCGCACAGGTAGGTGGCAATATTTTACTCAAAGCTTGCAAATACGACGGAAGAATATCAATAGGATAATAAATCCCAGATAACAATCCTGTCAATAAACCTAGAATCCAGCTAATGGGATCGCCTCGTTTATATCGCATGATAAATCCAGCGCTCAACATTCCAATACCCATCATGGCAATGGAACTAACTACCAAAATCACCACAGAAGTAAGAATGTTGGCATCCAATTTAACATTGAAAAAGAGATTGTAGATCACAATGGACAGAACCATATTAACAATGGTAATGAGATAATTCCAGATAGAGGAAAAAACAAGTATTTGCCATAATGGAGTTTTCGATACAAATAGTTGTTCCAAAGTACCCAAACTTTGTTCCTCGCTAATTGTTTCTGCAAAAGAAGATTGACCCACACTCATCAACCCAACATAGATAGTACCGATCACCAGAAAAGAAAGATAGTTTCCACCCATTGAACTTAATTTTGGATTGAATGTTTGCAAATCCAGGAAATTCACCATGAAATAAAAGGATATCAATGAAAAGAACACAGACACAATAGATAGAACAAGCTGAATTTTGTAACTAATAAAAACAAGAAATCCTCGTTTTACAAAGACAAAGAACTTCCGAAAAAAAACAATGACTCTGTTCATGCGATTGTTTTTGTTTCTTCTTCTTTGACAAATTGATGAAAAATATCTTCTATCGTAGGTGTTTGAACATACAGATCGACGATATGCAATGAAAACTGACCAAGAGATTGAAGTATGATGGAAAGAGAGTGAAATTCCTTCTGAAAATACAATTGCCATGATACATCGGGTGAACCAGTTTTTTGCCTGGCTGAGGTAATCTTCTTCACAAAAGGCAGTTGCATCATTATTTTTTTCTCTTCACCAGTCATTTCTCTATTGGTCGTAATCGAAAGAATATGCGTTTCTTTTTCGGATACAAAATCCTGAATAGATCCCTGCCATAAAAGCTGTCCATGATCGACAATACCTACTCGATCACATAATAAGTTAGCTTCATGCAGATTATGTGTAATGAGAAAAATAGTTTTCCCTTCTTGTTTTAGCTGGTGTATCATTTTGCGAATCATTTCCTGACTCAGTGGATCAATTCCGTTGGTTGGTTCATCCAGAAGATAGATTTCAGGTTTAGCAAGCATAGCTCTGGCTAAATCTAATTTACGTTTCATCCCAAATGAAAACTTCATGTAAGCCTTATGACGTGAATCTTCCAAGTGAAATAGATGTAAAAGTTCATTGATTCTGTTTTTAAGATCCTTACTTGGCAGTTCCAACATGGTTCCAAAAAATTCCAAATTTTGTGCTGCTGTGAGTCGGAAATAAAACGATCTACCCTCACCAAGTGATAAACCAATATACTTCTTTACTTGCTCGGGTTTGTGAAGGACTGATATTCCATGAACGAAAACAGATCCGGTATCAGGAACCAAAAGCGTAGCAATGATTTTTGCCAATGTGGTTTTCCCCGAACCATTCACTCCAATCAATCCAAAAATCTCACCTTTTTCTATAGATAAAGATACATTCTGTAACGCTACAACATTTTTCTTAGCCTGCCGAAATGTTTTCGAAACAGATTCAATGGCAATCATAGAAAATTCTCATTTTTGACTAGTTACACTAGTGCTATATTCAAGCTCATTTACATCAAGATTGTGTTGCTCTAAAAGAGGGATTTGAACATATTTTCCGCTTGTTGTTGCAAAAATAATACCAGTGGTGAAAAATCCCGCAGTTTCGACTTCTCCACAATCGGTTGTATATTTTGCAAGTAACTGTCCATTCTCTAAATCAACTTCATATATAAAGCCATTATCATCTCCAACGAAAACTTTCTTATTTATTATTAGCGGAGTGCTACTACTTTTTGTTGATAACAGAATTTTCCACTTCAATTCACCATAATGAGTTAGTGCAAATAATTCTGCGTAACAATTTGATCCAATAATCAAATTTGGGCATACAACTAAACTCGTTACGTTGTCACCAACTGGCGCATCCCAATACACTTTTCCAGATTCAATGCTGACTAAAATAGAACTTCTTGGACTTCTCCCAACAACAACAAAGTCTCCAAAAACTGTAGGAGACCCTATCATGTTCCACTTTTTACTTGGAATAGACCAAACAGCGTTACCAGTATTAAAATTTAAACAATAAAGTTTATCGGAGCAAATAAATACTTTATCATCTTTAAGAGCAGCAGTAGAATTAACCGCAGCTCCAGTCTTATACTTCCATATCACCTTACATTTCATTCTATCTATGCAGTATACATGTTGATCCCAACATCCAAGAATAATTTTGTTATCTTTAATCAAAGGTGAACCGTATACACCTTTAGGAAGCTTGAATATCCAAGAAATATTCCCTGTTAATTCATCAATTGAGAAGACGAAACCTAGTTCGTTAGAAGCATATACATGCCCACAAATAATACATGGTGTACCAGCTATTTTTGCATTAGTCCTTACATTCCAATTTTCTTTGTAAGTTTTCTTGTGTACGGAACGGATAAAATTCCCATCACCAAAAAAAAGTGCATCTCCGTTTTCTACAGGTGTAGTTAACAAGCTGCTTCTTCCAATATCTTGTATAATAATCTTCCCCACTTTATCATGGGGTAAGTCAAATACTGCATTGTTTCGGTATTTTCCTGATAAATACGTTGCTTCGTTATTGCATACAAGAAATTCATGATTTGCGATAGTGTTTCTTGCACTCTTGTAATTCCTATCAATGAAATGGTATACAATTAAAGAACAAATCAATCCAATGAAAAAGAACACTATGGTATACGCCAGTTGTTGGATTTTTCTTTTCTTATTATTTTGCATTTACTACATTTTTTGTTTTGTTATATACTTTAACAATCAATTTAAGATACTCTTCCATACCCCAACGCCATCTTGAACATTTCTTGTCAAAAACAGCAGTGAAATACTCTTGATTTAAAGGAACTCTTCTTGCAGGACATCCTCCCATACATATTGGCAGTACCTTACAGCTTAAACATTCTTCGTCATCAAAAGGTTCCCATAAACACCATTTAAAAAAATTTTCAGTGTTATCGATGCCAGTTATTATATTTCCTATAGACTCTTCTTTTCTTCCTACAACATCCCAACAAGGCCAAATTGTTCCATCGGGTCCTATTAAATTTGATTCAGGACAGACTGCCATACACTGAGCAACTGATACCCTAGGATAATGCATAGAAACAACCATATTTTTATCGATGATTTTATTTACAAAAGCAATATCTTTTTCAATCATTTCCTTACTGCTAAAAATAATATTGGATATTTCACCGCAAGACTTAGTTGTTGAAGTTACGGGTGCCAAATATACTCCAATTTGCCCCATAAGACCATGCCTGTCTAAATCGTGAATTAAATCATCAATGTAAACATCGTTAGTTGAGTCTACATTTACTCTCAAAGTAATACTTGGTGGATTCTTTTGTTTAAGGATTCGAGATATATTATCGACAATCGTAGTGTATGTAGGTTCTCCATTAAGAAGAGGTCGTCTTTTATTGTGTATATTTTCAGGACCATCAATAGTAATTTGAAAATCCATATACTATTTTTCTAAAATCGTAGCACAGCAATGATCATCTAAAAGATATCCATTGGTTACTATAGATGAATCGTATGGAATATTGTATTTAGAAATATACGGGTAATTCTTTTACTGAGGATGCAATTATTTGTATTGCAAGTAAAGGTTCTCCTCCATACCAACAGATATTTATCCTTTTAGCATCCCCTTTGCTTTAAAACTCTATATATTCACATATAGATGATTGTATCTCTTTACTTACAAACCTTCACGATTTTTACCTTTTCGTGTTCCTGAAGCAATAAATACAGCAAAGTACAATCTAATGTGGGTACAAGGGTTAATGAGATTATTTTGCTGGAATCATTAAATCTTCTTTTCTTTGATAAATAACTTAACAATTTTATTTCAGCAGTTTCATAGGGAATAATCATGAAACCTTTACGTAAATCTTCTGTTATTAGGTATTCTTCTTCAGTTAGTAATTATCCAGCTTTTGATTCGCTTATTTTTTCTAGCATAATTGATTCTCTATTAATTAAGGTGTACCCCATTGGTTGGAGTAAAAATCCACCTGTTGAAGTTAACTTGACTATCACAACATAATTTCATTATACATTCCCTTGTCCAGTATACAATTGATAGGGAGTACGATATTGTAGAGAAGAATGAAAACATTCATGGTTACCAAAGTAGATGTACTCACCAATTCGCTGGTTTGCTTCTCTGACATTACTCATGGCATGCAAGTATACTTCTTCGTATTTTAAGCTACGCCAAAAACGTTCGCGAATATGTTATCGAGAGCTCTCCCTTTACCCATCCATGGACAAAAGACACCTTTGTCAGTAAGATATTGGTAAAGCAGGCGACGTATATTACGATCATGATCGGAGTTAAGAATTCCTGGGTGATTGATCTGCAAAGCACTTTGAAGGGCTTCGATACAGAAATCAATTTCCAAGGATATGGAGAGCTTCAGGAAAGAATATAGCAGAAAAACCAATCAATGATCACCGTACAATAACAGAAGCCTCTGTACATGGGAATATAACAAATGTCCGAGGACCAAACCTGGTTGGGATATAGAATAGGAACCTTCCGTAGCAAATAGAGATAGGTTATTCTCTTTGTTGGGATGACTCGTAGATCGCGTTGGATGATTCCTTTCAATCCCATGATACGCATCAAACGAGCAATTCGTTTGGTTCACGGGTCACTTCTGGATGCACGATACATATCCATTTTGTAATCCGTCGTACTCCATAAAACGAATGACAGGTATATTCTTCATCAATGAGATTCATGATAAGCGATCGATTTGACTGTTCTGGAACAGGCTTGTAGTAATAGGTAGAACAAGACAAATCGAAGTTCACATTGCTTTTGAATGGACAGAGAAGAATTCGATTGAATCGTACTCTTCTTCTCTTCGATAGAGAGGAAGCTTGAATAGAGATTTTTTAAAAACTCATTCTCTACTTGCTGAGCTCTCAATTTGTTTGTGAGTTCTTCTACACCAATTCTTCTTGTTCTTTGTCCGAAGTCTTTTGATTCTTTCGTGCTAATAAGATAGGAAGCAATTCCAGTGCTTTCTTTTCCAAGCAATGATTTGTACCGAATGAATTTCATAGGTAGAAGCAATTTCAGCTAATGTTTTTCACCCTGGAGAGCTTCTAATGCTACTTTCTATTTTAAAAAGCTCCATCATAGACTTTTCGATGATTCTTGAGACCCATAATGCAACTCTTTCATACATTGTTTGCAACTGTAACATATGTACAGTATAGCCAATTTCTAAAAGTTAACTTAAATAGGTCTCAGTTTTTGGGGTACACTTTAAATCTCAGCAAAACCACATGAAAATGTATTATATACATAATCTTGTCCGTCAAGTTTAAATATATAATTCCATCTTGAAACTTTCACTTTCTTTTTTTCCATCTTAACCACCTTTAAACAAAAATTATATATGTTCTATAGCCCATTACTTTATGGATCAATAACATTCCCTGCAAATCTTGCACAACCAAAATATATACCTCCACCACCACAAGTATAACCACTAAAACAACTGTACCATTTACGCCAGACAGTAGATTCTCCTGCACATACGTCTCCACTGAATTGCTCACAATCAATCATTTTCATACTTTTTGAAGCTAATGTTCCAACGACGCTTCCCATCATTATTGATGGTATTATTATCCATTTCATTAATACATCCTCCTTACATATAGTTATTTAATAATGGGGTTATTTAAAAAATCCATATTTACATGGACCTAAAATTAGTACATTTTTTATATGTAGCACAGTATATAAAATAACCGTCTTCTGAAATATTCCCAACACAATAAATTCATCTGAACATGAAAATTTATAACAAGTATAGTCTTGGCGGCGATAGATTAAATAAAACAAATGGTTGTACTATCCGCTTCATTTAGGTACTCTCTTTATGTTAAATCTTAGCTATTTAAAGTAACAACAACACTTGGCGAATTGGTTTGACGATCTATTGCACCAGTAGTAGTGGCAAGAATAATTTTGCTGATTCATGACAACATTTCTTGACGGTAACAACCATGTAGCGGTATTGATAATCGGATAAAGAGTATTCGTTGGTAGATGATAAAAGGACAGTTTATAATTAGATAATTGAAGCATCTTCAGCCGAATGAAGCAAAAACCAACAATCTAAAGCACCAGGAACAGAGTAGAAAATGTTGCAAGATATCCTCTATTGGAATAGTTGGTTCGTAGGAGTAATCGTTGGGGGATCTTGAACACCAATTTTTAAAATCGATATAAATTGGATGATATCCATATTTGTCAAGTGAACTAGCTAAGCCATGAATAGAAGATGATGCGTAAAGGAGTTCCCAATTTTGTCACCTGTTTAAGATTCTCTATCCATTCATTTTCATGTGCAACAACACGGTTTTTCCAATACTGCAAGAGAGCCATGCTATAAACATTAAAAAATCCCGTGGCGATTTTGAGGGTTCTTCTCGGGTCAAATAGGAAAATAACTATCATAGACTATTGATTGCACTTGTAGTTAAGGGGAACAAAGTTGATAGATTGGGTCGTTTGTGTTGCATGATCTTGATAGAAAATATCACGAACAACCATATTATCAGAGCTTAATCTTTCCCAGGCAACATAAGTAGGGTCTTGTTGGACGCTCCATTGACTATTTTGGCCATTATTAATGGTAGAGACACCACTAGTAGAAAAGCTGGTACGATAAGATGTCATAATTTTCTTCCCAATATAAAAAAGCATCGAAGGTTTAATCCAGTAATGCAACCAGATGGAGGATTTGAGCGAATTAAAAAATTCTTGTTGAGTAGTTAAATCAAAACCAAAAATGCAAGGACAGCAAGCCTTTTATCTAGCGCCAAACAACATAATTATTACCGAAGCGTATCTCACGTGAAGTGCCATTGACGAAATAACAAAGGACTGAATGATATTATACCCTCGTATGTCAGTATCAGTTCATTTCTTGAATCAATCAAAAGATGGATGTGCCATTAGTAACAATTTCTCCGGGTAAAGCTCTGGCACTGAAGGCAAATCCATGAGCTGAACCGAAGCCACACTACTGGCTTGGAGCAGGTTGATGTAAGGTGTGCCCATTGGTTGGGTAATCCACCTATTTGAAGTTAACTTGTTCTCACGGCATGTTCGTACGCCGCATTCCCTTGTCCGAGTATACAATTGATAGGGAGTACGATATTGGCGAAGAATGAAAACGTTCATGGTTATAGAAGTAGATATTACTCACCAATTCGCTGGTTTTAGCTACTCTGACATTCTCACTTAGGCATGCAAGTATACTTCTTCGTACAAGCTACGCCAAAAACGTTCCGCGAATATGTTATCGAGAGCTCTCCCTTTGCCATCCATGGACAAAAAGACACCTTTGTCAATGAATGACTGGTAAAGCGAGGCGACGTATATTGCGATCCTTGATCGGAGTTAAAGATTCCTGGTTGATTGATCTGCAAAGCACTTTGAAGGGCTTCGATACAGAAATCGATTTCCAAGGATATGGAGAGCTTCCAGGAAAAGAATACTGTGAAAACCAATCAATGATCATGCAATACAGAAGCCTCTGTACATGGGAATATAACAAATGTCCGAGGACCAAACCTGGTTAGGATATAGAATAAGGAACCTTCCGTAGCAAATAGAGATAGGTTGTATTCTCTTTGTTGGGATGACTCGTAGATCGCGTTGGTTGGTCGCGCAATCCCATGATACACATCAAACGAGCAATTCGTTTTGTAGTTCCGCGGGTCCCACTTCTGGATGCACGATACATATCCATTTTGTAATCCATCGTAGCAAACGAATGACGGGTATATTCTTCATCAATGAGATTCATGATAGCTTGATCGGTTGACTGTTCTGGAACAGGCTTGTAGTAATAGGTAGAACAAGACAAATCAAGAAGTTCACATTGCTTTTGAATGGACAGAGAAGAATTCGATTGAATCATGCTCTTCTTCTCTTCGATAGAGAAGCTTGGACAAGTTTTTTTTTAAAAACTCGTTCTCTACTTTGAGCTCTCCAATTTGTTGCTTGGCGAAGTTCTTCTGCAAATTCTTCTTGTTCTTTGTCGAAGTCTTTGATTCTTTTCGTATAATAAGATAGGAAGCAATTCCAGTGCTTTCTTTTTCCAACAATAATTTGTACCGATAGATTTCAGCAGGTAGAAGCAATTTCAGCTAATGTTTTTTCACCCTGGAGAGCTTCTGTGCTACTCTGGCTTCAAAGCTCCATCATAGACTTTTCGATGATTCTTGAGACCCATAATGCAACTCACTTTCATACATTGTTTGCAACTGCTGTATATGCAGTATAGCCAATTTCTAAAAGTTAGCAGAAATGAGTCTCCAGTTTTTGGGGAATTTTACTTTAATGAAAACGATCTGATAGCTGATAAACACTAGTAATAAGAAATACTAGTACAATAATACTACACAAAGAAATTGGAATCCACTTGTGCTGAATCCACCATTTTCTTTTTTCATTTTATATATTAGGTGAAACTAAGGTAAGAATTTTCAAACAACTTTTATTTTGCAAAAAACATTAACACCTAAATTTATGTCATTGAAATCAAAAAAAAAAAATCAAGAAGAAAAAGAGAACAAAATAGTAAAAAAATCCATTTTATTTTTTTGGAAGTACTAAAATATTTTCATTTCATAACACACTGAAATGATCGGTATTCATAGATTCATGGATGAAACAACTGTAACTGAACCAGAGATGCATTCAATTCTTTAATATACGATTCACATTTCATTGTTGAAATAACTGCATTGGTTTAGTTACTTTTTTAGTGCCAAAAAAGTTGAAGTTAACCAAAAGGTCTCCAGTTTTTAGGTATGGCGTAAAACTCTTATTTTAATCTGCAGATAAACAAATGCAAGAAGAAAAAACTTGCTACAACCACCTGGCAAAGTGAGAAGGATTCAAATAAGTAAAACAAAGTTCTCTACTTGTCGTGTAAAGTAATGGACTGAATATAGGATAGTAAGTCGTCCGGATGCATCAGGCGAATAAGAGCAGTAGTAATCAGAGAACGACCAAATTTACCAAATGATCATGTTCATCCAATACTGTTCACATAGCTTGTTTGTATAAAGCAAGTTGTTCCTTCAGTCAGATATGTTGAAAAATGAGTCAGCAATTCTTCGATTCTTTCCGGTAGCCTGAGTTTGATTTTTCGGGTTTGTGACTCGCAAATTACAAACAAAGAGCCATCGGTATAATGAAAACAAGAGAACGAGTATCATAAATAAGCATATTTTTCTCGAATCAGTTTAAAATAAAATGGAGTTCATTGGTTTTCCCAGCACATAATTGACAAAATTCATCAGCCAGAAAGGAACTTTTGGAATTCTTTGGAATAGGAACCGAAAAATGTCATTTCAGCCGTACCCACTTCTTTGCGTAAGGGGAAGTGTCTACAGAGCTTAGGAGATGGGAAAGAGGAGAGGAACCAACTGAATGTGCAAGAATCAATATTGAAAGCATGGATTCCCAGGGCTTCAGTATAGAATCAAAGATGGACTTGATCGAAATCACAAGCAATCACAAAATATTTTCTTCCTTCCCGGTACCGGGTCTAAAGTGTTGAACACAATCTTCTGCCGTTATCGTTTGAGCTGCCTCAGGGTGCCCACTTCAAGAATGACCAATAGGGTGTGAAGAAAAAATCAGGTCAAACGTTTTGGCAAAAACCAAATCGTAAGGATCTTGATTGTGTTCATTCTTGCTTCTCCCAAAATCGTTTCTTTTTCGTTTTCAAAAGCAAAAGTATCCAAAAATTGCAATAAATGGAATGCATCATCCGATCTGCTGTATAGAAATATGAGAAGGAGCTGTTTTAATGTAACTATAAAGAAGTTCCCGATTTGTCTGCCCGTCAATTTCACTCAGAACTTTAAAAGCAGGATCCGATAAAGGAGAAGCATTTTCCAAAGAAATCACAAAAAGGTGTTCTGTAAGGAGTGATATCGCATATATTTTCATCAAGCAGAGAACCTGCCAAAAACCCAACCTGAATCACAGCCGAGTGAAGTCCTTTCGTATTCACAATTGTATAACCAGGATTCCTATAATTTTCCATCAAAAGCTCCTCCTCAACAAAAATAACCCATCACCATTTATCAAGAATAGGTGGGAAATCAAATTCATTATCCGAGCAACGCGATGTTCTCTGATTACATGGACCAAAAAAAGTTTGATCCCCTGTGCCAGCTCCTGGAGGTTCATAGGGTTGTGCTAAAAAAGTGATGTTGGCAACATCAACACCAAAAACTTGGGCCAGTTCAGCTTCTGTAGCTTGACCATTAGGCCACTTCACGTTAAGAACGTACCAGTCATTTGCATCTAAAGGCATAAGAGGCCTCCTTTCGTAAAATTTTATACAGTCTTATTATTAAAACGCTTTCTAATGACTAAACTTCTTAAATAATCCGGTGTGTTCTGTAGAAAAAGGTCTTTTTTGCAGTAAAGTGAATCAACGCTACCTTGTTGAAGATTAGCCTGATTCCTGCATCCACCCCAACATAACGGCAAATAAGAGCACACTGAACAATTTGTAATGCTATTATCAAGCCAAGGTATATTGCCAGCATGGTTCATGTATAAGAATTTATCTGCAGGTGTATTCATAATACTACCCGACTTAAATTTAGGATCACCAACGGATGCAACACACTTAAAAAAATTACCTGTTGGATCAATAACAAATGTATGCTTTGAATGATAAGGACAAAGACCATCATCAAACACATCTAACAATTGAAATCCTCTAAGAGTGGCTTTGGTAATAAGATCACAGTTCGAAAGAGGCTTCTCGGATTTAATCTTCTCCCGAGTTTTTTCATTTCGAGTTGGGATAATACCCGCTATATTAAGTTTAATTAAATCTTTTAACGAATGTGATTCCAAAAATTCCAACAACTCGCTTAAATGTTCAGCATTTTCCTGATCAATATTAACCGATACAGTAACAGATGCATTTAACTCCTTACACAAGTATTCTACATTACTCAAAATCTTATTGAAAGTTGGTCCTCCATTTTTCTGAACCCTTCTTCTATCATGTATATGTTGAGGACCATCTATAGTTATTTGAAAATAATTAATACCAATATCACACAATTTCCTTGAAATAACAGGCTCTAATAAAAATCCATTGGTAGTCATCCAGAACTTCACTTTATTATGAAGTTTAGATTTTAATTGTTCACTTAAATAAAATATCTGGTCAAAATTAAGAGTTGGTTCACCACCAAAAAAACCAATTACAATATCTTTTGCTACATACTTTTTATCTAGATTAAAAATCCATTGCAGTATGCGTTTAGATGTTTCTGTACTCAGATATAAATTATAGATTTCATTTTTCAAACCTTTTTGATTGCAATACCAACAGTTAAAATTACAGTCATAGGTAGTTAATATAGAAATATCAATAACTGTCATATCGTAGGCCTGTCTTGCAAATACCTCTATAGCACTTTTTCTCTCATCAACAAATTTAGGAATAAGAAAAAACCCATCAATAAGCTTTTTAATATTTTGTTGATCAATTCTATCGAACTCCCGATTAATAAGACTAATATGAATATCCTTGGGGAGTATTATCAGAGAGCGGTACAATGTATTATAATAAATCCACAACTCATCCCCATCAAAAGATAGAGGACTATTGATGCAATAATTAGTAAACTTGTATTCCATTTTTCGCCTCTTCTTCCCAAAAAAGATAGTCCTCGGAGATATTCAGTCCAGTAATGAAGGTTGAAGGAAATACTTGTCGGATATAAATGGCTTGCTGTGAACTTAAATTAAACCCATAAATTCCAGGGTTGGATTGTTGCCGATCTGACCAAACAACATACTGGCTATTGCATCGAAGATTTGCACATGGTATACCGGTTGATGATACGACAAATTCTTGAGATTGCGAAATATTGTATCCTCGAACTTCTCTAGAAGGTTCGTTGCGGGTATCAATCCAAAAGATGGATGTACCATTGGTTACAATTTCTCCGGGTAAAGCTCTGGCACTGGAAGGCAAATCCATGAGTTGAACCGAAACCACACTGCTGGCTTGAACAGGTTGATGAAAATGATTTGATACATAATAAATACTAGTTATGTTAAAAGCTAGAATGACAATACTACACAAAGAAATTGAGATCCACTTGTGTTGAATCCCCCAATTCTTTTTCATTTTTCACCTCCTTGGGTGAAAACTGGTTAACCTTTGAGTATTCTAAAGTGATACGATGCAAATTTTTTTATTCGAATTATCTTCATGATATACAAAAAACTAAAAATGCAAGGATTAAAAGCTTACAATGTAAAAAAAAGTTTTTATCCATTGCAGTGTATTGTTAAATGTTATAACCACTGTTTAACCCAATAATTTGGATCATTGACTGTACGTTTTATTGGGTTAAAATACTAAAAACCACATTGATGAAATGCCTGGAGCAACATGTTAACTAATTGAAAAAGTCACTCCATTTTTTCGCAACTTACGAAAAGAAATCTGTAAAGCACCAATCTATTATTATTCGGACATGGGTATGAGGAATTTTGCTATGGGCTTATTCGGACATCCTATCCCGTTGATGCAAGATGGTTTCTTATTTCAATGCTTTGTGTATCACAGGCTGAAAGAATTAACTCAACAAACCTCCATTCAAATCCATTATTGGCGTACAACAAACAAAGCCGAAGTTGATTTTGTGCTGGACAACGCGATCGACCTAATTCCTATAGAAGTAAAATTCCAAACTTTAACAAGGGTGAATCCAGGAAAATCAATGCTGAGTTTTATCTCCACCTATCATCCAAAAAAAGCATATGTCATACATCTTGGTGAAGAAATGCACCGGATGTATGAAGAAACAGAAATCATCGTTTTACCTTACTATAAGCTACTAGAACTATTACCCAAAGAAGTAGTATAGAAGCCCTAAAACAATTAGGATGGCTAATACAACAAAGAAGATCTTCCAGAAGGATTTTGGATAATCGCCTACGATATGCCCACTATCCCCATTTATGAGAACCTGGTATGTTTTTCCTTTGAAGTAATACGCCATGGTATAGACGGGGAGAAACATAAAGCGGTAATACTCGTTGCTCCATTGTATCCACAACCTTACATTTCTCACCCGATCATATGTTAGACGAACTTTACTTTCGACCATACTATGCAATACACCTTTGAAATATTCCTGGGCTTCTTTATAAGCGTCATGGATAGGAATATTGAATATTTCAGAAGAAAATCCTGTAAAAAAATCTGCATGAAAGGAAAAGGCATTTTTCAGATTGAATCCCCCAAGAATCCGGAGTAAATGATCGGTTATGCTCTTTGTAGCACGTATAATTTTGTCCTTAAAACGATGAGTAAGAGTACCGCTAGTAGGATACCAATCTGTTTCAATGCGGGTCTTTTTTTCACCATTAACTTGGTATTCAACGCGGCGGTCTTTGCCCCCTTCTGCTTGATACTTACAATCTGCGTCAGCATCAAAAATCCAATAGGGTACATACACTCCCATCATTTTTCCAGATTGATATAGATTCTTGAGTGCATTGGGAGCGAACCATTTTCCCTTGATCCATTTGCGAAATCGACTTTCTGCTTCATGTTGATCAATCTTAAATGGGCAGATCCCATCGGGAGGAAGAGATGTAACTGCTTTCTCCGATAACACGACTGGTGATGCACAATAAGGGCATTTACCGGAGGTAACGTGCGTATCAAATTCAATCGTTGCTCCACAAGAAGAACATACAATAACAGTAGCTGTGTGTTCCGTTGGTTTTTCTACTGTCTCGTAATCGCTGATCAAGTGTTTGGTATTTGCTTCTTCTTTGGCAATAGGATATTCCGTTTCACAATTTGGGCAACGTAAGTTTTGTGTTTGAACATCAAACACAACCTTACCGCCACAATTCTTGCAGGTGTATTGATTTGAATTCACTTTCTTCTCCTATTTCAGTTTATGGCCGCAATTTGGGCAAAACTTGGATCCGTCATTCTTCGTTCCGCAATTGGGACAAAATTTGGGAGCGGTTGTATCAGAACTAGAATCATTGTTAGAAGGTTCTTCTTGTTTGTTTGATGAAGACTGTTGAGCTTTTTCTCCCATTTTTTGACCCATCGCCATTCCCATTTGCATACCAATAACACTTCCTGCAACACTACTCGCACTCGACTCTTTTCCCAAAGAATCTGCCATGGAGATTTGTGTATATCGGTCTACATCGCCTACCATGCTTTGACCAGCAGCTTTTTGTTGCATTCGTTGAATCTCTTCAGGATAGCTAAAACTAGAAATGTTGAAATTGGTAATGGCAATACCAATTTTACGCATTTCCATATCCAGGTCTTCTCGAATTCCTTTGGCAATGTCAAACGAATTGGCTTGCAAATTGAACATATCTTTGCCTTCGCGGGAAATCCACTTCATTAATAACTGATCCAGCATTGCAATAACGCGGTCTTTCAAATCATCAACATGGTATTGATGTTTAATGCCCGCTATTTTTTCAATGAGAATATTATGATCATCTATTTTGCAATCAAAAGTACCAAAAGATTTGATTGGCATTCCACCTGGTAAACCAGGAGCAGGGATACTAATGGGATTTTTGGTTCCCCATTTTACATTGATCTCTTTTGTATTTGTGAAAAGAACTTCAGCTCTCATTCCAGAATTGAAGCCAAACTTAAAACCTTTCAGTGTAGATAAAAAGGGTACAATATCAGATTCAATATCATACTCACCATCATCGGCAAAAATACCTTCTACTTTTCCATTGTAGAGAAAAATAGCATCTTGTCCTGGTTTTAAAACCAACCGAGAACCTTTTTTTATTTCGCGGTTCGTCCACTTCCAGAACAAAACATCGTCTCGATATTCTTCCCATTCAACAACATTTGCAAACTGACCAAACCATGCCATAATAACCCCTCTCCAGATTGTTTATCTTCAGTACTTACAATCCCAGTTCTTTTTTCAGTCTTTCCAAATCGTCTTCGACTACAGGGTTTGTTTCGTTGGACTCAGAATACTTCAATGTTAATGCATCGATGGTATCTTCTTTTGGAGTACTCAATTCTGCCATAGCATCAGCTTCATCAATAAGACGCTGTGCTTTTTCATTCATGGCTTCAAATATCGATGCACTATTGCCAACTCCAATTTTGGAGGCCATTGAACTCACTTGTTGTTTAGCTTTAGCAACTTTCATCTTAGCTTTGATTTCGCCTCTGCGTGCGTTCAGGTCTTCAATTTCTGCATTTAATTTGTCATGCATAAGTCGCATTTTTTCTGCATTGGTTTTGGCAATTTGATAGCTTTGCTGATAAGCAGTAAGTTCGTTTTTCAAATAGTCTTTTTTCTTCAAAAAAGCTCTGGCATCTTCTTCGTTATTAGCTAGCAGTGCCTTTTTTGCATATGAATCCATGGTTTTGATTTCTTCTTCACATTCTGCAAGACGTCTTTGTGCACTTTTTTCTTCTGCAATTACGGCTGCAGTTTCTGCTTTTACTGTCCCTAAATCTCTTTCAAAGTTTCGGAGATACTGATCAATCATTTTCTCAGGATCTTCTGCTTTGTCTAGCAATGCGTGAATGTTTGCCTGCATGATGTCTTTAAAACGTTCAATAATTCCTGCCATTTATGGCCTCCCTATCCGCACTCAGAAAGTGCTTTAGTTAATGTAAGATTACAATATTATTGTTATACTTTGTCCTGATCAGATTTGCAAGTTTTTCATGTACAATTTTATGTGTCAGTAAGATTTTTAACATTTTTTTTGTATTGATTACTATGAAGCATAGAAAACGAACTCATCGCCAGTTCACGACAAGAGGGTAGTCTTTAAAATCTGGTAAGATTTCATATTCTTTTTGAAGCAAAGCATATTGCCATACATTGCGATACTTACCCTTTGCCCATAAAGCCTCTTTTAGTATACCTTCTTTGTTCATTCCTGCTTTTTCGATCACACGCACCGATGCAATGTTTTCTTCAAAACACCTTGCTTCTATGCGGTGAAGGTTTAAATGTGTAAACCCAAAGTGAACTAAAGACATCAGGGCTTCTGTTGCAAATCCTTGATTCCAGCGCTCTTTTGCAAGGCAGTATCCTACCTCTGCTTTTTTATGATACACATTCCACCACACAAAATCAGCGGTGCCAATGAGTTCACCAGTTTCTTTAAGTGTTACACCCCAGCTAGCAGTTTCACCATCTTTATACTTATCCAAGTTAATTTGAATAAAAGCAAAGGTATCATCCATAGACTTGTGTGTAGGAAACAAAACATAACGAGTCACTTCTGGATCAGATGCATAGTGGAAAATAGTATCTGCATCTCTCATACAAAGCTTGCGAAATGCCAGTCTTGGACTGGTCATACCATTCCAGTGGATATACTTACACTGAGCATTTGTAGGTGTAGTCAATGTATTCTCCATATAAAAGCAATTCGAATTCTCAAGTTACAACTCTTGTCGGAGAAACAACACAGTGGTTAACACCACTACTAGGATGAAAAGCAAAACAGAACAAAGCACAGTAATACCAAGAGTAGAAGGGAGAGAATTCTGCGAGATCATTTCTATGCTTAATGATTGAAGAGAACCGGGTAGAAATTTCCCGATTTTTGGTATTTGATTGGAAAAAGAAATAAATATAAAAGAAATAAAACTAACAACGGCAGCGAGAGTATGGGTTTTTGAAATAGTAGAACACAAAAGAGTAATCGAAAGTAACACCACGCCATAGATCCAAAATAATAAAAACGGAATCAATCCTTGTGGAATTGTTTGCATCGGAAATAAAAGCGAAGTGTAGTACAAATGAGCCATAATGGAAAGCCCATACACAAGAGTAAAAAACAAAACAGATGCTAGAAATTTTTGGAGTAAGAAGGATGATCGAGAAAGACCTTTTGTAAGAACAAGCAAAATAGAACCACGAACTTTTTCCTCTACAACAGTGCTCATAAACGTCATCATAACAACCAGAATAGACAGCCCATACATATTCTTGAAAAACTGAAGATACGAATCGACAATAGTGGGTTCGGGGAGTTGAATCTGTAACTCTCCTATACCAGCCACCAGTTCATTCATGTACTTCGCTGCTATGGGGCTTGCGATCCCGAACAATAAAAAAACAGTCGTAAGTACTATCCATTTAGGTGTTTTAATGATCTCTTGCCATTCTTTCTGAAGAAAGTACAGGGATCTCATGAATCTTTCACCACCTGTATAAAAATATCTTCCAGTGTTGGTTCCTGGATCCACCATTTTCGTAGTCCCCATCCTTTCCCAAACAAATAAGATATAATTTCATGTTGCGCAAAATCAGGATCATTCACAAATAGAGACAAAAGTCCATCTTTTTCTTCTACCTTTTCAATCCAGCCCATTGAAGCAGCATCAGAAAGAAAAGAAGAAATATATTCCTTTTGAGTCAATTCAAGTTGTATTGTCCAAGAGGGAAATTTTTCCTTTAGTTCAAAGATGGATTCTTCCAACATTTTTTGACCTTGGTGCAAAATCACAACTCGATCACACACACGCTCGATATCACTCAATATATGTGTAGAAAAGAAAACCGTAGTTTTTCCTGATAATGAAGAAATAATGTTCATGATTTCTTTTCGCCCAATTGGATCTAATGCTGAACTTGGTTCATCCAAGAATATCACCTTTGGGTCATTCACCAAGGCCTGAGCAATCCCCAATCGTTGTTTCATTCCTCTTGAAAAACTCCCAATTCTTTTTTTGACTTGATCCAATCCAACTAAAGCGAGTAGTGCAGGAATTCTTTTTTTTACAACCTTATCAGGAACTGAAAGCAAATGCGCAGATAGAAACAAAAATTCTTTTGCTGTCATCCAATCGTAAAAATTGGGAACATCGGGGAGATATCCTACATGATGACGCTGAAATCTATGTCCAAAGACCATCACTTTTCCGCATATGCGAATCAATCCTTGGTCTGGCTTTGTAAGACCCATTAACATCTTAATCGTGGTGGTTTTTCCAGCTCCATTGGGACCTAAAAAACCATAAACCGAACCGTGTGGTACTTGTAAAGATAAACTATTCACAGCCATCACTCCGTGGAATGATTTTGTTAGAGAGTCGGTTTCAAGTGCAAAACTGGAAGAAGTACAAGGGGAAGAATTCATTATTCTTCATGCCCTCGCAATAATAGATAGACTACGGAACCAAGGAAACCTCCCAGTACAATGACAATTCCCCACAATAGTTTATTGTTTGTTCGGACATATGACCGTCGTATTAAATCTACCAGACAATATGCCTGTAAAAGAAATTGTATCACTATAACAGGCCACAGCATGACAATAAAATGATTCAGCTCAGTTGGCATATTCATCACCTCGTATCTAACTTCATATGATTATAACGGAATGAAATTAAAAGTGGGAGTCATACTGCGGCGTTGGTACATTAAATAGTGTAGTGAAAAAAGGAATCCAGTTCAGATCAGACAAAGTGACCAATCCATTTTGATATGCAAAAGAGAAGGATAAAGAACCAATGCAAAGAGAAGAAAGTGTCGATAGAGAACATTTCAAGCTGACAGTAGTAGCAGTATCAGCGATGGGCTGGAGTTGATCCGATTGAACTGCAAATGGAAACGTTTGATGACCAAGGGTGAAGGGATCTTGCGTCACAATGGAGAATGTCTTCCCCTCCCATTGCTTCAGTATTGTGTGAGTGGGAAAAAGAGAAAATAAGTCATCCAGACGCAGTGCTTGATACATCATTCCATATCCTGCATTAGAAACGTGATGATGGATAGTAGGAATAAGGAGATTATGAGACACATGTCTGGGATCTTTCAGAACAAATGGTATAGAAGCATCTTGCGATACAAACTCAATCTGAGAAAACTGGTCACGCTGCTTGTAGAAAAATTGAAACAGTGCTTTTTTTGCTTTTAAATGGCAAGCATTCCACTCATATACGAGGATTTTATTTTCCAGAAAATTTTCTGGATGGGTTGATTTGGTAACATATACAACCAATCCTTGAATATTGGTGTTCTCGATATAGGCAAAAACTTTCACATTTGGTCTTTCTAGAAAAGAAAGAAGTTTATATGAAGGTCGTTTGATATATCCATGGGTGGTGATATAGATTTTCCGATAAAACTCTAGAATGTTGGGAAAATCTTCTGCCTGAAATTGTCGGATAAAGCCATCTCCATCTTCTACATCCGAGAGTACATCTTGAAATTGATCTAAACGAAAACTGTATTGGTATGTGATTGGACCTAATCCATACCCCATTGATCGGTAAAAATCTGGGCGGAAAGGATACAAAACACTAAAAAAACATCCCTCTTCTTGTGCTTCTTTAATGGCATATTGAATCATACGCAAACAGACTTTTTCTTTTTTATATACCGGATGAACCGCAACAGATCCGATTCCACTGACTGGAAGATAATGATCCATGAAGTTCATTTCAAAAGGATACAATGCCATGCATCCAACCATCTCATCTTTAAGATAAGCTCCATACAACTCTACTCCAGCATCCATAAATTTTGCCCATTGCTGGAGTTCTTTATCTATATCTTCTCGAGTACGGATATTGTAGGCTAGAGACAACAACTGAATATACGAGGGTAGTGCACTTTTCGAAATCTGTTGAATATTCATGATTCCTCCTTGTATAAACAAAACGAAGCACTATACAATCAGCGACTTATAAGAAAACAAACGCTACCGCACAAAGAATTACTTCCATTATAGCAAAGTGAATCTTGTTAAAACAGTAATCTTGTTCCTGCTATTTACAAAATGTATTTTCGAGGATTTTGACTTAGAGGAAATTTCGTAGATCACACTAAACTCACGAACCATCTTGACAATTTGAACCAAGGGCTATATTGTTAAAGAAATATGATCTAATCCGCAAGGAGTAAAAAATGAATCAGTACAATCCCTTACTTTGGATATCATTGTTTGCGGTTAGCTCTGCTGTCATTAATGCAGTAGGTATTATGGCTGTACATAATAAGCAAAAATGGACAGAATCAGCGAAAACTTTTTTTATATGTTTTGCCTCAGGGGTTCTTATATCGGTACCACTAATGTACACATTACCGAAAGCCACTGCAATGAACGCAAATGCCGGGATTGCAGCATTAATTGGATTCCTTTTCATGCATTTTAGTAATTATTTAATTCAATCTCTTACCAAACAACATTCATTAGCATTTGGTATTACTGCTATTGAAGGTATAGGAATTCATTCTTTTATTGATGGGCTTATCTACACAATTACTTTTAGCGCTAGTGCTTTAACCGGAATTCTATCAGGGATTGGTTTGGTAGTTCATGAATTTGCAGAGGGTGTGATTGCATATTCAGTATTGATAGAAGCTAAAATGCCCTCAAAAAAAGCAGTTATGCTGGCGGTATACATATCTGCACTTACCACGCCCATTGGGGCCTTTATTGCTTATCCATTTATACAGAAACTGGGAGAATCTACCCTGGGCTTAGCTGTTGGATTTGTTTCTGGTGTCCTAATCTACATATCTGCTTCCCACTTGTTACCCGAAGCCAGGGCTTCACAGTCCTATGAAATCAAGCATTCTATGTGGGCTTTTTTAGCAGGAGTAGGAATTGCCATCCTTATTGTTCTCTTAAAATAGATAACGATCAATCCTCGGTTTGGTTTTTTTAGAATTCTCTGATTTTCCTTTGGTTTCCTAGATGAATCTGCTATAAAAAGAGTAGTGTTTCTCTCATATTAATCAAAGGAGAATCCAATGAAAATTAATTTTCACCGCATCGTATGCACCATTCTTGTATTTCTTTTTGTGCTTTCTACCTTTTCGCCAATAAGCATTGCTCAGGAGTATGATTTTGATTTTAAAGTATTGGGGCAATGCAATTACATAAGCTTGAAATGGGACTCAATTAAAGGGGCAAAATCCTATTGGATTTATCGAGGAACTTCGAAAGATCAGATTTTGAAAATGCCCTTAACAGATTTTCCTATCCAAGAAAATACCTTCATTGATTCAAATGTACAAAATGATCAAGAATATTGGTATGTGGTAACCGCTGTTGGAGAAAACCTTCAGGAATTTGCCCATTCCGAGAAAAAGGCAGCAACCCCTCATTGTGAAGAAGAATCTCTACCACCTTGCAAGCTAATGCTCCAATACCAAATAGGTAACACTATCTATTGGATTAACAAAAACTCACAAGGTCCCATGGACACCCCACCTGTAGTTGTACGAGCTCGCATGTTCTTGGTTATCCGGTATGTAACCAATGCAATTCCTGGCGTTAGTATTCAATGGGATCAACAAGAAAGAAAAGTTACTATACATACTCATCAAAATGACATTATTGAACTGTGGATTGGTAAACCCAACGCAAGAGTGAATGGAAAAGTTGCACCCATTGATCCAAATGATCCACTTGTGGTCCCCTTCATACAAGATGGGAGAACATTGCTCCCTCTTCGATTCGTCACCGAGAATCTTGGAGCTACAAAACCAGAAGATATTTTGTGGGACGCAGAAAACCAAACTGTTACGATTTTTGTGGAAGATCCAGAATGTTCGAAAATTGGATTTCGCTATCCTATGGCAGTTGAGCAAAAAGGAGGATTCTATGAGTTTTCTGTAGAATATCATGCTCAAAAAGATACACCACTACCTGATGTTAAACTTATTCTAGGAAAAAGTGATAACACCAAAACGCTCCGATTTGGTCATGAGAAACAAATAAAAGATAAGAATGAACTCACCCATCTTCCTACGCCATCTGCTGATGTAATGAAAATCTCAACAAATCTTTATGCAGCCCAGAAGTATACATTTCGATTGGCTATAACTCCAGGGATTTTACATTTGTACCGCTTTATGACAAACCAAAAAGAATACTGCCCATCCAATAGTTATGCGGGACCCATTTTTGCATCACTGCCAGATGCAATCCCTTTGAAGGAACTCATTTTAGAAAATATCCGAGATGGAGAAAACCTTCAACTTGAAGGTTATTTCACAGCAGAACCATACCCGATGCTTGTCGCTAACTATTGGGATATCGGTTTAAGAACTACAAAACCTTTGAAAGGTATTATGGTTCAGTTAGATAAAAACACGGTATTAGATGATGGTACTTTCGTATGTATGAAAGGAAAGAAAAAAACCCTTCCTAGTGGCATACCTTTGATTGAAAGCAAGAAAATTTTGTTTTCAAAGCCCATTCATCAAAAAACTACTTGAAGCCTCTGAAATTGTTATGGCTCCTCCTACTCAATTAGGTCTTCAAACACACCGTTTTTCAATCATTTTCAATGGACTGATAGATGATGCCAAAATAGAAGATGAAGAGGGCAACAGCCATGTTTACCACCGTGCTAGAGCAGACTTTACAGGAGATATCCTGAATACTTACAAAACATGTTTTTCAATGGGAATACCAAAACGTAATATTTACGTGTGTTTTGGTAGAGGTGATGAAGAAATTGATGAAATATGTGCTGATGATGGGGACGGAAATCCTTTTGATTTTGAATGGGAGGACCGGGAATACAGAAACGCAATGGAGCAGGACGCACAAAATTGGTGGAGAATGGACGACGGATGGCGAATACGAAAAGGTACCAGAACCAATATGATTGCATGTTTTGATGAGGTTGCTGCAAGAATCAAAGCTCTACCTGATGATGTCATCCCTGAAGTGTATATTTATATCGCTACTCATGGTAATAGCGTTGGAATTTGTACACACACAGAAGGAACACTGTCGTATTTAAATCTTATTTACGAAGTGAACAAATTGACTAAAAGCGAAACAATTCGGCTTCATTCCCGATCGAAAATTCGAATATTGAACAATACCTGTAAAGCAGGAGCCATAGTCCACCCCGCAGAAGATGCATTGAAAACCTCTGGGTTTGATTATGTCCAAATTGCCACTTCCAGCAGTGCTACAGAAAATTCGTATGGACAGTACCCCGGTCGCAACGACTCTAGTTATGCAGCAGCAGGTGGGACATTTGGTATACCATTTCGCATTAGTTTGGATTATCAAGCCAGAGAGAATCCAAACCGGGAAGTAGACTGGAAGATAGCCTACGATTATACACTACTTATGGATAAATATGTACGTGGTGTTGAAAGAGAGTATGATGACGGAACAACAAGAATGATCGTTGTTCATCCTCAGTTTTGGTTCTCAAATAATCGTTCTCTTTACCTAAGTGGACCTGCTTTTGAAGAACCTCTTACTCCCGAAGAAGAAATGGCACTCAATCGCTGCCGTATTGGTATTGATACATCGGAGTCTTCCTTCGATGTTTGCAATTGTAGTCTAGCAGATGAATATTTTGAGTACCCAAAAGCTACAATGGAAGTAATCAATCGAGGCATTATTTCATTTCAAATTGTCAATATTGAAGCAGATGAGTCTGTGCTTTCAAAAGCTAGTACTAGTCCAGCATTTATTTTTCGTGAAAATCCTTATGATTCCTGCAGAGAGCAAAGTGCTTTCTATATACCACTTCGTTACAATGAATCCCACACATTTCATATCTGCCTTCAAAATCATCGACTTAATGCCCAACCAGTCGACGAAAACGGATATATGGAAACAGAAAACAATCTTCCCAAATTCATCTCAGTCCCAATCATCGTTACATATCGAACCGAGGGTGTAGACTATACCCAGACAGCACATATTCCAATTCGTGTTCGTCCTGAATCCTACCAGATGAGATATTCTTGCAGCACCAAAAGAGCAGACACAATAAAAAGCAAACAAACAAAATGGGAGGGATATGATGCTGATGTAAAACTAACCCCTTCAATAGATGGTTTGCCAGATTATGTTGTTGCAGGTCCTTTAAACGAGGGTGATTTTCATATTAAACTTCAAACTGATATTTATGAGAATCTAGATCAATACAATGTAAAGCTAGCCCAAATGAAAGCTTTTCGGTTTGATCTTCTTTTTGATTACATGGGAGAATCAGTAGAATGTATAAAGGAATCACCAGATTATGGCTGGGGGTGGGTACGCAACGTCACCATTCCTACCAAATTGAAAGAACAACTTACCGTAACGGATCCAGAGTCTTCCCACCATAATGAACCTGGGATCATGATACTGTTTGAGCCAAATGCTCTTTCAGAAGATGGTTATCAGTCAATATTAGGTACCCACATATTTCAGTTTGAAATCACGCGAATTAGTCGGTTTAACTGTGAGGGGCGTTATCCACCTTATTCAAATATAATCAATCTGACGGTGGAAATAGAGTTCACAAAGCCTAGTGCATCATTATAGAAAAGCTTTCGTAGTATGGATCTTTCTTCTACTCTAATGAAGTCATCCATTGAGGCCTTTGATTAGTTTGCAGGGTTCTTTTTGGCTCGATATAGAAAAGCGGTTTCAAGTCGATGGTCTTGTATCTTTACTACTTTGATTTTCACTCCATATGCTTCCAACTCTGGTGTACTACCATCTTCAGGTATAGAGCCTAATAGGCCAAAAACAAATCCTCCAAAACTTTCGTATTCGTCTGCTGGCAATAGAACCCCTATAGCTTCTGAAACTTCATCTAGTGGAGCTGAACCTGCAATTTGCCATGTTGTAGTGTCAATTTTTTTAATAAGCGGTGGATTTTTTGGTGCACGAGTGTCATCTTCTAAATCTCCAACCAACTGTTCAAGTAAATCGTGCATTGTAACAATTCCACTCATACCACCATAATCATCTAATACAACCGCAAAATGAATACGAGTAGACTGCATATTCTGAAAAACGATGTTTGCGCGAGCTTTTTCTGGAACGTAGTATGGAGGTCGTACTGCTGATTTTAAAACATTTTTACGAGAAATGTCCTGCAAACGAAAATAGTCTTTCGTATACAAAACACCCACTACGTGATCTGCTGTTTGTTGGCAAACTGGATAAATGGTGTGGTCGCTTTCGCAAATAATACGCTGCCAAGTCGGATCATCGTCATCTTCCCAAAGAATCACAACATTGGTTCTGTGTGTCATAATCTCAGAAACGGGTGTATCGTCAAACTCAAAAATGTTTTGAATCATCATTTTTTCATTTTTTTGAATGGTTCCTTTTTCGCTTCCAGTGTCGATCATCATTCGAATCTCTTCTTCGGTAATCACTTTTTTGTGCTGGTGAGGATTAAATCCCATAAGTTTCAAAGAAGCATTGGTGGTAAGAGTCAATATCCATACTACTGGTGCAAAAATTTTTGAAATGCCGTACATCAAACCAGAAAAAAACAAAGCAATTTGTTCTGCCTTTTGCATTGCAATTCTTTTTGGGACCAATTCTCCAAAGACCAGAGTGAGAAAAGAGAGGATTATGGTTATCACCACAACCGATATAATGTTCAATGTAGCCTGCTGAATGGGGACTCCGAGTCGAAGAAGCCAGTTTGTGAAAGGCATCGAGAAATTACTGGCTGCAAAAGCACTCCCCAAGAAACCTGCCAAGGTAATACCAACTTGGATTGTTGCCAAAAAATGAGAAGGTTCACTGGTTAGTTTTTTTAAACGCATAGCCCTTTTATCTCCTGCAGATGCAAGCCTGGAAAGTTTATTATCATTCATTGTAATGACTGCAATTTCCGCACAAGCAAATATTGCATTGGTTAAAATCAATCCAAGCTGTAATAAAAATGCAGTCATCATAAGAGATCACCCCATGGCGTGTACATACAAAACACTGCAAACCATTTGTTTTCCAAGGTCATATCCTTTCCGTACTTAAAATCTGCAAAGGTATTTATATAGTACACAAAAAGGATAGTAATCACAAAAGAAATGTGTCAGTATTTAGCGATATACAACCTGCGAAGCAGAGAGTTCATTCGAAACATGGTATTTGAGATGGATGGTCTGGGTTGGTGCTATCCATTCCACTTTGTACCCCAAATTCTCTGCAACAAAACGAAGAGGTAAGAATGTTCTTCCTTCTTGAATTTGGGGAGCTATACGAATATTGTCTGGATCGATTTGAACCGACTCCCCATTGATTTTCGCGACAGGATTGTCTACCCAGAGCTCTATTGTTTTTTCTCCCACAACAATCGTCACTTTTCTCTCTTGATCATCCCATTTCAATTCTGTATTTTTTAAATAGTGAAGAATAGGTAGGGACTCTACGAGCTTGCGTACAGGAACATATGTTCTTTTTTCAAACAAATATGGAGCAGCTGCAATAGTTTCATCCACCTTATTCACTTCAATTGTTTTAGATCCAATTTGTAAGGTGATCCACACTATGCAATGAAGAGTTACGGGTACAATGATTTGTTGATCATTCCCTGCAAATGTTATTGCTCCCTCGTAAGTGCCAGCTTTCAAAGATCTAGCATCCAATGTGCACACAATTTTTTCGGTATCGTCGTCATAGTGACTGGTTCCAAGCAAAAGCCATTCTTGGTTTGAAGATATTGATCCTTTCAAGCCTTTTCCGCCAGTATTACGCAAAAAGATATCCAATAAAGAGCTTGATCCAATAGCTACTTCATGAACAATTTCTTTAGGGGTAACTTCCAGAAAAGGAGTAGCAAGAATATGAACAACTATTGGAATGGTCTGGTTACCTCCGTTGCTGATTACTAAAATACTCGCCTTATAATCACCTGATGGTTTATTCTCCGTTTCATACTGAACAGTAAACTTTGTCAAGCGATCATCGATGGTATTGTGTGAAATCTGGAGCCAATCTTCAGAACCATGAATAGCTCCATCCAATCCAGAACCTCCTTTGTTGTGAACATAGAAGGTTGTAGCATCCGGCCTCGTACCCTCGTAGACAGTGAGTTCAACAGAACCAGGAACAATTTCCAATTGCGGATGTGCGAATACATCAAGACGAACCGATACAGTAGCATCTCCCGCATTAGAATGGAAATGGATTGCACCAGAATAATGACCTGCTTTTTTATCAGAAGGATCTATATACACCTTGACGGTGGAGAGTTCTGGATAAATCTCTGTAGAATCACATTGGATCCAAGACTCTGTTGAAAAGATGGAACCGGTAACATTGCCTTCCAACTGAACTTGTACAAGGTTAACAAAGCGATCTGTATCTCCTTCCCAGGCAGTCTCACGAATTTCCAAAGGAGTAATTTCCATAGTAAGGACCTCTTTGGGAGTAAAATGTGCAATACTCCGACCGCAAATGGCCCATATATGATCCTCTGTTCCGCTTAAGTGATGAGGAGGATATCCATCAAACAAAACAGAATTAGAAAATAACTCTTTGCCATTTTCCGGATCAATATATTGGACTTTAATATGATTGTCATAATTGTATCTAGAGTGTTCTGATCTAACGCGATGAACAGTACAAATGATGATATAGTCTTCGTTACAAAAATATGGACCCACCCAACTTCGTTCACCAACTTTTTGCCGCCATTCAATCCTACCGGTATTTGTGGATAGACATAGCAAAGATCCACTATAATCTAAAAAGTAGATATAGTCGTGGTACTTGGCTAAATTGACATTATAAATATAGTCGTGTCTTTCGTCAGAAAGTAACAAACGGTACGATTGACGTAATCGATTGCCTGAAGTGGATAGACAAAACAAGTAATTTGGTAGTTCTCCCGTTCCTGATAAAGTTGAAATAACGTAGATTTTGTCGTCAACAAAAAGAGGCATACTAGTGCCAACAAAATCATCCATGACCATAGTATCGAGAAGTCGTCCAGTATGACGATCTAGAAGAGTCATATAACATGGTTGCACAGCTGTTATAGTACCATCTGGATTTTGATTAACACAATTGGTAGAAGGAATAGCGATATATCGATCATCAAATGCGGGAGCATTAAAACTCCAATATCCCTCTCCACCTTTTAACAATTCAGAGGACCAGTTCATATGACCTGACACAAGATTAAAAGAATACACTCTGTGTTGTATACTTAAGTAGTTACTTTGTGAAGAGCTTCGTATTTCAATCACTTTCACAAACACTTCGTTATCACTTGCAGTCATACTATTGGCGTAGTATCCTTTGATTTCTTTCTTCCACTGAATACTACCAGTATTCGGATTCAGTGCATAAACACATGAAACAAAGCCAGTTTTTCGATCCCAATTCCCTTCAATTGTCTCTAAAAGAAGCAGCTGGTTAGTTGCTTCAGAAAATATACATCCATTTCCCATTAAAACATTTACGTTTGTCACAGTGGAGTATTTTTTCTTCCAAATCAAGTTCTGCGTAGAAACATCGTAGCAGTGGACTGTTCCAGTCTCAAATTCCACCAAATAGTAGTGATTATTTGCTATGATGGGAGGACGTTGACTCTGTATCGGGAGAAACTCATCAAACTCCATTGTAGTGGGAAAGGAAGCTGTAGTAAAGCCAGTATTTCGTGTATCCACGCGTAATAGTGGCCAATTGGTATACTCTAGTGAACTATTTGATGCAATTGCTAATGATGGAGTTGTCAATATAAATAAAAGACTTAGGGCAATCAAACAAGAAATAACTCTACGTTTCATGAGCCATCCTCTCAAGTTTCATCTATGTCAATACATAGACAATACAAAAGGGATGTAAAACGGTTCAAATAATCGAATCAGATATCACCATTCTTTTTTAGATCGAATATACTTTTTGGCATTCTTAATTCCATTAAATCCAGAAAACATATCGTCAACTTTTCGCTTGTCAATCTGTCTGGAATTCATTCCCTTGTATTCAGCTTCCTTTTTTAACTTTTGATAGCTCTCTAATCGTTCTTCGGATAAAGTCCCCTCTTCAATTGCTTTGCGTACCGCACACTGAGGTTCATGCTGATGGGTACAATCTTTAAATTTACATTGCAAAGCCAAATCCTCAATATCTGTAAAAGTTTTGGATACATCTGCAGAATCCAAACCCAATTCTCGCATACCTGGAGTATCAATCACAGCTCCACCCGAAGGCAAAAGAAACAGTTCTCGGTGTGTAGTCGTATGCTTTCCCCTATCGTCATTCCGGATCGATTGGGTAGCCATGATCTCTTGACCAAGTAAAAGATTGATCATGGTGGATTTCCCCACACCAGAAGATCCAACAAAAGCGATAGTAACTCCCTTTTTTAAGTACTTCTGAATTGGCTTAAGACCATCTTTTTGAAAACTGGAAGTAACGATGATCTCTATGCCAACAGCTACAGTTTCTACTTCCTTTATCATGGAGGCTAGGTTCTCGCATAAATCTGCTTTTGTTAGGACTACAACTGGAATGGCCCCGCTATCCCAGGTAGCAGCAATGTATCGCTCCAAACGACGCAAATTAAAATCACTGTTTAATGCCATGCACACAAAGACAATGTCAATGTTGGCGGCTACCATTTGTGTTTCTTGCTTAATCCCAGCAGTTTTTCTTGAAAAAGCACTTTTACGATCCAGCAAGTGCTGAATGATAGCATTGCCATGTTCATCATTATCTCGGTCTAATAGCACAAAATCTCCAATCACTGGGTACTGAAAAGAATAGGCTGCATCATGATGAAATTTTCCTGCAACTTCAGCCTTGCATTCACCGTTTTCGGTGAAAACGCGATATATCGACCTAAACTGTGCAATCACTCTTCCAATGGTTAATGATGGAAACTCATTTGCTTGTTCCATCATTTCGCTGGTTAATCCAATTTCTAGTAACCTGTTCATAAACACCTTCAAACAAAATATATCATGAGAATACTGTTAATTTCTCATGATATATTTTACTCAAAAAAAAATTCTGTCCAGCATGATTGTTTGTATGACGAATCTAGTATGTTATTCGTTGCCTTTGCCCGAATCTTGTACATCCATAAGTTCCTCGGGATAGGGATCAAACAACCTTTGTCCCAAAAGATATGGTTCTTGAAATCGGATAATCCATGATTTCATTAAACTCAATAAAGCACTTAGTGGGATACGTTTTTCTTGATAATGTTGCACTTGCTTCAGGAAATACGAACGTTCCTGACTACTCAATTGATCTGAAACATACCCAAAGCAATGCTGCAAAGCATTCACAATAGAAGGTGTACGTGGTAATGTAGAAAAAACTTCTGTAATGTATCCTTGATAGGAAGAAAGAACTTCCTCGTTTGACATTTTCTTTGCTTGCGCAACCAATTGACCCATTTTTTTCAGAACAGAAGGGCGGTATGCCATAAAAAGATATTTATGAACGGTATGAAATTGAACTAGAGAAGAGATAGAATACGTTGCTGACAACTCCCGAAATGCACTCTGTAGATAAATTCGAGTAAAAAAATGTTCTCGAATCCTTGCGTTATTCATTCTTCCCTCATCCTCGACAACAAGAAATGGATAAATGTGTTGAATTTTTTGAGGGAAATACCCTATCCCCTTACCAATCGTTGATTGACTGTTCATTGTGGGATACAGGCGTACATCTTTTATTCCACAAGAAGGAGAACGACTTTTCAACAAGAATCCATCCAAATCAGGATGATCAAGAAGCCAGGAGGTAATGAAAGAATTCATTTCTTGAGTGCAATCTCTATTCAGTGCTGGCTGCATCATATAGTAATGATCATCGGTTTGTACTAATCGAGTAGCTTTTCTTGGGACGCCCAAACCAATCGATACTTCTGGACAAACTGGCACAAAATCGAAAAAGGGTTTCATTTCTTCAATGAACTCACTAGGGATCATTTGTCCGTCATATCTGCATGCATCAAATGTTAAACATCGACTTACACCAATTCTTGGTACAGTATATTGCATAATCCCTCCAACCCATGAAATGGGAAATCTATGAATAAGTGCTGGTATCAATTTGACTGTACACAATTTGTAACAAATGTAAAGCAATACGGATCAAAAAACCCTCAGGCTGATAACGAAAAATCATCTGTACTGCGGACTAAAATGATATCCCCAGGTAGATCCATAATATCGCGCTGGAAAGAAACTCTTTCAACATTTGAAGCTTCATCTTTAACTATTTTAAAACCCGCAAAAAGAACTGCAGAAGGTTCCATTTCTTCTCGAATGGCCTCCATAGGGTTTTCACAGGGAATAATGAATATCTCTGCACTGATTCGCCAATTTTTTAGCATTTCTTCCATAACCCGTCGCATGTTATCGATATCAACCTTACATGGTACAGGTCGAAGAATTCGCAAAGAACAGTCCCTCCACTGACGATTTTCTTTCAGCAAATAGGCAAGCATAAGCATCATGGATCCATTTAAGGTATCTTCCCAAAGGATATTAATAGCACCACTAGGAGATTCCCACATTTGAGATTCTTTTTGGCATCGAACAATAATCAGATTCCGCTTCATTCTTTTTACAATGCTTATAATATCCAAGAAGGCCTTTGATTTTTCAGGATCATGGCTCCATCCTAAAAGAACAGTGTTCGGCTTAATCCCTCCAATGCCGTGACATTGAATCAACGCCTTCAAACCAGATGTAAATCCTTCATCAAGGACAACTGCAGGAAAGGCCATTAAATTCTCTTCTCGAATAAACTTGCGTAACTGCTTTTCAGCACTGGCTTGTACTTCGTATAACTCTTCGATTTTCCCTGTTATTATTTGAGCAATCGATACAAATCCACGCTGTCCTGTTAACAAAGAAGCATATTGAGTCAGATGAAGTCGATTATACGGACCTCCACTCAAAGTTAAAATGGACAAACGCCAGTTTTTTGGATGATATCGCTTCTGTTCAAGTTTTAACAATGCTTTTCTAGCCCATTGAAATGCCAAACCGCTGTTTACGTCTCCCCAATTCACAATTATCTTTGATCGCTCTACAAAAACATACATCCCTGCTGAAAGCAAAATCGCCAAAAGGGCCCATAAAGGATGTATAAGGAACATTACCACAAGACATGCAAGTGCTCCAAACAAAGAAATTGACCAGTGATTCATACGAAAAGTAGGTCGAAAACTGGGAATTTTGGATATCGACTCATAAAAACAAGCCAAATTTAAAACTCCATACGTGATTAAGAAAAACATCGTAATAATCGGAGCAATTGTATTTAAATCTCCAGCCAGAATAGCAATTTGAGAAATGAAAAATGTGAGTATGATAGCAAATCTAGGTTCATTACTAACGCCACTACCTTTGCCAAAGAGTTTTAACCAAGAGAAAACCTTATCATTCGCAAAGGCCTGTAAAACTCTTGGTGCACCCATCATACTCGAAAGTGCGGAAGATAGAGTAGCACAGAATACTCCTGCATAAATCAAAACACTCCACCTAGCAGTATCTCCCATTACAAAGCTTTCTCCCAAAAGGACGCTTCTGCTATTTGTACTCACAAGGAAAAAAGCAATGCCCAAATAAATGAAGGCAGTAAAACCGATAGCTAACATAGTTCCCTTTGGTAGGGAACCACTAGGATTCTGTAAATCACCCGACATATTTACACCCGCCATAATCCCAGTTACAGCAGGAAAAAACAATGCAAATGTAGTAAAAAAGGTGTATTTTGGAGTCCACTCGGACGTTAAATTGGACAAAAGTGTTGGAATAGAAAACTGACTCCAAGCACCAACAAAAAAGGATACAATTGAAATCATTAAAACAGCCAGTATGACATACTGCACTCGAATTGTCCATCCCGCACCAACATATACAGAAATGAAAACTAGAATGTTGGCAATAGAAGCAACCACGAGAAAAGAAAGTGGTAAGTTAGGAAAAGCAGAAAAGATTGCTTCCGTAAATCCAATTACATAAAGGGCAACAGCAGCAGATTGAGCAAGGTAGAAAAAAACTGCAATGACACTTCCAAATTCAACACCAAGGCTGCGGCTAATCATATAGTAAGCACCGCCACCTTTGACTCGCATATTTGTGGCAATGGAAGAAACAGAGAGAGCAGTAGCAAATGTAATGCTTTTTGCTAAAAACAAGATTAAAAGAACACCCCACAGGCCAGCATAGCCTGCTACCATGGGAAAACGTAAAAACATAATAACACCCAGAATTGTAAGGACGCTAGGCGTAAAAACTCCGCCAAATGTACCAAATTTCGTTCTTCTGTTCTGGTTCTTGTTGGTTACTTTGCTATTTGCAATAGCCATTACCACCTCAATATATGAAAATTCTTGAGTTCTTTATCTCAAGATAAATCAATCACAACAGAGCTTCAATTTCCTTTTCAAGTTCTTCGGGTGCAACCGTTGGGGAGAATCGCTGAATTACATTCCCGTGGCGATCTACAAGAAATTTAGTAAAATTCCACTTAATGCTTTCTCCCTGAACAACTTGCTGTAGATCATGCAAAATCTTTTTGAATTTTCCGGTTTGCTCATTCTCTACGTCCTGAGGTTTTTCCTTTTTAAGTATTTGTAGAGCGGATGGGCTGTTTCTCCGTTTACATCAATCTTTCCAAATATCGTGAAGGTGACACCATAGTTCAGCTTGCAAAACTCTGCAATTTCTTCGTTAGTTCCGGGTGCTTGTGCTAAAAATTGATTGCAAGGAAAATCTGCAAATTTCAAAACCACGATCTTTATACTTCTTGTACAACTTTTCTAGTCCTTCGTACTGAGTGTGTAAAACCACACTTTGTGGCGGTATTTACAATCAATAAAACTTTTCCTTGATATTCCTTTAATGATACATCATTTCCAGCACGATCTTTTACAGTAAAATCATAAATGTTCATCACTACCTCCAAAAAAACAGGAATAAATGGTATAAAAGTAGGATATCACAAAAAGTGCATTACATCTAGATATGGAAGCAACTAGTAAATAATTTATTGATCTTGCCTGTTTGCCTTTTTTCAGAAGAAAGATATGCTGTATTCATATGTCAATGTCCCAACTGATCTACGATTCAGGAGTAGATTCAATTGGAGGAATGAAGCGTAAGAACAATGATAACTTCAGTAGTAAAATGGATTTTCGTTGTATTCATTTTTGTTATTGTGCTGGTAATAGTTTTCACATTGTTTTCCCTAAAAGAAACAAAACATCAAAATGCTGTCAATGTGTCTGGTGGGATGAATGAAATGGTTACAGTGGAGGATATTGAAGTAGGATATCGGATATACGGCAAAGGGCAACCTTTGGTATTGATTATGGGATACGGTTCTACAATGAATCTATGGGAAGATAATTTTCTGGAATCACTCTCTGAACATTTTAAAGTAATCATTTTTGATAATCGCGGAATGGGAGAGACCAGTACAGGAGAAAAGAAATTCAGTATTGAACAATTTTCCAAGGATACATTGGGGCTTTTAGATGCTCTTGGCATTAAGAAAGCTCATGTTCTTGGTTGGTCAATGGGCTCTTATATTGCCCAAGAGCTGGCATCCAGAAATCCTGATCGTGTTAACAAGCTTATCCTCTATGCCTCTGCACCTAATCCAACCATGTTTCCTCCCTCTTCAGATGTTCTAGCAAAGCTAGAAGATACTTCGGGTACTCCCGAAGAACAGGGAGCAAGATGGATAGGGCTTCTATTTCCTGAAAAATGGATTGAAAATAACGGGAAAAGGATACAAGAAATATTCTATCGACCCATGGGGACAATTCTTCCTGAAAATATCGGCAAACAGTCTATGGCTATTGGAGAATGGAAAGGTCTAGAAAAACGACTTTCTTTACTCTCCCATCATACACTCCTGGTTGCTGGCAAAGAAGATGTATTGGTTCCACCAGCAAACTCCCTTTACTTGAAAGAAAAGCTACCTAAGTCTGATATCGAACTTATTGAAGGCACAGGTCATGGATTCATGTTTCAAGAACCCACCCAATTCTTGCAACTAGTCATTGGGTTTCTGAAAAAATAGACAAAGTAAGACCTTTTAAGGTGTCATTTATCGTTCCATTTAAAGTTTCATGGTATGATAGGATCATGAAGATATACCATTCCATTCCATCTTTAGATGGTATTAAAGAATTTATAGAACAATGCTACGAGATAAAGGTTTCCACTATATCTCTATTCAGGGATATGATTGGTTCAGTATATCGCGTTTCTACCTTACAGAAGCAATACATTTTTAAGTTATATCGATGCTTTGATGAACAAATAGCCATACAAGCTTCTATGGTGAATGGGTTTTTAGATACAAACGGCTTTCCTGTTCCTACCATTCGAAACACTCTGGAAGGACTTCCGTATTGTTCGATAACTATGCCTGAAGGTGAACGCATTGGTATTCTTTCAGAGTATGTGCAGGGTGAAAATCCAACAAAAGAAAAAGATCTAGAAACCATTGGCAAGTTGACTGCTTTGATGCATCAAAAAATGAAATCCTATCCCCATTCACTTCGAGCTTTGGGAAAGGCTCATTTTGTAGGACAATTCCTTCAGAATTTACGTAACAATCATTGCCCCGAAAACTATTATCAAGAATTTCATGAAATTGGTTCTATTCTATGGGATCGAGTTTCTTCCAGTTTCCAGGGATTCACTCATGGAGATTTGCATACAGGAAATTTAATCAAAACATCGAAAAATGAAATCTACTTTCTGGATTTTGATGTGTCTTCAATCTCTTACCCAGTAATGGATGCATCCACGATATCAGATGCAACAAGTTTTAATGATGTGTCCTTGTGTGATATGAAACGCACTATGGTATATTTTGATCAATTTGCGAAAGGGTATACCAAAATTCTGAATTTGAACATCTCGGACGAAAAGATACTGTTAGATTGCATTGCTCTTCATCACTTTGAGTTAAACGGTACTATACCTTTGTACAAACTACCGCTACAAGGAAATCACTGGTTTCACAGCGATTATTTTAATCGTCATCTACAATGGGTTCGCAAGTGGGAGCTGTATAGAAAAAACCATTTTACATAATAAGATAAGGTGATTATGAAAAAGTTATCAGAAGCATCAAGAAAAGAATATGTGCATCGTATTAACCTGGTTTTAGACTATATTGATCAACATTTAGAAGAAGATATTACCCTCGATCAATTGGCACAAGTTGCATCCTTTTCAAAATATCATTTTCACAGATTGTTCTATGTTTTCATCGGTGAAACCCTCTATCAATACATTCGTCGATTGCGATTAGAAAAAGCCTGTACCCTGCTGCTGGGTCAAGCAAATCTATCAATTACAGAAATTGCCTTCCTTTCAGGCTTTTCTACACCTTCTGGTTTTACACGTAGTTTTTCCGATGTCTTCGGTGTTTCACCCTCGCAGTGGAAAGAAGACCAATTGAAAAAAAGCAATTGTGAAACACTACATCGCAATTTCGATCAAGTACATAGCAAGAATGGAAATGCACATCACAGCAATAGAATGTGTGCTACAACCATTCAATCTCAAAGGAGTATAGACATGAAAGATCATGATGTAGTAGTAAAAGAATGTCCCGAAAAGACAGTTGCTTATGTGCGTTATATCGGCCCTTACAAGGACAACCCGGATTTATTTGAATCTCTTTCCAATCAGCTATGTTCTTGGGCAGGACCAAGAAATCTACTTCGCTTTCCTGAAACGGAGTTTATTATTGTGTACCATGATAATCCCGAAATAACAGAAGAAAGCAAGCTTCGTATCAGCGTTTGTATCACGGTTCCATCCGATACTCAAGTCGATGGAGAAATTGGCAAAATGACCATACCTGCTGGCATATACGCATTTTCTCGGTTTCGTTTAGGCAGTACCGGGTATCAAGAAGCATGGGATTGGATGTGCGGTCAGTGGCTTCCCTCAGTGGATATGCCCCCGATGACAAACCCTGTTACGAACAATATTACGGAAGCCCAAAAGACAGTCCTGATGGTAAGATGGACGTTGATATTGTCATTCCTGTAAAACCGTTGTAGGAGTAGAAGGCACTAAAAACCAATCTAAATCTAAACCATACCCCCAAAAAATGGGACCTTGGTTGTGATACCATTCATGGTTATCCTTGGCTAACAGAGGAGTGGTTCCCTTAACGGAAGTATCCACAGCATATTCATCCACTCCCTCTGTGTCAAGGAAAATCCCAACTGTTTTCATTCGATCTCGAAAACTATAAAATTTCTCGTACACTGCGGAAGAACCGCAAGGTGGATCGTTGGAGTAGGGACCATCAAGCTTAGTAGCATAGTGATCATTTCCATATCGATCCCAGAATACTGCGATACTGTTTAAATCACCTGCTCCAGCACATCGATTGGCAAAAAGGTATTGATCATCTCCATTTCCGTCAATAAAAATCCCGATAGACCCATCCCTTGCACAACCTTGAAATTGACACTTTACAGAGTCGTTTCCAATATTGTAGGCATCATTGCCAGAATTGTCTACACAACTGCCAATTGCAAAATGGGGAGCTGATCAAAGAGAATACCATGTGCAGCGGTATATATCATTACCCCCAAGTCCTCTAGCGCTCCTAAAGCCCACCAATAACCTGCACCCTGAGAATATACATTTCCATAATACGTATCATCCCCTTCTCCTTCAACAAGTAAAGCGATTCCTCCTCCCATATTATGACCATCACCATAATCTGCTCTTCGACCAAATGCAGTACCTTGACAAAATGAAATAGTGTCCTGGAAAGCGCTTGAATAGTACTCTTCTGAATCTGATGCTTTGTATGAATCATTGCCAGAGTGATCTACTAAAGATCCAAATCCCAGGGTTCCAGCAAATGCCTGAGATTGATTCCCTGCATAATATGTATCATCGCCGTGTAAATCTGATAAAACACCAACGCCTACCATTGCGGAACCTTGATTCCAGATTCCTTCACAAGAGTAGGAATCAGATCCGTTGAAATCAAGCAAAAAACCTGTTCCATACAAGGCACTACCAAAGCAAGACTCAAAACCTTTGTAGGTGTCATCTCCATCAAAATCAAAAAGAGAGCCAATTCCAAATAATCCATACCCAAAAGCGCATGAAACATCTTCCGTTCCATACAGGTCATTTCCAGAAAGATCTGCACAAAAACCGCAGCTAGCAGGACTTCTGTTTGATCCAACTTGCGTATAAGTATCATTGCCACCCAATTCAAAGACGAAAGAGCATGAATCGGTAACAAGATCATCACCGGTTCCACTAATCAAAACGTAGCCCATAGGCGTAGCAAACTGTAACGAATGCAGCCAAGAAAGATTTTTAGCATCTTCTGATTCCAACCATAGTTGAAGCTCTTTATTAGCAGCATCAACAAAACGAAAGTACAGAGAATTTGCAGTAGATAGATAGGCCATATCGACAGAATCAATCAGCTGAAATGAAGATGGGTCTACTGGATAGGTATTCCAAGGTGCAGAAGCAATAGAATAGAGAGTTGACATAAGAACTGCACCTTTATCAGCTTTATCCTGTAGAGCTGTAAGAAAGTCTTTATCAAATGCCCACGAGAGATAAGTATTCGTTTCATATGAAACTGCCAATACTTTTGCAATATAATTCTGTACTTCTCTGGGAAGAAGCAGAAAAAGGTTTTTATCATAAGTAGTCATACTGGGAAGTGATTTGCCTTTTTGCAAGAGTATTTCTATAACATCCAAAGGCGTAGAACCATTTGGAATCCAATCAAATCCCCAATTCTGTTCATCTTCTGGAACAACAAAGTGATGCCCTGCACCCCACCCAAGATCAATATATCCATAAGCAGTTAAAATGAATCCTCTTTCAGCATATTTGTTAAATGTTGTAGCTCTTGCTCCTGTATATTCCGGAATAGCGTCTACATTTCTAAACAAACCCTTTATTTTTGGAAGTATATATTTAGAATTCTCAAAATGAGCCATTTCATCAGATGTATATCCCAAAGATTTTGATTCAAATGAAACTTTTTCTTTCACTTCATTCCATAATTCTTCAGGAAAATGAAGTTCCATCCTTTCGGTTCCTTGTTTTTCATGGGAACCATCATTGGTTATGCCTACAGGTTGAGCATAAGAATGTAATGTAATTTGGAAGCAAAACATAAAAACTAGAAAACCAATGGCACTTTTTTTCATTGACCTATCCTTTCTAACAATTCATCAAAGAAACACAGAAAAACCAGCACTCACTCTTAGATCTTTACGGTATGTGGAATAGGAATTCTGAATCGGCATCTACTATCTCCTTTTAAAGGAGTTTCCAAAACTTCAATATCTAGTTCAGTATCAAATAATACTTCAAACATAACTTTCGCAAATCCCCCACTACAATAGCACCAATTAGGACTAATATGCACTCTATTTGTTAACAAAGATTCTCTGACAAACGGGCAGTGGCATAAAAAGTATTTCTTCTGATTCTCATCATTTGTTTTCAGCAAATGAACGGTATCATAGGGAATTTTTGTGATGTATAAATTATCTCCCTGTCGAACTGCAGAAAGCATTTCTGGGTTCGTTTCTACAAAATTTACAACATCTTGCGTTATAATCTGTTCAAACCACACTTTGTTTTCATCACAATGTTCTTGCAATACGGCAACCATGCGGCGATGTCTATCCAAAAGATAGGCATCAAGAGAAGGTGCTTTTTCGTAATATTCCTTTTCGCTCAAAAATCCTTCCTTGGAGATTTCGTGATTATTCCCTGCCAATGATTTTTGACAAGCTCTAATTGGTAGCTTTTCTTCTAGTGTTTTCATGAACTGGTTTGTAAAACACGGCATTTCCGACAAAGGAGTTCCCAAGGGAGGGATTTCAACTTCTTGGAATATCTCATCTGCTACTGTTTTTCCATGTTCCACTTCAAGTCTGGTTCGGATGCTTTCGATTACACCACACCCACCAAATATAGATGTGAAGTAAATATATATTTCTTTTCTGTCTGTGATCAAAAAATACCGCGCAAGTGCTAATAACGTTTCTGGGTGGTTCAGTTGATTCTTTATTAGCAGCGAGACATACTTCTGAATAACCGCTGGAGTTGCTGTTTCAAGTGTAGAGCCTAACGAATGCAAATATGTTTCTAGTTTCTCCACTTCTGCAATTGCTTGATTTGTTTTCTCAATATCGAATTGGCGTTTTTTGTAATATTCAATAAGTAGATCTTTTTTCATATCACCAAGCTCCTTGTCTAAAAAGAAAATATTGCTCTTTAAGCTCCAATTTGATTATACATGACCGAGTTATTTTTTGACACATTTAGCTATGTTTCTCTCGCAGAATGAATCAAACCTTTCTGTGTTTTTACAAGAAGAAAGGTATAATGCATACATGATTGTGTTGCATGTAAGTTGGTTTAAAGATCATTTTTATGGGTGGGCTGAAGAAATAACTCCTCAGCACTCCTCATTTTTCAACGATGAAGATTTGCTTCTCTGGCTTGAAGGAATTCTCGGCAAACCCATTCACCAAAACCAGCTTTGCTCCATGGTAGGTCTGTTTCCATGTAATCAAGAAGGTCAACCAATATACTCCTTTTCCTTTCAAGAAGAGGTTCCCCTCGATTCATTTCAAGACTATCCTATCAGCTGCTATGCATTCCATTTTGATGAATATCAGGAATTGTTTCGCCAAGTGGCTGTGTCTAGTAATTTAGGAGAAGAAATTCAAGCTGGTGGTGACCTTCAATTTTGGGCAAACATGTATCTATGGGTGCTCAAAACCATATCTCATAATGCATTCTACCCAACTATTGTGCAGTCTTCCGATGACATCCAATCCAATTGGAAGCTTATGTACACACAAAAAGATTTTCCTCTCCTTGAATCCTTTGTGCAGGATATGCCTGATTCAACCTGGTGCATTGGAGCTTCATTACATGACATACAAAGCCAGTCGTCATTTGGTGCATTACAAGCTGCTCTTCAATCTATCACCAACAGCTGGATACGTTCTCAGAAAGAAATTCTTCCCCAAATCCCACATATAGTGAATGACAAAACTCCACAAGCATATGATTCGATCGCAGGAGAAAAATGGTTTGAGTCTCTTCAAAGTGTTCAACCGTCCATCGATGCTCCGAAAGATACAATGCCTTTTTTCACAGAACAATTGCAGAGTTGGCAAAACCACTTTCATCTGCAAAAAGGTCTGCCATTTCGCATTTTCATCCGAATTCATGAACCGGGTAAAAACCATCCCGAAAAATGGCACGTTGAGTGTACCATTCAATCCCTTTTGCAACCAAAGTCTTGCATTCCCATTTCCTTTGTTTTCCAGAATCCCGACGATGTAGCACATATCTATAACCTTTCCACTACTGAATTTCTCACTGATTTCTATTTCTTACTGGGTTGTGTTGATCGCTATGTTCCCCATGAAGTTCTTTCTTTAAGTCCTGCCAAACCCTTCACGTGGAATTGTACTATACGAGAGATGTACAACTTATGGGAATGGGCAGAAATGGGAAACAGCTACCACTGGATTCAATTTGAATTTCCTTTCGCAGTAGATGTAACAGACAATCCTTCCATCCAGTTAACTGCTCGCATCCATTCTTTTTCAAACGCTAGCTCCTTTTTTTCCATCCAAAATCTTGTCAATTTTGACTGGAAAATCTCTGTTGGCGATGATTCTCTCTCGCAAGAAGAATGGGATCGACTTATAGATGCCAAAATTCCTCTCTTTAGGAAAAATGGAAAATGGAAGTTGTATCACCGTGCCTTTCTTGAATCTGTGGACGCGCTTATGCACACCCATAAAAAGAAACCTTCTTTGCAATCTCTTCTTTACGAAAGCTTTGCAGGAAATCATTCATACATCCTGGTTTCCCTTGATTTTAGCGATCAGTTTTCACAGTTTGAATCTATTCTTGCAGGAAGGGTATCTTTGGATGATTTCGTATTTCCAGAATGCGTAGACAATGTTTTACGGCATTACCAAAAAAAGGGAGTTGTATGGCTGTGGAATATGAAAAAGGTATCGTTCAATCCAATCCTTGCAGATGATATGGGATTGGGAAAAACCTTACAAATCCTAACATTGTTACAAAAAGAAAAAGAAGAATCTCCTTCTCTCACGCCATCTCTAGTTATCTGTCCCACTTCTGTTCTCAGCAATTGGAAAGAGGAAGCTGAAAGGTTTATTCCTTCGCTTTCACTATTTATTCACCATGGTTCTGATCGATTAAAAAGCAGTGACTTTGCACAGGAAATTCGGAAACACGATATTGTTTTAACCAGTTACAGTCTTGCATTACGAGATACTTCTTTTCTAACTAAAACCAATTGGAATGCAGTCATATTGGATGAAGCACAGAATATAAAGAATCCTCAGGCAAAACAAACACAAGCCATAAAAAAACTACAAAGCTCTTATCGGATAGCCCTTACGGGAACCCCCGTAGAAAATCATGTGGGAGATTTATGGTCAATTTTTGATTTTTTACAACCTGGATGGCTTGGTAGCGAAACACAATTTAAAATGACTTTTTTTAATCCCATCCACCGAGACAAGAATCCAAGCAAAACACTTTCCCTTAAAAAAATGACACAGCCTTTTATTCTTCGGCGGTTAAAAACCGATGCTACCATTATTCCCGATTTACCCGACAAAATTGAAACAAAAGAATATTGCTTCCTTACCAAAGAACAAATTTCTTTGTATGAAGCCTGTTTGCAGTCTTCTTTACGAGATATTGAAAGCACCGAGGGGATAGAACGCAAAGGACGAATCCTCACGTTACTTTTGCATCTAAAGCAAATCTGCAATCATCCCGCTCATTTCTTGAAAGAAAACACTCCTCGCTCTTCATCCAAATCTTCTGACAGTAAAACAAATATCATTAAAAGATCAGGTAAAATCAAACGTCTATGGGAACTTCTTCAAGAAGTCATGGAAGAAAATGAAAAAGTTCTCTTATTCACGCAATATCGAGAAATGGGATGGATTTTGCAAAGTATTCTTGAAACAGAATACCCCCAGCAACATTGTTTTTTTCATGGCGGTTTAACTCTTAAGAAAAGAGACGAATTGATCCAGAAATTTCAAGAAGAAACAGACATGCGAATTATGGTACTATCTTTGAAAGCGGGGGGAACTGGTTTGAATCTAACCGCTGCAAACCATGTTTTCCATGTGGATCGTTGGTGGAATCCTGCTGTTGAAAACCAAGCTACCGATCGAGTGTTTCGTATTGGACAACAAAAAAACGTCCATGTGCACAAGATGATTTGCAAAGGAACCATGGAAGAATCAATTGATCAGCTCATGGAATCAAAACTTGAAATGGCTGACAAAATTATTGGTGATACCTCTTCTCAATTAACGGAAATGTCCCTTCAACAGCTAAAATCGTTATTCTCTCTACGGAAGGATGCCCTTGATGAGTAAAAAATACTGGTCCTCCCGATCTTATTCCAATTTTTTCCATGTCCCAGCTCCAAAAATCGAATGCCACGGAATAGCTGTAGATAATAAAAGAGGACCATTTGTCAATAGTTGGTTGGCATCTCGGTGGATACAATCATTTGAAGAGTTTTCCTCTCCAAGTCGACAGAACAGAGCAAAAAGCTATGTTCGAGAAAGGCATGTGTTGTATTTTCATATCTACCCAGGTGAAATCAAAGCGTTAGTACAAGGCAGCGAACCCAGTCCATACACCATTCATCTCCGGGTAAAGCAATGGTCAGAAGAAGAATGGAATACTTTTTTCACTACATTTCCACTACATTTTCTTCGCATTGCTGAATGTGTTTCTGGAACCATTTCCCCTCAGCTTGTTGAACATTGCAGTAGTAACGGACTCTCAATAATCCCAAACTTTATGACTGACATCTCCTTGGGTTGCAGTTGCCAAGATAGTGAACTTTTTTGCAAACATGTCCTGGCAGTTTTATACATGATTGGCATTGTATTTGATACCGATCCCTTCGCAATGTTTATTCTTCGTGGTAAATATCGCAACGAAGTAATTGAAACGTTAATCCAGCAGTTCACTAAATCGGTGCAAAATGCAATGATTCCAAAGCAGCAACAAGAGCTTCCCAATACATATTCGCTTCACAATGCTACGAATTTTTGGAAAGGAGAACGCCCTCTTCATGATCCAATCTTCTATATCAAGAACAACCCTTATTATCCCGGTATCCTTCAATTTGGCGATTTTCCCTTATGGCAAGGAGAGCTACGACTTGACCACCTTTGGACACTTTTCTACCAGCCTCTTACCAGTGTAGCCCATCACGAACTAGAAGCCCTACAAAACCAAATCACTCTTCATCAACAAGAAAGGATGACTCACGTTCTTCGATGAAGAAGAGGTGGAGTCATCCTAACGATTGGCATTTTGAATCTTACATCATGCGAATATCAATTTTCTAATAGTCTTAAATACTAAAAAATTCCACTGACTTATTTTGTTTTTACTTCTATTTTCAGAATTGTTCATTCTTCTATGAGTGCATTGGAATAGTTTAAAAATGGATACATAATGACTAACCACCACACAATCATGTAACTATATCGATAGATCCACCAAATGGGTAAAGTGTTGTTGGAAAAAATAGAAAAAACAAAGAACGGTAAAAGCGTTAAAATAATTGACAGAATGAGCAATATATTGCTCATTTTTACAATATTTCTAACTGCCTTTGTGAAGTGCCAATCAATCAATAGAAAGTATGTTGTCTTTGATATTAGAGCGAACACCATATTTAGGGACCCAATGAAGATGTATGGGTCGGTGGTATTTATAAAACCCATATTCAGTATGGTTCGTTTCAAATAACCAATACATACTACTGCAAGAATACCTATGACAATTATGAAATAGCTAAAGTTTCTCAAATTCTTGTTTTTCTCGTTGTTCTGTTTTTCTTTCTTCTTTATAAATTTCAAATGTATTGCATTCAGGAATAATGTACAGACAATTACAACGAGCATTAGGTATACAGGTGCGTTATAAATGGCATAAAGATAAAGAGCAAAGGCAATTGCATTGAAAACTTTCATAATCTTTTCTCTTTTAAACAAGGTTGTAATACTAAAGCGCACGAACTTTCATCTTTTTTGTATTTTCTAAAACAAAGTGCTCTGCATGCAAAAAAAGCAACTAGTATTGCTGCAGCTGCTATTATTATCCACGCAGCAGCAACAACTACACCTTTAATTGTTAATGTCATAGATAATATGGTAAAACTAGTTATGTTTCTATTAATAAAATCTTGAAAAGTATTAGTACCCATTATTACAGAGAGAATTGCAGCTAGAGCTGCTGCTACTACAAGGAGGATTTGATCACAATCATGTAGGCAATTATCTAGACTACTAGATAGTAATCTAAAAATATCTCCATAAAAAGGATTTTTGAACTTCAATATAGGTGGCCAAGGAATAAGGATTGGATCCAATCCAATGGCTATTCGTCCAATGGTAGAGTTTCCGGTATGGAGGGGCACAATATAATCATCTCCAATGATACTCTGGTTCATGCCTAGGGGAAGGGAGAAGGCTCCGGTTTCGCCGTGTTGGTAAAGAAGGTTGGTGAGGTTGTAAGGGTTCCATTGGTTTGTGATTTTGCCATTGTAAAAGTCATATTCAAGGCTGTAGGCAGGATTACCACTGGAATCGGTAAGCAGGCACATATTTCCGCTATGATCGTAATGGAAGTAGTATTCTCCATTGTATTGGTAGGTCGGATTGGCATCGGTGTAGGTCATAGAAAGAATGCGTCCTGTTGGATCGGTGGTAAAGTCTTGGGTAAGAAGAAGAACATCGTAAGGAGAATACTGCCTTGGATGGAAAGAAGGTGAGTATGAAACAAGAAATTTCCGGATTCTAGATCCATGGCTAATGTAGTCCAATTTGACGATGGATGAAAGACATATTCTGCATCCGATGCTTTGCGGCCTGCTGATGTACTGCCATTCTCAATTAAAGATTGGGGATACAGCCCCCCCTCCAGTATGTTTCTGAAGTCATGGCACGTGCAAAAGATGAAGGCAAAAGGGTAGACAACATGGAAAAAATGATAACAACTAACATGAAATAACGAACGTTACGCTGTAATACTAATTCCAATTTCGCAATCATTAAATCCTCCAAAAATTATTTTCATTTTTTTATACTACAGAAAAAATATAATGTCAATGTTTTTTGGTAATTTAATTGTCATTCATTTTGAAAGTATGGTAGTATGCATTACTAAAGCAGTTGGGGGTTGATTTATGAAAGAGAATAGTGCCTTCATTCCTTCTGCATAACATATTTTGGACTGTTACAGAATCATCCACAAAACCCATAGAATTGTTACGAAGAAAAGAAACGAAAACACGAAAGAAAACTATTATCACTACTCAAAGGCAACTATTTATTCTTTAGTTCTGCTTAAGGTGAACCAAAAAAATAGCTGCTCCTTGATAAGGAGAATAGGCATTATACTTTGCCTGCAATAGCAATTGTCCAGGTAAAGAAGCAAGTTTTTAAGCTGATAACTGCCTTCTCTTTTCTCGGAAAAAGTACCCGTAAAAGTGATGGGATACTGCGTTACTTTTTCTGTGTCCCAGGGTTCTACACTAAGAAGATGATAACTAGGTGTACTAGTAGAGGTTGCATCTGTGACAATGATGTATAATTGTCCTGTTTCCTTATCTACAAAAGCATTTTGGTCAAACGAGAAGGTACCTATTAAACAAGTTTGAACAGAAATACTATTTTCTTTCCATCCAATGCAGTATATATGATCAGACATTCCTACGGAAGTAAGTGCAGGAATAGCCCACACTCCATTGCCTTGCTCTGTCTGAAAAGGCAACACTTGAGAGAAGATTTCTTTGTCAAGTAATGTTTCTTTCAGGTTTCCTGTTGATATATCGGTGATGTTGATCTGATTTTTTTCTGGTGTCATCCATAAAAGCTCAAGAGTATCTGGGTTGTACGATAGAAATTCAGTATTGGATGGAAGATGAAGAAAAGAGTGTTCAAACATATCTAACCAGGAAGTTCCTCCTAGTTCTGATTCGATTGTTGTTTTTTCATTTTCCTGTGCATTGGATGTCTCACCAAAATAGGCATTGTAGTGCATATTCCATGGATCGTTTTCTAGCTCATAAGCAAGAATTAAAACTTCAGGATAAAAATAGCATTGTTGAATTTGGGACTCAAAATTAATGATGTGATGGGTATGATCATCCAAATTGTACAGAATGTATTCATCGGGAACCACTTGGGTATGATCAAACAAAACCCATGGCTGGCTCGATCCTTTTGCGATCATTGGACCGAAAACATCATAAAGGTCTGTAAAAGAGTGATCTGCGTTACCCTTCAATAAAGAACCAAGACCACTCCAGTAGTAGAGTTCATGAGAAGGGTTGGTGTAGTAAGGATAAAAGTGCTCTTTATCTTCCGGCAACATTGCATCTTCCACTTGAGACAAAGAACCTTTGCTGTATTGGTAGTATTCTATTTTCGTATCAAAGGAAGGAATTACTGAAGTTTTTCCATCAGAATGGTAGACTGTTTTTTTTATCAAATAATCATTATCGTATCTTACAGCATGATACCATCCTGACTCGGTAGAATCAATTTCGTTGAACAAAACATCTTCCATCTCAATTTCTGTACTTTTTTCTAATGAACTACAGGAGATAATCCCACATGATAAACTGAAAAAACAACTTATTATGCACACAACCGAAATTAACTTCTTCATTTCTAATTTTCTCCTTATGGACTGTTACAGAATCATCCACAAAACCCAAAGAATTGTGACGATGAAAAGACACAAAAACATGAATATGAAGAATCCAATCATCCATCCAAATGTACTTCTGGAAAAAAATGATCGTAGACTATTTCTTCTTTTGTTATTCATAAAAATAATCTTGTTATTGAACTAACAAATCAATTCTTCTTGAATTCATTGAAATACCGTCTTCGTCTCACAATAAACACTCCTTATTAGTACTATAGTATATTTCTTACAGAGTGTCTACTTTTTTGGAACAGTTCAAATTGCTAGTGTTATTTTATGTTTTTCTTTTCTTCATGTATCGTTGTGGTAGGGATTGAAGTATAATATAGTGGTGTGATGCTATGTTTGGAAATGCACTTGAGTGTAGGGCTACACTTTGTATAGGAGCCATAATATGACGGTTTTGGAAACAATTGATCTTTACCAAAATGCAATTAATAAGGAACGACCTTTCCAAGGAACATTGCTGAAAGAATTACAGAATTACTACCGCATTGGACTTACTTGGTCTAGTAATGCCATAGAGGGAAATACACTATCTGAAAGTGAAACGAAAATTCTTTTAGAGGACGGCTTAACAATTGGTAGTAAACCTTTGCGAGACACCTTTGAGGCGTTGGGTCACGCCAAATCCTATGATTACATGTTTGCAATCATCCAAAATCGCTCTATTACCGAAAATGATGTCCTTACAATGCACAAGCTTTTCTATGAACAAATTGATGCAGAATCTGCAGGAGTCTATCGAACATCAAAAGTGATTATAACGGGTTCAAAGTATCCGGTTTGCCATCCAAGTGAAATACAATCCAAAATGGACCAGATGTTTCATTGGATTCAAACAAAAAGGAGTCAGTATCATCCTGTAGAATTTGCTGCTCAACTTCATTTGCGGTTTGTGACGATTCATCCTTTTGTGGATGGTAATGGTCGAATTGCAAGATTGCTGATGAACACATCTTTATTGCAAGATCGATACATGATCACCATTATACCACCCATATTGCGTCAAGAATATATAGAACTACTGGAAGAATCCCATTCAAGTCCAGATGGCTTTATTGCATTTATCATGCGACGCGTAGTAGAAACTCAAAAGGAAGTAATGAGATTGTTGCAAATACCAACTCCGATATAGCGGCGCATGTAGCACCTTGGAATTTTGGAGAAATTTTTATGTCTGTTAATAACTCATAACAGACATAAAAATGCGTAAAGCTCTTCATTGGGACGCTAAGACATTATTTCAATGAACTCATCTTAAAATCGTACGTAAACTTCCCCTTCTTCTTCGCGCAGTTCAGTGTGTAAAGGTACTACTTTAAAGAAATCGATAATCGGTACTAAAAACTGGGCATCAATACAATGGGGTGAAATCTCTTCAGATGCATCTAAGACAATTGGATTCCACACAACTTGTCTGCCATTGATACTCAATAGAACTACATCTTTGTAGTGTTCATTGCCAGGTGTAGTGTCACGGAAGAAAATAAACTCCCATGTCTTTTGATATCGATCTAGCCCTGTACATTTGATTTGCCATTGATTGGGTTCAAACTCATTCTTCTCCCATTTCAGTGTTTCCAGATATTTGTATAGTACAAAATTCAGATCCACACGAAACTTCGTATTTATGCATGTGGTTGGATGTCCCAACTGATAGTGGTACGCATACATCGATGCTTGCTTAATATGTACTTGCCGGGTCGAAGAATATATTGTAAAAGACCGTCCCCGAGTGTTTTTTATGAGTACTGGTTGATGTTCTTCTTTTTGCATTTTGTACCCAAAGAAAAATGCCAATTCATAAATGTCAATATATATCTCACTTTCATTTATTATTGGTGGGTGAGTCCATTTTTTCTCTTCACCATCGAAAATGGGATTGGAAAAAACAGATTTGTCTTCGACAATATCCAAAGAAAATTGGAGTCGATGATTGGCATGATTTTTGATTTCAAAATACTTTGTATTACCCGAAACCCATCTGCGAATTGAAAAATCAAAAATATCGGCCTTTAAATCATTTAGGTGAATGTAGAAGCTATCTTTGGGGGTCAAAGACGAGGGAAGAGCGTTATGGAAAGTTTCTTGTCTCGACCAGGCATAGGTTTCTTCTTCTATTCTTGCTGTATCAAGTCCATCTTTGAACAAACAACTCACTAGTTTTGGAGAAGGTACTCCTTTCACAATTTCAAAAGGTTCTGAATTCACCCAATCAGGTTCTGCTTCAGTACGTACAGCAAACACATATGATCCTGGTTTTTCGGGATTGCATATTTGGAAGCTAATGGGAATGGTGACACAGATATCTCTATATCCTTCCACTGCAGGGTTTAATTCCATATTGATATTAAATTTGATGGTTTTGTTTTCCATATCCCACTGTGAATCAGCATATGGGTCTGGACACGGAGGATTAGGATTAGGAATATCTGGTTTTTCAGAAGGGAATCCTATTTCTTTGGGAAATTTTAACTGAATCCATTGCCGTACTTCAAGTTTTTTCTGAATGGTGAAACTAAACCTATACTCTGCATTTATTCCGGTGTAATTAGGTGTTATCTCCATATACACTTTTTTCACTGCATTTGCTTTGGGAATAGATACTCCCATCAATAGAAGACCAATAATGATAAATAAGGTTGTTATCTTCTTCCACATAGGAATACCCCTTTCAGGTCAAAAAGACCTTTTCTCTAATTGTAGGAATGGTATAGAAAAGATCAATTTCCAAAGGTTACAATATTGTCATCTTTGCAAAGCTATATAATATGAGGTTGTGCGATTGTTTTACTGTTTTAGCCACTGTGGAATATGTAGCAAAAAAAGCCACATCGGAATCAACTGAATGTCAACACCTTGGTGGATCACTTTTTTGTACACATCTCGAGTAACAATAAGGCATTGATAGTCTTTTATAGGATTGGAAGCAAGAAACATAGAAAAAGCGTTGTACTCCCGTTGGGATATTTCATTGGTATACGAGACGTTGCATAGTATATATTGATTTTTCCTTTGAATAATAAAATCAATTTCTGCACCGCTGTGATCATCTTGCCAAAATGTTATGTTCTGTGTTTCTCTCCGAAGATGAAGAAAAACAACATTTTCAGCATGTCTACCTGTATCGGGAGAAAAACTGCTTGCTGTAGCATTGCGAAGACCTTCATCAGAAATGTATATTTTTTTTGCATACCGCATTTGTTTCTTGAATGAATAAGAAAAATGTTCAATCACAAAGAACAAATATGCCTTTTCCAGATACGATAAGTATTCCTTTACTGTGTTTTCATTACTCCCCACAGCAGATGCTATTCGGTGATAGCTAAACCGAGAAGCAAACGTAGTGGAACAATAATATGCCAATTGTTCAATAGTTTTGCTATTTCGTATAGAAAACTTCGGAATAATATCTTTAAACAAAACCTGCTGGAAATATTGGTGCAGTATCTCTTCTCGAAGGCTCACGTCTCCTACGTTGATGATTTCTGGAAACAAACCAATTTGGAAGATTTTTTCGATATAGTGCTGGAGTGAATCTTTCATTGGATAGAGAGTTTCAAACTGAAGTATATTCGGCAGTTTTATATCAGGTTGATCTTTAAGGAATTCATAAAAAGAGAAGGGAAAGTTTTCAAAAGAAAGAACTCTTCCCGTTAAATGGGAGGCGAGTTCTACAGAAAGAAGTTCTGAATTAGATCCAGTGATAAAGATTTTCACATCGGGATTTTGATCGTATAAATCGCGTAACCAACGGTGCCAATGTGGAATATTTTGAATTTCATCCAGGAATAAAAACACTTTCCCAGAAGGATTTTTCATCACCCGGTATTCTGATAGCAAGGTATCAAGAACTTTTACATCATCATTATTCACGAAAAAGGGATCTTCAAAATTCATCATTAGGATATTCGAAGCTGGAACATTGGTCCCCAACAGATGCTTAATCAGTTGTCTCAACAAGAATGATTTACCAGATCGCCGTGCACCACTAATCGCAATTATTTGAGGTACGGAAAGAAAAGAAACAATTTGATGCAAAGTACTTCTTTCAATCCCCGTTTCTAACTGTTGACCAAACCAAATCGGATTGTGCTTGCGCAATAATTCTTGCATTAAACTTCCTGATTCGTAATTTTATACGTTTTTTCTAATTATATTTAGCAATTACCAACTGTCAATGAAATACGTCTCATCAAACGTGATAGCTTTGGGAAAATTATTATACAAAATGGTGATCTCTGTTGAAATTCTTGTCATCAAGATGATTGATCGTAAAATAGAAGAAAGAACAATGATATTTTTTTGATACCATGAAAGCTGAGATTGGGGTTGTATACCATGAAACCATTACATTTTGATTATACCCAAGCATTGAATGCCCACTATTTTCTTGAGGAAGATTTACTCAATTACCAAGCCAAAGTACAAGCACATCACAAAGACCTTCATGAAAAAACAGGAGAAGGAAGCGAATACACCGGTTGGATTGACCTTCCTATCAAGGACAACCAACAAGAAATCCAGCAGATTCAGCAAACAGCCAAGCAGATTCAAGAAACCAGTGATGCATTTGTTATTATTGGTATTGGAGGATCCTACTTAGGAGCAAGAGCTGGGATCGACATGCTATGTCACCCCTTCCACAATGAGCTAGAAAAAGCTATTCGAAAAGCTCCTAAAATCTACTTTGCAGGTCAACACATTAGTGCCACCTATACCGCTCAACTGTTGCAGCTCTTAGCGCCTCAAGAAACGACTATCAACGTGATCTCCAAATCTGGTACTACGTTAGAACCTGCCATTGCATTTGAATTGTTTCACAAACAGTTACTGAAAAAATATGGGCCCGAAGAAGCAAAGAATCATATGATTATCACAACAGATAAGGAAAAAGGCTTACTGAAAGGATATGCACAAAAGCAACAACTTGACACATTCGTTGTGCCGGATGATATTGGTGGTCGATATTCTGTACTATCCCCAGTGGGTTTGCTTCCTTTTGCTGTTGCTGGCATTGATATTGAAAGTATGCTAGAAGGTGCAAGAGATGCCTTTCATGACTTCCTGAATCCATCTCTTCTGGACAATGAATGCTACCAGTATGCTGTACTACGCAACATATTTCTTCACAAAGAAAAGTCTATCGAAATCTTAGCCACATTTGATCCTTGCTTAAATTACTTTGGGAATTGGTTTGAACAACTCTTTGGAGAAAGCGAAGGTAAAAGACAAACCGGTTTATTCCCCGCATCTTTGCATTTTACAACGGATCTACACTCCATGGGCCAATATATTCAAGAAGGGCAAAGAATCCTTGTAGAAACAATGATTGCTATAAAAAAGCCTGCTCATGATATTGTAGTAAACTCTGACACTGCTTCTCCCCTTCCTGTCGAAAAAAACATCTCGATGAATGAGCTCAATCATATAGCATTGCAAGGAGTCCGAGAGGCCCACCTCAAAGGGGGAGTTCCCGTTTTTACCATAGAAGTAGAAAAAGCAACTGCTTACAACTTTGGTTATATGGTCTACTTCTTTGAAAAAGCTTGCGCAATGAGTGGTTATCTAAACCACATCAATCCTTTCAACCAACCCGGTGTAGAAGAATACAAAAAAAACATCAAAAAGCTCCTCCAAAAGAAAAAATAGTAACACTATTTCGTATTGCCCCTATCAGAATCACTAGTCGAGAGTCATCTATGGTAATGAGTATTGAAATAAGTCATGTACCCAAGGGTCTGCAATCATATACGATGAACCGGATGTATTACTCTTTTCCTCATGATAATAAAGGTGTTTGTTTTCTTCCGTAACATCAATAGCTATATGAAGCACTACTCTCTGTCTACCATCTTGAGAATCAACATACTCTCCCAAAGTTAAAGAGCGAATGGGCATTTCTGATTCAAGAGGATATCGATGTAGCGTTTCGGGGGTATCTGGATAAATAACATGAAGAACAACCTTATCTTGTTCAAGCCAATTCAATCTACCTTGTTCATCGACATATACTCCGCTTGTAGCTTCAAATTGGGAAGGAAGTTGTAATTCTTTGAGTGATATGGAATCGTTTTCTAAAGCAAGGAAATATAGTGTATTGGTAGATCCAATATATGGCTCAGGGATCATCCAGTAAGTATTTCCAATTGATGGGTGTATGGAATATAGCGGAAAGTCCTGAAGAATTTTCACAGATTTTTCTTTTATAGAATTTTGAACATAAGCATCATGCGTTTTCGTATCGTACCACAACACGGATCGATTGCCTGGTGTCATCACGATCATCGATGTTTCTGTTGGTGGGGATATGGAATACAGAGTTTTTTCTGAAAAGTCAAAATAAGAATAGGAAGACTGTTCACTTTGAATTTGATTTGGAAGAACACTTTCCAGCACACAACCATGATCAAAGGAGTATAAGTTGGATATTGGAGTCTTTGGTTCTTGTAATGGATAGACTTTTTGGGTTTCCAAGTTCATCAGCACCGTATATTCTTCATAACCATCTTCTGTTTCTTGATTTACTTTTAATACAATCCAAGGGTTGTTTTTATCGCAATAAACTATGCTGCATTCAGAAGAGGTGATAGACTCATCCTCAGACAATGGAAGCTCCAGACCATGTTGATTCAGAAGAATTAAACTACCCCGAAGTTTGTATTCGTCGTTATGCCAAAAAAACTCGTAGGAAACAGTGGCATTAGACGTTTGAATATTTACGTTTGTCCCAGAAAAATAAATATTCCCATTTTCCATTTGGTATATTGGAGTATAGTTCGGATGTAAATTAAGAACTCTCTCCCACTTTTTAGCCAAGGTTGGGGTACAAGTATGAAGAAAAAAAATATCTTGTGAAATATGGGCTGAATCGTAGATTTCATCAAATTTCTCTTCTGTTATCTTGATTGGAGATTTGTAGTACATTTGTATTGGGGAAGATACAGTTCGAGTTGAATATTCATACGTCCGATCTACTATATAGGACTTTGTAGTATCCTCATTAAGAAAGATAGGTTGTTCTTCTGCAATAGTAACAGCTACCTTTTCAGGTTGAACAAAAGCTTGTTGGTTTGAACAAGATGTGAATCCAAACATCATCACGCTAATCAAAAGAAAACATACATAAACAGCTACACACATTTTTTTCATATCCCGCCTTCTTTCAAATACAAGAATCATTACCAATATGAGATCACTGCTTTGGGTATCAAAGAGAAACTTACTTTTTCTCGATCACCAACAGTACAGCTTTTTTTTGTACATTTTCGCCAGGGGAGACGAGGATGTCTTTAATCTTTCCGTTTTCTGGAGCAACGATTTCGTTTTCCATTTTCATCGCTTCCAATATAAAAAGCAGGTCTCCCTTTTTTACAGAAGATCCTTTGGTTTTTTCAATTTTCATGATCACACCATACATAGGAGCTTTAATATGAAGATGATTTTCATCTTCTTGTTGCAGGTGGTCTATTTTTTGATCATCAAGAGACTTCTGTGGATCAAACTCTTCTTGCACTGTTTCAAGCAAAGTTACCTGTTTGTCATCTACATCTACTCTATATTTTTTTCCATTAAGTTCTATCACATAGATCATAGTTTACTCCATCACTTTCGTTACATTGGAAGAGATGAACGCAGAAGTTCATCAGCTCGAATTATTTGATTGTTGGGTATGTTTTGATGATACGCAATAATAGCAGCAAGTAGTATTTTTTCTTCATCCTCAGGAGCATCGTTTCGTTGCATTTCACTTTTTGCAATCATGTCAAAAACCTCATTGATGTTCCCAACCTGTTGAGTTTGTGTCCTTGATTCCTGGAATTCTCTTTTCATTCGATCGTTTCGAATTTCCGAAGTACTTTTCTTTCTGCTTTTCTTTTTTGGAACAATCTTGGCTTTTACGGAAAGGAGTAGATTTTCAAAACGAGAGGATACAATTCTATATGCAATGGGAGTGGGTTGATTTTTAAGCTGTTTTTTCATATCAACTCCCCCTTACAGTGGTATATTCCCGTGTTTTTTACCGGGAATCTTGACGTCTTTGTCTTGTAACATTTCAAAGGCATCGATCAGTTTTTTTCTCGTCGTTTCAGGTAAAATTACTTCATCCACATACCCATTTGCAGAAGCTACATAGGGATTCATAAACTTCTTTTTATAATCCTCGATGTATTGGTTTCTTGTTGCGACTGGATCTTCACTGCTTTCAATTTCTTTACGGAAGATGATATCAACAGCCCCTTCCGCTCCCATAACAGCAACTTCTGCAATGGGCCAGGCAAAAACAATATCAGCACCTAGTTTTTTACTATTCATTGCAATGTATGCCCCGCCATAGGCTTTTCGAAGGATCAAACTCACCTTGGGTACGGTTGCTTCGGAAAAAGCATACAGAAGCTTGGCTCCATGACGGATAATACCATCCTGCTCTTGGTCAATGCCGGGTAAGAATCCGGTTACATCCACCAGCGTGAGAAGAGGAATGTTAAAGCAATCACAGAATCGTACAAATCGAGCAGCCTTGTCAGAGGCATTGATATCTATTGCACCACCTAAATGATAGGGCTGGTTAGCAACGATTCCAACAGCTCTTCCATTCAAACGTGCAAATCCAACTACCATATTCAAAGCATATGCTTGGTGAACTTCCAAAAAACTGTCTTTATCTGCAATTTTGTCAATCACTTTTTTAATATCGTAGACCTTTTTTTGATTGTCTGGTACGACTTCATCAAGTCCTGGGCAATCGGTATGAAACTTCACTTTTGTCATCGGTGGTTTTTCGGTATAATTCTTGGGTAAATAGCTGAGAAGTTGTTTTACTCCTTCAAGGCAAGTCTCGTCATTGGAATAGACAAAATGCACAACCCCGCTTTTTTGAGCATGAATTTTGGGTCCGCCTAAATCTTCCAGAGATGAATTCATCCCCGTTACTGTTTTGACTACGCGGGGTCCGGTTATAAACATCTGGCTCGTTTTTTCTGTCATGAAAATAAAGTCGCAAATACCCGGAGAATAACAAGCTCCCCCAGCGCAGCTTCCCATAATCACCGATATTTGAGGAATAACACCCGAGGCAAGAGTGTTGCGCAGGAATATTTCGCTATAGCCGCTCAAAGAATGGACTCCTTCTTCAATACGAGCTCCACCGCTATCATTGATCGATATAACGGGTGCTTTATTGTCCATCGCTTTGTCCATAAGGTTACAGATTTTTAATGCATGGGATTCTCCTAGAGAACCTCCTGCTACAGTGAAATCTTGGGATATTACATAGACCAATACCCCATTTACTTTCCCATAACCTGTCACAACTCCGTCGCCTAAACATTCATTGGGCTGCTTGCCAAATCCATGATTCTTGGATTTCACAAACGAACCAATTTCGTTGAAAGTACCCGGGTCCAAAAGTTTATCGATTCTCTCCCGAGCAGTTAGTTTCCCTTTCAAGTGTTGTTTATTGATTTTATCCTTGCCCCCACCCGTGTGAGCAAGTTCGACCATTTTCTTTAATTCTTCAATTGCTTTTTGAATCCACATATTCGTTCCTTTTTAGGTTGGTTTTTGCTGGAGAATAGACTCGATCAATCGCTCTTTTTACTAAGGGTGTAAGTAGCATAAACGCGATCCCATTGTTAACAATATGAATCACGCTGAATGTAAGTCCACCAATCATATATGCAACCAATGTATTTGTGTTCTCACTGAAAGCTGCAAAGCCACCGAAATTGGTTAAAGCATCGTACACAAACGTAATCAGTAGTCCAAATCCAAGATAGGCTAAGCACCGATCATAGGGAAGAGAAGAAGAGTATTTTGTCTTTTTTGATCGGATCACACTTCCCCCAAAAAAGCCTATCAATGCACCTCCTATTGCCTGTGAAAGCAAAAGGGGTAAAGGGGCAACTCCATAGGGAGATAGCATGGAATGAATCGAGAAACTAAGAAAACCCACAACAGTACTATATTTCCTATCCAAAACATAGGTAGACATCCATACAGAAAAACTGATTAGTTCAATATTGGGAAGTGCTTCGAGCATTTTTCCGAAAACTACACTAATAGCAATAAAAAGCGCTGTAAGAATCACATTTTTCAAAAGAGTACGTGTTGGATTTTCTATAATACCGTTCATATGTTAATCACCATCACTCTACAAAATGAATAGATTGAATATCAGTTCAATACAATCAAAACTAATATTCGATGCCCTCAATGCAGGAAGCACCTTCATCAAAATGATGCTTCATTTTGTTAACCGCACTAACAATATTGGCTTTTTCCACTATTTCAAGAGGAGCATTTCGTCCTGTTAAAATGATATGTGTATTTTTCCGAGTGTCTAGAATATCCAATAATTCAGTTGTTTTTACCAATCCATAATACAACGTGATCAAAATTTCATCCAACACAATCATATCATAGGTTTGATCACGTAGCGATTGTTTCAGTTTTGCTATACCCTGTAATATGGGTTCCATATCTGAGGGCAATATATTGTCAAAATCGATAAATCGACCACTCCCAAAAATGAAATAATCGAAACCGGGAAGTTTCTCAAAAACCGAAATCTCTCCTTGATTGGAATCTTTCAAGAAATAAAAAACAGCTACTTTCATTCCCCGTCCATAGGCACGTAAAGCAGATCCCAGACCTGCAGTCGTCTTTCCTTTACCATCTCCTGTATAGACAATCAAAACACCGTTAGCCATAATAACCTCGATTTATCAAGAATTGATCAACATGCAAAACTATTTTTGTGAAACACACTTATTTTGCTATAAATATAGTAAAATTCAAGCAATAAGGTATAAAAGTAAAAACGCATGAAAAAAGAATTGTATACACCCCAAGACGTAGAATGCATTGATTTCGAAAGCGATATTGGGCATCCTGGTAAATCCCCATACACCAGAGGTGTATATGACGCCATGTACACCAAACAGCTCTGGACAATGCGTCAATATGCAGGTTTTGGCACATCCACGGAAACCAACAAACGATTTCGGTATTTGCTTGAGCAAGGACAAACAGGCTTAAGCGTTGCTTTCGATTTACCAACACAAATTGGATATGATTCTGACAATCCAATGTGTAAGGGAGAAGTTGGAAAAGTAGGCGTTTCGATTGATACACTCGCCGACATGGAAGACCTTTTCCGAGAGATTCCTATTGAGAACATCAGTACCTCCATGACCATCAACTCCACAGCAATTATTGTTCTAGCCATGTACATCGCATTGGCTGAAAAACGCAATCTTCCCCTTGCAAGTCTTCGAGGCACTACGCAAAATGATATTTTGAAAGAATATGTAGCTCGTGGCACGTATATCTTCCCTCCCAAGCCCTCTCTCAAACTAATTGTTGATATTTTTCAATATTGTTCCGAAAAAATGCCCAAATGGAATACTATTAGTATCAGTGGCTATCACATTCGAGAAGCTGGCTCCAATGCAGTACAGGAAGTAGCCTTTACATTGGCCGATGGCATTGAATATGTCAAACTTGCACTAGAATCAGGTTTGAAGATTGATGACTTTGCACCCCGTCTTTCCTTCTTCTTTAATTCAAGTATGAATTTCTTCGAAGAAATTGCCAAATTCCGTGCTGCCCGGTGGCTTTGGTCCAATATCATCTCCAATCGATTCCATAGCACCAATGAAAAATCAAAACGAATGCGATTCCATACACAAACCTCTGGTGCATCGCTGACAGCCCAGCAGCCCGAAAACAACATCATCCGAGTTACCTTGGCCGCACTTTCTGCCGTGCTTGGGGGTACACAATCCTTGCATACCAACTCCTTTGACGAAGCACTAAGCCTGCCCACTGAAAAAGCTGTTCGCATCGCTCTTCGAACCCAGCAAATTCTTGGGTATGAGACAAGCATCCCTTCCACTATTGACCCACTAGGAGGTTCTTACTTCGTCGAAAACAAAACTAAAGAAATTTGCACTGATGTCGAAAAATATCTTCAGAAGATTGATGAAATGGGTGGTATGGTAAATGCAATTGAAACTGGATACATCCAAAAAGAGATCCAAGACCACGCCTATAAACTACAAGTAAATTTAGATACAAAAATTGACAAACAAGTTGGAGTCAACTGCTTTGTTGAAGAAAGTGAACAAGATTTTACATTGCTGAAAGTAGACCCAAAAAACGAACATGATCAAATTGCAAAATTACACAAAATTAAAAATGACCGAGACAACGAAAAAGTACAACATTGTCTTGAACACTTACAAAATGCCGTACAAGCAGGCGATAATCTTATGCAGCCCATTATCGATGCAGTCAAAGAATATGCAACCATTGAAGAAATTGCCAATATTCTACGCAAAGAATATGGGGAATATACAGAAAGCATTTTTTAGAGGAATCTTATGAACAAACCCATTCGTGTATTAATCGCAAAACCTGGATTAGATGGTCACGACCGAGGTGCCAAAATCATTGCCAGGGCATTGAAAGATGCTGGTATGGAAGTTATATATACAGGCATTAAGCAAACCCCTGAAAGCATTGCCAGAACTGCCCTGCAAGAAGACATTGATGTCCTTGGATTAAGCATTTTATCCGGTGCTCATAACCATTTGTTTCCCGAGATTATGAAACATCTGCATCAGCACAAGCTGGATCATATTCTTGTGATTGCCGGAGGAATTATTCCCAAAGATGATATCCCATTTTTACAAGAAATTGGGATTAAAGCTATATACCCTCCTGGTAGTTCGCTAGAAGATATCGTATCGTTCATCCGAGCCAATGTACCCCAAAGTACGAATGATTGACGATCTACGAACAGGCATTCAGAATCAAGAAGAACGAATCATTGCCAAAAGCAATCTCCATATTAGAAAACAATATCCCAGATCTCTCAATCTCTTCGCAAAGAAATCTACACTACCTCCAGTAAAACATATGTACTTGGCATCACCGGTGCACCAGGAGCTGGCAAAAGTACCCTTATTGAAGCATTGGTCAGTTCGTGGGATTCCCAACTCAAGATTGGCATTGTCTCCATTGATCCCTCCAACAAAATGAATGGAGGGGCATTATTGGGCGATCGTATCCGCATGGCACCTCTCTTCAGCAAACCCAACGTTTTTATTCGCAGCATGTCCAATCGCGGCATATTTGGGGGAGTGAACAAATCCATCTATGATGTCATCCAGTTGTTTTCTTTTGCTGCTTATGACATTGTCATTGTTGAAACCATTGGGGTGGGTCAAAATGAAATTGATATCGCTGATATTGCCGATACAGTAATGGTCGTATCTGCCCCCGAATCAGGAGATTCCATCCAAATCTTAAAGGCTGGTCTGATGGAAATAGCCGACATGTATGTCATTAATAAAATTGATTTAGCAGGTGCAGAAAGAATGGAATACATGCTTCGGGAGAATATGAAAGTGCAAGCTGATGGGAATTGGTCTCCCAAATTGTAAAATTCAAGCCAACCAGAGAAAACACATGGATGTACTACTGCAAACCATCCAAGAACATAAAAGCTTATCTGACCACGCATAATCAACTCTACACACGCCGAAAGAACCATCTGAAAAAAACAATTCGAGAAGCCATCATCGATCGCTTTACTTCTCGTTTCATTGATCCTATCCTTCAAGAAGTAAGTTTTGAAAACCACCTTCACAGCATTATACAAGGCACTAGTAGTTTTGATGAAGCCATCGATCATGTTCTATTATCGATAGAAAAGGATGTAAAGAAATGAAAGTGGACCACATCGGCATTGCAGTCCATGACTTACAAAAAGCAAAAAAAGTATACGAACTCCTCTTGAATCAACCTCTTGACAAAGTCATTGACCTGCCTTCCCAGCACATACAAACCATCATGGTAGAAACAAAAAACACCCATATCGAGCTTCTGCAACCCTTGAGTGAAGAAGGAGCTATAGCCAAATTCCTTGAAAAAAAGGGAGAAGGCTTGCACCACATTGCTTTCGAAGTAGAAAACTTTGAAGAAACACTGCAATCATTAAAAAACCAGGATATTCCACTCATTGGTGAGCCCACCATTGGCGTCAAAGGTAACCGTATCATCTTCATCCACCCCAAAGCCACCCATGGAACCCTCATCGAACTATGTGAAAAACCTCCCTCACCCTAGGCATTCATCAGTTTTTAACAAGATATCTTTCCACACATCAAAATCAGTATAAGTGTTATGCAAAACACATGAAATTAATCTTAAGAACTGTGTTGTGCATATTATTTCATTCGACAAGCTGGAAGTCAGTGCCATCGGTTCTCAATTTATAAAGCGTGTCTCTTCCATGCGGTACATATCATCTCCAAATACCTTTTTGTACAATTAATCCACTCTCCTTGAATGGCTACTATTCCTCCGTTGGTAATATTACTCGTAGTATTGTCATAGGTGTTGATTTTGCTATTACTCCTTCTTCTGTATCGAATACTCTGATACATAATATATCCATGGTCGGAGTGTTTTTTCGTAATAGAGAGCTTGTTTTGCATTGATTTGGTTAGCAATGTTTTTGTATCATTGTTCATGCTGATCATGTACAAGGTATCTCCGTAGCTAGCAATGTTTTGTACCCAATCATCTATACAGATACGGGGATAAGAGGCTTCTTGGTATGTTTCATTCCCAGCTGCTACTTGTCAACATCCTGTGCATCTGTTGCAGTGTATGTACTGTATTTAACTTCTCCCTGTTTCGAAAGAATGAAAAACAACTGGAGCATTCTGGTTCTGATGTAATGTTTGGATTGGTACGTTTTAACACAGGGCAGGCATTCATTTCGTTAATCTTTTCGCTATATGTAGTGGTAGTTAATACAAGATGATCTTGGTGCAATTGAAATTGCACAAAAGCAGGAAGCATAAAAAGTGCTCGGTTTCACTCCCAGAATTAGCTGGTTCAGCTCTTTGACCCCCAAATACGTTCCCCATAGATAGGGTAGTCCATTGTCGTAGCCTCCATAAATAGGTCGGTTTCTCCTGCTATTGCAGATTGAAATGTATGCTCGTGGTCGGGTAAAAAATGAGTATCCGTATACCCCACAAGATATACAGCGTCATCGTCACATTGGAGATGAGTCAGATATACAATGGGTAAAAGAGGGGTTTGTTCAATCCATTCTATAACGCCGTCTCTGGTTAGACAAAATAGAAAAAGCTGCTTTGTTTCTTCATTATCTTGACGCCATTCCAAAGTTCCACCAAAAAACAGATGATTATTGTTTGACTGAAAACAATAAAGGTCATTGGGTTTAACAAACACACTTTCATAGCCATCAAAATGTTGAGAATCCAACGGAAATGGAATCGTTTGTTTCCATTGAAAGCCATCTGTGAAAGAATAAGCCCGTAGATCCCAAGATCGATCATCTCTTTGCTCTGTAACAACGTAAATCCCTTCATGATCGATCCAGAACCTTCCAATGTACGGTTCGATTGTGTATTTCGCTATCGATATTTTTTCCCCAGTAAAAACATCAAGAATGTTCATGCAAATTCTTGCTTGGTGCATATTTGAAACACACACAATGGTGTTTGAAGATTGGATCAATTTGGTTTCACTGCATTCAGGGAGCATCTGAATCCATTTCAAGGTTCCTTGCTTTGATAAACATGCTACATACCCTTTCCCATCGTCAGTTGCAGTGGACTCTTCGTCCAACACATGGAGTTTGTTTGAAACTCCAGAGAAGTACAAGTTTTCAAACTCATCAACGATAGCATTATCAATAGAAGTATTTGTACGCGAATGATCCGTTGGTTGCATATCAATAACGCGGTGCCACTCATATTGTTGATTTGTATTCAAACGAATAATGTGAATACACTCGCCTTGTGCTTCAGAAGAAGCAATATCCCTTGCATTGAGCATTGCGATCACATACAATCCAGTTGAAGTAGGAATAACTCTAGATGGAGCTGATGGATAGTGGCCATGTGTTTGGGATTCGACGAGATGATTAATAAATATATTTCCATGCCCCAGCAATGTTTTGGATTCCAAAAAGCAAGAAGAGGTTTCTTGAGTGGGAAATGTTATGATAGAAATGGAGCTATCTTTTTGACAACGCGTAATCCCACACAACAACACAAGAAAGCATAATAAACAAACAATTTTACGCATTACTACCTCCAAGAACATTACTCTTGCAACCAAAACAACCTTCTTCCAAAAACCTGTAATGAATTAAGAATTTGATAATACTCGAAAAATATACAAAGTCAAAAAAAGTGGAACCTTATTATCAATTATTTATTAAGGTACATTTAGTTTGTTTGCCAGAGAGGATATATGGGAAGTAAAGAAAACTAATCTACGAAAGAAGCAGAAAGGGTGAAATCTCTATATCGGTGTAGTGATAGAGGTGATTAGTTTTTTCAAAGGACCTTCGTCAGTAGGTGACAAAATCATTGCATTGATATAATCATTTTTTGTTACTTGATTAAACTCTACGTGATATCCTGCATTGAAAGCAATATCTTCGATAAGTAACCTTATCACCCTACCATTACCCTCTCGAAAAGGATGGATTGCGTTAATTTCAATTTTAAAACGAGTAATTTCTTCACAAAACAAAGTCAGAGAAAGATCTTTGAAATAGGAGTTACTTTTCAGTTTTGCAAACTCTTTATCCAATTCCTGATCAATATACTCTGGATAAGAAAACATAAAATTATTTTTGCAAATTCTTACTGTCCGGTATTTACCAGCCCAAGAATAGATATCTTGAAATAGAAAATAATGAATCCTTTTAATGTACTGAACAGAAAAATCTAAACCATTGTACAATGGATTTTTTTTTAATTGAGACATTCGGAGTGATACTATCTCATGTTCCTTTTTTTCTAGCAGCAACTTATCATTGATATTAAGCTTGTTGATTAAAATGGATGTTTCGGGATAACAGTACACGCTATCTTGAGTTACATAATCATTCTTCACAGATAACTTGTTTGATTGCATCTTCTGGAGATAGTTTACCTTCGAGTATCATTTTACATCTTTCTAAAGCCTTCTTAGACAAAGTAAATCCCTCTAGATAAGAGGATGCATTAATAGAATCCAAGTCAGATTCAATAGAAAGCAAGTTTTTCGAACATACATTTCTTTTCATTATACTAATATTATACCATGAAAACTGGAGTTTAAAACTTTTTCGTGTGACAATTAAATCAAAAAACAATCACAGTTGGTTTATGGATAACTTCCTCACATTATTCATTGTCAATTCCAAACGAATGAGCACTTTCATTTGACAAGCTGGAAGTCAGTGCCATCGGTTCTTAATTTGTAAAGAGTGTCTCTTCCCATGCGGTACATATCATCTCCAAATACCTTTTTGGTGCAATAAATCCACTCTCCCACTACATTGATTTGATTAAAATCTCCTTCCGCTAATACCGTATATTTGGTCCCATTGGTACGAATTTTACAAAGTTTAGGAACATCCTTTTCTTCGTTCCAAAAATAAATCCAATCCCCTGCAACATTCATGGGACCAGTTTCACCCTTGTACACTACTGTACGTTCTGTACCGTTGGTACGGATTTTACATAGCTCTGTCCTTGCATTCGCCATATTCTCCAAATGTTTCACATAATAGATCCAATCCCCTGCAACAAGCAATCCCCATACTGAATTGTCGTGTAGACTAGTAAGATCAGTACCATCAGTCCGAATTTTGCAAAGGATATGCTCAGAGTCGAGATCCTTTATACAGTAAATCCAATCTTCAGTGACAACAGGAAAACATAATGTATAACCGTCACTCAATAATATACGTTCACCTCCATTGGTGGGGATTTTGTAAATTGCTCCTTCATCATAAATGGAATAGTAAATCCAACCCCCCATTACTCGAATATGCCATGCAGGATCTTCGCTTAATAGCGTTTTTTCTGTACCGTCTGTTCGTATTTTATACAGCTTTTCGCCTTCAAAAGAGTTACTGTAATAGACCCAATCCCCTACTACATTGATAAATGTTGCATTGTCTTCACACAAAAGAGTTTTATCTGATCCATCAACACGTATTTTGTATAACTCACCCCTACGACTTACATTGCTGTAATAGATCCAATCTCCTTGAATGGCTGCTATTCCGCCGTTGGTAATATTACCTGTAGTATTGCCATAGGTGTTAATTGCAGGAATTTTCTCTTCATCATTATTGATTGTGTTTGACTTTGCTTGGCTACAACCGAAAGAACAGACAGTAAGGGAGAACATTAACAATAAGCAAATACTGGTTACAATACTTCTATTTGTGAAAATTTTACCATTCTTAACAACGAGATTGGTATACTTCGTACCGTACACTTGATCTTTCTTCTGCAAATCACATTGTTTCTTCATATTCTACCTCTCTTTCAATACCTAAAATCGTAAAACAGACCCACAATGTACAATCCCACACAATGATAAACAAACAATTTTACGCATTACTACCTCCAAGAACATTACTCTTGTAACCAAAACAACCTTCTTCCAAAAACTCTGTAATGAATTATGAATTTGAGAATACTCAAAAAATACACAAAGTCAAAAAAGTGGAACCTCATTATCAATTATTTATTAAGGTACATTTAGTTTGTTTGCCAGAGAGGATATATGGGAAGTAAAGAAAACTAATCTACGAAAGAAGCAGAAAGAAATGCATTGAATTGCAACCTATAAAAAATTGCTGTACTACTTTCTTTTAACAGAGCTATGAGGGTGTTTATTTTATCAAGATCATATTGGAATGTGTAGATATTTCGTACAATTTAGCTTTGTTCCAAGCTTCTTCAACTTTTGCATAGATTGGTTTACGAAGAATAATTCTTCAAGAATCCGTTCTTTTAAACCAGGTATTTTGAGTTCACAATAGCCTTCCTTTTGTAATCACTTTGCTGTAAAACTCTCAGAAATATCATTTACATCAATAAGATGAAATTTCAATTTCCATCTGTAATATTCTCACTTCATTCAAGCTTTAAAATATTGTTTAGGATCAAGACCTTCTACAACAATATCTATATCAGAGCGATCATGAAATCACTCAAAATCTAATAGAGATCCAATGAGAAATACTTTCTGCACAGAAAACTTTTGTACAGCATGGAGGCAATCATCTTGGTCATCAAAAGGTAATCTTGAAATTTCTTCTTTAAAAGATCTTTCTTCTCACGTTCTCTTTGATCAAGATAATAACGATACTCGCTCCATTTGGAATCAGATGGTTTTAAAATTGACTCACTCATAGCCTCATTATACAGAAAAACAGGCTTCTTCACAAGAAAAAATGTAATAACTTATTCAGCAAAAATTGCCTGCAAATAGAGAACAGAGTTTTCTACGCTTCTAATGAATTGGTTACAAATCCTTGTTTTAACAAACTACTTGCAAAAAACAATTAGCGTGAGTTTACTACGCTAAAATCAACTTTTCTGATTTCATCAGACTTTCATTCCATTTTTTGTATAGACTAAAAAGATATTTTGTTGGTATCTTTTATTGACAACGGTATGTTGCTATGGTATAAACTAAGTATGGCAACATTACGAAAACAAAAAGTGGGACAGTATGTATATTGGCAGATCGTAGAATCCAAACGGGTCAATGGGAAACCTAGACCGGTTGTGGTAGCCCATTTGGGTACTGCAGAAAAATTACTGTATAGACTAACCCAAGGACCTGTACAAAAAGAAATTCAATCTCGTTCTCATGGAGCTGTACAGTTACTATGGAAAGCAGCTCAAAAGTTGGAACTTCCTTCTTTGTTCTCCACTGTCTTTTCCTCTCAAATGAGAAATGATGTGTCTGTCGGAACGACCCTACTATTGGCATCCATACATCGAGCACTGCAACCAGGAAGCAAACGAAGTTTTTCTTCGTGGGCAGAGCAAACAACGATTCCACAGCTGGCACAATTCAATGCAAATGCCCTGGATAGTCAGCACTTCTGGGATCAAATGGATACGGTGACAGAAGAACAATTACTTCAGGTGCAAAGCGTGATCACACAGAAACTATTTCAACAAGGGTGGGTATCATCCAAACTCTTGTTTTATGATTTGACGAACTTCTTTACTTTTATTGATACAACCAATACTTCTTCTACTCTTGCTCGAAGAGGACACAACAAACAAAAGAGACATGATTTGCGTCAATTTGGATTGGCACAAGCGACTACGAAAGAATACTTATTGCCTATCCTGTCCGAAGTATATGAAGGCAATCGAAACGACCATACGATCTTTCTTCCCTTCCTGGAGAAAGTAAAGGCCTTGTTTCAGTCTATGGAGCAACCTTTGGAAGAATTCACATTAGTGTTTGACAAAGGGAGTCTTTCCAAAGAGAATCTTCAGAAGTTAGAAGAAAGCCATCTTTCGTATGTAACCTCCTACCCTGTTACCTGGCAAAAGGAACTTCTAGAAATTCCCCGCACAGAGTACACTACTTGTACGATACATGGACATCCTTGCGAATATGTTCGATGCAAAAAAAGCATATGGGGCAAAGAACGTACCCTTGTTCTGCTAACCAGTACAGCTTTATGGGAAGGACAAGTACGAGGTTTAAACAAGACGTTGGAAGAAGTCCAACAGAAGCTATTAGAACTTCAGTCAAAATTGGAAATACCTATCAAAAAGCCCTGGTCTAAAAAAGCTCTGGAACAAAAGATTCAATCCATTGTCAAAGGTGAATACAGCAAAGATCTTTTTATGGTTCTACTGCGAGAAACCAAAGAAGGTTGCTTTTCTTTGGATTGGACCATCAACAAGAAACAATATCGGTGGCTATTGGATCATCAATTTGGAAAGATCCTTCTCTGCACGAATCGAGATGAATGGGAAGCAGAAGATATTATTTCTGCCTACCGAGGACAATACCATATTGAACATCTCTTCAGGCATTTAAAGAATCCTTATCACCATAGTGTATATCCACAATACCATTGGACCGATCAAAAGATCAAAGTCCATACGTTTGTATGTATTATGGGACTTCTTCTATCTCAAATGATCTGGCAAAAAGCCAAAGAAAAAGGATACGAAGGAAGTATTGAATCACTACTGGATCTACTAACGCAAGTCAGGCAAGTAGAAATCATCAGTGTATCGGATCTCCAAAAGAAACCAATCAAAGAAACCACACTGGAAACCATGAAACCAGAAGTTCAAAAGTGGTATGATCTGCTAAACCAAAGCTTTTAGATTTTTAGTATATACAAGCCCATTTTCTGTCATACTAGACAGAGAGAGGGTGTAAGGGTCATTTTCACCAACAGCGTAGTAAACTCAAGTTAGAACATAAAAATATTAGATTGTCAAATTAAAATGGGCGAATTTAAACTCGAAGTGCGACACTTTAGTAATTTAAAAAAGGCCATAAATTTGGTAAAGTATTTATGAATTAACAAAAACTTTAAACTAAAATTTATGACCTATACACATATTACCACAGAACAAAAAGATAGTCTACAGTATCTTTTAAATTTAGCTAATCCCCCTAAGGTAACAGAGATAGCAAAAATGTTTAATAAGCACAGAAGTTCTATTCATAGAGAAATTAAAAGAGGGATTAAGGAAGGAAAATATAACAGTAGTTTATCAAAGAAAAGATATGTTAATAAAAGACTAAAAGCCAATTATAGGCTGGATAAGATATTAAACAATAAAACACTAGAGACATATATTTTAAAACATTTAAAGCTTAAATGATCTCCTGATCAGATAGCTAATAGGTGGAATATAGAAACCAATAATAAATGATATATATCTTATCCTACGATATATAAGTACATATATACACGTAAAAAATTATGAGCCAATACCTAAGACATAAGAAAAATAAGTTTCGTAGGAGATATGGGACCAATATACGCATTAAAGCAAAGGGAAAAGGATAGTAATAAGAAATCTATACATGATAGACCAAAAGTTATTGATAAAAGATTAAGGGTTGGTGATTTTGAAGGAGATACTATGGTCCTTCACCCTAGATCAACCTGTTTATTAACTTATGTTGATAGAAAAACAAGATATACTGTGATAGATTTATTAGAGAATCACGAAAAAGAAACCGTACGTAATCAAACAATTAAATCTCTTAAAAATATTAATATTAAATCAATAACATATGATAATGGAAAAGAATTTAATGACTATGAATTAATTGAAAAAGGCTTGAATATTAATGTATATTTTGCCGATACTTATTCATCACAACAAAGAGGTACTAATGAAAATACTAATGGTTTAATTAGAGATTGATTTCCTAAAGAAACAAAATATGATACACTAACAATAACTAAAGTTAAAAAAGCTCAAAACCTTTTAAATAACAGGCCAAGAAAGTGTCTTAATTACAAAACACCAAATGAAGTCTTTTTTAATACTAACTGTCGCACTTTGGATTTAAAGTAACAATGGGTGAAATATATTGAATAAATCACCCGAAAAATTAAAAAAATTTGTTGAAAAATTATTGTTGAGCTATTCTAAATACTACCTTAGATATACTGCCAGCACCTGGTTCAAGGATTAATTTAAATCTCATAAATTTACAAAAAGATGGTTCCCTCTCGTATGTTCTTCAACATGATTTGATTGGGTGGAACTTAGCATTACCTGCCCCGCCAAAATTCTCTAGTGCAATAGAGTAGAATGACGAAGTTGTACATGTCTCATAATCTGAAGATCCTGTATATAGTCATGCTTCATCACTAATCATTACTCCTGAGGCATCAACAATATCATCTTTACAATCAAATTGAATTTTTACAAGAGTAGGATCAAATTCTCCCTCAAGTGAATAAGCTAAAATAGAGGTTGGTTTTTCAAAATCAAAAGTTTGAGAAATCATATATCCACTAAGTCCAACATTATTTAAACTAATAGAATCACCAAAAGAAATATTTTCAGACTGGCAAACCTTATTATCATCTGAGTAATAGAAATTAGTACATGCATTAGCCCCTGCTGGAGGAGCAATATCACAAGCGGTGACACATTCCTCTACTGTAGAGTACTGTCCTGGTTGTGGATCGGCTATGACACACTGAGATCCTGAACATGTATATGGTGGCTCGGCAGACTGGGATGCTGCACATAAACTATTACACTCTACAAGATCTGTAAATTGTCCATCATGACGTGGGAAACACCTTTGACTGGATGCATCACATTGTCAAAATCCTTCTTAAAAGTGACTATGTCTTTCTGACAGTAAAACTTTTCTCACTGGAAGATAGTTTGCTTCGTTTTCTTAGGAAAAGCCAATGAAGGTTGAGAAACGGAAAAGTACACGTCAATCATGTGCATATCAATGCCAGTTAAAATTATTTCAAGTAAGGAAATCTGGTTTTTCCTCTACCAGTGCCAGCAGGTCGTTTCTGATGCAATTTGAGGGTTGGTTAAAGTTAATAGAAGCAACTGTTAGGTAATGATTCTCAAAGGTGTAGGTTTCTTGAAATACATCTCTTCCTTCAACTACAGGATAAATGAGCATTCCATGAATGGGATAAGATTGCTCCTCTTGCATCTGTAAATGATGTTCCCAGTTTTTAATATACGCAAACACCTGGTACAAATGCCCAGAACGTATATTTTTACTTGTTCCATTCCAACCTGGTTGAAACATCTCTGTATAGTACTTTGCATCAATAATAAAGTGTTTCCCACGGTATTGAAAGGAAAGATCTGTTTCCATTTCAGGCAAGTGAGAAGAACTAGTATCAAACAACCACTTGATCGTTTTCTTCTTAACATATACGCTTGGATCAATTTTCCGAAGTTCCCATTGATAAAATGTGCGTAAAAACTCTTCAAACAAGTCGTACATTTGTTTTTCATCATTAAATGTTGCAAAAGTAGCGGTTCCTTCCTCCTGGTTAACTAGCTGATTTTCCACAATAAACCGACTAATTCGCAGAAGAAAGTGATACAATCGGAAACTCCCAGGAAGGTTGATATTGTTATATACCCTTGGTGTTAATGTAATAGCATCCACAAATTGAAGAGTGTGAATACATTCTGTAATTTCTTCGCGCAATTCTTCATCCAAATCTTTGTAGCGGTATAAAAGCAAGAAAGTAGATTTCAAGATTTGATTCGGTAGTACATTGTTGCTTAGCTCATCAAAGCAACAATACATTTTTCCCTGTTCATGGAGCAGTTTTGGTAGCGATTGTTGAAACCCGATTTTCCCTCGTATTCTCCTGGTTTCTTTTCCTACTTCAATGTAACTTCGGTACAAACCTCTTTTTCGAAGCAAAAGAAATCCACGTGTTAACACTATGGCAAAAAGGTTTAAAATATCAACATTCTCTTCATGTCCTACAGAAGTTAACTCTGTTTTTGAAAGATACCCCCAGGCATAACACAGCATGAAATATAGATTCTGTATAGGAATCATGCTATTGGGAGAACTCATCTGCCCATTTGTTTATTTTTATCTCATCGTCTATCCAATATTCTTCAATCAAAGGATAAATCTCATATTCCAGTATGGTCTTGAACCACTCCTGTTCATTTTCAATATTCGAAACAGTGGGGCAGAAAAAGCTGTGACCAATGCAAAAACCTTTTCCCAATGAATGTGTATCGTTAGCAATATCTTGATTCAGCTTACCGAGTAACCCACGTATACGACTAATCATAGCACTTGAAATCCCGCGTTCCTGTAGAAACTTCGCAAACGTAGGATGTTCAAAAGCTGGTTGTAAGGTTACAAATGCAAAACGTCTGCGCAGTGCATAGTCAACCAATGCAATAGAGCGATCCGCAGTATTC
>JAXGOZ010000010.1:0-65270 GCA_040767255.1 Caldisericia bacterium
TATTCCGGATGATGAAATGCTGCTTGATTTACTTCAAGATCTCCCTTTTCCATTTGTAACTACTAGTGCTAACATTAGCAATCAAGCTCCTTTGGAAAATGCTCATCAGGCACAAGCAGAGTTCGGTGAAAAAGCTCTCATTCTAGATCGTCCAAAAAAGGGAAATCAAAATCAGGCATCAGCTGTCATTGCCTTTTTAAACGATGGGAGCTATAAGGTGTTGCGAGACGGACCTATTAAGTAGTCCGATCTGATTAGTCCTGAGATGAAGAAATATGAGACGTTTCCCATTTTCGAAGGTGGATATACATCCAAGGGAAATATATACCTACCGTCAGGATAGTGATCAAGATTTCTTTTAGCCATACTGGGTAATATTCTTGCCATGTACCCACAAAAGATAGTCTTTTTCCATCTAGAACAAAACAACCAATATACCAGGTTAGAAAAAAGCATCTTGCATATGGATACGCCAATCCAAGAGTTAATAAGCACATGAGCAGGGAAGGTACAAAAATCCCCATCCATTCCACTGCATCACCATCGAAATATGTTGGACCGCTTGATCCGCTCAAGTTGACATATGGCATTTTTTCCCCTAATTGGAAGAAGAATTTTTCACTTGAAACATTTTTGTGATTACCTCTTCCAGAATTTGATCTTTGAATGCTTTTCGAAACAAGTCATTCTTTAAAGGCATTGCATACCATTTTTGGAGTATTGTTTGAGGAGTTACTTGATAGTTGGCTTGGATTTTTTCAATCATCCCTGGTAATGTGTAAATCTGAAAACGGTTTAACTTTATCTTTTTAGCTGCTTCTTCGCAGATAAACTCCAGGATTTCTTCGTAAGTAGCACTCCTTGGAGCATCAATAAGATCAGCTAAAATCGGAATGATTCCCTCCAGTATTTTTCGTGCATGGGAGTACTCTTTGTGTACTCCAATTTTCATTGCCAGATCATTGACAACAGTTTCAGACATTTGCAACAGTTGTTCAATGATGTAGGGTTCGTTACGATATGGTTCAAAATAGTAACATCTTCCATACAAAGGACGAATTGCTTTCAGGGCATCGTAATAACCAAGTGCTAGGTTTTTTTTGCAGTTTTCTTGTGAGAAATCAAGTGTTCCTCCAAGGTCAGAATCAGAATCGACAATAGTTAATTTTGCGTTTTTGACCGTAGTGGTTTTGTTCAGTCCCAGACCATGAGTTCTGATGACAATTATGTGATCAAACCCTTTGTCGCGGAGTAAATCAACGGGTGTATTATCATATACCCCTCCGTCAATAAGCTTTTGCCATCAATGACTTGCCTTTGAAAAATGGGGAAATTTGAACTTGCCATAAGATAATCAATGAGCTGTCCGGAGGGAATATCCTTTTTAAAAACTTCATACGGTTTAAATTCAGAAATGGAAACGGTAACCAAGCCAAAATTAATAGGACTTTTTCGAAGTTTTTCTTCGTCAATGATGGAATCAAGAAGAGATCGTATTCGAGAGGTGTCTAAACCTTCTTCTTCAAGAGATCGGTGTAGTATCTTTCCAAAATACCGAAAACTTTCTATGCTGAACTCATTTTTTTTGAGTCGATCTATTTGCTTTTGATCAATGTCCAGGATTTTTGATATAGACATATTCGACCATAGATCAACCATGGTTTTCCAGTCTCCTTGTGCAATTAAAGCACCATTAAGAGCTCCAATTGAAGTTCCAACGACAGCATCAGGAATCAAATCATTCTCTACCAGAGCCTTATATGCTCCTGCATGATAAGAACCTTTTGCTCCGCCACCTTCCAACACAAGTCCGATCATTATTTTTTCCTTTTTGGCTTCTTTTTGTTTGTGTTCTTGTATTTTTTGTACATTTCTTTGGGTTTTTGATTGCCCATTTTGGATTGGTTTTCAAGAGATTTTTTGCGGTTTTTAAGTCCTTTAACAATGAACAATATTGCTGCTAAGATGGCAGTAATAGCAATCCACCAAAGGGCGTATTTCTGCAGACGATCTGCATCTGTCGTGGGAATATCCTTCATATTGCATGTGAAACTATATGGAAACTGAGTAATGGTCTGCATCTCTGATAAGGAGAACGGATTACCAAGTTGAGTATTGATGGATAAAAGATGAATGGATTCCCAGGATGCATCGGGTTTGATAGCTTTATTTCGAAAAAGATTACTGATATCACCAGGTTCTTGTAAATCGACAGACCAATATCGAATTGGTTTTTCACAAGAAAAGTCCAAATTTGAAAATGAGATAATTTTTATGCGATCATGAGAAAATGTCCGAAAATAGATACTTCTTTCGTTTAAGTGGAACAGAATATTCCACTTAGTTTCTCCGGTTGCAGCATTTAGAAGCATATCAAAAGCACGAAGATACAACGACCCTTCTTCATTTTGATTCCAATCTGAAATCAATGCAGCCATTTTTACAAAACGATCGAGTGGAGTTGTAGCTTCTTTTGCAATTTCGGGTGGAGACGACAATGTATCAATTCCGTTTTGATATGGTATCTCAGTTAAAACCGGCCAAAAAGTATTGGGTTCCATGGAGTTGAAAACAACTGGTTCCCCATTTCGAAATTCTATCACGATAGCCTGGTTGGAGGGATCAGATACGAGATAATGCATGGGTCCGAAATATGCAAAGGAGGGAATAGTCAAAGGTTGATCTAACAGTTCTTGCACTGATCCATATTGATCAAGGTGATATTGAATCCATTGCAAACCAAGGATAGAGTTTTGAGGTAAGGAATCATCAGGAGAGTCTTCTGATATGCGAATGATACAAAGCCCTTTTTCGTTCATCCCTGCATAAGGGAAATCTTGTCCCCATTGATTAAATGTGACACTGCCATAACGTGAATTCCACTCAATGGACGGATTATCCTGAAACCATAAAGCTTTCTTTTGCAAGCCTTTCGGGTTGACATAAATCAGGCCGTTTTCAATAGTAGAATCAAACGTGAAGCCTGTTACTTGATCGGTAGCATTGTGAACATGAATTGCTGTATCTGCCAATGCAGTAATGGGAGTAAGGAATAATGACGCACAAACGAGTGAAAGGAAAATTTTTCGTACTTTTTTCATTATTGACCCTTCTTTTTCTCAATGAGATCTTTTATGTATGGCAACATTTTCTTAATGTCACCCACCAAGGAAAGATGGGAATGTTGGAATATGGGAGCATTTTCATCTTTGTTAACGGCTATGATGTATTCGCTGGACTGCATACCTACTAAATGTTGTACAGAGCCGGAAATTCCCAATGCAATATATACTTTAGGGGCAATTGCTTTTCCTGACATTCCTACCTGTACTTCATGTGGTAGCCAACCATTATCAACTAAAGGTCTGGAACATCCGATGCCAGCATGAATACTTCTTGCAAAATCACAAACAAGAGCAAGATTCTCTTTTGTACCAACACCTCTACCAATGCCAATCACTATATTTTGTTTTTCTAAATCAGGGAATGAGCTTTGAATTGAGGATCTTTCTATGATTTTTTCTGGTGGAATCGAAATGTTGTCGATCTGTTCAACTCGAATGGTACATTCTCTACCTGCATTATCCGGCAAGGGGAAAACGTGGGGTCGGATTGTTGCCATTTGTGGTCTGCGGATGGGGCAAATAATGCTTGCCATTAAATTGCCATCCCATGCAGGTCTGGTTTGAATTAAAAGACCATTATCAGTATCCATGGATAACTCGGTACAATCTGCAGTTAAACCCGTTTGTAACTCAGTGGCAATTCGTGGAGCTAAATCTCTACCCATTTCTGTTGCAGGAAAGAGAAAAATGGATGGTTTTTCTTTTTTACAGATGGGTACAATGGCATTTGTATAAAGAAGAGGGTTGTAGTCTTGAAAAGCTGGATGATTAAGTATAAAAATCTCATCGGCTCCGGAAGCTAGAAGTTCAGAATCATCCTGATTCGATGAATTTGAGCGAAGGAAAACCCCGGTGATATGAGCAGAAGAATTCAACTCTCGGAGCTTCGCAATCATCTCATAGCTGGTGGAGTCAATTTCTCCCGTTGGTTTTTGTTCGATCATGACCCAATATTGGTTGGTTACAGGAGCAACAACTTCATCGTCAAGGGATTTGACAATTGCTTTTTGAGGGCAAATAGAAATGCAGATTCCACAAAAATTACAAGCATCTTGAATGACTGCTTTTTTATCTTGGAGTTCGATGGCCTGAATCGGACATTTTTTGATGCATAAAGTGCAGCCGTTACACTGCGAGGAAATGACTTTAATTTTCATTATTGTTGTACCTCGTGGATTGTTTTCATGATATGATTCATTGGAACATCCCCCTCGTCAAAATGAATGGTTTCGGTTGTCTTGGTAAGGGTGGGTTGAAAAGTTTTTACAACTCGTGTTGGAGATCCTTCAATACCAAGGTTTTGTATCGATATTTGAAGGTCGGTGTTTTGAAGAATGGATGGTTCCCATTTTACCTTTGCATATAAACCTCTTAAAGAGGGTAATCGAGGTAAATTGCAGTGAGCTTTGAAAGCAATTAATGCAGGAGTGGGGCATTCAATTTTTTCAATATGATTTCGAAATTCACGATGAATAAAACAGGTACTTTGGTTTTCAATCGATACGCTTGTTACCCCTAACACTTGCGGAATGCTTAATCTAGAAGCAATACCAGGACCAACTTGTCCTGTGTCTCCATCAAGAGCTTGTTTTCCGCATAAAATGAGAGTAAAATCACCAATTTTCTGTATAGCTTCTGTGAGTATTAAAGATGTAGCCAAAGTATCTGAACCTGCATATAGAAAATCGGATAATAAGGTTCCTTCATCAACTCCCATGGAAAAAGCTTCTTTCAGTACTTCTGTTGCTTGTTTTGGACCCATGCTAATAGCATGTACAACCGTAGAAGGGTGTTTATCTTTGATCTGTAATGCTGCTTCCACGGCATTTTTATCCGCGGGGTTCATTATTGAGGGAATCCCTCCACGTTTCATACTAAATGTTTTTTGATCAATAGAAACCTTTACCTTGTTCTCTAGATCAGGAATTTGTTTCACTAAAACAAGTATTTTCATGTTTTGTTACTCCTTACAATGTTTCAAATCTATTATAATGAAAGAAGAATTTGTCTAAAGGAGTAAATGTTGATAGTCATTCCATATCAAACGAAAATTTTTACCGAGCCATTCCCATTGGAGCTGCTTTTGCAAGATATGTTGGGCAATGATATTGAACAGGGAGATGTCGTTGTTGTTGCATCAAAAGTAGTATCAATTTCTGAGGGTCGTGTAATATCGCTTTTTGACCTTACTGTTACCGAGGAAGCATGGGCTCTTTCTTCTGAATACCACATGAATCCTCATTTTTGCCAGGCGATATTACAGGAAGCAGATATTATTCTGGGAGGAGTTCCAGGCGTTATCACTGCTATGAAAAACGGTATTGTCACACCATTTTCTGGGGTAGATCAATCGAATGTTCCAAAAAATCATGCTGTACTCTGGCCAAAAAATCCAGCACTCACTGCCCAAAAAATCCATGATTTCATTAAGAACACTCACAACATTTCTGTGGGGGTTATTATTTCCGATTCTCAAATAGCTCCTTTACGAGTGGGAACTTATGGTGTTGCTTTGGCTGTTGCAGGATTTGAAGGAATCATTGATCGACGAGGAGAAAAGGATTTGTTTGGCAAAACCATGCATGTGACCCGTTTAAATATTGCAGATAATCTAGCTTCTGCAGCAAATTTAGTAATGGGCGAAACGACTGAAAAAACTCCCGTTGCATTGATTAAGGGGTTGTCTTTACAGATTTCAGAAGCACCTGCTACTGAGCTAACTAGAAAACTTTTAATGGATCCAGATGAATGTCTAATTTTTGGTTCTTTGTCTAGCTGGGGACCTGACAGTGACAATTCAAATCTACCCGGTTTCATGTAATCTATGAGGCGTTTCTACGTACAAGCTCTTCCTTTGGATGGTTCCTCCATGAAAATCACTGGAGAAGAGTTTCATCACCTTGTTCATGTTGTGCGCTTTTCTAAAGGAGAAGAAATTGAACTAATTGCCTCAAATGGATTTGCGAAAGGGATTATTCATGAGATTCATCGCGAAGAGGCTGTTGTGATTCTTCATGAAATATCTTCTCGACCCGATATGGAATACTCTATCCACCTTTTACAAGGGATGCCTAAAGTAAAAAAAATGGATGAAATCGTGGAAAAAGGGACTGAAATTGGAATTCATTCTTTTCATCCTGTTTTTATGAAACGCTCTTTCTCTTCTTTATCTGTTTCGCAGTTACAAGAAAAACGAATGCGTTGGCAACGAATTGCAACTTCTGCTATGAAACAATCCAAAACACCTCATATTCCTATTATTTCGGAAGTCACTACCTTTGCTTCTTTCTTTGAACATTATTCTGCCTCTGCATATGACATAAAAATTGTTGCCTACGAAGCGGAACGTACAAAGAACCTGTTTTCTATTTTGTCAAAAGGATTTCATAAAAACTCCAAAGAGAAACACATCTGGCTATGTGTCGGACCCGAAGGGGGCATTGCTGATCAAGAAATTAGAATTCTCAAAGAGCATGGATTTTGCGAAGTAACTCTGGGCAATACAATACTTCGAACCGAAACAGCAGGATATTTTTTGGCAGGTCTCGTGCAATATATTTTGGAGTTTTCTTCGTGAAGGTTCTGTATGTAAAAACATTTGGATGTAAGGTCAATCAATACAATGCTGAAACCATGTTGCAATCCTTGTATCTCTACTACAAAATTGTGGATCGAATCGAAGATGCACACATTGTTATTATGAATGCCTGTGTAGTTACAGAAAAAGCCGAGAGAGAGTGTGTTTCTGTAAAGAAAGCGTATAAAAATCAGAATCAGAAAATCTATATTATGGGGTTGTATCGGACCTATTCTCCAGGAATTTGCGAATCATTATCATATTCTTACTGGTCAGTTTGAGGAGATTATACGTCATCTACAAAAGGATCGCGACCAATCCTAACCTTCAAGAACCAGGCACTGTCCAGTTTCTACAACATTTTGGTGATAGAACTCGGGCTTTTGTCAAAATCCAATCTGGCTGCAACCAATACTGCGCATATTGCATTGTGCCATTTGTAAGAGGTTCTGTGGTATCAAGAACGAAAAAAGAAATCATGGTTGAAATACAGTCACTCATTCAATCTGGATACAAAGAAATTGTGATCACGGGTACACAGGTAGGCTTGTATCAGGATCCTACCGAACCTCAAACTGGCTTTTATGAGTTGTTAGAAGAAATTGGTAAACAATTCTCAAAAAGTTTGTTCCGGGTTCGTATTTCTTCAATTGGAGTGCGATTTGTTACAAGTAGATTTTGTGAGATTGTCGCAAAGTATCCTGTCTTTTGTAATCATCTTCATATATCTTTACAATCTGCCTCAAATGCAGTTTTGAAATCCATGAACCGCTCTTATACCATTGAAGAGTATTCTGCTGTGATTGATATGTTGCGAAAGAATATCCCGGGTTTTCTTGTATCTACCGATATGATTGTTGGATTTCCTGGAGAAACAGAGCTTGATTTTGAAAATTCACTGAATTGGGTACAGAAAATTCAGTTTTCAAAAATTCATGTATTTCCTTACTCCATCCGGAAAGGGACAGCAGCTGCGAATTTAAAAAATCATATTTCCGATGCAGTAAAAAGAGAGAGAAGAAACCGTTTACTTGCAATCGAAAATACGATCCGGTATAATATTCACGAAAATTGTATCGGAGTTTCTGTTGAAATCCTTTTAGAGAGTAATTCGACAGGTCTCACACGCAATTACATTCGAGTTCGATTGCAGGATCTCGAGTGTGTTTTTCATGTAGGTCAATTGTATCAAGTACAAGTGACACATGCCGATGTAAACTGTTTATATGCAAAGTTGAAAGGGTGATGATTTTTTAGATGGCTCAAGCACAGAGAAGAGACAATGAAAGTTTCGATTCTTTACTGAACCGATTTAAGCAAGATTGTGCTAGACAGGGGATAATATCTGATATCAAAAAACATCAGTATTTTTACCCCCCCAGTGTCATGCGTCGTAAACAGATCGCTTCTGCCAAGAAGCGTCGACGTAAGGTAAAGTAATTACTTCGCCGTGAACAGTATAATGGGCTCTGGTGACAGAGCCCTTCCCAATTTTCTAAAATTATTCGATCCATTTCGTATCAGTATCGTAGTTCTTTCCTTTTTATGCATATCTGCTCTACTTTTTTCCTATGATTTTCAGCACCGAACAACTTTTTCAATTGGAGATGTAGCACCAAGAGATTTATATGCAAAACGATCTGTTATGCCCTATTACAATCGTGTTAAAACGGATCAATTGCGCAATGATGCTGCAGCAGACGTAGAAATACGACTCACTCAAAATCATATGGTTGCTGAGGAAATGACCGACCAGATTCAGTACATATACCGACAAATTCTGGATGAACGGAATAATCGATTAAAGAAAGATTCCGAAAAAATCGAAGAGATTGGAAACTTGCTTGGGTTAACGCAGGATGATCTCTCTATTGCAAAATATTTACTAACTACTGAAATGAACACTCTTCAATATATTTTCGATGCTGCCACTGAAATCAACCTCGAACTTCTTGAAGCAGGAGTCCGCAAAGAGAACATTGCAAAGAAATACGAGACAATTGAACTCATTGCACTATCCTATAATAAAGACGGTAGAGAAGAAACCATACAGGCGATCACCTACATTGCGCAAAAAGAGCTACGACCCAATTTAAGCGTGGATGAACAAGCCACAAATCTTGAGAAGGAAAAAGCCAAAGCTCGAATATCTCCTGTACAGGAGAACATCCGTATTAACGAATTGTTAGTTGAAAAAGGAGAAGTGCTCAATCAAGAAGACATTGAACGCTTAAAAGCAGCTGGATATTTTAGTGATGATGCGCAGTGGATGATTTGGCTTCATGCCTTATTGTATCCATTCATTTTATTCCTTTTTCTGTTTTTTTATCTGTTTGTTTCACATAAGAACGAATGGATCCAGAATTTAAAAAAATGTGTCCTTTTGTTTTCCTCCATTACACTATTGATTGCTATATCTCGTTTTACCATCCCATTCCAGATATACCTTGCACCACTATTCCTGTTTTCTATCATTATGACTGTGTTTTTCAATAAACCTTTTGGATATTATAGTACTGCAATCCTAACAATACTCTTCTTTCCTTTTTTTGGAATGGATATCATTTGTACTTCTGTGTACTTGTTGTCTGCCTTGTTTACTATTCAGCTGTTCTCTGTTTTCCGAACCTATGCAGACTATATTTTGAAAAGTTTCTTAACAGGCTTGATGTTTGCAGTACTTACTTTTATCATATTTTCCATTTTTCCTGGTTATACCCCGGTCGGTGGTATCTGGACCCCTGTTTTGCTTGTATTTGTGAATGGCTTTATATCAGGCTTGTTTACTCTGGGAATCATTTTATTTTTGGAGAGAACTTTTTCATTTATCACTCCCCTTCGTTTGATCGAATTGAGTGATTCTAATTCTCCTTTGTTACGCTATTTATTTGAGGTTGCACCCGGGAGTTACCAGCATTCGATCATGGTTGCCAACATTGCTTCTCATGCAGCAAAACAAATTGGTGCTGACCATATGCTTGTTCGGGTGGGTGCCTATTATCACGATATTGGAAAAACGGTAGTCCCGTTTTATTTTACAGAGAATAGTAGTGGAAAAAATATTCTAGACGATTTAGATCCTTATCAATCTGTTGATGTGATCAAGGGACACGTTTTGAACGGTAAGCAATTGGCAGATAAAAATAGAATACCTCCTGGTATTCAACGTTTCATCCTTACTCATCATGGAACAACGCGCATTAGCTTCTTGTTTCAAGCCGCTCAAGCTTTGGCCCCTGAAATATCAGATGATTCTCAGTTTCGTTATCCTGGACCAAAACCTATTTCTAAAGAAGAAACAATCCTCATGTTTGCAGATTCTGTAGAAGCTGCCGTGCGATCAATGCCAGACAAAGATACGCAGAAGATTCGCGATGCTGTAGAGGAAATCATGAATATAAAAATTCAAGATGGTCAATTGATTGAGTCTCAATTGACCTATGCAGAGTATTATGCAATTCAAGAATCCTTTATCTTCACCTTGGACTCATTGTATCATTCAAGAATCACATATCCTGTTGAAAAAATAGAGGAAAAAAAGGTGTTTAAGAAGAATTACCCCCACAAGAGAGGTTATGTATGACAAGTATTGAATACAGCGTTGATGACGCTGTACCGGACTTGCCTATAACATGGATTAAAACGACAGTCGGTATACTCATCACGCATCCAATTTTTCAATCATTTCCGGATCATTCGACTATTAGCGTGGCTTTCGTACACAAGCCCTTGATGCAGGAGCTTAACCATACGTATCGAGGTAAGAATCAACCTACAGATATTTTGTCATTTGTTTACAATGAGCAAATTCAGGATCAAATGTTGCTAGGAGAAATCATTGTTTGTACAGAGCAAGCAAAAGAAGACTCTGAGGAACTTTCTATTTCCCTTGAACAAGAATATCTTTGGTTGTTTTCCCATGGATTACTTCATTTGTTGGGGTATGATCATGAAACAGAACAAGAGCTGGTTACAATGAGAAACTTAGAAACTGAATGTATAGAATATGTAAAAAAGAAGCTTACTGAGAGAGGAGAATACTAGATGGGATCTAGCGACTTAGTGTATATAGGTTCAATCATAGTGTTGATTTTCATTTCTGCTTTGTTTTCTGGTTCTGAAATAGCACTATTAACGGTGAACCGACTAAAACTGAACAATCTTATTGAAGAAGGTTCTGAAAAAGCAAAGAAAATTCTTCATTTGGTGGAAAACTCCAACTGGTTGATTACCGGAATACTAATCGGCAACAATGTAGTCAACATATTGGCTACTCGTTGGCAACAAGCTTTGCAACTAAATTACTTCCTAACAATATTGCTGTTATTGCATGGTTGTTTTAACTTTGGTTATTGTTATTTTTGCCGAAATGTTTCCCAAGACGGTAAGCAATGCAAAATTCTCTAAAAGTCAGCTTTTGCTTGTTTATTATCCTATCATTATTTCCTTTTTTCTGTTTAATTGATCTAGTTGTTTAGTCATTTAAACACATTGCTATTGAAAATATTTTCGAGTAAAAGATTCAGAATACTATCCCCAATGAACCACCTGAGTTGAAAAACTGTCATAAATCTTTCTTCAAAAAGAAGGCTTAATTCATCAGAAAGAACAAGAATGTTGCAAGAGTGTTTTTTGAATCAGTTGATACATGTCAGTGAAATCATGGTTCCACGAGTGGATATGGTTTGTTTGGATATTGAAGATGGGATCGAAGAATTTCTACGACTTGTTCGCGAAACAGGGATTTCACGAATTCCCGTATATGAAGAGAAACCTGACAATATTATGCTTTGTTTGTCAAAGATGTTGTTCGCTGGATTGCAAACCATAAAACTATACAAGATATCAACATTAAAAGTATTCTCAGGCCTGTAGACTTTGAAATTGAATCCAAAATGATTGATCAATTGTTCAACGAGATGAGAGCAAAAAAATCCCATATTGTTATGTCAGGACGAGTATGGAGGCATATCAGACTCGCTACGCTTGAAGATATTCTGGAAGAAATTGCTGGAGAAATTCAAGACGAGTTTGACTCTGAAGAAGAGTTTAGTAAACAGTTAAAAGATGGCACTTGTATGAAATTTTAGGTGACTATCCAATTGATGATTTTAATGAAAATTTCCACACTACCTATTCAGAAGAAGATATCGATACCATTTCCGGCTTTATGCTATCCAAACTGGTCATATACCAGAAATTGGGGAAAAGCGGTCATTGAGGACCATTTAGAATTAGAAGTGAGATATGGAAGATCGTAGAATCACCAAAGTGAGTAAAGATAACAAATCCTGATGCCCTTTGTGATGAAGAGAACAATGGAGATCAAAAGAATGAAAATAAATACTGTATTGGCAACTGAAGTAAAATATGAGTCCATCTGATATTGATGAAATATTGGTGATGAGATGAAACAAGTATTGCAGAAGAAATCCATTAGCGGATCTGTACACTGCGTAATTGCTCCTTCTTATTTGTCCTTGCCTTATACAGGAGAATTGCCCTCTACTATTGAACGTGCAGCACAAAATTGTTCTCCTTTCCCTAGTGGATCGTACACAGGTGAGATCAGCGCTTCATGGCTTTTAGAAGTTGGTTGCAAATACTGCATTGTAGGACATTCAGAACGAAGAAAGCATATGCATGAATCTGATCAGGATGTGATGCAGAAATTTCTTCAATTAACAGAAAATACTATCACTCCTATCGTTTGTGTCGGTGAAACTGATCCATCTCAAAATGAAGAGGATCGTTTGTCGCACATTCTCTCCCAGCTTTCTCTTCTCCCAAAAGATCAAACATTTCTTATTGCATATGAGCCTGTTTGGGCCATTGGTACAGGAGTTATACCGTCTACTAGTTGGATATCAACGGTATCCAAAGAAATTTCGAATCAGTTTCCCCTATGCGAAGTTCTCTACGGTGGAAGCGTAAATGAATCCAATATGAAAGACATTAATTCCATTCTTTCCATTCAAGGATTTCTGATTGGCGGTGCTTCGCTGAAAGTAGATGTGTTCTGTACAATCCTGAAAGAAATGGAAGCAGCCATGAATGAGAAATAACCAAACACCCGCTGGTGTTTTGTACATTGTTCCTACCCCTATTGGAAATCTCAAAGACATCACCCTCCGTAGTTTAGAAATACTCCAAACGGTTCAGTGGATTGCTTGCGAAGATACACGGAGAACCATCAAACTTTTGCATGCTTTTCAAATTCAAGCTCATTTTATTTCTTACCATGAACATACGATCTATAAAAATAAAGAATTGGTTGAAAAGCTTCTTCAAGGTGATTCAATTGCTTTAGTTTCCGATGCGGGGATGCCTTTGATAGCAGATTCTGGACTAGAACTTATTGGTGATTGCAGGAAAGAAAACATTGAAGTTATAGTTTTACCTGGACCGAGTGCTGTGATTACTTCGCTAGTGTATTCCGGATTTCCAATCCAGAATTTTGTATACGTAAATTTCCTCCCACGCAAGAAATCAAGATGTTTTGAATTGCTTCAGAAATGCAAAGATATCGGATATACAGCATGTGCATTTGAATCTCCACATAGATTGGTAAAATCTTTAACATGGATGGATGAGTTTGATCCTGTTATGCAAGTTTGTATTTGCAGAGAAATGACAAAGAAAAATGAAGAAATTGTGACCGGAACTCCCTCTTATCTGGCAAGTCTATGGAAAGAACGGGATGTTCTTGGCGAGATTTCTATTGTATTTCACTTTCACTAGGAGAAGTATATGGCAGATAAGAAATTTTTTGTAACTACACCGATTTATTATATTAGTGGGAATCCCCACATTGGTCACTTATATACCACTACTGCTGCTGATATAATGGCACGATATCATTCTCTACAAGGAAATAAAGTCCTTTTTACAACTGGTAGTGATGAAAATTCACAAAAAGTTGTGCAAGCTGCTGAAAAGCAAGGAATTTCAGTTACCGACTATGTAAACAAAGAAGCTGAGAAATGGAAACAGTATTTTGCCCAGTTTCATATTCAGTATACTAGATTTATACGAACAACGGACCAAGATCATCTTGATGTTGTGCAATCCTTTTTAATGCAGCTCAAAGAAAAAGGATTCATTTACAAAGGCAATTACGAAGGTTGGTATTGTGTAGACTGCGAATCGTTTTGGACGGATAAGGAAGTAGAAGATGGGATTTGTCCAGATTGTCACCGCAGTATTCGACGAGTTTCAGAAGAGAACTATTTCTTTCGTTTAAGTGCATTTCAGGACCAATTGATCCAATTTTATCACGATAATCCTACCGCAATTGAGCCACTTTCTCGGTATAACGAGGTAGTAAGCATGATTTCAGGAGGGTTACGAGATATTTCTATTTCAAGACATTCACAAGAATGGGGAATTCGTTTTCCATTTGACCCAGAACATGTCTTGTGGGTTTGGTTTGATGCTTTGTTAAACTATATTACCGTTTGTGGATATCAAGAAGATCCAAACTCTTTTTCTTATTGGTGGCCAGCAGATTGTCATTTAATGAGCAAAGATATCATTCGATTTCATTGCGTTATTTGGCCAGCAATGCTAATGGCAATGGGTATTCAACCTGCAAAGAAAGTATATGTCCATGGCTGGTGGCTCACAGATGGTGAAAAAATGTCCAAGTCGAAAGGGAACATTGTAGATCCGACTGAAGTGATTGAAGAATTGTCCAATGTGGCAGGAATATCCAAATCTCTATCAGCAGATGTTCTACGCTGGTTTATGTTTCGAGAAACCACATTTGGAGAAGATGCTGTGTTTTCTATGCAGCGGCTGTTAGACCGATATAACTATGATTTAGCCAACGATTTAGGAAATCTAATTCACCGTGTAAGTTCCATGGCAAAACAATATACCCAAGGAAACGTTCCAGAGGGAATACTGATCGATAGCGAAAAAGAACAATTTCAAAGTTTTATTCTGCAATACACTGTTTGCATGACAGAGAATCGATTTAAAGATGCAATTGAAACAACCTGGACTCTACTTCGAAAATGTAACAAAATGATCGAAGAGTATAAACCATGGGAGTTGGCCAAAAAAGAAGACATTCAACCCTTGTTTGATCTACTATATACGCTATTAGAAGGGATACGCTGCGCAGGCATTATGCTGATACCGTTTATGCCTGTTTTCTCTCAGCTTGTGCTGGATAGTTTTGTGGAGCAAAAGGAAATGCAATTGAATTTGGGTACATTGCAACCTCATCAAACCTTATCTTTTCCCCACGTGTTTTTCCCTCGAGTAAAAAAAGCCACTAAATCGGAAAAGAATGAAGAAAAAACGTCAAAAGAATCTCCAAAAGAGGAAGTGTATTGTACCATTGATGAGTTTAGCAAGTTTGACTTTCGTGTAGCTCAGATCATTGATGCACAGAAACATCCAAATGCAGATAAGTTACTTGTTTTAAAAGTACAAGTTGGCGAACACCAAAAACAAATTGTAGCAGGGATTGCAAAATACTACGAACCACAAGATCTCATTGGGAAAAAAGTGGTGATTGTTAACAATCTCCAACCCGTGACATTGCGTGGAGAAAAGTCTGAAGGAATGGTCCTGTGCGCCTCACACAAGGACCATCTTTCTATAGTTTCTCCGGAAAATGTTGATATGGTTTGTGGAGCTAAAGTGAAGTGATTGGATATATAGATTCACATGCTCATATACCAATATGTAAGGAATCCGAAGATCAGATTGTTCAAGAAGCAATTGAAAATCATTTTCTTCATATCATGAATGTAGGGTATGACCCTGCGTCTTCTGCAGATTCATTAAAGCTGGCAAAAAAATATTCTTGGATTGACGCTGCATTTGGCATTCACCCCCATTATATTGGGTTGCATGAAGGTACGTTGTCGGTGTTTTTACAGAATCAGTTGCAGAATTCGGAATTTAAAGCCGTTGGCGAAATTGGCATGGATACCGTGAAGAGTAAGACCGATTTGTCTTTGCAAAGAAAATGTTTCTCTGAGCAAATTGCTTTCGCCCTGGAGCATCACTATCCTATCATTGTTCATAACCGGGATGCCGACCAAGAGGTTTACGATGTTATCAAGCAATTCTCAGGTATTCAAGGAGTTATGCATTGCTATTCGTCTGATCGAAAAATGGCAGAAAAGTTTCTAAAACTTGGGTTTTATCTTTCTTTTTCTGGCAATATTACGTATAAAAGAAGTATAGAATTACGAGAAGTAGTAAAAATGGTACCAAAAAACAAGCTTCTTTTAGAGACAGACTGCCCATATTTGACACCTATCCCCTATAGGGGGAAGGTATTAAACAAACCGTTTTTTGTGATGGAAGTCTACAAAGAAGCTGCTTTTTTGCGAGATGTCCAAATAGAAGAACTTAGTAAACAAATCATATGTAATTATCGAACACTTTTTCATGGAGGGATGTATGAGTGCTAAAATTGAGGATATTCTTTCTCATTTATCCTCAACATTAGAAGATTGTCCAGAAGATTCATCATGGAATGGCTTGCAAGTTGCAAATCAAGGGTTCATTCACCAGATTATTGGCGCTGTTGATGCTAGTGAACATTTATTTTATGCCACAAAACCTTCCGCTCCATCTTTGTATATTGTTCACCATGGAATGTTTTGGAAAGGTATCAATCCATCTCTCCATCAAAGTCATTATCGGAAGATTCAATTCCTTTTCGAGAACGACTGCGCTCTATATGCATCGCACTTACCATTGGATATTCATCCCCAACTTGGTAACAATCGTTATCTTTTGCAGAATCTAACCATACAGGAAAATTCGGTTGCACCGCTTAGTCATTATAAAGGATATCCCATTGGATATCGTGCAGCATTACAAGAACAAGAAACTCCAAAAAACATCCAGCACATGTATGAACATTTATGTAATGAACCATCCATGCTTTTTCCTTTTGGAAAAACAATGGTAAAAAGTGTTGCTGTATGTTCCGGAGATGGAACGAGTTTTATTGCAGATGCTTATCATAGTGGGGTGGATTTGTTCATTACGGGTGAGTTTTCACATACCATGTATATATATGCACAGGATCATCATATGAACGTTCTTTGTCTTACTCATTATGCTTCTGAAAAAGGAGGCGTACAAAATATATGTCAAAAACTATACGAGAAATTTGATGTGCCTTTCACAATAATTGACTTTTCACCTGTTTTTTCATGATCATTTCAAGGGAGGACTGTTATGCTACGTAAATTTTATGTCGGTATTCTAGCAATCTTTCTCATCGTAGCTTTTGGAGTATCTTTTCATTCTTATTGTTTCGCAGACGTTCCCAGATATAGATCAGATTCAACTTTTTCTGGACAATCACCAGAAACTTTAAAACCACCCCTGCGAACAGAATGGGTTGAATTGATTGGTGCTACAAATTCCTGTCCAATCATCATGGGAGACAAGTTGTTTATTGCTACTACATGGGGATTAGTATGCTATAACGCCAAATGGGGTACGATTATTTGGCAGTATTGCACAAAGGATTTTCACAATTCAAGTCCATTTTATCACAATGAAACTATTTATGCTGGACATACTAACGCATTGTATGCAGTGGAGGCACAAACAGGGTATCAAAAATGGAAATTTGAAACAGAAGAAGGACAGATTAACTCCTCGCCAATAGTACACCAAAACCATGTATATTTTGCCAGTGGAAAAAAACTGTTTTGTCTGAAAGCAGAAACTGGAGAAAAGGTATGGGATATTCTATTTGGACAACAAATCCGACTTCCCGTTGCTTTTGATGCAGAAAGATTCTATGTTGCAGCAGAAGACCGCATTTACGCATTCGCCATTCAAAATCACCGAAAGCTTTGGGAGTATGAACTTATTAATGATATTCTTTATGGGTTCTGTATCAATGGAGAACGATTGATATGTCCTGTAGATGATACGTTATTCTGTTTGGATACGAAAACAGGTAAGCAAATATGGAAAACTTTTTACCCAAACTACAATGCAATGAATCCACCGTCCTACTATGAAGACAACATTTATGTTGCATTTGATCAGTTTTTGTTCTCCGTCGACGTCAAAACAGGGAATCTAAACTGGCAGTTTGAAGCAGGATTCTTCATTGAATCTGCACCCATCATATCAAAGGATTATATATGGATTGGAGCAGACGATTTTATCATATATTGTCTTGATCGAAAAACAGGGCATCGACTGTATTTTACCTCAGCAGGAACTACTTCCAAGTACCTGGTATTGTCTGACAATCGCATTTTTTCTGTCTCTTCATATGGAGAGCTGTTTTCTTTTGTACGCGACACGACAGAACGAAGGGGATTTGTGGTTTTTGAAATGTGGATTGGTAAAAAGTATGTTCGTGATAACGATCAGACTTATTCTATCGATGCACCTCCCTTTGTTGAAGAAGGGCGTACAATGGTGCCAATCCGCCCTATTGGAGATGCTCTTGGAGCTGAAATTACCTGGTATCCTGATGATAAAAGAATATCATACAGCTTAAAAACACAGTACATTCAAATGAAGGTGGGAGAAATAAGGGCATACATTAATGGCAAGGTCACAACAATGGATGTCCCACCGATCATTCGAGACAGCAGAGCGTATGTCCCCCTTCGATTTGTCGGAGAAAAGCTAGGTGCAAAAGTAGAATGGGAGCCTAAAGAAAAGAAAATAACTCTTCGGTATCCTTAAAAAGAGTACCGAGTTATTATTTTTCGAAGCCTGCTTCAAAGACACCGATTTCATCTTGTACATGGAGTCTTCGAATAATATCACTCATTTTTCCAGAAGAGTTCTTGAGACCACCTAAAATTTCGATTGGCGTTTGAATAACTTTTTGAGCGATTTTTAGAACTTCTTCGTGAAGAGATTCTGGTGCAAATATATCGTTTACAAAACCAATTTTCTTGCCTTCTTCGGCTGTAACAATACGGCCGGTATAAAGAAGATCTCGGGTGTACCGAATGCCGGTCATATGAAGAAGCTGTGTTACGCCACCAAAAGCTGGTACAATAGAATTTTGGATACCTGGAAACCCAAAGCGAGCATTAGAGGATGCATATAGTAAATCTGCCATTAGTGAAAGCTCAAAACCAGCATCAAAAGCGTTTCCTTGAACTTCTGCAATTACGGGTTTTCGAATCTCTGAAAATTTGTTAAAAACTTTCCATCCAAATTCACAAAAATCGGTTACAGTTTCATTGTTTGAAGAAAACTCATCTTTTTGGATACCCGTTGAAAAGGTTTCACTTTCACCTTTAACAACGATTACTTTGACGTCTTTACTATGATGAAAAACTTTGAGTCCATTTTTCAGTTCTCGTAAAAACTTTGTTGATATAGCATTGCTTTCGGATTTGTTGTTTAAATTGATAATACCAACATTGTTTTCGATCGAGAACGATAGATTGTACCATTCTTCTCTCACATTGTCCCCCTTGAAAATGCTTTAAGCAGGCTTGTAATTGTTAAGTAATATGATAACATTTTTTTTTAGCTTGTAATAGAATTTTATGGAAAACACAATATTTGTAAAACAAGATTTTTATCTTGGTTGATATGTCTTAGAGAGGTAGTATTATGCAATTGTTGAATGATTTAACCAAAGAATATTTAAAAACTGATGTGGTTCCTTTTAACGTCGGAGATACGGTTAAAGTTTACCAACGAATCGTTGAAGGTGCCAAAGAGCGACTTCAAGTATTCCAAGGTATTGTAATAGGAAAAAAGGGCGGTGGTATTGGCGAGAGCTTTACTGTTCGCAAAATTTCCTATGGCGAAGGTGTCGAAAAAGTATTTCCTTTTCATTCTCCCTCCATTGCAAAAGTTGAAGTTGTTACGTATGGGAAAGTGCGAAGAGCAAAACTGTACTATCTTCGTGAATCCAATAGCCGTATGAATAAAGTGAAACGTAAAAAAATGACAAAAAAGAATAAAGGTCCCATCAAAGAAGCCGTCTAATGAGTCTTTCTTCAACAGCAAAAAAAGAGATTATTGAGTGGATATGGACAATCGCTCTCGCTCTCTTAATTGCTTTTCTTGTTCGTCAATTCTTGTTTCAACCCTACCGAGTAGAAATGGGCTCCATGATTCCAACACTCCACGAAGGTGATTTGGTGATAGTAAACAAACTATACTCCAATCCGGATAAACTTCATCGGGGTGATATCATTGTTTTTCATCCCCCTAGTGACCATAAAGTATCCTACATAAAACGAGTGGTTGGACTACCAGGGGAATCGGTTGAAGTTCGAAACGGTATTGTAAAAGTGAACGGCGAAGAACTTGGCGAAGCCTATATCTCTACAGCAACACCCAGTATTTTTGGACCTACTGTTTTAAAGGAAGATGAATTTTTCGTCATGGGTGATCATCGAAACAATAGTTTGGATAGTAGAGATTTTGGACCTATCCAAGAAAATGCAATTGAAGGAAGAGCAGTGTTGGTCTTATGGCCACCTAGGGACTTTCGAGCTCTGGCTCATGTTGAGTATTGATCAATCTGATTCAGACTTGTGGCATAACGAGTATATTCTTGCACAACAATTCCCTGATTATGCTATCGTAGGAATTGACGAAGCAGGCAGGGGTTCTTTGGCCGGTCCAGTTACAGCATCTGCTGTCTGCTATTTTGGATGCTGTTCAAAACCAACAGTCAAAGATTCAAAAAAACTTACGCCAAAACAGCGTGAGTTTGCATATCATCAAATACGTTCATCGGGTGCTTTGATTGCGACTAGCTTTGTTTCACCCCGTATGATTGATAGAATGAATATCTTAAATGCCACAAAACTGGCTATGAAAAAATGTATCGATCAATTGTTAGTTCGAGAGGAATTACGTAATCAATCGATTTTGTTTTTAATTGATGGAAATCAACCATTAACAAATGAATACCGGGGAATTCAACAGACTTGTATCAAAGGTGATTCCGTGTATTCTTCTATTGCATCAGCATCTATCATTGCAAAAGTTGAAAGAGACCGCTATATGGTTCTCATGGATACGGTATTTCCACGTTATGGGTTCTCTATCCACAAAGGGTATGGAACGAAGAATCATTATCAGGCTTTGCAAATACAAGGATGTTCAACATTTCACCGGAAAACTTTTTTAAAGGGTAAAAATGAAGGTAATTGAAAAACATAATTTCGTAAAAACGATGCTCTCCTCGCTGCAAACGCAGTTTTTCTTCTTGGTTTTCTGTTTTCTGTTTAGTTTTTTCATGATCGCATTTGGCTTGCTGCCTCAAACACAAAATGTCTATCTGATTATTGCAGGTTGTCTTATGATGGTAATTACAGGATATTGGATTGATCAAAAGAACACCGAGATCAATATTTGGAGAGCTGGTTTGCTTGGACAGGAGAATGTAGAAAATGTTCTACAGCTTCTTTCTGACGAGTGGGTGATGCTAAACAATTATGCGATTCCGCATAAGAATTGTGACATTGATCATTTAATTGTTGGCCCAAAAGGTATCTTTGTCATAGAAACCAAGAATTATAACGGAAAAGTTGAATGTTCAGGAGATACATGGACCTATACGAAAACAGGCAAAAACGGTGGTATTTACCGAGGTCATATCAACAATCCCAGTAGACAACTCAAGAGAAATGTCTGGGAGTTACGCAAATATCTTGAAAAGAAACTTGGTGGGAAAGATCACTTTCCATATTGGATTCAAGGGATTCTTGTTTTTACAAATATCCATGCAGAATTGGACATGAAAGATGAAACAGTGGTTGTACTGAAAACCAAGCAACTGATTCCATTTTTGCAGCAATTTCAAAATGAACCATTAAACCAGGCTGAAATTGATAAGATTGTAAAAGTCTTAAATCGATAGCAGGTCCTCTGAAATCTTTCCACAAGAACCATTGGCAGCGTAGGAGAAAAAGCTGGCAATGGTTTGGTTACAAAAACATGGATTTACGATCATAGACCAGAACTATCATGGTCCATATGGAGAAATTGATATTGTCACCAGAAAAATGGAATCCTTCATTTCTAGAAGTGAAAAACCAGATTCTGGATACCTATAACTCTTTGAGTCGATAACGTCAAATTCAGAGGATCTGCAAAACTGTCACTGATATTTGAAAAACCTATAATGTGATTCAAACTGATTTATTGGGATGGACACTGATAACGATTTTAAGTTCTATCTTTCAATACCTGACGTTGTTGATCTTTGCAATATACGAGCTTCGAACGGCAGACCTGACGATACGAGAAATCAGAGACAGAACCCATGAGTAGTTTTCAATTGTTGGGAAACATATCGGCGAGGGATGTTTTAAGCATGTGTCGTCCTATGGTAAGAATATCACATCCTGCTGCAACCAAATCTTTCATTAGAATCTCAATTTCTTCCTGAGTTTCTCCCAAACCTACCATGAAACCTGATTTAGTAATGATTGAAGAGTGCTTTTTGGTGTAGGATAGAACCCTTAATGAACGTTCATAATCTGCTTCTGGTCGGATATCAGAGTACAATCGCTGGATGGTTTCAATGTTGTGATTCATAACATCTGGTTTGGCATGAATGACAGCATCCAACGATATTGTATTGCCTAGAAAATCGGGAATTAATACCTCGATTGTTGCGTTGGATCGTTTGCGAATATGATGAATCGTTTGTACGAAATGATTTGCTCCTCCGTCTTCTACATCATCTCTGGTAACGGAAGTAACAACAGCATGTTTCAGTCCTAGTTTTTGCACAGCATTTGCTACATTCTCGGGTTCTTTCGGGTCGAGTGGTGGCGGATTCTTTTTTTTCATGACTGCACAGAATTTGCAAGTTCGTGTACAATATTGCCCCAATATCATAAATGTAGCTGTCCCTTTGCTAAAACATTCATTCTGATTTGGACACTGTGCTTCTTTACAAACCGTATGCAAATGCTGGTTCACTAAAAGTTTTTCTACAGAACTGTACTGTTCTCCTCTGCGTTTCATTTTCAGCCAGGAAGGTTTATGTTTGATCATGAGTAATCCTCCGGGTAGGATATGCCAAATGTTTCCAACACCTTTTGCAAAGGTTTCCATTCAATATGGATTGAATAACACTTTGCCATTTCTTCTCCAATTTGTTGAATACATGTTTCTATGGAATTTTGTTTTCCGGTTTCGATATCTAAAGTGGTTACTCCTTTGTCTGAAATCCCACAGGGAGTTATCAAACGAAAATATTTCAAATCCGTACTGATATTAAATGCAAATCCATGCATCGTAATATATTTATGGACTGATAAACCCATTGCAGTGATTTTGTTATTACCAATCCAAACTCCTGTATAGCCTGGTATTCTTTGAGCAGAAAGCTGATACGAGTTTTGCAACAGAGAGATGAAAACCTGTTCGAGATGAGTTACGAAATTTCGAATGCTTTTATCAAAGTGTTGCAGGTCAAAAAGGGGATATCCTACAATTTGACCGGGACCATGAAATGTAACATCCCCTCCCCTGCTAATAGGATAAATGGAAATACCCTGTTCTTTGCATTGCGTAGAACCAATCAATATATTGGAGGGATTCCCATTTTTACCAATTGTGATGACGGGAGGGTGTTCAAGAAATAACATCACATCCTGCAGATCCTGCTTCATTTTGGCATCAACTATCGTTTTTTGCCAATCCAAAGCAATATCGTAAGGAATTGTACCACATGATGTAAACCAGCAGACTTTTTTCATGATTACCAGAATATCAAATTAATATTTTTTGGGAAGAACGATTGACAAAAAAAAATCTTCAACTAAAATATTTCTAGATTTTTTAGAAAGGCGGTAGTAGCATGATGAACATAACATTAAACACGATGACAACTGCAATGAATCTCTTCATTGAGAACATTGTCTCTTTTCATCCCCAACCCTTCTACCGCAAGGTTTCTATTTGATCTAATTTAACAAGACAAATATTAAAGCCGCGGTAGCACCGCGGCTTTTTTTTTATGCTCTTGTGAAAGGAGGGTTGCCGATGAAAAACAGTCGGATACCCATTATGTAGTCTCTTTATCAATGTTTCAGAGAAATTGCTCAGAAAGGAGGATCAAAGATGTTTAAAATGAGACGACTCAAAGTATTTAGCTGGAAATCGTGGATGAACCTGAATCTAGACATAAGTTTCATTTACTCCATCTACATGTAGTAGTGATGAATATAGGAGAAAACACTATGACATATGCATTAGAAGCAAATTTGATCTGTAAGGACTTTCTGCGCAAAAACAAACCGCCTGTGAAGGCATTAAAAGATGTTAATTTGCGTATCCCCAAAAACACGGTATATGGACTCTTGGGTCCTAACGGTTCAGGTAAATCGACTTTTATTCGAATTGCCTCCACCCTATTGATACAAGATTCTGGTGAACTGCGTATTTTGGGCAAAGATGTAAAAACTCACTCCAATGAAGTGAAATGGTTAATCAATCGAGTATCGGTTGAAGCTAGTTTTTTTAGAAATCTATCAGCTTTTGAAAATTTATTGTTTTCAGCAGGACTCTATGGTGTACCAAGAAAGAAAGCAATTGAGAGAATTATCGAAATCTCGGACCGAGTTGGACTCGATCGAAAGAGGCTGAACGAGAGAATAAGAGACTATTCAAGAGGTATGCAGCAAAAAGTGGCCATCGCAAGAGCTCTTATTACACAACCTCCAGTACTCTTATTAGATGAGCCAACTACCGGTTTGGACCCGAGAGCCAAGTTAGAAGTACAAGAATTGATCCGCGTTATGCGTGAAAATATGGACGTAACCATTGTGTTAACAACGCATGACATGGCTGAAGCTGAAAAATTATGTGATAAAGTAGCCATTATACATAACGGTAAAGTAGTTGTAGATGGATATCCTGAGTATTTAATGCAGCAGTTACCAGAATCAAAAAAGAAATCTACTTTTGAAGATGTATTCCTGCATTTTACTGGAGTAGACTTTAGCGAAGCAGAAATGGAGGTTTCAGCATGAAGACACAATTTATGCATGAGATTCGTGCTGGAATCTCTTTTGTGAACAGAAACTTTAATCTCACAAAACGCTATTGGAAGTGGGAAGTAGTTTTTTTGATCTGGACCATTGCAAATGCCGTCAGTATTGGGTTTATTGGACAATGGGCAGGCAGTTTTTCTGGTGCTGATATCAATACTGATTACATCACAATGTACATGCTTCTGGGGTCTATCTTGTGGGGATATCTATCGGTCGTCTTCGAAGTTGTTTCTGAGACTGTATCATGGGAACGATGGGAAGACACTATTGAATACACATTTATGGCACCCGTGAAGAGAATTACTCATCTTCTAAGTGTTTGCGGATATGCAGCATTGTACGCATTGCTGCGTACCGTTTTTATTCTGCTGGTGCTAACTTTGTTTTTTAATATCCAGCTAACCGGAGCCAATTATGGAGCAGCCCTTCTATTCTTGGTAATTGCGAGTTTCTCTTTTATGGGACTAGGAATTTGTGCGGCTGTCTTGCCTTTGATTTCACCCGAAAAGGGAGCGCAGATGGTTGGAATTTTCAGCTCCATACTGCTGATGTTTTCCGGCGTGTATTACGATATCAGCATATTGCCTTCGTGGATGCAGTTTGTTGCAAAAGGTTCTCCTGCAACGTATGCATTGATAGGAATTCGTAATACAATACTAGATGGAGCAACCTTTCTGTCCCAAATGCACAATGTTTGGCCATTGATTCTGATGAGCTTCATTTTCATTCCTGTGGGAGTGATGTTGTTTACAAAAGCAGAACAATGGGCAAAAAAGACCGGAAAATTGAAACGAAGTGGCTAAGTAGATTTTTGTATTTGTCGTGCACATTGTAAAAATGTGCACGACAAATGATTTATTCTAACCGAAGATGAAAAGACAAGGAAGAAACATCATACGTTAAACTCGAACCAATGGATATAAAGTCTGGTTTCAGTTTTGCATAGGACTCAATGTTGTCTTCTTGAATATTTCCTGAAATCTCAATAAGTGCTTTTCCTCGCAGGAAGTACATTGCTTCTTCAGCTTCTTGGACAGAGTAGTTGTCAAGCATAATGATATCTGGGTTAAAACGTAAGGAAGCAAGTGCTTCTTTCAAATCTTTTGTCTCAACTTCAACCTTTAACATTGGATTGCGATTTGTTTTTGTAACATGTTCAAGCGCAGTTTCAATTCCACCAAGAGCCTTGATATGATTGTTTTTTAGCATAATCATGTCGGATAAGCAATTGCGATGATTAAAACCACCCCCACATTGAACAGCATATTTTACCATTGAGCGATATCCAGGAAGAATCTTCCGAGTATCTAACAAAGAAACATGATAGGGTTCAGTGAACTGAGTAAATTGTTTTGTTTTTGTAGTAATACCGGAAAGATATGCCATAAGATTTAAAACGATACGTTCCATTTGAAGGATAGCTTGTGTATATGTCCTTGAATATGGGCGACATTGTCTCCATTTTGAATAGGGTCACTATCCGAAAATGACAGTGTATTTCTATGGATGGATCAAGAAAGTGAAAGATAGGTTGAGTAAGAATTCTCCACAGAAGAATCCATTTTGTTGTCCTCGAATAAAACCTTTGGATATGTGGTCGGGCGAAATAAATGCAGTGGAAGGATTCCATATGGTTGATCTTCTTCCACGAAAGAAGCGATGATTTGGTTGCGAAGAATTGGTTTCATAATGTCTCCTCTTTGTAATTAATATTTTGAACAGATGGAGAATACGATCGGGGAGATTTTTGAAGTAAAAAAGAATGTGCATATGTAGGATTTTCGTCTGGATAGTCTGTTCGAAAATGTGCTCCTCGTGATTCTTTATTGAGTAGCGCTTTGCGCACCTGGATGACAACTGACATGCTTCAAGAGCGCTGTTCTGTATGTCAGAATGCCAGTATAATTCAGCAAAGAAAGGTTCTAAAAGGAGAAGGTATTTCGAAAGATCTTCTTGGTTTCTAATAATACCCAATACGTCCCAATTCATCTGTCGAATCTCATTTTGAGAAAAGGAATTGGAGGAATATCCTGCGAGGGCTTGTATATTTTTAAAAGAACAGATATGAGTCTGGTTGTTGACTGATTCTGGTTGTTCTTTTGCCAAATACGAGGGAATCAATCAATGAATTGATGCTAGTCGGTTGGCTCCATGGGTACCGTTGCAACTACATTCACCGATTGCATAGATTCCAGGAATGTTGTTTTTCCGTGCAAGTCGACATAGATGCCACCCATTGAATAATGAGCACCTGGAAAAACTGGTACAGGTTCTTGGGCGATGTCAATTCCACGTAAAAGACAATTTTCGTATACTTCTGGAAAACAAACGAAGAATTTTTCTTTTCCTAAAGGTTTTAGATTCAGCAAAAAATCCTGTCGAGAGTATACTGAAGAGATTCTTTCCAAATGGATTGACTGACAATATCACGAGGCTAGTTCTGCATTCGGATGATATCGCTCCATAAATCTTTCATGATGGGGATTGAGAAGAATTGCTCCTTCACCCCGTATAGCTTCTGACATTAACAATGCTTCAAAACCTTCTTTAATAAAAACAGTGGGATGAAAACTGTACAAATTCCCCAGATCTGTAAGACCAATACCTGCTCGATATGCTTTGGTAAGGACATTACCAAAAAAACTATTGCCGCCGGTATTCCGTTTATAAATCCCCGAATACCCACCAGATGCTAAGTAACAAGGAATGACATTGGAGAATTTGTTTTGTTGAAGATTCCGATCAGAATTGCCAATGCTTTGCAAATCATTATCTTCTTCTACCAGGATATTCACCAACTCAGTGTGTTCAAAAGTGAATATTCCGCATGATCGTACTTTTCATAACAGAAAATTGGAAGATTCATATGCCCATTCTATCTCTTGAGAGAATGGAGAACTCTACGGTGGCTGTGACATCCTTCCAGACCCATATTATAAGAACCAGAAGGTGAATCTTTATCAAAAATAAAACCATTTTTTTCAAGTTCATAGATTCGTTCAATTACTTTTTAGTAAGTACTTCAACAGCTTTTTCGTCGCTTTTAAGTATCCTCCTGCTTTCATCGTATCTTTCAGATGAGAAGAAGGTGAATCTGGAGTATATAAGGCAGTTGCCATTCCTCCCTAGCTTTCCGTGTATTACAATTTGTTACCAACTTTTGAAATGAGGAGAACTTTTTTGTTGGATCTAGTATGGAAAGCTACAAAGACCTGAAATCCCAGTTCCAATAATAATAACATCGAAAAATGGGAAGGTTGGGGTATTCATTTTTTGTTACATCCAACATATTCTGAATGGCTTTTCGTGCTGCAGAAGCAATATATGGATTCCAGCTCAATTTGCAATGTATGATGCTGCAAAGAAGTAAGGATTTGTGTGTGGGTAAATTTCTTCTTCATGTCCTTACATCGGATGGACTTAGCAGCTAGAACAAATTGGCGATCGGGATAGAGTTTCGATAAGCGGTGAATCATACTATCATCAGTGGCAAGGTATGTCCTATGCTGTGTTTCACTAACATATTGAATTCATTCCCCCGTACCGCCAACGTACGTGCTCATATCACGCACTGCTTGTTGGCTTGTGGTGAGTGATGAGGGCTGCATCTGGGTATTGTTTCCATGTTTGTAAAATTTCTTCGGGGTTTAATAAGAAATGGGCAACTCGGGATGAAGGATGATTCTTTTTCTTGGATTTTTCCTGCACCCATGATCCCAATCCCTGATCTGGAATGAAAATGATAGTGTCCTGTGCAATAGAATCCACCACTTGCAAAGCATTCGCCGAAGTGCAACAGTAATCACTGTTTGCTTTGGTTTCAACCGAAGAATTGACATAGCAGCGTTACGGCTGCATGGGGTGCTGTGTTTTTAGAATCTCGAGATCTTTTTTGCTTCAATCGATCTTCACAATCGCACAAAGCGGATGGTTCAGGCAGCAGAATTGTTTTGTCAGGAGAAAGGATTTTGGCAGCTTCTGCCATGAAAGAAACACCACAAAAAACAATGACAGAATGGGGCAATGTTGTAACGAGATTGCTCAATTCCAGCGAATCACCTACAAAATCTGCAACATCCTGAATTTCTCCAGGTTGATAATTATGTGCAAGAATACATGCATTTTGCGATTCTTTTATTGCCAATATATCATTTACAATGTTTTCCAAAAGATACTCCTTACTGGATTTATGTAAAATGTAGTATATATCATTCAAATGTCAAAAAATGTTTTCCAGAAGAAATGGATATTGTTATCTTGTTGTCTTTTCTCTGGAAATCAATTTCTTCTCCATCAAGGATTGCTTTCTCTATAGACATGGAATCGGGCACATAGAAATGAATTGTGCAGTTTTCTTGCTCAGTATGTAATGAATAGTGCAACGTAGTACTGTTTTCATCGCTTTGCAATGAATAATGGAGAATAGAGTCAATTTTCGATGGCGAGTAAAAAAGAGGTTGATTGTATATATTTAGGTAGCTAGCATTGGATACGAAATAGCATACAGGAAAAGGAGTCTCCTTTTGCATGCGAGAAAAACTAAATGTTCCATTAGAGGAGATGTTTTCACCCTTTGCCATGAAAGGTGGATTATTCAAAAGAAAAAGGTCTTCTACCCAGGTTGAATCCTCTGAATCAACTGGTAAAACTGAATACTCAATACCTCGATGAGATGGATTTCGTTGCAATATAATGGAAGAATTTACTTGTTCTGTTACGGATATTAAAGCTTCAATACAAGTAGACCGATCCTTTTTCATGAATGCGTAATATGGCATTTGGATTTCAGATTCCCAATAGGAAGAAAACCATCCATTTTCCTTGTGAATAGAAGGTTTACCATTCGTGGTAATGTGAAGATATTGGTCTGATTCGGTAGGGAGTTTTACATGGATGCCGTAGTCATCTTGATGTTGTAAAAGGCCATTTGGGTGATATAGAGATCGATAAATATGCTGAACATCGGAGTGAAATGAATCCAACACAAACGTATATCCGGGAGCAATGTGTGCAGATTTCTCTGTTGAAGTTTGAAGCGGAGGGATAAAGAAGACCGTACGATTGGCCATTGTATTCGGGTGGCGGATATTCATGGGTAGATTCAGTTGTGCAAACGAAAACCACGAACTCCAGTAAAAATTCTCGATTGTAGACTTGTCAATGGGTCCCACTCCACCGTTGTACCAGGATTCTGGTCCTAAACCATCTACTGTAAAAACATTGTGGGCCTCATGGGATACATAGTACGACCGATTCTTAGAAGACCATCCCTCTGGTCCATAACCACTTTCCAAGAGAAGTGGTATGTCTCCTTTGCTCAAAAAAATATGCCCTGCATCATTTTGTTCGTGCAGCGAGAATCGTTGTTTCCCAGTACACAACAGGTACATTTCTTCTGGAAGGTGTTTATAACGGAATACGATTTGTGAGTCATCTAAAAAAACGGTGCTTTCTGTCTGAGGAAATGTTGGTAGAATGTGGCTAGAAGGCAGTGCCGATAAAAGAGAAAAGGGTATATACAGGCTTTTTCGGATATTCCACGGTTCATTGTCGAAAGGTTTTTGATTTTTGTAACAAATTGAAGCACCTAAAAATTCTGTTTGCTGCTCTGGGAAGAAAGGAATGAGGAAACGAAAAGGAAAGATCACTCGGGTTTGCCATGAATCGTCAATAGAAGGCAAGTAACCATCTGGTTTTTGAATATGTAAGGCCCAGTCAACCATGGATTGGAGTCTGGAGGAGAAAGGAAAATCTTGAAACAAATTGAGTCCCAATGTGTTTTTTATTCCATAGGCGAAATAGCTGAATATCTCCAAAAGATAAGTATAGTAGTGTGTACCCTCATTCAGTACCCCATCCTCCGAAATCTGAAAATGAAAATAATAGTCAAGAACTTGCAGAGAAAACTGCAAAAATTGATTTTGATCCACGGGATGGTTCAGGTATAGAGAGCTTAAACCCAACATACTAGCAGCTCTGGTTACATGGTTGTTTCCTTTTCCATAGGGATAATGCTGGATCCAATATAGGCATGTTTCTTGCTCTATCTCACAAATTCTGAGTATGTTTGATTGTATCAATGGACCCATGGATGCAGGAAGAGCATCCATAGCTTGCAATAACTCGATAGCAATAAGATAGTGGATAGCATGTTCTTGAAGGAAGATATCATTCTGTGATTGTATGGTATCCCAATACTTTGGTTGAATTTCTTGAAACTGCGTTAAAATTTGAGAAAGATCTCCGTTATGAAAAAAGAATTGATCCAGTACAAGATTTCGTAGATATTCGGTAGTACCAGCGTTTGAAAGATTTGGACTTGCATAGGATAGAATAGTGGTGAATCGGGGATCTTGCTGCACTTTGTTTCGAAGAAGTGGGAGATCCTTTTTTTGAAATAGAATTCCGTTTTCAGAATGAATTGGTTCTGTAAGTTGGAAAAGGAATGGATCAATCAAGGGAGTTTTTTCTGCATGCAAAGATATACTATGCCATTGGATTTCTAAGGAATTGATATTTTGATCAGCTGATGGATGTGTGCATATAGCAAGGGATTCAACCTGATTCCAATGGAACACAGAATCACCCCCGAATGCAGAAAATAGATCATGTAGGGGAAACGATTTTATCGATGCTTCTTTTTTATCTACCTCAAAGTAGGTGAATCTCATATGATTCGATTGATCCCGGACAAGGAGTGTGATCCAATTTTCTGTTGCTTGGTTTGCTGAAAGTTTGATCCTCAATGATTGAAAAGAAGACCAATCCCGAGGAACTGATTTTGTAATCATGGATGCATTTTTTTGACCAGGTTTCCACAATAAACTCGATTGATGCCATATCAATCTACTTTTTTCCCAAATCCTTGCCAATCGTGAGGGGAAAGAGGATATAGAACCTCTTGTTGTTGAGAATAAGATGTAGTAAATGATGGAAAGTGACTCACGAACGATGCAATCAGAAGACAGATCAGAACAATGCGCTTCATGTAATGGTACGGATCCTTGCCCCACAAGAATGAATCTCTTTAACAAGGCTATCGTGAATAAGTGAATTGGAACAAATGACAGAAGATGGTTGAAATTGTACTGGGTGATTGTGGATATCTGTGATTCGCCCACCAGCTTCTTCAAGAATGATACGAGCTGCAGCGAAATCCCATAATTGTAGCATCTGTTCCCAGTATCCATCAAGCATGCCACATCCTGTATAGCAGATATCCAGTGAAGCCGACCCAAACCGTCGAACTGCCTGGGAGTTTTTGCAAAAATGTGCATACAAATCAAGATTTGTAAAGACTGTATGACGGATATCATAAGGAAAACCAGTAGACAAGAGTGATTGTAATAGATCATTCTGAGTGCTTACATGGACGGGTGTTCCATTGAGCCATGATCCTGCACCAGCGAGACCAAAAAAGAATTGATCCATTTCCGGTGCATAAACCCATCCTGCAATTGGTTTTTGATCTTTATACAAAGCCACTGAAATGGTCCAAAAAGGTAAGTGATGCGCAAAATTTGTGGTACCATCAATTGGATCGATGATCCAGGTATACGAGCTGGTAGTTCGGTTGTCTTCGCATTCTTCAGAAATAGTTGAGTGATCAGGGAATTTTTCTTGAATCTCATGAAGAAGAAATTTTTCTGTTTCGATATCAATATTTGTGACAAGATCGATTTCACCCTTTTTTTGAATGGATAACTGTGAGTGTTCATTTTTGGCTTCATTGCCTGCACTAGTCACGATCGAAAAACCAAAGCGGATGATGGAGTTATAAGGATGGGAAGCTAAATTTGAAAGGACCTTTTGATAGAAAGCTGGAATAGGAAAATCCATTAGCGAATCACCTGCAAAGAGTAAGTTTTTGCGTCCCACTTAATTTGAAATGAAAACACTGATGGCATTGAGCCCCCCGGAATAAAGGGTTCATTATGAGAAATCTCGATGGGCTGGGGAAGAGTTTTTTCTACTCCATTTTGGATATATGTACTAGAACCTGTATAGAATGTGTAGTAATTAGAGTTGTAGGTGATTTGCAAAATTCCACGTGTCAGATTCGGAAAATACTGCATCCCATAATATTTTGTAATGATTGACAGGGGAATCATGATTCGATTACTCTGAATGTAGGGACTGGTGAAAACAGAAACTGGTTGTTTATTAATAAAAATGACTGATCGGTCTTTTTCAAAAACAGCATTTACCTTACGGGAAGAGGAAGTTTGCTGCAAAGTATCCAATCGAACCAAAGTGTGGCCAGAAACAGCATAAAAGAGGATTGATCCTGTGAAATTTGTGCAGGAAACCATTGGTAAAGAGGAAGAGTCAAGAGAATGGTAGATGAAATTTCGCAAAGGTTCACCAGAGGATGTTTTATCGACAATAAAATACTTCTCATTGGTCAAAAAGGAAATAGAAACCAAAGAACCTTGATTTTGTTGATCAAGATAGAAAATTTTATTGCCATCTCCACTGATACAAAAAGGAGATTCTTTTTCCAGAGGAACAATATGGGTCAACCCACTCCCATCTGTTGCAATGAAAGTAAGAGTAGAAACACCGTTGACCATCATTTTGAAAAAAATCTTAGTTCCATACATGTTTAGAATAAAAGGTCCCTGTTCTTCGGGTTTAGGATCAAATCTTCGGGACGATGTTAGTTGGTTTAAAAAACCCGTTTGTAAATCAAAAGAGTACAATTCTCCCTTCAGTTCGTAGGGAGACTGATTCTCAAAAAGCTGTGCAAAAAAAACAATGCGATTATGGGAAGAGAATCTTGGCATATGGGGACTGTGTATATGGGAGTCAAAAATGAACGACTTTTTGTTTCTGGAAAACTCTTTGGGCCCTACTATGACTTTTTGATTTGAACCATTTCGGTTCATCATAAATGGCAGTTTGAATCAAGACTCTGATGAATAAAGTAACCAATTTCTACTTGTCTTGTAATCAATTCAAGAAGCATCGATATCGATATTGGGCACATCATGTAAAGCGAGAAAAACTGCCTGGTTTGTTCCAGGTACTAGAATTCGAAGAGAAAAGATATCCAGCTTTTGCGTTAAAGAGTCAAAGACAAAGATATAATCTGTTTTTTTGGTAGCTGTTGTTTCATGGGAATGAACACCCATACAAACATACCGCCCATCTCCAGATATCGATGGATATTGGTCTTTTGCGGTTAGAGAAATCCATTGGTCGCCTATTTTGTAGGTACCAGGAGAAAAAACTTCGGTAAGGTTTGTGCCATCAGCATTTGCTACATGTATGTAGGTATTTCCAGATTGGAGTCCTGTGCTGCGAATAACAATTTTTTGACCGTTTTTAGAGGTTTCATAGTAAGATATTTCGTTAGTGAAAGAGTATAAGGGGTTTAACCGTGTTTCTATTTTCATCTCTTTCCAGTTCGTGGTGGAATCTGCTGCTAAAGAAGATCTTGATGGTAGAGGAAAGTATATACAACATATGAGGAGCAAGGATGATACAACGAAACGAGTCAGCAATTTTTCTATTCTCACATTTCCTCCTTAACGATTATGGTGGTTTCACCAACTGAAAAGACATCTTCTTTGTGAAGTTGTATTCGTTGTATGTTTTCCCCGTTCACTTTTGTACCAAGGCAACTTTGAAGGTCAACAAGGAAAAATCCCTGTTTTGTTTTTTGAATATAGCAGTGTTCATACGATACTGAAAGATCGTTTAAACAGATCTGACAATCCTTGCTAGAACCTATCCAAACGGATGTATTTATGGTTTCTTGACGTTTAGAAAATGATGGTTCTTGGATCAACAAAACCAAACCTTTGTTTTTGTAGTTCTCTTCTTGGATTTTTTTTCTTTTTCGTTGTTTTATTCTTCTTGATTTGCGAAGGTACAAAGCGAATTTTAATAAAACACCAAATAGGATTAAAAGAAGGAATATGGCGAGTAACAAAAGAATCCAATACAAAATATTGTGAAGAGAAATGATGGGTTGTATCTTAATAGAGAGTTGGGAAGAAGGGTTTTGAATGTACAAAGAAGAAGTAGAAAACATGTGTATCCAGGGAATTGTGATCTGAAATGAATGAATAGGCTGTTTTGTTTCTAGCAGAATTTTTTCAATGGAGGGGATACTTTTGGTTGCAGTAGTATTAAAGAAATTCCCGCCTGAGGACTTTAAAACAAATGCAGTGCTCGAAGTGCAAGGAGAGTCATTGGTTTGAAAATAAAAAAGAGGAGCAAATGCACTAGAATAGGTAGGAAACTCGCTACCATCACCAATGATTAGAATGGCAACATCTCTTGAAGAATGCATTTCTCTAGAATAAAGAACATTGAGGAGAGAATTTAACTGACCCATTTCGTGTGATGGATCCAAAGGATGCGTACTCAGTTTGTCATCGGGAAATGGAATTTCGTGAATTTCTGATCCAAATGTAAATACTACAATATCGTTAAAAAATGGGGTAGTATTTCGAGCTTTTTCGATTTCCATTAAAAGTATTTCTCGATGAGCTCTTTGACGAATATCTTCATACGAGGGAGTATTTTGAATGAGTAGATATAGTTTTGGTTGGGATTGGAAGGGGAGTTTTATGACTCGTTCTTTTTCATGAATATTCTGGTTTTCTAGATATACGCTGCCTGGTTCTAACGAAGCATTGTGATAGTATCCTCGGATTGTGGGGTATAAACTTCTATCAATATCAATAGTTGATTCCCCACCCGATACAGGTATAGATAAGCTCAACCAAAAGATGAAAAATAATAATATGCGGAGCAATATTTTCTTCATTACCTATGATTCTATGATCTAAGCTCATCAGGTCAATATATTCACAAATATACCACAAATGATATAATGATTTGCAAAGTTTAATCACAAGATGAGGAAACAATATGCGTATAGAAAAGCATCCTATTTTGGAGTTTGGAGAAAAGAAAAAAGTCACATTTTTTCTTGATGGAAAACGTGTAACCGGATATGAAGGTGAACCCATTGCGGTGGCTTTGTTTGAACAAGGATTCAAGAATATTAGTGAAAGTTTGGTATACCATAGACCAAGAGGTATTTTTTGTTGTATTGGGAACTGCTCCTCTTGTCTAATGAAAGTGAACGGTATTCCCAATGTAAGAACTTGCACTAAACAGCTCCAAGAGGGTATGATTGTCGAAACACAAAAGAGGGAATCATGAAACAAGTCTGTGATGTATTAATTGTTGGAGCAGGCCCAGCGGGTCTTTGTGCTGCAAATATATTTGCTAATACGGATGTACAGGTTATTGTACTGGAAAGAGACCCCTTTCTTGGAGGTCAATTATTAAAACAAACACATATGTTTTTCGGTTCAAAAGAACAATATGCCGGAACAAGAGGATTTGAAATTGGCACACTGTTAAAGGAACCTATTCTTCAAGCAAAAAATATCCGAATCTTTACCGATACGGTTGCTGCAGGATTCTACCCAGAAGATGGCTTTTTACTTGCCATCGAGAACGATCAAGAATTACACCGAATTTATTTTAAAAAAATCTTACTAGCTACAGGTGCATCTGAGAAAGCCTTAAGCTTTGAAAACAACGATTTACCAGGAATATTTGGAGCAGGAGCTGTGCAAACACTCATGAATATGTATGGTGTTGCACCGGGTAAAGAAGTCATTATGGTGGGATCAGGGAATATTGGATTGATTGTCTCTTATCAGTTGATGCAAGCTGGAATTTCTGTGAAATGTATTGTAGAGGCAGCCCCAGTAATTGGTGGATATTTTGTTCATGCTGCTAAAGTACGACGTCTACAAATACCAATTTATACCCAAACAACTGTTCGTAAAGCTTTTGGAACTGAATCACTAGAAGGTGTTGAGCTTATTGCTTTGGATGGAAATTGGCAAGAAATCGCAGGATCGGAACGATATGAAACGTGTGATACTTTATGCTTGGCAGTGGGCCTTTCTCCTTTGTCTGAGCTTTTGTCTCACTTCCAATGTGAAACACAATATGTACCCGAATTGGGAGGAACCGTTGCACTGCGAAATCAAAGAATGCAATGCACCCACAAAGATGTATTTATTGCAGGCGATGTAGCTGGAATTGAAGAGGCTAGCTCTGCGATGTTGGAAGGTATGATTGCAGGCGTATCTATAGCGGAAGATCTTGGGGTAGCAACTTCATCTCACAAATCCATAAAAGAAGAATCCGCCCAATTTTTACAAGCAATGCGTTCGGGTCCTATTGGCGACAAAATACGAAGTGGACTTCGAAAGGTGGAGGATTCTCATGTATAAGAATACTGGATACTTATCTTCTCAAGAATACTCTTCTTGCATGCCAGATAACGAAAGAATGAACTCTGGGGCTGTTGCCATTATTGAATGTCCCGAGCATATTCCATGTAATCCATGTCAGGAAGCTTGTTCAAGGGGAGCTATACAACCATTTGAGAAGATTACAGATTTACCTGTGATTGATTTTGAGCGTTGCAATGGATGTGGGAATTGCATAGCTGTTTGTCCTGGATTGGCTATCTATGTTTTACAAAAAGAATATGAACCAGGTTTTTCCTTAATCAAAATTCCCTACGAAATGCTCCCGATTCCTCAGAAAGGGGACCGTTGTGATGTCTTATCTAGAGACGGATCTGTCATTGGACAGGGTTTTGTTGAACGTGTTCAAAAGTATTCGTTTAATCCAAAGGGAAGGGTTTTGTGGATTAAGATCCCTAAAGAATTACATAGAGAAGCAAGAAATATACGGGTGGTGAATGAATGAATCTGAAAGATGATAACACCATTATTTGCCGATGCGCTGATGTTACTCTGGGAGAAATCAAAGAAGTAATCCGCAAAGGTTATACGACATTGGACGAAATCAAAAGACTGACAAGAGCTGGCATGGGTCAATGCCAAGGCAAGACTTGCAGAAACTTATTGTTACAAGTTATTGCCAATGAGTTGCATGTACCAGTGACCGAAATTGAACTTTCCAGATTGCGCCCTCCTTCTGTAACAATTCCTCTTGAACTTCTTGCAAAGGAGGACGGAAATGAAGAATAAAGCATCCGTTGTAATTATTGGAGGAGGAGTAATAGGCGTTGCTACTGCATATGAATTAGCTCTTCGCGGTGTAAAAGATATTGTACTAGTAGAAAAAAATACCTTGTTTTCAGGAGCAACTGCCAGATGCGGCGCTGGAGTACGTCAGCAATGGGGTACAGAAATGAATCTCCGTCTATCCATTGGTTCTGTGAAGCGATACGAGACCCTTGCCGAAGAATTGGAATATCCACACGGTATTGAATTTTCTCAAACAGGATATTTTATGCCCGTTTATTCAGAAAAGCAGCAACAACAGTTCGAAAAGAATATTATCCTGCAGCGGAAATTCGGATTAGATGTACAATACCTGCAGCCAAATGAATGCAGAAGTGTGGTACCTATAGTGTCTCTAGATGGATTAATGGGGGCGACATACTACGATAAAGATGGCTATCTCAGTCCTTTCCATACTACTGCAGCATATGCTGAAGCAGCCATTCGAAAAGGAGTCACAATAGAGAAAAGAACAGAAGTTCTTGGATTTGTGATGGAAAATGAACGAATTGTCTGTGTGAAAACAAGCAAGGGGGATATCTTTTGTGATACTGTGGTAAATGCCGCTGGTGGATGGTCACAAGAGATTGCCAAGATGGCAGGCGTACATTTGCCTTTGATATCAGAACGTCACCAGATACTTGTAACAGAACCCATTGAACGATTATTCAGACCAATGGTTATGAGCTTTACACATGGTTTTTACACCCAGCAAGAACCCAACGGCCCCATTTTAATGGGAGTAGGAGATCCCAATGAGCCGAAGGGAACAAACATGGATCATTCTTACCATTTCCTCCATACGGTAGCTTCTCTTGTTACATCTGTATTACCAGCTGTTGGGAAAGCTAGAGTTGTAAGGCAATGGTCGGGATTGTATAACATTTCACCCGATAAAGCTCCCATTTTAGGTCTTCCAAATGAAGTCAACAATATGTTTCTTGCTGTCGGGTTTTCGGGGCATGGTTTTATGGTAGCACCTATGGTTTCAGAAATCACTGCACAGATGATTACTGGAGAGGAATTGTCTATTCCAGAAGCACGATATAAATTAGATATTGGTCGATATGATCGGGGTGAACTCATAGTGGAACCAAGCGTAGTTTAGTCGAATGATTGGTGTATTTGACTCAGGTGTAGGTGGACTCATTATCTACCAAAGAATTAAAGAGATGCTGCCACATGTAACGTTTCAGTATTTTTCAGATCATCTTCATTTTCCTTATGGCGGGAGGACTGATCAGGAAGTAATACGGTATTCTATGGAAATCTCTTCTTTTTTAGTGCAGCAAGGATGTAACATGATTGTCGTTGCTTGTAATACTGCTACAGTCACTGCAATACAACGCTTGCGAGAAGTGTTTTCTATTCCTTTTGTGGGTATTGTACCTGCTGTGAAACCTGCATCGTCTCATTCAACGAACAAAAAAATCGCTGTACTGGTTACTCCTTTATCTGCCAAAAGTAAACAATATGAGATACTGCTGGATGAATGGAAACATGGAAATAGGATGGAAACATTTGAAATGCCAAATCTTGCAAGTATCGTTGAATACAATCAGCTCCACCAAAAATCAACACAACAGTACCTACATTCTTTTTTTCAAAACTTACAAAAGGAGTCTTATTCCATTGTAGTATTGGGATGTACGCACTTTTTATATCTTAAAGCTTTTTTAGAAGAACACTTCCCAAATGTGTTTGAGATTTTAGATCCTATTGAAGGTGTTGCCAAACAAGCACGGAGGGTTTATCTTTCAATTCAGCCTGAACAGGAGAAGCTTCCCGCTGCTCAAGATGTATACTACACAAGTGATGAGCCTTCCATTCTGATGCATTATTTAATGAACCATCTACACTTCTCTACCCCTTATACTCAGGTTATTTCTTTTGAAAAGTCATCGTAGCTTCGCTCTTTGGAAACGCATTCACGTTGCACTGGGGAAAGAAGTTGAGCTAGGATACTCAAATCATTCCATAAAGAACGGTTTTACTGCCTATCTACGAAAAGCTTCTTCTGAAGATTGGTTTATTCAGGAGTATCCAGACTCTTTACGGGAAAAGTTCAATCATGCCACCATGAACTATGAAAAGCATCCATGTGAAGGTGCTTTTCAGGCCTTGTTATCCACCATTGGCGAGTTACAGGATTATTGGGATCATCAAATACCAACTGCTGTGATGCAAGATATACTACTGAAGCCATTGCAATACTGTAAAGGTTTTGGACCGAAAAGGGCACAATTGCTTTCTCGTTTGGATATACAGAAAATTGTGGATTTCTTGTATGCTTTTCCAAAATCCTGGATTGATCGAAGAAAAACAAACACAATACTGGAAGCATATTCAATGCAGGGCGAAACTGTTCAGATTCAAGCCAAAATAGCACAAGTAAGTGAACAAAAAAGAGGTGGTTACCTGATTACTAGTTTAGTAGCAAAAGATCATACGGGCTATCTTATCGCTTCTTTTGTCAACCAGAAGTATGTAAAAAAATTGCTTCAAGAGCACCTGAATGGCCCAGTATTTCTGTCTGGGAAAATACAATATCAGTATGGAAAGCTTCAAATGAGCAATCCTTTGTTTGAAATCCCCAAAGATCCTAAGCACCCCACATCATTTCAAGAGATTCAACCTGTATACAAGCTGACTGATGGATTGTCCCAAAATGTTTATCGGCAATTGATTCGACAAACTCTTTTAGAGCACATTGTGCATATACCAGAGTTTTTTCCCTCTTCTGTGCGTATTCAAGAAAATATTATGCATCGAGGAGAAGCGCTTAGTCACATGCATTTTCCCTTGTCTTTCCAAGTTACAGAAGAAGCTAGAAAACGACTTGTATTGGATGAGTTTGTATTTAATCAATACACGGCATTGCAATACAAAATGCTGCACAGAACAAAAGAAGGAATTCAGCTTCATATTTCAGAAGAAATGATTCTTGATTACCAATCTCTTCTACCGTTTGAACTTACTTCTGATCAGAAAAAAGCGATACGAGAGTTTTGTCAGGATTTACAATCAGGGTATCCCATGAATCGACTATTGCACGGTGATGTCGGGTCAGGGAAAACAATTGTAGCAGGGGCATTGATGTATTTTACTATGAAGAATCAATACCAGGCAATATTTATGGCACCCACCGAAATTCTTGCTAAACAGGTGTTTCGCGTATTTACTTCTCTGTTCTCAACAGACCAAAGCATGAAGGGAGTTCTTCTACTTGGAGAACTTACAAAAAAAGAAAAAGAAAAAGCAGAGTGCGCCTTGCAGTCTGGAGAAGCTACTTTTGCTGTAGGAACTCATGCTTTCATTGAAGATAAAATCCTTTTTCATCAACCAGCAACTTTCATTGTAGACGAGCAGCATAGATTTGGTGTTGAACAAAGGAAAAAACTGTTTGTAAAAGCTACGCAACCTCATGTTTTGGTGATGAGTGCCACACCGATTCCTAGAACAATGGCTTTAACACAATTTGGAGATTTGGATGTATCTGTGATTCAAGAATTACCACAAGGACAAAAAAGCATTGAAACGCGAATCATTTCACCATCTCAAAGGGATTCTATGAATCAGATTCTGTGGTCTGTATTGGACAAAGACGAAAAAATATATGTTGTATGTCCTCTTATTGAAGAATCAGAATCCCTAAATGTAGCGAACTCTGTTCAGAAAACAGAAGAAATCAAAGCCAGATTCCCCTCAATAGATGTATATCTGTTGCATGGCAAAATGAAAACAGATGAAAAGAATACTGTGATGGAGGAGTTCCGGAAAGCATCTAAAGCTATTCTTGTCTCTACAACTGTTATTGAAGTTGGTGTAGATGTTGCTGAAGCTACTGCAATGGTGATTGAAAATGCTGAACGCTTTGGTTTGGCTCAATTGCATCAACTTCGCGGTCGAGTCGGGAGAAAATCACAGAAATCGTATTGTTTTTTAGTTACGGATGCTATCTCTTCTTCTCGATTACAAATTCTGGAACAATCCAACAACGGTTTTGTCATTGCTGAGAAAGACCTAGCACTAAGAGGTCCAGGAGAGCTTTTTGGCAAACTACAAAGCGGGCATATCTTTTCCCAATTGGTTCGGTTGGAAGAGGATTATCCATTGCTGGAAAAAGCAAAAATGATCGCTACCCGATTTTTACAGAATCCTTCCTCTGCCAGAGAATTGGAAAAAGCGATCGAGTTTCGAAATCGAAAGATGGTATTGTAGCTATTTGCGAAGTATGACCGTTTTTGTTTCGGGAATCCATTCTACCTCAAATTTTAAGTGAGAAGCAACAAACTTTAATGGGATAAATGAATACTCTTGATGGATGATAGGAGGGGTGGATAGGGCATAGGAAACACCGTTAACATAGGCAGTGGGACTATTGATTTGTAGCTGGATTTCTCCGTCTCTTTGCAATACAGAAATCTCTTTTGTATTCGGATACCACTCTACTTTGGCTCCCAAAACATCAGAAATGAATTTTAATGGGATCATAGTAATTTCCGTATCTGATATAAATGCTGGAGGTGTGTCAAGAGCAGTTTTTTCCCCATTTAAAAATACATAAGAAGAGTGAATAGGAATTTCTAGAACAGTTGTGTATAGTTTCTCAGGCGGATTGTCTTGCGATGTATCTGTAGGAATATTCTCTTCAATCAAAGGTTTTTTGGAAAAGCGGGATTGAATATCTTGTAAAAAACTTGAAGGCGAACAGCTAACAAGGAAAAAGATCCCAACCAAAATTACAGCAAAAATAGCATACATTCTTTTCATATTACCCTCACGAAGAAGTTTTTATTTATTGTAATCCCTTTTTGTGACTTTTCAAATGGGCTTTACTTGACAGTTGTTTGTGGTACAATAAACACTGGAATTTTGTTGTTTATGAGGTGTTATAATGATTTCAGATGATTTAAAAAATGTTGATCAAGATGAACAAAGAGATCTTGATGAGTTTGAGAATGCTATTCTTTCCAATACAGATCGATTGGTTCAAAGCTACAAACGAGGCGATATTGTTGACGTCCGAATCGTAAAAGTTGACAAAGATTGTCTCCTTGTGGATATTGGAAGAAAAAGCGAAGTGTTTGTGCCTATTGAAGAAATTGTCCATGATCCTAATCTGGACCTTGGTGCACAATTTAAAGTAGATGATTTGATCCCGGTGAAGGTAGTACGCGATGAATACTCCAAAGGCGGAATCTTCTTGTCTAACAAAAAAGCACTCTACCAACTGAATATTGACAATATTGAGCAAGCTTACAAAGATAAGCAAAAAGTTAAAGCTATCGTTCATGAAAAAGTAAAGGGTGGTTTGATTGTTGATATTGATGGTGTACAAGCATTTCTTCCAGGGTCACTTGTTTCTGTAAAACGTCAAAACGATCTCTCTAAATATATTGGTCAAACCCTTGATGTTCAAGTGATTGAATTCGAAAAAGATCGAAGAAAAGTTGTGGTTTCCCACAAGATAATTGAACAAGAGCATAACAAGATATCCAGAAATGAATTTGTGGGTGGTCTTGAAGTGAACACTATACTCGATGGCGTTGTGTCCAATATCGTCGATTATGGAGTTTTTGTTGACATTGGTTTCAATGTGGAAGGTCTTGTACATATATCTGAACTAGCGTGGGGTGCAACGAAAAAACCCTCTGACGTTGTAAAGAAAAATGAGAAGATTAAAGTTCGAGTGATAGGGATTTCTGATGATCGAAACAGAATATCCTTGAGTCTAAAACGAACTCTACCAGATCCATGGGAAATCAAAGGTAGCAATTATCATTTGGGTCAAGTTGTCGAAGGTAAGGTTGTCAAAGACCTGAATTTCGGGGCTTTAATTGAAATTGAAGAAGGCATTAATTCATTTATGCATATTTCCCAAATGAGCCATCGCAGAATTAATACAATCGGAGAAATGTTTCAGCTTGGAGATACGGTTCGCGGAGAAATTGTTGAACTGGATATTTCTCAGAAAAGAATGAAAATTAGCCGCAAGAATATCATTCCACCAGAAGATGAGATTACTCCTGAAGATGAAAATTCCCAAGATCAAATGGAGTCACAAACAAAATCTGATGATTTAAGCAGCTATGTGGATGTATTTGTACCAAAAGGCTCGAATTAACAATCATATGATACAATCAAAAGGGAGTCCCGCGGGACTCCCTTTTCTTTTTCACAGCACACAGGAAAGAGAGCTTTTATGTCAAAAAAAGTTAAAACCACTCTAAAAGAATCTTTGAACCCCCAACAGTTGGACGCTGTAACCACAGTACAGGGGCCGATTGCTGTTTTTGCGGGAGCTGGTTCTGGAAAGACGCGCGTTATCACATATCGGATTGTGAACCTTCTTGATGAAGGTGTACCAATCACAAATATTCTTGCCGTAACTTTCACCAATAAAGCTGCCAACGAAATGAAGCAGCGTATACAAAACGTTTTAAAAATAGATCATAAGAAGCTTTGGATTGGAACATTCCACTCTATCTGCTTACGTATTTTACGACAATCTGGAAAAGCCATATCCTTACGCCCTGATTTCACTGTTTTTGATGAAGAAGATTCATTATCTCTTATCAAGGATTGCATGAAAGAGAGCAATATTGATATTAAGCGAGTGAACCCTCGCACAGTATCCAAAACGATCTCTGATTCAAAAGTAGCCCTAGTGAGTTCAGAAGACTATCCCAATGTTGCTGGGACAGGATACTTTGTTGATATCGTATCGAGCGTCTATACTCTGTATGAAAAAAGACTGCGAGAAAATAATGCTTTGGATTTTGATGATCTCATTTACAAGACTGTAGTATTGTTCCAGAAAGATCCCTCTGTATTAGATCAATACCAAGAGATATTCAAACATATCCTTGTCGATGAGTATCAAGATGTAAATGCTGTTCAATATGAATTGTTACGACTACTAGCCAGTAAATATCGGAATATTTTTGTCGTAGGCGATGATGATCAATCCATCTATGCTTTTCGAGGAGCGATCCAACCTATATGTTGCGTTTTTGACAAGAATACCCGGATGCTAAGATTATCAAGCTAGAGGAGAACTATCGTTGCTCTCAGATGATTTTAAACGCTGCTCATTGTGTTGTGCAAAACAATGTAGAAACGGAAGAAAAAAACTATGGACGAACAATGATAAAGGAACTCCCGTTAAACTGGTTGTTTGCTCAAACGAAAAAGATGAAGCACAAAAAATTGTCCAGTTGATTCAAGAACGCGAAAAAACGCAAAATAGAAAATATGATGAATTTGTCGTTCTATATCGTATCAATGCTGCAAGTAGAAATTTCGAAGAAGCTTTGATGGCTGAGAATATACCCTATCAGTTAGTTGGAGGGTATCGTTTTTACCAGCGAAAAGAAGTGAAAGATCTTATTGCTTATTTGAGAATCATTAACAATCCCGATGACCGTGTGAGTATTAATCGAGTCATAAATTATCCAAAACGAAACATTGGTGCTGTTTTTATTCGCAAAATCGAAAAAGTAGCCCATGAAGAGCAGTGCTCCTTTTATCAAGCCTGCCATGTCTTACTCAAAAAGAAAGAGGCTGTTGCTCGCGGCCGAAAAGGTTTGCAAGAATTTATCGATGTCATTGAAGCGGGAATGGAATTGATCGAAAAAGGAACGCTTCTCGACGTAGCAAAGCTTGTGTACGAAAAAACTAACATCCCGCAGATGATTGAAATGGAATATCCCGAAGACATTGCACGAGATAAAGTTGAGAATTTACGCGAGCTATTGACCGCAATACAGAATTTTGAAAAACAATACGATGGCTCAGAACCCCTCCTTCAGGCTTTTTTAGCACAAGTATCACTATTTACAGATCTGGACCATATGGACAAAGAAAAAGCAAAGGTTACCCTTATGACTATCCATTCTGTCAAAGGACTGGAGTATCCAATTGTGTTTATGGCAGGCATGGAAGAAGGACTGTTTCCTCATTACCTTTCCAATTGTAAACAAAATGCTTTAGAAGAGGAAAGAAGACTGTGTTACGTGGGTTTTACCCGTGCTCAGGCTGAACTCTACCTTTCCTATGCCATGAACCGAGAGTTGTATGGAAAAACAACAAAAACTTCTCCTTCTCGCTTTTTAGAAGAAATATCTGAAGATTTAATTGAGCGTTTAAAGATTTCTACTTCCGACAATGGAGAAGCAGGACTGAAAAGAAGAGTATCTTCTGTTAATCGAAGTAAAAAAGATTACAACAAAGGACTCCCCGTTTCCCTGGACGATTTAACTGCTGGCAAGATAGTTTGTCATAAAGTATGGGGGCACGGTATTGTCTTGAGCTTAAACGAGATTGATAATGAGCATATTATTCACATTGATTTTGATACTGTTGGCGAAAGAATGCTGAATTTTAAATATGCTCCCCTGCGGATGGTTGAAGAGGTAGAATCTGTAACCGCTTCTTCCTCCAAACCAAAAAAGAAAACTGCTAGATTATAACAAAAGTTTTCACAAACAATAAAAAAAAGCCGGTAGACATTTCTACCGGCTTTTTTTGTTACCCTTGAAAGGTTTGTCCTATCGTCTGCGTTTACTCTTATTTTTTGGTTTTGAAGTTTTTTTCTTATCAGTGGATTCAGAGGAATCCTTTTGGTCTATTTGTGCCATCGTTTTAGTGGAAGCTTTTGAGCCATTTTTCCTAGTTTTTACAAGATCATAAGAGTCAGATTTAAGAGCATCCAAATAAATTGGACGTAATTCTTTGTCATCGTCATCTTTTTGCCATCCGACAAGAATAGGAACGACGATGTATAAAGAGGAGAATGTTCCAGCAAGCAATCCTACCAGCAGGATGGTTGAAAAGTCTCGAAGTGCACTTCCCATAAACACTGCTAGTACGATAACACCGATCAAGGTGGTTACGGATGTATTGAAAGAACGAATCCAAGTGGTGGTAACAGACATGTTAGCAATTTCAGCAAATGTCATTCTATCTCGGTAATATTTTAAATTTTCTCGGACTCGGTCCAAAATGACAATACTGTCTTGTAACGAGTATGCCGTGATCGATAAAAGAGCTGCTATGGATGCTGTGTTAAACTGAATCCAGAGAAGTGACATTACGCCTAAGGTGATTCCAATATCGTGAGCAAGGGCAATAATAGCGGCAACGCCATCTTTAAAGCGGAATCGAATGGCAACATATAGGAGAATAAACAGGAGTGCTAAGCCCAGGGTAAGAAAGGCATTTCTACGTAATTCACTACCAATGGTGGGTCCAATGAAGTCAATTTGCTTTGTATCATCATTGACTTGCCCGATACTTTCTTCTAGGGATTGGTAAATTGCATCCCGTTCTTCGTTTGTGATAACCTTCATACGAATCATGAAATGCTGGGGGTTCAGCTTATCCTGCTGAATAATCGCTCTTTCTTGATTGTGTGTTGCCATAACATCGCGAATCATTTTTACGGTGGGAGGTTCTTCTGTAATGAAGTCAATGTTCATGACAACTCCACCAGTAAAATCTACTCCTAAATTAAAAGGAGAACCGTTGGTGCTGTATCGAATTCCCATGATGACGACGCTGACAATGAAAATAATAAGTGCACTGTAAAGAGCAGGTTTTCTTTTTCCGATGATGTTCCATTGTTTAATTGAGACCATGACTTCTCCTCCTTTCTATATTTCTTTCTCTGGGGATTGTAATCCAAAGAGTTTTCCATTAATTTTCGGATTGTAAACGGCAATTAGGCTTAAAATGAATTGAGTAAAGAAATAAGAGGTGATCAATGCGGCTATAATACCAGCTACCAAAGTAATGGCGAAACCTCGAATTTGGGTAGTACCAAAAGAATACAAGATGATCATGGCAATGAGCATGGAGAAGTTGGAGTCAAAAATAGCCGTCCATCCATGTGCATAGCCAGCACCAATTGCAGAAAGGAATGTTCTGCCCTTTGCGTATTCTTCTTTGATACGCTCAAAAACAATAACGTTGGAGTCTACAGCCATACCAACTGACAAGACCATAGCACCAATTGCAGGGAGAGAAAGAGTAGCTTTGATCCCAAATAAGAAACCAAGATAGATGATGGTGTACATGAGCAGAGCTAGTGCACCGATACCACCTAAAAGCTTGTACATTAAAAGCAAGAAAAGAATGATTCCAAGAATGGCAATAATAGCACCGATCTCAGAGCTTTTAATTGTGTCTTGTCCCAGAGATGGGCCCACAACTCGTTCTTCTAAGAAAGTCATTTTTACAGGAAGAGCACCGCCCTGCAAGAGAACTGCTACTTCCTGAGCTTCTTGAATGCTTTCTTCTGTTTTTTCACCAAACGTAATAACAGCATCCCCTGTTGTGATTTCTTCATTTACCTTGGGAGCTATCAAGAGGGAATCATCCAAATAGATTGAAATCGTTTTCTCAACATTTTCACGGGTTGCTTTGGCAAACAATTCTTTACCAACCTCGTCCCATTCTAGTTGTACTATGGGCACTCGTGGTCCCATTTGATCCATTTGCTGATAAGCAAATGTAGCTTTTTTCAAGTTTTTACCAGTGACGAGAATATTCTCGTTTTCATCTTTGAATGTCAAAACAGCGACGCGGCCAATAATATCTTTGGCTTGTTCAATGTCAGAATATCCTGGTATATCTACTACAATACGGTCTTTTCCTTGTATAGAAACGGTTGCTTCCGATACCCCTAAGAAATTAATACGGTTTTCAATTACCTTTTTTGCTTGTTTTAATTCTTCGGCTGTAATAGCATTTAAAGCATCTTCTGATTGAAGGTCGTCATTGGTTACGACAAGCTTTTCTGCTTGCGTTGTTTCTTCAGTAACTTCGGTTGTGTCCTCAGATACTGGTTCGGTGGTTTCTGCAGAAGCATCTTCTGTAACTTCTTCTGAACCAGTTTCAACCAATTCTTCAGATGGTGCTTCATCTACACCTTTAATTGGGTGGGCTTCCATTACAAGGTGGACACCACCTCGCAAATCAAGTCCAAATTTAATCAAATTTTCTGAATAGTGATAGCCAATACTCCATATTGAGAGTCCAATCACAAGTATAATTACTATGAGTTGTCCCCATCTAATTCTCTTCATAGGATCACCCTTTCTCGTGAGATTCAAACAAATAACTATTATATTTTATTACAGCAAATCGTCAATAAGTCGAAATTATGTGGTATAATACTAAATTGGTGCCTCCATGATAGAAGAAACACTTGAACAGTACCTACAAAAGCATGATTGGGATTTATATGAGGAAAAAAAACAAAAATTTGTACAATTTCTTCGTTTAGTCCAAAAAGTGAATCCTCTTATCAATCTTGTATCCAAAGATACAGATGAAGAATTGGTGTATCGACATCTTCAAGACTGCCTTCAGATTTTGCATTTTCAAATTTCATTGTTATCTCATCAACAATGGATTGATATTGGCTCCGGGGGAGGTTTTCCAGGAATCATTGCAGCCATTCTTTTCCCTTCCAATCCATTTTTTTTGGTGGAGTCCATTCGGAAAAAAGCAAGTTTTCTAATGTGGGCATCTATTGAAATCAAATTACCCAATGTTCAAGTATTACACCAACGAGCTGAAAATGTAGTACATCTGCCCAATATTGTACATTCATGTTTCATTTTTTCTGCCTGAGGTGTTGGTACAATATCCTACTTGTATCCGTATTTCCAATCATCTTTGAATCAGCATGGAAAAAATCGATTCTTTGAAGAATCCTGAAGAGATTTCTTCATTCCTATTGTAGCACCTTCATGGGAGATTGAAAAACACATTCAATATCCTTGTGATCGACACCGAAAAACATGTTGTCATGCCGCAAAGGAAACTAAATCAATTCCGTGCTGAAGAGGGAATGTTAGTAAAAATAAAGTTTCGCCCTTCGGCGACTGGATCCAGTTCCCATTGATGTAGAAGTTGATGTTACCCAACGAGGGTTGCCTTTTTCTATTGCAGGACTGCCCGATACGGCTGTTCAGGAAAGTCGAGAGCGGGTACGATCAGCTTTAAAAAACAATGGTTTTCAGTTTCCCATGCACCGCATCACAGTGAATTTAGCGCCTGCTGATATTCGAAAAGAGGGTGCATGTTTTGATCTCCCTATAGCTATTGGTTTGTTAATTGCTTCCAACCAGATTCCAGAAATCCCACCTGATTCTTGTTTTATTGGGGAATTGTCTTTAGATGGCTCTTTGCGTGAAGTCAATGGAATTTTATCCATGAATTGCTATTTACACGATTTAAATCAAAATTCTTCGCAACCTTCTACTCCTCTTTTTTGTTTTCCTACGCCCAATATTGGTGAAATTGTGTACTCTGATATATCGCTTCTTCCTTGCCCTTCTTTACAGTTTGTAATTGAAGCCATTCAGTCTCAAACTAGCTCTGTGCCAATACCCGCTGTGCACTTTGCTCCTTCATCTGATCATTCGGACGATATGAAGGAGATTATCGGGCAGAGTTTTGCAAAACGAGCCATGGAAGTTGCAGCTAGTGGAATGCATAATTTGTTGTTTGTTGGTCCTCCTGGTACTGGGAAAACAATGTTGGCTAGAAGAATACCAACCATACTACCACTACTAACCTTCGATGAATCTGTTGAAGTGTCCAAAATATATAGTTCTACTGGTTTGTTGTCGAAAAAGGGAGGATTGATTCAAAAACGTCCTTTTCGATCACCTCATCATTCATCGTCTCTATCCTCAATGACCGGTGGAGGTTCGAAGCCTAAACCAGGAGAAATATCTTATGCACACCGAGGAGTCCTGTTCCTAGACGAGTTTCCAGAATTCCAAAGGAATGTAATCCATGCACTTAGACAACCCCTAGAAGATGGGTTTATTACCATTTCACGGGTTCACAGTAGTGTACAGTGGCCCTCTCGGTGCATGTTGGTAGCCGCCATGAATCCTTGCCCGTGTGGATACTATGGCGATTCGCAAAAAAACTGTATTTGCACTCCTTCCCAAATTCATAAGTACCAGGCCAAAATTAGAGGACCAATCTTAGACCGCATTGATATTGTAAGTGAGGTTTTGCGTGTAGATTCAAAAAAGCTACTCAAAATGGAATTTGCAGAATCTTCTTCCGATATTCGAGAGCGTGTTGAAAAAGTTCATGAAATCCAGAAGGAACGCTATAAAGATGAACCATTTCATTATAATTCAGAAATGTCTTCTCGTTCCCTTCGCAAACACTGCATACTAGACTCTGAAACTGAGACTTTTTTTGCTGAAGTAAGTGGAAAGCTTTCATTGTCTGGAAGAGGGCACATGAAAATGTTGAAAGTTGCACGCACAATAGCAGATATGAGAGAATCCCCTTCGATTCAAATGGAAGACTTATGCGAAGCTTTGCAGTATCGATTGCGAAGTGATATATAAAAAAAACCAGGTTTGCGATGCAAACCTGGTTTTTAACAAATGAGATGATTTCTACTTATTGAAAGAAATCATGAATAACGGATGCTACTTCTGTAGCAACACGGATTTGACCTTCTTTTGTTTGAGCACCAATATGAGGGGTTAGAATAACATTTTCAATTGCAAACAATGGGCTTTCTTTGGCAGGTTCTTTTTCGTAGACATCAATTCCAGCAAATGAAATCTTGCCAGACTGTAATGCTTCAACAAGATCTTTTTCAACGATGATACCCCCTCGAGCACAGTTAATGATTGCTGCTCCATTTTTCATTTGACCAATGAAAGAGGCATCAATAAGGTTGCAGGTAGAATCAGTTTTGGGACAGTTTACACTAATAATATCGGATTCAGTTTTTATCACATCCATGGTGGTCATGGTAACGCCATCGATAGAACAAGTGGAAACTAACGGATCATAGGCAAGAACTTTCATGCCAAGAGCTACCGCTCTTTTTGCTGTTTCTTTACCAATGTTGCCCAGACCAATAATACCCAAGGTTTTTCCATATAATTCTAAGCCTTTGAATCGTTTCTTTTCCCACAAACCTTTTTTTGTGGAAACAGTAGCATCAGCTAAACCTCTCATCCCTGCAAGTGCCATTCCGATCACTAATTCAGCAACAGAAATGGAGGAAGCAAGAGGTGTGTTTTTCACAGTGATGTTTTTTTCTTTTGCAGTAACTTTATCAATGTTGTCAGTACCAACCCCACCTCGGACAATCAATTCTAGATTGCCTGGTTGATCCAAAGTATCTTTGGTAATCTTTGTTCTGGATCTGACAACAACAGCGTTGTATTCACCAATCTCATTTTTGAGATCTTCTGGTGTAATATCTGTCTTTTCAATTACTTCAAAAGTTCCAAACGATTTTAAAGCTTCAACGCCTTCTTTGGCAACAGGATCAGCAATGAGAATTCGCTTCATGGTTTTCTCCTTTATTTGGACAATGAACAAATAGCAGCAGAAATGCCTTTGCCTTTTTCGAAGGAGTAACCAAGTTCTGCCAATGTTCTTTCAATGGTTGCAAGGCCTAAAATGACGTCGTTAGGACCAACATTACCCATGGCAGAAATCCGGAAAATTTTTCCTTTTAAATCTCCTTGACCGCCAGCAAAGGTGACTTGATACTTATCGCGTGCCAACTTAACAATTTTCCCACCATCTACTCCATCGGGTACATTGACAGCAATACAGCAATCTCCGGTGTCTTCGTTGTAAAGAGTTAAGCCCAATGCTTTCACTCCTTCTCGGATAGCTTCTGAAAGTTTGTGATGTCGAGCGAAGATATTCTCAATACCTTCTTCTTTCATCATTCTGAGTGCAATGTTTAATTGTACAATAATGCTGATGGCAGGTGTCCATGGCGTAGTATTTTTGGCATGGTTCTTATAGGCTTTTTCAGGTCAAAGTAGTATTTGGGAAGAAGTGGAGCTTTCCATTGCCTTTGAGCTCTTTCGTTCATGGTAATAAAGCCCCTAGAGCGGGGGTAACACCGATGCTTTTTGAGAACCAGATACTACTGCGTCAACTCCCCATTTGTCTGTGTATAACGGTGTAACACCCAAACCAGAAACAGCATCTACAACTAAAGTGCTGGAGAAGTGCGTGTGATTTTGGCAATACTTTTCAATATCGGTAACTCCACCGCTTGACGTTTCAGATAAAGTCGTGAAAACAGCTTTGGCATCAGGGTTTTCTTTGAGTGCTTTTTCAATTTCTTCTGGCTTTACTTGTTCGATGCCTGGAATACTAACAAGGCATTTCAACTAAATCTAAATGGAACGCTTTACACAGTTCAATCCAGCGTTCACCAAATTTTCCACCATTAACGGCAATAACTTTGTCCTGGGAGAACAAAGGTTGATGACAGAAGCCTCTAAAGCACCTGTTCCCGATGATGTCAACATAATCACCGGATTTTCAGTTTGAAAGATGTACTTCAGATTTTCAACGGCTTCTTCGAAGATTGCTTCAAATTGAGGTGTACGATTGAGGTACATGATCGGTAATGATGCAGATGCTAACACTTCTTCAGGAACCTGCGTTGGTCCTGGAGTTAAAAGAACTGGTTTACGCATTTAAATCCTCCTGACGTTTTTAATTGAAGCATACTGAAAAAACGAAAAAAAGCTGCCATTTCTAGCAGCTTTTTTTTATATAGAACGAGAATAAAGCTAGAATTATGCCTGAGCTAACATTGCATCAGCAACTTTAATAAATCCAGCAATATTGGCACCTTTCAACAAATTGTATCCCAGATCATATTCAGCTGCAGTATCTGCTGCACTGTGATAGATATTTTGCATGATTCGTTTTAATTTTTCATCTACTTCTTCAAACGACCATGAATATCGAAGACTGTTTTGAGACATTTCTAGGGCGGATGTTGCTGCGCCTCCTCCGGCATTGGCTGCTTTGCGAGTCCAAAATAAAATTCTGATTGTCAATGAAAATATCGATGGCTTCGGGACTAGAGGGCATATTTGCGCCTTCTCCAACAGCAATAACACCATTGTTGACGAGCAATTGTGCAGCTTTAGCGTCGATTTCATTTTGGGTAGCACACGGAAGAGCGATATCATTTGGACCAAATATCTTCCCAACCATCATGATACTCTGCTTTTGGATGGCGATCCACATATTCTTTTATACGGCCTCGTTCAATTTCTTTAATCTGTTTTTACGGTATCAAGTTTAATCCGTCTGGATCAATGTATCGTTTGAGTCGCTTAACGTTACTACTTTTGCACCTAATTCTTGTGCTTTTTCTGTAGCATAAATAGCCGCATTACCAGAACCAATTGTTGATGCAATTTTATCCTTCATAGAAATGCCCTTGTCTTTTAGCATTTTCATCCATGAAGTAAAGTAGACCATATCCGGTAGCTTGAGTTCGTACTAAGCTGCCTCCATAATGTAAACCTTTGCCGGTTAAAACACCTGCTTGGAAAGAATTTGTCACTTTTTGGCAAAGTACCATACAAATACCCAATTTCTCTTCCGCCAACGCCAATATCACCGGCAGGAGTATCAACAAGTCAGCCCGTGTAATGTAACATAGTTCTAACATGAAATTCTGGCAAAAACGTCGTACTTCGCTGATCTGATTTTACGTTTTGGATCAAAATCAGATCCTCCACATGCCACCACCTATTGGAAGGCCGGTTAGAAGTTTTTGAAGATTTGCTCAAAACCCAAGAATTTGATAATTCCTAAATTTACAGAGGGTGAAAACGCAATCCACCCTGGCAAGGGACCAATGGCACTGTTAAATTGGACACGGCCACCGATTCATGAGACTTGTCGGAATCATCACCACATGTAACCCGAAATTGAACCACTCTTTCCGGTTCGACAATTCTCTGTAAAATGCCAGCTTCAATATACTCAGGGTGTTTTTCGGCTGGTAACAAGGAATCCAGAACTTCAACAGCAGCTTGTAGAAACTCGTTCGTTAGAGCTTTTGCTCATCAAATTATTTACTTGGTCAATGACATATCTCTAGCATGTAACATAAATCCTCCATACAGATTAATTTGAAAAACGCACATCTACGGCTCTCTATATATCCCTTTTAAAAACATATAAAGAGTATTTTTCAGTGTAAAAAGGGCTTGCAGAAATGTCAATAAATTTTGATGAATTTATTCGATGAAATTCAAAAAAACTTACGGTTCAAAAAAACCAATAGCAACTGATTTTTCTTCATCCATCAGTATTGTTAAGGTAGAATCAGGGATTTCATGTGAAACCTGAATCACACGAATCACATTTTCATATTTCTCAGCATCAGGCAAAATTTTCTTTAACAGATTTGGTTTCTCGAAGAATTCTTCATGAAAAACCGTTTCTTCTTGCCCTATATAGATGGGCAAGTATTGAATCTGAGCTTCAACCAAGTCTTGGAAGAAATGTGTGCCAAAAGAAAGTTCTGGTACATAATTTTGTCGGACTTTTGCAATCTCAACAAGCAAGGAGGTGTTGTTGATATCACTGTATCCCACCGAGACACCAAGTTTGATATCTCCCCTACTACCCCACCTACCCGGACCAATCAACACGAATTTTCTTCTTGGGAGTGCTTGATTTAATTTTCCTACAATGTGTCCAATTTCAACCAAATCCTGATAGGTAGGTAGTTTACTGTATTCTTCGGGCTGAATATACACAATGTATTCAATACCGTAAATTTCACCTGAAGAAATTGTTTGGTGGTTTGAAAACAGAATTCGATCATCCGGAATATTTTTCGGGATAGAAATCTCCTGGGAGTATTTTATATAGCTTTGTGGGCGGCATTGCAACAGATACAACTTATGGATATCTCCATCACAAGCGAATTCGATATCAACAGGGATTTGAAGTTGTTCTTGCAGAATCGATAGAATATCCCGGATTTGATGAATAAAAGGTCCATCCTTGAATAGTCGATCAAAGGTGAGAATAGGTGTGTCTTCGTGGATATTGAACATATTTCCCGTAGGGGTAAACAAACTGCCATCCCGATAGAGCGATATGATTTGATTGATGGAAGGGTAATTATAACCAATTTCACGAACTAGTTTTTCAAAAGAAATGGTTTCAAACTGACCGGTTAACAAATTTATAACATCAATGTTTCTTTGTGAATACCGGAGTTTGTCGTTCATATCTACATTCACTCGTAGATTCGGTTGTCCAGGGCTTATCAGAGCAGGGTAGTCGTTATCGACTCGATCTACAGCCCGAGTTCCTAAACCAGCTACCACCCGAGCAATTCCATCTTCTCTTTTGATACGAGGAGACCACCGAAACTCATTTTGACTGAAAGCAACTCCCGCAAAAGCAGGAAAAAAATATTTACCATTTTTTCTACCCACTACCTCTTGGATCAATACAGCCATTTCTTCGTTGAAATCCAAAAGCCCCTTTTCTCTTCGATATTCAATAGGATCCGGACCAAAGACGCTAGCATACACTTCCAATATTGCATCAATTAGAGATTCAAGACGTTCTTTTTTTGACCCTTGGTTGGCTACAAAAAGGCTTTTGTATTTTCCTGCAAACGAAGCATTTGAACTATCCTCAAGAAGACTTGAAGAGCGCACAATGAGTGGGTTATCTCCAAAATCGTCCAATGCAAAATTTAGGCTTGCCACGATTTCAGGGGGGATTGCTGAATTTTTAAAAATTTGTTCCAAATATGGATACTCTTGTTTTATTTCTATTGGTCTTCTGTATTTTATGTTAGGAGCTTCTTCAAGGGCATTAAAATGAAGGAATTCAATAATTCCATCCGAGGTTAAATACCAGGTTTTTGGAATGGATAAATTACGGATGGAAACGTAATCTTTCTTTGCCTCGCGAAGAATGTTACGAGCGCGTAAAAAACCAGCAGCTTTTCCACCTAATTTACCATTCCCCCGCCTTGGACCAATTGTATGGGAGAGGATATCAATGAAATCGGATACATAAAAAAAATCTTTTGATGTATTGATGAAATGTAGATCTTCACTTAAAAAACGACGGATAAAGGCAACCCGAATACCAATATTTTCTTCTTTTGATAGAAATGATACCGAGTCTTTGATGCTGGCAAATTTAAACAGGGCATTAGTAATATCTGCCAAGGGAACATCTCTTTTTTCTGCAGTCATGGTTAAAAATCTGGCTTTTTCATGTTTTAACCAAAGTTTTATCATTTGCGTGATGCGCTCGGAAGAAAGCTCTTCTTCTGCGATTTGAAATACTTTTTCAATCATTTGCTGCAATAGGTCTGGCTCAATTCGATGAATGGGGACATTGTCGTTTTTCACCTTGTTTTCAGCAAATGAATTTGAGTTGGCTTCTAATTGTTTCATTAGCTCTTCAATGCGCTTAATATGACATTTGTACAAATAGTGCATCATTTTTCGACCCAATCTATTGATTAAGACTGGATCAGTGTATTTCAATAGCTCAATAATAATTTTCCATTCTTGTTTTTCATCCATGATTTTCTCCTTCTTGCATTGGTTTTGTAAGAACACCAAGGCTTTGCTTGCCGTCCACTTTAACATCAAATGTAGAAACGGTTTGATACACCGTTACAAACTTTGTTTTCATGATAGGGAGTTGTGAATTGATCCATTCCCAATCTATAAACTGGTTAGGTTTGTTTTGCCGGATAGTAAAATACCCAATATGCAATGAAGTAATGTTTTGGAAGAAATGAGAACCTTGAGAGGGATCAATGTGCATACCGGGAAGATCATACTCTACAAATGTTTTGATTTTAGAAATATGATGCCACTGTACAGGGATGCCTAGCCATGGGTCGGACGAACCCCATCTTCCTGGTCCCATCAAAACATATTGTTGGTGATTGTCTGTAAAATATTTGTTCACTTCATCGATTTCTTGCACAATAGTTCTTGTTTGCGATAGGTCAAATGTAAGAGGATTTACCACCACTATGTGTGACAAGGATCCAATATGACCATTTCCAAGAGCGTTGTTTGTATAACAGAAAGCCTTGTCTGGATTGATTTCTGAGGATTTAATCGTACATGAATTTTCATATTTCATCATTGGGCGTACCTGTAAGAAACCAAACCGTATTGAATCCCACGAGGGTGGTATCTGTAGAGCACATTCGATTTCAACTGGGGTAGCCATTGCATCCTCACAAATTTGTAGAAGATTTTGTATACAAGCTTGAAAAGGTTTCTCCATGCTTTTTAGTAAACGATGAAATGTGATAATTTTCGGTCCTGCCCTATGAATTGTATCATATATTCGATCTTCACCTGCAGCATACGACGATGCAATACCATCCAAAGAGCCATCTTGCAATCCTACGTGAATTGGATGTAGATCCATAAACTCGTCTTCTTCAATGGTAAAAGAACGCGTATAGGGATTCATATTGATCGCCCAGAATTTTTTCTGAGTAGTTTGTAGTGCGGATTCGGTGTTGGATAACTGAGGGATTTTTTTCGGATAAGCAGGTGAGAATTGAAGGGATGTTTCTCCATCCACAATGGATTTTCCTAAACCCATTGCAAGCTGCATGAAACCGTCTTCTGGTCTAGCTTGATCGAAAGGGTAATAATTGTAGGATCGAATTACTCCAGATGCTTCGGGGTAAAAACCAGATTTTTTTCTTGATCCAACAACTTTTTGAATAATGACTGCCATTTTTTCGTCTTCTGGTATATGACTGGTGGATTCCATATAGGTACGGGCTTGTTTTGAAAATACTGAAGCATAGACGAGTTTGATGGCATTGCATAATTGGTTGAAACGTAAATCAAAGGAAGATTCATTATTCGGAATCATTTTTGTTGAGTAAATGCCTGCAAAAGGATGATACAACGAATCTTCAAGTAGGCTAGAAGATCGAATCACCAAAGGGACAGTAAACTGTTTTGCAATGTTTCTAAGATCTCCAATAATAGTAGCTGGAATATCTGACTGAAGAAATATTCTAGCAATTTGGCGATCCGAAAGATCAGACTTGAACATGTGTTCTAAATGATTCAGTCGAATAAAGTCATCAAAAACATCTGTTCCGATAATGATGGATTGGGGTATAAACAACTGGAAATGGGGACTATTTTGTATAGATTTTTCTTCGGTGAGAAGTCGATTAAAAAAGGACAAACCTCTTGCTTTTCCCCCTATCGAGCCTTCTCCAATTTTTCCAATCGTCCATTCTTCCAACGGAAATCTTCTTGAATACGGTACAATAGAACCTCTTGTTTCTTGATAAATCTCTTTTTGAATCGCGGTTTTCAATATTGAAATGACTTGTTCAAATGGAGAAGATTTCTTTTCAAGGTTTTTTGTAATTTCTGCAAGTGTGTATTCGCAATGAACAAGGAACCATCTGGAAAGGTTGCCATTGCGTACTAGTCTCATAAAAGATTCTTCGTTCAACGAATCAATCACTTCTAAAAAAGTTTGTACCGAGGGTATTTTTGTTTTCACTTTTCCGTTTGAGTCAATGAGTTGTAAATCTCCAAATCCAAAATAGGAAGTAAGAGTGTTTTTGATATCAGATAGGAGAGTTTTTGAGTTTTTATTAATGCATATGACGGGATGCTCCTGAATTATGGGTGCTAAACAGACAGTGCTGGACTGTAGAACGATCGGAAGTGAAGGATCATATTCCCAGATTCTTTTTGCCAAGCTTAAACCACTAGTGTCAGATTGACCGTTTTCCATGGGATATTGCATATCTGTTATTACACCAATAATCTGTTGATGATATTGATTCAGAATCTGAATTGCTTGTTCGTATGTCTTTGCATGGAGAACCTTGGTGCGGGTTTTTTGTTGAAATATTTTCCGACTATAGGAAGTGTTCTCCTGCACGAGTTTCTTTACTTCGAGCCATAGAGTTTTGTACAGAATGTTTAAATACGAGGAGTAGTATTGAATGTTGTCCTCAACAAAAAGGATAATGGGGATAGGAATCAACTGAGAATCGTGGAAGACATTTTGTTTGTCTTCTACAAGCTCCAAAATACTTGCAATAATTCTGCTTTCACCATTCCAAAGAAAAATATCTACAACAATATCTGGATATTTTTCTTCAAAATCGTCCAGTCCCATATGGTTGTACATTAGAAGTACGATAGGAAGAGATGGGTATTTATTTTGTACTTTTTGGATAAAAGCATGAACGGATGTATCCATTTTGCGAACACATTGAATCAGTATATCGACTTTACATTGTTCCAACTTATCCAATGTCATATTTTCGTCATATGCTTTGATAAATTGTGGAGTATAACCCAATTCACGTTCTTTATACAGAGAAGCAATATGATCTTCCATAGATCCATCTTCTTCTAAAAGGTAAGCATCATAACGACTTGCCACTAATAAAACATGTCGAACTTGATATGGATTAAGATCCTCGGTGTTAACTAGCATTGTAGAGTAGAAAACCTTTGGTTTTTCGTTGAATACACATTGGCAACATCCTTTTCAAAGTTACGATATATGAGAATACTGCCATTGTATCGAAAACAAAAAGATAAGAAAAGATTTTTTTAGAAAAAAGAAAAATCAGACGCGGTTTGTAACTAATTTGTCATAAAAAAAAGGGAGGGGTATCCCCTCCCTTTTAAAGCGTGAAATGAATAGGTTCTATACCCATCCACGAATTTTGCATGCATCAGCAACACGCTGAATAGCAATCATGTACGCTGCATCACGCATGTATACATTGCGCGATCTTGCTAAGGCAGATACTTTCAAGTATGCATCCGTCATTTTTGCATCCAATTTAGAAAGAGCTTCTTCTTTGGACCAGAAATAGTTCATATTGCATTGTACTTGTTCAAAATAACTGCAAGTGACTCCACCAGCATTGGCAAGAAAATCTGGAATCATAAAGATGCCTTTTTCTTGAATAATAGCGTCGGCTTCTGGAGTTGTAGGTCCATTGGCTCCTTCTGCAATTACTTTTACTTTGTCGGAAATTTTAGTGACAGAATCTTTGGTGATTTGATTTTCTAAAGCTGCAGGGACGAGAATGTCTACATCCTGTTCAATCCAGGCATCTCCATCCATAACTTCGTAACCCAGTTGTCTGGCTTTGTCTTTGTCGATGCCGCCGAAACGATCAGTGATGGATATCAATTCGTCACAATTAATGCCAGATTTACGAACAAAGGTATAAGATTTTTGATCATTTTGATCCCAGCAAGAAACACAAACTGCTTTTCCGCCATATTCTTGATACAAACGAACGGCATATTGAGCAACATTGCCGTAGCCTTGGAATGCTGCTGTGGTTTTTTGAATGTCAATACCAAGTTCACGAAGGGCTTCGCGAAGAGTATAGATTACTCCATAACCAGTTGCTTCAGTTCGGCCTAATGAGCCACCCATTCCCACGGGTTTTCCTGTGATCATTCCTGGGTATTTTCCATGATGGATAGTTTCATATTCATCCATCATCCATAACATGTGTTGAGAACTTGTCATTACGTCAGGTGCAGGTACATCTTGGACGGGACCAATATTGTATGCCAGTTGTCGAATCCAACCACGACAAATACCTTCTTGTTCACGTTCAGATAGTTGGTGAGGGTCACAAATGACACCTCCCTTACCACCACCAAGTGGAATATCAACTACAGCACATTTCCACGTCATCCAGGTGGCTAAAGCTCTAACAGTATCAATGGTTTCTTGTGGATGGAATCGGATCCCACCTTTTGCAGGTCCTCTAGCATCGTTGTGTTGCACACGGAAACCTCGGAAAACTTTAAAAGAACCATCATCCATACGGACAGGAATAGAAAAATGAAACTCGCGGAGAGGATTGCGAAGCAATTCTCTTGTGGCTTGATCCAAGTCTAGCTTTTCAGCAACTCCATCAAACTGTTCCTGTGCCATTTGAAACGCATTAAATGATTTATCGGACATGTAACTGATCCTCCTAAAAACTTAATAGTAAACCGAAATCACGATCATTCTATTGAAATAAGAGTGCTTGTCAAAATAAAAAAAATGAGGTGAAATTGAATAAAAATGGAAAGAATTTGTTTACACAATCATTCATTACTCTATACTTTCTACTATAGAAATGTGCAATAATTTGTAGGAGGAATATGATGAATATGCTATTATTCTTTGAAAAATGGCGTCAATGTTTTTTCTGACATACGTGAACTTCTCTCTTTTCTAGTTTTTTCTTTTCATGAAAAAATCAATCAAACAAAGGAATGAACATGAGTGAATTGAATCAGTTTAACAGCATGTGTAAAAAAAGTAGTGATGAGCTAGCACACGATACTTCTCAGTTGGACGAAGTATTACAGGCTTACAAACATAAACCAGGCAGCATGATCACTATTTTACAAAAGGCTCAAGACATCTACGGTTACTTACCCAAAGATATCATTCGTTATATCTCACAAGAAACTACCATTAAAACACCTATCATATACGGTGTAGCGACTTTTTATACACAATTTCGCTTACAACCTGTAGGAGAGTTTCTCATATTGCTCTGTAAGGGTACTGCCTGTCACGTTAATGGAGCCAATGAGATTGAGCAAACCATCTGTGATGAACTTAACATACAAAATGGTGAAACTACAGAAGATGGTTTGTTTACCCTAAACAACGTTGCTTGTCTGGGTTGTTGCAGTCTATCTCCCGTAATGATGATCAACGGAGAAACCTATGCAAAAATGACTCCAAAAAAGGCTCGATCCATTCTTCGAGATCTACGTAAGAAAAGCTCCATAAATAAAGGCAAGGAGGATCAAGTATGAAGATAATCATCGGTCAGGGAAGTTGTGGAATTGCTGCGGGAGCCGACAAAGTTACGGTAGCAATTCAGAAGGAACTTGAATCTAGAAATCACCCGCTAGAGATCGAATTGGCTGGTTGTTGCGGTACCTGCTATCTTGAACCTATTGTAGATGTTGTTTCAGAAAATGGACAAAAAACAACATTTGTGTCTGTAAAGCCAGAGCACATACCAGAAATTCTTGATTTTGCTATTCATCAGAAGCAACCAAAAGATGCAATGATGATGGGTGAGAACGATCAAGCTTCCTTGGACAAACAGGTTCGTATTGCTCTGCGCAATGCAGGAATTTTGAACCCGGAGAAAATTGAAGATTATCTCGCAAATGATGGCTACAAGGCTATTCAAAAATGTTTGTTAGAAATGACACCAGAAGACGTTATCGAAGATGTGAAAATATCTGGCTTAAGAGGACGAGGAGGGGCTGGGTTTCCTACTTGGTTTAAATGGCAGGCTGCGAATCAACAAAAAGCTACACCAAAATATATTGTATGCAATGGAGATGAGGGTGACCCCGGAGCATTTATGGACAGGAGCATATTAGAAGGAGACCCCCATAGCGTTATTGAGGGCATGATGATAGGTGGTTATGCTATTGGTGCAAACGAAGGTATCATTTATGTCCGGGCTGAGTATCCTTTAGCGATTAAACGATTAGAAATTGCCTTAAAACAAGCCAGAGAGAAGGGAATACTTTGGTAAGAATATTTTCGGTACCGGTTTTGATTTTGATATATGGATTAAAGCTGGCGCAGGTGCTTTTGTGGAGAAGAAATGCACTTATAGCATCATTAGCAACGAGGTATGCCCCGATTGAAACCACCATTTCCGGCTCAAAAAGGCTACTGGGGAAAGCCAACAAATATCAATAATGTAGAAACATTTGCTAATATTCCTTGGATATTACTCTCCGGAGGAAGTGCCTTTGCAGCCTTGGGTACTGAAAAAAGCAAAGGAACCAAAGTGTTTGCCCTTGCTGGAAAAATACAGCGAGGTGGATTAATTGAAATTCCTATGGGCCTCACATTGCGGGAAGTTATATATGATATTGGTGGCGGCATTCAAGACGATAAAGCATTCAAAGCAGTTCAAATGGGAGGTCCCTCAGGTGGATGTATTCCCGCTACACTTCTAGACACTCCTATTGATTATGAATCGATCACTGCCACAGGAGCTATTATGGGTTCTGGTGGAATGATTGTCATGGATGAAACTACTTGTATGGTGGATATGGCTAGATTCTTTTTGGACTTTACCTGTAAAGAATCTTGTGGAAAATGCGTTCAGTGTCGAGTAGGCACCAAACGAATGCTTGAAATTTTAGAAAGAATCACCAATGGAGAAGGTAAAGATGGTGATATTGAATTACTAGAAGATCTTTGTCAAAAAGTAAAAGATGGTTCTCTATGTGCTTTAGGTGGAACAGCTCCTAATCCAGTATTGACAACCCTACAATATTTCCGTGACGAATACGAAGCTCATATTTATGAACACCGTTGTCCAGCACACAATTGTAAGAAGTTGTTAACGTATACCATCAAAGAAGATTTATGTGTTGGATGTGGAGCGTGTGCAAAGAAATGTCCATCCAACGCAATCAGTGGTGAACCCAAAAAAGTACACTCTATTCATCAAGAACTTTGCATTAAATGCGGTACCTGTAAAACTGTTTGTACCTTTAATGCGATAGAAGCTATGTAAATGGAAAGGTGAGAATATGTCAATAATTAAGTTAAACATAGACGGCAGAGAAATTGAAGGACAAAAAGGTCAAACGATTCTCGAAGTTGCAAAACAAAACGGGATTAATATTCCAACATTGTGTTACGATAAAAGAATCCAACCTTATGGAGGTTGTGGTCTTTGTATGGTGGAGATCGAAGGTAATCCAAAATTATTTCGCGCATGCGCAACAGAAATTGCTGACAACATGGTCATCTACACGAATACTTCTCGAATTCGTTCTTCTCGCAAAACAACACTCGAACTGTTGCTAACCGATCATACGGGAGATTGCAGACCACCTTGTGTTCTTGCTTGTCCTGCTCAAACTGATTGCCAGGGATATGTAGGACTTATTGCAAATGGTGAATTTAAAGAAGCTTTAAAATTGATTAAAGAACAGTTACCTCTTCCTGCTTCTATCGGACGTGTTTGTCCTCATCCCTGTGAAGAAGAATGCCGGCGACAGTTAAAAGATGAGCCCATATCCATCGCATGGTTGAAACGATTTGTTGCCGATAAAGATTTAGATGATCCATACATCCCCCCAATGCAACCAGAAACATTTAAAAAAATTGCAATAGTAGGAGGAGGACCAGGTGGATTATCCACTGCGTATTATCTCTTATTGAAAGGACATAAAGTAACGATTTTTGATATGATGCCAGAAATGGGCGGTATGTTAAAGTATGGAATTCCTGAATACCGACTTCCTAAAACGATTGTCGATAAAGAGGTTGGCATTATCCAGAAAATGGGAGCTTGTTTACAGAATAATCAAAAGCTGGGAAGAGATTTCACTTTGCAAAGTCTCCAGGAAGAATACGATGCCATATATCTTTCCATTGGATGTTGGAATAGTATTGATCTGGGTATTCCTGGCGAAGATCTCAATCATGTATACGGGGGAATTCATTTCCTGGCGAATGTAATTCAAAACAAACCTGTTCCTATTGGAAAACGTGTTGCAGTAATTGGAGGCGGTAATACTGCTATGGATGCTTGTAGAACTGCGAAACGTCTAGGAGCAGAAGAAGTCTATGTATT
>JAXGOZ010000011.1:0-54230 GCA_040767255.1 Caldisericia bacterium
CTACTGAGATTGAGTATAATTTGCACCAACTCTCAATGCCGAAAGCAGTGTTTAGTATTCAATTTTCCACACAAGAAGCGCTAGAGAATGATCCCCTATTTACTACCTTTAATGCCAAGAGAGTTAAAGTTGATTCGAAAGGTATAGATCAGATTTCATTTCATTTTCAATCCAATGCAGGCTTACCTATGATGCCAATAAATAAAATTGCATCAGGAGGTGAGTTATCAAGGATCATGCTAGCTATCAAAGCTACTCTGAAGGAAAATGACCAGAAGAACATTGTCTATATCTTTGACGAAATTGACACTGGCATCAATGGAGTAACGGGGAATAAAGTTGGTATGAAGCTAAAAACGATCAGCAATTCGAGTCAAACCCTATGTATTACTCATCTCCCTCAAATAGCTTCATATAGTGATTCTCACTTCTTTATTGAAAAATCTTCCGACCATGAAACTACAATTGCATCAGTTCACGAATTACACCCCCATGAAAGAGTAAAAGAAATTGCTCGAATGATTGGTGGAGATATCAATTCTCCAACAGCACTAGAGCACGCAAAGGAAATTCTGTTACATGCTTCAAAATCAAACTGAAAGTAGAACTTTAAAAACTGTTATTATTGGTCGAAAAGACTCCATTGATACAATAAAAGAGCTTGAGTCCCTCCTGGCAACACTCGATATAAAAACTGAATTCATTTTCATCACACAAATGCAAAAACCAGATGCAAGAAACTATTTAACAAAAGGCAAGTTCTTAGAACTTCAGCAATATGTTCAGAACGGTTCGATTGATGTAATATCAGTGGATGATGAAATGAAATTTTCGCAAATACGTAACATGCAACAAGCATGCAAAATTCCTGTTCTTGATAGGCCAAGAATCATATTAGAAATCTTTGCCAAGCGTGCCACCACAAAAGAAGGTAAGATTCAAGTTGAAATTGCAACCCTTCAAAGAAGAAAAGCAGAATTGATTGATCAGCATTCTTCTTTGGATCAGCAAGCAGGTTTTATTGGAGGAAAAGGCCCGGGAGAAAAGAAGATTGAGCTAAACCGAAGACAGTTGTATCAACGTTTAAAAAAGCTGAAAATAGCTTTACAAAAAATTGAAAAGCAACGCCATACCACACGGAATCAAAGAATTTCATCTTCATTGTTTATCGTTTCCTTGGTTGGCTATACCAATGCAGGTAAATCTACTCTGTTCAACTGTTTGACCAAAGAAGAACTTCCTACTGATAACCTTCTCTTTCACACACTTGACACAAGAACTCGGAAAGGCTTTCTAAATCCTTCCATTGGAGAGATTTTGTTTAATGATACGGTTGGATTTATACGTAAACTACCGCATGAACTCATTGAAGCATTTAAAAGTACTCTAGAAGAAATATTGCTGTCAGATCTGATCCTAAAAGTGATTGATGTTAGTGATCCACAGTGTATTCATCATTATGAAACGGTGAATCAGACTTTATCGGATCTTGGTGCTGACAATATACATTCGATACTTGTCTTAAACAAAATGGATGCGATCCATCCGGATGTGTCAATTGATAAACTCCGAGAATCAACTCCTCAAGAGATTATTTCCATCTCCGCTTTACACAATCAGGGGATCGAGGAGTTAAAAGAAGCAATACACAATAGTATCATTTCTCTGTAATATCACCATAAAAAAAAGCGCATCTACAAGATGCGCTTTTTTTATTGCACTTAAATTCGACCAGTTTTACTGTTTGATCGTAATCTCTTTGGTATCGCCATTCCAGTCCAGTGTAGCCCCGAAAGCTTCACTTACAAAACGTAGCGGTACAAAAGTTCTACCGTTAACAATTTCGGGAGGCGCTTCTAGGGTGATTTTTTCTCGACCAATAGCACCTTCTTCTTCCAAAAATGCTTCCGTGCTACCGATCTTTAGAGAAATGGTGATGTCTTCTTTCTGAATAGTAATTGACTTGGTAGCGTCATCCCATCCAACTTCAGCGCCCAAAGACTCAGCAATGAAACGGATAGGAACCATTGTACGACCATTTTTTATATAGGGAGCTGCTTCAAGAATAACTTCTTCATCATTTACTGAAGCTTTTTCGTTACCAATTTGCAATACAATTTTGTTGATAACAGTAACGCTATATTCCAATGAAGTTTTATTGGAAGCTTTGTCTACGGCTGTAATGTAAATTCCATTCCAGCCATGTACCAATTTTACCGTATAGGAGAAACTACCGTCTTCTTCCAAAACGATATCTTGATCACCAATGGTGAGTACACAATTGGTTTCTGTTTTTCCAGTGATAGTGATTTCTCGTTTAGAAGTTTCCTCGGGGATTTCAGTGTCGATAGTAAGGGCTGGGGGAGTAATATCAAGTTGGATTGTAAGAGTTTCTTCCGTTGCTAATCCTTTGCGGTTGGTGGCAATAGCAACAATGGTATTGGATCCTTCTGTAAGTGTAATTGGATGTTCAAAGGAACCATTCTTAGTTACTTCTACTGGGGCATCATTGATGGTAAGAGTTGCAGTTGGATCAGTCATTCCTGTAATCGTCATTTCTGGTTTGTTAGTGAGTAAGTTGTCAGAGGGATAAGCAATTTTCAGCTGAGGTGGTACTGCATCAGGATTACGTAGAACATGAATCGTGACAACAGCAGTCTTTACAATAGTACCAGCTTTGGCTTGAATTACTAGATCCACATCTTTTTCGGTAGTTGTATCAATAAAAGAGAACGTAAGAGTAGAGTCTAGGGGTAAATTACCGCTGGGAGGAGAAAATACAAACGAGTCTAAGTCCGTGGAAGGATTCAGAAGGGTTAATTCAACGGGATCTTCTACATAGGGGTCAGGACTGATACGGATTTGAAGTGTTTGGTCTTCGCCTGCCATTAGATTCAGGTCCTCAGGTTCTTCAATTTCCATAATAAAATCAGGAGGACGACTTTCAATAACTTGAATGTATCCTTTGAGTTCTTTTTTGTGGTGGGAAGTTAGGGAGTCAACTTGAAACAAGAACTCTTGGTCTGCATTGACAGTAGCATCAGCGGGAATCGTAAAATCAACTTGTATTGTGGCTGTTTGAAATGCATCTAAAGTGACTTTAGGAGCTGTACCTGCTTGTTCTTTGCCTTCAATGGACACTTTGTAATTCCATTTGTTCAAAGATTTATTTAAAACACGCAGCTGATAAGAATCACGGACTGTTCCATCGTTGATAATATCAAACTGTACACTACCTGTTTCTCCCTTGGTCTTCTTTTGAACCAAAGAACCATCGGAAACAACATCAAAAGATCGGTAATTGATGACTTTAACAGGATATGTGGCAGATTGTAACACCTTTTTAGTAACATTGTCTTGCACAAAAACAACCAAGGAGATATTGGCTAAGTTGTAGAAATCAAGAAGAGAAAAATCTACATCAATTTCAAATGTATCACCCTTTGTACCAAAAGTATCCCCAGAGGTAAGCTTCATAGGTGTGCCAAGGTAGTCATGCTTATCGTCATTGGTGGGAGTAATAAAATCACGTAATACAAAGTGATGGAACTCATCGCCATTCACGGCAGAGTAAGGTATTTTGCTTTCGATGACAGCAAAATAGATATGCGGATTTTTGTAGGGGAGATTGTCCAAGGCATTGACTGAAGCGTGAACTTTTCCCATTCTACGTTTTGAATCAAAAATGCTTCGAACTGATATGGTCACGGCAGAAGATTCTTTGGATTTCTCGACTACTTTTTTCCTATAATCGTCATACATGCGAGCTCTTTTGGCTTCAGGCGTGTTATTGTCGGTTGAAACACCTTTCAGGTAGTCGGTTCCGTCAAAGAAGATGGTAGGGAGTCCTTTGTCGGACATATACCATTTCATGCGTTGTTCGCTTTCAATCCAAGAAAGTCGTGGAATGGGGTGATCTTTTGTGGATTCAACATAATATTCAATGAAGGTTACGGTTTCTTTTCCCATTTCCTCATAAAGCTGATCCATGGCCATATGTGAGTACACACAGTTTAAACACCAGGTCGCTGTAAAGAGTTCTCCCAAAACAGTGTGAGGAACCAAATCAAGCTTTTGTTTTACAACAAAAGTAGAGTTAATTCGATGAGATTTGTTACCCTCTGAAGAATCAGCTCTTACTTCAATACGATATTCTCCGGCTTCAATATAATCGGAAGAGGATTTAATGATCAAATATGTTGTATCCGTATCAGGAAGGTTCACTGATGGTGGATCAAACGTAGGAATCGTATTCTTTGGAAGTTCCAAAGCTGAGAAAGTAATCAATCCTTTGAAACCATTTTGAGGTTGAATTTTAATAGGAACACGCAATTCTTCTTCAGGAGATGCAACGTAAAAGGGTGTAATTTCTGCATAGAAATCCGGTTCACTACTTGCAGCGAACATAATCTTTAATTCTCTTGATTGACCATCCAATAGTGTTGCTACAATAGTAGCTTCCTAGGATTCACCAGGTCTAAGCAGAGAACCATCAACGCTAATAGAAATTTCTTCTGACGAACCTTTAAATTGAGTAGGCTCAATTGGAACATAGTTCTTATCACAGGTGATATTTCCTTCAATGTAGTTTCCGCCAGTATTACGGAGCATAAAGGTTCTTGTAACTTTAGCTGTTGAACCAACGGATCAAAATCTAGGAAATCAGGGGTAACACTTAAAGGATTGGCTTCAGCTGCTGCAAAGGAACCATTTGAACACGAACATTAAAGGATCCACTCTGACAATATAATTTTGGAACACGGATACATCGGTTGGATAAACAAAATATCCAGGAATCAAATCGTATTGGTAGTCTGTTTTCCTTTTGCATAATTTACAGGATCTTGAAAGATAGAGCCAAATTGGCCGAAAGCTTGGATTGATCAGTGATAGAGTTTAGTATTTGAATGCGGTTATTGAGCATGTCGGCATTATAGACTTTTTCAGAGGCATCAACATGAATACCATTGGGACCAAAATAGTTTCCTGTTCAAAGCCTTTTTCCCATAGGATCGTTGAAAATTGCCTTCAAGATCATAAACAGAAATTCTGGGTTTCCTGAATCCGATACAAATGGAATTTTCCAGGACGAGATCCTTTCATATTAAAGAATTGGTTGTTCTTTGAACCAAACGAACCAAAGTCAAAATGGGTTCACCTGTAAATCTAGAACTTGGATTTAAATTTGCCTGCATGAGGGAAACTTACTTCCAATTTTTCGTCTGTAACATCAATCCTTGAGGAGAAATGAAAGTTCAGGTTCGGAACCATATGACCCAATATTCCGTACAAAATTACCACTTGTGGTAAACACACAAATAGCAGGTTTCATTTCATCCATAATATAGATGTGTTCACCGTATACGGACATGTCAACAGGATTTTGTAATCCAGCTTTTTTCATTTCGGTTTGGGAAAAATGTCTTACCGGTTCAAAGTGTTCATCAAATATTTGTACTGTTTTGAGTTGAGCATCCAAAACCAAAATTTCTTTTTCAGTAGTAGATACTGCAATTGGTTTAACAAAACGACCGGTAACATCAAGCTCTTGACCAAAGAAGCCATTTTGTCGGCCTTCAAAGGTATAAGCGAGGATAGTATTTGTTGAAATATCGGAGACCAGAATTTTATTGTCTAGAATAGAGACTCCATAAGGACTCTCGCATTCAGGTAAAGGAACTACAGATTGGTATACACCGTTTTCATCGTAGATATGGATGCGTTTGTTGCCAGAGTCCACAATATAGACTTTTTCTTCATAAAACGCTATTCCTTTTGGTTGATGAAATGCTTTTTCTTCAGTTCCACCAAAGCCAAATACGCTAACAAATGTTCCGGAGTCAGAAAAAATTTGGACTCTATTGTTGCCGGTATCGGCAATATAGATTTTTCCTTTGGCAACTTCAATACCCAAAGGTCTATTAAAGTGAGCATCTTCCGATCCTTGTGCACCGAAAGAAGATAGATATTTTCCAGCTGTATCGAAAATTTGAACACGTGAATTTCCGGTGTCCAGAACATACAGCTTTGATCCATCTGTAGCAATATCGGTTGGTGTATTAAAATTACCTGGTTCACTTCCAAAAGATCCAAATTGAGATTTGTAGTTTCCTTTGGAGTCGAAAATTTGGACTCTAGCGTTTAATGAGTCAACAACAAACAGGCTTTCCTCTGTCGTACATACACCCGCTGGTTGATCAAATTCTCTTTCGTTTTGACCAAATCCTCCAAAAGCAAGTTGAAAAACATTTCCGCGGATAAAAGCCTGCACTCGATTGTTTTTTGAATCAGCAACATAAAGTCTTTGTTGTTGAACATTCAAATAGGTTGGTGCAAAAAACATGCCTGTAGGAATGCCGCCACCTATAATTGATATAGAACTTTCTTCATGAGTTTCTGAAGCGGAGACATTCTTTTCAATTGGATAAGCAAGACCAACAAACAACAATGAGCAGAGAAACCATGAAATAATTTTCTTAACAGTCATATATACCCCTTTGGCAAATCTTAGTGTTCAGTGGGTGCGGGGAAATCAATACTTACCGTGCGGGTAGTACCGTCCCAACCAACTTTTGCACCTAGTAACTCGGATACAACTCGTACAGGAACAAAGGATCTTCCATTACGAATCACTGGTGCAGCTTCAAGTGGGATGGTTTTAGCAAAGTAAGGTCCAATTACAACCTTTGCTTCTTTCTTATCGATCCAGAAGTAAAGAATTTCATCGCCCAATTTGTAGCTTACCATTCTTTGGCTATTGTCCCATCCAATTTCTGCACCTAAGGCTTCTCCGATGAAACGTAATGGTACAACAGTGCGTCCATTTAGAATAAAGGGAGCTGCATCAAGAGTTTGTGCTTTATCGTTCACCTTTGCTTGTGTACTATCAATGCGTAGTTCAACTTTACTTTCATCAACAACTACTCCATAAAACATAATTTTTGTAACATTTTTAGGTTCAACGACAGGCCATACTTCTAATGTACATTTAATGGTATCTCCAATTTTTGCAACATACGGAGACATTTGGACATGCATTTCTTCCTTTTTTCCAGGATTCACAACATTTGGAGATTCACCTTCATCAAGGAAACAAATATTGGAATAGCAGAATTGTACCATCCATTCAGAATCACTATGTTTTGTATACTCATGCGTTAGCTTTGCATACAATTTACTGGGTTTTTTTGCTGTATTCGTAAAGTGAAAATATACACTGTTTTGTTCTGCAGTAGATAATACCAATAAAGGTTTAAAGACAGTATTTTGCGCAACAGCACTTTCTTTTGCATTGGTACTTCCATGAGAAAAAGAACACCACACCCAAGAATAACTCCCAAAACGACTACGATAAAACGATTTAAATTCTTCATTAGACACCCCTTTCGAAGAAATCAACGAGAACCTCTACACTCGAAGCTGCAGAGCTCTCATTTTGTTTTACTTAATTATAATACTATTAAAAGAGAAAAGTTTCATTTTACTCGTAAAATGACTTCCCCTTTTTTGTATCTGCCTTTTGAATCACGAGCAGTAATAACAATCCTGTACAGGCCTTTTTGAGTATAGGTATGTTGCAATTGAATTTCTTCAATACCTGCTTTTTGATCTTGAATCATATTCCCATCAGCCCAGTCCCAGCTGTATAAATAATCATAGGATCCACCTTGTAATTGAAATTTAACTTTTACTTCTTGACCTGCTTGGATTGCTCCATCAGAATCTAAATTTTCAAAGTAGACTTTGAAGTAAAGTGGATATTCACCAGCTTGTTTTGGTCTAACAGTTACAGGACAAATAGAAAATGTGCGCTTATAGGCTGGATCTGAAATAACTTCAACGGTATTTTGAAGTTGATAAAAAACTGAAATCGGAATTCATTTTGGAATCTTTTACGCGACATTTGATAACGATATAATCACCATCTCTATCGGATATACCGGGGTAACCAATACTTGCACGAACACTACGGATAACATTCACCTGGATTCAAATCTCGAATACCCATGTAAAGCTTTCCATCTGAATAATTTGCAGCAGGTTCACTATACAGGAATTCTAAACTTGGATCCATATGGAATACGAGCATATTGTTAATAAGAGGTTCGTTTCCTGTATTCTTCATTTGAAAGCGGAATCGGACTTCTTCGCCCACATCAACTGTTTCAGGAACACTCTTGCAAAATATACTTCTGCTTTGTAAACATTTACGCGTCAGGAAACAATCAATTTGAATGTTTCGTACACGAATGTCATCCCTGAACTTGTAATATTTCTACCTCGTACCGAAATCACATAAAGTTCCAATCGGTGTCATCTGATTTGTAATGGTGTAACTTTTGATCGATATTGTGTGTGTTGGGTCCGGTTGGCATTGGTTTAAATGTCATTTCGCAGTTGGAGGGTAGCCCATAGATGTCGTCAAACACAACTTGTTCAGAGAATCCAAACATTATTGGTGTAATGCTGATGGTTGTTTCACCTGTTTCCTGCTGGCGAACGTAAACAGAAGCCGGTTCAAATTTCATCAAGAAATAAGGTTCGTCAATTACGTTCATAACAACAGTAACTGGATCAGCAGCATGTCCTTGGGTAGATGCATGTACAATTATATCAATATAACCCAGGGGAGTATTTGTAGTGGTGCTGATTGATATTTGTGAACTTAAGGTAAGACCTGAGCTAATAGGGAATGTAGGTGGGGTAATGGTGTAAGTAAGGCCAAGTTCTGCGGGTTGTTTGAAAATTCCAGATTGACGGAATTCAATGGATAATACTACGTCGCCACTAACTCCAATAGAAGTTACACTAGCGTTATATTCTCCATCAGAACCATGAAGTACGTCGCGGTAATCTGGAACCTTTAAGAGTGAGTTTTTCGTCAATTGAGGGAGAGTTCAGGCTCGCTTCCAGAAAAGACATTTCCGGTATACGCAACAGCAAAGGGTTGAACACCAGTAGTGATATTAGCCCCGATGACTTCAATACGATACTGCCCGAGAACGAGTTCAGGGATGCAGTGCCTACGTTGTTGATTGCATCTGGAGAGGTGGGATTAAGTGATGAGGCACCTTGTGCATTAAAACCGATTACAAAATAGTAATCACTTGGAGTAACAAGCTTGAGATCAAGATTATTAACAAGAGCTGGATTAGCACCAGGAGTGGCTGGTGCATCGGTCCAAACTAGAGTTATAGAAAGAGGAAGAGAAACTCCGTCTGCTACTCGGAAAGGCATAAAATGAGTTTGACCAGACATCAAGCCTAAATCCATAGGATGATCATAGAACTTAGCTCGAAGTCCATCTTGTGGGTCAATCGAATTCTTTACATCAACTCGGCCCCATCAATGTTTCCATCTGGAGATATGAGACCAGTACCGGTTTGAATCACCATACCTGCAAAATAGCAACCATTCACCATAGTGGCTTTCAATAGAGCAGAACTTGGATCGCGATAGTCGGTCACAATGGATCCGTTGGTGAAAAACTCTCGTATACAAGCTAAAGCACCAGCTGCAACAGGAGCTGCCATACTGGAAGCACCTGATAGGATGCCCAGGTATGATTGGGAGAATCTTTGATCCAGTAGTAACCGGGAAATAGAGAATTGTTTGTCCAGGAGTCACAACATCTGGTTTGATACGACCATCTTCTGCATATCCTCTGGAAGAGAAGGATGCTATCAGTCAGGATTAAATCCACCGCTATTATTTTGAGACGCTCCCACTGAAATACAATTTTTGGAATTAGCTTGATAACCAAGTGTTCCAGCATTCAGTCCGCTATTCCCAGCACTAAAAAGAATAGAGAAGTCCGCTTGTTCCACATGAATGGAGTCAATTTTCTGCAGCGCTGGTTCCATATGCATTTCCACCACCGCCCCAAGAATTGGTATTGAATTCTAGCACCAGAACTATAAGCATCTCCAAGAGTATCAAAAGCAGGGGGTGCTACAGCTCGTAAGCTTCCTGTAGTAGCAATGTTTTGCACAACGAGTTCAGCTCGGTGCCATTCCTTTGCTTGGTTTCCACCTGGAGAAGAATCGCCATCGCCCAGGACTGATCCTGCAACGCGTGTGTACCGTGAGTATTTGCTCTAAAGGAGAAGTAAAACAGCTCCAATCAGCGGTTGCTGGGTCACCACCAACATTGTAGCTATAATGTCCTACTACTTTATCGCCATTTGTACCGAAATTTGGATGCATTGAACTATCGGTTTCACCAGTAGATAAACCAGTATCGGCAACAGCTACAATCCTGATGGTCTCCAACATTGCCTTCCGGCAAATTGTTGATATTTGCAGAATCGCGAACATTAATGACTTGTGCAGCATATTGATTACTGATTGTGTTCTCGATCATTTCTTCAATGTAGGGAACAGAAGAATCTGTATAAAGAAGATTTAATTTTGAAAGAGGAAGTTAAATACGTGCAAATGTCCCTTTCCAAAACTCACATAATAGTGATATTCACCTTCTTTAACATTCGACATATCAAGAAAACGGTTAATATTAAAGTTTCTGTCGTAGTAGCCACAATATTTGCAGCTTCAAAGCTTGATTTTGAAGGTCTTGAGAAACTTTCAAAAAACCAGGGACTTGACCCATCGTCCTAACAAAAGGAAGAGATTTAATGCTGGGCATTTTTTCTCGGGTAGTTTTCACTAAATAGGCCGAGAGTATTGCAATGGGAAATGATTTCATTCCTTGCGATTGAACTGCCAGAGTCCATTCTGGTTTTACAGTCCCTGTAAATTGAAGTAAAAACAATCCTTCATCAGACATGCTGAGGTGTTTACTTACTTCGGTTGGATACACCATATTTTTAGCTCCATCAGAGGTAAACACAAAACCACCGTAAAATATCTTGTCGATATCCGGGGTTTCCGTATATTGAATATTTCTGACTTTCAGGATTTCTTCTTCTGTAGGAGTTACATTGAAGAGAGAAAATGTTTCGTACATTTCTAGAACATCAAAGCCGCCTCTTTTAAAATCCTCTGCGACTGCTCTTTCAACATACACAATAACTTTCTTCCCTTCACCCGCATAACTGCTGTTCGGATGGACAGAGAAAAAGACAGAACCTACAAATAAAACAATAGCAAGCATAACATGCAACAATTTACCTTTAAACATGCTTATACTCTCCCTTCTCAAGAGATAAAGCCTACATAAATCAAATTAACACTTTTGAATAATGGTAAGATAACTCGTATTAAAGTCAAAGAAAAAGGGACAATTGAAAGTTGTGTTTTACCTAAAACTTTTGTATATATATACTATACAAAAAGTTGAAAAAGATTGGTTTCGTTTCACTGGTGTAACCTTTTACTGCAATACTTCGTTTATTGATAAGCGAAGGGAGGTGATTATATGTGGCTGAAACAAAGTTTAATCATCCTGATTTGTACCTTGTTTTTCATCCCTTTGAATGTATTCCAATCAAACTATACATTTGGTTCTGAAAATCAAAATCAATATATCCTTCGTGTTCGCGTTAAACAGTCTTCGCAAAGAATTTTACTGCAATCCACAGGTTCTCTATATGTATATCATCCCCATGAAGAATCGTTGTTTTCTCTTAGCAAACCCTCCTCACCTTACATAGCTTCAACTTGTTTAGCTGCTTCAGATATCTACTATGTACAAATTCCCCTCCAAAATAATTCTATTCAAAATATCGAGGAGATTCCGAAAAACATATTTCTCTTCCCAATCTATCTTTTTATGTTCCCCTTGATGAAACTAGTTTTTGTGTACGAGTTGGGCCATTCTATCAAGAGAGAAGCTACTTTTCTCCATAATGCTATTTCTTCTACGTTCAGAGAATCTACCATAGTGTCGATCCCAAAATACTTCCATTTGTTTACTTGATTTAAACAGCGGAATCTATATTCAAAACAAAATTCACAATCCGATATCTTCCACCACACCTTTTGTTTCGATTCCGTCCAGAAACAAGACAAGATTCTATCCATCTTGGAAACTATTCCTATTATGGGGAAATTTGGATTCATTCAGGTGGTTCTGGATCTCTTTGTGCAATAAACCATGTAGACATGGAAACATATTTAAAAAGGAGTAGTACCCGCGAAATATCAGCAAGTTGGCACTTAGAAGCACTCAAGGCACAAGCCTTATTTGATTACTGCGAGGACTTTTGCCTATGAAAAAGAGCGCAAGCAGCCAGACAAAAAACAACGGCATATTTCGATGTAACAGATAATCTACCTATTGTCAGGTTTATTTAGGAACAAGGCAAAGTCAGAGAACCAATCAAGCAGTTGATGAAACCAAGAATTTAGTTTTGATGTGGAATCAACAGCTTATCACTAGTCCATTTCATTCTTGTAGTGGTGGAATGACAGAGAGCAATGCCAATGCTTGGAATAGTTCACCCTATCCCTATTTACGTCCCGTTGATTCACCTGGAGAAGAAATTTCTCCCCATTACTCATGGTATAAACATTACACTACTGAAGGTTTTATCCAGGAACTAAAACAGCTTTTACTTGAAAAATGTCAGGTTTCTGTCCAAAATATTGACAAGTGGGAGATCCAAAATTTCCCTGACGGTCACCGAGTGCAATTTGTAGATATTTACTCGAGCCAAAAAGTGTACAACATCACAGGCCTTCAATTCCAATCGTATTTCGGATTAAAATCAAGCTGGTTTTGGAATTTGCAAGACTACACCTGAAAATCTATGGAAAGACCCCCGCCGCTACTAAAATCCAAGTTTGCAAGCAGCTACCAACAATCCTATGTATATGTCTATGGCAAAGGTTGGGGTCATGAGTGTTGGTCTCCCACAATACAGCGCTCAAGCTTCTGCTATGCGAGGAGAACCTTTTTCGGTTATTCTGACAAGATATTATCGAGATGTTACTATAGCTTCTATGCAGCCACAAAATCAAATCCAATCAGACATTCGTTCTTTGTCTGCTAGTTTTATATCCGCAAGTTAGTTTCTTTTTGCCCACCAATCTTGCAACTTATTCTGCCAATGTGGCCCGATTATCATTTTCTTCTGAGATTTCGAAATGAAAAACTCTCCCCATAAAATTGAAATCGGTTCTCACCCAACTATCAATCTTATGATTGAAACAGGTTCTGATGTTTTTGGAGTAACATTCCATCTGTTTTACTCTTCTACCATTTCAAATATATTGAAAAAGAAACATGCAAAATTAGAGATTTTTTAACAGCAAACAACGTACATGTGAATTCCATCATTAAAAAGGAAACAACCGCAGATGGTAGACCTTATCTACATGTAGCACTCTCCAGAGAAGGGAAAGACAATGGAGGCGTATGGGATCTGGTACACTACTTTCTTTTCGATTGGAAACATTGGCCCTAGGTTCTGGTTCATTGTTTATTGACAACATCTCGATTTTGGATGCAAAATTAAATTCTATTCAAGCCGAAGCAACTCCATTGGAATACACAATTTTCAAAACCGATCGAGATGCTCCATCAACTCAGATTATATCGCATCCCGATCCGATTACCAATCAAACAACTGTGCAGTTTCGTTGGACGGGAGAAGATTTACAAACCAAAACAGAAGAGCTTTTCTACTCATATCAACTCAATATCGAACCTTGGAGTCCCTTCGGCGGAAACATCGAAGGTGTTTCATCTCACTGAAGATGGAAAGTATATTTTTCGGTGAAGTCAGATACTTTTGGAAATGAAGACCCTGATCCAGCATCATTTGTTTTCACGCTTGATACAGTACCACCAGTTCTAACTTTTGATGAAATCCCACAAATCGTATTCACCAATTCAATTGACCTAAAGGGTCTTTGCAAGTACAATGCCCAATTGATCATCAATGGTTCAGCAGTCCCCATTGAAGCTGATGGTTCCCTTCTTTCGCACCTTCCCACTCATCATTGGAACCAATGTGATAAATGCTCAAGCCATGGATCAAGCTGGTAATATTACTACAGTAGAATACACCCCTGATGCAGGAAGTATTTGAACCCGTTTTATCTGGCTTCAGATTGGAAATCAAACTGCATATATTAACCAAAAACTACCCTTGCAATCGACTGCAAACCTTTTACCGAAAAAGGAAAGGCTTACTTATTCCTTTACGATTCATAGCTGAAAGTTTTAAGGCTTCTGTTGATTGGTACGAAACAGAACAACATATCAAAATTGAGATTTCAGCTCCTTTCCGCAAGAAAATTGGCTTGTGGCTCAACAATGATATAGCAAAGATTGATGACACTGAAGAAATCAAGCTAGATGTAGCACCGTTTACCATTCCTCCTGGTAGAACTGTTGTCCCTCTTCGCTTCATTGCTGAGAGTTTTCAAGCTTCTGTGGAATGGTTTCCGCAGGATCAAAGTATAGAAATCGTGTTCCCAAAGAAAACATCGATATTAAGTTTGCATATGGTTCAAAATTGGTTCGAAAACAGCTTTCACAATTTAATGAATCTGTTTAATGGAAGGGGATAATACATGAAAACCCATCAGTCCTTTCGCACAATAATCTCTGGATTCTTATCCTGTTTACTGACGGTCACATGTTTTTTGTTTCCTTGGAGCATGATACTCCTTCAGTGTATACAGAAGGAAGTGATTGGCCAACATTTCATCAAAATGAATCAAGAACCGGAGTTTTCCTCTGAATTGATTCAAGTAGAAGGATTTAACTAGGAGCAATGGCGATTTCAAACAGGAAGCTCGATCTCATCCTCTCCTGTAGTCCAAAACAATATTGCCTATATTGTGGCTGATAATCGTAAAAGTATACGCTATCGACACGGCAGAAGGAAAAAGATTTGGGAAACCGAACGTTTTTAAACTATCCTCTTCCCTATGGTGCTCCCAACCTATAGCAATGGAAAGCTTTATTTCTCTACCGGAGGATCTTCTGATACACCTTCCTATATGTATTGTTACCGCGACGATGGAACAGGGCACAAATTTGTTGCCTATGGTCAAATTACCACTAAAATATTAATTTTGGTATATGGAGATAAAGTCTTTTTGGTACTTCTACAGAATTTTTGTATGTCTTGAATGCCGCAGGAAGTGAATTGGAAAGAATTCCTTTAAATGGCAGTGTCATCTCTTCCCCCATCATTGGTGCAGGTAGAGTGTTTGCGGTTACTTCTGGTGGTCGCCTTTATGCTTATGATTACAGCGACTTAACACCATTTGTTTGATCAGAAACGGAATACAACTTCCAATAGGAACAAATGATGAATGTAAATCTTCGCCCGTCTACCTTGATGGTGTTGTGTACATTTCTACTCGTTCAGCAAGCGAGGAGAAATATTTGCTATCAATGCATATACTGGAGAGATTATTTGGCGCTCTGATCAAATTGGTAATTTCATTCCACACCAGCTGTAACACAGAATTATTTGTTCGTTGGAGATGAAGACGGAAAAATGCCCCACAACCATACAACGAACAGATGGCAGGATGAAGTGGAAATTCCCTGTGCCAGGTAGGTAGTAAGTTCTCTGCCTGCGGTAACTGGTGAATATGTGGTTTTTGGTGGAGGAGATGGTATTCTATGCACTTGAAGCAGAGACAGGAAAAGGGTTTTTCTACTTTATTAGGAAATGAAATCAATACTTCTCCTATCATTACGAAGAACAAAATTATTTTAGCATTTTCAAGCACATGTGTGTGTTTCGCTGATAACATTGATTTTGGTGTATCGCTATCCCCCACCAATGTTTCTGTACCAGGGAGAAGAGCAGAATATTGAAATCCAGGTAAACGCAACTTCTCATTCTCTCAGAATGTTTTTCTACGTGCTGGGAAAACTCCCCTTGGAATTGGAACCATTTATCAGTCCCAATATTGTGAAAATGGTCGGTGGTAATGCCACAGCAAATATGCGTTTAATCGTCAACAAAAAGAAACACAGCCCGGTACATATTTCATCAAGAAATATTTGGAGAAACATTAGGTCGCACTAGAAAAGGAGTTTCCCTAAGTATTGAAGTGTTAGAAATTGAAGAAGGCACCTTCACTTTAAGCATAAAGCCTCTAGTATAGAAATTGATGCAGGAAATGCAGCTGTCTTTAACTTGGAAGTAAACTCTCCGGATGGTTTCTTTGGGGCTGTCAATTTTAGCTTAAAATCCACTCACCCAGGATTTAGTTCCAAATTTTCTTCTACTTCCCTTTAAGTCCCTGGAACAGGACAATTGATCATGGTTGTTGATGTAACTTACGTAGATCCTGAAACATACTCTTTTGCCATTGAAGCAAAAGGAGGGGTAAGTCTGTAGTCGAACGATTCACAATTACAGTTAAAGGAACAAAACGATTTGACTGGAATGGATTTGGTAACACAAATACTTTATGCAACTACACCGAAGAAAGTGTCAGCAGTAAATTGGAAGATCGTTATGCATATCAATCTGATAGTGATGCTATCCGGTGTACCCCCACCAATTATCGACAATACAATTTACTTTGTTGGAGAAAAAAATTGTCCGATGGTAGACACTCTACAAAATTGTATGCCATTGACCGAACAACAGGGGAAAAATTATGGGATTACTATTTGGGTCAATCCAATCGACTTCTTCCTCCAATAGGAAAAGAGGAAGAGGATGATCCTCCTCCTTGGACATGTTCACCAAGAATACATGAAGAGAAACTCTTTGTAGGAACGCTAGATGGTATTTTCTTTTGCTTCAATCGAAACACAGGAAAGCCAATTTGGTACAGAAATGTTGGATCTAGTATTCGTTCTACTGCATGTATTGGAGATGACAAAGTATACTTTGGGACAGAATCTGGTGAGTTTATGCTCTTTCAATCGAAGGTGGTGAACAACGCTGGATGAACGACTATGATGCACCTATTTATGCTTCAGCATCCTACTATAAAAACCGTGTACATATCCACCTATGATAACTATTGTACTGTTTATCCTCAGTGAATGGACTCCCGTTTGGGAAGTTTAATGGTTTTAGGGCCAGCTTTAAATCATCACCAGCTGTTGGAAAAGAGGGCATTTACATTGGTGGAGGTGGAGAAAATCTATTTTTCTATCGCGTAAATCCTTCTATGACTATGAAATGGCAAATACTTACCTACGATGAAGTTCCCAATACTCCAGCAGTAGATGAGGATGAAAAAAACGTTTACTTCATCGGTGTAAAAAAGAACCAAAATCTAAAAATGGCAGAGCTACGTAAGATTGATACAGAAACCAAAGAAGAAAAATGGGCTTATTCTGTTGGAGGCGGTGCTGTAACAACCAATCCAACTTTAGCAGGAGATAAAATTCTTGTTGCTGGATTGGATAAAAAACTCACCATGCTTGATACAGCGGGAAGACTTGTATGGGAAAAAACTTTGGATTCTCCAATCCAAAGTAGTCCAGCAGTAGGCAGAGGTGTAGTGGCAATTGGAACAAATTCTGGAAAACTGTACTGCTTTTCTTCTAGCGTTGGCTTTACATTGATTCCTGAAACACAATCTGTAACACTATTTCAAGGTGGTAGTGTAAATATTAAAATTAACGTTGTGAACGATATTCCATTGAAAAATCCTGTTCAGTTTCAATTGGAAAACGTACCTGCAGGCATGCATTATGAATTTTCTCCCGCTCAACTTCAGAAAGCACCCGGTGAAACTTCTCTTCATCTTCAAACTACTACAGAAACTCCAACCGGCAGTCACAGTCTTCTAATTATTGCTTTCAGCGGTACCGTTAAGAAAACTACTCGCATCCAGTTACGTGTTCAAAATGTCGCACCAGGGGAGTTTTCTTTGTCCTCGGTGAATACAAAATTTGAGGTAAATGCTGGAACAACAGTGCGATCCGATATTTCTCTTACAAAAACAGGAGGATTCAATGCTCCTGTCACAATGGGCTTAAAGGGGGTTCCCCCTGAAGGTATTGAAGTCACCTTCAATCCTCCAATCGCTCCTTGTCCTGGTAGAACAACAGCAAGTATGCACTTCAGCCCAAGCTTAGAACCAGGAGAATTCGATTTAGTCATTGAAGGTCAGGGTGGAGGAAAACGAGCAGAACTTGTATACCACATCACAGTTTTCGAAACTATGAAAGGGGATTACTCCCTCAAAGTCACGCCCACATATTTACAAATCTATGCGGGAGAATCCGCTAATTATGAAATCACCATAGCAGGTTTTGATGGTTTTCACGAGGATGTTTTCTTATCCATTGATCAACTCCCTCAAGACATTCAATACTCCTTTTCCAAAACTACACTGATTGAAGGTCAAAAAGCAGTTCTCCACCTGGATACCACACAGGATATGAAACCAGGAGAGATTCAATTCGACATACTAGGAAAGGCCAATAAAACAACGAAGCGAATTTCTGTCACCTTGGAAATACAGGTAGCAGATGGCGATTTCTCTTTAAATCTTGAACCAAATTTCATATTGTATGCAACCGCAGGTACTTCAGTGGAAATGAAGTTTAAACCTAGCTTCAGTCTCAAATGGGATGCCCCAGTCACCCTTACTGTAGGAAATCTACCACAAGGTGTTACTCATACAATTGAACCAGCCGTTCTTGAAAAGAAAGACTTTGGAAAAAACGTTACCGTTACATTTCAAGTCAATCCATCTCTTACTTCCCAGGAATACATCGTGAGTATACAAGGAATTGGCGGTGGTAAAACAAGAACGTCACAGTTCCGATTATCTATTTTATCCATCCAAGAAGGGTATGCTTCCTTGCATTTTCACCCTGTCTATCCGCAGATAAAGATCAAAAAACCGACTCCCGTAAACATAGAGATTAAAGATGCAAAAAACCTTTCTTATATTGAATTCCAAGTGCTCTATGACCCTATCTTGGTGGAATGCCTAGATGTAGAACCATCCTTGATGTTACAACAAATGCCTCAAGAAAACTATTCAATCATTGAAGAAATTGATCAAGCCAATGGGATTGTTGTGATTAAAGTTATGATGAATACAGATGTTCTCCTGCAAGGTAGTGGTTCCTTTATCACATTGTCGTTAATAGGTATTAACAAAGGTACTTCTTCACTTGCCATACAAAAAGCTTCAGCAAAAACCAATGAGTTAAAAGAATATCCCATCATTGGATCTGAAGTGGATATTTTAGTTACAGAATATCTTGCTGGTGATGTAAATGGAGATGGGGTTGTGGATATTCATGATCTTGCACTATTTGCCCAAGCTTTCGGAACCACAAAAGAAGATACTAACTATGATCCAAGGTGTGATTTTAACGATGATGGAAAAGTTGACGGAGTAGACCTAATCATCCTCTCCTACAATTTTGGAGAACGATTGTAATTTTTTAATGTTTTTAATATTATAGAGAATACGCAATCATTAATCCGAAAAAAGAGCCCTAATATTAGGGCTCTTTTTCTTTTTTGTTGTTTACATGTTTCACTAAGGATTTTTATTTTTGAAAGTGAATCACAATCGTTCTTGTTTCTGCAATCCATTCTACCTCTGCACCAAAGCTCTCTGCGATAAAGCGAAGGGGTACAAAGGTTCGACCATTTTCTATGATGGGTGGGCTATCGAGGGAAGTAACTTTCTTACCCACCATTGCTACTGGGTTTCCAATCTGCATAGAGATAAACAAATCACCTAAGCGAATTTCAACCGTTTCTGTAGCTGGTTTCCATTCTACTTCCGCACCAAATGCTTCTGCTATTGCACGGATAGGCACCATAGTGCGTCCATTTCGAATGAACGGAGCTACATCCATTTCTTGACTCTTGCCATCAATCATCATAGCCTTGCTTCCAATGGTTAAAACGATAACAATGGTTTCGGCATATGTGTACGAAAGAGTCAATTCCGATGTATTTCCAATACTATCGATCGCTTTCACTCGAATTTCATTTTCACCTGTTTGAATGGGAATTGAACATGAAAATGCTCCATCTATATCAACAGTTGCTTCCAATCCATTTACATATACTTCAGATTCTGCTGGTGTGACTTTTCCCGTTACAAGTAGTTTCATGTCGTCGGTAGGAGATGAAGGGAAGGGATCCATTTCAATATCTGGACCCTTTGTACGTCTCCAGATGACAACTTCTTGTTCTGCCTTCACACCTCTTGGATTGAATGCTCGAACAAGAAAAGTATTTTTTCCTTCTTCAAGATCAACCGGTATAGAAAAGAGTCCTTCAGACGATACAGATACTTCTTGTTCTCCAAGGAATACACTACAGCCAATTTGTGTTTCCCCATGTAGCGTGATCGTGGTATTTCGAGTGATGCCAGGATATTCTTTGATGTTTAAATAAGGAGGTTTTTCTGAATCAAAAACAGTAATGGTGGGTGCATTTGTTAAAATCTGAGAACCTTTAATCAGAATTTGGATCGTACCAGGGTTGGTAGGAGTGAAATAGAACAATGCAGTTCCATCAGAATCAATCGGTTCCCACTCTTCTATACCTGCACCTTTTAAGCCCAATAATGTGTCTTTCAATGCATCATTGTAAGCTTGGTTCACTTTTAGTACAACCTTGGATCGTTGTCCAGAATACAAGTATTCTCCTTCAACAATTGAAACACTCAATCCACCAATCACATCAAATGCCATGCAAGACTGCTCAAAAGATTGTTCCATTGAATCAAACTGGTATACTGCTTTGACGGTAATCACTCCTTCTCCGGATTGGGAAGGTTTTATTTCTACCTCCACATAATCTTGAACAGTTTCAAAATCAGCAGATGCAATTTTCTGGTTGTTTTCATAGAAGTGGAATCCTTTTAATCCTGGTCCTGCTTCTTTTATCCTCAGGAAGATACGGTTGGTTGTGCCAGAAATCAGATCGTGGTTACTCAAATCAAAACTAACCGTAGGAAGGGGTCCTTTGTTTTCATCATATGCACGAACTTCCAACGGTTTTCCAATCATTTTCTCTTGCGTAAATGCAAACCAATCAATGTGGAAAGTGCCATCAGGACGATATCGTCTGGATAAACTTCCCCCATGATCCTCGGGTTGACCTCCAGCTACATCACTTAATCCTGCTTGTTTTAGAAGTTGATTGCACCCTATAAAACCACCGTAATTGATTTCTCCGCACGCAGGAATAAGGAATTTCACCTGACCATTCACATCTACAAGACTATCTTTATGATCAACTCTTTGGTTATTATCTTGATCCATTAGGTGTACCAGTCCAACGTATGGGCTATTATAGATAGCTCCTGGACCAAACCAACCTGCTTGATTTCGCTGCCGTTTCTCTACATCACTGGACATATTGTAGGCGACTGAATTGGAGATCCATTTCATTTCAGATTCATCTTCCCTTACCCCCACATAAGCAGGAGAGTATTCTCTTTTAGGGGATGCTGCATAGGGTAGATAATGAACATCAGTTCCCCGAATGATATTTCCTAGAGCATCTTTTAGCGTTGCTGTCACCGAATACAATTCCCCTGGAATCATTCCTTGGGGTGCAGAAGGAGAAAGTTGGTATTCCACAGTAGGAAGGTCAACTTTTACATTAATCGATCCAAAATCGCTTCTTCTTTTGTTCATAATACGTAATTTGAATGACCCTGCATCGTTGGCAACAAAATTCTTAAAAATGTAGACTCCTTTTTTTGCACCAGAAAAATCATATTCGATGATTTTTTTCTGGAACAAATCTTGATTGTTGGCAGCGTCTGAAGAACTGTTCTGAAGATTTGTACGTACCCAGTAGTAATCCGGCAAATTGAAAGGGGTGTCATCATAAAACAGAGTAGCCACTTCTTCTGTGCTCAAAGATCCATTTTCTGTTAAATCAACAGGCGATCCATTGGACTTCTTCACCGTAATTGTTAAAGGCTGCCCTTGGAAAGCACTTTCTGGAGATACTCCTGCAGTTAGAACAGTAGGAGAAATGTCAATTTCATAGGTTTTCTGAGGTCCACTGCTATACCCAACGGGAGCAATGTTCTGACCTGATAAATACACAGCATGAGAATAGTATTTGTAATTCATAGGATTTGGATACAATGGACCAAATCCCCTACTATTATTATCGTCTCCATATTTGTAGGCAGTTATGTAAACGGGTAGAATTTCATGGTCTTCAATGACACCATTTTCATTAAAATCCATTCCAACTGAATCAATGATGCAGCGATTCTGTTCTGATAGAACAAATGTATATTTTCCTTGGTTGCGTTGGAAGGTTCTTGCGTCAATCATTCCACCTGCCCACGTATTGGTAGATAGGTCGTAGCTTCCAATAATTTCTGTTTCGAAATCATTAAAAGATATTTTACCATCGTCATTTAAGTCATCGGAAGAAGAGTACGCTGTTGAATACCCCGAATTCTCTGAGGATTCTGGTGCCATGGTAACCCAACCATCTCCAGCTCCTTCTAATGTTTCTTGATTGTAGCGTGATTTTACACCGCGATCTTGCCAGATAAATACGACAGCATCATTTACTTGTCGCACGCTCTGTATTGTGGAGTGTTCTAAAATGGTTGCTGTAAATTCACAATCTTTCCCATACTCTATACCACCTGAATAGTCTCCAATATCCAAAGCATGAACAGGAATTCCTTCCATAGGCACATCACAACAGTCAAAATAATCCCCTACTCGTCCATCTGCTAAGTGTACACGAATGGATATCTTACCATACTGCACAGGGATTAATTCGTCGATTACAATTACCTTGGGAATTCCAGTATAGTTGAGTCTTCTGGAATATTCTAAAACGCTATTCGATCTTCCATATCGAACACTTTCCCGCATGCCTGGATTTGTAGTTCTCGTCCAATCAGCACCTGATAGCTCATACTCCTTGTAATTAGAACTGTCAATGACAATTTCTCCGTCCCAATCGTATGTCAAAGGAACATTGCTACTGCCCCCATAACGAACATTGCTTAATGGAAAATGAGGAGTAATAAAGGGTCCTTGAATTTCAATTTGTGTGATTCGGTGACTCCTGCTAGAAGATTCAAAGGACAATAAACCACCGTCATTTGAGTCTCGAAGAACAAAATAAATACCATAGTCGGTCATAGGGAAAAATTCTGTTCCCAGTTTTACAAACTGATTTTCCCAATTGGCAGGACAAGCGTTTCGGCCCTCTCTTATAATAGGCCCAGACCTTCCCGTATGAGTTTGTCCACCAGGATAACAGCGAAAATCTCGAATCATGTGTTGCAATACTGGGTCGTAATCTGGGTGAATTGAGTCGGAATAGCGAAACTCGGAGTATTGTAATGAATGGTCGATGGCTACAAATTCGGAAAATGCTATGCCGTCATTTCTACCACCATTGTCTGGGGGATCAGGATTGGGTGGATCTGGATCAGGTGGTGGAGGGTTTGGATCAGAACTTTTCCATCCTAGCAATGCGATCCCGCAGTAATCAATTCCATCTCCCCCGCCTGTTACAAAATAGGGAGGATGCGAGATAGTAGAATTGTAATCGTACATCGCTTTAGTGGTAAATACTCGAACGGAGATATCATTGTTTTCTTCTCTTGGCCACAAACAAACGGGGAACTCTCCCCCATCATTACCAATTAAACCTCTACCATAAGGAGTGACAAAAACCCATATGCCATCATTGAGTATTTCACCAAGTGTTCCGTCAAAAATACCAAACGTATCTCCTTTTGTAATTTTTCCTAGTGGAGGTAAGCCAGACAACTCACATGTTTGACATTCAATTTTGTCTTCTGAACAGTCTTTGTCTTCTAATGATCCGCCGTATAAAGCCTGTCCGTTGACAGAGTCATACGGACCTGAAACCTCATCTTCAAAATCAAGAGCTCCATAAAAACCTTTACCTGGGGTTGGTGATGGATTGTCAATCCATTTCCAAAGCAGATAAGTGTTGTCTCGGTTTACTTGGACAATATATTTGTTATTCATTTGATCAATAGCTGTGAACATATATCGGATGCCCGATCCAGTAGCATTGTAGTTTGCTAGTATATTCCTTCCAGGTGTAGAAGAAACTGCCATTCCATTTGGATCATTCACATCCGACTTATTGTCATCATCAAATATTTTTAAGACCAAATTTGGATATCGAAAAGAAATATTACTTAAACAAGCAATATTGGTACGAAATTTTAAAGATTCGGGTTGCACAGAAATAGATTTGAACATGCGACAGTCATATTTATCTTCTAGGGCATAGACAGATCTTGGTGTGTCTACTTTCCAATAGCCATAATTTCCATCTTTGGGACCTTGATTTACATCGGTAAAATTTTGTCCTCGATATAATTCTACTGTAATAGGAACCTGTTTTCCCAAGGGACTGCATGTACCCTCCCAAGGAGTATAAGTAAAGGTGTAATCGCGCACTCCCGGGTTTACTTCTCGAATAGAATCTCCCCCTTCGGCAGAGCGGATCAATATGACAGCTTTTTCTCCATTTGCTAACGGTGGTTGGATCGCTACAGTTACCGTTGTTGTTTGCTCCACACGAAAAGCTGGATTCATACTGACAGACACTTCCATTTGACCAGGAATCACTTCCATATCCATACAGCGGAAATTTCCATTTTTCCCCATGGTAATACCGGTAACGGGATTTTCAAACAACCATATATCCCCAATTTGCACCGTAGAACCGCATTCATACGTTGTTCCGCGGTAGTTCACCAGTGATAAACGCAAATCTCCAGCAGTTACACGGTCGTTTGCATAAATTTCTCGATATATAAAATCTTGTGCGTCAAACTCGTCATTTTCATTAGCGTCGTAATAATCTTCTACAATAAAATCTTGCAAAGGGAAACCAACGTCAGAATCCCCTTCTGCAACGGTTGTTCCAGCACCATAATTAATGATGGTTTCCCCCATATTTACATGAATAGAAGTAACGCGTAAATCTCCTGTACTGACAGTATGAGAATCATCAAAGTCACGATATATTGGTCCTTGACATCCATAGCGAGTGGATCCAGTGGAAGAATAAAAGCGATCTGTTACAGGTATTGGAGTTAAAAAAAGATATGCATCAGTGTCAGATGTACCCTGCTTCATTCCCAAGAATTCTTCGCATGTTTCTCCCGCTTTATAATCATCGGAAAGGTTATTGGATCTGGTATTACCACCAAACTCATTAACATTCACTCCATTGTCTTTCCATATTTCCACTCCAACATACTCGCGATATTTTAATCGGATGTTATGGAAAGTTGTGGCAGGTGCAAAGAATTCTCTCCCAGAAGGGTCAAGAACAGTACTTTTTTGAATTAGTTGGGCTACTTCTGGAACATCATCATGTCTAGATAGTAGTCTAGCAGAAGTCACAGCAGGATTGGTTCCCATCCACAGGTCACTTTCCACAGAAATATTGTATGTGTATGTTCCACAAGAAGCTTGTAAAACTTCAGATAACAAAAGAACCGGGTGATTTTCTTCGTTTCCTAAAAGAGCTTGCCCAATTTTGAAAACTCTTCCCGAAAAATCCACATCACTATGTTCTATTGGTTCTGTGGCACCCGATGGTGTAAACATATAACCTTTATCATTTTCAATATGCAGATATTCGCCAATGCGATATGGACCCATGGTGTTATTAGCACTACTAGGATCTACTCTTCCAGAAGAAGTACGACAATTGGTAGAAGGTTGATCACTTTGCCTGGCATCCTGGAATCGACCATCTTTATCAAACCAGATTTGGTTGGAGTCATCGAGCACGACAAAGTAATGGTTTGCCTCCGTTGATCTTCCTCCTGCTGCAATCACATCAAAATATACTTCTGTATAGTACACAGGGGTAGATTTTGTCCCGGAAGTTGCAGGTCTGGGTGCTCCAGCAGAAGGCATAAAATATTGTCGATTGCCCCATATTTCTTCGCTTCCTCTTTGCCAAGGAAACAAGGCATTATTTCGCAACTGCTGGCCATCACGCCCATACCCTACAGGCATCCATTTTAGGGCAGCAAAAATTGCATCTTTCACATACGTATTTGCCCTAGTCTTTGAGGGTTGAAGCATTTGGACATGAAACATAGATATAGTAAGAAGAGCTGCACACAGAATGTGTAGAATTTTTTTCATGGTTACCACCTTTCGGGAAAACAAGGTTCTTTTTTTATAATGAATACTCTTTGGAGATTCTTATGGTTCAGAAGAAAACAATTGCGTGAAAGGTTTTTTCTGTCTGTACAAGGAATAAAACCATGATAGAAAGGGAAATCCGACTCTTGCAGTTCCCAAAAAAAGGATAGCAAGGTAGGCTAGAAGATTGGTTGTTGGATATATCGTAGCCAGCTTTTCAAAAAACCGACCCAACACTTCAATGAGTACAACTCCAAGGAGCGTAATGCTGATTTCTTTCCAATGAGAAAAAGTCTTCTTTCGGTAAGTTGCAATCATGAGAGATACATAAGGTAGAAAAGAAAACATTTCACCTTGTGAGTTTTGGATCCCGCTAATACGAAAAGTGGGATAGAGTCCGAATAAATTCAATAAAATGGTTGCCATTTTTAATCGAAACCATGCATAGTAATAGGAAAGTGGGTACCACAAAAGATATAATATGGTTAGGGAAGCGAGAAATAAAACGATGAAAAGCAGAAGAAAGGAGTGCTTCTTATCTGACATGTTTTTTTTGAGTTTTTTGTTCCATTTTCAGCATCCATAAATAGTACACAAGACAGACGATAAAGATTAGAAAGAATTGCCAAAAGTAAGAATGAAAAAAATGGAAAGCACTTGGCCACCTAGAAGTAATCATAAAAATACTAACAAGTCGGAGTTGGTTTGTAACAAAAACAACACCTATGCCCCATGCAATAGCAATTAGCTTTTCTTCCCATGGATGCCATGAAGCGAGAAATCCAGAAATGAGGATAATCATACCATAGACTCCGGTACACTCATATATGATCTCCATATCGATCGCTCCAATGATATGAAAATGGCTCATAGTAACAGAATATCCAAATAAACGAAGGATCTGAGTTGTGCATAGGGTTGTAAAATATGTGAATGGTTCTACTATCCAGGGCAGATGAAGGATCCACTGAAGAACGATCACAGAAGCAAGAAAAATGATACCAAATCGGAGAGCTTTATTGCTTTTCATTTTCACCTAAAAAAAAAGGGGTCACCAGTGGTGACCCCTTTTTGTATGATTTCATGTAACTATATCTTATTTTCGGCTTTTTTCCGGAAAACAAATTGCCATGCAACGAGCATCATGCCGAATAATAGGGCAAGTGCACCCCAAATATCCAAAAATGGTGTTTTAAGGTTTAAATCTTGTCTATACACATGTAGCCCTAAATATGTAACAGCAGAAGGATTGGTTGGAACATGTCCAGGTCCAAATCCAACACCATTTCCAATCACTTCTAGGGTATAGAATCCAGGTTCGGTGCCCATTTTGTCAGCGGTTGCCATGACTTGATCAAGTTCGTCGTCGACAATGGTAACAGTAGCAGCTTCGCCGATACGACCTGAGGTTGCATAGGTGGAGTAATTGGGGGGAGTATCGTTGTCGAAAGCTCTGACAAAATAGTAGTAAGGAGTATTGGCTTCTACATCAGCATCTTGATATGAAGTATTAGGGCTATTCACAATGGCAATACGGTTTGCGGCATCGACATATCGAGTTAGAGAACGCCATACTTCGTATCCAGCGATAGGCCTGGAGCCTCTGCGGGAAGCATCCCAAGAGACAATATTCAGGTTGGCATTTGCAGAATTCACTCGCAGATTGGCTGGAGGATATGGATTAATTGTGTAAGGTGTTGTTTGTAGGGTAACGTTTGCATAGGCATCAAGCGTAGGACTAATATCTACATAATTTTCAGCATATCCAGGTACGGGTACTTCAGCAACGATTCCCTCAAAACCAGAAGGATTATTGAAATACACCTGATCGGGTAGTCCGCGTAAGGATAGTGCTACTTTGCCTGTAAATCCAGCTTTACTTTGAATTTTTAATCGATATCGTACCGACCCACCAGGAATAACTTCTTTGGTATACACTTGCATGGAGAAGTTTCCAACTCCATCAGCAGGATTGACATCAATGGCAGGCCTTGGTGGCAATACAGTCATGGTGCAATCAATTTGCTTTTTAATGCTTCCCGATAAGAACATGATGCGGAATTTGTAAATGCCAGGCAATGTATCGGGAGATACTCGCACTTGGAACGAATAACGAGTTCCCATATCAGGACGAACTCGCACTTCAGCAAGGGAAGTAAATCCAGTTCCTTCGGTGTCAAAGATGTCATATACAAAAGAATTTCGAAGGAAGGTAAAAGTTACACCATCTGGTTGGTTGGCTGGAGGATCTGTCCAATAGGTACCAATAATAACATTGTCTTCGAACCCATTACGGGCTTCTAAATCCAATTCGATCTGTTTACAATGATCTTCACAGCATTCATTTGGAGGACATTCGCCTTGGAAGAGTGTAAACATGGAAGGATTCGCATTCACGGTGAAACCTGGTCTTGGCGGAATGACATCAAGGGCCAAATAATCGTCAACTGTGATATTAGCAGTCAGATCAGTGATGTGAACCATAGATTGTGGATCATTTCTATAACTGGCAACGACTGCTGAATTGGTTGATTTTATGGTGATGGGTAGGTTCAGTACTCCACCATTCATAGGAATAGATCCACTATGATACAATTGATTGATGGGGTTACCACCGCTATCTTCGGTGGGGACATAAACATTTTCAGGTAGAGTTAATTCTACATGAACATTTCCAGAGCCAAATCCACCGGTTGGGGTAAAGGTAAGCATAAAGGAAGTATAGGTTCCACGTTCATTTACAACAGGATCGGGGTCTTGAGTAATATTACAAGATGGGGGTGCATTGTACACCATAAAACGTCTATATCTATATTCAGGATGGTTTGTATAAGTTCCACCAGGAGGAATAGAATTGACACCAAATTGTGAAATCAAACCTAAATTTGAATTGTATAGGTCATAGATACCATACATTCGATTTTGGAAATTTGGAGACATTGATGCAGAATTGAGTCGCCATTCATCTTCTTCTAGCGTAAACTGTAATGGCAAAGCATCGGGATCGCCACCGGCATCTTCACCCGCTGTCGAATAGAGGGGACAGGTACCCGAATAGTTCCAAGCAGTATTGCTGTAAGAACCATTTCGATAGCTTCCTCCAATATAAAGTGCAACGTCAGTAGGAGTTCCGAAATCATCTACCCCTGTTGTTTTTTCTAGAGCTAAAATTCCGCCCTCAAAAGGACGTGCAGGAGATGCAGTTGGATCGTTAATTGTTCCACAATCATCCCATGTATTTAAATCAGAAAGATTGGCAAAGTTTCCAAAATCATTGGTCCTGAGAAGAGAAGAATTCTTTGCAAAGCCAGCATAGAGATAGTTATTAAAATACTCTAGCGCAACCGGTGATGGTCCTTCGTCGAGGAGTGTTCATGTCCCATAAGGTTGCATCGGAATAATACATATACATCCCGGCCATATCAACCACATCAAAATAACTTCCGTTTGGTTGTCCTGTAATCTTTACGCGACGTCCAGAAAAATGACCCCGGTAAAAGCTTCCCCAAGAATACATCCAATAATAAGCATATACAGTTCCGCCACCGCCCCAAGGATAAAGATAATGGAGGGGTGTCCATGCATAACGATTAATACGTCCTGTATAGGTTCCTGCATAAGGTCCACTGGGAATTGTGAGTGGAAAGTAGTGCCACTGACCGCTGTAGTTGCTTGGATCAATCGTGCCACATATCGCATTGATGGAAGATCCTTGGGTTGTACCGCGCTGCATAGTGGAGGGACTATTATTGGTAGATATAAACCACCACCCATTATTGCCCATGGATGTATAAGCATAATCTTGTTGATTACTTGTACATGTAGACAAAATGAACCGATCGTTGAGCACACCAAAATAATAGATTGCAGGTGTTCCGTAGGACCAGCTACGACTGCCGTAATTGTACGACCAAACTTCAGTCCAAGTTTGTGGAGGAGAAGTATTGTTCAGTAGATCGTTGGTTGAACCAGAATATTGATAAATCTTGAGATCCCAATTGGGAGAATAATAGTAATATGGGTACGAGCTATGATGAGGATATTGATCCTTAAACACTGCAATATAAATGGTTCCGTTGTAAGAGGTAATGAAATACTTTCCGCTAGAGGTTCCTCTCCAATCACTTTGAGAATAACATCCATTAGGTCCTGAAACAACATTGCTATTGCTTCCGCCTTGGTTCCACAAATCAGTCCAGCTAGATCCGCCATCCCATCGCAATATTCTTGGCTTACCGGGGTAGTAATAAGCTATGTAATAGCTGTAAGTATACCTATAAAGCTGGAAGTAGTCTGAGGTAGTATGAAGGAATAATCGTCCATTCCACATGCTTCCGGTAGCGGGATCGATGTAAGATTCTTTAAGTACAGTGAATCCACCACCATATGCACTCCATGGGTCTCCGAAAAAGGATGGATTAATTTTTTCCCATTGCTGAGTTTCGGAAGACCAGTGAACAACTGCACCATAGGCTCTGTATGAAGAGGAGTTCCAGCCCATTGAAGCAGAAGGCATAAATTGGAAGAAGTGTATGACTTTGGAACCATCAGATTTGGTTTCTACTAAATCAACAAAAGAAGTCATTCCATGAAGATAATAACCGTCCCATGCGTCGTTATAACCATATTGATATGTACAAGCTCCATCGTCTGCCGCTAGAGGGGGGGATTTGGGAGTAATATTTTCCCATTTGATGTTATTGGTTGCTTGTGTACGGTTTGTGAAAGAGAATGATGCAAATGCTAAACTGAGTATCAGGCAGATGAATATGGAAAAGATTTTTCTGGTAAGTTTCATTCTTTGCCCTCCCATCAATTGTCTTCAGGTATAATGAGAACATTGTCGGCAATTACATCATGGGTTTCATAATACATTTGGCCCACAAAATTGCAGATTTGATCCTCTTGTAGTTCTGCAGGTATTCCTTCAACTTCTATGGTGACATACTCAATTTTACCTGCATTATTGGTTTGGATATTTTGAAAGCTTGTTTCATCTTTAATAGAAACGGTGATGTTCTTACCTAGTTCAAAACAGAATACAGTGAGTTCGTTTGCCGTTCGATCAATGGTAATTACTCTTCCATTAAAAGCATATAAAACAGGCTCTTCAGTTTGTTCAGGAGTGTAGATGGAACCTTGGTAAATGACGCCTACATTGCGAAGAATATTTTTTTCGTAATCAGGCTGATCTCCGACTGCAGTGATGGGCTCTCCGATAACAATGGAATTGACATCGGTTTGTTGTTCTCCATTGATGATGAAAGCAGTGTACTGGTTGAACATCAATTTAAAAATATCAGCTCTTTCGTGTTGGCCCGTGTAGTTGTTGTAGTAGCGAACATTGGAAATGATGATGAAGTCATCCGTGGTATTTATTTCGACCACTGTACCCTTGAACCCATCAGGCTCAGGGAAAAAAGGATCTTCTACTGGTGGAAGATCTTCTTCACCAAGTTCCCCGGTTTCTTCTTGTATTTCAACAAGTTTAGCGGGTGTTTTCTCAATACCATCATTGGCTTTTCTGGAATAGAAAACTGTTTGCAATGGAATTCCACCTTCATCTCGATCGACCGTTAAGCCATATGCGAGTAAAGGTGTAGCAAGCAATAATATCACAAGCAAAACAGACAATTTCTTCATAGCCTCACCTCTTTCAGTCAACAACTACCGTTATTATACGAAAAAAATACTCAAATAAAAAATTGTTGCTTAAATTTTATATAAACAAGTTCAATTTTACAACTATTAATTTGATTGAATGTTTAATTGCCTAACCAAACCGACAAATCGTTCTGTACGAGTTTCCCAGATAAGGGATCCTCCTACTTTTACTACTTGCCAATTATACCGTATTCCGTTTGTATATTCCATAGGCTCTACAGATTCTACCCATAAAAACAAACTGACAAGTAGAGGATGGTCTGATGCGAGAATGTTGCCTTCTGTATCGATAATGGGATGCTGGGATTGCTTTTGAATTTTCTCTCGGATGACAAATATGGGGTTGGCATTTTTGTCAACAAGAATATCTCCAATCTGAATCTGGTCCGCTACATCGGGGTCCAGGTTTGGAACAACGATCTCCACTTTAATTGGTTGAAGGGAATGCTTGTATTGGGAAGATTGCACACCTTTCACGATCAATCCTGTGACAAACAAGCACAGAAGAAGCAGAACAACAATATCGATCCATTTCCATGTAGGTTTCATAGTTTATTCTTCTGGCATTAAAATACCATATCCATCATTTTTCCGACGATATAGCACTGCTAAGCCTTTGTAGTCTTTACTGATTCTGTAATACAAAAAGAAGTCGTGTCCCAGTAGCTCCAGTTGCTCAATAGCGTCTTCATCTGATAAGGGGACAATAGAAAACTTCTTCTCTCGGATAATCTGGGGAATTTCCTCTTCAAGGATAGGAGTTACTTCCTGAGGAAATTCCTTTTTGATATGGCGTTTTTTGTCAATTGTTTTCTCTTTGTAACGACGAATTTGACGTTCCAGTTTGTCTTTTAATCGGTCAATAGCACTACGGACATTGGTATCTTTTGTTTCCGCACGAATGATTTTGCCATTGACATACATGGTTACTTCAGCCATATGAACACCTTTGGACTCATTGAATACAAGATCTGCTTCCCGAATAGGTTGGAAGATTTTTTCAAGTTTTTCGAGTTTTTCTTCTGCATAGCTAAGCGTTGATTCATCAAAACAATGGGAAGAGGAACTTTTTACTGTGATCTTCATAATAGCCTCCTGGTTCTCAACTTTATTACCATTATATCGTTTTCACCTTTATTTCAAAAGTCCCTTTTCTTTTATGGAAAATTTTCTATACATTTAGATATGGTGAATACTTTACTAATGACTATTTTGGATATCCTCTTTGTCGGCATCATTGTGTATTACTTTATTATCTTGTTACACTCTACAAGAGCTCTTCAACTCGCTATAGGGTTGGCTTTATTAATTCTGTTTCTGAATGCCCTGGCATGGATATCACAATACTTTGGTTTTGTAGCCATGGATTGGCTTTTAAGTGGTGTGATTAATATTCTGACATTCTCTCTCCCAGTCTTGATTGTCATCCTATTCCAACCAGAACTGCGCAGGCTCATTAGTAAGTTGGGCACCAGGGAATCAATATTTCGACGGTTTACTTCTTTTTTAGAAACCCCTACTCTCACTGCTGCATCGGTCAATATCCTATGTAGTGCCGTAGAACACCTTTCAGCATGCAATACAGGAGCTTTGATTGTTATTCAAAGAGACTCATCCCTGGATTCGTTTGAAGAAAGCGGAGTCATTCTAGATAGTAACATTCACGAAGAACTTCTGATTACTATTTTCACTCCACCATCGCTATTGCACGACGGGGCTGTCATCATTGCAAAGCATACCATTAAAGCTGCTCGGGTTATTCTCCCCCTGACCGACAATTTACATTTAACGAAAAGTTTCGGCACCCGCCATCGTGCGGGCATTGGAATTACAGAAGATACAGATGCGATTAGTATTATTGTTTCAGAAGAAACGGGTTCTATCTCCCTTTCAATATCAGGGCGTATCACGAGTAATTTAACTCCATCTGAACTGAAAGGAATGCTATCAGTAATGTTAAAGGTTAAATCATGATGATTTTTCGAAAGTTTTTCACTCACAATATATTTTTGAAGATTTTCTCACTTGTTCTCGCTTTTTTTGTTTGGATGTATGTCTCCTACGTGTATGGAGCGAAAGTAACAAATTCTTCTCTTTACCCGGTTCAAATTCAAAATGCTCCTACCAATTACCAAATCTCTTTGTCTAAGGAAAATGTTGAGATAACATTTGAAGCTCCGTCAAATACTATTGAGGAGCATACTAAAAACATTTCAATAATTCTGGATTTTGCTGAGATACAATCTGGAACCCATAAAATGAAACCCATTGTAAAAGCCCCCAAAAATGTGGATGTTGTTTTGATCGATCCACCCTTTATTGAAGTTACTGTCGAAGAAATGATCTCAAAAGACTTTCCGGTTAAAATTATTCTGATGGGGAATTTAGAATCTGGCAATATTGCAGGTGAACCAATTGCAAGTCCTGATATTGTCAAGATTTCTGGTACAGAATCAGCCATTCAGTCTATTCACAATGTTTTTGTTGAGGTAGATTTAACAAATGCAAGCACTGACATACTTAGCCATTCAAAAGTATTTGCCCAGGACAATACCAACCAGCCAATTGCTGGTTTGACAATTGAACCTGAATCGGTACAGATCTCTGTACCCGTGGTCAATACAGATATTTCAAAAGTTCTCCCCATTGTACCAAATGTGGTTGGTAGACCCCTAGGAACCATTCAGAGTATCACGGTTGAACCCTATGTCATTACCGTATCGGGAAACGTCAAATTTGTGGAATCTCTTCAATCCATAGAAACAGAACCAGTATCAATTGATCAAAAAGAATGCCACTTTTTCCAAAGAAGTAGGAATTCTATTGCCCGAAGGAGTTCGAACTATTCAAAACAGAACTACGGTTCGTGTAACCGTTTCAATCGCCCCCATGGAATCGATGAAGTTTGAAAATGTTCCCATTAGTATACTCAATCTTCCTTTTGACCTCAATTACTCCATGGAAATCTCGAGTATTCACGTAACAGTTTATGGTCTTGCATCAAAACTACAACAATTAGAAACCCTGGAAGCATTTATTGATGTGGAAGGATTGGAAGCTGGATCTCACACAGTTCCAATCCGCTTGCGAAATATCCCTGAAGGTGTTATTGTGCAAGCAATCCCTGAAGAGATTACGATTCAGTTGTTCTTGATTGAATCTGAATCCCTATCTCTCCCAATTCTTTTGTCAACTCGAAGGTATAGGGAGCATTGGATGGATCCTGTATAATCTCCAAAGAATCCGATAAGGTTTCTGCACAAATATACTCTTGAAAATCTTGTATCCATGGTATCATTTCTGGATGCTGAATATAGATTCTTAGATTAATCCTCTCTTCGACATTCAAATCCAGTTGTTTCCGTTGAATCTGAATATGATGGACTAGTTCACGAGCGTATCCTTCTTTTCGAAGCTCATCATTGAGCGTAGGATCAAGCACAATCACCCCGCCATGAATAGTCTCCTCTGCAATATAGGGAGCTTTTCCAATTACTTTCAAAAGAAGATCATCAGAAGATAGCCCAATGGTAGTCTGGTCACTTAGTTCTAAAGAATATGCCTTTCCCTCTGTAACAATTGTACGTAAATCCTGTGTGGTCATTTGATCTAAACTCTTTCGAATAAGAGGAATTTTGGATCCGTATTTTTTCCCTAAGTTGGGAAGATTGGGTTTCACAGAATATTCCGCATATTCTTCAAAAGAATCTAGTTGCACTACATTTTTAACATTCAGTTCTTCTTGTACCAAGGATTTGGCATCTTCATCCAGCATCATGCCTTCGGGAATATAGATATAACAGGTTGAAAAAGGTATGCGAACCTTCACTTTCGAATTTTTTCTTGCGCGAAGTCCTGCTGTTACAATCGCACGCGTTACATCCATTTGTTTTTCAAGAGTAGGATTGATGAACTTCTGGTATTGCACAGGGTATCGACATAGATGAACGCTATCGCTAGAAAGAACAGAGGAACCAGATTTTAACACTTGATACATATAATCAGATAAAAAGGGTGTAAAAGGAGAAATAATTTTTGCAAACTGCAGCAAGACAAAGAAAAGGGTTTTGTAGGCAGATTGCTTATCTGTATCGCTATCACTCTTCCAAAAACGTCTTCGAGACCTTCGTATATACCAGTTGGTCAACTCATCTACAAAAACAGAGATCAGTCTTCCTGATTCTGTGACATCATAGACATCTAACTTATTCTTCACATTGTTTGCAAGAGAAGCACACTTTGAAAGAATCCAGCGATCGATATCAGAAGAAATATCTTCAAGCAATAGTTCATTTTGGGCAGGTTCAAATTGATCAATATTTGCATACGTGACAAAGAAGGAAAGAACATTTAACATAGGGATGACAAAGTTTTTTAAAGCATCCTTGATTTGCTCTTCCATAAAACGTCTTGGCACATAAGGAGTACTCGACGTATACATAGACCACCGAATTGCATCAGCTCCATAGGTGTTGATTATCTCTTGAACATCGACTACATTTCCGCGAGATTTTGACATCTTTTCACCTTTTTGATCCAAGATGAGTTCAAATGTCAATACATTTTTGTAGGGAGTTGTCTGAAAAAGGAGTGTGCTTAGGGTTAACAATGTATAGAACCAACCTCTAGTTTGATCGATTCCTTCTGAAATAAAGTCTGCGGGGAAAAGAGTAGAAAAATCGTCTTTGTGTTCAAACGGATAATGGTGCTGAGCAAAAGGCATCGATCCTGAATCAAGCCAACAATCCAACACATCAGGTACTCGCTTCATGTTCGCAGAGCAATGAGGACATGTAATTTGGATAGTATCTACATAGGGACGATGTAAATCGATTGGTTCTTCGGGCATTTCTTTGGCAAGATCTTTTAACTCTTGAATGCTCCCAATGGACATGGCATGACCACATTCCTCACATTCCCAGATATTCAGGGAGTTCCCCATGCTCCTGACTGATTGCCCAGTCTTTTGCTTCCTTTAGCCATTCACCAAATCGTCCTTTTGATATGGTCTGGGTACCCATTGAATCATTTCATTATTATTCTGCAATTCTGTACGTATCGAACTCACCTGGATAAACCAGCTGGTTTTTGCCATATAAAGCAAGGGGGATTTACATCTCCAGCAAAAAGGATATGTATGTTGGATCCAATCAGATTTAAAAAGAATGTTTCTTTTTTTCAAATCTGCAATAATCTCTTTATCGGCATCTTTGATCCACATTCCTTTCCAGGGAGTCACCTCTTTTTTCATCGTACCATCAATCTCTATGGAAAGAACTAGCGGAAGATTATTTTCTTTACCAGCTTCCATGTCTTCTACTCCAAATGCGGGTGCAATATGCACTATGCCAGTACCATCATCCATACTTACATAATCAGCAGCGATAACGATGTGGCCTTTTCCTTCCATTACATCGTCGTAAAAGTGGAAAGGTGCATCGTATTTCATACCCACCAGAGTACTTCCGGGAAACTCCTCAAGAAGCTCATATGTTCCTTCGTCAAACGTTGCACTTATTCGATCTCTGGCAACAATAAAAATGCCTGTTTCTGTTTTTACTTTAGCATATAGGGCATCGGTTTTTACAGCTGCTGCAACGTTTGCAGTCAAAGTCCAGGGCGTGGTGGTCCAAACCAATAGATGAACAGATGGATCAGATTGCAATGGAAACTGAATATATATGGATGGATCTTGCACATCTTTGTAGCCTTGTGCAACTTCATGAGAACTCAGGGTAGTCTGGCATCTGGGGCAATGAGGAACAGATTTATACCCCTTGTAAATCATTCCTTTGTTAAAAATCTCTTTTAAACCCCACCAAACAGATTCAATATACTCATTAGAGCAAGTGATATAAGGATGCTCCATATCCACCCAGTATCCAATTCTCTTTGTAGCATACTCTTCCCATATTTCCTTATAGGTGAAAATGCTTTCTTTGCATTTTTCAATAAATTTTGCTAACCCGTATTCTTCAATTTGGTTTTTCCCTTCAATTTGAAGTCTTTTTTCTACTTCTAATTCAACGGGAAGGCCGTGGGTATCCCAACCTGCTTTTCTAGCAACATGGTAACCATCCATCGTTTTGTATCGACACACAAGATCTTTATAAGCTCTAGCCAAAATATGGTGAATACCTGGTTTTCCATTTGCAGTAGGAGGACCTTCGAAGAAAACAAACGTTGGAAGATCTTTTGTAATCTCTAATGACTGGTTGAAAATCTTCTTTTCATCCCACAGATTTAAAATATCAAGTTCAACATTCATCCAAGGTTTTTCAAGATCTACTTTTGAAAACATATTGCTTCCTCCTATTGTGAAGATACAGTACCGATATATTCCCAGATCATATCGTCAAGATCTCCAGCCAAAACACCATCTACATTGGCAGTCTCATAATTTGTTCGGCTATCTTTTACCATTGTGTAAGGGTGCATCACATATGAACGTATTTGGTTGCCCCATTCAGCGGATACACCTTTTAGGCGAAGATCGTTCACTTCTTCTAACCGGTTTTCTTCAAGTTTTGCCATAAGTTTAGAATTTATGATCTGGATTGCACACACTTTGTTTTGCATCTGGGATCGCTCTGATTGACATACAGCAGTAATTCCAGTTGGTATATGCACAACTCGAACTGCAGTATCATTCTTTTGTACATTCTGTCCACCATGACCCGAAGCATTAAACGTATCGATGCGAAGATCTTTTTCATCCAATTGTACGGTTTCTTCAGAAATCATGGGAATCACCTCTACCATACTAAAAGAAGTATGTCGCCTACGGTTTGCATCGAATGGAGAAATCCGAACCAATCGGTGGACTCCTTTTTCGCTTTTCAAAAAGCCATAGGCATACTCGCCTTTAACTTGTATTGTAGCACTTTTCAAGCCAGCCTCTGCACCATAAGACATGGACAGAATAGTAAAGGACAACTGTTTCTTTTTTAAAAAAGCTACATACATGTTAAACAAGATTTCTGTCCAGTCCATAGCATCCACCCCGCCTGCTCCGCTGGAAAGAGACAAAAAGCAGTCGTGAGAGTCATATTTACCGCTGAGGAAAGATCGTATCTCTAGATCTTTCAATTTCGATTCTAGTTTTTGAAAAGCTGCTTCAAGAGATTTTTGGAAAGACTCTTCCTCGGGCTCCATCTCAATGCATTCAATGTTGGTTTCTGCTTCTATAGATAGTTGTTCTAATTCACCAACAGACGCTTTCAATCGCTTTAATTGTTCCAATTCCTTCAGTACACTAGTCTGGTTATCAGAAGGTTGTGACCAAAACTCCTGCTGACTGGTTTGATGTTGTAGTTCTGTTAACCTTGCAAAAGTGCCATTGGTGTCAAAGAAACTCCTTGGCTTTTTTTATTCGCTCTAAATAATGATGGTATTTTTCGTTTTCAGCCTGTAGGTCAACCATGTTAATTTCTCCGTCCACAACATTTTTTGTATTTCAAACCACTTCCGCAAGGACAAGGATCATTTCTTCCAACTTTTCGTGATCTTTCAGGTTTGGGTGCACTTTTGTCAGATTTTTTTAGTTCTCTTGACTCTTTGAGTTTCTTCTGTTCTTGAGCATTTTTATTGATAATCACAGGACGCCTTTGTACCTGGATGCGGAAAATCAGTTTAACAACATCTTCCTTGATGGAATGCAACATATCTTCAAAAACTTTGAATCCTTCAATTTGATATCGGACTAAGGGATCTTCTTGCCCATATCCACGAAGTCCAATCCCTTCTTTGAGTTGGTCCATACTATACAAATGATCTTTCCATTTGCTATCTACGATATAGAGAAGAATTTGACGTTCAAGACTTCTCATATTCTCGGATCCAACATCTTCTTCTTTCTTCTTGTAAAGGTCTTGGATCAACTGAATCGTAAAGTCGGGGAGATTTTTTACGGTTTCTAAATCCGGAAGTTCAGGCTTTGACGTGGTAAGATCGTATATACCCTTGAGATAGTCTTCGGTGTTGGTATCTAGTCGGTTTTCTTTGGGGATTGCTCGATTGGCTATATTGATTGACAGTTGCTGGAGCATATCTTGGATATGATCTTCCACTTCTTCAGATTCCAAGACTCTTTTTCTTTCATTGTATATAATTTCTCTCTGTTTATTGAGAACGTCATCGTATTGAAGAAGATTCTTACGGATATCGTAATTGTAGGATTCTACCTTTTTCTGAGCATTTTCGATTGCTTTGGTCAAAAGACCACTTTCCAGAGGCATATCTTCGTCAAGTTTGAGTGTATTGAAAATAGAAGTTATCCGTTCTCCGCCAAATATTCGTAAAAGTTCGTCTTCGAGTGATAAGAAAAAACGAGTGGATCCTGGATCTCCTTGTCGACCTGATCGTCCTCGGAGCTGGTTGTCGATACGTCTTGATTCATGTCGTTCTGTTCCAATTACATGTAGTCCACCCAAGTCTTTGACACCATTTCCTAAAACAATATCAACACCTCGCCCTGCCATGTTTGTTGCAATTGTTACAGAATTTCTTTCTCCGGCCAATTTGATGATTTCAGCTTCTTTTTCATGATGTTTTGCATTCAACACTTGGTGAGGGACACCCTTACGCTTAAGCATAGAGGATACTTTTTCCGATTTTTCAATGGAACGGGTTCCTACCAAAACAGGTTGACCCGATTTATAACAATCTGCAATCTCATCTACAATTTTCTTGTATTTGATAGACTCCGTTTTGTACACAACATCAGCATGATCTTTTCGAGCTATAGGTTTGTTTGTTGGAACGGCAATAACATCTAAACCATATATCTCACGAAATTCGTTTTCTTCTGTTTTGGCTGTACCGGTCATCCCAGAAAGTTTTGTATACATACGGAAGAAATTTTGGAAGGTGATGGTCGCTAATGTTTGATTCTCACTACGGACTTTCAAACCTTCTTTTGCTTCGATTGCCTGATGTAATCCATCGCTATATCGTCTTCCAGGTAATAATCTACCGGTGAATTCATCTACGATAATGACTTCGTTTTCTTTGACGATATAATCTACTTCGCTTTTGAAGCAATATTTAGCTCGAAGTGCTTGGTTTAAATGACGAATCACTTCTATCTGACTATCTGAATACAGGTTGTCAATCGACAGTATGGACTGAAGTCTGACGATTCCTTTTTCACTGATGGTAACAGATTTAGTTTTTTCATCAATCTCAAAATCTTCATCAACTTTCAAATTTCGAATCGCATTTGCAGCGGTATAGTACAAATCTGTGGATCGTTCGGAAGGTCCTGAGATAATCAGAGGTGTTCTTGCCTCGTCAATTAAGACAGAATCGACTTCGTCCACAATGGCAAAATTTAAATCACTTTGGGTACGGTGCTGTATATCTCTGATCATGTTATCTCGAAGATAATCAAATCCAAATTCACTGTTGGTTCCATAGGTTATATCAGAAGCATACGCCTCTCGTTTATCCTTTGGATCTTGGTCGGCATCAATATATCCAACCGTTAAACCTAGGAATCGATATATTTGCCCCATCCACTCTGCGTCACGCTTTACTAGGTAAGAGTTTACTGTAACAATATGACAACCTTTTCCAGATAAAGCTTCAAGATATGCTGGTAAAGTAGAAACAAGAGTTTTTCCTTCACCAGTTTTCATTTCTGCAATTTTACCTTGAAAAAGTGCGATACCTCCTAAAAGTTGAACGTCAAAGTGACGCATATGTAAAGTTCGGTATGCAGCTTCCTTTACCAGATCAAATGCTTCGGGTAATAAAGAGTCTAAGGCTTCTCCGTTTTCGTGCCGGGATTTGAATTCAGTGGTTTTTGCTACCAAATTTTCATCGGATAAAGCTTCGAATTCAGGCTGAAGTTGCCCTATTCTCCGTACCAATTGTTTATTTTTGCGTAAAAAACGATCTGTTGTGTCAAAAAATTTTATCATAACAACACATTATATCATGAATTGTGATTGAGTTAAATCTTCATATAATGATTTTATGCAAAAAAGACTTTTTTACTTCCTGATGGATGGTTTTGGGTGTGGGGAAACAAAAGATGCTCATCGTTTCAACGATGAGGGTGCATACACATCCCTTCATATTTTGCAAAACTACCAAGAGCTAAAAAGATCCTATCTCTATGAAATTGGACTTTTTCATTGTCAGGAAAACGCATCCTACTGCTACCCTCAAAATCCAAACAAAGATACTTTTTCCTGTACACAAGAAATGTTTGGAACAATCATGGGAGAGTTTCGAACCTTTCCTGAAGGATTTCCCCTTTCCATAGTTCACAACTTAGAAAGCCTTATTGGATCGTCTCTATTGGGCAATATTGCCATGTCAGGAACAAAAATTATCAAGCAGCTTGGAGAAGAATCTTTACACAAAGGTTCTCCCATTATATATACATCAGCGGATTCTGTTATGCAGTTTGCCGCCCATACAGATTCTTTTCCCCTGTCCAGACTGTATTATCTATGTGAAATAGCTTGCAACATGTATTGTCACGATCTTCCACTTGGGCGGGTCATTGCTAGACCATTTAAAGGCAATTCTGCTGAAACCTTTTATCGCACTGACAGACGCAAAGATTTTGTTTACCCAACACCTTCCAATATACTTTTGGAACGAAATTGCAAAACAGTAGTGTACAAATCTTTTGCAACCGAATTTTCGCAGAAATATTTCAAAACAATACTGCATCTTATTCCAGGAAAAACGAATGATAGTCTCTACAGTTATTTTCTCCAAATGATACAGGAACCTCCTAGTGGCAAGATGGAATTATATTTGATAAAGCTGGAAGATTTTGACATGCGTATGGTCATAGAAGAGATCGCAAGGATATGGTGAAGAACTGATGAAGTTTGGGAACATCCTTAAAGAAGGTGTTTCACATTTGCACGAAAATGATGCTATTCTTATTAGTGCTGATCACGGCAATGATCCTACATACCATAAACACACCGATCACACACGCGAATACACTCCTTACCTTTGGTTACAAAAAAACCACCTACAGACACTTGATCAACCTAACGCTGAAAGTAAAATTGGTCAAACTGTTGACATTTTTGTAAACAATGAACGAACAATCTTTTCTTCAACAAGTGAATCAATGCATGAAAGAATACCAATCTGATCTTTCCAACTTCTTTATCTATTCCAATGCAAGATACTCTTCTCATGCAAAAGAGCGATACGATCCTTGTTTTGTATTACAATCCCAACATCCACTCTACAGAGTTAAAGGTGCGTTATGCCAGTTACATCGAGTTGATACATGCTATAAATACTTTCCTCCACGATGATATCATTGATCCTGACAACCAAAGAAGAGGTTTGCCCACTTTAAATTCACACTTCTCTTTATCGATGCCGATTAGTGGTGGTTTCTATTTGTTTTCAAAAGTATCCAACCTATCAAAAGAAAATTCTGCCATCTACTCTGCTTTTTGTGATGCTCTGGAAAAGATGTCCCTTGGTCAGATTTATGAGATTCAGATTCATCACTCCTCTTTTAAGGGCTATCTTCAAATCATCTCACTTAAAACATCACCATTGTTTGCTTTAGCAAGTGGTATTGTAGAGAGTGGTTTTTCCATCGATGAATCCCAACTTGGCTATCATTATGGTATTGCCTTTCAAATGATTGATGATGTACTAGATTACATGGGAGATCAGGAAGTTATGGATAAACCATTGCATTTGGATGCACTATCGGATTTATATACCTTACCGATCATTTTGGAGAAAAAAGGTATTCGTAAGGATCAGATTTATATAAACTGTAAAAAAATCATAGACCGGACGATAGAGATCTGTAAAAGTCACCGCTCCTCGGTTTACTACTCAAAACCTATTCAGAAATTAGTAGATTACTCAACAAAAATCAGTATGTAGCGACAGTCGTCTATCTATCGATGACACCGTAGTGATAATCATATCCACCTCGTTTTGCTTTATCGGGATGGAAATAATAGATGTTACCCAGTACTCGCTTGTCTGAGAGTCTCTTTAAATCATCTTCTCCTTTTATGGAATCATCAATGTATTCAAATAGGAATGCCAATAAAACTCCTAAAAAAAGACCAAGTACAATTCCGATTGCAAGAACAAGCATAAAGTTTTTATTGGTTGGACTTTCTGGTTTTGTTCCTTCTTGATATACTTTCACGGTGGGAGTAAGTTGTTTTTGTTGCAGTTCCATTTTCAGTAGTTGATCCATCAAGTAAGATCGAATTCGGTATTGCGCTTCCATATCTTCTTGTAGAAGTTTCCTTCTTCCCTCGGATACAGACTCGTTGCTGATCTGGGTATTGATCGTATTGATACGGGTGTTTATTTCTTCAATTTGAAGATGCAGCTGTTGTCCACTTTCGGCTAATCGTGACTCATACATATCTTGCACTTTTTCAATAAAAATCGCGTTGATTGTATCAACGATTTTTTGAGCATAACTAGCATTTTCGTAATCAAAGCTTACTTTCAGTAGCATGGTATCTTTAATAACAGAAACCGAAAGACCTTTTCGCAAATCCTGTACAGAAAAAGTTGGGTAGTTAATCTGATTGGAAGCCTCTTTTAGTATCGGATCTCCACGAAGCATTTCGGCGTATGTCATGGCCCATTTCTCACTTGCTGTATAGTTGCTATAAGCATCATATCCAACATTGGAAGTAGAGCTAGGGATTTGTACTAGTAGAGTGGATTCAGATCGATACAATGGAATAATACTGTCGTAGTAGAGGTAGCTTACCAATAAAGAAGAAATAACTAAAATCAGGATAACTAGCCACCTTCGTACAATAATATTCCATATATCTTCTAGCGATATCTCATCAAAATTTTCTTGTTCAACACAAATATTTTTTTCATCCATCATATCATCACCATTCTTTGATATCAGCTAATAGTAACAGATATCCCTGGAAATTGCAATTCTATTGTCATCCATTTTCCGGAGGCTGTAATCTGGTTTGAACCATTACTCAGTGGTACAGATACAGAAAAGTAACCATCTTGAAGTGTAGCAGAGCTAGAAGAACCATTAGTAGTATTATATACGGTTCCTACAATATCACCAGGGAGATCTAGTTGAATTCTACCGTTTAACGTCATATACATCGAGTAGGGGTCAATTCCGATAGTTAGAGACTGTAAAACTTTATTAGTAGCAAATGCAGGAGAGGTTATGCTAATTTTCTTTGTACCTTGTGAAGAAAGTAAATCAATAGAAAAGGAAGGCCCTGAACCTTGCTGAAAAGAGTTTCCTTGGTTGGTTCCCTGTAATACAAAAGATGCATTCCTAGCTTTTCCGGATATGCCTAAAGACCCTGTGGATCCTGTTAAAGATGCAAAAATCTGTGCCCAAGGACGTGCAATGGGTTCTGAGTTTTTTTGAAGGGAAGAATCGTCATTTTTATCTTCGAGTTTTGAATTTGAGGAAGATTTATCTTTATCTTGAAGTAAAGGATTTGATTTTTTTGTTAACTCGGATAATTCTTCGTAATCATAAAAACGCTCAGCATCGGCGTAGTGTTTGTTCCAAGAATACATCCTGTAGAAAAAGCTATTTTTAAAAGATGTAGGAATGAAGTTATCTTGAATCTTTTGATTGCTTGACTGGAGGGAATAAATCAGCACAGCGAGAGAAGTTAAAAAAATGATAATAAAAAAATATAATCCCTTTTTATTCATTCTTTACTCTTAAATAGAAAGACGAAGAGAGATCCATGGATCTCTCTTCTCACAAAGTGTTCTAGTGTGGGTTTGAAGAACTATTTCTTTGTATCAGATTGTCGCAGTTTGTGTACCAGCATCCCATTCCACAATTGCTCCAAAGGTTCGGGCAATAAAGCTAATGGGAACAAAGGTAGACCCTTCTTTGATTTCTGGAGGAGCATCCAGCATCGTTTCTACACCATTGACCAAAGCAATGGGACGATCAATGGTCATTTGATCTCAGTATCGCCTAGGGTAATGGTAACGGTTTTGGTGGGTCCATCCCATCCAACTTCGGCACCAAAGGCTTCGGAGATGACACGAAGAGGAACCATGGTTCGTCCGTTGGAGATGTAGGGAGAAGAGAGCAGGGTTGTTTTTTCTCCATCGACGGTGAACTCAGGATTGCCAATCGTCATTTGAATGACGACTTCGTGGTAGACATAGAGACGACTTCTTTGCTGCTATTTGCCAGCGGTCAGTGACATGGACGGCAATGGTATTTATACCAATTTCGTAAGGACGCGGTAGGCCTTGAAGATATCATGGACCAATTCAGCTTCAATGCCATTGACAACAATCTTTTGACAATCTGGTTCTACGCGGCCTGTTACCGTCATTTCGGTAATATCAATCAATTCGCCAGGGTTGTCGATAAAGATTTCGGATGGAATGGTATCCAAATAGTACTAATGGCTTTTACAGAAGCACCTTTGGCATTGCTTCGGCTTATTAATAGTATTCATCCTTCTTCCGTTGAAAGGAGAAGACCAAGAACCATCGTCTTTGACGGTTGCTTTGATACTGCCATTTAGCGTGACGGTATTGCCAGGATTGGTAATACCGGTGATTTGGACATCAGGTTTGTTGGTGCAAGGAGGTAGTGGATCAATTTCAATAAAGGGTTGATCGTTGGATTCTCGTACTTGTGCTTGATCTGTCGTCAATCACGCGATCTTCTTTGGTGGCTTCGATCAGGATAAAGCCAGTTTCCGGCGTGATATCAAAGGCAAGCCAACACCCAGGCGTTGGTTTGGGAAGCCGAATGCGCCAGGTCCTTTGATGGTAGCGGTAGCACCTTGCTCGGAGCTTTGGTTCCCACTTCTTTCACGCGAACGGTGAGGACATTGTCTTTCAGGACATAGACAGGTCCTTCGGTGAGAACTTCAATGGCGAGTCCTAGGAAGAGTCAAAGGGAAGAAGATTCATGAGGGTGTAGGTGGATGTATTTTTTAGATCGTATGGAGGGGTTAGGTAATTTTTGTTTTGTTGTAGAAACCAAGGTAAATGGCTTCATTCAATCCAGTAGGAGTAAAGGTAATGGTTGTTTCCATGACCTTGGGATCGTCGGGGCTTGGATATACATCGCCATAGGCAACAGTTTGATGTTGGTTTCCAAAGACAAAGACAGCCTATTTTGGTGAATAGGTAGATCACGGGAGTCAGCAGGAGCGCTTGAACGACAAAGTGGTTTCAATGGCATAGGTAGGGTCGTAATTGTCAGGATTAATGAGACGCTCCAAGTTCAAGGCGAGTTTCGCCATGGAGAATCTTGAACTGTGGAGCAACGTTGAATTTCGCGGTTGGGAAAGCTTCCCAGTCTAGGAAGAAGACGTCATCATGAGAATGTCCAGGTCGGAATCGTTTGTGAACTTCGCTAGGATCTTTTTTGTTTAGGGGAGGATAACCGGCTAAAGTCAGCTTCATCATTTGTATTGGAGTAATGGTTTTGTCCTACAAGTCCGCCAACATAGGCGATATCTTCAGCAAAGATATAGAATGTAGTTTTGACCATCAACATCAAGACCTAATAGATAATCCATATAACCATTTAATCAATGTATCAACAGAACAAGTATCACGCCATGATAAGGATGGTTGTAAATACCAATCCCCAGCCAATAGCAGCGGTTCCGGTTGGATTTTCGGGTCGCTTAGGAGCTCCATCTTTAATAGGTTTTTGAGTAATAGGATCAGAGAAAGGTGGCAATTGGTAATTTGGATCTACATCCCATTCACCATTATCATAACGTACCAAGGAAGTGTTGTAATATACCATACCGAGGTGTAAATGATCGAATCCACCAAAATTGAAGAGCTCAGCGTTTCGCCAATCAATTTGTTTGTTATCGTTGAAATCAAATCCGATATTTAGATTGTATGGATAAAGATCTTGCATAAAGTGATCGGCAAACAAGAATCGATCTCTTTCACTGAAATTCCAAGACTCTGGACGGTTGGTATAAACAGTGAAACGAGCAGTATTTTTGATGCCGCCACCGCAAGTGCTGACGCCCTTAGTTACACCTTTGATAGAAAGACCTCGTGCATCCTTCACAGCAACTTTTACAAAATAAATGCGATTGTCAGCTGCAGTGAGAATGAAATCGGGTTCACCTGGAATTGTATACTCAGTGTTGGAAGGGTCTTCAATGTTCATTACTTTGTATTGAACATCAGGTTGTTCCACTTTCACTTTTGCAATACCTTTATGACGGCGATCGGGAGTATAAACTTCTACTTCAAACTCGCCTTTGTCATTGGCACAAAAACCGCGGAAAACATATTGGCCAACAGAAGCATTAGAGAAATCAATATGAATTGGGTTAAATGGGTTGTTAGGTCGTGAATATAGAGTATTATTGTTTGCTTCTCGATAATCATCGTTGTGAAGATCAGTTCGTAACCAATAATATTCAGGTAATGGATCGGGATGAGCATCAACAAAAAGGTGTTCCCATATTGCTTCAGGTTCTGCCCTGTATCGTAATGGCAGACCTTTCATGAAACCAAGATCAGCTCCACGTGTTAAATCTACGGCTCTACCATCTTCGTCAGTGACACGGAATGTTAAAGGAGAACTTGGATCTACCATTTCAGGAACACAACCTGCAGTCAAAACGGTTGGATTGACGGAAACAGAAAGATCGAGGTGGGGTACGGGATTAATTCTGGCTTGACCAGCTAAATATACTTCATGAGAGAAGTAGGATAGAATAGAATTCATCACGTCGCCTTTTCCACCTGCATCTCTTGGAATGAAAGCGCGATCGTTATTATCGTCGCCATATTTGTAGGCACTCACATAAATTGGGTTGACTTCCCATTCAGAGACAACATGGTCTGCATCTTCCATGATGGAACTGTCGAGGGTAGAGTCATCACTGCCAAAGGAAATAAATCCAATATCGGTCTCAACATCAACAAGTTGATTGCCATTTTCAGAGGATAGACCGAATACATACTACCATTATTGACATTGCAAGTCCTACCATCAATTACGCCACCCTTCCAGGTGTTGGTAGCTAGGTCATACGTACCCATAATTTCAGTTTCGTAATCAGCAAAGGAAATTTTACCATCTTCGTTGATATCACTGGCTTTGGGATACTGTACTGCTGAATTTTCTTCACCAGATGCCATTCTTGAGATGAGCGCAGAGGACATTGGCATACCTTCTACATAGGCATCGCCAAAACCAAACTGTCCGTCCATTTCCATTCCTCTACCATGCATATGGACACGAATACCGCGGTCTTGCCATAAATACACATAAGCATCATTACATAGGTCAACATCTTGGAATGTCTCAAATTCCTGTAATGTCAAGCTAATAGTGTGATCCATTTCGATCTCGAGTTCTTCTGGTATATCAGTAATGGAAAGACCATGTACAATAACGCCATCGGTAGGAGGTTCGGCACAGCAATCTTGGAATTGTTTCAATGTACCATCACCAAGCTCTACTTGTATTGTCACAAGTCCTGCTCCAACAGGAACAATTTCGTCAACAACAATAACATTGGATAAACCAGTGTAGTCTAAATCGTTTCTTTCTCGAATGACGGTATTAATAATAGATTTACGGCGTTGGTCAGATTCTGCCCAGTTTGCACCAACAATCTGAGTCCAATCTTTACCTTGGAATTCATACCAATCACGGTTTGTTTGATCTATTACTACTTTGCCAGACCAATCCCATAGGGTTGGAAGGTTCATACCCATACCCAAATTCAAGGTAACAGTATTTTTGACATGATTCGTAACCTGTGGACGCTTAAAAGGTCCTTCAATGGTAATGCGGTTGATTCTACGATCAGGAGGAGCATCAGGGTCTAATGTAAGAGTATTGCCTTCGCCATCCTGCAAAATGAAGTAGAATCCATAATCAGACATAGGTGCAAATTCCATACCCAGCTTGTTGAAATCTGTAAATTGGTTTGTATCTACGTCATCATACCAATACCACCACCATATGGCGGGATAAGAGAAGTACATGTTCATATCCATAAATCCGTAAGCACGTAACAAATGAGTATTTCCACCAGGATATGCACGAAAATCCCTACCCACATCTTTTACAATTGGGTCATAGTAGAAGGATATTTGAGGAGTTGGTGGAGGCATTTCAACAGTGGGAGGATTCATTGCGTTGCCAGCAGTATAGTTTGTTTCTGAGAACTGTAATGAGTGGTCGGATATTCTCATTTCAACAAAGTTTACATAGGGATCAGGAGGAAGCACTTTAAATTCTTTTGTACCACAATAATCAATTCCACGACCATGGAAGCTAAACATTGAGGTTTCTTCAGTTCCACCGTGAAGTTGAGGATTGGTAGCAACAAAGTGAGGTGGATGATCGATAGTATTATTGTAGTCATAGATGATATGGTCTGTATAAACACGCATTTTTAATTTTGTGGAAGCATCTCGAGGGACAAATGTCATTTGAATTTCTCCGCCTGGATCGCCGTAACTCACTTGTCCATAATTTGTTAACAGAGAATTAACACCATATGTGATGACTTCAAATCGGTTGATACCATCAACTCTGAAAAGATCACCAGGGGTAATTTCATTGTTATAGGGAAGATTACCAGGACCAACATCACATAGTGGTCCAATGTTTTTCTGAGAGCAATCCATATTGATCCAAGATAGTGTCCGATTATCTTCATTGTAAGTAGGCTTGTTCATTTCTGGATCTGGATCGTTTGGATAATATGGAGATTTTGATAATGTATCGGTTCCATTCAAGATACCATATGGTTGAGTATCTTTCCAGTACCAATACAAGAAACTTCCGTCAGAATTTAGCTGAACGATGACTTTGGGTTCAACTTCAAATTGATCTCCCCAAAGTTCTTCAAACAGAATATCGCGAGCGGTAAATAGATATTCAACTCCAGCTTGGTGAACATTATAGTTTGCATAGGTTAAATGGCCATATGGTACTGCAATTCTTTCACTGCTTGGGTCGTTTACGTCGTTTGGATTATCAGCATCAATCAATCGAATGGAATAATTTGGGAATCTTTCGTATAAAGTTTCCACGCACTTGCTTGCAGCAAATATTTTTATGTCCTCTGGTTCTACTAAAAACTCATGTTTTGCAAAGCAATCATAATACTTCGAGACATTTTTAGGGATGTTCAAAATTTCTGCTGCTTTTTCATAAAAATCTACATTGTACAACTGAGCGCTTCGGAAATAATTGAAGGCTAGAACCAAAAATGGTGTGGGGAGGGGGGCATCAAAGTTATTCAATATATCAAGTTCATTTTTATCCTGATAGGGATACATAAAGGTGTCTTTATAATTTTCAATAGGTAGTATATCGGTCACACCACCCGAATCTTTGAAAGCCCAAATACGAATTGGGAAATTCTTATCTTCGGTTCCCGGAGAACCACGATAAGGTGTAATTTGTACGGTAATGCTTTGAGTGTCATGATCAAGCTTTTTGATTGCTAAGAAAGGATTTGAAATCGTGTTTATTACTTCTTCCCAAGTGCGTTCAGCAAATGTTGCATACCAATCAACTGCAATAGAGTCTTCGATGATCACGTAGATTTCTTCTCCATTTTTGAGTGGAGTGGTAAGGGCAATATCCACTTGGGTTGTTTGCTCTACTTTAAAGGGGGTACTGAGGGTTACTTCAAGTTTCAATTCACCAGGTTGTACTGGTTGATCAATAAAGCGGAAGTCGCAGTTAAAGCCAGTGCTAATTTTGTGTATGGGGTTTTGATAGTACCAGAAATCACCCGTAGAAACAGTGCTTCCACAAGTATAAGAACTATCGTTAATAGTAATATCCACTAAGCGGGTCATACCAGAAACAACAACAACATTGTTTACGTTGTAGTGCGGTTGTGCTTCAGAATAGAATGAATAGGATTCGTATGTTTCTTCGCTTCTATAAAGAGCTTCCCCGTTATCATACCAGTGGTTGATGTCGATACTTACTTCAGGATGGTTTTCATCTCTAAAGAAGTAGCGAATGTCCCATTCGACTTGTCTGGTAGAATATCTATTAAAGTATCGCAAAGGAAGACCTACATCGGCATCCCCCATGCTAACAGTAGTACCCGCAGCATATTGAATTTCGTTACCAGCTACAATGACATGTACGCCGTTGATACGGATGTCGCCTTCGTTAACAATATGAGGGTTACTTTCCCAATCATAGGTGGTTGGATCAGTAGATCCATTAAGAAGTTGAGTGTTTTTGTTCTGATAAATAGGTTCTCCGCATCCATAAGTAAAAGGTCCCTGTATAGCATTTTGCGGGTCTTGTAAGCTTGGTACAGGAGCAGAAGTATCGTAATAGAGAACATCAGTATCAGAGAACTCGAAATAGGGTTCATAGATGTCAGTAGTTAAAGGCTCTACAGTCATTGGAATCAATGCATTGCCATAGTCTTTGGCATTGACGCCATTGACGACACCAATGAATTCTTCTCCACAGCGTTCTTCTTTGAAATCATCGGTGAGGTTTTGTTGGGTCAATTGGTCACGTTTTAGATTGATTCCGATATGGTTATCGATGCCGTTGTCTTTCCAGATTTCAACACCAATGTATTCACGGTAGTCGAGTTTGATGTTCTGGAAGGTAGTGGCAGGGATAAAGAAGGATTGTCCGTTGGGTCCAAGAACGGTATTTTTCTGAATGCGTTGTGCATTGGCGGTTATGTCGCCATTGGGAGAACGTAATCGGGCTGCTGCAGGAGAAGGCATCAGGTTGATGTCCCCGGTAGCAATGTCCACATCAGTTCCCATCCATACATCGGTTTCAACCGATAGATCGTAGGTGGGAGATTCACAGCCGCCACGGAGAATTTCGGAGAGAATCAGAACGTCTCCCTGGGTTTTGGTGATGGCATCCCAGCCAACCAATCCCATACCATTGCGGTTTCGATCTTGGTTGCGATAGTTGCCAAATACACTGGCGTAGGAGGTGAGTTCATGACGATCAAAGTCACTGGCGGAATAGGGTTCGGTTCCATTCAGGAGAACGGGTCTGTAGTTGTTCAGATCGAGTTTGGTGTTGACGGGAGAATAGCGAAGGTCGGGGGAGGTGCCGGTTTCTGGATTGGCGATGGATACTTTGCCGTCTCCGTTGGGGTTGATTCCATTGGTGGCATCTTCGTCTCGATCCAAGTAAATGAATTCGGTTTGGAAGTACCCGTAGCGATAGAGGGAATCAAAATAAATATGGGTCAGGTCATTGGCATCGTTGGGGTTGATTCCATTGCGAATGGTTTCGGTGTGTTTCATGTACGGAGCAAATCCACGGAGGAGTTTGCGTTCGTCCCCTTCCAAGATTCCATTGCCGTCGTAATCAGTGGGAGCATCCAGGTCACCGGGCTGGACAACGGTGTTGGCTTCGTAATTTTTGACTACGGAACCATCCCAGCTGACATAGGACATAGGAACCAAACGAATATCGCCCACTTGGACAACATCGGGTTCGATATTGGTATAGAAGAGAGGTGTATAGGTATCAATGTAGTGGGGATTGTCTTGACCGGCTTGGTATTGGACACCATCGATCAAGCAATCATCGGGAAGATATTCGAAGTTGTTACAGCCTTTTCGATAAATGTACTCGTAGGGATCAAAGGATCCATTTTCAGTACGAGCCATGGGTTCATGGAAGCGTTCTTCCGTGAAATGAGGCTGTTGTCGTTGATTGTCGGATGTACGGAATGGAACAAGGGTGAGACCCACATCCCATTGATAATTTTCGACAATCGTAGGATCAAACGATACGGCATCCTGGTCATTGGGTCGATTTTCGTAGGATGGATTGGCATCGTATATGTTGCGCTGAGGAGGATAATCCACCATGTCAGACCAACCAATTTGCCATTTACGAGTGCCGAAGCGAGTCCCTTTTGCCTGGAAGGTTAATGCTGTATTCGGGTTGTAGAGGCGATGATCTGGGTTGATGATATAGGGTCCCTGTGTATTGTTATCTGACATTGGGTCCACCATATACAGACGATCACCGTGTAATGCATGAGACTTTGTACGACAGCTGCCAGGAATGTAGTGAGGACTGGCAGGATCGGTGTAGGCATTGTACCTACAATCATGGAATCGCCCATCTGGATCGAACCATAATTGACCTGCAGAGTCTAACACAATATACCAATGATCGTATTCTTGCGAATCGCCACCATCAGGTACAACTGTTAGATAGACATCTGTCCATGCAACCGGTACAACATCGGATTGGCCGAGTTCTGCGGGAACATTAATCGAGCCCTCTCTTGCTTGAAAAGCATTGGGCATTGGATAGCTCTCGCGACCCCAAACAGGAATATTGGAGTTTTGTTGCCATGGAAACATTCGGGCCGGATAAAGTGGCAATCCATCACGGTTAAAACCTACTTTAACAAAGCGGTTTGCAATAAATGTCGCAGGACGGTTACCCGTTGCGGATTCAACACTTGGCGCCGAAAAAGGTACTGCAAAAGTAGTAAGCAGTAATGCCAGTACAATAACGTAGGACATCAATTTTCTCATAGTAGATCCCTCCTACACGAAGTCAC
>JAXGOZ010000012.1:0-48576 GCA_040767255.1 Caldisericia bacterium
GGGAAGAAGATGCAGGTGTGGATGTAGTACACCCAACCAAGAAGGAAACAATAAAATATAGCCATATGGATGAAAAAAGTTTTTTTGTCTCCATCCTAACCTCCAAGAGTAGCATATGTCACCTAATTATACATTGGAATGCTCTATAACAAAAGGAAACTCTGAAGAAAAAGAAGGTTTTTCATTTGGTATATGCAGGATTCTCGTATAATATTTGTATTGAACAACCATAACACTTTCAAGGAGGACTTCATGGAACTGTGGGGTATGCCGATATCAACCTCTTTAGCGTTTTATGTGTTAGCAGGCACATTTATTTTAGCTTTTTTATGGACTATTCTGGGAAACAAAAATGGAGGTAAACATGAATAATGCCTGGATACATGTTATTTTCCTTGCTTTGTATTTCATCGGACTTGTATTGATTGGAATTTATACAGGTAGGAAAACAAAAACAGCTGAGGACTATCATTTGGGTGGAAGAAGTATTGGTGCACTCGTTAGTTCCTTATCTTTTGTAGCTGCTTATTTTAGTTCGGTTGTCATTATTGGTGGAGGTGGATTCGGTTATAAATATGGTTTATCCACCATCTGGATTGGCGTTGTAAATGTATTGGTGGGTTGTTTTTTAGCATGGGCTATTTTAGGGAGAAGAACCCGACGACTAACTGAAAAATTGAAAGCTATTTCTTTGCCTGATTTTTTCAAGAAGAGATACCAACTGCCTTTCATGAAATCTTTTTCTTCTATTGTTATTGTACTATTCCTCATCATCTACAATGTGAGTATTCTGAAAGGATTAGGAAATACATTTGAAGTCATATTGGGCATTGACTATACCATCGGATTGTTAATATCCGGTTTCATTGTATTGGTATATGTGATGTTTGGGGGCTACCTGGCTGTTGTTTGGACTGGGTTTATTCAAGCCATACTCATGGGTGCAGGATTACTATATGTGTTTTTTGTTGCCATGCAAAAAATGGGCGGAATAACCGAAGGAGTAGCTCGTTTACAAGCTATCCAAACTGGATTTGTTGAAACCCCGGGCATTTGGGGATTTTCTGGACTCATCTCCTATGTGTTAATTGTAAGTTTGGGAGTATGGGGTATGCCTCAAATGATTGCTCGTTTTTATTCCGTGAAAGATGACACTGCCATTCGAAGAGGAGTGCTTATTGCAACTATTGGAGGTTCCTTAGCGATCATTCCATATCTTTTGGGAGCATTAACAAGGACGATTTATCCTTCTATCGCAGATGTCGATCTAGCCTTGCCTACACTAGTGAACGGTATCATGCCCGTTTTTGGTGTTTCTTTGTTCTTTATTGGAGTTGTTGCAGCTGGCATGTCTACATTTTCTTCAATTTTGATAATTTCCTCAACATCTATGATTAAAGATTTATGGAAAGATAGTTTTCACAAGGATCTTTCCGATAAACAAGAAATGGTGTATAGCCGGATCATCAATGTTTTGATTGGCGTTGTCTCCATCATTATTGCGTGGAATCCTCCCGGGCTGGTATTAACCCTCACTGCTTTTTCTTGGGCTATTATTGCTTCCACTTGTTTAGTTCCTTATGTATTTGGGCTGTATTGGTCAAAAGCTTCACAAAAAGGTGCATTATTGTCGATGGTAGGAGGCTTTTTGGTTGCTCTTCTGTGGATGATCGTAAAACCACTTCCTATTCATGGGTTTATCCCTGGTGTTCTTGCATCATTTTTACTTTACTTTTTAGGAAGCTGGATATTCCCCCTAAAAGGAAAATTAATCGATCTTTCCTAATTTGATGATTCTAGCTCTTTCATAGCTGCCTCGCAGAAGCAGCTATGAAAGAGCACTTTATAGTTTTTTGGGTTCATTGCTTGTTACCATTTTGTCATCAATTCTTAATTTGTTCCCTATACTATACATATGGAAACAAATTTTGCCGACCATGTTTATTATTTTGCGTCTATACGATCCACTAACACGTATATTCATGAAAATATGGATATATTGCCAGATAAAAGCATTATCATTGCGGATCAGCAGTTTTGTGGAAAAGGTAGATATGGTCGAGAATGGGTCTCTTCAAATCCTGAAAATGCATATATATCGTTTTTTCTAAAGGAAAATCTTTCACTTCAATCCAATATCTCCTCTTTAACACAATTTACTTCTATTGTTGTTGCACAATGTCTTGAGCTCTATCTTCCCGCAACACAAAAATGCTCCATTAAATGGCCCAACGATGTTATGTTCCAAAATAAAAAAATAGCAGGAGTTTTAGCAGAAAGTAAATGGACCGGAGAATGTTTAAAAGGAGTAGCTGTTGGAATAGGGGTTAATCTAAACATGACTCGTAAAGAAGTTGCTTCAATTGACCAACCTGCTACTTCTTTAAATCTTATTGTCAGACGCTCTATAGACAAATATCAATATATCAAAGAACTAGTTTTTCGATTTTTAGAATCATATAATACCTTTCTTTGCACAGGTATGGATTTTTTTCAGAATGAATTGCAACAAAGACTAGTACAAGTTCCCCTAGAGGGTACTTCTAGCAAAGGAGTGAGAGTATGATTTACGAAGGCGTATCGATTCTATTGTCAGGAATGGGAACCGTTTTCCTGTTTTTGATTCTTTTGATCGCCACCGTAATGGGCATGTCCGCAGTTACCATAAAAGCTGAAAGACGGTCCAAGAAAGAATTGACTTCATCTTTGCATCATAGCTATATAGCTGCATTAACAGCTATTGCATTTCAGCAGAGAGAAAAAGAAGGTGAAGCATGAGTTTGAAACGTATAGAAGTTATGGATACCTCTTTTCGAGATGGTTTTCAGTCGGTGTATGGAGCGCGCGTTCTCACCGATGATTTTTTGCCTGCATTAGAAGCAGCCGTTGAGGCTGGTATCACTCATTTTGAAGTCGGCGGAGGCGCTCGCTTTCAAAGTTTATTTTTCTATTGTAATGAAAATGCTTTCACAATGATGGATCGAGTGCGATCACTTGTAGGTCCTGAGATCAACTTGCAGTCTCTTGCCAGAGGCGTGAATGTTGTGGGACTTGAATCTCAACCAAGAGATATCATTCAATTGCATGCTCGAATGTTTAAAAAACATGGAATGACAACAATTCGTAACTTTGATGCACTGAATGATCCAAACAATATCAAATATTCAGCACAATGTATTCATGAATATGGTTTAAAACATGAAGTTGTTATCAGTCTTATGGATTTACCACCAGGATGCGAAGGCGCTCATGATGTTGCATTTTACAAAAAAACATTGGAAGCCATTCTTGCAGAAAGTATTCCATTTGACAGTTTGTGTCTTAAAGATGCTTCTGGCACCACTCACCCAAATAAAGTAAAAGAAACTGTGAAAATGACAAAGGAAATCTTGTCCAAAGACATACCCGTCCGTTATCATACACATGAAACTGCAGGGGTTTCGATTGCTTGTTATTTGGCAGCACTAGAAGGTGGAGCAGATGCTATTGACTTGGCTCGAAAACCTGTTTCTGGTGGAACTGCTCAACCTGACTTTCTCACCATGATTCACGCCTTAAAACACACGCAGTGGGATTTAGGTTTGGATGAGAAAAAAATACTTCGTTCCGAAGAGGTTTTTCAGGAGTGTATGAAGGATTATTTCCTTCCTCCCGAAGCTTTAGAGGTGCAGCCTATTATAATATTTTCTGCATTACCCGGAGGAGCTCTTACTGCAAATACCCAAATGATGAGAGACAATGGAACTTTAGATCGCTTTCCACAAGTTATTGCTGCAATGGAAGACGTTATCCGCAAAGGTGGTTTTGGAACATCTGTAACTCCTGTGTCTCAATTCTATTTCCAGCAGGCCTTTAATAATATCATATTCGGTCCCTGGGAGAGAATATCTGAGGGATATGGGAAAATGGTTCTTGGATATTATGGAAAAACTCCTGTAAAACCCGATGAAAAAATAATTGAATTGGCTTCTCAACAGCTAGGTCTTGCTCCTACTACAAAGCTCGTCATTGATATGCAAGATGAAGACTCCACAAAAGGAATTCAAGCTGCAAAAGAAACGTTGAAAAAACATAATTTAGAAGAAACAGATGAAAATATTTTTATCGTTGCTTCATGTAAGGAAAAGGGAATACAATTCTTATTGGGTAACGGAAAAGTTATGGTACGTAAGAATATCCCTAAAGAATTGAATGAAACAAAAAAATCTTCATCCTACAACATTGAGCTAGAAGGTATTTCCTACAATGTTTCTCTTACAGACAGTGAAGTAACTGTAAATGGAAAAACCTATCCAATTACTATTCAACCTACTGGTAGTGCCCAAGAGAAAGATATTGCTCCATCCTCAACTACTATTCAATCTGTTCAAGCACCCATGGCTGGGCAAGTGTTAAAAATCCTGAAAAGAAATGGCGACATGGTTAGAGAAGGCGATGTGGTCTTTATGTTGGAAGCCATGAAAATGGAGATTGAAGTAAAAACCCCTTATACTGGAAAAATACTTGCGATTCTTACACAGGTAGGGGACTCTGTGTATGCTGATCAAAAGCTGATGGAAATCCAGTGACATTGAAGAAAGGGGAGTGACTGATTTGAATATGTTACAACACCTAGTACAGTCTACCGGCATATATGGGATCAGCTGGGGACAGATTTGTATGATCATCGTCGGGTTAGTTCTAATATGGTTAGCAATTAAGAAACAATTTGAACCATTATTACTCATCCCTATTGGTTTTGGAGGCATTTTGGCCAATGTTCCTTTGGCTGGAATAGCTGGTCCTGACGGTTTTTTAGGGATGATCTATACCTTCGGTATTGAAACTGGAGTTTTCCCTTTGATTATTTTTATGGGCGTAGGTGCTCTGACTGATTTTGGTCCCTTGATCGCAAATCCCAAAATGCTTATACTGGGCGCTGCTGCTCAATTTGGTATCTTTTTTACTTTTATTGGATCACTCATGCTAGCAGAATATGCAGGATTTTCTTTCGGTTTGAAAGAAGCAGCTTCCATTGGAATCATTGGAGGGGCAGATGGGCCAACGGCAATATTCGTAACCTCGAAATTAGCACCTGAATTGTTAGGAGCAATTGCTGTTGCAGCATATTCGTATATGGCTCTTGTTCCTGTGATTCAACCGCCTATCATGAAACTGTTTACCACAAAAGATGAACGAAAAATTGAAATGAAACAGCTTCGTTCTGTTTCCAAAACTGAAAAGATCTTATTTCCTATTCTACTCCTTTTGTTATGCATTCTCTTATTACCATCGGCTACACCCTTGATTGGAGCTCTTGTATTTGGAAATCTTGTTCGTGAATGTGGAGTAGTTGAGAGACTTTCTAAGACACTGCAAAATGAATTAACCAATATCGTAACCATTTTTTTGGGCTTAGCTGTTGGATCTAAGCTTGGTGCAGAAAAATTTTTACGATTAGAAACTTTGGGCATCTTAGTACTGGGATTGATTGCTTTTGCCGTAGGAACAGCATCAGGTATTTTGTTTGCCAAAATCATGAACCTGTTTTCATCTAAGAAGATCAATCCACTGATTGGAGCAGCAGGAGTATCTGCTGTACCTATGGCAGCAAGAGTAGCCAATAAAGAAGGGCAAAAATACAATCCGCACAACTATTTACTCATGCACGCCATGGGACCAAATGTAGCAGGGGTTATAGGTTCTGCTGTGGCAGCAGGAGTATTCTTAGCGATCCTGTTGTAAGTGCGCTGATTATCTATGGCTGATTGGTTAGTTGAATGGTTTGGTTTGATGCTTCCCACAATACTGTGAAACCAAAGTTTTCATACAAAAAACGAAAAGGTATGAAACTTCCTCGAATTGTTATTTGAGGAGGGGCATCGAGAATATACTTTTCTTCTCCTACATAGGCTTCGCTACTGTTCATGAACATTGATATACTATTTTCATTCAACCGGAAAGTAACGGCCTTTGATGCTGCATTATATTCAACATAACACCTTATTGTTTCTGCAAAATCCATCAGACCAATCATAGTTCGGTTGTTGTGCAAACAAAGGTGTTTTAATTCTTTTTTCTGTGCGGTCTATTTGTATATAATGATTTTATTCAACCGAAACTCCATTTCTACAACCTGAAATAAGAGCATTCTATATCCCAAGCAGATTGATCAGAAAGAGAAGTGTGTATTGAAAATGATTTGCACCTACTTCAATATCTGGTTTGAATAGAAGAATTCCCTGATTAGTAATAGCAATAGGAGTGTCTTTGTTCTTTTTTAGTAATTTTGTTCCTGAATCGTTTGTATGGCAAAACCAAGGTTGCCCAGATGCGATGGTTTCTGCTTCTTTTGGATATATCCTTTGAAACCACCCTGCTTGATGGGAGAATAGGAATTTCAACTGAAGTAGTTGCATTCGCATACTAATCTCTAAGGTAGCATCTTGATTGCAGGCGATCATTTCACCCTCCAATACAACAGGATAATACTGGAAGGGGAGGAGTGTAATCGTATTGTCTGAAGAAATATTCGATGAAACATGGAAGTCTTTACTCGTGCAATTGAGCGCTTTAACTTGAATCCCATATTCCACTGGATAGGGATTTGGATTTGTATAACAAAGAAATATTCTACCGGACCTTCATGTTCATACAGTTGTTTTGTTGTAGATGAAGGCGAGGAGCAATAGAGTTTGTATTGTCAGGCTTTCACCTATCAGGACTGTACGTGATTGGAGGATTTCATTTGTTTCTTTGTTTTGTAGATAGAAAAGCATGTAACATTGGTTAATATCAACGTAATCTGGAACTTGTATACGTGTTGAAGAATCCCAGAAAGGGGAATACCGCGAGAATCTTCATCGATTTCTTTTGATGCTCTTCGATATAGTGCCGAAACACATGATTGTAGATGATTTCGACGAACAGACTCATTTCTCCATCTTCATTTTTCGCTTTTTTTGTTTTTACTACATTGTTTTCCACTACTATTTGGACAAGGACTAGATCTTTCCAGTTACACTCATGGTCTGCTTTTTGTATGCGAGTATAGAGTTCAATTTCTTTGTTAGAGGAGTTGTTTTCTGTGGCAGTGGGATTCGATAATGCCCAACCCGTCAATGAAAACTGGGAAGGGATATGCTCTAATCCTTGAAGAATTGGAAGGTATCTGTAAGTTAATGTGGCTGTTTCGCTTTTTACTCCTCCTACCTCTTTGACGGTGCCATTGAAAACCATGGTGGGAGTGCCAGAAACTCCATATTGATGCTTTTTTTCATCGCCTTGGGAGGTGCATAATTCGGTAACATTCACACAATCCAAAAAATAGTTTACAAAATTGAGTTCTTTGGTTGAGTAGATTTCTAGAAGTTCGTCAATAGATCGTTCAGCGGAAGGACACACCATGCACCACGGAGCTGTAAATAGTTCTCCAATTTGTGTTTTTGAAATGCTTCCGAGTGTCTTGTGGTAGCGAATGTTAAAAGTGAACTGCTTCATCAACCTGTATTTGTTTGATATGATTTGCATTACGACTGGATATATGCCTGGTTCTGCATTGGGCAAGATATCCAACGGAATTGAGATGATTTCATATAAATCCTCGGTGATTTCCTCTTCTGTAGTTTGAGGTTGCAGTATCTCTTTTCCCACGGAAGGAAGAAATTTGATTTGAATTGTGTCTATGAAATCTTTTGTCTTTTGAATATGGAATCGAAGGCGTTGTTTGGAAGAGTCTACAGAGGCATCATATACAGGCGAAACTACTATGTTCGGTTTTGAATTTTGAAAGTGGCCTTCTACTGGAATTTTCTGTACAGAAAGATTGCTGGTTTGGATCTCAATAAACTCAGAAACATCGTATGGATTTTCAAATTGACTTGGATCAATTTCAACCCTGAAAGAGGTTTGATGCGATTTGAACGAAGAAGGGACTACTCGAATTCCTGGATGACTAGCTTTTATGGTACCAGAGATGGGGAAGCCCGAGTTGCTCCATAAATAAAGATACTGATGAGCGATTGAAGTAGTAGTTGCTTCTTCAAATTGGACTTCTTTTGTGGATAATGTGTATTGGTTGTCTTCATCTGGCTTGATATGGAAGACCTTATAAGAACCAGATTCGGCTGAAGCTGCAAATATCGCTTGATTCATAAGATAAAAGTCACTTCTGTCATGAAGCGAAAAGGATTCAATTTTATTCCATGTTTCTTTGTTGGAATGAAACATGCTGAAGCTTCTTAGGAAGGAATCGTACACCAGAATATTACCATTTTCGGAAAACCACTGGATGGAAAGGAAATTTCCATTCTCCTGACCAAAAGAGCTTAGAGGAGAATCCCATTTTGCAGCTGAAGCATTCCACCGATATATTCTTGATTGGTTTACTACGCAATGTAGCTGTGATGAAAAACTTACATTGGTGATGATCGCATTTTTTTCATATTGTGGTAAAGAGTATCGAGACACAATACTCCCTTTTTTGGTAGAAGCATATATGTTGGCATTGTCTGCAATGTAGAGTAAGTCTTGATGAAGATCAAATGAGCTTGGGGAAACCAGGATGTCGGATAAATTTGGGAGAATATTCTGGTATGTACCATCTGTAGAATATATAACAATGGAGTTGATTCCCCGATCCAAAATATAGATCCATTGGTTGTCACAATCTACATCAAGTATATTTTGAAGAGGAGCGTGTGAAGGTGAATCGAGGGAAAATGTCCGAATTAATTTTTCGTCATGGTTCCATACTTTAATTTCAGACGTTGACGAGTGCAAAATGAATACGTTTGATTCGTTGGCACATATATGAACTGAGGGAAAATCTGTACTTGCATCGCTTGAAACAATTTCAAAAGAGAAAGAAAATGATAGAACAACAAAAAAAGAGAGTAACACTCGGATGATTTTCATTTTACAAATCCCCCATTCTTTTTTTGATCATTATATTCTTTTTTGATTAAGATTCTAACAGTCTCTTGCAATCAAAATGAAACACGCTATAATTGGCATATGCCAATAAAGGAGATTTTTATGACCAGATGTAGTCGAAGACGTAGAATTGGATGCCGACCCAAAGTTTATTTTTACAAACCAGGAGGTACTCCCATTCATTTTCTTGATATTGTCGTACTAAAGGAAGACGAAATGGAAGCACTACGATTAGCTGATGAAATGGGCTTGTATCATGAAGATGCAGCCAAAGAAATGGATGTATCCCGGCAAACATTTGGGAACATTATTCGATCAGCTCGATCAAAAGTTGCTTCTGCGCTTCTTCACGGGAAAGCAATTGAAATTGAGTGCTATGGTCAATACCCTGAAAGATCTTCTCAGAGGCAAAATCAAAAGATCGATGATATCGATCACAAGGAGGATGAAAATGCCAAGATTTGATAGAACTGGACCCAATGGTCAAGGACCCATGACTGGTAGAGGATTGGGAAAATGCAATCCCGAAAGTGTGCATACCCAGGATCAACCTGTTGAAAATGCGGTAACAAGGTCATATCCCCGTTTTTTAGGATGGGCAAGAGGACAAGGTTTTGGTCGAGGAATGCGCCTTGGTGGAGTCTTCGGTAGAGGTTTCCGTAGTGGTCGAGGTAGAGGCTTTGGTAATTTTTACAGAAATGGATGGTAGTGTATGAAAATTGCTTTTTGTGTTCAAAATGACAATGGTTTAGATTCAATAATAGATTCCAGGTTTGGACGTTCTCCTGGCTTTTTAGTGTACGATACTGATACGGATTCCACATCCTATTTTGCAAATACACAGAACTTTTCTGCTCCACAAGGGGCCGGAATTCAATCTGCACAGAATATAGCCCAGCAAAATGTGCAAGCTGTGATTACAAAGAATTGTGGCCCAAAAGCATATCAAGTACTTATGCAAGCTGGTGTTCAGATCTATATGAGTCAAGATGTTACGGTAAAGGACGCTATACAAAAGTTCAAGAAGGGCGAGTTAGAAAAAGCTGCATCTTCAAATGTATCTGGTCATTGGTAAATGAGAATTGCCGTTGCCTCAGGAAAAGGAGGCACAGGGAAAACAACTGTAACAGTTTCTTTGTCGCTTGCGATTCATGAACTCACAAAGAAGCCCATTACAGTATTGGATTGTGACGTAGAAGAGCCCAATGTGCATATCTTCTTGAACCCGCACAATAAAACGATAGAAAAGTCTTACATGCAAAGTTGTTCATTTGATCTTGATAAATGTATTGGCTGTGGTCGTTGTGCACAAGTTTGTCGATTCAATGCTATTGCTGTTGTTAAAAAAAGACCAATCTTCTTTTCGGATCTTTGCCATGGGTGTGGTGGTTGTATTCTGATTTGTGAAGAAAACGCAATCTCTCCCCATCCAAGAGAAATTGGAACTGTAATATCTGGAGATTGTGATGATTATCCTTATGTTCATCTTCGATATGGACTTTTAAACGTTGGAGAAATGATGTCGCCTCCTCTTATTGAAGCAGTATTGAAAACGAACCCCGACAACCAGGTCACTTTAATAGATGCACCCCCCGGTACTTCGTGTCCTATGGTGAATGCAGTGAAAGCAACCGACTTTGTGGTCTTAGTAGCAGAGCCCACTGCATTCGGATTGAATGATCTTACAATCGCAGTAGATACACTGCGATTGTTACATACACCGTTTGCGGTCATTATCAATCGAGATGGTATTGGAGATGACAGAGTTGAAAAGTATTGTAACAAATAAGATATTTCCATATTAACGAAAATCCCACATTCAAGAACTGTTGCTCAAATGTATTCTAGAGGAGAAAATGCCTGGGGAAGAGAACCAGAATTTACAGAGTCTATTACGAAGGCTGCTAAAATTCTTGTAGAAAGGTTTCAACCATGAAAGAGCTAGTAGTATTAAGTGGTAAGGGTGGAACTGGAAAGACAAGTATTACTGCCTCCTTGATTGCTTTGGCAGAAAAAGCAGTATTTGCCGATTGCGATGTTGATGCAGCAGATTTATTTCTTATGTTTGACCTTCATACAATTCACGAAGAGAAGTTTTATAGCGGAATACTACCTTCAATTGATCAAAAAAAGTGTACGAGTTGTGGTAGATGCTTTAATCTTTGCCCGAGCCATGCAATTTTACGAAATCAGGAAAAACCTTCTCAAGAAATACATTTTGCGGTTAACGAATTATCGTGTGAAGGATGCGGTATATGTATAGATCAATGTCCAGAAAAATGCATCTCGGAAAATGAAAGACACTGCGGAACTATTTATTTATCTACAACTCCCTATGGTATACTATCCCATGCAAAACTTTTGCCAGGTGGAGAAAACTCAGGTAAACTTGTTAGTGCTGTTCGCAAACAAGCACAAGATTATGCGAAAGAAAACCAGCTGGATTGGGTTATTGTTGATGGATCCCCTGGAATTGGGTGCCCTGTTGTTTCTTCTATTACAGGCGCTGATATCGTCCTGCTTGTAGCTGAACCCACTTTGAGCGGGATTCATGATATGGAAAGACTGATTCATGTTTGCAAGTTTTTTCATATTCCCGTACTTGTATGTGTGAATAAAGCCGATTTGAATGAATACAATACAAGTCGCATTCAACGCATAACAATGGACCTTGGAGAAACATGGTTGGGTACAGTTGCCTACGATGAAGAAGTAACTCGCGCTCAGAATAAAGGTGTTCCAGTAGTAACACTCACTGGCTCAAAAGCAGGTGAAGATATTGTCAAGCTTTGGGAACAAATTACACAACTATAGGAGAAGATTATGAAAATTGCTATTCCATGCGCAGAAAACAAACTATGTCTACATTTTGGACATTGTCAGGAATTCGCTATTGTTACTGTAAATGATCAAACGAAAACAGTTGAAAAGAAAGAAATGAAAACGCCTCCACCTCATGAACCAGGTGTTTTGCCCCAGTGGTTAGCGGAGCAGAATGTATCCGTTGTTATTGCCGGCGGAATGGGCTCAAGGGCTCAGACTCTATTCGAACAAAAAGGGATTCATGTTATCGTTGGTACTCCCTCGGATGATCCAGAGAAAATTGTTGAGCTGTATTTACGCCAAGAACTTCAGACTGGAGTAAATGCCTGCGATCATTAGGGATATATTCAGGCGCTTTTTGCAAGTACAAAAAAAAGCGTAGAGAAAAACTCTACGCTTTTTTTTAATGTTAGTTTTTGAGAAGTGAATTAGGTTTTACTTTTCCGAAAAACTTTCCACAATATAGATGCTCCTGCAATGATCAGAAATGCAGGCCATAGCAAAACAAGATGATCTTTCAAAAAGGGAAAACTGGAGATTAGCTGCAATCCAAATAAAATTCCTAAGATCCAAGCTATTGCTTGATATGTTTTATTTTGTACTTCAGTATACAGAATTCCATACGCTATTGCACCACCGATAAGTGCACTCATGAAGAGAATTTGACTGTACGATAGAGGCAAAGATGCAAAAAAGTCTATCAACAAGAATACACTGATGATGGGAAAAAGAATTCCTGGAATTGCAGACGATAGAGATTTGTAAAGAAACAGATCTACGATAAACCAGGCTCCAATCATTAAAATGATGCAAGAAACAAACAGGAGAGAATACTCATAAGCATGGGGAGTATTCTTTAAAAACAGATGAATTCCAAGCATAAAAAGGATGACACCAATGATATTTTCACCCATCGATACATGTGAATGAATCTGGAGTTGGTCGTGATTTGTATGTTTCATGGATTACTCCTTTATTGTGATGACTTGAATCAGATTTGTATTGCCTTTATGGCCCAAAGGCATTCCCATTGTAACAACAATTTTATCTCCAGGATTGACCAAATGATGGTTAAGGAGGAATTCTTGTGTACTATTCATCGCTTCCTGTACATTTTCATTTAACGGTAGAAAATAAGCTTTTGTTCGCCAAAACAAACCGCAGTGGTTTTGTGTTTTTTCATTGTCGCATATAGCAATGATTGACGCATCGGGTCGATATTTAGCTATCCTTCTAGCTGTGGAACCAGAAGAGGTTAAGCAAACAACGCAACTGGCGTTAATATATCCAGCTGTTCTGGCAGCACTGAATGCAATAGCATCAGAAACATTGTTTTGAACTGTGTGAACCATAATGGAATCAAAGTTTTCTTTGTCAAAAGCTTTCTCCGCTCTTGAAACGATTTTGCGCATAGTTTCAACAACCCATACTGGATTGGACGATACTGCGCTTTCAGCAGAGAGCATGACAGCATCTGTTCCATCTAAAATGGCATTCGCAATATCAGCTGCTTCAGCTCTGGTGGGAGTAGCACTTTTAATCATTGATTCTAACATTTGGGTGGCAGTAATTACTGGTTTTCCCATTTTGTTACATAGTCGGATAATATGTTTCTGAATGTGAGGAATGTCTTCTATAGAAATTTCTAAACCCAAATCTCCTCTAGAAACCATAATACCATCAGATAACTGCACAATGTTCTCGATATCTTTCAATGCTTCGTGCTTTTCAATTTTGGCGATGATTCCAATATTGACATGGTAGTCTTTAATGATTCCTCGAATTCGGAATATATCCCCTGCTCCTCGAACATAAGAAACTGCTACATAATCACATAAGTCGTTCTGGCATAAATAATTAAGCCAATCGATATCATTTTCGGTGGGGAAAACGATCTGTATTTTAGACAATGGAAAGTTAATTCCTTTGTTTGGTTTAAGCAAACCACTGTTTAGTGCAGTGCAGTTAATAAAATTTTTATCGCGGGATGATATTTTTAAACGTATCTGTCCATCATCTATGTATAAAGTTTCACCAATACTTAAATCGTCCAATATTTCGGGATAGTTTAGCGATATGTCATCTTTCTTTGTGGGAGTTCGTACAATTGTGATCTCTTCTCCTTCGGTTACTGGAACATTTTCTTCAAGATGACTGATACGAACCTTTGGACCAGGAAGATCCGCAATGATTGTGGCAGGGATTTGAATCTTTTTTGCTGATTTCCGAATTAACTGTACAAGTTCTTTGGCTTTTTGTTTTGTGATATGGGACAGGTTAAGCCGAAAAACAGTTGCACCTGCCTTCATTAGAGCAACTAAAGTATCGATATTTGACGAGGAAGGACCGATAGTTGCGATGATTTTTGTTTTACAAGGTTGTTCATTGTTCATGTTTTGCATGGTTTTCCTCCTGAACTTTTTTTATCATGCATTGTTTGCACTGAATTCCTAGTAACTCATTGCGTAAGTGTTCTACTTCGCAGCACGGATGGACAGAATTCTTTTTGTTTTGATGTTGTTTGTAAACAGGGCAGATTTCTCGAAATTCTTTAGAACAATGAATAATCTCGAAACACTTCTTTTGATTATTCTTGGTTAAAATTTGTAAATAGATTGGAATGAAATTTTCAGGAATCTCCAGTTTTCGTATTTCTTCCAACATTGCTTTGGAGGAGTGAAGAGATTTTGTACAAGTAAACTGTGGATAAGCACGAACACAATTGAGAATAGAATGGAATAGATTTTTATCGATAGAAATAATGGAGGGGTAACGAATCGGGACACTTAAATTCTCAATAATTGTTTTCTTTACTAAAGAAGAAAAATCCATTTCCCACGGTTGATTACCGGCTCTGGTAAACAACTGCAATGACATGCTTCCAACGGTATCCAATACAATAAGCCATTGTAAAGCGTATGACTCTGGGATGCTGAGTTTCAAGGCAATGGCAAAGGATTGTCCAATTGCAAGCATTTGATCAAGTTGATCAGGCATTGCTGTGAGAAGGGTATGGTAAATTTTAGTGAAAGTGATGTGAGATTCTAAGTAGTAGTCTTCCGTTTTTGTAAAATTGTACGAGATCAATTTTGCAGTTAATCTACAGCATCGATTCATCCGATATACCTCAATAGGCGTGTTTGGGAAGGGGAGTAAGGAGTAAAGAGTGATTTGAACAAAAAAACCATATTCTGTTACTGAGTAGGTATGCTGGTTGTACTTTTTTCCTTCATGTTTCCCATATGAGATAGTGGTAGATTCAGGTTGATCTACAGAATGATATTGAATCGTTAGATATTCTGCTTTTGAATATTTCTGGACTAGATTAAGAACCAACTGCAGAAGACTTTGTAAAAATGGGAAAGACTGTATATACTGATTTGCGATCTGAAGGGATTCTTTAAATTGATTACTATGAATCCAATCCTCGTCTTGTATCATTGGGAGAAGCAACAATGCAATCTGATCCTCAATATCTTTAAAAGTATTCGCGATGGATTCTAATTGATTTTGATCTGCAATGTATAAGAGAACGAATTCCATCCCGCTAAAGACAAATGAATGATCACGGAGTTTAAATTCTTTATATGAAAGAGAATCTCTGCTTTTCAGCAAAGGAGGTAGAAACTGAAAATCCTCTGGAATTGGAGAATGAAGGGTGTCCTGAAATGCCTCTTTGTTAACAGAAACTCCAAAAAAGCGAAGTTCTTCTGCTCCTGCATATATGGAAACAAGGGGAATGTTATAAACAGAAGAAATCAGGGTTGTGATTTGTTTCACAAAGGAATAAATCTCATGATTCTGCAATCGAATTCGCAGAAATTTTCTGGATATTTTATTGGTTATCTGCGTCATCAGGTACCTTTATTAAATGTGATATGATTTCAGGCTCTTTTACGTCCGGATTTTGCTGCGATTTATAGATATGAATAGACAGAGTACGGGTCACGAGGAATATCGGAATCGCCAGAAGAATTCCTAAAAAACCAAGAAGCTGACCAAACAAGATGATAATGAATATTGAGATGGCAGGAGGAATATTTACTTGTTTCTTCCATAAAAAGGGGATGAAAAAATAGTTTTCAATAAATTGGATGAAGAGAAAAATGATTAGAACAGGAATTGCTTTTGAGGGTTCTTGAGTAAGTGCATACAATACAGGAAATCCAGCTGCAATAGTAGGACCAAAGTAGGGAATGATTTCCATGAAACCAGCAATGACACCAAATACTACAAAATATTTCAGACCAATCACCCAATAGCCAAGGGTAGCCAGGCTTCCTACAAACAGCATAGCAAGTAGCAAACCGACAATCCAATGCTGTAGCAGAGTGTTCAAGTCATGAATGAAGTTTCGGAAAAACCCTCGCATTTTTGGGGGAAAAAAATCTTTAAGAGCAGAGCTATATTCTTTTGGTGCAACTGCAATAAACCCAGCAATGAAGAAGGTTAAGATAACTTTTGCAACTGCATCAATACCGTAGCTAACTGCCGTAAAAGCTCCACTTACAATGGGTTGAATGCTATTTGTGATGGTATCAAAGATGGAATTTAAAGAGATGCTGTCGAATGTAAGTCCGTATTTACCCAAATGAAGGGTTAAGTAATCTTCAAGCGACCCAATGATAGAAGGCAAGGCTTTTAACAAACCTTGCGTCTGCCGGGTGAATGGTGCCCAAACCAAAGCAAAAGGTAGAACAATAAAAGCAATTAATGCGAATATACTGACTCCATTTGATACACGGGGGTTCCATTTCCATTTTTTTTGAAAAAAAGTGCTCATGGAGCGTATAAAAATAGCCAAAATCCCTGCTAGGAAGAGCATTAAAAGAAGATGAACAGTATGAAAAACGATATATACCAACAAAGCAAAGAAGCCAATAATCAGAATTGTCAAAACAACTTTATCTCGAAACTCTTTCATATCGTTCACGATTTCACCTCAAGTGAAAGTTTACATCCAGTATAGCATTCAAGAATGGGATTTTTCAGTATCTTACCATTAAGGTTTTGTAAATTTTCCATGATATTACAAAATCCACATTGAACTAGATTGTGTAAAGTGTTAGTAGTAGCTGAAAATGGTTATTTTTTAGTGATTGTAATACTTTTGGTGTGGGGTTCCCATTCTACTTGGCAACCCAAATTTTCTGCTACAAAACGTACGGGAATCATTGTTCTTCCAGGTGGCACAGAGATTGGCATAACCCGAGGATCATCTGGATCAATCTGCTTTTTCGTACCATTCACAGTGGCAACAGGATTTTTCAATTGCATTTCAATTCGAATGGCATCTAGTTCGATTGTGATTGTTTTTGAGTGAACTTCATACCCAAGCTCACCCCCTAGGGCTTCGACAACATAACGTATAGGAAGAACTGTCCGCTCAAACATAGTAATGGGAGCTACATCCATAGTTTCTTTTTTATCGTTCACTTGTATAATTTTTGAGCCAATTTGTAGTTTAATCACAATGGAATCATCAGAAGGAGGGATAACGGGAGGAGGGGTTGTAGTATCTTTTTTGGTTCGAACTTCGAGTGTATTGGATGGAAAAGAACTGCCAGCGGAATTGTAGGCATACACTCGATAGTAATAGATTGAATCTGGAGTTAACTTCTCATCTTTAAAGCTGTTCACATTTTCTGGTACTGTTTGGATTAATGAGAATTTTCCTTCGTCGATTCTTCGCCTTTCAATCTTGTATCCTTCTTCGTTTTTAGCGTTATCTGACCATTTTAAGACAACTTCAGTTGCATATGTTTCAAACGCTTTCAAATCAGTGGGTTTTTCAGGGATTGTTTTTGTATCTGTCTCTTTAATGGTGATCATAACATCATTGGAAGGTTCAGACTCACCATATCTGTTGAATGAGGTTATATGAAAATAAAATGTATGTCCCGGAATGACAAGTTCTTTTTCTTCAAAGCGTGTTGTATCTACGGAGAGATCTTTGTATAGAGCAAACAGTTCTGGATCGTCGATGCTCATATATATCCTGAAACCATCCTCGTTACTAGAGGTGTCTTCCCATGTCAACAAAATAGTTTTGTTTTCAAAAAGAATCTCTACATTGCTGGGACTAGAGGGTGGAGATGTATCTCCATCGTCATCTTTTGCTGATTTTGTTCGTACTTGTATTTCATCACAATAGGCAGATTCTCCATATGAATTTACCGCTCGAACCTTGTAAAAGTAAGCTCTGTCAGGCTCAACCATATTGTCGGTAAAAGATGTAACATCAGAAAACACTTGACCTTTAATTTCGAAGGGACTACCCGATGTTCTTCGGGCAATCTCAAAACCAGTTTCATTGGTTGAATTGTCTTGCCATGCAAGTTGAACTTGAGTTGGACTCGTTGCTCTACCAAGGAGTCTACTCGGTGCTTCAGGTGGTGTCTCCTCAGACGGAGATTTTTCGGTTATTGCCTTGGCTTCATTGGATGGAGTGGAAAAACCAGCATCGTTAAACGATTTTACCCGATAATAATAGGTGGTTTGAGATTTTAAGTGCATGTCTAGATAAAAGCTGCAATTGGATTCAAGCTCTGCGATAGTGTCGAAATCATGAATACCTGTTTTTCTTTCAACAACAAATCCTTTTTCACTGGTCGAATTATCCTGCCACAATAAATTCACTTGGTTGTACATAACAATCGTTTCAAGACTAGTGGGTGCTTCAGGAGGTGGTTCGGTGGCAAAAATATGAACTGGACTGGCTAAAATGGATAGAAAAAGAATTGCTGCTATTCCAAGTTGTAAGTTTTTTAAAGTGCATATTTTTTTCATAAACGAACTCCTCATGGTTGTAGGAGAGAGTTTACTTTTTCAAGAAGATCTTGAATCAAGTAAAGACTTTCTCCATAATCATCTGGTTTTTTTACTGCATCTATAAGAAATACTTCATAGGTTTCTTTTAGTTTACTATATTGTTCAGAAAATCTTTGGTTGGAAATGATCCAAGAGGTTCCATTCCATACAAGAATATCTTCCCAATAAAGATTTTCTAGATTTGATCCAGCATCTTGGTGAGTGTCAAGATAAATGTTTACAAGTTCGTTGGTTCCATCACCGTCAAGGTCTTTAAAGTGCACTATATTTTTTTGACTGCGTTGCGATCGGAATTGTTCTTTTAGTTTCCCATTACTATCAACTTCAAAAAAAGATATTCTTTCTGCACCAACTTCTAAGCCACCAGGCCACCAGGATACTAAGAGTTCTGGTTTTGTATCGTAGTTGACATCCTGGTATAAGAAATCGATCAGTTTCCACCCCATATAAGAGGTTTGCTGATTCTGAATCGTTTCTGTATGGAGTTGTAATGTTTTTTGTTGTAACTGTATTGTTCCCAGTTGGTGGGGAGTTGCAATAATGAGAAGTTGCTGTTCTATAAGAGGAATGAATCCTGCTGTATTTGTTACATCAAAAGAAGACCAATATGGTGAGTACCACCGATACTCTTTACGTTTTTTTTCAGTTAATGTTGGGCGTATAGAGGGGTAAGTGCCTTCTGAAAGAGCAATTGGTGTAAGGTCTTCGATAGAATCTACATAATAGATTTGATTGTCTTTTGCATACACAAACGTATAACCATTCATTGAAAAGGAATATCCCTGAAATGCTTGCAAAGAAGAGTCTATGGGTGTAGTTGTTTCAAAACTTGATGTGGCAAAGTAGAGAGTAGAAAAAGGGTTTGGTTTTTCAACACCAAAGATAAATTGTTTGTCGTAAAGATTGGTTGACGTGAACAAGAAAAATTTATTATTTCGAGAAAAGATCTGCAGGTAATTGTATACCTTTTCCATAGGAAAGTCTTTTTCTTTTTTCCCGGTTTGAATATTCCATACTTGAATGCCCCAATCGTAAGACGATGTAATAACATATTTACCATCATGCGAAATCCGTATAAATGTATTTTCAATGTTGGGGATATCTAATTCACTGAAAGTTTGTAATGGATTTGGCATAAGTAAGTTTTCATCTCGATTGTAGTACATAACATGAAGTTGATCTGTAGTTGTTTTGCGGATGAAATATAAACCCTTTCCATATGTATCCCAGGAAGGACAATAATCATCTCCACTTGTAATTGCTACTGCTTTTTGGGAAGTACTGGAGCTGCTGGATTGAATGATGAACAAACCTTCCCCATTCTTCCTGAATGCAATCTCTTCACTGGCAGGAGGAGATTTGTGAAGTGTCTCATCTTCTATCGTGTATCGACTTTCTACTATCCAGTGGATACTCCAAGCAATGCCTTCATATATGCCCCACCCAAAAAGGGCTAAAACAACAATGGCAATTCCAATTGCCTTATAATTCAGCCTTTGCTTTTTTCTTTTCACGACCACCTCTGTGTTTTTGTTTAATTGTAATGCTTTTGTGAGAATTACTCAATAAAAAAAAGCATCTTTCAACCGAAAGATGCTTTTTTTGGAGCAAGAGTAGAGAGGAAACTACTGTGTAAGAACTATCTTTTCTTTCCTCTTTCGGGGAGTTCGCCATACGCTATCATAAAGGCTTCAAAAAAATCTTCTTGCATACGGCCACCAATGGTAACTTCTTCACCATTCTTGAAAGCATCTTCAGATGAGATTTCTCCATCGCGGAAAAAACGAGTTTCATCGCTGTATCGTACAGTAATGCTTTTCGTTTCTCCATCTATTTCAGCAGAGAGTATAAACTGGTTGTTAGTGATATCTAAGGATGAGATTGTTCCTTTGATCATGTTTGCTCTAGGACCAGGATTACCAGGGGTATTGTCGGTATAAATAAGGATGCGATGAGCTTCAAGAGTTTTATCTGTAGGATCGACTGGACCAGAAATTCCTACTTTCATTTCATTGCGAAGGGTTTTCCAATGAACTAATTCATTGTCCATTGTGATATTTGTCCATTCAAAGAATTCTACTGGAACTGAAACGGTTTCATTGAGGTGTAGAGTAAATGTTTTCTTTTCAAAATTGATATCAGAAATCATTCCAGATACTTGCTTAGGACCTCTTGGAGGATTATCACCAGGACCTTGTCTTGGATCACGGGGTAAATCACCAAGAAATACTCCCATTGCTGCAATGGTTTTTTCTTCTGGTTTTACAACGCCCACTACAGATACTTCCTCACCATTTTTAAAATCTTTAAACGTAGCTGGTTGTAAATCTCGGAAAAAGCGAGTTTTTTCGATACATGTTACTTGGAAGGTTACTTCTTCACCTTCAGGATTTTTGGTTTTTAAGTTGAAGGTGGAGTTTTCTACGTTAAGATCTCCAATAACACCTTTTACAAGAGGTGGCCTTCCAGGATCTTTATCGGGGAAAGCGCCAAAACAAAGAACAACAGCAACGCCTTTTTTGTTTTCAAAATCAATTCTTCCTGCAACAGTAACAGATTCTCCATTTTTGAATGCATTTAGTGTAGATTCTTGTTGATCTCTAATAAATGCGGTTTGATCAATACAGGAAAAAGATATTACAACGGATTCTCCATCAGGATTTTCAGCTTGAATATCAAATGTTTTTGCTTCAACATTTAAATTTTGCAGGGTTCCTGCAATTCGATTCATCTGGCTTCCGGGACCTTTACCACCTCCTGGAGCTGCTTTGACTGGAATGAGAAGACTACTAACAACAAGTGATGCTACTAAGACGAAGGACAAAATTTTTGCGAGTTTCATTTTCAAATATTCCTTTCTGATTTAGGTAAATCGAAATGGTTTTGTATTATATATAGCAGAGCTAACCGAAAAGTTACAAAAATCTAAAAAAAAATGTGAGGTTTGCGATGAAGAAATATTGCTTTACTTTCGTACTGTTGTGCATTCTTGTTTTGACGGGCTGTAATGGTCTTGGTGGTGAAAACAAAGCTCAAATGGATGTCGATGTTGGCAGAAGCTCTTCTTCAATGCAAGAAGAAGCGTATGATTCTGCTTCACCTCAAAGTCCAAACATCGAAAATGAAGACAAAAAAACACCTTTTCCGCGCAAGATTATCCGAAATGCAGAAATCTCTCTTGAAGTGAAAGAGCCTGCAGATGTTTCTTCTGTCATTGAAAAAAAGGTGGAAGAACTTAACGGATGGATTGTAGAGTCGAATACTCGCGGAGATGATGTATCTGTTAATGTTGACTTAAAAGTACGAATCCCTGCTTCTGAGTTAAATATGTTTATGGATTGGATCAAAGAACTTGGAAAGGTACACTATAGCAGAATATATTCCGATGAGATTACTCTTGAATATTACGATACGCAAGCTAGATTAGAAAATGCAAAAAAGCAGAAAGAGCAATATTTAGAGATTCTCAAAACAGCCACAACGATTGAAGAAGTGTTACAAGTTCAAAGCTATATTGATTCAGTACAAGAAAGAATTGACTCTGCTTCACGGCAAATGGAAGTTTGGAATTTGCAGGTAGACCATTCCATGGTCCGGATTACTTTGTCTCAAAGTCCACGAACTATACAACTTAAAGAAGATCCTACCTGGGATGTAATGTCCTTTAAGGAAATTGGAAAAAGATTTCGGAACAGTTTCGTTCAATTTTTTAGTGGTTTGTTTAATTTCATCATCGAATTCCTTGTTCAAATTTTGACCATTTATTTATGGGTAGTCCTTATTATATGGGGCGTGTGGGTTGGAATTCGGAAATTGTTACAACTTCGTCGTCGTAATAAATCGAAGTAGTTTCTAAAGAACTTGCCAAGAAAGAGGTTTTTATGAAAAAGTGGATTTGCGTTGCACTGTCGATTAGTTTGTTGTGCTTGGGTTTTCAGGTTGGTTTTGCAGAAGAAAAAGATTTGAATGATGTGTTTGGTGATCTTTTAACCAATTACGAATACCTTCGCTCTGATATTGATTTTGATTCAGAGATACTTGATTACTTAACAGAAATGAATGCGGAAATGGTTATGCCTTGGTTCCCACAATGGTGGAAAAATCCTCTTGATGTTCACAAAAATGCTTCAGGTGTTTTTTATGGTGTTGCAGAGAGCTGGAATGTGCCAACTAAGGAGTATAAAAATACCGGATTGTTTCAAGAATTCCTTGGAGGTATGGTTCGTACAGGGCATATCGTGATGTATTTACCAGAGATAAAAATGCAACCATTCCCTATTGATCCTGAAGAACCATTATTGGATGGTGTAAAGCACATATATGCTGCAAATGGGTATATGTTTACTGAAAATGATGCACAAGCAGTACGAAAAATGTGTGAAGGAATGCCTCTTGAAATACAGACAGCACTGGCAGACTATCTATATTCTACCACATATGCTGCTCGATGCAGAGATCGTGCACTGCGAAAACTACCCAAAGAACAATGGCATGAAGCCTACCAGAAAATTTCTCTATTAGCAAAAGGCGATGGCATTGGAAAAGAAATTGATGATCTTGTTTGGGATCTGGGTCCTGATTTTGATTACAACCCCCTTTACGAAGGTACTATTTATGTCATGTATTCAATTTTTAAGCTTGAAAAAGCCATTCGAGACGAAGGACATACTTGGAGTGGATCATTTGATTACATGACTCCCTTGGGAAAAATAGCTTTTTCAGGAGATTCCTCCTCTAACGAATACCACGGAGATGATTATTGTCTTATTGTAGATTGTGGTGGAGATGATATATACAAAGGTGCTACAGCAGCAACCGCTAGCCTTGATAGACCAGTATCGGTTGTGATTGATTTTACCGGTGACGATACTTATATAGCTGATGAACATACAAATTGTGCGCAAGGCTCTGGTACTTTGGGAATTGGAATATTGGTCGATGAACAGGGTAACGATACATATACAGTCCACGATAACGGACAAGGTTCTGCAACTTTTGGTGTAGGTATTTTGTGGGATGGCGAAGGAGATGACTCATTTACTGGTAGAGTATATTGCCAGGGAGCTGCTCAATTTGGCGTTGGTGAGTTAATCAATATTGGAGGAACCGACAAGTATTATGCTTTTTATTCTTCCCAAGCATTTGCCAACACAGCCGGATACGGTCTCCTTTTGGATACCGAAGGCAATGATACCTATACTGCTGAACCATATGTTCTTATGACTCCTGGCGTACTTGGTCACAACGACAACGTAAATTATTCTTTGTGCCAGGGAGTGGGTTTTGGACGAAGAGCTGACTTATATGACGGTCACTCCATGGGTGGCGGAATGGGTGTATTGGTTGATCTAGCTGGAGACGATGTATATACAGCAGGTATTTATGCCCAAGCTTCTGCATATTGGTTTGCCGCTGGGCTCCTGTATGACAAATCAGGAAATGATATTTACGATGCATACTTCTTTGTTCAAAGTGGCACAGCTCATATGGGCATCACAGAGCTTCTTGACGATGAAGGTGATGATTTCTACAAAGCTAGACAGGCTATTTCTGTTGGTGGTGCTCATGATATTTCCATCTCCTGGGCAATTGACAAGGGGGGCAACGATCATTATGAATGTTGGTATGAAGATGCAGACGGTAATAAAACTTCTGGTGGACTGCTTCTTGGTGCATCTACTGCCAACGGCATGGGATTCTGCATCAATATCGGCGGAGACGATATTTATGATGTCTTAGATGAACCCAACAAAGGACAAACAAGCATTGGTTTCGCTCAACACCGGGTAAACAATGAATCCTCTAGTTATCGAAATACATTCCCCGATGTAGGGATTTTTATTGATATTGGAGGAAAAGATACTTATTCACGTCCTATTTGTGTAGACAACACCAGCTGGAAACAGGAATCTGATCGATATCCCCGTAAAATGTCCATAGGGCTTGGAATTGATATTGAAGAAGGCTGGATCCCTGAGCTCAAATGGCAAGCTAGCAGATCTCAGTAATAATCCTATAGATATAGAATTTTAAAACCTGATCAAAACAAAAAGAGCACTGTATTTCACAGTGCTCTTTTTGTTTGTAAAGGATGATGAGTGAACTATCTGTTTTTGTCGGTAAAAGCCTGGACTAAGGCATCAAGCTTTTTAAAATCTTCTTCTTTTGGAGTTCCTTTTGTAAGAACTGGCTCAATGATTTCTGCTTTTAGGTTGGGTAGGAGACTTTGAATTTGTTCTACCATTTTACCGCCCCAGCCGTAAGACCCAATAATGGAAATTGTTTTAAGCTTTGGTCTAAGAGCATTGGTAAGAAATGCAGCATATATGGCTTCAGGATGAGCTCCTGCGAGTACTGTAGGGCTAGCCAAAATTAAGCTAGAAGCATCCACAAGATCGGTGGCTAGTTCTCCAATGTCCGATTTGGGAAGGTTGTATACTTTCACAGATACATTGTTAGCCATTAACCTGTTAGTAACGTATTCGACCATTTGTTTCGTGCTGTCATGCATGGAAACATAAGCAATGATAACCATTGGTTTGGTTTGATCGAAGTCCATTCCTCGTAAGAGTTCATGATTGGTTTCGGGTCTTGATAAATTGGACCGTGTGAAGGTGCTATCATCCGAATCTCAAGAGGAGCAATTTTTGCAAGGTTCTTTTGAATGAATGATCGTCCGAAATGGCATCATAATCTCTGCAAAATAATGCTTTGCTGGATTTGTATAAGAATGAGGAGAGTTGGTAAAAAGGTCACTGGTGGCTACATGTGCTCCAAAAAAATCACAGGAAAACAGGACGCCTTCTTCCTCGTAATAGGTAACCATTGTTTCTGGCCAATGAACCCAGGGTGTAAGTAGAAAGCGAAGCGTGATGTTTCCAAGTGATAATGTTTCCTGATCTTGAATAACAAGGAATGCTTCTTCCGGGATTGGTAGAAGGTTCATCAATAAACCTTTGCATTTCTCATTGGTAACTACTTTGGCAGTTGGGTATTTCTCTAATAGAAATGGGATAGAGCCAGAATGATCTTGTTCAGCATGTTGACAAATAATGTAGTCAATGTGAGAAATATCAGACAAGTGATTTTCTAGATCAGCTTGTTTTGTTGGATCGACAGAATCAATGATTGCTGTTTTTTCGCTGCCTTGGAGTAAATAGGAGTTGTAGGTAGTGCCATAAGGAATAGAGATGAGTTGGTCGAATATTCTTCGATCCCAATCAATGGATCCAACATATCGAACGTGTTTAGAAATCTGTAAATGCATACAATTACCTAAAGCTTAGAAAATTCGTCTTTTGAGGCACCACAAACAGGGCATACCCAGTCATCGGGAAGATCTTCAAATGCAGTTCCAGGAGGGATATCGTTATCTGGATCACCGACTTCAGGATCATACTCCCATCCGCATACGTCACAAACCCATTTTTCATTGTTCATAGTTTTCTCCTTTGTTTTTTCAGCACCCCCTGAATAAGTGGATGCTTTGGGTGGAGTTTTGCCACCCTTAATCTGATGATAATACGAATAGGTCATTGGAGTAGCTTTCTTGATGTGTTGAGTATCTACTACTTCTCCAATATAAACAGTGTGAGTAAAAACATCCATGGATTGAATCACCTTACACTCTACGTAAGAAACACTATAGTCTGAAACAATTGGACACCCTGTTATTCCTTTGAGTAGTTGAATGCCTACAGATTTGTCGATATCTTTGCCAGATTTGAACCCAAAAGTTCCGATAAAAGTCATTGGTGTGTCCTGCTCCAGAACAGAAACTGAAAACTTTTGAGAGGATTGGATATACTCGTGAGTAAGATTGAGTTTATTGACACATACTGCTAGACAAATGGGCTGGGCTGTAAGTTGAAAAACGGTGTTTGAAATTTGGCCATTGAAAGCACCATTTTTCTCTGAAGAAACAATGTACAAGCCATAGTTTAAAGTAAATAATGCAGTTATATCCATATTTAACCTCCGTATAATGTAAGTATACAATCACACAAACTATATACTACTTTTTTACGTGTTTTGTTCCCATTACTCTTTTTTAGCAGGAAGATTGCTTGGGGTGGGAATCGTATTTCCATTCCCAATATTAGAGAATGTGATGTCAATATCATACCAGATACCTTCAGGATTTTTGGGAACAGTACCTTTCATTCGAATCAAGCAATTCAAAAGCTGCGAGGGCATACTCGTGTCTTTAATTACCCAGGTAGTGAAATCAAATTGTTGTTCTTCCGGTGCATCATCTTTTGTATAGATGTGGTATTTTTTACATGGATATAGCTCAATTACTTCTTCGCCAATCTCTTCAATCACTACATTAGGATCGGCAAAACCAAAGAAGAATAGCAATGATTCGACATCTTCTTTGAAAACATCTTGCGGCATCATAATTTCAGATTGCTGAAACTGCATCCAATCCTGGTCGTTTACATTTTATTAGGAACCGTCTCTTGAAACCAAAATCGACCTTCGAAGTCGGGTTCTTTGGAATACAAATAACTGGTGTAACGATCTTGTACGATGACTTCGTACTCAAAAACTTCATTGGTAGGGCGTAGCACTTTCTTGATTGAAACTTTGTAATCGTTAATAAATGAGGGATCAATCGCAGTGATCGGATTTCTTTGGAGAGTTTGATCTGCACCTGTATTGTTTTGGGTTGGACTGCTAGAGGATGGATCAAAGGGATTCAATTCAAATTGAGCCCGATTTTTTCCTTTGGTTAATTGTATTGTTTTTTTAAGCAATTCGAAACCTGGTGCCGAAACGAAACAATCATAAGATCCTTCAGGGAGCTTTTTCTCAAATTTGAAATTTCCTTCAGCATCTGCATGAGTTAGATTTCTACCAGCCTGCACAGTCGCTCCTGGGATAATTTCTTGCGTCACATGGTTTATTACTCTGCCTTCAAACTCACACAAGGATTCAACAACTTGTCCCAGGTAAAAGCTTTCCTCATTCTCTCCTTTGCCCAAAACAACATTTTTGGAATACTTTGTATAGCCTTCTTTTTCGGCTTGAAATGAGTAATAGCCAGGTTCACAGATTATGGCATATTGTCCAGATGAGTTGGTGGAAGTTTTGTATTGCTTATCGGTGTTTGTGCTTTTTAAAACGATTTTTACTTTATCAACGGGGAGTTGAGTTTCAACATTGGTGATGATACCAATAATTTTTGCTTCATTTGCTTTCAAAGACTTGGTAATGTCAGAGTTGCCACATCCTGCAACGAAAGTAGCTAACATTAAGCCAAATAAGAGTAAAGAAAGTGTTTTACGATTCTTTTTCATTCAATTGCCTCCTTAGAGTCGGGGGGATATACAACAACAAAACGATGAGGTTCTTCTCCATAACTTTCAGATCGAAGACCGTAACGCTGTGCTAACTGATGTTCAATTCTTCGTAATTTTGCATTAGAGGGGGGAAAGTTAATGGGAAGATTGGTGTGAAATATATTCTGAATCATGGCTTCAAGTTGATTCTCGGTCAACTCGCTAGGTCTGGCTACATCCGATTTTAAAGATTGGATAAATCTTTTGATGTCGTGAAGAGTGTTGTTGGGGATAGAATAGATTGGGATGCCCATTTCCTCGGCTTTTTGCAAAGCTCTTGGATTTTTTCTTCTATATGGATCTGTGGTTAAGATTAAATCTGTGCTGGGAAGCTGTTTGTTAATCATAATGCTTAGATTGCTACTCTTTAGTGCTCTTTGCAAATAGTTCGTACTGATTCCAAAGGGATACAGTTTAATCGGGGGTTTATCTTCTTTTTGAGTTGTTTTTTGAATCTGATGTGCTTCCATTTCCTCGAGCAAGATTTCGTCTTCAAGTGTATTTTGACGGGTTATATGATCGGATTCTTGAATCTGGGGTTTGATGATTTCAATCTCTCCACTAGGGGATTGCTGTCGAACTTCAGGAGTAACCGGGAAACCTCGAAGATATTTATCGACAGTACTAGAGACATCTAGATATATGGCATATTTGGTATAGGAATGGATTTCGATAAGAACATCAAATGTCGGATCGGAGAGTTCTTTCCAGTACTGTTTTTTGAGTTCCTCTCGTATTGCTTCTTCATCACTTAATATAACGCTGGTGATACCACCTACAAGGTCTGCAATGGGTGGGATTAAAAAGAACATTTTTCAATGTTTTTCCATGTGCATAGCGATGAGCTGAACACCTCTTTCAGCAATAGTTCTACAGGCATTGCTTCTTCGGCTGTTCCAACTTCGTCAATAATAATGACTTCGGGAGTATGGTTTTCTACAGCTTCAATCATTACCTCGAATTGTTGTTTGGACAGAGGAACTTGCATTCTTCTGGACATGCCAACAGCCTGGTGAGGAATATCTCCTTCTCCAGCAATTTCATTGGAAGTGTCTACAATCACAACTCTTTTTTTTGCATCTGTACTCAGGAGTCTGGATGTTTCACGCAAGAGAGTCGTTTTACCAACACCAGGAGGACCAAGAAGGAGGATATTTTTATTACTGTAAATGATATCTTTCACGCTGTCTGCTGTGCCAAAAATGGCTTTTCCAACTCGACACGTTAGGCCTATTACTTCTCCCTGGCGATTGCGAATGCCGGATATACGATGTAGAGTGCCACCCACACCACTGCGATTATCTCGGTTGAATCCTTCGGTTCGATCCAATATTGAGTTAATAAGACTCACATCTACTGGTTCATCAATCAAATATCGACTATAATTTTGAAAACGAGCTTCCGGTTTTCTACCTACGTCTAGAATGATTTCGATGAGCTCCTGGATATCTCCATTTTCCTGAATCTTCTTTTGCATCCAGAGGGGGAAGATTTCTAAAAACAAATACAGATCTTTTTCTTGCAGCTTTTGGAACAATTCAATGTTGGTGGCCATAATATGCCTCTTTTCCTTGCAAGCACAAATCATGTAATGCATTTTGCGTGTTTTCAACAAGTTTACGTAAAGGTTGATCACAGGGAATAGGTTTTCCTATATGTACAAAGATCTTCTTTTTGGGAATACTGAATCGAAACGTATTCTCTGCTTTTGTTACATATATTGGAATTACCGGTACTTTAGCACGATTTGCTATAAAAGCAAAACCTGTTTTTAGGGGGAGCATATCAAGATTGGGGTCTGTATTTCGAGTTCCCTCTGCAAAAATGAGTACCAGATTTCCTTTTTCAAGTAGGAGAGTACAAGTTTGTATTGTTTCTCGATCAACTCGTTCGCGATTCACAGGGAAAGCTCCTAGAGAACGTATAAGGAGTCCAAACCAAAAGGATTGGAACAATTCTTTTTTTGCTACAAAATAGAATCTTCTTCGTAGGCACGAACAACCTACCAAGATTGGATCATCGTAGCATTTGTGATTCGATACAACGATTGCCCCACCTTTATCGGGGATATTGTTTTCTCCAACAACGATGTATTGGTTGAATAATGTGAGTAGTATATGCAGTAGCCAAACAGAAAAACGGTAGAACACTATAGAATACCCGGGATAGAAAATATAGAGAAAATCAAGGAAACAAATGGTTCAATGATGATAGCAAGGATATTGAACCAGCCAAAGAAAGAGCCGATAAATAGCAAACCAATGAAAACGAACATCCCATAAGAGTACAACCAAGATATTACTTTCTGGTTTTTAACAAACACAGTAATTAAATGAGAACCATCCAGGGGAGGTATGGGTAACAAGTTAAAAATGGCTAAAGCAATATTCATGTAAATAAAAATGTAGAAAAAAGTATTTAAAAAAGCATTTTGCATTGGTAAAGAAAGCTTGAGTAAGAGTCCTCCTAGAAAGGCCATAAGAAAATTGGATGCAGGTCCTGCAAGGGAAACAAGAATAATGCCTTGTTTCTTATTCTTGAAGTAATACGGGTTGATTGGTACAGGTTTTGCCCATCCAAATCGAAATAAAAGGAGCATGATTGTTCCCATTAGATCCAGGTGTTTGAAGGGATTCAATGTGAGTCGACCACTTTTTTCAGCGGAAGGATCACCCAATTTATATGCCACCCAGGCATGAGAGAACTCATGTACCGTTAAACAAATCAGCAATGCCAAAAAATTTAAAAAAGTACCCAATAAAAAACTGTTGGACAAATCGTTACTCCGTTTCCATAAAAGATAACTACTCTTTAAGTTTACTTAAATATTCCCAAAAAAGTTACATTAGGGAAAAAGATTGACTTCTTCCCAAGGTAACGAAAGATCTTCTCGACCAAAATGTCCATACGAGGAAACTTGGCGATACATTGGCCGAAATAGTTCAAAGGCATCAATGATTCCTTTGGGGGATAAATTGAATTGAGCTTGGATTTTTTGAATCATCTCTTCAATGGGGATTTTAGCAGTACCAAAGTCTTTAATATAGATGGAAATTGGCTTTGTCATTCCAATTGCGTAGGACAGCTGGAGTTCAATTTTATCTGCAAAACCTGAAGCAACCAAGTTTTTTGCAATATATCTTGCCGCATAAGCACCTGATCGATCTACTTTTGTAGGATCTTTACCAGAAAAAGATCCACCGCCGTGATTTGCATATCCACCATAGGTGTCGGCAATTATCTTTCGACCTGTCAGTCCTGTGTCGGCTACGGGTCCGCCAATTGTAAAGCACCCGCTAGGATTAATGTAGAAATGAGTATTAGTATCTAGTAATTCTTTTGGAATGGATGTTTGAATAACTTCTTCAATAATGGCGGGTTGCAGTTGCTTCATTGAAATACCTGGCTGGTGTTGCGTAGAAATTACTATAGTGTCAATGCGAATGGGCTGATTATTCTCGTCATACTCAACAGTTACTTGTGTTTTACCATCAGGACCAAGATAGGGAAGGATTTGATTTTTTCTAACATACGCAAGTTTTTTTGCTAAAGCATGAGCTAAAGAGATTGGCATAGGCATGTACGATGGTGTCTCATTACATGCAAAACCAAACATCATACCTTGATCACCTGCTCCAATTTCTTCACATAGGTTCACAGCTTGTGCAATATCTGGAGATTGATCTTTAACAGCACTGATAACAGCACATGTGTTGCCATTAAAACCCCATTTCGGAGTGTCATAGCCGATATTACAGATGGTTTCCCGAGCAATTGCAGTCAGGTCAACATATTCCGATGTAGTAATCTCTCCCATAATAAAAACAAAGCCGGTGCTAACGGCAACTTCGCAAGCAACACGAGCATTTTTATCTTTTTCTATGATCGCATCTAGAATGCTATCGGCGATTGTGTCGCAAATCTTATCAGGATGTCCCTCGGTAACAGATTCGGAAGTAAACAGACGTTTATGCATAAAAACCTCTCATTCTAAGGATATACTAAGGTGTACCCCATTGGTTGGAGTAAAAATCCACCTATTTAAGTTAACTTGACTATCACAACATAATTTCATTATACATTCCCTTGTCCAGTATACAATTGATAGGGAGTACGATATTGTAGAGAAGAATGAAAACGTTCATGGTTATAGAAGTGAATGTACTCACCAATTCGCTGGTTTGCTTCTCTGACATTCTCATAGGCATGCAAGTATACTTCTTCGTATTTTAAGCTACGCCAAAAACGTTCCGCGAATATGTTATCGAGAGCTCTCCCTTTGCCATCCATGGACAAAAAGACACCTTTGTCCAGTAAGATATTGGTAAAGCGAGGCGACGTATATTGCGATCCTTGATCGGAGTTAAAGATTCCTGGTTGATTGATCTGCAAAGCACTTTGAAGGGCTTCGATACAGAAATCGATTTCCAAGGATATGGAGAGCTTCCAGGAAAGAATATAGCGAGAAAACCAATCAATGATCACCGTACAATAACAGAAGCCTCTGTACATGGGAATATAACAAATGTCCGAGGACCAAACCTGGTTGGGATATAGAATAGGAACCTTCCGTAGCAAATAGAGATAGGTTGTATTCTCTTTGTTGGGATGACTCGTAGATCGCGTTGGATGAATTCCTTTCAATCCCATGATACGCATCAAACGAGCAATTCGTTTGTGGTTCACGGGTCCCACTTCTGGATGCACGATACATATCCATTTTGTAATCCGTCGTACTCCATAAAACGAATGACGGGTATATTCTTCATCAATGAGATTCATGATAGCTTGATCGGTTGACTGTTCTGGAACAGGCTTGTAGTAATAGGTAGAACAAGACAAATCAAGAAGTTCACATTGCTTTTGAATGGACAGAGAAGAATTCGATTGAATCATGCTCTTCTTCTCTTCGATAGAGAGGGAAGCTTGGACAAGTTTTTTTTTAAAAACTCATTCTCTACTTTGAGCTCTCCAATTTGTTTGTAGAGTTCTTCTACCAATTCTTCTTGTTCTTTGTCCGAAGTCTTTTGATTCTTTCGTGCTAATAAGATAGGAAGCAATTCCAGTGCTTTCTTTTTCCAAGCAATGATTTGTACCGAATGAATTTCATAGGTAGAAGCAATTTCAGCTAATGTTTTTTCACCCTGGAGAGCTTCTAATGCTACTCTGGCTTTAAAAGCTCCATCATAGACTTTTCGATGATTCTTGAGACCCATAATGCAACTCACTTTCATACATTGTTTGCAACTGTAACATATGTACAGTATAGCCAATTTCTAAAAGTTAACTTAAATAGGTCTCCAGTTTTTGGGGTACACTTTATACAGATTCTTGAGCAGGATTGAAAAGGGTATGGATGAATTCCTGGTGAGTATGAATCAAAAAATCTGGTTGTTGCTTGGCAAGGACGGGAGCGTTACAGAAACCCCACGAAACGGCAACTGAAACTGCACCAAATGCTTTTGCAGTTTGCACATCAATAACAGAATCTCCTACAAAAGCGATTTGTGCTGGAAGTAAGTTCCATTTTTTTGATATGTTTTCAAGGCCCCAAGGGTGAGGTTTTAATGGGATATCATCCTGTGCACCAAGAACTGGATGTAATGGGTAATTGGAAAAAAATGTTTTTGCAGTTTGATCTGCCATGATCTGAGGTTTATTCGAAAGTAGTCCTATGTAATATGAATCCTTGACAAGTGAATCCAAAATCTCAGGAATTCCTGGAAACAAAGATGAGTATTTACCAAAGTTTTTGATGTATTGATCCATAACATCCGACAAAATTTGTTGAAAATCGGGATGAGAACTTGAGATTTGGAATGCTCTTTGTACAAGTGTTTCTACTCCGGCACCTACAAAATTGCGATAGTCTTCTACGGGATGAGGTTGTAGGTTGTATTTAACACGAACAGAATTGACCGATTCAGCAATTTCCGGGAGAGTATTGAGCAAGGTACCATCAATATCAAAAACAAAACCTTGGATATCTTTTATTAAAGAAGATTCCATACATTAATTCCAATATTCTCGTCTCTTTCTCGATCAACTAATCCTTCAGAAGGTTCAATTACGATTTCAGCAGTAACACTTACTGTAGCACTGCTTAAATGACCACCATAAGAGTGAAGAGATTCTCCTGCGAAAGTAGCATGAGCATGGATGTAGATCTCATTGTTCATGGTCGTTACATTGCCTAGCAAAGATGTCATTTCCATGTCTTCTGTTAGAGTTTTACTAACATATTTTTTATCTTGAGGGAGAAAAATACCAATTGTTACCGGAGTGCATGCACCAATTCCTGTAAATGTTCCTAATTGAATTTGATTTTGTTTGCAGAAATCTTGTAACGATGAAACAACCTCTTCTCCTTTTTGGAGTCGAAGATACCATCTACCATCAATTTTCTTACCAACCATAGCAAAACACCTCTTTCTGTATGCAAATCTGTATGCAATTGATAAATTGTGTCACATATATAACCGAATTGTAATCTCTTTGGTTTCAGCAATCCATTCTACTGTAGCTCCAAAAGCTTCCGAAATGAAACGAAGAGGCACTACAGTTCTTCCTTGAAGAATTTGAGGAGGCACATCCAAAGTATTCTTCTCCCCATTAATAGTGGCAGTTGAAGAGCCTATACGGAGCTGAATAAAAAAACCTTTTTCATATCGAATGCACTGAACATTGATTATTACTTGATTAGATGCTTTATCGGTAGCAATAATTCTGAGCTCATTGCTACCTTTTGCAAGAGAAATCAACCCACTATAGGTTCCGGGTGTTTTTTCTTTGAATTCAACGCCATTAACGGTGACAACTGATTGAGATTCTGTCTTTAACTGAAGGTTTAATTGTTCTGATTTGGTGTAATATGGAAATGCTTTTGGAGAAACAAACTCAATCTGTGGTGGTACACTGTCACGAATAACAGTAATCTCTTTGGAGAGAGTATTTTCAAATGCATCTTCAATAGTGAAAAGAAAACTATTCTTTCCTTCTTCCAAAGGAGCATTAAAAGAAAAACGACCATATATATCCATTGGAAGGTTTTTCTTATTCAGCGTAAGGGTTGTCTCTGGTGTAGCTGTGCCCGTCAAAAGAATAGAACTTTTATTTGTATACGTTATCTCTTCTAGTTTCAGATGAATATATAGGTGAATATATGGCTGTACAATCTCATTGGACCATCCGGATTCCAGTTGAAAATTGGTTGCAAAGACCTGGTATGTGTAGGTTTGGTTGGCTTGTACGTTTGTGTCTAAGTAGGTTTTATCTTGCTTGAAGCCTGTTTGCCATTCGATTTTGTGACCATTTTGATACTTATTGACACGATAGAATGTATCATCAAGCAAATTGTCAATCTGTAAAAGTATACCCTTGTCATCATTGGAAGCTTTTAAAACAGGAGCATTCCAATGGTCTGGCATAGGAAGTCCTTCAATGTGGATATCTAGATTGGTTTCAATTGTTTGGTTCAGTAGAATGGGGATCTGCACTTGATTAATACCTTCTGGAGTAGACTCTATGATGATTTTAACTGTGTTATCCCATATCTGATACGTCATGAAAGCAGGAATTTTTAGGATTTCAATCTGTTCAGGGGTTTGAGAAAGATAAAAGGTATGTGTGACCTTGCTACCGCTATACATCGTCTGATTCCAGTATGGTTCCAGGAATGTTGGTGAAGTTGAAGGCTGGGTTTGAAAATGGAAAGGAAACACTTCTACAATATTTTTATTATTTTTCGAGGTAACTTCAATTGATCCTAGGATGATTTCATGAGGAGCAGAAGCATCTTTCTGACGTATCTCCAGAGAACATTCATTACCCGGGATCAGCTCAGATGGATGGATGAAAGAATCATACTCAGAAGGTAGGACACTTTGCAAAAGGAATGTATCGGGCCTGCTTGCATAAGAATAGATATCCAGGATAAGATCTATGGAATTGGTATCAGAGAAAATGGGAATTGTAGGGCGAGTTGAAAAGAATAGTTTATCTGGTAATCCTTTTTTTATGGGGATTTTAACAAGAATTTCTTCGTTTGTTTCAGATGAAGTGTAAGCCCAAGTTAAAAAAACAGATCCTTCCTCCAATTGTTCACGCAATAGATTCATAAAATGAAATTCATATTTCATTTCTGGATAACATTGAAAAGGAGGCAAAGCTGCTAATATTTTCGTGTCTTCTTCGTTTTCTTGGACAATGTGGAAATCTATAATATCCGTCCAGCCCTTCCGTGATATCCACTGAAATTGGAGTGTATTGAAATCCTTACAAATAAAGAGTTCTTTTTGTGCGTATTCGATGTAACCAGTTAAGGAATCTAATAAAATCGAGGTATTGGAATCAAATTCAGATATGGATATTGTTCGTGATTGATAAAATGGGGCTTGAACATCCAGTGAAATAATATCTTGACCGGACTGGAGAATGCTGAAATACCCCCATTCATTAACGGAGTAGTCATTTACTTGCGCATTGGTGATGGGTATACCATTTACGTTTTTAATGTACCCATATACATGATTTGCAGGAGAAGGTAAGGTAACAGCAATTTTGGATTGATTTGTGCTGCTCTCGCTGATAATCGACAAAAACATATCGCCCACTGGTAAGTCGTCTGCGATGGGAAGATGCATATAAGTGGTTTGTTTAGGTTCCAGTTCGATATGTCGATAAAGCACTCGCTGTATATTGTCTTTTTCCCATATTAAAGAAACCCTGTCTTTTTTTTCAGCATATATCCACAAAGGAAGAAGGTTTCTATCAATTTCTCCGCTCCACGCAATCCATTTTGACTGCTGTATAGGATCGATCTCAATTGGATCCAATCTGTTTTCACCATTTTCTATATCACAGGAGTAGGGCGCAAAGATTTCTCCATTGTGCAAAATTGAAAACTGGTAAGATCCTGGCGATAAGTGCTTTAAAACAAAAACTCCATCTGCATCTGTTGTAGCAGTTGAATAGCTAGGTCCTTGGATGATCTGTACAGAAGCTCCATGGATGGGCTGATTTGTACTTTGTTGTTTCAAAGTTCCGAACAAGCTTGCTGCACCTTGTTTTGATTCGGTTGCAAAGAAGGAAAACTTCTGAGTATGGGTATATCCACCTTCGCTTTCAAAATATACCGTGCACATGCTTTTAGATTCAGGTAGACTGGGTAGGATGGGGCTCCAGTGATATCGTGTACCTTCCGTGACAAAAGTTTCCAAAAGGGTGATATCAATAAACCCAGAGCTGCAAACGATGGAGACTCTACCCGACAGAGAAGATTGAAAATGAATAGAGAGAGGATTGTTGGTATAGTAAGAAGAACCTGCTGGCTTATCCAGCGCAACAATTACAATTCCTTTTTTCTCAGGGGGGATATTGATTTGTACAGTATTGGAAGCAGGACTTAAACTGCCATCCTGATATACCGCTTTTACAATGTACCAGTATTGCTGCCCATGAAGGAAATCTGTATCCAGAAACTCCGTATCTTTTAAAAGAGTGGAATTGTATGGAGCAGCGCTTGCTAGAGCAGGATAATGCAAGCTTCTATAAATATTGTACCCAATAATCTGATCTTGTTTATCTGTTGGTGGATTCCAGGTTACAATGATGTTTCGTTCCTCTTGAATGTATTTCCCCCTTGCATTCACCGGAGCATTTGGATCGTGCGGAAGAACATGAATCTGACCTGTAAATTTCTTGAATTCTTCGTTGTTTTCACCATAAGTAAAACTAATGGAATAAGGATACCCTCCTACTAAAATATCGGAAGGTGGAGAAAATTGAATTTGTGTGCTGATTGGATTTTGTGTAACAGTCCCAATGTCTCGATTGGGGATTGAAATCCAATCCGGTCCATAATCTTTGTTTACACGTACATTTTCAGAATGACCATTTGGAGAAAAACAACTTATACTAAGGCCAGCTGTTTCTCCTGCAATTAAAATTGGGTCCCATCCTTCTTCTGGACAAGTTTGAAGTTGCCCTTTTCGTGGAAAAATTGTCAACGGGAATCGATACACATTTTTTTGTGTCTTGGAAAACACCTCAACTTCAATTTCATGAGTTTTGACTTCTGTTGATAGGGAACTGTCAATAGCAAAAGGGATAGAGCAGGGAGGAATATATTCTTGTTCGGTATCCATGATAACTTGCGTATATGAAGGAAGATTTTTAAATCGAAGGGAGAGATTTTCTCTGAAATTGGTAAACCGCTCAGCAGTGAATACATACTCTGCCGTTCCACCTTGCGGGATGCTATTGCCTGGTGGAGAGATAAAGCCGTCAAAAGTGCCATTGGATAAGCTTCGTACAGACACTGTTCCTCGTAATTCTTGGAGTACTTTATTGTCGATGACTACATCATATTGAATTTCGTATTCACCGGGGGGAACGGTATTTTCGATCGTAAAAACCAATATCTGGGATTCTTGAAGGAGTTGCGGGATTGTATTTGGTGTAATGTTGATTCCTACGGGCCCTTGTTTTTTTTGTAGTTGAATATTCTGGATATATCCTTGTGAGAGATGGCAGAGGATGGGGATTTGTCTTTCTCGGCGTTCGTGAGTCGTGAAATCGAGTCGAGATGGTGAAAAAATGATTTGAGAGGGGGATTGCGGTTCTAGATCAATGGTAATGGGGCCATTGTTTTGACCTCGGATAATATCTGTATACGGTTGATTGTATTCTTCAAAACCTTCCATTGTGCAACGTAGGTGATAATTACCACCAGGGATATTTTGTAAAACAAAAATACCATATTCGTCTGTGAATGTATGAGGTAAAAACTCGTAAGGGAAAGAGACCTTTGCACCTTGTATAGGTTTTCCATCTACAACCACTTTTCCCTGGAGAGAACCTTTTTGTATTGAATTAGTAATCTGAATCGTGTATTTCGCTGTGCCACAATATTCTGATTCAGAGGGTTCTAGCGAAAATGTTAATGGACCAAGAGGTAATGATTCAGGTACAGTCCAGTAGAAACGACTTAATGCATTTGCTTTTACGTGAAAATTGAGAAGTACAGGGACTTTTTCGGTTTTTGTTTGTATATATAAGTCTACGATCATGTTTAGCCTAGAACGAATGTAGATGGTTGCTGTTTCTCCTTTTTCGTAATCTGAGTAGACCGATTTATTCATCCAAAAATCAAAATCGGGTATTTTGTGAGGGTAAAGTGTGATATAAGCAAACTCAGTGTTAGAATTCACTTCAGTTATGAACTCTTGTGTAGCTTTTGTGCAAGAATGTGACACCTGGATTTTGTAGGGACCTTCCAACAAGTGATTAAGGGTGAAATAACCATCATCATCAGTTTCTGTATAGGTGTAAGTTTCCCCAGAAACAACTTCAATAAAAGCACCTTCTAATCCAGTTTTATGTACATAACTACCATTGATGATTCTTCCTTCTAACGAATAGATTCCCTTTTTCGATTCTGTAACGGTGAAATTGATGTTTTCTTGAAGTGAGGATTCCTTTTGAATATTATCTGCTCGAACATGAAGGGTGAAATTTCTGTCCAAAGGATATACGATTGGAAGTCGTATTTCTTTTTCGAGGGATTTTTCCAAAGGAATATTTGTGAAAAGAGAAAACAATCTATCTCCAATAGATGCCTGTATATGTAGAATTGTATTCTCGTTGGTTGTAACAAAGATAGAAACGAACCCACCTTGTATTGCAACAGAGCTCGGTTTACATTCTACTTTCATTTGAAGACTTTCTGCATGTGTGATAGATGGAATCACTGAAAGGGAAATAATCAAAGATAAAACAATGGCAAGCCATCTTGATTGAATGTTATGCAGTTTTTTCATTGGCATCTTTCTTTCTTTGGTTTTTTGCTAATAGCCAGTGTAGTAAAAGGGCGATTCCAAACATAAGTAATAAAGATGCAGGTAACATAAAGAGAAGTGCCTCATTTTGCAAGAAAAGTTGTTGAGTTGGGAAAGAATCCAAAGTGCCAGTAAAAGTATAACCGTGCATTATTCCAATAACACCGCTATGAATAATCAGAAATACTCCAAATGTTCCAATGAGTCCATTTAAATCTTGTAGTATGCTGGAGAGATCAATATCAAAAAAGTAACCACCAAAAACTGTAGCAAGGATACTACAAACAATGCTAGTCAGAAGAAGCGGGATGCCATATGTCAGACATACCCAACCAAAGGTAATTGAATGCAACGGGGGGAAGATATAGGAATTCTGAAAAACAAAAGTGTTGAGGGAATAGTAAACTGCTATAAAAATAAAACCATATAAATATCCTCGCCAGTTCCACATCAAGAAACTTAACCAAAGAATTCCAGCAATGGCAATCATTAAAATAAAGAAGATCAATTCTTGTTTTCGAGTTTTGTCGTTCTGCGTATGGATGAATGCATAGAATTCATTTTGAAGCAGATCGATCCTTGTCTGAAGCTCTCCCAAACCCTGTATTGGAGTTTCATGAATCGAATTGTTCACATGCAATATGTACCCACTCACGGTTTCTTCGTTGATTCCATAAGAGAGCAGAACCTTCATATAGCTCATCATTTGACCGTTTAAAAAAGAACTGTATCGATTCACAATTTCATCTTCGGGCAGTTGATAAATAGCCAAAAGTGGTGGTGTAATGTTCTCTTGGGGAGGAGAAATACCCAAAGAAAAGCACAAGGTTGAGGAGATATTTTCAAGTTGTGTATGAAACGGCTTTTGGGTTTTTTGTAACGATTTTCCAAAACAATATACCGGTACTTCAAAAGAAGGATTTGGGGAAAGCATGAGTTGATTGTGCGAAGCAAATGATAAGGGTGATGTATAAAAGTATTGGCTCTCGTCTTGAAAAGTCTGATAAATGTTTTCCATGACTTGATTTACGGATTCGATATAATCATTTTGGACATCTTCATTTGCTGGGTTGTTGATAGAAGGGATATTGAAGATCAGCAAATCGAATTCGAAAAGTTTTTCTTGAAATTCTTCCAGCCAACGCTGAATATCTGCAACACTTTGTATGGGTTCAACATAGGAGGCAGGAATTTTCAGTTCTTTTTGTTCATAAGGTTCTGAATAGGTTTCTTCTATTTCAGCTTCTGTTTCAATTTCTTCTGGGTTGTAGGGAATATGGTTACCAAAATACGCTGTTTTTAAGCCAGAGTCCTTTGCAGATAACAGAAGACTGTCCAGCGTATCCAGAAGTGGCTTTGAAAGGTATCCCCCGCGATGAGGAGAAACTCCGCTGAGAAAATTAACTAGAGAAATATCTGGATCCAATACTGGGTATACGGGGTAGTAACCAAGTGAACCATTTTCCTGGGATTTTTCTTCAAAGAAGAAGGAATTTTCTGGAGTTACGAAAGAATGGTTGGAAATAAAAAGAATCACAGGCTTTGCTAAAGGTTGTAAAGCTTGAGTTCGAGATAATTCTATTTCATTGTCTGGTACAATTTGATTAGGCAAAGTATTGGTGAAAAATTGAAACCGAATCGTATGTCTTTCCAAAAGTCTATAGGAAACATAGGAAAGAGGTAATAACAGAACAATCAGAACCCATACGAGAAATTTTTTCATACATTCACCTTCTTTGCAATACAGTTTATCATTATATGATTATAGAGTAATTGTATCGTAATAAAATAAGGAGTTCGGATGTTTGCAGTTTTTGGATTAGGCAATCCTGGCACAAAGTATTTAATGAACAGGCATAATGTCGGCTATATGGTGATTGACAAAATGGTGCAAGATTTTCGTAGTTCTCTTCGAAATCTCGATTGCTACACCAATTTTGGACAATTGAAGCGAATATCGGGAGAAGATTTCTTTATATGTAAACCAATGGTTTTCATGAATGAATCTGGGATCAGTGTTAAAAGTTTTTGTAGCAAATATGATATTGACCAGGAACACTTGATAGTCGTTCAAGATGATTTGGATTTACCACTTGGAGATGTTCGGGTAAAACTGGTGGAGGAACAGGTGGTCACAACGGCATACGGTCTATTACGAACAGTCTCCAAGATTCTACTTTTATCCGAGTAAAAATTGGTATTGACCGTCCTTTTGACAAAGATCAAGTGGTTGAATACGTATTAAGCGATTTTTCAAAGAACGAACAAAAAATAGTACAACAAGCTTTAGAAACCGCAATGTTTGCAGTACTGGATGTTGTTGATTACGGATTTCTTAAAGCAGCCAATAAATACAACCAAAAAAAGAATTGAAACTGATGGTATAATTTTACTCTGCATGAAAAAAGAAAATCCTATTCGAGAAAAAACATTTCAGGACATATCGGACTATTTTTCTGATTTACCCTATTTAAAAAAATCATTTTTACAATCTCCATCTCTATCGCTGGAGATTAATAATATTGTTGGATCTTCAGGATACCTACTTTTATTGCAAATCATGAAATCGTTCTCTAATCTTTTAATAGTAGCTCCAACTGAGCTTGAAATGCATAAAATCCACACTTTCTTAAAGCAGTTTCCATCCAGCTATCTCCCTTCACCGGTAAGTCGCTACCCTGACTCTGGGGCAGCACCGTATGAAAAAATCCCAAGCCCTACCGAGATAACTGCTGAACAAATCAGTGTTTTGTTCGATCTACTCCACCACTCACGAATCATAGTAACTACACCTCAGGCGTTATGTACGCCAACAATTGGACCAAATAGTCTCAATGATGCTGTCATCCCGATCAACATTGGAGATCATCTTTCAATTGATACAATTTCCACACAATTAGTAAACAGTGGATACCATCCTGCATCAGTAGTGGAACATGTAGGAGAGTTTAGAAGAAAAGGAGGAATCCTAGATGTCTTTTCTTCTGCTCATGATTCTCCAATTCGAATTGAATTGTTTGATGATCAAGTAGAGAGTATTCGTTTTTTTGATTCCACGACGCAGTTGAGTATTGAAAAAACTGATCTTGTTTTCCTTATACCTGTCCACCATTTCATTTGTTCAAAAGAAGAAAAAACAAAAGTTCTAAGTTTTATACAGAGTGCTATAAAGGCCAACAAAAATGCTACCAGTGTGGAAATAGAAAAAGATATCGAAACTCTTTCCGGTAGCAACGGTATTCTGAATCACTCCTACTATTTTCCTGTAGCAAGAAACCAAGAGTTCACCATCATGGACCATCTTCCAAAGAATACCTGCACAGTTTTTATTCACAGTAACCAAATCAAGAAAACATTGAACGCTATTTTTCATGAAGCCAAAGAAGTTCATGTTTTAGAGCTAGAAAAAAAAGAAGTTGTTTCGATTCCACTGGATCAAAACTATCAACATATTGAAAAAAAGATATGGAATCATCCCATTCAAATTGAGATGAATCCAGAACCAGCCACACTAGAGAAAAAGAATGCATTCTCATTTCCATCTGAAGAAGTAAATGCCCCTATTTTGGGTGACTTTAAATTGGTGTTGAACCAATATTTCCAAAAAAAAGGGAGTGTCTTTGTTGCTACAAAACAACCAAAAAGAGCTTTGGAGATATTTGAAAGTTATGGCTTTACCAGCCTTAGTCATTCTCTCCAAATTGTAGATATGTATATGGACAAGGGGTTCTACCTTCCATCTCGCAAGTTGGCCTTCTTAACAGACAGAGAAATCTTTGGTTGGAAACAACCGCACAAGCACTACAAGAAATTCCGAGAAGGTGTTCCCATCAAGTCGATTGAAGACTTGAAAATCGGAGACCTACTTGTGCATTATGCTTATGGAATCGGTATTTATAAGGGCCTAAGCGTCCTTGATGGACCAGAAAAAAAACCAAAAGAATTCTTGTTGATGGAATACAAAAATGGGGATGAGCTATATATACCACCTGAAAGAATTCATATGGTAAATAAATATGTGGGTGATATTCAGCATATTCCTCTGAGCTCACTGGGTACAAAAGAGTGGCAAAAAACAAAGCAAAAAGCAAAAAAAGGTATTGAACTGATAGCAGCTGAATTGGTTGATTTATATGCAAAAAAAGAAGCCTCTAAAGGAACCTCATTTGGGAAGGATACTCCCTGGCAAACAGAAATGGAGAGTATATTTCCGTACGAAGAAACCCCAGATCAAATACGTACTATTGAAGAAGTCAAACACGATATGGAGTCAAACTCCATTATGGATCGGATTGTAACGGGCGATGTTGGATATGGCAAAACAGAAGTAGCAATACGAGCCGCATTTAAAGCTGTTTTGGAAGGATATCAAGTGGCCCTTCTTGTTCCTACTACAATACTTGCTAACCAGCACTATGAAACCTTTAAAGAACGATATGCACCTTTTCCAATCCATATTGGACAGGTATCTAGATTGTTGCCTCCAAAACAATGCAAACAAAATTTGCTTGACCTAGAAGAAGGAAAACTAGATGTTATCATTGGAACACATCGGTTGTTGTCCAAAGACGTTCAATTTCATAAATTAGGACTTCTTATCATTGATGAAGAACATAAATTTGGTGTTCGACACAAAGAAATGATCCGAACAATGCGCGAGAATATTGATGTTCTAACTTTAACAGCTACCCCTATCCCAAGAACTCTTTCAATGGCACTTAGTGGAGTAAGGTCAATTTCAAAGATTGATACTTCACCGGAAGGACGAAAACCAGTAAAAACGTATGTTATGCCAGATGATCCAGAAGTTGTCATGAACGCAATTCAATTCGAACTTTCTCGAGGTGGGCAAATTTACTATGTTCATAACCGAATTCAAGACATTATGGAAGTGAAAGATTCTCTGCATAAGAAAATGCCTACTTTGCGAATCGGTGTTGGCCATGGGAAAATGAGTGGGGAACAGATTGACAACGTCATTACCCAATTCCTTCAAGGAGAGCTGGATCTATTGTTGTGCACAACTATTATAGAATCTGGCATTGATATTCCAACCGTGAATACTCTGATTGTCGATCATGCTGATGCGCTAGGACTAGCTCAAATGTATCAACTCAGAGGAAGAGTAGGACGTTCTAGTAGGAGAGCATATGCATATTTCTTCTATCCAGGACAAAAAGCACTTTCCCACAAGTCAATTTCCAGGCTACAAGCAATGCAGAATTTTATTGAGTTGGGTTCTGGGTTAAAGATTGCAATGCGAGACTTGGAAATACGTGGTGCAGGAACCTTTTTGGGCACTTCTCAATCAGGACATCTCCACTCGGTTGGGTACCACATGTATGTACAGTTCTTAAAAGAAGCCATTGATCAGCAAAAAGGAAAAACCCAGAAGGCAAAGGATGATCTGGAACAGCTTCCTGAATTTCCTATCACCGGGTATATCCCAAGTGATTTGATTCGCGACGAAGGGGAAAGATTGTCAATGTATCGAGAATTAACCCAAGCAAAAACACAAAATGACATCGATCTTCTCATAAAAGATTACGCCGACCAGTTCGGACATCCACCACCTCCTATGGAAGAGCTGTATGAAAATCTAAAACTTCGCCTTGTTTGTTTTGAAAAAGGAATGAAAAACGTTACATTGGAAAGAAATCTCATCTTTTTCTATTTTGAAGAGAATTCAAACAGGTTTTCTGTTAATGCTCGTAATTTAAGTTGTCTTTGTCAAACATTTGGACAGCGGATCCATTTTTATGAGGGATATTTTACAGTACAAAAGAAAACAGATGAATTTAATACTGTTATTAGGAAGGTTATGGAATGTTTTTAGACGGAACCTGGATCGAAAAGAATAGACTGATGATTGGACCGTGGCCAAATTTTACTGGTCATGAGATTCCCTCCTTAGAACCAATACGTGTTCTAATAAACCTAACCGAAACTCCTTACAATGTGGGCAAGATTGATCCTTCTATTATTGAAACAATACATGTGCCAATTCCAGATTTTTCAGTTCCCTCTACTCTTCAATTCCGTACATTAGTTCGGCATTTAGCTTTTTATCGTTTATGCAATATACCTACTTATATGCATTGCATGGGTGGATTTGGACGTGCAGGCACTATGGCAGCCTGTTATTTGATTATGCAGGGTGAAACTGCAAAAAAATCCATTCAACAAGTCAGATCGCTACGGCCAGGTACGATCGAAACGAAAGAACAGGAAGTATTTATTTATTCCGCTGAAGAATGGATTCCAGTTTTACTTCATCAAGAAGACCAAACCTTTTTTTCTGCAAAAAAATTGATTGAAGTTCTTCGTCAAAAATGCCCATGGGATCACAAGCAAACCCATAAATCATTGATACCATCATTGTTAGACGAAGCCTTTGAGGTTGTTGAAGCTATACGTAGCGGTAAAAACCAAGAATTGCAAGAAGAATTGGGAGATCTTCTTATCCAGCCATTGATTCATGCACAAATTGAAGAAAACAACGGTGAATTTACTATTTATGATTCGTTGCAGAGTATGATTAAAAAATTGATATATCGACACCCTCATGTTTTTTCTTCTGTCAATACGTTAAATCCAAATCAAGTGATCGATCAATGGACTACCATAAAACAAACTGAAAAAGCTGAAACGGTACTAAAAAAAGAGAGTTCTACTGACATATTTGAAGAAGTGCGTAGCATATCTCACGAAGCATCGCATTATGGTTTTGACTGGGATTGTGCAGAAGATATAGTTGAAAAAATGGTTGAGGAATGCAAGGAAATTACCGAGGCTATCCAGTCTGACCATAGTAGAAAAGTAGAACAAGAACTGGGGGATCTTCTATTTGCTGCACTAAATTTTGCACGTTATTATGGGGTAGATCCTTACAAATCTTTACAAAGAGGAAGAAGGAAATTCGAGATTCGATTCCGATATGTACAAAGGTGTATACAACAAGATGGTGTAGATCCTTCTATGTTAAATGCAAAACAACTCGATGAATATTGGAAAAAAGCAAAAGAAGAACTTCCTGAAGCCTACTAACTATACAAAGATCTGTACAAACAGGAAGATTTGCAAGGAAAATTCAATTTTCTTCGTTTTGTAGAAGGTTTCCATTATACTAAGAGTATGTAATCAAAATAGTAAAACAGAGGTGCTTCGATGAAACGTTTTACATATTGCAATCCAACAAAAGTTTTTTTTGGTGAAAACATTTTAGATCGCTTTGGTCCAATGGTCGCAGAAAAAGCTCGAAAAGTATTGATTTTAACAGGTAAAAAAAGTGTGTATCAAAATGGACTATTTGAAAACGTTGAACAAATTTTGAAAGAATCTGATATCAGCTGGATTGTGTACGACAATATTCAGTCTAATCCAATATTAAACGATGTCCACAATGCAATTCAGATTGCACGAACAGAAACATCGATGCTATTGTAGCTCGTGGGGAAGTGTTATTGATACAAAGAAAAGCAGTTTCAGCCGGATTCTTCTACGAAGGAGATATATTGGGATTACTATCTTCAATTGAAAAAGATAAAAAACGCTGTACCTATCTATACCATTCTTACAATATCAGGTACTGCTTCTGAAATGAATGGTACGGCAGTGTTAACAAACGATCAAACGCAAGAAAAAAGATCCATTAAAAGTGAATTGCTTTATCCACGCGCCACTTGGATTGATCCTTCTTTTCAATCCACCATACCTTCGAATCAACTGAGTTATACGGCAATGGATATCATATCTCATGTTTTTGAGTTCTATTTTGCAGGATATTCTACCTATTTTATGGATACTGTCTCAGAAGGGATTATTCAAACCGTTATGCACACGGTTCCTCTTTTGAAAGCGAATCCAGATGATTTGAGTGCCAGGTCTGAATTTGCATGGGCTGCTACTTGGGCATTAAATGGTTTTACTGCGTGTGGTCGAGAGCATGGCGATTTTTCTTCTCATCGCATTGGACATGCTATTTCTGCAATGTACGGTATACCTCACGGTCAAACATTGGCAGTGGTACAACCAGCATGGATGCGCTATTGCTATTCGAACGACATCCCTGCATTTTCTCAATTTGGAAAAAATATTTTCCAATTGACTGGACCAGCCGAAAAAGTTGCACCGGAAGGAATATTCCATTTTATGGATTGGATTCACAATACATTGCATTTAACAACTTCGCTTTCCGATTTAGGTATTTGTTCGAGTGATATTGAGAAAATTGCCAAAAATGACAGCATTCCATACCCTTTGGGTGTATTGAAAGTTTTGAACCAAAACGATGTTGTTCACATATTACGGTTAAGTAATTATTAGTTGATTGAAAATCGAAATGTTTGTTAGCAGTGTTATATTTTGTTCATTGCATTTTACATACCAGATCATATGATGTAAAAGACTAAAAAATTTTTTTAGTCTTATAGTTTTACGGAGGTTTACAATGAAAAGGTTATTCATTGTTTTAGTTGTTTTTTCTTTGATTGCTGTGCCTTTTTCAATTCTGCCTAAAGCGAATGCGAAGCAGGATTTTGTTGATGTACCTCCTTCTCATTGGGCCTATGAAGCTATTCAATATATGGCTTCTATGGGGATTGTGTCAGGGTATCCAGACGGCACATTTAAACCAGAAAAGCCCATTTTACGCCAAGAAATGGCCATTATTGCCTGCAAGATTTTCAATTTTGATGGTCTACGACCTACCACTTCTACCTATGTTGATGTGCCAACCAATCACTGGGCTTTTCCGATGATTGAAACCATAGCTAAATCGAAATTGATGGAAGATACATCCCGAAACAATCGTTTTCGACCCGGAGAAG
>JAXGOZ010000013.1:0-45760 GCA_040767255.1 Caldisericia bacterium
ATCGAGGCCGATGGTACTTGTTGGGAAACTGACTGGGAGAGTAGGAAGCCGCCAGCCTTTTTTTATTGGTGCAGTATCTAAACAATCTCTCTTCTCAAATCTTGCAACTGCAAGCCTCTTTCTTCGTATTTCATTTTTTTCATGAACTCTCCTTTTACCCTCTCATCACAACCATTTATTCTATTGGAATCTATTCAAATTAGGAGGAATCATGAAAAAGAATCATGATCGAAAAAAAGCCTTTACTTTAGTAGAATTGTTAATCACTATTGGTATTATTGTTATCATTGCTGGTGTTGCAGTACCGCAAATTGCCGGGTACCTGAATAGAAGCAAATCCGCTAGAGCAAAGATGGATTTATCCACTATCTCCACAGCAATTAAATGTTTTTATACAGATTGGGGTCGTTACCCTGCTTCATTGGAAGATCTGTTAGGAACTGACACATCCTTAGATGCTGTAAACAAATCTGACAACTACACTGTTGCAGGACTACCTGGTGGAATCAATTATCTTGGAGTTACTATCCCTGCTGATATTTTTAACCAGGCCAGTGCTGAAAATACTTATAAGTACCTTTTATTTACTGGTGACCAAGATTATATCTTGTGGTCTATTGGCCCAAACAAGGAATCCGAAATAACGGAAGTGACAGCAGTATTGTCGGATGATACTGTTACTATTACAACAACAGAAGAATTCGACGATATCTATGATTCTAACTGTTCTGTATCCATTGCGATTTCATAGTAATCATTTATTACCATAACAGTGTACGCTAGTGAACATTGTTTCCGTAAACAAAAAACCAGGGTTTTCTTATTTTGAAACCCTGGTTTCCGTATTCTGTGTTCTTATTTTTGTGACAGGATTTCAAAAATGGATGATCTATTCTGTATCACAGAAAACGACTATACACATTCAACAAAAACTAAGTGAAACATCCCATTGTATAACAACTTTACTTCACAATTCTACTACCAGTTGGATTCAAGAAGAGACTTTTCATCCCACACCCCTTCAGTACTTGTACCTAACTCATGATCCAGTGAGTACTATTCCTATACCTTTAAATAGTGCAAATTCTTTCCTACAGATTTCTTTACCTACCGAAATTACACAATTGCCCTACAGTCTCATCATATCAAAATCAACTGCAGAGTACTATCAAACCGAATATGCCCTTTACCACGTAATCGTTTTTGATACTACAAACACGTCTCATTATGCTGTTTCTACGTTTATCAAGGAAACACCCACATGAAATTAATATCAAAGAAGTTGGCCTCTTTCAGTACAATTGAAACACTTGTAAGTGTTGCGATATGCTGTATGATTCTTTTTCCAATTGCAGCATGGATTCAACATTCTTCTCATCTTTACTACCAACAAACAAAAGAAAACTCTGTCCGGTTGGATGTATTATTTTTGCTAGAAGATATTGAAACTCATTGGGGACAGTTTCATTATGATCCAGATGCAATCAGACCTAAAGAAGGAATTACAGAACAGGCTTTATTCTTTAAAACAACAGACCAAAGGCTTGTCAGATACTATTCCAAAGGAAATGAAGTTGGTAGAGATATCAATTACAGTACATTTCAGAATCTGACACAAAAGGTTGTGAAGAGATTCAAAGTGACCAGGTGTTATGATGATCAATATGGACAAATCCAAATCTGCATTGAAGATATTCTTGGCAGAAAGTACAATAAGCTATTGTGCTTTCAACTACCTTCTTGAGTACAATGAGATCAATATCATCGCAATCGAAAAACAAAAAAAATGCTTTCATTCTCCCAATCTCTTTTTTTATCATTACTTTGCTCTTAGTAGTAGCCATTTACTTTATGCATCAAACTATTCGAAACCAGCACATGCTCCATGCTACTACAAATCAGGTGAAATTAGACCAAGGTAAAGAGGTTGGTGAGAAGATTTTAATGGATCTTTATGCAAACCAGGGTCGCGAAATAATGAAAAATAGGATTTCAGAAGAACCAAAGATTTACGTAAGAAGTAACCCGCTTTATCCCGAAGATATGGCCATTGTTTTTTCTTTTATTGATGAGACATCAACAAAGTGTATTGTGCAAATGTCTGTTTTTCTCTTAAAATCTGAAGAAAAAGGAATTCTTACCCATCCTTTATTGCGGGTTCCTTTATATGTGAATGCCTACCGAAAATGCTACGTTTTATCTCACCAATACATCTCTTCCTACTTTTTAACCATGAAATATACTATTTCAACAGAAGAAGAGACCAACGGAAACATTCTTAACAAAGAAATAGTGAAGATTTATTACTATGGGTAAGCTGTTCATGTTGGCAATACTTCTTCTATTCTCTGTTGAAGATATGCGATTCCAAAGTGTTCCGGAGAAATGGTTTTGGGGATTGGCTGGATTTGTTTTACTGATGCTCCTTGTACCATCTCTATGGGACAATCCGGGTCTGTGTTTTGTATTACACTCCGATCTTAAAAATCTCTTAGTCATGCACACCGGTGCAAATATTTTTGAAGGTTTTGCGAAGAGTCTTTTGAGGCATTTTTTCTTTTCAGTGTGTTCGAATATTTCCAGCATACCCTGGTTTACTGCTATAGTAAATGTCATATCTAGAGCAGGATTTGGATTTCTGCTATTGTATATACCCTATTTGTTTACAGAGAAGAAGGGTTTGGGAGAAGGTGATCTTATCTACTTTACGCTTGTTTCATGTTTATTTCCGATTTCCATCATATGGGTATCGTATTTCTTAGCATTTTTCTTAGGTTGTTTCTTGGTTCTCTTTCTTTTCATCTTCTTGATCCCTGAAAAAAAACAAAGGAATCTTCGTTTGTACAAGATTCCCTTTATACCTTTTCTTTCCTTCGGTTTTGTTATAGGGCTGTTCTTTTAAATGAAAACCAAAAGAATCCATCGGTTTCACACACACATTCTTTTTGAAATCTTTTTTTGGATGGCTATGATCATAATTTTAAGTGGGTCTTTTGTTTCACTTTCAAAAGAAGTATTACAACAAAGACAACTGGATTCTTCCATTTGCACTCTTGTAGAAGATCTTCAGTTGTTACGAATGAAATCAATAGCTACTCACCAAGATTTGCGCATCATGTTTTATCCAACAAAAAACACATATATCTTTGAAACTGAAGAAAATGGTCTTAACATACCTGGAAAGTTTGTACAGAGAGCTTTTCCGAAAAATATCGGGTACCCATATTACTTTGGAGTATATACTCCTTCTTACGTTGATGAATGGGGTAACATCTGCTCTGGATCTGTAGAATTTGGTTATAGTGGATCTCCGCTGCTTCCACGGAAGTTAACGTTTAAACATACAGGAACTCCCTCCTGTGGTGGGCACATTATTCTCACATCCTACCCCGATTTTCGAAGTAGTGTGGTCATCGTAAAGGTTGCAACGGGCAGAATTAGGGTAGGACGGGTTACTTTTGCGCCAATGGAACCATGATTAAGCTGAAAATTAGGAAATTCTTTACTAATTCGTCATTATTTCTCGAAAAAAATCCGTATAATTAGTAGTACTCATATATCTTTTTTATAGGGTGACCTTTTTGATGGAGGTTTATATGACAAAAAGCGGTAAAGTACTTTTTGCAACGATTGTCTGCATTGCATTAGCAGGGTTTGTGTTTTCTTCCCCGATGTTGCAACTTTTCTACCAAGATGCTGAACCATTCAAGTTTTTTGGATATGAGTTTGCAGCCGAATTCGATCCTATTAAGATCGCATCTGTAAAAGATATTCCAGACGGGACAGGACATTCCTTTAGCGTAAAGCTTGATCTTCCCTTTGCAGGACCTCAATATGTGCGTCAAGATATTTATGGGATCATAACACATATTGATGGAGACTATCATGCGTACAGTGCAGTATGTCCCCACCTTGGATGTATTGTGAGATGGGACGAAGAACAAGAACCCGACCAAAGAATATGGTGTAATTGTCACAGTGGTGCTTTTGATCCATCCACTGGGGAAGTTACAGAAGGACCTCCACCAAGAGGATTGCCAGTCTATACGATTTATGTTGAAGGAGATGATATTTACCTAGAAAGCATCAAAGAAGAAGGTGCACAATGAGAGATATCCAGTCAAAAGCAGTATCCTATCTAAACAATCCCTTTTACTACTTGGGAGGGATTACATTCATCTTCCTTGTATTTCAGATTTTATCGGGAACATTTTTGTTTATGAACTTTGTACCAGCTATAGGCGGAGCTTATAATACACCAATCCCAGGTGCATATGGTTCCCTTGTGTATATCACGAACACTCTACCGTTTGGGGTGTATTTACGAACTTTTCATCGATTTGCAGCTATGGGGATGCTTCTATTTGCCATTCTTCACTTGATTCGCATGTGGACAACCAACAAAGTTTCTAAACCCAGAAATCTTGGTTGGATCAGTGGTTTAGTTCTTGTTTTTTTCGTGGTAGTGATCATTTTTACTGGTTTTTTATCTTCCTACACTCCGCAATTTGAAGCTATGCTCATGAAATGGGCAGACTTTTTTGATTATGGACGGAGAGAATACCAGAATTTGTTGTCTGCGAATTTTGGACTTCACCTTTTACTTCCCATACTGATATTGATTGGTCTCATTATTCATTTCAAGAGAATTGCCAGACCAAAAATAACACCACCTCTTTCTCTTCTTTTATTCATTACGGGCTTCCTCATTCTATTGACCGCATTATTTCCCATACCATTTCTACCCGAAGAGCCTGTTGCATTCGAAGGAACCGTTCCAACTTTTATACAACAAATGTCAGTATTGATCATTTTTTTAGGAATCTGCGTCCTCCTTGCGTTTTTACCGATGCTCCTTCGACGTAAACAACTTTTTGCGAAAGTCGATCAAGTACGATGTACGGGCTGTCTGTATTGTGTCGATGTATGTCCGAAAAAAGCAATACAACCCATCACGAAGGGAACCAGAGTAGTAGCATTTGTTGATGAATCCAAATGTCAGGGATGTGGGATATGCGAAGGTTCATGTCGATCTCTAGCAATCCAGATCTACAATGATCCCTCAAAATCTACTTTAGAGGAGGTTCGAGCAATATGGCTAACAAAGAATTAGTATACCTTTTTCCCTGTCTTGCAGAAAAAAGAAAAAAACTCATCCAAGAACTCACAAAAAAGTACTCTTCGATGAAAGTCGTACCAATCATTTGTGCAGGTCGATTTAATACTAGTTTAGCTCTAAAACTTATACACGAAGGAGCAAAAGGGGTGATTGTTTTAGGCTGTGAACCTGGAGATTGTCACTATCGAGAGGGATCTGTCCTTTCCGAAAGGCGTTTTCTCCTTGCTAAACATACATTGAAGGCCTTTGGTTTGGAAGAAGATCGATTTCAGGCATTGTGGCATAAGCCTTCTGATGTGAAACATACTATGAAAGAAGTAGAACAGTGCATGAAGCTCTTATCTGATCTTGACGAAGAGGGGGCGAAATAATGAAAGTCCAAATAGAAAAAAACGTTAAACAACTTTTACATGAAATGTGGAAACCAGGAGACCTGGTTTTAGCATGGAAAAAAGCGTCTTTACCTGGACACCGAATTCCTGCCTTCATTACGCAAAAAGAAGAATTACAAGATATCATTTTCGATTCTTTTTGTGATCTTTCATTGGCGAAATATATCAATTCTTTCAACCGTAAAGAGATTTTACCCCCCACATTCAAGGGCAAAATTCATATTGTCTGTAAACCTTGCGATGCAAAATCAGTGATGCAAGCATTTGCGGATGAGCAGATTACAGAAGAAATGATTAATTTAATTGTAGTTGCTTGTGATGGGATGATCAACCTTACCAAAATTGAAAAAGAAACTGAAAAAGCCATTGATAGCTATCAAGAAGATGACTATACGATCATTTGCAAAGATATTGATGGAAAAGAACATCGATTTGATAAGAGAGAGTATTGGTTAAGAAAATGTGCTGATACACGCAATTGCGATCTCCCATTTTATTATGGTTATTACTTTGTTGGGTTCGAAAAAGAGTATAAAAAGCGTATCAAACACTACCGTAGTAATTGGAGAACTTTACCTCAGGATACCATGTCACCCAAAGAACTACGAAACATGATTCATCAAGAGTTGCAGCGATGCATACGTTGTAATGCTTGTCGAAACATTTGTCCAGCCTGTTTCTGTTCTGATCAATGTATATTTGACAAACCAAAAGAAAACGTAAACCTTCTTGACATCGATACATCCACCGAGAACACCATCTTGTATCACATGATACGTTTTCACCATGTAGCACCAAACTGTACCGGCTGTGGAGAATGCGAAAGAGCATGTCCAAGAAACATCCCATTACATGTTTTTTATGAGTATTTCAACCGATTGATGGAAGAAGAATTTGGCTACCAACCCGGTAAAACAAATGATGAAAGACAGAAGCTTCTTTCTTACAATCTAGGCGAAGACTTGGTTTAAGGAGGAATCATGAGAAAGAGATTAAAAATTGATCAATTCAAACCCTTTCTACAGGAATTGCAGAAGCAGGCCACTCTGATTGCTCCTGTAAAAACTGAAACCAATGAACACGAATTCATGGTGGTGCAAGATAACGACAAAGTAGTGCTAGAAGGATTCAATCCACTTCGATCTCCGAAAGAGTTCATTTTTCCACAGATGGAAAAGATGTTTGAGTATCATATCCAAAAAGATGGGAAAGCTACTATAAAAGAATCACTTCAAAAGGAACCTCAAATTATTCTGGGTGTACGTCCCTGTGACTTACATGCAATATCGTATATGAGAGAGTTTTATTCTTCCACCCATGAAGATCCCTATATCCTTGAAAAAATGGATTCGACAATTATCATTGGGTGGGCATGCCAAGACCCTATGAACACATGTTTTTGTACTTCTGTTGGAGATTCTCCTGTGGACTCAAAGGGTGCCGACATTATGATGGCCAAAACAGATCAATTCTATTTGATCGAAGTCCTTACCTCGAAAGGGAAAAAAGTGTTTGAAGCGATTGAATCCCTTCTAGAGGAATCTCCTGACCAAGATAATGAAATATACCCTATGATTCGCCGCAATACAGAATCTAAAATTCGAGAAAAAGTAGACCTTCTATCCGTAAAGGGACGTATTGGATTAGTATATTCGTCTACTTTTTGGAAAACGTATAGCGACACTTGCATTGCTTGCGGAAGCTGCACATTCAATTGTCCAACTTGTACTTGTTTTGATACCTCTGAATCACTGGAAACTTGCCAAGATGGTTGTCGATATCGCACATGGGATACATGTCAAAATTACTCATTCACGTTGCATGCTTCTGGTCACAACCCACGAGCAACACGGTTACACCGTCTTCGCCAGAGAGTTATGCATAAGTTTCATTATTCTGTAGAACAACTCGGTCTCTTTTCTTGTACTGGGTGTGGACGATGCACTCGATCATGTCCTGTTCGAATCGATATGGTTTCGATCATTAAAGATATCAAGGAGGCAGTTGATCATGGAGAAAAGTAAAAAAATGACAACTACATCACAAAATGAATATCTCCCTTTTTATGCCCTTATTCGAGAAGTAGGTCAACAGACATCCACCGTAAAGCATTTTTGGGTAGAGTTGCCCAAAGATAAGAGTCCCAAAAAATATATTCCAGGGCAGTTTTATCAGATATCCCTTCCTGGTGTTGGAGAAGTACCCATATCCATCTCAGATTATGATCCGAAGGCGAATACTCTTCTTTTCTGCATCGCCAAAACTGGCGTAGTGACGAACAAAATCCATGCATTAAAAGAAGGTGAGTATCTAGGACTTCGTGGTCCCTATGGAAATGGCTTTCCAATGGAATCTTTCCAAGGAAAGAACATAGTCGTTGTTGCAGGTGGAATTGGATTAGTTCCTTTGCGAAGTGTTATTGAGGAATATTTTCGAAATCCCGACAAGTATGGTGAATTAGAAATTTTGTATGGAGCTAGAAATTCCAATGAAATTGTATACAAAGAAGAAATGAAACAGTGGCGGTTGAAGAAAAAAACAACCTGCAAGATAACCATTGATAAGCCTGAAAAAGGATGGGATGGAAACACGGGTTTTGTATGCAATCTTGTAGACCAATCCTATTGCGATTGTAGCGAAGTTCTGTTCCATGGAGATTCATCCGATCGAAGCAATACCGTTGTGTTGGTTGTAGGTCCACCTGTAATGTTTCAGTCCATTTTAGATCAATTGTCCTCAATTCAATTTCCGGATGATTCTGTTTTTGTATCTCTAGAGAATCACATGAAATGCGGAATTGGAAAATGTGGTCATTGCAACTGCGGTGGCAAATATGTTTGCCAAGATGGTCCTATTTTTTCCTGGAAAGAATTAAAATCCATGGAAAAAGAGTACTAGGAGGAAGATATGTCTGTACAAGCGAGCACATGGCAAAAAATAACCTACTGGTTGAAAAATCGATTTCGCAATATGGATCTTTTTGACGAAACGTTGCAACCAAAGCACCCTCGAAATCCTGCTTATTGGATTGGTGGGATGTTGTACCTTGGATTGCTGATTCAGATACTGCTTGGTTCGATATTAGCAATTTACTATATTCCATCTTTTGAAATGGCATACCGAAGCGTTGAATCGATCATGCAGCTACAACTGTTTGGGGTTCCAATTGGACCATGGTTACGTGGTTTTCACCGGTATTTAGCGGATACTATTATTATTTTGGCAATGCTTCGTGTTTTCCGCCTTTACTTTGCTGCTGATCACAAGAAACTACATGAATTTACTTGGTTTTGGGCTGTTTTATTTGTTGTCATCACAACCGTATTTGGTTTCAGCGGATACATTCTTCCCTTGGATCAACGTGCATACTGGGCTACAACCATCGGAACCACCATACTTACTTTTATGGATGAACTTCCACTACTGGGCAATTTACACTTAGGAAACTTTTTACAATTTATAGCGCAGAGTTCGGTTGCAATTTGCACGAACACTATTACACGGTTTTATGCTCTTCACTATGTCTTACCTGTTGGCATTGTTGTTTTGGCAGAGTCCTATTTCTACTTCTTCCGTAAAAAGAGAGTGAATCTTCCTGCTTTAGGCGTAATACTGCTATTTGCCATTGTGATAGTATGGCAGATTCTTGAACCAGCTCATTCTCTGGCTCCTGCAGATCCCTCATCTCCTCCTGAGCATATTCTACCAGATTGGTACTTCTTGTTTGTTTACTATTTCCTTAAGATAATGAACTTTTTATGGGGAATTCTGTTCAATGTCATCTTTTTAGTGTTTGTCATTCTGATGCCATATATTGAAAGGAACCACTTTAGAAAACCATCGAAAAGACCTTTGTGGAATTCTCTTCTTGTTTTAGGCTATGCACTCTTCATTATTCTTTCATGGAGAGCTGCTGTTTTTTCAGAATCAGAAGTATTGCGTGCTGATATTCCTTGGATTTTCGGTGCATATATTGTGTTTATTCTTGTGTTTGGCTGGTGGCAAAAGAAAGTAGATCAAAATGAAAAAAGAAAAGGCGAGTTGGTTCATCAGAAATAGTTCATGGGTTTTTTGGGTAGCCCTTGTGCCAACGGTTGTTCTTGGCAATATTATTTTTCTTAGAATCCAGTTATTGGCACGATTTGGTTTCCAAACTACCCATTTTCTCATGCTGCTTTTTAGCTCAGTGTTGTTTTTAGCGCTTCTCCTTTTTCTTTGTTTTATCATCTACGTGCATGACTCGTTGAATGGAAATATCAAAAGACGATTGTCATGGTTTGATTCCTGGATCCAAAAATGGCACTTGGAGGAAGATTGATATGAAAAAAATTGAAAATATGCTTTCTATTCTATCGTATGTGTTTCTTGTGTTTATTGTAGTTTTGCTGGGCTTGTGTTCACACTATCACATCATAAATGACCAAAGAATGGTTGTTATATGCTCTGGCTTGATATTGATCTTTTTTGGGATTGTGTTTACGCTAGAAACAAAACTCAAATGGTTGGAGAGTGAAACAAGATCATTAAAATGAGTCTAAATCGTATCATTGCTTTTGTTTTTTTATGTTGTTTGGTCGTAGGGTCGTCTCTTTCTTTTTCTGCTGTCCAAGGAAAGAATAGCCTTTCGATAGAACCGTCTTCTGTTTCTTTTTCCATTACAACGACTCAACGTGATACAAAGGCGATTTTGATTACGAACCAATCCTCTGAGGCCATTCAGTTTTCAGTTGTTAAGCAAGCTACTGAAAAAATCAATTCCACTGAAGCACTTCCATCCCTTCACGGAGATACACCACAGGAAGTAGGTTCTCCTTGGGTTACTCCTCAATATAATTTTGCAAGAACTGGTTACAATTCCATTGAATCAACATCACCACCTTTTGAGCAAAAATGGCGATCAACTTATACCAAAGCTTTGCTTCCTCCTGTTCTATCGGGGAACAATTTATACTTACCCTCAGAAGATGGGAGAATCCATCACCTACATTGTAGGACCGGCGTCAAAGAAGAAATGTTCCACATGGGTGAAGCTCTGTATTCTGTTCACCTATATACACGCTACCTCATTGTAGCCACTAACACCAATCTTGTTTTGTTTGATCGTATTGCCAAGCAGGTGATTTGGACTCGACCCTACTTTGTTCCAAGCATGTATGGCATTGCAGCTTGGGAGGGCCTTTTATTTATAGGGACACAGACCAAGCTTATCTGTTTAGATCTTATCACTGGACGAGAGATGTGGTACAAGCCAGGATTATGTGAATACATATCAACCGATCAAGGTATTGTAGCAGCCGTGTTGGATTCTTCAACACTGTTTATTGCACGTGGACAATCCGGAAATGAGATTGTCTCGATTTCTACTCAAGAAGTTTTTTCAGGTCCTGCTGTTTTTACCCAGGATAACCTGTATTACTGTACTACTCAACAAGATCTTAAAAAAAGTCATGTTGTTCGATTTTCGTTGGACGGAAAAAAGCAGTGGGAATATACACAAGAAAACTATATCCCTTCGTCTTTGGCTGTGGATGACCAACATGTGTATTTCTGTACAAATCAGGGAGATGTGGTTGCTCTTGAACGTTTCTCTGGGAAGATGCGTTGGGAAAAAAATATCCATACCCCCATCCTGATTCCTCCTATCGTAGCATGGAATTCCATATATATAGGTGGAAACGATGGTTCAATTCATTGTTTCAACCGAAACAATGGGGCAGACATTTGGCATCACCAAATGTCTTTTCCGCTCAGTTCTCCTTTTGTTATGGCACAGGGTTTTTTGTATTTTGCCGACAATGGCGGGAATTTTTATGCCTTTTGCCGCATTGGAGAAAATGTTCTTCCTCCTTATGCCCCTGCACGCGTCAAGGGCTATCCAGGAAATCAAAAATTTGTGTTAAGCTGGGAAATTGAACAACCCAAACCAGATTTAGCAGGATTTCACATTTATCGAAAAAAAGAGTTTGAACATGATTTTTCATATATAGACATGACAGGCATTGTCAATTACTACGAAGATAGTCCACTAGAAAATGGCGAGAGAGTCAGTTACATTGTCCGTGCATTTGATACATATGGCAATGAAAGCACTAGTTCTAATATGGTTACTGGAATACCTTCTCAAGATCCAACGCCAACCTGGCTTGATTATAGTCCAACATCAGGTAGCATTAAGCCAAATGATTCAGTTGTTCTCACAGTTAAGGTAGACGGTTCTAAGGTTCCTCCTGGTGAGTATCATGCTGACCTTGTCCTACTATGTTCTCACCTTCCACACAATGAAAATACGATTCATATTCCTGTATCCATGAAGACATCAAAAGGAGATTCTTCTATTCTTCAACCTCCTTCTCTTGAAGCAATTACAAGTTCTGACACCAGAGCTATATTAAAGTGGAGAAAGTATCCTGGAGTATGGTCTATATATGTGTATCGATCCACAGTATCCCAAGATGAAATGGTGCGAATTGCTTCCGTAAGAGGAACTGAAGAACAATATATTGACGATACCGTCCAAAATGGTGTGACATATTATTATTCACTAAAAGCAGTATCTGAAGATGGCTTATTGAGTGGTTTTTCCAATGAGCTTTCTATTGTTCCTATGCCTGCTACACTCCAAATTTTAAAAGAGAACAGCATTACCGTTTTTCATCCAGTCTTTGACATACAGGGGAAGGCAGACCCGAAAGCCAAACTAACAGTACAAGGTCATCCCATTGCGTTAAAAGCTGATGGAACCTTTACTACTCCCATCGGAGTACCGGCTGGAATCAGCACTCTTTTCTTCGAGGCTATTGCAACAGATCAAACTGTACAAGAAAAAAAGATGGAAGTGAATTGCATATCTGAGTCCTATACCATCAAAATGCAGATCCAGAATCCAAATGTCACCGTTAATGATCTTCCTTGGCCCTGGCCATTAGAAGCGCCCCCTATACTGGAATCTCAAAGAACATTTGTACCTTTACGCTTTATTAGTGAAATTGTAGGGGGGTCTGTTTTATGGGATTCAGAAGAAAAAAGAATTCAGGTTTTGTATAAACAAAACGAAGTAGTATTATGGATAGGGAAAAGAGAAATTTTAGTCAATGGTAGAACCGAAAAAATTGATGCTCCACCATTCATTTTGAACGGTCGCACGCTTGTACCATTGCGATTTGTTACTGAACCATTAGGAGCCAAAATTGAGTGGAAAGCTGAAACTCGTACAATTTTGCTTTCTTTTCATTTCACTTAAAGAGGTAATACAATGATGATACAATGTAAAAAGAATGACCTGAGTACTATTTTGCAAGAAATGATCACCGTGATCCCTTCAAGTTCCTTAGTTCCTGTTCTTAACTGTTTTCATTTTTCCGTGAAAAATCAACAGATTACCATAACAGCCTCAGACTTAGAAATAGGTTTTACAAGCCATCTAGACTGCGAAGCTGACGGAGAAACAACAGTTGCGATTCCAGCCAAACTTTTAACAGATATTGTGAAAAGCATGGATGAAGAAATTATTAAATTAGAATTTCAAGATTTGCATCTAACTATCTATGGGCAAACGAGTCATTTCTCGATTCATTGTATCAATCCAGAGGAGTTTCCATCATTACCCGAAGTAGTTGGTACTGCCTATGAAGTTCCGATTAGTAAGCTCATTTCTTTGTACAATAAAGTTTCTCCAGCTGTCTCTCAAAAAATGGAAGGAAATCTGAATCTGCACTGCATTCCATTGCAATCAGATGGCCACGAACTACGTATGATTGCTTCAGACGCTCAACGTCTTGTTGTAGCAAAAACCATGGAAGAGAAAGACTATGATACGATTCGAGTTCTCACTCTACCTAAAGTATTTAAAATTTTGTCCCGTATTGCTTTAAAAGCAAATACAGATACCATGAAAATGGTTGTAGCAGAGCGTGAAATCATGTTTTCTTTTGACAGGCAAATCCTTGTATCTCGTTTAGTGGACTCCAACTTTCCTGATTACAATAAAGTAATACCCAAAGAATCATCCTACCGATTTATTGTGAATCGAGAAAAGCTTCTACATGCTTTACAACGACTTTACCTAGTGGTTCGAAATAATACGAGTCGTATTAGCATGAAATTGAAGGAAAACTCTGTTATGTTGATTGCCAACGATCCTGAAGTAGGTTCTGGAGAAGAAGAAATTCCAGTGGAATATCTAGATCGTAGTGGAGAAGCTTGTGAAGTCCTTTTTGATGCCAGGTACATGATTGAGGGCGTAGAGGGCGTCGAAACCAGCCTGGTAGAATACAATCTCCAAGGCTCTATTCATCCGCTGGTTGTTAAAGAACCGGAATCGGATAATTATCTCTATGTTTTGGTGACTATCCGGATGAAATAATGTATGTTGACCACCTGCAGGCAACAAATTTTCGTTGTTTTGATCAAATCGATTGTATGTTTTCCCGAAATACTAATATAATCTATGGAAAAAATGGAGCAGGGAAGACCAATTTTTTAGAGGCAGTACACTATGCTTTGCAGGGGAATGGCTTTCGAACACGTCAAGATTTCCATTTGCTCAAATATTCCACCCCATTTCTTCGCACGGAAGTCGAAATATATACACAAAGCATGAACAAAACTATTTCAGTATCGTGGGAAAGAAATGGAAAAAAACGAATTGTCATCAACGGAATGGACAATCAACGTATTGTTGATTTATTTGGTACTTGTTATGTTGTTTTAATGACCCCGAGTACGCCCGAACTTGTTAAGGGAGGACCAGAATTTAGGCGCAAATTCATTGATCGAATTCATGCCAAAGAGAATCCCTCCTATTTAGCCATATTAAACCGATACGCCATCACATATAAATCCAGAAACATTTTGCTTAAAAAAGGTCTTCGGGAATCTCAGGATCGTAAGCTGTATGATATTCTCACGCACACTATTCTTGATCTTTCTACTGTAATACAGAAAGAACGGAGAAGTACGATCGAAAAGATGCAAAAAGTTTTTACTACAGTTTGTGAGCAATTGTACTTTCCCGTTCTGAACGATATTCATCTTGTGTATTCTCCTTCTTCGCTGGACATAAATCTGTATTCTCTTCGAGAACAGGAAGTATTGCGAGGAAGTTCTCTTGTTGGTGCTCATCTGGACAGAATCAGTATTAAAAGAGATACAAAATCTATCCGCATTTATGGTTCAGAGGGAGAACAGAAAATTATATCTTTTGTATTGAAATTGTGTGAATTTCATTTCTTGGAACGGGAAACAAAAATCGTACCCGTTGTTCTTTTGGATGATTTTCAATCTGAGCTAGACCAAGATAATTTTCAAATGTTACTTCACTTCATCCAACCCAAAGCACAGATTTTTATCACTTCATTACATCCCTCACTGATCAAAGATGCTGGAAGGCAGTTTGAAATCCGAGAAGGAAAAGTGTATGGAAAGGATTAATCAATCTCTTACCCATTTTTTTTCACGAAGCAAATACCAACAGAAAAAAATTGTGGAAAGCTCTTTTGTATATGCAGCTTATCCTCATGCAGTGGGAGAAATGTTAGCTCGATCAACCCGAATACTGGCTTTTAAAAGGGGATTATTGACAGTTGCTTGCAAAAATTCTATTTTTGTAACAGAGTTAAATCAGATGAAAGAATTGATGATTAAAAAAATGAATGAAGTGTTACAACAAGATATTATTCATGACATCCGTTTCGTCATTGGCAATGTGAAGCCCGTTGTCGTTCGCAAAAAGAAAAAACCACTTCACAGGGAGCAAAAAGAATGGATCGAACGAGTTGTTCAAGATACGCCAGAGTGTTACAAAGATCAAGTGAGATCCATGTTGGTTGCATATAAGGAGAAAATAAATGGGTAGATTGTGGATTCTCAAAATCACTATTTTTTTCGCGATGTGTCTTTTGGTAGTCGGTTTCTTTTATCCATACGCAAAACCCCTGCCGAAAGGTATATATGTAGACGATAGCGAACAGAAAATAATGATTGATGTCAATTCTACACATTCCCCTTCTCTTTTTATTCAGTTTCCAGAGGATTATACCTGTTCCAATGTATCCATCGTAAAGGATTCAATTTTGCCTAAAGGGGAAAAAGGAGTAGTGGAAGAAACCAGCGTACAAATGGAGCTTTGGTTGCCACAGATATCTTTACCGGTTAGTGCAAATACGATTATTCGAACATTCCGAAACGGGGATCTGTTTATATTACTGCGCTTTTTTAGTGCTCAAACGATTTCTCAGCCCATTCAGTTTACGTTACATTCTGCTATAGCGAATTCCCAAGATGCCCAGACGTGGTATTTGCAATATACATCTGACAAACGACCCGAAGAGGCCACTGTTCCTGATTCTGAGTTTATTTCATATCCACTTCACTACGGTATGAATATTTTACCTCCCAGTTTGCATTATATGGAATTCAAGAAGGATCAACTTCCACAGGGCAGTATTCTAGCAGGTGCTTCAAGTGTCTATCAAAAAGCACCTACAGAGCACAGCGATATTTCTACCCTTGTGCGGATGAATTCTCAACCTGTTGTGCAGTGGGATCAAAAAACAGGAGTTTCGATTACATCCTCTATTTCTCTTGAATCCTATCAAACAGCAGAAAGCTGGTTTTTCGCTAGTAAGAGTTCTATGCTGGACTTCACCAATGAAGAAACTATACAAAATATGCGTTCAGCAGATTTTACGCTCCGAAAGAAAATAACAAAGGATGGAATATTCCATATTGCGAGCGAAAACCAGTATGTAGGAGCATCTGATGATCGATATGACTACTACTATACTTTTGCCGGTTGGGAGGGTAGAAGATTTATGAATCTTCACCAGAAATATCCCGAGCAAAGCTTTTTCTATGATATGTTTGCCAATACTGTCTATACGGTTGCTAAAGCTGCTAGTAAATATGGCAGTTGGCCTTCTGGACATGCCAGTGTATATTTGTGGAATTTATACCATTTTCCAAAAAATTTCATTGACACTCGTTACTGCACCGATGCAGGATTTTTTTGTTGAAGGCACACAACGATTATCAAATACCCGAAGCATTATATACGGGAAAGAAATTTGGTGATTATCTCGTGGAACTTTCTAAAAAAGGACCAAAAAATCAAGACCAAAAACGGTTTTTTCTTTTATGACTATTACCACAAAGATTTCCCAAATACTGTTACCCATGCTTCGCTTAACCATATTTTATCAGAAATGAATTATCTATTGGATCTGTATCTGGCTACCCATGATGACCAATATATGGCAACTGCAGAAAAAATATTAGCAGCGATTCAAGATACAGAGAAACAGTGGATCCGAAAAGACGCTACTGACAATTACAGATGGTACCATGATCTCTGGTATTGTGTAGTACCCAAAAGTGATGGATCGCTGTTTTATGAATATACACATGATTATACAAAAGATTTGACATACAAAGATTTGCTGAAATCTCAGTATTTAATCAAAAAAATTTACAACAGAGAAAATCCATCCATTGAAAATTTAATTCAACACAAACGGGAATTCCTCATAAAAGAAGGCTATGATGTTGACAAGATCCACTCAGATTTTACTTTAAATCTATCCCGCTAGTTGAAATAGTGGATGTATTATTAGAAAAAACTGCTACACTACTACTGTGACCGTGTTTCTATATAAATGTCAGGAGGAGTAGAATGGCCAATGTGAAGCTGATAATAGGAATCCTTCTTTCTGCTATTATTGTACTTTTTATTGTGCAGAACGTGACTGTTGTAGAAATCCACTTCTTAACTTGGACGTTTGAAATGTCACAAGTTTTGATGATGTTCATTCTTTTCATAGCAGGGATCATTACGGGTTGGATCATGCACGAGTTTCATGTGTGCAAGCCCTACCAGAAAAAAATCAAAGTTAAAATGGAATCACAAAAAACCCAAGAAGAAAAGGAAGAAACAGATTGAAACAAGAATTGTTTTTTCTTTTTAAGTAGTATCTCATGAACGAGCGCGAGATTCGTTTTAGAGAGAAAATTAAACAGAAGTTAGAACTGTTTTTTGTCTTGTATTCGATTGTTCTTGGTGGAATTCTAGCTATTCTGCATTTCCTTATTACTCCTTTTTTTGTGTTTCGGGGCTGGTTTGCTGTTGGCATTATAATCATTGGAGCTTTTTTTTGTGCATATGGCTTTGTACATTGGCTCCATGGTATAAGTTCCAAACGAGATTTGATGCAAAAAGAATTTATTCTGACCAAAAGGTGTTACAGAATCACAAGACACCCGATATTGTCGGGAGTTTTGTTTGCACTGAGCGGTACTTTTGCGGTGCTAACACATTCCTTTTTAAGCGTGATCTACTTTTTTCTGTTGTATATTGTCGCATTGATAATTCTTCCTACTCAAGAAAAAAAACTGATTGAGCTTCATCAATTGCGATACATATATTATAAAAACTGTGTACCTGCCATAATTCCAAAACCAATAGCATTGTTCACGTCTCACAGATCTTTGATTTCTTCCCGCTGGATTACAAAACAGTGTTTTGCAATAAAAGATGTAGGTGTGAATATTTATCTTTTCTCTGCTGGTGATAGCTTTTTAGCCATTAATACTGGCCATTGTGCCACTATTGTCCAAGAAGAGTGTAGTCGGTCCAATATCTGTTTGTCAAAGGTATCTGATGCTATTTTTACACAATTGGATCGCTACCACCGAATGGGAATTTCTGCTGTTCATCAAATGGAGGCTTATGTATTGCCTGCACAATCTGCAGCATTGAAACAAGGAAAGTCTTTCAAGAAAATCCACACTTTACCCGTAGATTTCTTTTCTCAAGAATCCTACCAGCCAACGTTTCATATAGGGGAGATACAGATACTCCCTCTTCCTGTACCCGGTGTTTCAAAAGTAGTAAATCTTCTTCTACAAGAGCAGTATTTGTTTACAGGTAGTGTATTGAATTTTCAAAACGGGAGAATTTGGGTGAATCGGTCTATGTTTCGATGGAATCGATCTCATATAAATAGCTACCTACACCAGATTTCTTCTATTCTCCAGAAAACTCCAACCATTCGATATATTCTTTCTTCTACCAGTGGATATCTTCAAAGGCATTCTGAGAACAGGTTTTTCCAAATAGAATCCCATTATCCCTACATCCAACAGTTCTATTCCTTTTAACTAGCTATGGTCCATCGTAGCTTAAGGAATGGCACGATCCAGAATCCAAGCAACCCCATTGTCTATGTTTGCAGGTCCCTTGAATTGAGCAATGTCAAGTACCTGAGGGATTGCATTTCCAACAGCTGCGGGATACCCCACCAATTTTAGAAGGTCTATATCGTTAAAGGAATCACCGATATAGAGTACATTTTGCAGGGATACATGGAAATGGTTTGCCAAAAACTTTCCTGCTTCCACTTTTGATATGGGTTGAGAAAACAATTCAATAAAACTAGTTTTCTGTTTTTCCATGCTTTTCACTGGGTAAAGCCGAGAATAGTCTCGTTGAAAAAAATCTAAAAATGCTGTTATTTTTTGTTCTGCTCCTATCAAAGCAATTTGTGAAAGATAGGGTTCTTTTTCCCACATTGTAAAGGAAGGAGCTGTTCTCCATTGATTGATAGAAAAGTAATACTCGAAAGGACCTAAATATGGATGAGGAATATAGATTTTTTCAGAGTGAATAAACTCGCCAAAAATGGTTGGAAAAACCGAGAAAGATTGACTGTGCGATATGATTTGCTGGCACCACTTTTTTGGGAAATCGATCTTTTGCAAGATTTGATGGGACGAAGGAGTACAAATTAATGCACCATTTTGAAATGCACAAGGAGTGTCTTTGGGAAGCAATGACAGTAACTCCTTAGCTGTTACGTAGCTACGTCCTGTAATAAAGGTAAGAGGAATATTTTTCTTTAGTATCCTTTGCAAAGATTTTTGAGTTTTGTCTGAGATAGACCGATTACGATCTAGCAAAGTCCCGTCTATATCAATGAAAACTGCTTGGATCATCTCTTATCCTTCTGGATGCGCAAATACAACACTAGCAACCTTACATGTTGGGTTTTTTTCTTGAATTGCTTTTCTGCATTCAAAGAGAGTTTTTCCTGTTGTACAAATGTCATCCACCAAAACAATAGAGGAATAAATTTGTTTACCTGACCATGTGAACTGACATGTTGGATTCGATTCACGATGTTTCCTGGAAAGACCTATCTGATCTTTATCGAAAATATAGGACTTCCGCTGTAGACTATTGGAATCACAAGAAATTCCTGTCATGGAAGACAAAGACTGAGCGATCATCTCGCATTGATTGTAGCCTCGAGAAAGCTTCTTGTGCATACTAATGGGAACAGGCACAATGGTTGTGTCTTGTAGGTATGAATAGGGAATTACTGATTCTAAAAGTGGAAGCAGAAAGGCAGAGATCCATTTAGCTGCAGGGTAATTCTTCTGATATTTTAGAGATGTGATGAGATGAGAAGCTTGCTCTGAATATCGCGATGCACAGTAAATGCGATCTCCGAAACGACTTACGAATTGGTGATGAGGATATTGCGATTCTTGTAGTTTTTGATAGCACTCAGGGCATAGAAAATTCGAAGATGGTTGGTTGCAAATACTACAGGATGGTGGGAAGAGAATATGGAGAAACTCTGTTTTGATCTGTGTAAATAGCTTCTGAGGAGTCGATCTCATATTTTTTGGAGGAAGTTTTCCAGTTCATCAAAGTTGGCTTTGTTCATCTGTTGAAGAATGACAACCTCATCCTTATACGGCAAGGGTAGATTATCAGGATCCCAAAATGCGCGAAAAGCACGCACCATAGAAGCAGTGTCATCGTTTTTTGTAAGAACTGGTTGCAGATGTAAAATCTGAGCAAATGTCTCTACCTTAGGATCGTAAATGAAAGGAAGGATAGGTTTTCGAAGAAGAGACAAAAGTATCATGAAATGAAGGCGCATACCAATTCCAAATGTACACCGTCTTAACAGGGACAACATATCCTCGGGAGTATTGAAGGTGTCAATCAAGTAAGAAGGAGTTGACATTTTCTTCTGTAGCTTTGCAGAAAATCGTTTGTCATAGTCAGGATAGAATGGAGTAAACACGAGAGGAAGTTTTGTTGTGTTTCCAATTTCGTCTAAAAAGGCTGCCAGCTGATCAATCTTAGCATTGGTTTGTTGGTTGGGACCAAAGCAAATGGCAATAAAGTTATCATAGTGAGGGTAGGAGTCAATATTGTATGCATGTTCCGGATGAAGGGAAAAGATGGGATCAATAGTAACGATGGAATGGTGAACTCCAATGGTTTGGAGTAATCTTTGAGAAGCTTCGTCTCGTAGAGTGATGGCATTGCACTGATTAAGTATAATTTTGCATAAGAAACGATTTACACGATGATGTAAAGGCCCGATACCGTTCGCATAAATTAAAACAGGTTTTCGGAACAAACGAGCAATTTGAATGATTCCCAAGTAGTACAATGGACTTTTGAAACTCGTGATGTCTTGGATCAATCCACCTCCTCCGCTGATAAGTGCATTGCATCGGAACACTTCATTTACTACAGAAAAAAAGGAAAAGCGTTCTATTGCAAAAGCATCTGTCAGGGTGGAAGTTGAATATGGATTCGCCGAAAGCACAGATATATCCAAGGAATACCCTTTTTCTTTTAATTGGGTTAAATCACGCATCAACGTTCGAAGTATAGCTTCGTCTCCAATATTTCCAAAACCGTAGTATCCCGAGAGTACAATTTTTTTACTCCGTTGCATTTTATGGTTTTGTTGCAGATAGAAAGGGAGAGTTTTCAGAATCCTCGAAAAGCGTATTTTGGGTTCCTTTATGACACGATAAAACCACTCAAGCTTGTGATCAATCCACCACTTAGGAGCGCGTTTTACATGACCAGACCATACGTCAAATGAACCCCCTACACCAATTGCTATTGAACAAGGTAAAGCAGATTTCCAGGTGGATATAAAGAGTTCTTGTTTGCCCATGCCAAGGGCAACAAAGAGAATATCTGGCATTGTATTTTGGATTTTTTCTACAATACTCTTTTCTTCATGAGAAGAAAAATACCCATCGTGTAAACCAGCTATGATAAGGTCTGGATATTCCTTTTGAATATTTTTTTGAAGATCTGAAAGAATACCTTTTCTTCCCCCCAGAAAGAACACTCTTTTGTGCTGAAGATTAGCCATTTTAAGGAGATCGGTAGAGAATTCAATCCCTGGAATTCTCTGAAGCGAACAACCAGATTGTTTTTTTGCTAAAGATACAATACTCATGCCATCTGGTAATACTACATCGGCATGTTGGATTGCATGGAATATGTTTTTATCTTGGTATGCTTTTGCCAACATCTCAATATTAAGAGTTACCAATTGCTTGCACCCTGAGGTTGACTGCATGTTTGTGGTCAGATTATTTAGTATTTGGTCCTTTGATTTTCCTGTAATGGGGATGGAGCATATAGATACTGTATCTTGTAATATTGAGCGATATATGTCTTCCGTTTTTCTGATCATGGTTTCGTTGGAGAAATATTGATGAATCATTTTACGACCATTTTTCACAAATGCATTTTGTTTTTCTTCTGACTCCAACACTTCAAGCACAGCTTTTTGCAAACTAGCCGGAGATTCGCAGATGGATCCATTGTATTCATGTATGATCAATTCTCTGATCCCACCTACTTTTTGCTACAACTGGAACTCCCGCATTCATACTTTCTAAGATAGCAATTCCTAGTGCTTCTGAACGAGGAGTAAACAACATAACATCGGATGCAATAATATAGGGAGTTGGTTGGTGCTGGAAACCAACAAATAGAACATTTTCTTCAATATGGAGTTGCTTACACAGTTGCTTGAGCTGAAGTTCTTGCTCTCCACCACCTATTAACAACAGATATATAGGGGTAGTATGCGTTTTTTCATACTCTTTTTTAAGAGAGGCAAAAATACGAATTGTCTCTATGTACCCTTTAACGGGAACCAGTCTACCGAGGCTACCAATTACCTTTGCACCACTGGGAATATGAAGTTGTTCTCGAATACGTTGTTTTGATTTCTCGTTATCTGTTGGGACACCTTGAATAGGAACCCCATTTTTAATGATGTGAATTCTGTCTCTTGAAACACCTCGTCGAATCAATTGTAATGCTACTTCATAGGAAACAGCAATATAGGTGGATGTTATCTGGAGAGACAATTGGTCAATATAGCTAAATAAAATTCCTAGAATTCTTGATGAGTAATCAAACAATGGATTGCTATGGTATGTGGTCACAATTGGAATCAAGGTTTTTCGCATAGCCAACCTGCCATACATGTTGGCCTTTAAACCATGGGTATGTAGAAGGTCAATTTTCTCCGATATTGCCCAATCTCGGATAATGGAAGGTAGAGCAGGATCCATTTTAGATCGGAGAGGGTAGGATGTAGTTTCGATGTTTTCCAAAGCATCAACAGAATGAGATAGAGCGCCTTCCCCTAGAGAAAAAAACGATACCGAGACATTCTCCGAAGGTAATTTTTCACATAAAGTTAATATATGTCTTCTTCCGCCTCCGGCATCACCACCATCAGCAAGAATACCAATCCGAATTTTACGCATATGCATAGTATACAAAAAAACATTTCATTTACTGCATCTGATATACTCGCCATACTTTCTCAACAGAACCCATTTTTCGAAGAGGATTTACCATTCTCAGATTGCAATCAGCAATCTGAGAAGCAGAGATTTTCTGTATGCTTAATTTTTGAATTGCACAATACAAGTATTTGTACAAAGCTGCATCTAGTGCGCTGAAAGGAATCATTGATCCCAAGATAAGCACTCTTGCTTGCGAGAAATTTTTCTTGTAGACTCGACCCATAATACGACTGAGTCCGACTAGGTCTTGATGCAAGTAAGAAAGTGTGGTTGGTTTTGATGTAACATGTGCAGGCAAACCCTTCAATGCCTCATTGATATCGGGTACTGTAATACCCAGTCCAACTAGTTCATGATTTTGTGTTTCCGCGATATGAATCAAAGAAGGTTCACAAAACATAGTAATCGTTTTTAACAAAGATCGTTTTTCTCCTGCACACAATGGTGAAAACTGGGGATGGTTTGGTGACGACCACAGATGATTGTAGAACTGAATGACTCGATCTACTTCAAAGGGGAGTGCTTTTTTAGAAGGTGAGTAAACACGTATTCCTTTTTGATGTAGCTGATTTTCTAGTGATCCAAAACGATTTTCCATTTGGAGAATTCGTTGGTAATATTGATAGAAACTTTCTTCATCTACTCCAAAAGAATACCAATCGTTCTTTTTTTCCAATCACATCAAAGTATTGTTGATAATAGGGTGGATTGAATGGTTCCATAAAAAAGGTGGATGCTGAAAACCATCAATCTGTAAGCCAATTTGAGAACTAGCATTAAAACGAGCCGGTCCCAAGACATGACAAACATTTTGATTTCGAAGATTTTCTAATGTCTGTGCTCAACAATAAATGTGCAACCTGAGAATTATCAATGGATTCAAACAAACCAATCCAACCTGTTTTCTTGATCACCTCAGGATGTTGCATTTCATCGTATCTAGAGTCGATCCATGCAGCGATTCGACCGACTGGATTTTGATCTTGATAGGCTACCCAATAGTGAAGATAGGAAACGTGTTCAGAAAAAACGGATTCTTTTGAGGGTGAAGCTCAAGGGTTTCAAAGAAAGGGAGTTGATATTGAGATTGGTGGAGTCGATACCAAGGGATTTGGAAAAAGACACGAAAAAAATGTAATAGAGAACTAGAATCAGACCAATAGCGAAAACAACCGGTATTTGTATGACCGTAAAGCGCAGTACGAATTGTTAGGTTCAATAGTAGACCTATTTTTTGATTAAAGAATCATGTGTTTTTTTAATTTTTTCAACCTTTGGTTGAATAGAAATCTGGCAGTAAACCTGGTGAGGATTATTCTTAAAATATTGGTGATGATGAGGTTCTGCTGGATAAAACTCCTGTAACTCGTTGATTTCAGTGACAATAGGTTGATTGTATATTTTTTTTTCAGTAAGGTCTTGAATTGCTTTCAAAGCTAATTCTTTTTGTTTTTGTGAAGAATAAAAAATGGCGGATCGATATTGCGAGCCAATATCTGCTCCTTGGGCATTCAATGTTGTTGGATTATGTGCAGAAAAGAAAACGGATAGAAGTTCATTATAGGAGATCTTAGATGGATCGAACTGAACTCGGATAGCTTCTGCATGCCCCGTTGTATTTGTACATACTTCTTCATACGCAGGTTGCTGACTATGACCACCTGTGTATCCTGGCTCTATGGAATGAATTCCTTTAATGGTTGAAAAACTGCTTCCATGCACCAAAAGCAACCACCTGCAAAAACTGCAGTTTCAAATGTTTGATTATCGTTTAAGATCATATTTACATACTCCTAACACTATTCTCAAGCGAGTCAATATGGGGATAATCTATCAATCGTAACTGACAAAGTAAAGAAATGGTTTTTTCTTCGTCTTTGGTGAAGAACATTTTTTCACGGAAAACCTCTGGATCTAAAAGCTCTAAGACTTCAACCAAATGCGTGTATTGGATACGAGCGAGTGTTTTCAAAAGACTTTGGATGTCTTCGATGTCGTCCGATTTACGAATTTTTTCAACAAACAGAACAGCTGGAATCTGATGCATATTGCGATATTTATTCTTATAAAGAGCATTTAAGAAGGAGCAAAGTTCTTGAAGATCTTCACACCCACTGATCTTTTCTTGCAAAATGTTAATGCTAAAGGAAGATAGGAGTATCTGGAAATTGGTTTGTTGTAGTATAGGACGCAAGATATTGAGAAACATTTCAATTTGGGATAAGGAAGGGCATTCTTGTAGTTTTTCGACATACAGATTCATAGGTATTTTGGCTAGGTCATGATACTGAATCTTATGAAGGGTACTGAGCAAAATACCAATGTCATGCAAATGACTCTGTTCTTTAATTTTATCAATAAATACCCATGCAGGAAGTGTTCTTAGAATGTATCTGAAACTACTCTTTGTGCAAACTTCTTTAAGCGTGCACAATAGCATTCCAATGTCTCGTAAATTGGTACCCATCCTAATTTTGGATTCAAAAAGCATAGGGGGTAGTTTGGTGATATAGATGTACTGGATTTCCTCCAAATAGGTAAGCAAAAGACCAATACTCCGCAAGTCATCACAAGCCTCAATTTTCTCTGCGATAAGGTTTGGTGGAATCAATTGAATCAACTCTAAAAAGAAAGAAGGGGAGACGGTAACCTGTAATGAAGAAAGAAACCAACTAATTGTTTCAAGATTGTCATTGTCGTGAATTTTTTCCACCAACATAGCAGGCTCAATCTCGCGAATAAATGGATAGTTAATCGCCTGTAAATCTTTAATCAGCTTACTGATATAGGGGAGATCTTCTGTGTTTTTAATCTGGTTAACAAAGATGGAAGCAGGTAACAGTTTGATAATCACATTAAAAAGCTCTCCTGAGAATGTTTCTTTCAAAGTAGTCATTAAATGACCTGTTTCCGATATACTAGATGAATTCTTAATTTTGGTAGCAAATAAACTGGGAGGGATTCCGTCGATATGTGGATAATGTATTTCTTTTAAGAAATGGAGCAACTCAGAGATATCCTCAAGGTTTTGCGTTTCTTCAATAAGTTTATGGAAAATCGTAGAAGGCAATTGATTGCATTTGTCATAATGCTTGCAGATGAAAAGAAGACATGTAAGTTGACACTTATTTTGCAAAGATTCAATGATGGTTTTCATAGAAGACAACGAAAGAGAGGAAAAAACATTCTGAAGCTGTGAGTTTTTAATGTTGCGAGAAAAAGGTTCGTTGACATACGTAGTATTCATTAAAATGCTTTTGAAAAGCTGGAGAAATTCTGTTTGTGTACTTAACTGATTGCAGACCTCTATTGGAATCCTTGATAGAACTGTTATTCCTTCTTCTGGGAATTTTTGTAGATAATGAATCAAAAATGCAGTTTGGGTTGTTTTATTGGCAGGATCTTCTGACTTCTTTTCCAGAAGAGAAGAATGATGATATACTTCAAGGATGTTATTTGCCAATGATGGATGAGACAAATACAGGTATTGGGGAGTCTCTGTGGCAGTTTTTTGGATCAAGGGTGAAAGCGTACTCTTTTCAATATCCTCTGGGAGTATATCGCAGTAATCAGTTAAGAAGTCTTTTCGGAGAGGGATTTGATATTGACCTAGATACGCAATCGGAAGTAGGAGATTTTCCAAGTGGAAGCGTTGAATTGTTTCAGCGAGAATTTCTTTCGTGGGGGTATTCATCTGTAGAGAGTGGAGTTTAAAACACAATTGAGAAAGATCATGATATCGATCTAATGTGGGACGCATTTCTACAATCTTTTTGATAAGGGAAAGATCATAAGATTGTCTTTTTAAAATCATGAGGAATCGATCTACTATTCGATTGGATAGATTCTTGTGCAAATGAAGTTGTAAACAGTTTTGGATGGTTGATAAAGATGGTTCACTGCGTAAAAACAAAACTCGGTTTTGAATGGAAGAGTAATATTCTTCATGAAAAAACTCATCATCTTGGGCTAGATGCAAATCATCGACTATGAGAAAAGAATTTCCACCCTCTAGCAAGGAGGCTAAATCCAATAGTTCCTGGGGTTTCATCTGGTTTTGTTCGAACGATACATACAATACCAAAGTTCCATGTTTTGCTAATTCAATCCCAACGTAGTACCCAAATGTAGTCTTTCCTGAGGAATGATCTGACTGTATCATAATGGTTTGGTTTTCATAACTATTACGAACTTTTTTGAAAATGGGATCATTCACCATAAACCCTTTTTGGAAATCAATCCACCGGGGATCTTGAAACCTGTAAAACTCGGGTTGTAAATAGATATCCTTACCCAAAGCGGATTCAATAGAGGTGTAATTGTTTCTTAAATACTTTTGGATTTGTTGGGAAATAAGGCTATGAAGAAAAGAATGTTGTTTTGAAATCGAGTGGTAGATACTAAGTGAAGATCCCTTTTTTGGGTCTAGCATCCAACGTACTGTAAACCGATGTGCAATCAAAAAAAAGCCACAGAAAAGAAGAGATGCAAAGAAAATGGAAAGGATTTCATGAAAAGTAAGGAAAAACTGTACGTTGAGCAGTAAGATAAAGAATACAACTACATTTAAAACAGTAAGCCATGTAGATGATTTTTTCAACTGAAACCGATCAAAAATATGGATGGAGCTGGAAATTTCTTTTATTGTGAATAGAATTTGTTGGTCAAAAACGTCTTGAATATGTTCGATTCTATCGTGAATCTGTTTGGGTGAATCAGATTCATCAATATGGAAGGATGAACTGACATGAGCTAAGGTTTTTCGAATGATAGCAGGTTTACGAAGCAGAAGAAAGTATGATAAAAAAGTAACAATACTCTCTGTGAAAAAGAAAAGGGTAACAAACAATAGACCATTTTGCAGAGTTGTGTTTCCTTTAATAGTCCTGATGACACCAGGGAATATCTGGTACAAAAATAGCCCAATCCATGTTTGAAAATAAGCAGCTAATGCGATAAATAACATTCGTTACCTTTCCATCATATCAACGAGAGTTCTCATTTGAGGGAGTATTCATCATGCAACGTTTCAATGTAATGAATCAAGTCATCCGCTGTATCAAATATTTTATAGCTTTCGCTGAGAGGAGAAGGTGGTATTGCAATAAACTCTTTTTGAGACGTAAACTCCATGATTGACCAGGGGTAAATCTGAGGAGGGGAAGGTGTATCAGCTTTGAAAAAATGGTTTTTATACGGGTAGTTTTTTAACTGAAACACATAATAGGTTTCTCTGAAGGAAGCATTTTGCACTAAATAAAGAAATTGAGAGAAATAGCTTTCATTACCAAAATAACGACCGTTTTCTGTGAAATAGGGATCGTGAACATGAAGATATTCGTTGTGCCACCGAATGAGTGATTGAATAGTAGATTCCTGTGTGCATGAAAGATCAGGGTTCCACGAAGTCAGCTTTTTTCGAATCCGAATCAATTCTGCCATAGCTTTCTCTTTCGATGAGTCCGATGGAAGATTTTCAAAAGAAAAAACCACAATGGCTTCATCGTTAAACGCAGTCATAGTTAGCTCCATCTCTTAATCGAGTATTGAATACATTTTTACCAAATAACTTCCTACTATTGTACCATATTTCGAGAAAATTTAATCTACATAGGTTTTTTCGGTAAGATGAGATTGGACTGTACTTAAGAATTCTTCTGGATGGTCGGTTCCAATGAATATCGTTGAATCATTCTTTAAAACGATATGCAGGCCAATATTTCCGTGCATTAAGTAGGCTTTTTTTCTGCCCAATCCACGATTGCCCCAACCCCCATATTCTAGGATTGGGTTACATTTTCTGACATAGACCTGCTGAATCTTCTCGAATGGAATAAACCGGCAGATAAAAATACGATTGGCGGAGGAAAGATGAATACCATCTTGATCTACCACAGTGTACATGTTGCTGGTAATTATAAAAACAGGAAGCAATATCCCAATTCCAATCCATATCAATACAACACCCAAATCAGAAGCTGGGTTGGTACCAACGGGTAACCCTTTGATCAGCTGAATATATGCCGTGTACCACGCTCCCACTGTAGCTGCAATAACAATTAACCAAACCCACCATTGATTCAGCCACTGTTTTTCTTCGAATTCAATAAAAGTGTTCTTCATTTCATGTTTTTGATCCATATCACCCACCTTTACTCTAGAATCATAACGGGCTGCATACGTCCACAACAACATTGTACAGCATTGAACATGTAAAGAAAAGAAGTATTTTGTTTATGCGCAAGAAATTCATTAATCAGATTTTTCAATTATACTAGTAGGTGGAGCAGTATAATTGCCCCACTAAGCCACAGGAGGTATCGTATGGCAGATTTTACATTTAAAATTGAAGAAACGATCGGTGTTCTGTCTACCAATGCAAAAGGGTGGACGAAGGAGTTGAATAAGGTATCCTGGAGTGGTCGACCACCTAAATTTGACATTCGTGATTGGTCCCCTGAACATGACAAAATGAGTAAAGGTGTGACATTAACGGACGAAGAAGTAAAGGAATTGAAGAAATTACTAGAACCACTTTCGACAGAATAGCTCATTTTGGTAGGGAATTTTTTTGAATGTTTTGAAACTGATGGTTTTGTAAATGTAATTTAATGGATATGAAAAAAACTCCAATTTAAAAATATAAAAAAAATGGAACAGTATTCCCAAATCCTTTTTCTTTTTCTCTCACTCTATTTCTTTGAAAACGTATTTTTCATGCTAAAATATTTATGGTTTGGGGCAGTAGTTCAATTGGGAGAACACGTGCTTCGCAAGTACGAGGTCGGGGGTTCGACCCCCCCCTGCTCCACCATCTCCCTTCTCTCATAAATACCAACTTTCTTCTCTCCGTAATCTTTTGATTTGAGAATCACTTTGAGTTATAGATTCTCTAAACTTTGACTCAATAAGTGTGACAGTGCAGTCTTTTTTTTTCATAGAATCACAAAAAACAAGTGAAAGTTACACCGTTTCCTTATTTTTGCATAGGGGTAGTTTTTTTACTACGAGTTTTTTTATTTTCCGCTTCTCTTTGCTGCCAAAGTTTGTCAGCTTTCTGAGCCCATTTCTGAGCCGGGTTAATAGTTTTGCTAACTAAATGGTCTACATCTTCAGGGTTTCCCATATCAGTTGATTTTGCATTGCTTCTATGCACCATTTCCTGTAATTTTTCAGGATTATCTAATAGGGGGCAGGGACGATACATATTTTTATTGAAAGGCTGCCCTTTGTGGTATTCCATGAATAAAGGCGATTTTAGAGCTTCTAGTAGCGTTTTATCCTTAATGTTGGAATCGGCATAGTGTATGAAAGCACAGGGTTCAATATCTCCATTGGCATTAATGTGTAAGTATTTTCTACCACCAGCTATACAACCATTCGAATAATCGCCGTCATTCCAAAAATCAAGTGTGAACAATGGTTTTGTTTTTCTATATTCTCGAATTTTCCGATACATGTACTCGCGTTGCTCAGGCGTGGCAATTAAGTCGGGAATTGCATCCATTCCGACAGGGATATAAGTAAAAAACCAGCCGAATTTACATCCTTTTTCAATCGTAAAATCTATGTATTCTTCGCTACCTATTACATCTGTATTGTATTTATGATAGCAGGTTGAAAAGCCAAAAAGAATTTTCTTTTTGCGCATAATATCCATTGCCGTTACAATTTTATTGAAAGTTCCTTCTCCACGTCTCATATCCGTTTCTTTTTCAAAACCTTCAATACTCACAATCGGAATAAAATTTTTGACTTGAAGAATTTCTTCGGCAAATTCTTCATCAATAAGCGTGGCGTTGGTAAAAGCCATAAAAGTGCTGTCACTGTGCTTTTTACACAATTGGATTACATCTTTTTTTCTTACTAAAGGCTCTCCACCTGAGAGAATATAGGTATAAACGCCAAATTCTTTACCTTGCTTAATGATACTATCCATAGTTTCAATGGATAAATTTAATGCATGGTTGTAATCAGCCGCCCAGCACCCTTTGCAACGAAGGTTACAGGCTGAAGTGGGATCCATCAATATAGCCCAGGGAATATTACATTTATGCTTTTCACGAAGTTCACTCTGTCGTTGTCCGCCTACTACTCCGCCGTTGACAAAAAAATTAACAAAGAAAGTTTTCCGTATGCTTGGATCAATATCAGAATATACCATGTGCATTAAGTCATACCAATTATCTTTTCGTTCCAGGAAATTACGGAATGCCTGGAAAGAATTGGTATGAATGTGTTTTAGGTCAAATTTTTCTAGCCAATTTATAACGATGGGCATGTGCTTATCTGGATCAGATTGTAAATAATTCGCCATTTTAGTTAATCCAAATTTTTCAACATTTTCGAGTAACGAATTCATGTATATTACCTCCAAAAATTTCATCAATACAGGGTTGATGAATGAAATAAAAAAATATTATATTCAAATCAATAACCTATTTGTTCATTTTCGACTCTCAGTGAACCCCCAGGCAAATGTAAGCTTTCCTCAATCATACGAAGCAAAGTATTCTGTTCTATGTGATTATTTTTCCGTAAATCATAAAATCCATCAATTAGTGCTAATAAAATTTCTACAGAGTATTGAATGTGGATTTGGTTTTCCGCCTTTCCAATTTCAATAAGACGCTTTACAATTCGATGATTTAGTTCTCTTATACTTTGTTGAATGGAATCAAGCAGAATTATATATGTGGAAAGATTCATATTTCGAAATACTCTGGGACTCATTTTATCCAGCAGTTTTATCTCTAAACCAATAAACTGGATTAATTTTTGCACAAATGATTTAGGAGGATATTCAATAGTGGCAAACATTTGCTCTTCAATTTTCTCAAATTCAAGCTCTATACCGGACATAATAACATCTTTTTTGGAAGGGAAATAATAATAAAATAAACCTTGTGCTACTCCTATTTCTTTTACAATAGAGCTGACAGGCGTATTTGCAATACCATTTTTAAAAAAAAGTTTCCAGGCTGTTTCCACAATCTCATGTTTTCGCTCACTTGGCAATTTTTTTGTACTCATGTTTCTCCCAATATGCAATTGTTTCTATGTATTATATCAACTGACTAAAAAATGTAAATAGTCAGTATGATACATGTTGTGCTTTAAATAGTTGCATATGTGCTTTCAATTCCTCATTTTCTGTCCATTATTTAAAGAATTGTATGGTCTATACACTCATGAGAGTAGATATGCTCACAAAGTAGAAGAATGAGCATATAAATCTTACAAACTTGTCGAAAGAGTAGAGACTCCAACAAAATCAGTGGGTAATGGTTAGCTTGAGACATGTCTGTAAATGATGAATAACGGACATGCAATGTGTAATCCGATCTTTCTAGCTAAGGATTATTTCTGCTATACTAGCGATTGGTGAAACACTTTTTTGGTTTGTATTTTTGAGAAAGGAATTTCTGAATATTACGCTTCAATAACTCCATTGTTCCAGAAAAATAGATCCACTTCTCCGCTCAAATAGATCCACTATTTCCGTTCTTTAGTTCCATTCTTTTGAAAACCTGCAGTATACTACTCACATGTACAGGAAGACCTGTATAAATCTATTTTTCTGGAGGTTTTCTTATGATTCAGTATCATTAGGTTCTTCGGTTGCATAGCCTAGGGTATAGCCAAAGGCAAATTGCAGCCAGTGTCCACAGTTCTCGAAACAAAATTCGAGACATTCTTCATGTAGCCTCTGAAAAGGGACTTCATTATCCTTTTCCGGAACCAACCACTGATGAACAATTGCACATGTTTCTGTATCCACAGGAGAGCTTGTCTTCTCCTCGGAAAATTCCTGATTGTTCATGGATTCACAATGAGTTAGCAAAACCAGGAGTAACCCTGACACTCCTGTGGAGTGAGTATTGTGAGCAGGCTCAACTTGAACACTCGATTCCGTATCAGTATTCGTATTTTTGTGAATTGTACCACTCGTATGCCCAACGAACCAAGGCCACTTTACGGATTAAACGGAAACCAGGAGAAAGCATAGAGGTGGATTGGGCTGGCAAGGTTCTAACCGTATTCGATGAAGTAACTGGAGAAGGCATTCCTGCCTATGTATTTGTTGCAACCCTTTCGTGTAGTCTGTATAGCTATGCAGTGGCGTTTCCAACCCGGTGTATAGCCAATTGGATTCAAGCTCACATCCAAGCCTTTCAATTCTTTTCGGGTGTTGCCAGAATCTTGATTCCGGACAATCTCAAAACAGCGGTAACGAAACACACCACATCGGAATTGATTTTGCACCGGTCTACCAAGAGATGGCGGAATACTACAATACAGCCGTGATTCCAGCACGACCATATTCACCAAGAGGAAAACCCAATGTGGAAAGTGCAGTGGGTGTATTGTCCACGTGGATCATTGCAGCATTGCGCAATGAGAAATTCTTTTCTTTTGCAGCGTTAAATGAAGCTATTGCTGTGAAATTAAAAGAGTTTAATGAGAAACCTTTTCAAAAAAAGAATGGAAGTCGTTTGCAGGCATTTGAACAAGAGGAAAAGGCGTATCTTCAACCATTGCCTATTTCTCCATATGAAATGGCACAATGGCAAACCACTACCATTCAGCCTGATTATCTCATAACCATTGAAAAAATCAAGTATTCAGTTCCCTATGAGTACATTGGACAAAACGTAGATCTTCGTATCACATCTTCCACTATCGAAGTGTTTTACCATTCCCATCGAATTGCTTCTCATATTCGACGATATGGAATGTGTGAACCACAAATCTGCAAGGACCATATGCCCGAGAAACACCAAAAATATCTCTCGTGGAATCGAGATACGTTTTTAGGCTGGGCACGCGATGTAGGAAAATCCACCCACATTGTGATGGAATCTTTTTTTGCATCGGTCAAAGTGGAGCAACAATGCTACAAGTCCTGTGCTGCTCTGATGAAACTAGGAGATCGGTATTCTCTGTCTAGAATTGAAGATGCTTGTTCTAGAGCATTACTCTATACACCCTCTCCCAGTTTTAAAAATATCCATACCATTCTGAAGACAGGGCAAGACAAACATACGTTGAACCCAAGTGTCACACCTTCAAAAAGAAGTGGAAAGTATGGGTATACACGAGGAGCGCATTACTTTCAAGGAGGGAAACATGCTAAACCAGACCACACTTCATAAACTTTATGAAATGCGATTGGGCACTATGGCAGATACATTCTCCTCACAAATGAAAGATGCAAGCTATGATTCTTTGCAGTTTGAAGAACGCTTTGGTATGATCGTCGATGCACAATGGTCACAACGACAATCCAACAAAATCAACAAACTCATTCATGATGCAGATTTTCGGTTTCCCAATGCAGGTATGGAAGACATTGAATACCATGCAGATCGCAAGTTGAACAAATCCCTTCTTCTGGAATTGTCTACGTGTCGATACATTCATGAAGGGCATCATGTCATTCTCAAAGGTGCCAGTGGCAATGGAAAAACATACCTTGCATGTGCACTGGGAATGGCAGCTTGTCGGGCTTTTATGAAAGTCCGGTATACTCGAATTCCAGAGCTTTTAAACGATCTCATGATTGCCAAAGCAGAAGGAACGCAGAAGAAACTACTGAAGCAATATTACAAATTGGATCTTTTGATTCTGGATGAATGGTTGTTAAGGCCACTTACTACCGCAGAATCTATGGATATTTTGGAGATTGTGGAAGTAAAAACACGAAAAGGATCAATCATTTTCAGTACACAATACGATCCAAAAGGATGGTATGAACGCATTGGAGATCCAGAGGATAGTACCTTGTGTGAATCAATTATGGATCGTATCCAACACAATGCGTACGAAATCTTTATTGATGGAAAAGAATCGATGCGAGAAAGACATGGCTTTAAAAAGCATTCCAACAATGAGGATTATCTAATTCCCTAAAATGAGATCTAGGCACAGGTTCACCGATGGGTGGATCTGTGCCCGTACTTCTGGGTCTATACGACCGGAAAGGTGGGTCTAATTGAATGGAACACTGGAACTATTTGAGTGGAATATACAATTTCGATGAAAAACGTCATATTCATAGTGGGACTTTTTTTCATGTTGGTTTTGCCCCTTAGTTTTTTTGCACATGTAAACATGACTAGTGATCCGCTCAATTACTATAAATCACAGAATCCCACCATCACGCAAGAGCAAATTGATATGTTTAAACAGCAGCACGGCCTGGACAAACCTTCATATGTACGGTATGTATACTGGCTGAAGAATATTGCACAAGGAGATGCAGAAGTGTATAAAGCTTACAATATGAGTATTTTTCCCTTCATAATGATCGTACTTGCTTCGTTGATTACAGGCATCGCTGCAGTATTTATTCTGAAAAAACCCTTAGTATCTATTGTGCTGTTTGGTTTTGCCATATTACCTTCCCTTATTGCACGAATCTATGGCTTCGTAATCATTCTGCTTTTTTTAATCGTCCTATCGAGCATCGTGTACAAACAAACAAAGCGATCGACTGTTTGATGGATATAGTGAATGAGCAATCTTCATCGGATACAGTGGATTGATAAAGAAATTCGAGCACACCGATATCCAAATTGCCACGTTATATCTTCTCATTTTGAGATTTCTTATCGACAAGCTTCGCGGGATATAGAATATCTGCGATATTCTCTGCAAGCTCCTATTGCCTATTCACAAGAAAATCAGGGATATTATTACGAAGATGGCGCGTTTGTTTTGCCTGCATTGTATTTATCTGACGAAGAAAAAAACCTATTGTCTTTTTTAGCAGAAAAGTATTCAACTCTCCATCACCCACAGGGTCATCGCATAGCAGAAATCTTTGATCGACTCATTATTGAAAGAGAAAAGAAAAAAGCTATATTCAAGGACCCTCCCATTATTTCCCCTCCCCAATTACAATCGATTTCCTGCTACCATCACATTCGAGAAGCGATCCAGAAAAATGTTAAAATCGAAATCGAATACACCAACAAAAACCAAGAAAGACGAATTCGAATCGTTCATCCTTACCAGTTTTTAGAAAAATATAACAATTTTTACTTGATTGCATGGTGCGAGTTAAAGAATGCGCTTCGCATTTTTCGTCTAGATCGAATCCAATCCATGAAAACCACAAGTGACGGTTTTACCAAAGACAATACTCAGCTCCAGATTTATCTCCATGAAGAGGATCCACATTTTCGAGCACTCAAACCCTATACTGCTAACATCAAGATTTCTCAAGAATCAATCCCAATCAATCCACCTTACGAATGTGTCCAAGTTTCTCAAGACATCGTACAATTCCAGTTTTATGAATCCGAAAAGTTTATCCAGTTTCTGTTTACTCTCCCGCATTTTCAGGTTCAAACTCCAAAATGGTTAAAAGAAAAAGTCAGAGATAAATTCCATGTGTATTGGATGCTTCATCAATAGAAAGTAGGTGTACCATGCAAACAAGAAAAGATATTGCAGTAACGATGGGTCCATGCTGGCAAACATATGTATCTTCTGCATTCGGAGCTTTACAGGCAGCGCATTATTGGGAGTATGATGCATCTCTGTTCATGGTTCTTTCAGGACGAGGTTTCCCACTCATTGTAGAAAAAAAATGTTGTGCAAGCTCTGTAACAGTATATGAGTGGAATGAAGAACATTTCCGGGCATTGGACCGAATTGGTGTTTTTTCAGAAACAAGCACTACGATCCTTCACCCTCCAGTTCGTTCAGTAAAAAAACTTCAAGAACATGCCAAGAACCGAATTCTCAGAAATACTGATGTTGTGTGTTTAAACTGAATTGAACATTCTTTACAGCAGATTGGAAAGCTCTGGAAAATATTTTTTTTTTTTTTGCAGCAGTTCTCAAGCTCTGTTTTGTGATTGATGGATCCATGGAATTTTGTGGACTTTGAGATGGTGTATTTTGTAACTTCCATTGATCAGAAAAACTCCTGATCCTCTTCTATTTGAAAACCTTTGGATTTGCCTCTGGCGTGAATATTTTACACTACCAAATACCCACAATATTCAATCGACTCTCCTTACTGAAACAATGTCATTCAGCTTCTGGAGTAAGATGCACAAAAATCCTAAATCAAGAGTGTAGTTCTCATCCTCGCTATGCGCGGCGCGATACATCAACATGGATACAGGCGTTAACAACCAATCAATTTGATTCCTTTGGCGTGCGATATCTTCTGTCGCTTATGGCGACAATCGTTTACATCTTGCAGAAGGTTTCCGCAACTGCAAGATTTTTTTCCAAAAGAAAGACACTGAAAAATATTGCTGATTTGTACAACAAGTAGCAGATCTATTTGTAAAGATGAGAGAGATCGCACCGTTCAGTCCTCCGCCGAAACCTTCTACGCCACTTTTATCTGAAGCTGTCCAGCAAATCCTCACACTACACTAGAGGAATGTAAAACCCTTGAATCTGGTGCCATGCAAATTATTTCCACTCAGTAACACTCGGACATTATATATGTCATAGCATGGGGTACAATTCTCCGGTAAAAACCTTTGAGGTAGAAGATGAACCCTAAAATTGTTACAAAAGATCCAGTTCATGTTGTAGGCATTGAGTATGTTGGTGAAAACAAGAATGATGAAATCAAAGAGATGTGGGGAAAGTTTAATTCGATCATGAAAACTATTCTAACCAACAGATTCTATGAAAGCGTGCTATGGAGTTTACATATGCTACCGGAGGATACAGCATATGGGTATACGTTTTGGTGTAGAAACTACAAAACCCCTTGACAATATTCCCGATGGAATGAAGGGTGTTACCATCCCTGCAGGAAAATATGCGGTTTCTACAGGCACACAAAAAGGCAAGTTGATACGTTGTATCAAACGTATGATGACATTTTTCAAAACGGATGCAATGAAACTGGTTCCTCGAAGCCTGCCTGATATCCCCTTCCAAAATCTTGATTATGAATACTACGATGAACGTTTCATGATTGACGACGACAATTCTGAATTTGACATCTGCATTGCTATCAAGGAGTAGTCTAGCAAGATCCCAGCCCTATGTAAGAGATTTTTACATAGGGCTGGGATTTTCAAACGTATTTTAGTCCTGCTCCATGAAAATCTTCCACAACAGAGCTTTTTCTTTACAATAAAAACCTAAAACTGTTTCATGAAGGAGAGTTGCTTAAACTTCCGTGGTGGCAATATTACAAAACTCGTTGAAGAATTTGAAAAACTCGATATCATTAAGGCGGATGACTAATCAGGAGGATTATAGCCGTCCCTTACTGCCTGCTCTATGCCAGACAATTCTTCATCGGTCAGGAAGTCAAAGTGAGTGGCTCTTTTCCTTGCAGAAAGCCTGCCATTGTTCTGTAGGCACAACTGAATGAACAAGTCGATTAGGCGGTCAGGCATATCAATGATGTCCTGTATTGCCTTTTTGGTATTGTCGTAATTGACCAAAAAGCTAAGCTCTTCCACAAGCTCTTCTTCAATCGTTTTAGTTACAAGCTCGTACAAGGTTTCTGACTGAGTGGTCATATCCATATATCGATACCAGCATGATGTATCGTTCTCTACGGTCATTTGGCCCATTTCATCCAATCGATAATCGATGAGTTGCAACAAGGGTCGAGAGAAAGCTTCCAGCGATGCATCATAGTCCGCTGGATTTTTTAGCATGACAGCCGAAACCGGGAACATCAGACCAGGTGGCACAAGTTCCTGTAACGACAGAATATTGTGTATCAAAAACCGATGGATTCGTCCATTCCCATCCTCAAACGGATGCAGGAACACAAATCCATAGGCGATGATCGCTGCATGAATGACCGAAGATACATTTCCTGCTTTCATACGCTTATGGGTATCGATTAATCCCTCCATGAGGCTTTTCAGGTCATCAGGTTTTGGACAAATGAAATGTATGACCTCTTTTTGATAGGCAACCGTCTGGCCAACATAATTCTGGCTCACCCTATAGTCACTGTCTTTGAAACGCGGATCGACGATGCAGTTTTGAAGTTCTATCAGCTTTTCCTTTTCACAGAAGTCTTCTTTTTCGGCAAGCTCCAACGATGCGATAAATTTTTCAGTTCGTGAAGTGTTAGGCTTAATGTGCTCAATTTCAAAAGATGACTTTGTTTCCTTATTGTAAAGGTAACTCAGAGCACGCCGAAGCAGTTCCGGTGAATATGCGGTGACAATATCCTCACACCTTTTACGCAATTCGGATGAATCCAGTTTGACAAGTTTTTTGGTTCTTCGCACGACAGGACAAAACGATTTGGGACCAAGGAGATTGTTTACAATACGGTGCCGTGAAGATTTTTCTCCGTTCTGAACGGTGTAATAATCTTTAGCCTCCAATGCATCGACATAATTGCCAGAAGTCAGGTTATCAATAGGCAGTTGCTTTCCGGTCAGAAACTCATAGAAGAACCAGATTCTACGAGTATACTTCCCGGTAGGTTTGGATTTGATATACTCGGTGAGTTCATCTTGAGAAGCTTTTTCGAAGATGCGAGACAGCAAGCCCAGATTGACCCCATCATATTTCAGCAGGAATTCAAGGTGGTCCCCGACCTTTTCCCCAGGCCAGTACCTTATAGGGTAAATGTCCTCTATTTTTCCACCTTGAACCTTCGATCTGTGAGTTCCTGATGAAGACACAAACGAGGTATGCCAATGGGGAATGCCTGTCAGCTCCATCATATCAAGAAGATACGCGTAACCTGCTGGGCGAGATTCCAAAACTTTTATATCCATGCGGACTCCTCATAAAACTGTTATTCTACTGGTAATATAGTTAGAATAGGCAATTTGTCAATATAATAATTAAATGTCGGCCTCTATCTTGTAAAATTATTACAGACAAGCAACTTACGTTTAGAATGGCATCTGACTGGCGAAACTGTTACTTAGCTGATAAAATGATTATATATTGACGGTTGGCTGGTAAAAACATTACAAAAGGCGTCGGTGTAAAAAGACCTTTCTACAATGTAGAATGTCCGAAAAGCACTTTCTACAGAGCAACTTACTGATACCTATATTGGTACAAGACGGACATTATATGTCATAGCTACGGGGTAGACTAGTAAAAAAACCTTTGGAGGTAAAAGATGAATCCAAAAATTGTTACAAAAGATTCAATTCATGTTGTAGGCGTTGAGTATGTTGGTGAAAACAAAAACGATGAAATCAAAGAGATGTGGGGACAGTTTAACGCGATCATGAAAACAATTCCCAATCAGCAGGTTCCCATGAAAGCGTGTTATGGAGTTTGCTATATGCTACCGGAGGATACAAATCCAGGTACATTTCGGTACATTGCCGGCGTGGAAACCAAATCCCTTGACGACATTCCCCAAGGAATGAAAGGAATCACTATTCCTGCTGGGAAGTATGCAGTTTTCACACACAAAGGCAAACTGGATACTCTGCATCAGACCTATGCAAATATTTATCAAAAATGGATACCGGAAATGAAACTGATTCCTCGAAGTCTACCTGAAATCCCTTTCCAAAATCTTGATTACGAATACTACGATGAACGTTTCATGATTGACAACGACAACTCTGAATTTGATATCTACATCGCCATCAAGGATTAGTCTCACAGGATCCCAGCCCTATGTAAGAGATTCTTACATATTGCTGGGACTCTAAAACGTAACTACTTTCTACCCTATGAAAATCTTCCACAACAAAGCTTTTTCTTTTACAATGAAAACCTAAACTGTTTCATGAAGGAGAGCATAATGAACATCGGGCACTTGGAAATTTGTTTAAACGTAAAGGATTTACGGAGATCATTGGATTTTTACCATAAGCTTGGATACGAAGATGTGAGTGTTTTTCTAAAAGATAAATGGGCAATCCTCCGATACAGAGAGAACATATTGGGACTGTACGAAGGACACATTCAAGAAAATTGCTTAAACTTCCGTGGTGGCAATATTACAAATCTCGTTGAAGAATTCGAGAAACTTGATATTCCATTTGAAAGTGTCCCAGTATTCAATGATGATGGTTCAGGAAGTGCATTTCTGCGGGATCCCGATGGCAATCTACTATTTTTTGATACCGCCCCAGAAGAAGTTGAAGAATTGGATGAAAACTAAAGAGCGAATATTTATTCCAACGCTAGCATCTCCGATGCAAACTGAATGATATCATCAAGTTTTCTTTCTTCAATCAGGTTTTTTACTAAATCAATGTTTAACTTTTCATAGGTGTGAACCAGGATATTCCGAAATCCAACCATATTGCATAAATGATTACAAGTCGCTCCATCAATAAAAGATGCTTCCTTTAGCAATTGAAAACTATCTTTACTAGAAGAAGGAAGCCCGATTTTTTTTTCTTTAATGATGATATTGGCGATATCAATACACAAATCACAAACTCTTTGCAAATTGATGTCAATTGCATCCTGAACCAGGTAGTTTTGTTCAAAAGGAAGGGTTGATGGCTGATGGAAGTAGAAATAGATTTGTTGTACACACCGTTCAAGACGGGCTTTTTTTGCAAGAATCAATTCATTGACCATAAAATCTTCCTTTCTCTAAACCATCTTTTACAATTTCTTTCCGTTCTTCCAAAAACAATTGATATCTTCTCATAATGAAGACTTCATATTCTTCCACTTTGAATTCATCATCGCTATAAATCCGTTTTCCTTTGTAAATAATTTCTTTTTGCAGAATGGTCTCCAGCATCTCGTAAACTGACTAAATCAACAGAGTTTTTTGCAACGCTTCTTGACAGGTTTGATACCAAGCTCAAATATTGAGACGTGTCAGCTTTGAAGGAATGGTGGAAAAGAATAAAGTAATGTCAATATCGCTATCTTCTCGTTCATATGAGTACCAAAGGATCCAAACAAATAAATGGCGTAAATCTGGATAGAAGCCAGACAAATCTCCACTATGGTTTTTTCAATCGGAACTACATCTTGTTTTTTCATATCCCAAGTATAATACCTCTGTACTTGAAATCTAGCGAATGAGCCACCCATAATCTTGACGGCAATCAAGGATATAATCAACAAATACCGTTTGATCTTTAACCTGATACAATACCAAGTACCACTTTCGCAATAAAAAGCTTATGGTATTTATTAGGTGACACAACTTGTATTAAGAAATGGGAAGTGCGGGGCATTTCATACAAAGAACGTATTGCCTCTATAATCTCATTTTTCGTTTTCTTCGCAGCTTCAATGTTCTCTTTAGCTATAAACTGTATATGTTGCATCAACATCTTGCTAGCTTTGTTCGAGACAACCACACTATACAGACTTGGTTGATTCATTTGCTTCTTCATCAATAATCTGATCTAGACGACGATCTAATTCCTCTAGATCCATTCCCGTGAGACCTGACAACGACCTTCCTCAACCGACAATAGCTCTTTCTAAGCTGGAGCATTTTCTCGCGATTTGATAAAAGCATCAACATCCATTACGACAAGATCTCTCGCCATTTTTTGTTAGGTATACGGGTTCACCAGAAGATTTACACAATTCTGGCAATCTTGTTATAGTTTTAATGATGCTTGCAGATGCTCTTATATACATAGTATCAACTCCTTATAGTAATATACTACCCATATTATACCCACACAAACTGCCACACCTACAATACATCATGAAGCTTTTCCTCGGGCTGTTGAAACGGAGCTACCAATTGTAAGGATCGAATTCGATGATTTCACTCATGGATTTGACGACAGGGTTGCTATCAGGAGCAATTGGAAAAAGATACAGATTGCATCTGTAAATGCCTTCTTCAGGACTGGCAGCGTATTTGGCAATGTAATGGACAGGTACATTGAGATCTTCGGTTTGTGCATCTTGAAACACTTTTTCCAACGCTTGGGCATCGTCAAAAATGAGAATGGATATATTCTCGGGTCTTTTGTCTAGCACCACGAGTTTTTTCACAAGATTTTTCGTTTTTTCACTAAGATTTTCAAAATCTGATTCAAGAGGTGGAATCAAAACAAACAGGGTATCACCCTCATCGCTGCGCAAATGGGAAACCTGATGTACAATCTCGTAAGATGGAAACTGTATAGGGGTTAACAAGTATTCTTGTGTTTTTTTGTCATCTTGAGAAACAACAGGTGGGGGGTTTATCGGATCAGGTTGCTTTCGAGAAGTTTTTTGGGGCATACAAGACCCCATCGATATAACTATGATTCCTAGAAAAAAAACAAAAAGTGGATTTTGAGCTTTCACCTACTCCTCCATGCTATCAATTAAATACGGGCTTTTATTCATGCTTGCCTTCAAACTTCCATAAAACTTCAGTATATATCACATATCTTGTTCTTCATACCAATACACTCCCGTAAAAATGGAAGTTTTGCAGTATCGCGTGTAGGGCAATCCATTCTCTGCAAGGTACGAAACTCGATAATGACGTTCATTTCTATCAAACAATGCTCCCGGTGCAAAAGGAGACCATGAAATGTGGACTTCTTTATACCCCAATCGGTCTGCTTTGTTTCGAATTCGTTTTCTGTCAAAATACATGTTTAATGCTATTCGCGAACCTACAAAAACGATGATAACAACAATAAACCAAATGAGCGAACTCATGTATCCTCCTTCGATATTTATTTTGTAAATCTATCTAGTGACCAATATCTTCCTGAGGTTCATAGGAAAAGCGGATTTGAACGGTTCGATTGCAATGGGAAGAAATACTATCTTCTAGCGGATGTATTGTAATTGTTGCAGTGTTTTCCCCGACTTCTAATTCGTTTGTATCAATATACATAGCAATACCCTTTTTGCGGTTTGCTTTCACAGTGTAGTCTTTGGAAAAACGAAGGAATGAAGCATCCGAGGAAAGTGTGAAATGAGCATCTTGCAACCCAATATTTTCCATACTGACATATCGTTTTGTTTCTTTGTCGCGTTGAATTGTTTCTAAATCAATGATAGGAGGAAAAGAAAGAAATCCTTTATCATCATCAAATGGATCTGCACAATATTCTAGCCATACATTTCCAATGAACTTACCTTCTACTTCAACCCACACCAATGCTTTCAACAATGCAGTATCAGATTGATTTACCAGATCAAATGTAACTGTTTTTTCACCATTTCCATCGATGGAAAACGTCTGACCATCCAATACATAATTGCGGAAGTGAACCCCATCTTGCAAGGTGATATGTGAAACCAGTGCAAAATGGAGGGTACCCTCTACATTGTCAAGTAAGTCGTAACGAGCTGTGACTGAAAAATCACTTTCTGTGTGTTCTTCTTTTGCCGATAACTCGATTTTTTTCGTGAAGGAGAAATTTTCAATGGTTTCGGATATTGTTTCGCATATAGAATCAGAGAATCCAACCCAGTGCTCAGTACCCTGAAGAACACAATGAGGGATACCCTGAACTTCGTATTGGGTTCTTCTGTTTTGAATAAAGGAGTTTTTGTTCATGACATCAAAAGTTAGAAACTGAAATGGGGGAATACCCGAATCGTATAATTCGACAATGACTTCATCCATCATTAAACACGGTGTGCACCAGCTTGCAGAGTATTTTTCCAAAACCGGTATTTGCGATTGTTCAATCCAGTTTTCCTTTTCATCAGCAGTGGCAGAGGAAGAAATGGAAAAAACTGATACGCAAAGAAGTGCAACACAACAAACTGAAAGCCATTTTTTCATAGTGGTTCTCCTATGTATTGGAAAGATGGTCAACAAATGTAAAAAACATATGAATGAATTATATATGAAACTTATATAGTGTCCATTGGAGGTAACTCATTTAACATGGCCCAGAAAACACCGATGTATCTTACTGCTTCAAGAAAATCCTTGAAATTGACCGGCTTCACAACGTATGCATTGACACCCAAAGCATAGCACTTTTTTAGATCAGGTTCTTGTCTTGAAGAGGTTAGCATAACGATGGGAAGCATTTTAAAAGCATCATTGCTTCGAATAGCTTCCAATACCTCAATACCTCCCATACGAGGCATTTTTATATCTAGAAGTAATACAACTGGATTACCCTTTTCCCGCTCTTTGAACCGACCTTCATAATTCAGATATTCCATCACTTCTACACCGTCATGTACAACAACTACTCGGTTTGCTAGGTTATACTCCTTTAATGCTTCTAGTGTCAATTCAACATCTTGCGGATTATCCTCTGCAAGTAATATAGATTTCAACTCTTTCATAACAATTCCTTTCTATCTTTGGGTATGCTAAAAAAGAAGGTTGCTCCTTTGTCAGGTAATGCGTCAGCCCATACCCGTCCATTGTGTTTGTGAATAATTCGCTGTACACTTGCAAGGCCAATTCCAGTGCCTTCAAATTCTGTCTGTGTATGAAGACGCTGGAATACACCAAACAACTTATGTGCGTATTTCATATCAAAGCCAACTCCATTGTCACGAATAAAAAACACAAAATGAGTTTCATTCTCAGTATAACCAATCTCAATTTTTGTTTTTTCGTTTTTGCTCGTATACTTTACGGCATTGTCTAGTAGGTTTACCCAAACTTGTTTTAAGAGAGTGGAATCGCCGAAAACCCTAGGTAGTTGCTGTTTAGCCCAACTAATATCTCTTTGTTGAGTATTCTGTTGTAGATTTTCGATAG
>JAXGOZ010000014.1:0-45335 GCA_040767255.1 Caldisericia bacterium
AATTAATTTTGTGGCCCGTTTTTCGATTGGAAAATACACGGAATAGGAGAAAGCTTCCAATTCTTTGTTGGAAAGCTCTAACTTTCGCTTTTCTTCTTGTAGTTCCGTTGTCAAATTGTTTAAATCCTCGACCATATAGAGCATAGCTTTTTCGCTTTTATGTAGCTTATCTACTTTTTCGCGTAATTCATTGGTACGCATTTCCACTAGTTCTTCTAGTTTGTTTTTTAATTCATGGAGCTCAAGAGAAGATTGCTTTATGCTCGTAATATCCAGATAACAGCCCTCAATTCTGATAGGTTTATCCTGTTCATTTCTGATTAAACGGGCACTTGCCAATACAGTCATAGGATCACCTGTAGGAGTTTTTGCATTGATCTCGTAATGTCGAATACTACCACATTCTAAAAGTTTTTTTAAATAAGTCTCACGGTCTATGGGGTTTTGCCAGAACTGATCAAGTTGGATTCCAGCATGGTTTACTTCAGAATCAAGGTTAAAAATACGAGCAAACTCGATATTGTAGTCCAATAGAGTTCCATCAATGCTAACGCTATTAAATCCTTCCATCAAATTTGTTATCATACTGCGGTATTCTTCTTCACTCTTTTTAAGAGATCGTGTTGATATATGGTATCTACGATGAAGGAAGAATATGATAGCTAACAACACAACAATGGATATTCCAGCAAAATATATTGTCATCAGATGAATATCCACTAAAAGAAGAAGACTTACAACCAAAGCATCAATCATTGGATTCCTCTAAAAAAGCTAAATTTTCATGATTATCAAGTTTGCCTTTCAGTTGTTTAATTTCTTCTCGCAGATCATTCATGCGAATTTCTCGATTGATGGTAGCATCGTGAAACCTTTCAAGTTCAGACAATCGTTCCTGCAATTCTTTAGTTTTTTCTTCTACTTCTTTTTGTAGCTCATTTTTAAGTTTCTGTAACTCTGCTTCAGCTTGTTTGCTTTTATGGATGTATTGAAAAGACCCTTCTACTCGTACAATTTTTCAATTCTCATCTGTCACCGCTTTACCAATAGTACGTATCCAAAGCCTCTTCCCCGTTGAAGTGATAATCTCCATTTCTTCATTGTAAGGAATACCTTTTTGGGCACAATCATTGTAAACCTGGGTTATTTTGTCTCTCCACTGTGGTGCATAAAAATGAATACCTTCTTCAACAGAAGGGGAGTACCCATGAGGCATCTCATGAATATCTGCTACAGTGTTTGACCAAGTGTGGATGTTTTTTTCTAAGTCGACACTCCATCCCCCAAAACGTGCAGATTCTCCAGCAATCTCTAAAAGTACATAACTTTCTTTAAGTTTTTGAGTAGTCCACACTTGTTTTTTAAAATTTGTACAACAAGAACTCCAGCTATTAAAAAAACGACTAGATACAAATATCTCATAAACAATACATGAGAGTGAGGATTAACGAAAAGCAATTTCCCAAAATGATTGATTTTGCTCATTAAAGATGGAATACGTTACGATACTGTCTATGAACCAAATGATGAAGCTTATAAGTATTGACAAAGCATAAATTGCATTGATGGTACGAGCCACAGGAAGCTTTTTCAATTGTAACAACCTTCGCACAATAGATAGATGAAGAAAGACATGGGCTAGCAACAGTAGCAAATATGCTGTTATTGTATGCTTGATAGCTACCAAAACAACCCAATCAAAAGATACAAAATTCCATGTAATAGAAAGATCCCAGAAAGGAGGATTTTGAGCCACAAGCCACCGGAAAATCGTGAAAAAACCGATTTCAATAAGAATTCGAAAGGGGATCTCTACAACAAATTCTGAATAATACCAAGGATATGAGTCCAGTGTTTGCCGTTTTTCTGCCCAATAGCCATGCCACACAATCCATAAAGTGAAGACTGGTACTGCATACAAAAAACCATATCCATCGGTACTCCATAGCCACCACATTGCTTGACATCCACCCGCCAAAGCCGACAATAGACCGTATCGCCAACCCCAAGCAAGTGCTATAAGAAGAGGAAAGAGAAGTCCTAATAGAATACTAACCTTAAACAGACTCGAATCTATCAACTGTATATCAATGAAATTTACTGCAAATCCAATCAATCCGAAAAGAATAGAGAGGAATATGCGGTATACTGTAGTCTTTTGAATGATTGTCATTTCTGATTCCGCTTTAGCTGTTCGATTTCTTCTCGAAGTTCTTTGATGCGAAATTCTCTTTGTATGGTAGCGTCATGGAATCGTTCCAATTCAGAAACTCGTTCTTTCAGGGCTTTTGTTTTTTCAGCAATCTTTTGTTCTAATTGTTCGTTAAGTTTCAGAAGTTCTTTCTCTGCTATTTTACGCGTAACAATTTCCCCAATCAAATTGGCAGAAGCTTGTAGCCGATCTTTTGCTATTTCAATAATGTAGGGTGGACGGGATTTGTAATCCTTTGCTTTTTTCAGTAATTCTTCTATAGAAACTTTGTATTTTTTAGAAATTTTGGTCAATGTCTCTTCATCCCGGGGAGGATCTCCATAGCCAAAGTTAATAGCACCAACTACTTCATTATTGGCAAAAATGGGCAAAGCATACATATGGATTCCACCCGCGCACTCGATGTCAAGGGGCTTACCTGTTCTCATTGCAGCTTTGGCTGAATCTTCCCAACATGATTCATGACATAACCATTTCCCGCAACGTAGTGCTTCTTTATTGTCATTTGTCTCACACAAGTCTCGAGAAGCCTGGTCCATAAATTGGCACCAGCTTGAAGCAAAAATGCCCATAGCGTAGTCACCATTTTTCTCGTATATTGCAGATGATGTTTCCAGCAATCCCAAAAAATCACCAGCGATATCTTTGAGCACATCTTTTCCGACTGCATCAAGAATTAATTGGTCTGTGTTTAACTCTGAAAGATCTCCATACAAAGGAGCAGGGTTCTCCTTTTCTCTTGTTGTTTTTTTACTTAACATCCATTCAATGCTTTTCAGCTCTTCTTCTGCTCGATATCGTTCGGTAATGTCTCTGTTGACAACAATAGCACCATCTAAATTCCCTTTATCATCCAGGATAGGAGCAGTATAGTTCACGATGATTTTCTTTTTGCCATCAAACGCATCAATCTCAAGAAGTTCATCAACGATTGTCAAGCCTTTGTTTACAGTATGTGCTAACGCCCAATCGTCAGGCTTTATTTCTTCTCCAGAGGGCAAACGCCTGGCTTTAAATACACCATATTCACTTTGACCAACCTTCGGTTCCATTCCCCAAATTTTTATCCCTGCTGGGTTTCCTTGTAAGAGCTTTCCTTTTTTATCAGCAAGCCACAAACCAATGGGGAGTACTTCAAAGACTTTTTTAAACAGGTTTTCACTCTTTCGTAATGCTTCCTCAGTCTTTTTTTGTTCTGTGATGTCAATGCCAACAATAGCGAGTCCAGTAATGTTTCCACCTTGGTCAATAATTGGATTAATACGATTATCAATAATTCTTCCATAACGAATATCTTCAAATTGTACTTGTTTACCAGTTTGAATTGCTAGGTCAAAATAATGTCGACGGAATTTGGATACTTCTTCTGGAACAGAATGAAAAATGTTTGAGCCAACCAAGTTTTCTTTTTTAAAGTGAAGGCGTTGGGAAACGGTTGAGTTAGCAAAGATAACTTTCCCATCAAGATCAACCAAAAAAGCGCTCTCAGGAATTCCATCTAACAAGGCTTTTGTGATAGACTCGCTTTTGCTTAGTGCCTCTTCTGCTTCTTTTTGTACAGTGATGTCGCGTACCCATTCCATGAACATTTCAACATCACCATTTTCGTCTAGAAATGGGATTACACGAATGTCCTGCCAAGTTCCATCGGGTAGCTGAACCACCTTCCTAAAGGGTTTTCGGGTTTCAAGAACAGTTTTTGCTAAGCAATCAGGGCATATGCTATCAAAATTCCGGTACGTTTTATAACACTTTGTGTTTACCTTTTGTTTGTTTTTGGGAACAGCAGCGAAACCTTGCCAGTTGCTGTAAAGAATATCCATTTCAGGGCTATGAATGGAAATCATATCAGGCACAACACCCAACATTTTTTGGAACCGTTGTTCGCTTTCAGAAAGCAACTTTTTGGCGTTTTCTAATGCAGCAATATCTTCCGCTCTTCGGATGTTCATATCGGCCATCCTTTGTAAAGATGAATCAGTTGTGAATTACACCAAACACTCCATCACGTCACCAAACAGGTTTAGTTTTCAGTATACCATGATCAATAACTGAAATAAATTGCTTTTCTGTATAGATTACCTATAACAGAATTAAACAAAAATCAAGGAGAAAAAATGAAAACGATATGCTTGAGTTTTGCTTGCATTGTTTATAGTTTTAATGGGTGTATCTTGTCAAAAGCAAAGTTCTCCCCCCAATGATTTATTGGATAAAGAATGGCGATTAACCGACTGGTCGGTAAGTTCCTTGCATCCGGCCGATTTCATGATTACTGCAACATTCACGCCCGATACCATGTCCGGCAGATCTGCTGTTAACCAATACACTGGGTATTATACCTTAACCAAAGATTCAGGCTTTTCGATCCATTCACTTACCATGACTGAAATCGGTGGATCTGAAGAAGAGATGAACGCAGAAAGAATTTACTACGAGTTATTGAACCAGGCAAAAAAATACGTACTCAACCCATCCAGTTTTCGTTTATTGGATGAAAACAACAATGAACTGCTCATTTTTGCCTATCTGCACAAGTAGAAGAAAGAACTCTCCTATATCCCCACACTGCTAAATTCTTTCGATTGATGAATTTACACTTGTTCCTGGTAGGCTTTTTGGTGGAGCTGGTAGTAGAACCCTTTTTTGGCCATTAGCTCTTTGTGGGTGCCTCTTTCAATAATTTCACCATGATCAATTACAAGAATTAAATCGGATTTACGTATCGTACTTAGTCGGTGCGCAATCACAAAACTGGTTCGACCTTTCATTAGTTTCAGCAGAGCTTCTTGAATATGCATCTCGGTGCGCGTGTCTACGCTGCTAGTAGCTTCGTCTAAAATTAAAATGGGTGGATCCGCCAATATGGCTCGTGCAATGGAAAGAAGCTGCCTTTGCCCTTCGCTAATGTTCCCTCCATCTTCGGACAGGATTGTGTCGTAGCCATCTGGTAAATGATTGATAAAATGATGTGCATTGGCCATTTTTGCTGCTGCCTTCACTTCATCATCAGTGGCATCCAACCGCCCGTAGCGTATGTTTTCAAGAACCGATTCTGAAAACAAATGAGTATCTTGCAATACAATAGCCAAAGAGTTTCGCAGAGATTCTCTTTGAATCGACTGCAAATTATGCCCATCAATATGAATAGATCCTTCCTGTATATCGTAAAACCGTGTTAGCAGATTTACAATCGTCGTTTTTCCCGCTCCCGTAGGGCCTACAAGTGCAATGCTTTGCCCTGCCTTTGCAGAAAAAGTGATGTGTTTTAACACCGGTTCAGAAGGGTTGTATCCAAATGTGACATCGGAAAACTCCACATCTCCTTTAACAGTGTCAAATACGTGTGCATTCTCGTCATCAATGGGTTCTGGTGCTTCGTCCAGTACCTGAAATACTCTTTCTGCTCCTGCTACTGCAGATTGAATCATGGTAAACTGGTTGGCCATTTCTGCTAAAGGTCTTGTAAACTGACGGGTATAGTTGACAAAACTGGCAATAATTCCCACTGTAATCATTTGAGACAAGACCATCCAGCCTCCAACTCCAGCAACAATGGCAAAACTTAAATTATTCAACACGCCCATAAAAGGAGGAATAATGCCTGCAAATATTTGGGCTTTTATTCCCACCTTTCGCAGTCGCTGATTTTCAACAGACAATTCCGAAATAACTGCTTCTTCATGATTGAACACGGTAACCACTTTTTGTCCCGTGATTGTTTCTTCAATAATGCCATTCAGTTTTCCAAGGTGCTGCTGCTGCTGAAGGAAATATGTTTTGGTTTTGGCTGCAATGAATTTGGTAGCAACTAGCATGATGGGAAGAATGATAAGAGCAAAAGCAGTCAGAAAAGGACTTAACACAAGCATCATGACCACAGTGCCCACCACCGATAGCAAACTGGTGATAAACTGGGTAACTGCAGAATTTAGCGTATTGCTGATATTCTCAATATCATTGGTTACCCTGCTCATGGTGTCCCCTTTGGAATGGGTATCAAAATAACGAATAGGCAGAGTTTGCAGTGTGTGAAAAATATCTTTTCGCAAAGCCAAAACAGTATCTTGTGCAATATCAATCATAAGAACATTTTGGAGCCAATAAAACAGCGACCTGGAAAGATAAATCAGCAGCATGATCCCCAAAATCCATGCCAAGCCGGTAAAGTCAGCAGGAATGATGTAGCGATCTATAGCGAATCCGATGAAAAAAGGTCCTGCAATCACAGCACCGGAAGCAAGTACAACAAGCAAAACAAGCCAATAGAATTGAACCTTGAATACGGACATGTATTTCCATAATCGCCGAAGGGTACCCCCAATGTTTTTTGGTTTGTCTCCTACGCCCATCATGCCATGACCTTTTCCAAATCCAGGTCGAAAGGTAGCTTCCTGACTTACTTTCTTATTCTTCATCAGTGGCTCCTTCCTGAATTTGAGATCGATAAATCTCTTGGTACAACAGACTTTCTTTCATGAGCATCGGGTGATTTCCTATGGAAGCGATGCGACCTTCTTCCAGCACAATGATTTTATCTGCATTCATTATTGAATTCACTCTTTGTGCTACAATGAAGGTTGTGGTGCTGCGAAGATACAATTTCAGGTTCTTTTGTATTTTCGCTTCAGTGGCTGTATCCACAGCACTGGTGCTGTCATCCAACAGAAGAATAGAAGGTTTCTTTAAAAGCGCTCTTGCAATAGCAATCCGCTGCTTCTGTCCTCCTGACAAATTTACTCCTTTTTGACCCAATACTGTATTGTATCCTTCGGGAAACTGCTCGATAAAATCGTGTGCTTGGGCTATTTTGCATACTTCTTCAACTTCTTGAATGGTTGCTTCCTGGTTGCCCCATTTTAAATTTTCACGAATGGTACCTGAAAACAAAATGGTATTTTGCAGAACAAATCCACAGACTCCCGAAGAGTTTTCAGATCGTAGCTTTTAATGTTTTGATTTTGAATGAAAATACTACCACCAGACACTTCGTACAGCCGGGGTATCAATTGTAGAAGCGTTGTTTTTCCCGATCCCGTGCCCCCAATAATTCCAACGGTTTCTCCTTCTTGCACTGAAAAAGAAAGGTCTTTCAGGATGGGCGGTGATTTCAGATAGTGAAATGACACCGAATCAAATCGTACCGACCCTTTCGTGATAGGAGCAACAATAGGATTGTTGATGTTTACAATATCAATCTTGGTTTCAAGAACTTCATTTATTCGATTGGCAGAGGCCTGTGCTCTACTATAATAAAGCAATAAAAAGGTAATCATCATCAATGCGATTAATATTTGCGTCATATAGTTGATGTACGCCATAATCTGCCCAACTTGCATAGAACCAGCATTGACTTGAATGCCCCCAAACCACAAAATAGCCACTACACTAAGGTTTACACAAAGCATCATAATCGGCATGGTAAGAACCATCAGCTTAAAAGCCTTCACATTCATGTCACGAAGATCTTTGTTTGCAGTGTGAAATCGCTTTTTTTCTTTTCTCTCTCGAACAAATGCTTTCACAACTCGAATAGCAGAAAGATTCTCTTGCACTACTTGATTGACCCGATCCAGCTTCACTTGTACTTTTGTAAACAAAGGAAGACCCTTTTTCATGATGATGTACAATGTGATACCAACTACAGGGATGATGACCACCAGTATAAGGCTTAACTTTGCATTCAAAGAGACAGCCATAACAATTCCACCTAAACATAGAAGGGGGGCTCTCACAAAAATACGCAGCAGCATCATAATTAAATTCTGCACCTGTACTACATCGTTGGTTAACCGAGTCAACAGAGAAGAACTAGAAAAACGGTCAAAGGTGGAAAAAGAGAAGCTCTGCACTTTAGTAAACAATTCATAGCGAATATCCGTGCCTGCATTTTGACTGGCAATACTGGCAGCAATGGTACACCCAAATCCGCCAATCATTCCAATCAGAGCCACACCAATCATCGATAGGCCAGTTTGGACGATGAGGGTTATGTTTCCAGATGCAATGCCCTGATCTACAATTTTGGCAAGCAAATTGGGTTGAAGCAAATCACATACAACCTCAATAAGCATTAAAAGAGGAGCAAGAATCGAATACCCCCAGTATTTTTTTAAATATGTATAGATCAATTTCATACAAACACCTTTATTATGTAGCTAGTTAAATATTACACACGCTATAGTCATCGCCTGACAAATTCTGACACATTTGCAGTAATAAACGCTTTAGCACTATTTTTTCTTCCATCGTAAAGCCCTTAAACCAACGCTTTTTAATCGTTTCAAACGCTGCTTTGCATTCTGTCTTCACAGAATGACCTTTTTCTGTCAGATAAACTCGAGTAATCCGATGATCCTGACTATCTTTTTCCCTGCGGACCAAACCCGAATTCTCCATTCTTTTGAGAATGTTCGAGATAGTAGCAGGTTGCAAATGAAGCTTTTCCACAAAGTCATTTTGGGATCGTCCATCCTGCTCCCATAGAATCCGTAATAAATGAGGTTGAGCTGCATATAGTCCATGCTTTGCAAAGATTTCACTCATTTTTTTATGATGAAGACGTATTAACTCGTGAAAAAGACTGCCCAATGCCTCATCAGTAGTTGTCATTTTATGTCAGCATCCTTTCAATAATATATTTAGCTAGCTAAATATTATCACGCTTTTTCCATTCGTCAACAAACAAGATAAATTGGCAGTTTAAGATTGCTATATGCCATTTCATTAAGAAATGTTTTACTTTGAACCAAAAAAAAATCTTCCGGTATTTTTATTACATTGAAATGAGAACATTGAAAAGTCTTAAAAAGATTGACATTTACATTTGCAGTGATATACAGAGGATAATTGCTTAGCATTTTTGTCTTGTTTCGTGGTTTAGGGAGGATGTTGCAATGAATTTTAACAATCAATATGCTCTATTAAGAAATCAAATCAAATTTATGCAGTGGGACATTACTAAGCGTTGCAATTTACGATGTAAACATTGTCGTTCTACCGATTACTATGAAGGAAAACAGGGCGAACAAATTCAAGATTTATCCACCGAGGAAGCATTTCAAACCTTAAATGATCTAGCCAAAAACGGAGTCAACCGAATTCATTTCCTGGGTGGAGAACCTTTTATGCGTCCCGATCTTTTAAAAATTGTGAAATATGCCAGCACACTGGGCATTGTCTGTTCTATTAACACAAATGGAACCTTATTAACCGATGAAATCATTGATCAGCTATTTGACAGCCACGTGTATTTGCTAACCTTCAGTCTAGACGGAGCCAGCCCTGAAACTAATGATCGAATTCGGGGAGAAGGTGTATTCAACAAGGTATGTGCAAACATTCGAGCAGTTGACAGGGCTCGAAAAGCCAAGAAGCGATATCTGCGTATCATTACCTCACCAGTCATCACCAAAATTAATTGTCATGAAGCTAAAGAACTGTGCTATTTAGCTCAGGACCTAGGCTTAGATTCTATTATTCTAACCACACTTCGCAGAAAAGGAAGAGCCAAAGAAAACCTGCAGGACTTGGGATTAACTCTTTCTGAAGAACTTGATGTAGCAGAAGAAATTGCCCAGCTTATTGCCACTGGCTTTAAACAGCACATTCAATTAGGAATCGGTTCGCCTTTATCAACAGAATACTTGAACAAAAAATATGGTATCCATTTACCAATTATTCCAGGGGGTTGCAATTCTCTTCTTTCAAAAGGATTTATACATCCAGATGGCGCATTATTCCCCTGCCAGGAATTAACAAATTACTACGTATTAAACAATAAGAAAAAAGAAATTCCACGGTTAACAATTCCTGAACAAGGGTTTGAATCTATTTGGGATTCAAAGGATTATGTAGATCTTATGCAAAAAATGTTCAGCATTGACATGAAATCTTGTAATATCCCCTGCAATAAATGTAAATACTTATACACCTATTGTTACCCATGCCCTCTTCCGGCTTTACGTAATAATGGATCTATTAATCATGCCACATGCATAGAGACATTGAGAAGAGCCAAGCTAGCTAGCATTAATTTATTAGGAAGTAGAAATTTTGAAGTAGATTGCAATGCAATTATACACAAAGCTAACTCTAATAAAAATTTCCGAATGCAGTTATGTGAAGATTATGAAGCTACTTTAAAAAAGAATCATTTTGTTTTACAAGAAAAGGATCAAGGTAAACTAGAAAAAATATTAGCTATAATCGACCAAAAAGTAAACGACATCCTACGAAAGGAAATATAAAATGAGATCATACCAAGAACTTTTAAACCATTTAGTATGTGAAAAAACAAACATATACGAATTCCTTAAAAATCCTTCTAAACTGCTTCAAGAAAACAATTTGGAAGCAGGATCAGAAGAAGGGGAAAAAATCATGAATTTGTATAAAAAGCTAGACTATTTAGTAGAAAACGTAATTCATCATTATACAGATAGACCCGAAGCAAGATTCAGAAGTAATAGCGTCAAGAACGAGCAAAATGAGCATTTAGACAAAGATTCGTCTGATCAAGAATGCGTAAATGGTCCTGAACACTGTATATATTCATCTGGCGAATGTAGTGATTGGAACTGCCCCGATAGTTATCAGTGCACTGATACCGGAGATCAATGCCGGTATGAGAATTGTGTTAACGCTGACTCGGGGAATACTTGTCATACAACTGACGAACAAGCATGTTTAGATAATCTCTGTTCAAACATTGTATCAACCGGTAAGTTTTGTGTCGATAATACAAACTGTATTGACAGCCAATGTCATGACCTTCATTGTGGAGACACGGAAATATGTACCGATGAAAACCAGTGTACAAACATGATTGAATGTAGAGATGGTGACACAGGTGGATGTTCAGATAGTGACTGCATAAATGGATCTCTTTCAGGAGCAACAGAATGCACAGATTCTGCTACTTGTATTGATGACATTTCGTGTACAAACCGGGGTGATACATGTACAGATAGTGAAGGATGCAGAGATGATTTTTGGATGTACTAATACCGTTAATTGCATAGATAGTAAAAATTGTGTAGACAATGGATGTACTAATACAAAATGCACAGATACTGGTGGAACATGCACAAATTCTTCTTACTGTCAAGATTTTGATTGTACTCATTCCGATTGTACTGATACCAGTTGCTAAAGGAGCATAATGATGAAATGTAATAAAAGCATTGTTGTTCTTGTAGTTATCAGTTTTTTGGTTGGTAGCCTACTGTTTCTTCTTCCTGCTCATGGAGAAACCGGAAATACAACTGAAAAGACTGATAGCGAGACTGTAAAAATTACTTCCGTTCCTGAATTTCTTGCCTATTTCCCGAAACATTACCAGTTACAACCAGTAGAAGCATCTCTTACTGAAACAGAAGTTGATAGGCTTATTGTTTTTACGAAAATCAATAGCGAAGAAGAAATAATAGTAGACAAAAGTTATCAAATAAGTAGTGCAGAAGAAACAGCCACCGTTTTGGTCGTCCATCTTAATGAAAACCATAGTAGATATGCAGTATTACGGTATGCAAATGGTTCTTTTTTAATTTGCGACAATCGGCATTTCGGAGGAAAATGCTCTTTGCCTGATGGTACTATCAGCAATCCCATTCAAATCGGTGTCGATAATGATTATGGTCGAAAGGTCGACGTAAACTCTTTATTCAATGATTACCTTGTTATTGTAAATTGGGCTTCAATGGTCAGTAATGATCCAACCATTACTAGAAAAGTTACAGATTTGTACACCAGTTCCTACTGGATTGCACTATCGGGATTGTTTACAGGAGAAAGCCAGAATTAATGACCAGTTACAATGAAACTCTTACAGCATTGCCATTTGCTTATATCAAGGAGAAAAGACAATGAAAAGCAAGATTTTACCATCCATTCTTTGTGTTATTGGATTATGCCTGTTGGTTGTGTGTGTACCTTATTTTGCAAAAGAAAGCCCAGCTTCTACAAATGCTAAGGGAAACACAAAAACTGTTATCAGGGCTGATTCATATGTAGACCTTATCAATTATGCTCCAGATCACTTTCGTGATTTTCGTAAAGCTTCTGATCAAACTCTTTCAGAAGAAGATTACAAAGCTTTGGAAACATTTTTAAAGAGAGTAGAAGAATCGACCGGAGATAGCAGATATCTTGATGTTCTACATGATAAGGAAACTACTACCACTACCTTATATAAAGCAAATCAACTAGTTGAATGGGGTTCCTGTAACATACTAAGCTGCGACATGTACCGCATAGGTACTCATATTATAGGAATTAAAAAACCTGACAGTCCCTATTTCTTTGTAGTTACAAAGGGAGAAATGGCATTTGGCACTCAAGATTTCTATATGTATCCTAATTGGAAATTAAATGCAGTGAAAAGTAGTAAAGACACGATTGATGCAGTATATTGGGAATATCTACAAGCAGTTAACACCATTTGTTTTACCAGTCCAAATTGTTCAGAAAAAATATACTACCCAGAAGAAGTAATGTATACCGAAGATATAACAACAGCATTTTCATTTTATTTATGGATAGAGTGAATAAAGTAGCATTGATTTCCCTCTCAAGAAACCTTTATCAAAAGTTAATCGGAATATTACGAAGGTTTCTTGGGAGGGAAGGAACAATGATGAAAGTGGGGTTATAGGGGTGGAAGAATGAAAACAAAAAACTGGTTCGTTAAGCTGAGTAGTATAGTCGTATGTGTAGCGTTAATATTGCTTGTTTCGATATATGCTCATGGAGAAACAGAATTAAAAACATTGCCTATTCCCGTATATCCACCAGGTTATACGGCTGTACAAAAACCGTTTGCATTAACGTTAGAAAAAACAAGCTCAATAGAAATCCCTTCTCGAGAAGGAAAGATAGAGGGAATTCGCATTGACCTAACTTTTGAATACTCAGGCGAAGACGGAAAACCCGAATACTGTCTGTACCAACCTCCTTTCTATCTCATAGACACGGAAGGCAACTGGATTGATGCAAAAATGCAATGGAAGAATTATCATAGTTTTTACTTCACCAAAGGACATCCTTATACATCCGATAGCAATAGCTATCTTACTTTTCCTGTCACAGAGGAAATGAAAGGCAAAGAATTATACCTTGTCTTCCTCAACGGCTCAGATATATGTAGCGGAGAGCCATTATATAACTTTTTGGTTTTTGATTTAGGCGTAATAGTGAAAGAGTGAATGAAAGGATCAAGGAGCTACCATTCTATTCCTTGATCCTTTAGTGCACCAAAGGAGCATAGCATGAAACTGAACAAAAGTACCGTTGTTCTTGTAGTTATCAGTTTTCTTCTAGTTGGTATCCTACTATTTCTTCTTCCTGCCCATGGAGAAACGGGAAAGAAACAAATTGAAGTTACGTATCGGAATATTGGAATTCAAGTTAATGGTAAAGAAATAGAATCAGAACAAGAACCTTTTTTATACCAAGATCGGGTTTATGCTCCTTTACGTACCATTGGAGAAGCAGTAGATAAAAAAGTGAATTGGGATAATGAAAATAATAAAGTGTTAATTGAGAATTCTGCAACAGATTCAAAGTCTGATTCAGATACCTTTTGCTTATGCTATCCCCTTCATTCTATTGGAGAAAGAAGTGAAGAATATCCTTTAGCTTTAACCATAAAAAATGCATATAAAGAAACGAATGACTATTCGGGAGAAGATCTTCTACATATTGATCTAACAATAGAAAACCTTGCTGACCAACCTCTAACTATTGAGGATTGGAATTGGTATTTATTGGATGACCAGAGTAATTATGTAGCAAAAATTTCTACACAATGGCTTCCGGATAGTATTGGAGCAAAGAGTATACTAAACGAAAATGGAAGAGGATTTCTATATGTATACTGGAAGGATATTCCAAAGAATAAACCTCTTCGATTGTTCTGGTTCCCAACATTACACCAACCACATGAATTACGTTGGGAACCCTTTGAGAAAGTTTTCGTTTACAATCTGGGCACCTTTGAAGAATAATAAAATCTTCAATCAACACACGATCCCTTTTTAACAACAATGCTTTGGAGATTTTTCCATTCGTCAACAAATCTGCTTTGATCCACGCTGATTGAAAAAGTGACAGGTCTCTCGAGTTTTCATGAAATACAAAATCCTATTGCTTACCATTCGTAGGGAATGCTATACTTGTTATGTCTTTCCGACGTATGAATGAGAAAAATGATGTTTCATGGTGACATAAAAACTTTTGGAGGAGCAAATGAAAAGAACGTTGTGTTTGATTTTTGAATGGCTTCGCTGGATTGTGGTCATAGTTGCCCTGCAGATTGGATATATCAATTTTCAATCTATTCGTGACGTTTTCCCATTGGTGTCCTTTTTGACTGTGTTTGCTATTGCAGGATTATCAGGGACCGAGTCTCTCTTCTTATCGGAAGAAGCCCAAAAATTGACAGGATACAAGCCAAGTGGTTACCAAAGACAGTGTGGATTATTCTTTTATGCTCTGGCTGTCACGGCATTGCTTGTCTTTGGTTTTCAATGGGGTGTTGAATCCAGCTTAACTGTTTTACTGTTAACCTTGCTTTTCCTTTTGTTCTCTTCCATCAACCACCTGTATTCTGCCAAAAAAGAGGGAACAGGAAAGTTTAGAAACATATACCTGCGCTTTGGCGGAACAATGCTTCTCCTAGGGGCATACTTACCCATCCTTGTTAAGGTGCTTACTTAGCCACCCTCTGCACTCAGACCCTGAGTACTACGAAGACAGCATCTCCAATCGTAATGTCCAGAAAATATCTTTTGGAATATCGATCAACAAATATACCAATTTGGCATGATCAAAGACAATTCAAAGGAAATGTTTGTCAGCACTATTCAACTTCCTCCATCCATTGAAAATCTTCAAGGGTATTCCTTCGATTTTATGGTTAACACCAAAGCTATTGATGAAACCCAAAGAAATGTATACTGGTTTCAATTGCACAACCCACAAACAGATCGATCCTCTACCTCAAAAAGCATCCACATTATCCGCTGCTACATACCACCCCCCTCCCTTTTCTTCTCTCCTTCATAAACTAATTCCCAACTGCTTTAGTATTTGATACTACCATACTTTCAAAATGAATGACAATAAATTTGTTTGAAAACATTGCCTTTTTATTTTTTTTGTGATATACAGATAGAAAGTTTTCTTAGAGAAATCTTGGAAGGAACTTTGTGAAATGAACCGTACTCTTTTAATAAAAAGGCTCTTATTTATAAATTATATATAGAGGTGAACCAATGAAGGATTTCTTTGCTTTTTTTGTTTCTCGTTTTCGTTTCCACCGTGTATCCCTGATCGTTGTTATCATCTTTTCCATGGTGTCTACCTTCTTGCCTTCATCCTTTGCCCGTGCCATGACTTCAGACACATACTGGAGGGGGGGGCTGTATCCCCAATCTTTAATTGAGAATGGCAGTACATCAGCAGGCCGCAAAGCATCGGATGCAGAATATGTCTTTCATCCCACATCAAATTGGACTACATTAGCCATGGATCTAGAATCTGGAAATTTTCTGTTCCATGCTCACCTTCTTTCTATCCAAGGCATTTCTTTGTCCATTCCTTTCTTTCTTACGTACAACTCTGTGAATGCAGGAGAAGATATTGGACTGGGAAAAGGATGGGTAAGTAATTTACATTCATGTGTAAGTGAAGACAATCAAACCCATGACATTACCTACATATCTCCAACGGGTGCCAAACTGGTGTTTTCCTACGATTCTCAATCTCAAACCTGGGACAATCCGACTGGCTTTACAGGTTCTCTTACCAAAAACATCAGCAATGAATATATTTTAACGTCTCTAGAAGGTATGACACAAACCTTTGATTCCGATGGAAAACTTACAAATATATCTCCTCGCGATGGTATTGGATGTGTTGTGTGACCAATCCTGAATCCATTGCAGTCCAGTATTATTTTGCCACTGCTTCGGGAAGGCTAGAAAAAGTAGAACAAACGGCTGGCATAGAAACCTTGCAGCGTTTGTTTTCTTACAATGCTCTGGGCCTAGTTTCTTCCATCACCGATAGCCTTGGCAATACCCAAAGTTTCACCTATGACACCGTAGGGCATCTTACGCAGAAAACCGATCCTGCACCTTCTCAAGGGATGGCCTCTATGTGCAAGAATGGACCTATTCGCCTTCCAACGATGTGGAAGGTCTTGTTACGCAATACCGGGAAAAAGTCACGAGCGATCTATGGAATCTCACGTCCTATCAATACAACGACCAAGATGCTCCCAGCAAACCTTCTTCGGTTACCAATGCTCTTTCTCAAACTACCCAGTTTAACTACAATGCCAATGGACAGATTATTTCTATTACTCAGCCCACTGCCACCAGTACCAAAACTCGCACCTTTACATACAATCCCAGTAGTGGCTCTCTTACAAAGACGACTGACTTTGATGGCAATGAAACCACCTATTCGTGGAATCATAATGGCTTTGTTACCCAATCCATTCAATACGAAGGTAACGAAGCTACTGGTACTCCTCTTCATGCTATTTCGTATACATACAATACCAAAAACCAACAAACAGCTACTTCCGATAGTGTCACCTCTCAATCTTCTTCTACCACGTTTGCTAGCAATGGAGAAAGTACCCAATCCACCAATCTTACCGGATGCCAAACGTCCTATGACTACGAACAAGAAATCTCCAGTGTAGACTACAAAATGCCCAAGCCGGATATTCTACTGTCTCCTGCCCACGCATCTCCTTTTCCTGTAGCGGTACACTCCAATGCTCTTCATTCTCTGTCTTATCTTTCCATGCCAGCCTACCAACCCACTCCCTATACAGTTACCAATGCCATGGATCAAGACACTACAACCAGCTACAATGACGATGGGTCTGTATCGTCTCAAACCAATCATCTCGGAGATACCACCCAATTGACATACGATAGTGCTGGACGGTTGTCTACGGCCACTACCCACGATGGACAACAAACTACGATTCTGTACACCCGCAATAGCTTGCGTTCTTCTGTTGCCGTAGAAAGCCAGGGAACAACCAGCTATACGTATGATAACCGTAGCCAATGCACCAGCAAAACCGATCCCATTCAAGGCACCCTATCCTATACATACAACACCCGAGGGGACAAACTGACCGATGAACAAGGAACGTACTCCTATGATCTACTCGGACGAAAAACACTCTTTCCTACACAGGTGGTGGCTCTGATTTCTGAGCTATACTCCCGATGGACTTTTGTCTTTCTGTGGCATTGCTCGCAGCTATGACGACCAGGGCTGTCCTCACCTGGAACGATGGGACCAATAGCGCGACCTATAGCTACAGGAGGCTCTACGTCTTTAGGTCTTCCCAGTAGCATTGCAGCCCAAGGACAAAGCGAGCAGTTACACCTACACCTACAAATACCACCCATTGGCTCTATACGCTTAACAATACCAGCAAACCCACCCAAGGTAATTTCACCTATTCCTGGTCCACAAGCAAAGAGTTAACCAGTATCAGTAGTCCCAATAGTACCCAATTGCTTCAAACCTACAACAACAAACAATTGGATCATGTACAAGTTCAAGATAGCCTTGGACAAAACCACATATTTATCCTCTGATGCTACCTATAATGCCCAGGATCAAATGACTGCCTGCATATAGCGTCAGTGCTATTCCTTCCACTTCACGGCCTCTACAAGTATTGCACTACCACCTCTGGCTCTAGCCTTGGTAAAGTGAATACCCTGACCGATGCCAATCGAACCATTACGTATGGATACAATGCCCAAGATGGTCTTGTGAGTTCTGTTCAGCTTTTCTACCCTGGGAACCTATTCATTTTCGCAACAGCAATGGTACCATGGATACCATTACGTATCCCAACCAACAAGGCATGCTCTTCCTTTAGCTATAGCGGAGGACTAGGCCCCCCCCCCCCCCCCCCCCCCCAAGCTCTCTCTCTCTCAAATTGCTCTTCCGGAAACCAAACCATTTCTCTGGGATGGAATGGAAAAGCCAAGTCTCTACCGTTACCGGTAGCAACAATGGAACCAGTACTGCCTATTCTCTTACGTACAATGGAAGCGGACAAATTACGTATATGGCAAAATCTACAGGAGGGATGCAACAATACTACTGGCTAGTAGACTATGGTCCTCATGGACTAGAAAAAAGCAAGGCAGTACTCTCCCTACGATGTTCTTCTTCTTACCCAAGACTTTACCACCGATCCAACAGGACGTATTCTATCTATGACCTACACCGATGCCAATCCGACCTACCAATACAATGGAGAATACTATTTCCATTACGATCATAGCGGTAATATGTGCTTGCTGACCGATTCCAATGGCAATCCTGCCTACAGTGTTGAATATGACTTCTACAATGGCAAAATCACAAACCAATGGAACCCTTACAATCTCACCAACCTTCTTTACCAACACGGCGAAACCGGAGCTTTCTCCCTCCCCCTAGGTATGAGCCAGAGCATTATTGGAGATGATTATATTGTTATTCCACCTTGGATTACTCCTCCTTGGAAACGACCAGTTATTGGTCTTCCAGTCCAACTCCTTTTATTGGAACTGATCCAGGCAGAGTCATCGTGGACCCAAATGATCCTAGGTATACAGATCCAAGTCTTCTAGTAGCCACTCCTTGGTTGAAGAAAAGTGTTAATGTGTGTAAAGCAGTATCTTGCCCTCCTGATAATCCAATTCTATGGTGTATCACCAGAATAATAGTAATTAGTCAAAAAACTGGTGAAATACTACATGAAGAATACATAGGGCAAGAAAATCGTTGTGTTGATGATTATAAACCTGGAGATTATCCTGGCGAAAACCGGGTTGTCGTTCATTGGGATTGTTTTTGTTATTGTATACCTGAATCCTTATAAAACACATAAAGGAGAATTGTAATGAACAGAGTAAAATACTTAGGATTTTTAATTTTATTTCTAGTATTAGTATGCTCATTTGGATATTGTACAACTCAAAGCGATAACATGAACGAGATCATTGTAGATACAGATTCTATCAAAAACTTAGATTTACGAGAACCCTCTGGGATTGGAATGATAAGTGATTTGTTTTTCAATGATTCTGTAATCACAGAGGATAGATGCATTGTAATGCTTGGGATAGATAATAAATCAGTAAAAACATACACTAAAACAAGCGTTGTATATGAGAAAGAAAAAAGCACCTATGGTATTAATCTAGAAATACCCAACATTCCTTTAGAGGGATATCTAGAAAGCAAGTATGGTAGTTTTTATCCAGCTCCTAATCCTTCATGGATACCTTTTAACGAACACAATAGACAAATACAAAGTATGACTATGAATCCATTCTCTCGAGACATCTATTTACTGACTAAAAAAACTGATTTACCCGAATATGAAGCAAATCTATTACCCAAAAAAGAGTTAATTACGTACCAGATGATTGAAGTAGTAATACATGATTTTGTAGAAAAAAGTTTTGCAACAAAAATCGATAAAAGCCTTTCAAAAATAAGATACTGTCATTCTGATTCAACTAATGCAGAGTTTTTAGTAGCAACAGATGAAACCGGGAAATTTTATTTTTCGGAAATATTAGATAACGGCTGTTCCTTTAACCCATTGGTTAATGATTATCCTATTTTTCAATCATGGGACATATCCTGTAATGTTTTTGTAGGATTAGACATGGACAATATGATACATCTATACACAAGTGATACTGAGGAAAAGGGTAATTTGACTTTTCATGAAAAAGCAAATTTTATTAATCCATTTGGAAAAAATATAAAAAAGCCAGCCATTCAATACAACCCTTCTACGAAGTGTATTGTTTTATGGGAATCAGAAATAAATGGTAAGTCTGCTTATGCCGTATACAATGAAGACCTTTTAGCTTTAGAATGGAAATCCCTTAAAGTAACACCGATGAGCTTATTTATGTATTCTGATGCGGTACTTAATCAAGCACCATTGAAAGAAGACTTGAGTGGATATGGTTTATGGAGTGCATCGGATCATTTTAAATATATCGGTGTAAGAAATTCTGGTTCTCAACTGGAAGTGTTTAGAATTTGTGTTGAATAAATTTTCGAAGTAGGGAGAGTGCTTTATGAAAAAACAGTATACATTGATTTTTATTAGTTGTCTGTGTTCTATGATGATTTGTTTTGGATTTCTCTCCTGTTCTACAGTTGAAAGTACAAAAGAAATGTCTTCGATTTCTGCCTATGGAACAAGAACACAGAAAGAAATATTGGATGATGTGACTAGTGAATCTAAGCATATTATTCCCGATGAGGAAACCATTTTAACTTATTATACGTATCCCTCTTGTTCTTGTTACCAAGAAGTTCCGGTAGATGGATTTGCTCATGACTTTATTGTATATAACAAACAGTTGTATTTAGCAGGTTTTGAAAATGGAATTGCAAAAGCTCTTCAGATAGAAACAAACGATAGCTCTACTGATGTTGGTGATTTTTATGAAGCTACAGCCATGTCAGAGATTGCAATACCCAGTTGGCTTGAAACTTCCGATCAACTAAAAATACAAAGTATGACACAAGATTTCCGCGGAAAAGCCTATGTTCTTAAGAACAGTTATAAAGATCCAAATAAGTTCCAATCTTTATCGACTACACATCCTACCAATCAAACTCTTCAAATCATAGAATTAGAAACAAACCAGATCCTCACAGAATATACAATACCCAAAGCAAATATGATTCAAAAGATTCGATACAGTAAGATAGGCGACCATGATGTTCTTTTTGTTTCATCTCCATCGTCACCTACTTCTATACAGACTTTCATCATTAAGGAAGAACTTATCTCTTCTGCTGTACTAGAATTGGATCAAAACATTCTTGCATGGGACTCTGTAATTGGATCAATCATACTTTTAACAGAAAATCATTCCGTTGAGTGTCATGCTTTTATTCCAGGTTTTGAGACAAAATCTTTAGCTTGTTTTCAAAAATGCGACATCCTACCTGATTTTCCATATTCACTTACAAAGCCCAACATCAGTATGAATCCTGTTAAAAAGAGCTTTACCATTTGGGAGAGTGTTCCTGGTGGAAGTACTTGGCTTCTTTCCGAAATCATGCTTGCACCTGTATGGATCAATATGGATGCTACATGTCAAGCAGTCATTGCACCATTTGCTCCAGGTTTACCCGAAAAGTTTTACTTTGATGAAGAAAACTCAGCAATCGGTTTTGAACATGTTGCTGGGTACAAAGCTTGGATACGAACCCCGAGTGATTTTATGGTACTCAAGCAATATTCTCAGGACCAGGAGAGCTATACCTGCTGGGGAGAAATGGGAATGATAACAGCGGATGAAGAAATATACAAAGAATGGATAGATAAGTACTCTACCAAGGTCATGATAGATGGACGGTATGTAGAAGAATGATCAGATATTCTAAAGAGATCAATCGATACAAGGACAATATCTGATCTTTAGTGTTTCAACTTTTATCAACAGGATGACTCCACCTTCTCTGAAGAAGAGGTGGAGTCATCCTGTTCTTCTCTCCTTCATAAACCAATTCCCAACTGCTTTAGTATTTCCTGCTACCATACTTTCAAAATGAATGACAATAAATTGTTTCAAAAACATTGCCTTTTATCTATATTTGTATTATAACCAATGGAAATGATTTCTGGAGGATTGGATTGTTAACTTATGTAATTGGATAGACCCTTTTTTAGGAGGTAATGCTATGTCAAAACACACGTTCCGATCTATCATTGTGCCTTGTATTCTCGTTCTTATTTTTTGTTGTCAATTGAGTTGTACCAACGTAACAGATCAACCTGCTGACACTACCATTCATGATCAAGACTTATCGCTACAGGTACCAACAGCGAGTAAGCTTTTGATGGATTTGTTTTTCACCGATCCTGTAATCACCAGTGATCAAAGTGTTGCGATGATCGGAGTCGATCAAAAAACCATTTCTTCCTATCCACTTCGAATAGACTTTTCCAACCCTCTCAAATTTGAAAAGGGTACATACTACCTAGACGAAATGTTTTCAACTTTGCAATTGTCTTCCAATCCACCAACAACAAGTATAGGCGAGAGCTATGAATTTTGCTATCAAGTTACCAATCCATCCTGGGTACCACAAGGCATACCCCCAATAGGTCCAGCTACAATCCACGAAGGTAGACGTATTCTTAGTATGTGTCAAAATTCAGCTAATTTGGATATCTATTTACTGATTGAAAAAGAAGACAATCTGCAATTCATTGAAATTGTACGAGGCGATTCTGTTGTATCCTCCATTTTTCTGGATGCCCCAACTCATTATACCAAGATTCGATATTACGATTCCACAATCGATCAACATATTTATTTGTTAGCCACAAATGCTAAAGGACAATTATCCTGCATTGACATCGCAAACAATAGCAGTGTTTGCACGTCGTATCCACAAGAGCTTCCTCCTTTTCTAGCCTGGGATGTAGCTGCAGATGTTTGTATAGGATACGACAACATACAGAACCAATTTCATGTATACAAGGTGGATATGCAGAATGAACAACTTGTTCTGAATGAAATCTACACCATGCAAAACGAACTGGGAGATTCTTTCAAAAGACCAATCATTCAATACAACCCCTCTACCCATTGCTTTGCCATATGGGACCCTTTTTTAAGTGGAAAAGCAGGATATGCAGTGTCCGATGAATCTTTGAAAAATTGGAAATGGAAGCGTTTGCAAGTTACTCCGATGAATCTGTTTATGTTTTCAACGAAGCTAGCACAAAAAATAGCCAATGGCGAAGAAGGTACCGATCTTGAATTGTGGAATTCATCTGAACATTTCTATTATGTAGGTGTAAAAGATGGACAATCTCAATTAAACCTGTACAAAGTCTATGCAAACTGAGAATCCATCCAAATTGCCAAGTTTATTGCATATGCTAAATGCGATAGTAAGGAGTTATGGATGAACAAAAAAAGTATATCTCTATTTCTTGGAAGGATCCTTGTTATCATGACCTGTAAAGTGTACCCCAAAAACTGGAGACCTATTTAAGTTAACTTTTAGAAATTGGCTATACTGTACATATGTTACAGTTGCAAACAATGTATGAAAGTGAGTTGCATTATGGGTCTCAAGAATCATCGAAAAGTCTATGATGGAGCTTTTAAAGCCAGAGTAGCATTAGAAGCTCTCCAGGAGTGAAAAAACATTAGCTGAAATTGCTTCTACCTATGAAATTCATTCGGTACAAATCATTGCTTGGAAAAAGAAAGCACTGGAATTGCTTCCTATCTTATTAGCACGAAAGAATCAAAAGACTTCGACAAAGAACAAGAAGAATTGGTAGAAGAACTCTACAAACAAATTGGAGAGCTCAAAGTAGAGAATGAGTTTTTAAAAAAAACTTGTCCAAGCTTCCCTCTCTATCGAAGAGAAGAAGAGCATGATTCAATCGAATTCTTCTCTGTCCATTCAAAAGCAATGTGAACTTCTTGATTTGTCTTGTTCTACCTATTACTACAAGCCTGTTCCAGAACAGTCAACCGATCAAGCTATCATGAATCTCATTGATGAAGAATATACCCGTCATTCGTTTTATGGAGTACGACGGATTACAAAATGGATATGTATCGTGCATCCAGAAGTGGGACCCGTGAACCACAAACGAATTGCTCGTTTGATGCGTATCATGGGATTGAAAGGAATTCATCCAACGCGATCTACGAGTCATCCCAACAAAGAGAATACAACCTATCTCTATTTGCTACGGAAGGTTCCTATTCTATATCCCAACCAGGTTTGGTCCTCGGACATTTGTTATATTCCCATGTACAGAGGCTTCTGTTATTGTACGGTGATCATTGATTGGTTTTCTCGCTATATTCTTTCCTGGAAGCTCTCCATATCCTTGAAATCGATTTCTGTATCGAAGCCCTTCAAAGTGCTTTGCAGATCAATCAACCAGGAATCTTTAACTCCGATCAAGGATCGTAAGTATACGTCGCCTCGCTTTACCAATATCTTACTGGACAAAGGTGTCTTTTTGTCCATGGATGGCAAAGGAGAGCTCTCGATAACATATTCGCGGAACGTTTTTGCGTAGCTTAAAATACGAAGAAGTATACTTGCATGCCTATGAGAATGTCAGAGAAGCAAACCAGCGAATTGGTGAGTACATTCACTTCTATAACCATGAACGTTTTCATTCTTCTCTACAATATCGTACTCCCTATCAATTGTATACTGGACAAGGGAATGTATAATGAAATTATGTTGTGATAGTCAAGTTAACTTAAATAGGTGGATTTTTACTCCAACCAATGGGGTACACCTTACTGTTTTTGTGTTTCTTGCACGAATGATTCGGCAAAACAAAGTAGAATGGCTCCTTTGAATGAATCGATATCCATGCAAGAGATTTGCCAAGATGTTTCTGTTCCTCAAATCGATATTGTAGACCAAGAAGGTACTTATCAATATCTATATCCCGCTTATGAATCCCATTACCAAGAATTAGGATTCGACGATTTTTCTTCCGAATTTCTTGTATGGGAGAACAATTTGTTTTTCACAGGGTTAGAAACTGGATTACCACAAGCTTTTCAAATAGGAGAATCAGAACTTGTTGTCCGCCAAATAAAGTTGTCACTAGGCTCTCAGTCCAGAAAAACAGATTCTATCTCCCACGAAATAAATCCTGTATATCCTTCTTCTCCACCGATGTGGTCCAAAACAGACAAACAGGAAAGATTGCAAAGTGTAACACAGGATTTTAAAGGGAAAGCCTATCTATTGAAAAATACTTATTCTCCCACTACTTCTTTTGATACTCTGCAAACCACACCAGTTCATTTGCAGACTTTGCAAGTGATTGATTTATCTACGAATCAAGTATTGCGCGAAGTAACACTTCCCAAAGAAACCCCCATACAGCGCATACGGTGTGTAGCAAACTCTTTTCCTTTGTATAGAGTCTACTCATCACCTGATATTCCTGATGACTTAGAAACGTCTACTCCTGTCTTTTTTGTTTATTCTTCATCGAAGACTCCCAATACGTTGCATACTCTTTTCATAGAAGATCCAATTAAAGAAGATGAATCCTTGGTTTTTGATCAAAACATTCTTGCTTGGAATGCAAACAATCGTGAATTGATTGTTCTTTTAGAAGATCACTCTGTCGAACGATATACCCTTTTCTGGAACCAAAACAAAGTTCACTTTGTTAGACAAAAAGTTTTACCTTCTTTCCCCTATACGCTTACAAAACCAGATATTGTTATGAATCCATCTGAAAACAGCTACACCATTTGGGAAACAATACCCCAAGGAAATACATGGTTTTTATCAGAGAAGATGCCCAAACCTACCTGGTTTAACATGAATGTATCTTGTTATACTGTTGTATCTCCTTATATGTCGAATCCAAATGAGACAAGACTAGATGAAGATCCTTCTAAACTGACTAAATCTGATTTTACAAATGGTATAAAAGGGGAAGTGAGTATAGATGAAACATCGGAACCTGCTGAATATATCATAACGTTCAAACCCGCTAATGCGGGACCGCTCCTTAGTGGAAATGGTACAATCGAAATCTTTTTCCCTTGGCAAACAGATCTTTCTGATTCTAGCCATAGTAGCGGTATTACAGTAATTCAGGATATACCTAGCACGGTAGGACCTTTTTTTGCAAGCAATACAGAAGCGTGGATGTTGAATGATTTCATGATATTCGCCAAATTAAAACCAGAACAGTCATTATTAACCTGGGGAGAAATAGGAATGCAATCAGGTTATGAAGATATATACAAAGAATGGATGGATGAGTACACACCCAAGTCCCTGATGAATGGACGATATGTAAAAGAATGATCAAGAATAGAATTCTGGAATTCATATCAATGACCCTTGTAATGATTGGTTACTTACAATAGGAGGTAAGTGATGAGATTTTTATGCAAGCATTGTTCTCGTTGTTTTGTGATTCTTTTTTCAGTCGTTGTTTTCATTTTCTCTGTATTTTCTGTGGGCTGCAATCAACAGACAGCTATGCAAAATACGCCAATTGATTCACAAGATATTCCTGTTGTAGAATTTTCAGGTCTACCACTACCAGGAGATATCTACTACACTGATCCAGTGGTTACACAAAATCAAGAACTTCTCATGCTGGGTGCAGTCAATCGGGACATCCAAAAACTTACCAAAGAGTTCTTTGCCATTAATCCTTGGAACGGATCTTGTACAACTATTGAAGATCAATCCTATCCACACCTTTCAAGATTAATCACACAACCCAAATGGTTTCAAAATGAACCCTTTTTATATATCGAAAGTATGACATTTCATCCTGTTACGCGAGACATATACCTTCTCATAACCCCGAAAAATAGAGCCTCTGTTGGTTATACAGAACCACCAGAAGAAGGAGGTAGACAGATATTACCGATGACAATTCCCAAGACAACCAGCTCACAAGAAATCCTACTAGTACAAAACGAAACCATTGCAAAACGGTATTCTATCACAAATGAGCAACACTTTTCAAAGATTCGCATATATACGGATTCTGAAAGTAAAACTGTAGTGTTGTTTGCCTCCACAAATGAAGGCACTTTGTACTGGGGTATTCCTCAAAGCAATACAATCAGTTTAGAAATGGGGCATTCGAAGACCGAAGAATCCTATATTGCTTGGGATATTGCTGATAATACGATTGTTGGACTAGATGCTTCCCGTCAAATACACATTTTACCCATTATCTCACAGGAAGGGAAATTTCCAGAAATGCCTTCAAGCATCATACCTTGTCCATACCAAGGAGAATTAATCAATCCCCAGCTATACTACAATCCCCTGAGTCATTGTATTATTCTTTGGGATGCCTCAACAAATGGATGCTGTTTGTATGCAAAATACATTGATGAAACGTGGGAATGGAAACAAATGGATATTTCTCCAACACATGTGTTCCCCTACTTCCTATCGTACTCCATGCAATATGATATTCAAATTGAAGAAGATAAAGAATCCAGTCTCTACAATGAGTCCCTTCTGTTTTCTTGCATCGGAAGCAAAAGCAAAGATCAAGGACCACAATTCTATGGAGTGTTTACAAATCCCTATTAGATAAACATTACACATAGGCAGACGAATTATTCTCCCACACCTGCAAATCGATGTATGTATGATTCTTCTGTAGTGCAACTTTTTCAGCTTCTTTTATTAAATCTCTTCCCATTCTTGAACCTTGAAGGTCAAGCAAAGCATTCTACAATGTGTATTTTCTAACAGATTTTTCTACACCAACCCGAGGTATTTATCGAAGAATACGAGTAGCTTTTCAATCACGCTTTGCTTCTTGACCAATCGAGACCCAGAGAACCGTGACATGGGGGGAAGGATGCGATCGATATCAGTACCGGTTGTCTTTAAAGTACCATCTCGGAAGGAACCTTCGATGAGCTTTTTTGTTGCAGCTGGTTTCAATTTCTCAGAATCAATAATAGACTGCAGATCGTTTTCTTTTTGTTCTTTGACAAACACTGTCCAGTCGTCTTCTATTTGAGTAGTCAGATTCATTTGTTCAATGAAACGCTCGATCAGTTCTCTTTTGCTACGAAGCTCGATACTGGAATTCACAGCTTTATCAATTGCGGTCAGAATGCTTTTATCTTTGCAGTTGGATTCATGGTATTTTGCAACAAGCATAAGGATGTAATCAATATTCACTTCAACTTGTTTGATGAGTTCCATTTCAAAGATGACGTCTTGTGTGATGTCTTCTTTGTCTGCCTTTTTATCCCCTTTCCATTCTTGATACAGGTCGATATAGATGCTTTGGTAGTCTTGCGAATCCCGCTGGGGTAAAATTTCTTTACCTTCAAAATCATCAAAGGCAGTTAAAATATTCCGTAGCCTGAGGATTTTTCCATAGAGCTGAATAAACTCCTTCTGATCCTCTTCTCCTGTGATAGGAATGCCCAGGGGGAATTTGGTTTGTAAATCGGCAATGAGTTGTATATAACCCGGTCGAAATTTCCCATCTTCTTCGTATCCGTTGTAATATTCTTCAAAGGTTTTCAGCAGCACAATCCCGCTTGCATCTTTGTCGCCGAAAAGTGCAATGGCTTCGTCTGTGGCTTTCTTTAAATCACGGAAACACACAATATTTCCGAAGGTTTTGACCGAATTCAATACACGGTTGGTTCTGGAAAATGCCTGCAAAAGACCATGCTGGCGAAGGTTTTTATCCACCCAAAGGGTGTTCAAGGTGGTCGCATCAAAGCCAGTGAGAAACATATTGACCACAATCAAAAGATCCACTTCTCTATTCTTTACACGCAGGGACAGATCCTTGTAATAGTTCTGAAATTTGTCAGCGGACGTATCAAAATTGACATGGAAGGTTTGATTGTAGTCTTGTATGGCAGATTCTAAAAAATCACGAGAAGTGGTGTCTAGTTTGCTGGTTTCAAAACCTTCATCGGGTAATAGATCGCCAGGGTCTTCTTCATTGGCACTGAAACTGAATATGGTAGCCACATTCAGCGTGCGATTTTGCTGTGCCAATTGCTTCTGGAATTCCGTATAGTATTTCATTGCCATGGAAATAGAAGCCACTGCAAAAATGGAATTGAAGCCAGCTACATGGCTCCCGCGCAAGGTATAGAACTGATTGCGCTTTGTTTTTTGATTGAAATGTTCCAAAATGTACCGGGTGACTTCTTCAATTCGTTTCGGGGCAGACATTGCTTTTTCACTATCAATGGCAGGGACCTTTTCATCTGGAATATGATCGCCAGCTTTGATGGTGTTCACATAATCGATACGAAATGGCAGTACATTGCCATCGTTAATGGCATCTACAATGGTATAGGTGTGAAGCTTGTCACCAAAGGCTTGCTGGGTTGTGCACAGAAAAGGTTTACCGCTTGTACTTGCATTGGTGGCAAAAATAGGGGTGCCTGTAAAGCCAAAAATGTGGTAATTCTTGAATGCTTTGATAATTTTCTGATGCATATCTCCAAATTGAGATCGATGACATTCGTCGAAAATAAGCACCATATGCTGCTTATAAATAGGGTGAGATTTATTTTTCCCAATAAACACATCCAGCTTTTGGATGGTGGTGATGATAATGTTTGCATTGGGATCTTCCAACTGCCGTTTTAAAATTCGCGTGGAGGTGTTGCTGTTGGCAGCTCCTTTTTCAAACCGATCGTATTCTTTCATGGTTTGATAATCCAAATCCTTCCGATCGACGACAAACAGCACCTTGTCTATGGAGGGCAACCTTGTGGCTAACTGTGCCGTTTTAAAGCTGGTCAGCGTTTTGCCCGACCCTGTGGTATGCCAGATGTATCCACCTGCTTCTACAGTGCCTGTTTTTTTGTTGTTGGTGTAAATTTCAATTCGATTGAGAATTTTTTCTGTGGCGGCAATTTGATACGGTCGCATCACCAAAAGAAGTTCTTCTGAAGTGAAAACACAATAGCGCGTGAGTATGTTTAAAAGCGAATGTTTGGCAAAAAAAGTATTGGTGAATCCCATTAAATCTGGAATGATACGATTGGAACTATCAGCCCAGTAGCTGGTAAATTCAAAACTATGGCTGGTTTTTTTGTTCTTCCTTCGGTTTCCTGGAGTCAATTCTTTAATGTGCTGGTTGCGGGTGGTGTTGGAGTAATATTTTGTATGCGTACCATTGGAAATCACAAAGATTTGCACGTATTCATAGAGCCCCGTGGAAGACCAAAAGCTATCGCGCTGGTATCGATTGATTTGATTGAATGCTTCCCGAATTGCCACTCCCCGCCTCTTCAATTCCAAATGCACCAAGGGCAATCCATTGACTAATATGGTTACATCGTATCGAGTTTCACGAGTTCCCTGTTTTTCTTCATACTGATTCAGCACTTGCAAACGGTTGTTGTGAATATCTTTCTTGTCAATCAGGTAAATGTTTTTGGTGCTTCCATCTTCCCGCTTCAATATTTGCACATGATCATCTTGTATACGCCGGGTTTTCTCAACAATTCCTTCGTTGACAGCTGCAATATTCGTAGAGAAGAATTGATCCCATTCCCCATCTGTAAAGGTAAACTCATTCAAGAGCTCCAATTGATGGCGAAGGTTTGATACCAAGGCAGCTTCATTTTTCACCTGGATATATTCATACCCTTGTTCGCTCAGGCGGGTTATAAAGTCCTTTTCTAAAGCTGCTTCACTTTGATAATCCGACGATCGAATTTTTTCGGGAACATACTCTGCCACCACCGTATCCTTGTTGGAAGCAGTCACAATGTTATAGCTGATCATGAAACCTTCTCCTTGAAGCTCAGTAATGTATCGCGGTAGTACTCATACTGCTTATGACGTGCAGCTATCTCTACCGAAAGTTCTGTGGAAACATTATTCACAAGTGTAATAAACCAATACAACATCCCCTCTGCTTTGAAAAAGAAAGGGGGAGAGGATGTTGTCATAAACGCTCATTTAGACTTAGATACAATATACCTAACAAATAACGAGTGATGTTTTACAAACACCGCAACACTGTGTTAATGCTTTACCATGTCCAATTATATGAAAAACCTTTTACATGATCTATCATCTTTTCAAAACCATCAATATCAATGGATGGATAACTTGCTTCAAATCCCATTTTATCTTCAGGTTGTAGAGTCACACTGACAGTTTCTTTGTATATCCCCAGTAAATTTCCATCAGCGTCAAACATGGCTAAAATAATTCTTATATCATCGGCTTTTTCGCTTGAAGAATTAACTACTCTACCTGTGATTTTGAAAGAAGAGTATTCATTTTTAGGTGAAACTATGTTAGTATCTTGCACTGTAAGTAATTGGCATTCCTCATCAGTTTCATCAAAGTCAATATGCACTTCTAGTTTTTTAACTTGCTCTGGGTTTTCCGCGCCATCAATAGTTGTGCTATCGCCTGCATATGATTTTTCCCCAGGTTGAATAATTTCAGGAATAGGCAAAATCAACGTTGCTGAACCCAATATCAGGTCATCTTCGCCCACAAAACTAAAAGAAATATCACCAATTTTAATTGGCACATCTCCATTATTTGTGATCTCGATGGCTCCGTGGGCCCAAATAGTACCAATGCTGTTCTCCCAGACTTGCAAAGCTGTTTGAGAAATCTCTGCATTAGCCTTAGCAGTTACTTTTTCGGCATTATCACTGGTATTTGATACAGAACTGCTTTCTCCTGTACAACCTGTCATGAATAGTACAAATAACATGGTGAATAAAGAAACAACAGTAACGAAATTTTTTTTCATTTTTTCTCCTTTGTTAGTGAATCAATAAGTAAAAAAACCATTAACTTGATCCCATATGTGATACTTTCTCAGACAGGGTCCTAATTTGTTGATTGAGGATTTTTATTTTTCAATTCTCGGTGACCAAAATAAGAAAAAAGGGCTAAAATCAAAAGTAAAACACCCCATACATTCATATCAGAAAATCCTGATGAAGCAGCTATAAAAGAAACGATTGCTCCTATGATAAATATAATCATGGAAACTAGAGGCTTTGCCAATGAAAATGCTGCAGCAATTCCAGCAAGAAGAGCTGCTAAAAATCCCATTCCGCCACCTCCTGATAATTGCTCATCACCAAGAAATGCACCACCTGCACCGACTAGGCATCCTTGAATACCAATAACAAACATCAAAATAAGACCAATAATTAAAGTTGCAATACGCATTATCAACCCCCTAAATAATCTACTATTGAACTAAATACGTCAATTATACTTACAAATAAAATTTGATAAACCCCATTGTAAAAATTGTTACTTATGCAATTCATCATTCAACCTTCTCCTTGAAACTCAGTAATGTATCGCGGTAGTACTCATACTGCTTGTGGCGTGCAGCAATCTCCGCAGGCAATCCCACAGAAATATCATTTGTAAGCTTGTCGAAACGATCCAGAATGTTGACAATGCGCTCTTGCTCAGAGAGCGGAGGGAGGGGGATGGGATACTTCATAACCGATTTCTTATTTCCTCGGGGCATTTTAGCGCCTCTAGAATTCTGTACATCAAAATTGAAAAAATTATCCGTAGAAAGAACATGGAAAAGATACAGTGGTAGTAACAATGAACTCACTTCGGTTTTAACTCGAATAGCAAGAACATCGCCATTTGTTCCGCCATTGTTTGTAGCAAACCAAATCTTTTTTAAATAGGGACGTATATTGCCAATAAGAATATCATTTGGTAAATACTCTATCAATGTACCTTCAGTTGGTACATAATTAGAGGAAACTCTGCCTCGTTTGTTTGGCAACAAGTTATCAACCCCTATGTAGTTCTCAGAATCAATTTCTGATGCATTAATCCGCTTTGATGAATAATATGCTACATCTTCCAATGGAACTCTCTTGAATGATGCAGTTTTATCATTGTCTTCCATACCCAATAAGGTACTTCGATAATACTCATACTGCTTCTTTCGTAAGTCCAGCTCTGTTTCCAGCTCTGTTTCCAGCTCTGTAAACCTATCCAGGATTCTGACAATTTCTTCCTGAATCGGAAGAGGAGGAACTGGAAAATTAAATTTCTTAAATTTCTTCATATCGACAGATGCAAAACCTGATACATTGGTATTAGATTTGCACCATTCGCTTAGCACAAAACCATAGTAAAAAACAAAATTTGGATCAAGAATTTTTAAATATTTTTCTTTTCTTGTAAGGTAAGTAAACTGCTGATTAGCAAGTGATTCTGATTTCAATAATGCATGTTCGCCTATTGTTGCGGTAGTTGCTATAATAAGGGAATTGGTTGAAAACAATTTTCCTTTTACTGCTTTTGGAGTTATGTGTTGAATAGAATCAACTAAGATACGACCATTCTTTCTAATATCTTCCATTCTATACCAAGGTAGCGTTCCATCTTCCCAATACTCTCGATTGTTCTTAGAAGGAGTATAACCATTCCTGATTTCAAACAACTCTTGCAGTTCACAATACTCAACCCCATCCGGACAAAGTTCTGCAATCAATTTGTTAAGTCTACTCATTTTTACTCTGCTTCCAAAGACGATGCTTTTCTTGTTATAACGCCATGTTGGGCAGTATGTCGAAAATCCCGACATACCACTTTTTCATTGAATTCATCCAGTTTGCTCATGAGTTAGTGCCCTCTATCTCCGCAATAATCTTGTCTATTTCTTTTCGCAAGACATCTTCGTGGGCAACAATTTCTTCAATTTGGGCGTTGAGTTTTTTGATGTCAATGACTTCCCGAGTGTCTTCTTGCTGGACATAGGTAGAAACAGAAAGATTGTAGTCTTGGGCAGCTATATCCTTGTTATTCACAAGAACCGAAAAATATTCAATAGGAGTTCTTTCGGTAAAAGCATCAACAATCTTTTTGATACTTTCCTCTGTCAGTTTGTTGCTATTGGTTACTTTGATGAATTCACGGGAGGCATCAATAAACAAGGTTCTGTTTTCGCTTTTGGATTTTTTGAGCACCATGATGCAGGTTGCGATGCTAGTACCAAAAAACAAATTGTTGGGTAGCTGAATCACGCAATCTACAAAATTATTATCAATCAGATACTTTCGAATCTTTTGTTCAGCACCACCCCGGTACAAAATTCCCGGGAAGCAAACAATAGCAGCAGTCCCATTTGTAGCAAGCCAAGCAAGGCTGTGCATAATGAAAGCAAGGTCTGCTTTGGATTTGGGAGCAAGAACACCCGCAGGGGAAAACCTAGGATCGTTAATGAGAAGAGAATTGGAATCTCCTTCCCATTTGATGGAATAGGGTGGATTGGAAACAATCACCTCAAATGGTTCGTCATCCCAATGCAAGGGATCGGTCAATGTATCCCCGTGACCGATATCAAATTTATCATAGTCGATATCATGGAGAAACATATTGATGCGGCAAAGGTTGTAAGTGGTAATATTGATCTCTTGGCCAAAGAATCCTTGTCGAATGCGATCTTTGCCTAATATTTTTGCAGATTTTAAAAGTAAAGAACCAGAACCACAAGCGGGATCGTACACTTTGTTGACTTCTTTTTTCCCCACCAGTGCAAGGCGAGTCAGAAGTTCGGATACTTCTTGAGGGGTGAAATATTCGCCTCCGCTTTTGCCAGCATTGGAAGCGTACATGCCCATTAAATATTCATAAGCATCACCAAAGGCATCAATGGTGTTGTCTTTGTAGTCTCCCAATTTCATTTCGCCCACACCACTCATTAGTTTCACAAGTCTTTCATTGCGCCTTGCTACCGAACTACCAAGTTTGCTGCTATTGACATCAATGTCATCGAACAATCCCTTGAAGTCACTTTCACTGGTAGAACCTTGTGCTGAGGCTTCAATGTTTTTGAATACATGCTCCAGGGTTTCATTTAGATTTTCATCTTCAGAGGCATGCTGGCGTACATTTTCGAAAAGTTCACTAGGCAAAATGAAAAATCCTCTTGTATTAACAAGGTCATCACGAACTTCCTCTGCCTGCTCATCGGATATTGTGGCATAATTGAAGGTTTTATCGCCAGTTTCCCATTCCGAAGAATTGATATAGTTGGAAAGATTTTCTGAGATATATCGATAGAACAGCATGCCCAGAACATATTGTTTAAAGTCCCATCCATCTACGCTTCCGCGTAAATCATTAGCAATGCTCCAAATGGTGCGATGTAGTTCTGCGCGTTCCTGTTCTTTTTTGTTATCTGTCATTATTCTCTCTCCAGCTTTACACATGTGATTTTCATTTTCCACTGTGCAATGCACCACTGCACACCCAATCATTATGCATTTTTCTCCCCAAATTGCGAGAGATCAACGAGTGAAAAAGAGGTTGAAAGTGACTTTTTTGTATAAACGTCTTGAATCAGCAGAGAATGAAAATACAATTATTAAAAAGATTGTTCGTTGCCTGATAACGAAAAATGAGGGAGTATGAAGAATCTAGTCTTTAATATGAATCTCTTGATAATGAACATAACCAAACTAAAAAGGAAAAGAGGTGAGAAATGAGATCAATAGCAATAGACCAAAAGATCCGTGTATTTGTCAGTTCTAAATGCGGAGAAACCGAGTATAATGCCATTCGAAGTACTATTAAAAAATCAATTGAGAAAACTGGACTAGCTTCAGTTTATTTATTTGAAGATGACAGTGCTTCAACTACAACTGTAAAAAGTAGATATTTATCAAGATTAAATGAAAGTGATGTTTGTATTTTTTTGATTGACAATTTTGACAATACTCTTCCAGAAGGTGTTGTAACGGAACATCAAGAAGCAAAAAAAAAGAAAAAAAAATCACTTTACTTTTTTTGTAATGACCCAAACAAAAAGATAACAGAAATACAGGAAGAATTGTATGGACCAAACAAGCCAATGTATTGTACCTTTAGTAACAAAAAGGATTTTGAAAAGAATTGTTTAACTTCTTTAATCAATGACATTATTTCGATATATAGGAAATATTGTGCACAGGAATTGTTAAATTCTGACACAACAGATGAGACTGGTAAGATTACTCAGATAACAACTAGCAGTTTCAAAAAGAAACTCCTAGAAGGTTTTGATGAAACCGTATCCTTTATTATAACCACGATATACAGTAAGTATAAGATTAACATCCAAAAGAGCTGTAGATTTGATGAGCAATGCAAAGGATTTCTAGAGGTTCTTTTAGGCATCAAGGAAATTAACCATCAATGCTGTTGAATGAAATCCAGAATTTGTTATGAAGAATTCCATCAGATTGTTGAGTTAAGGTGGAAACTAATTAATGCTTACTGGTCAGATAACATTGAGCAAGCCATAAAATTTGGAAACGATGCATTGGATATCGCCAAAGAAATCCAACTCCCAGAGTGGTTTATTGATGACATCTTGGTTGATATGATATTTATATAACGCTTAAGAATGAAATAGACAATAAGCTTCTTATGACAATACGCGAATCAAGAATTAAAAATAAAGACACAATCACCCATTCAGTTATAGACAAAAATCACGAAAAAGTATTTGTATAAAGAAATCACTTCTCAAACTGAAAAAAATGAATACCAGGTCCCCATATTCTCTAACAATTGGAGAGGGGAGTATAGCTGAATTGGGGAAATTTGTTTCGAATATTTATATTTATGCGAGATGAATGGTTCACTAGTACAAATTTTAGATACACTAACAAAGATCAAAAAAATATTGCTTTTTACCTCTGCAATCAATTTGAAGAAACATGGGAGTTTGAATCACTTCTACTGAAAACTACTGCTCTACGGAAGAAACTCAAGAATTGATTAATATCAATAGATGGTTTAGCAAGATTTTGGCAAACCAATCACAAGATGCAAAAAGCCATGTACGTTTATGGTACTCCCACTTCAGGTTGCTACAATCTTTTGATCCGTCGTACTCATCGATGAGGTATATTCTTCATTAAGAGATTCAGATATGGATCGGTTGACTGTTCTAACAGGTTTGTAGTAATAGAGAACAAGACATCAAAAGTTATTGTTTTGGATAAGAGCTTGTTTATGATGATGTTTTCGATAGAAGGGAAGGTTGGAGTAAAATCCACCTATTTAAGTTAACTTGTATATAAGTTCTTATACATTCCCTTGTCCAGTATTCAATAGATAGGAAGCGATATTTTTAGAGAGAAGAATGAAGTTCATGGTTAAAGCAATTTCACTAATGTTTTTTCCCTGAGATTCTAATGCATGCAAGTATGACTTTTCGTATTTTGAGACCCAAAAACTCCGCATATGTTTGAACTGTAACATATGTACAAAAGCCTTTCTAAGATATTAAAAAGCGGGGTATATTTCCTTGATCGGAGTTAAAATCCTTTAATCTCAAAGCTTTGAATGATACAGAATTTGTTAAGGAAGAATTCCAAGAATATGCGGAAACCAATTAATGATTACTGTCAATAACAGAAGCCATAAAATGTGAAACGGCTGGGATATAGAAAGGAACTCCCGTGAGTAGGTTTATTCTCTTTGTTGGGATGAGTATATCGCTGGATGAAATCTCAATCCCATGATAGCACAAAGAAATCGTTTGTCACCCATTATGCAGATACATATCCATTTTGTAATCCTTCTACTCAAAAAACGAATACGGGTATATTCTCAACAATGAGAGTCAGATATTGATTGGTTTGTTTCGAATATTTATAATGTGCAGACAATGGTTCACTAGTTTTTAGAATGACAAAGATCAAAATATGCTCTTCCTCTTCAATAAGAAATTGGGAGTTTTTTTTGAAAACTACTCTACGAGCTTCGAATTGATTATAGAGTTTAGCAATTTTTTGCTTTCCAAGTCTTTTGATTTTAATAGTACTAACGCAATCAGTTACCAAAGGTTTGCTTCACAATTGCTGGTATTTGAGCACTTCGATACTATCTTTCCGATGAGGACTATGCTATGGTATCTTCTGAACTTTAAGAAGATTCAGAAATGGATTGGTTCAGATAATCCTAATGTAATTTTATCTAAATATATTTTTCATGCACTCAGAGGTAATCTAGAGCGCATTGACAAAGAGTTGGTTATCAAAATTATTTTGATAGTTTTGGATAAGAGCTTTCAGGCTTTTTATGATGATGTTTTCGAAATATTAGAAAGGCTATCATATAAGGATATTGACGAAAGAATATGAAGATACTCATAGAGCACCTTAAGAGAGTGATTCATGATGAAGTGTTACGAGAGCGTTGTTTCCATCTCGAGAATGTTATCATTAGGATTTGTAAAGAGAAAAGTGAGTACCTTTCTTTGTTTGAAGATGATTTAAGGAAACACATGAAAAACTTTTATGAGAATGATTTCTCTCTCGAAGTGCAACTAAACACTCAAGAACAAATTGAAAAATTCATAAGAAAGTATATTTCTATAATAAAAAAACGAAACGAGACCCAAGGAACAGATAACAAGTACACTGGTTATGCTGACAATCCATACAAAACTATTGAGAATATCCTTCGAAAAACAAAATTTCGCATTACAGACGATATGCTTGATGGTATTCTTAAAGTATGCCAAGAAACTCTGCTCGCTGAAAAACAATTGCTAGGCTGTAAGGTTGATGCTTGTCAACTAGTAGCATTTTTTAGTTCCTATTATGCGTCTAAGAAGATCTATTTTGATAGTTTTTTACAAGAAATAATTGATGAAGAAAGGAAAATTCTAAATGGAACTACGGGGATTTTATTTGACACAACATCAAAATTTTCTTTACGATTCAACTATATACTAATGAAATTATCATACGAAAAAGCATCAAGTAATGAATTGATCGAAATTTTAAGCTTCGTTGATGCGAATAATAACAATCGAATAGTTGACAAAATAAGTGACTTAAATTCAATCATCTCAAGCTTAAAGAATAAAAAGGATTTATATTCTGATGAAACAAGCAAACTACTCACTTTGCAATTTTCGTTGAATCTGTCTAATGATCCTAATCCTGATGTTAGATTGTTGGCCATTAAATCATTGTTACTTCTGTTGTCAAAAGAAAACCAGAGTGTAATTTTACCAAGACTTTCTAGTGCAATTGATTTTGATACTTCTTTTATTAAAAACGTAATACTTCACCACTCAGAGAAACTTAAAAACATTAACTTAGAAAAATATAGATTCATGCTTGAAAAAGCTAAAACTGATAACCACTATATTGTTAGACATTATGCAGCAAAGCTTTTATCAAATAAAGCATAAGAGTAGATCCAGATAAAATGATTTAAAATTGTTTTGGACTAGTAGTATTTACTCCTCTATTCCGGTGGATGGCATCTGCTGCAGGGGGTGTAGCCTTTTTCTTTGGCTTCTTTGAGGGTGATTTCTATTTTGCTGCCTTTTAGGTATTTGCAGGTGCTGGTGTGGTACTTTTTGCCCGTCTCAGTTACATAAACGGTGATTTCATCGGGATCTTTTTCACCAGGGGGTGTCGAGTTATCTGGTTTTTTGTCCCATATGTCGACAGTGTTGGATTTGCTGTCCCATTCAACGTGCTTACCAAGATGATCGGCTAGAAAGCTGATGGGAATCCAGACTTCTTCGTCATAGAGAAAGGGTTCTTTGTCAGTCTTTACTTTTTTATTGTTCACATTTACTCTGATGTCTCGCAATTCAATTGTGATATCTTTTTCGGTGTTTTTTCCAATAACTACTGATGTAAAACCCAAAAAGATGACTATAAAAACAAGGAAAAGTTTTTTCATTTGGTTACCCCTCCGTTGGTTATTTTCGCTAGTTTTATTATAAATCTCCAAACTGAAAATACCAGTAGAGGATTTTCCTTTTCATTTAAGGCTATTGCAGATACAATTAAAGCAGCTGAAAATTTGAAAGGAGAACCAATGAGTATATTGAAAGATGCAATCAAAATGGAAATCGATGGAGAGAAATACTATCGCAATCTAGCAGAAATGAATAAAGACAATCACCTTCATGGTGTTTTCCAGAAGTTGGCCGATGATGAAAAAGATCACGCTCATGTATTGAAACAAAAAGAAGAGCATCAGGAATGCACGCTCAAAAAAAGCCAGACATTTCAAAAAGCTTCTAGTGCGTTTCAATCATTGGAAGAGTTTAAGAGCGAAATAAATGAAATACCTTCCCAGATAGATTCTTATAGATTTGCTCTAGAAAAAGAACAAGAGAGTATTGACTTGTACACTGACCTAAAAGAAAAATCGGAATCCGGTGGCGACAAAGAGATTTACGATTTTCTAATTGAGCAGGAAAAAGATCACTACAACACGATTAATAGCCTAATCGACTTTTTAACAAAATCGGAAGACTGGGTTGAGTCCGCAGAATTTGGAGTCAGAGAGAAGTATTAAACCAAGTGCTTTGAAGTTATTTTCATGAAGGTGGAATGTAAACTTGCCAAGTGAATCACTTCATGGTAAAAGTATTGTGGCAGTTTGCATAGCAAGATTGCCAAATATTTATGCATAGGAGATGTTTTTTGAGAATTAACAACACATTGGAGATTGTAGACTAACCGGGAGGTTGGTGTAAATACAATCAACAACACTTACCTCCCAAAAGTGTATGTATCACTTTTATAGGAGGAATTTTTACGATGAAATCATCGAAAATCGATGTATCCCCATGGACCAAGAAAGTACATATTCGTAATGAAACAAAAGCTGATTACGAAACCATTGAGAAGATTACCAGAAAAGCGTTTTGGAATTTGTATGTACCCGGATGCGATGAGCATTATTTAGTTCATATCATGCGTTCTCACAAGGACTTCATTCCTGCGTTAGATTTTGTAATTGAAGTAGATGGTACGCTAATTGGCAACATTATGTATACAAAGGCAAAACTGGTTGACGAGAACAAAGAAGAGAAAGAGATTCTGACATTTGGACCGGTTTCTATTTTGCCCGAATACCAACGAATGGGATATGGCAAAATGCTGATGGAGCATTCGTTTCAAAAAGCAACTGCTTTGGGCTGGGATACTATTGTGATCTTTGGGAATCCAGCGAATTATGTAAGCAGTGGCTTTAAAAGCTGTATGAGATACAATGTTTGTCTTGAGAATGATGTGTATCCATCTGCAATGATGCTGAAGGAACTGAAACTAGGAATACTGAACGGGAGAAAGTGGTTTTACTACGATAGTCCTGTCATGAATATAGACAAAAAAGAAGCACAGCGCTTTGATGAAAGCTTGGAGAAAATGGAAAAGAAATTCCAGCCAAGCCAGGAAGAATTCTATATTCACAGTCATTCTTTCATGCAATGTGGATAGGTCCCAAAAATCTCTGAGCACTATCTCTAGATAAGGATTTACTTCTGCAGATGGAACTTGCTGTACACTAGTTCATCTTAACAGAAAGATACTTGCGGGGGTGCAGATATCACTCAATTGTCTGCATCCCCAACCCAACTAAAAATCAACGGGGCGTTCGCAAGATCAAGCAGATCTGGAAAATTTGAAATAGTTTCCCAATTTTTTAGAAAATGAATTGGATGCTGAATCCAATTATTGCATAACTCCATGGAAACCAAAATCATGAAAACAGACTGAATATTCACTATATAGAGTGAATATTCACTTGACGAATGTGAATATTCAGTTTATAATAAGCTTAATATTCAATTGAAGAGGTTTTACGATGATCACAGAAAGTGAATTTGTAGAGCTTAAAGAAGTGCTTAACGATAATATCAGTAAAGAAGTTGTTGCATTTGCTAACACTCAAGGTGGAGAAATATATGTCGGAATTGATAATAAGGGTAATAAAGTAGGAATAAAAAATCTCAATGAAACCTACACAAAACTTACAAATATCATTCGTGACTCCATTTTACCGGATGTAACGTTGTTCACAAAATATGAATTGCAGAAGGATAATGTTATCAAAATATCAGTTACTGAAGGTACAGCAAAACCTTATTATTTAAAGAAAAATGGCATGAAACCATCTGGGGTATATGTACGTCAGGGTACTTCTTCTGTTGGTGCTACATGGGAGCAAATACGTCAGCTAATTAAGCATACAGACGGAGATTCTTTTGAATCTGCAAGAAGTATCTTGCAAGATTTGACGTTCGACACGGCGGAGAAAGAATTCAGAAATAGAGATGTTCTTTTTCGTGAAGATAAATATATTTCGTTGGGTTTGCGGAGCTATGAAAAAAACTTATATACCAATCTTGCACATCTTTTTTCAGACCAGTGTATACATTCTGTTAAAATTGCGGTTTTTGATGATCCAGATAATACCATTTTCAAAGATCGAAGAGAATTTAGTGGTTCTATTTTCAAGCAACTACATCAGACCTATGAATATTTAATGCTCAATAATCGCACTGCTTCGATTATTCATGGTCTAGATCGCATTGACAAAATAGAATATCCGACTGAAGCACTGCGAGAAGCTTTATTGAATGCTTTGATACATAGAGATTACAGCTATAGCGGTAGTATTATCATTAACATTAACAATGAACGTATGGAATTTATCTCCATTGGAGGCCTTCCACGAGGGTTGTCTACAAGTGACATCATGAACGGTATTTCCCAGCCTAGAAATCCTATGCTTGCTCAAGCATTTTTCCGATTGAAACATATGGAATCTTACGGTACCGGGATTCGAAGAATATTCAATCTATACAACTACTTTGATACCAAACCAACAATATCCGTTTCAGAAAACTCATTTCGCATTACTTTGCCAAATATGAATTACTATACCCCAAGCATTGCGAAAGCAAGCAAAGTTTCGGATGTAAAATCCACTCAACTACCCCACGTTACTTCCCAAATGCAAATTGTTTTGGACTATTTGAGACAAAACCAATCTTTAACAGAACATGAGCTTATGGAATTACTTCATGTGAAAAGAACCCGAGCCTATATCATTACAAAACAAATGACAGAACTAGGACTCATCAGTATTATTGGGCGTGGCAAAGGCAAGAAGTTTGTTCTTCCAACGGAGTAGCAGATGCGAAGCTACCCAAAAGAATAGAACATGTCGAGAACTACATTGGTGTCCTTACACAATTCTTGATGTATAATTAGTCATTGCAGAAATATCTGCAATCAAACCTATAAAACCAAATGCATCAATCCACTGCCTTCTGTAACTATTCTTTGTTGTCCACTGTAATTACAATGAACCAATATTACTGTTAATTGTATTGACAATGCAACGGTATAACGTATATTTTTCTAAGAAAGGTGGTATTTTTATGGCAAATACAACAAACTTAAACATTCGTGTAAATGAAGATTTAAAACGTGAAGCAGAAGCTATTTTCTCTGAATTAGGTCTGACGATGTCTACAGCGTTAAATATATTTCTTAGACATTCCGTTCGCTATGGCGGTATCCCTTTTGAACTTCGCGTTGATAAGCCCAACAAAACAACCCTAGAAGCAATGGACGATACTATACACAACCGAAACATGAGTAAATCCTTCGACTCCATCGATGCTTTGATCGATGATCTAAATGCTTAAGATAAAATATACCAGTAGATTCAAAAAAGACTATAAGACTATTGCAAAAAGAGGGGTCAATACAGAGCTTTTTTCTAGGGTGCTGGAATACCTTGTTCACGAAAAACCTCTTCCTAAAAAACACCTAGATCACCCTTTGTTAGGATCTTATGAGGGATTTCGAGAATGCCATATAACCTCTAATTGGTTGCTAATCTATAGAATTGAAAAAGATACCATCACTCTGACACTTACCAGGACGGGCACTCATAATGATCTGTTCTAAAATTACATCACTGCCAAATAAAAAGCTAAGATATGTTTTACAAGATCTTTTTACCCAAAAGGAGACATTAACCTCAGTGGATTCTTTTCGTTTGTTTTCCATACAGTACCCAAATGTATTTTATTGTCGTTAACACTTTTTTGCGTGCAAGATGCAGATGAACACAAAAGAACTAGTATAGTCACAATACAGGTCAGTATTTTCATGTCTCATTCAACTCCTTGATGAAAAATAGTGTGGATGTACAACAAAAAAACGAAACAGATAGCTATTATACATCCTTATTCCTTTCGTTGGGTAGGTATTTCTAGGGAAATGGCTAGGATTTTTTGATTGTGGACAACTTGGTTGGGTGGAGCGGGGATTTTTTCATCAATAAAGATTATAGCCTGGTTAAAAGGAGTAATGCGTACTGCAGTTGGATAGAAACAACTGGTATTGGAAAAGCTAGTACAAGTGCATCCTTCTCTGAGAAGTTTTGCGGTATTCCAGTATTGCAAGATCACTCCATCCTGTAGTCGAATGTGGCAAATATACTGATTGTCCAAAATGACAACCATGGTACCATCTGGCCGTACCTTACTGTATCCAGTGGCATTGTCCACAGACCATTTCTTAACCAATGTGTTTTGATCATAGACAGCAAGAGTATTGCGTTTAAACGTAACTATATTGTCCTGGTTAACTCCCAGTAGATTTCTATCTGAAGCGTCTAGAGATGAACTGATCAAGATATCTTCTAAGGTGACCAAATTAGTTCGAGTGAAAAGCTTTTCTTGTTGACTATAACGCCACCATATCTGATACAAAGATCCATCTGTATCCAGCACCGAGCTGGCTGGGATCAAGTGATTTGTTTTGATAGTAGCTAAGTCTGATTGGAGTTTTCCCTCCATCGTACCCTTATTGGTATTTATTACATACAAGGTTGGCTCTTCTATATCGCTGGGACAACTTCCTTTGCTTATAGTATAGTAGTATCGTCCTATCTGATTTAAAACAGAAGCATCGCTTTCGTCTGGAAAATTAAGAGTACCCCCTTGCACTGGATTCTTTACTTCCCATAGTACTTCTCCGGTATCTTTGGAAAGAGCTCGGGTAATAAGACCTGTAACGTTTCTGTAATTTAGGGTGTAAGAAGTATACACCAAGATGTTGTCGTATTGAATAAAGCCTCTCCAGTTCATATGATCTTCCTGACCATTGTTCCAATGAGGTATTTCGTGTACCCACAAGGTAGTCTGCTTGTTTTCAGTTTTTTCCACTGCTTTGATCTTCCATTTGTCTCCTTTGTAGGCAAATGCACGATTGTATGTATATCCCTGCAGTGCTTTGCCATCAGAAACGGAAAACACAGCAGGAGGAGGAGTTCGAATCATACCTAGTGAAAAAGAGAATTCTTCTACATTTCGTTTCAGAAAGGAATTTTGATAACCGGTAGCCATGTCGTATTGCTTGTATAGATATTCGGGATCGTCATTGTCTACATACATATAGCGAGTATCCATATACATATCATATTCTGTGTTGCTGGATCGCCAGCAAGCAACATCCCAACTTTTGGGGACTTCAGTGTCCAATGGTTGATCCTGATACAAAAGTTCAATATCAGTTCCATCATCTTCGTACCAATCATACGTATTCGATTCAAAAGGAGATTGATCTGGAACAGAAGAAGCAAAATCTTCAATGAATAAGGGAGAAGGGTTGGTTTTTGTACCATTTATAGTCGAAGTGCAACAAAGATTACTGACAGAAAAACAACTCACTAAAAAAAGAATCATTCCTATATGTCTAAATCTAGTCTT
>JAXGOZ010000015.1:0-32407 GCA_040767255.1 Caldisericia bacterium
TTTCAATATGCGATAGCACCTTTCATACTCGTTGATTTAGTAAAAGGAGTATTGGCTGCTTTGGTTGGAGTAAAAATGCGATCTTTATTTCACATAGCAGGGGTATATCCGATATGAACACTCCCTCCTTTCAATGTTTATTACTACTAGCAATAGCTACTCTATTAACTCTTCTTTTAGTCCCTTATTTTCGCAAATTGGGTTTGCGATTTAACATAGTAGACAATCCGCAAAAAAAAGAGAAGGACAAACATGGTAATTGCAGAGAGAAGCTTCATAAAAGAATCACACCCTTAACGGGTGGCTTGGCTCTTTTTGTATCATTTTGGTTAGCTGTTTTTCTACTCATACCACTCAATCAACAGATTTTTGGCATTTTCTTGGGTTCTTTCTTTATTGTTGCCGTGATGGCACTGGATGATAAAGTAGACCTGAAACCTGGAGTCAAACTCATTGCTCAGTGCATTGCAGCTGCTATCCCCATTTTTTTTGGAGTACAGATTCGATATATATCCAATCCTTCAACGGGATTGTATTTTGATATTGGTTTTTGGGGAGTTCTTTTCAGTATAGTATGGAGCGTTGCCTTCATGAATGCAATGAATCTTATTGATGGACTAGATGGTCTTGCAACAGGTATTGCAGGAATCGCACTGTTATCGATGTTTGTCGTTGGAATGCTGAGTGGTTTTGTCATTCCCTCCTTTTTTGCAATTGCTTTGGCTGGGTGTTGCTTTGCATTTCTACGATACAATTTTTATCCAGCGAGTATTTTTCTAGGGGATTGTGGTGCCCATTTTTTAGGATACATGATTGCAGCTATTTCAATATGGGCAGGATTGAAAACAACCTCTGGAATAGTCTTGCTAATAGCTTTAGTCGGATTTGGTATCCCCATATTTGACGTCATTTTTTCTATCATTACAAGATCACGAAAAGGAAAGAAAATATACGAAGCTGATTTGGAAAATATACATTACCAATTGCATCGAAAAAAGGGATGGGGACAACGCCGTATTGCTTTAGTGTTTTATGCCATTACTGCTTTGTTGTGTCTGATCCCAATTTTATTGCTATACTTATAATCAATTCTAGATCATGAGGGATGTATGCATAAACCTACACTGCTGATAATATTTGGAACAAGACCCGAGGCAATTAAAATGGCTCCCTTGGTGCGAATATTCCAAGAAGACTCTTCGTTTGAAACGAAAGTTATTGTTACAGCACAACATCGAGACATGTTGGATCAAGTACTTCACCTGTTTTCTATTCGGGATGATTATGACTTCAACCTTATGAAAGAAAAACAATCTTTAGAATCCGTTACTACAGGGGTTTTGGAGGAATTGTCAAAGGTGATTCAGAAGGAAAATCCTCAACTTGTTTTTGTCCATGGTGATACCACTACTACCTGTGCAGCTTCTTTAGCTGCCTTTTATCATCATGTCCCCATTGCTCATATTGAGGCTGGACTACGTTCATATGATATGCAGAATCCATTTCCTGAAGAAATGAACCGAACATTATGTGATCAGATTACCAATCTTCATTTCTGTCCCACTGTGCAAGCAAAAGAGAATATTCTTACAAGAAAAACACAGAGTTCTTTGGTGTATGCCACGGGCAATACAGTTGTCGACAGTTTGCTTTGGGTAATGTCTCATATTCAATCCAACAACCCTTCATTGTTGGAAAATGATGCCCCAGATTTTAAAAGAATACTTGTTACTCTTCATCGAAGAGAATCTTGGGGTCAACCCATTGAAAATGTTTGCAAAGCACTACGTGATATTGCTATACAAAATTCGGATGTTCAAGTGATTTTTCCTGTACACAAAAATCCCATTGTTCGAACATCCGTGTATTCCTGTTTAGGCGATCTTGCAAACATTCAACTTGTTGAACCAATGGACTATATTCATTTTGTTGCAGAAATGAAAAAATCCTATCTCATTTTATCCGATTCTGGGGGAGTACAAGAGGAAGCTCCAACATTTGGAAAGCCTGTATTGTTAACCCGAAGTGTTACAGAACGTCCAGAAGGAATTCAATGTGGAATCGTCAAACTGGTAGGGACAAACTATGAAAATGTCTATCACGAGCTTCAATCACTTCTTACAGATAGACTTTACTATAAATCCATGACCCAACCCAAAAATCCATTCGGAGACGGGAAGGCCTCGATAAGAATACACAACCAAGTATGCCTCTATTTTAGTATGGATAGAAAATATCCAGATGTGGGTGAGTTTTTGCAATGAGTCAATTTGTCATTCAGGGTAAAAAACCACTAAAAGGACGTGTTCAGATTTCAGGTTCGAAAAATGCTACACTTCCAATACTTACCGCTACTCTCTTGATAAAAGGACCGACTGAAATTTCTAACATTCCTGATCTTGGAGATGTTCGTATTCTGATCCAGGTACTCCGAGATATTGGTGTAAAGGTAACACAACTTGCCGAAGACAGATATATCTTTGATGCTTCAGGAGAGATACAATCTGATTTATCTACAATTAAAGGTGTAAGTTCAATACGAGGATCACAAACTCTTCTAGGAGCGTTGCTAGCTCGTAATCATGAAGTTATACTTCCAATATTGGGAGGTTGTAGAATCGGTTCTAGACCCATGGATATTCACTTTCAGAATATTCAAAAAATGGGGACAACACTGGAAAATATTGGGAATCGTAAACACTTTAAAACTTCTCAACTCAAAGGTACCCATATTTATATGGACTATTCTTCTGTAGGAGCTACTGAAAATTTAATTCTTGCAGCTACAAGTGCAGATGGCATTACGATTATTGAAAATGCAGCCCAGGAACCAGAAATCGTGGATCTTGTTTATTTTTTGAACAAAGCTGGTGCCAGAATTACAGGCTTGGGTTCAAAAACAATCCAGGTGATAGGAAATTTACTCTCAAACCAATTGATTACCATATTATGCCTGACCGTATCGAAACGGGTACTTTTATGATCGCAGGTGCAATCACCAAGGGGCAGGTACAAATCGATAAATGTAGTGTACAAGACATGAGCGCACTCCTTTTCAAATTGCGAGATATTGGTGTACAAATTGATATTGTAGGGCAAACAAGTCTCACTGTTTCGATGAATCAAAGACCAGATGCTTTTTCAATTCGGACTATGCCATTTCCAGGATTTCCTACTGATTTGCAATCGCTTATTCTCTCTATTGCCTGCTATGCTCAAGGAACAAGCATTATTAAAGAGACCATTTATGAAAACCGATTCAATGTTGTTCCAGAACTTCGAAAAATGGGTGCTATCATTATGACAGACAATAAATTAGCCACCGTAACTGGTGTTGAACAATTGTACGGTGCTGATGTAGAATGTCCTGATTTACGGGGTGGCTGTGCTCTTATATTAGCAGCCCTAGCTGCAGAAGGTACATCGTATGTTCATACAGTTCACCATGTAGATCGCGGTTATGAGAGTTTTGATAAAAAACTACAGTCTCTAGGAGCCTCAATTGTTAGAGTGGAGGAAGAACATGACGATTATTGATGACAAAGGAAAACTTTTGGATGGATCAATATCATTGATTTGTTTGTGATCATTTTGCTTCTTGTTTTGATTGGGATGAGTGTTCGTTTTTTTACACAAAAGCAGATCGCCAATGAAGAAAAAGATTTCTATATAGTGCAGGTTCGCGGGACAGAATTAGGACCTGAAATAGCTGAAATGATCACAAAAGGAATGCAGATAAAACAACCCGATGGTACTAATTTTGGTGTTGTGACAACAGATCCAGAGGTAGGCCCAACGCAAGTGTATGTTACAACTCCTCAAGGGATGTTAGTACCAAGAGCTCAACCCAAGATGATGGACGCGACATTTTCCTTTTTGTGTTCTGTTCCCAAGGGTAGCAGCGAGATTAAATATGGTAGCCAATCTTTTAAAGCAGGAGCAAAAGGATTCATTGAGTCTAATTTCACCAAATTTACCGTGTATGTTTTGTCTATTCATTCTGTAACATATCAAGAGGCTCAAGAGATTCAACAATCTCTTCAAACAGATGAAACTACTTCTGCACAAGAATCTCAAGAAACATCCACACAAGAATCAAACCAAACGGCTCCTTAATGAATATCAGGTTGTTGTTTCGAAATGCTGGCATTGTTACTTTCGGTGCGCTGTGCAGTAGAATACTAGGCCTTGCACGTGAAACAGCCATAACAAACCGATTTGGTTTATCTGCACAAACCGATGCCTATGCTGTTGGTTCGTATGTTCCTATTACACTTTCAAATATGCTTGTGTCAGGGATTGTATCAGCAGCTTTTATTCCCTTGTTCTCTCAATTGGTTGCGAAGAAAAAATCGCTGATTTAAGGATGATTATTACTGTGACGGTAAATCAATTTGTACTCCTTATGGTGATTTTTTTATTTGTCTTATACGTTATTGCTCCCTTTATGGTGAAAATACAAGCTCCAAAGTTTGATCCAGAAAGATTATATTATGGTATCAGTATTTTCCGAATTGCTTTACCATCCATTCTTTTTCTAGGTCTAGCAGCTTTATCTTCCGGTATTTTGAATTCTATTAAAATTTTTGGAATCCCGACTCTAGGAGGAATCATTTTTAATGCTACGATTGTGGGAATTACATTGGCGTTTGCACATCTGTGGGGCATTAATGCTGTGGCAATTGCCCTTGTAGTAGGAGCTATTGGTCAATTCCTCATTCAATACATATGGGTTGAAAAACATCGTCTTGGGTATCGTTTTAAGCCCATACTTTATCATCCCGCCATGCGAGATTTGTATATTCTAATTCTGCCTGTTATTGTGGGTTCAGGAATCAACTATTTAGCACCTTTGGTAAACAATATGATTGGTTCTCAATTAGCAAAGGGATATTTAGCATCTTTACACACCGCCTTTAAAGTTTCTCAATTTCCTATTGGAATATTTGCTCTTGCCGTGTCAAGTGTTGTGTTCCCAAATCTAGCAGAACACGTAGAAAAGAAAGAGCATAACAATGTCCAACAAAATGTTCAATGGGCAATCAAATTTGTCTTGTTAATCATGCTGCCAGCTACACTTGGATTGGTTGTAACAAGTGTTCCGGTAGTGCGATTGCTGTTTGAATCAGGAGAATTTACTCCTACTGACACGCTTATTACAGCTCCAGCCCTTCAAATGTATTGCATTGCACTTATTCCATGGTCACTTACTGCTATTTTGGTGAAGATACTGTATTCTTGTAAAGATACGATTACGCCAGTATGGGTGGCAGTTGCTACTATAGTGGTTTTAGTTGTGTTTGACCTGGCTCTTGTAGGTCCAATGGGACACTTAGGGTTAGCTCTAGGATCCGCATTGTCGGGTCTTTTTAATACCATCGTTTTGTGGATCATAATTGCGAAGAGATATCCTAGTTATCTTGTTGTATCACCACTGCGGAAAACTGGAATAATATGTACCATAGGATCCTTACTCATGACTGGAAGTCTCTATTTTGCAAATATGCAGTTTTCTAAGTTTCTTCAACTTAACTCAAAATGGGATCAAATGTTTCAAGTTATCTTACTTGTACTGGTAGGCTGTCTGGTCTATGGAGTTTTCATTTACGTGTTTGACAAACGCGATATCAAGGAAGTGATGGGACGATCATGAAAAACAACGAAAGTAAGCCAAGAAAAAGAACAAATATATTTCTATGGGTTTTGATCCTACTCATTGTAGCCATTGTTTCTACAGCAGGATATTTCATTTATCGGATTGTATTTAGCTTCAACTCAGATACAGAAGAGGGAAAACAGATCCGAAAGGAATATTCAATTGACTGGTCTGGTAGAATGAATGTGCTTGTCATTGGATGCGATCAGAGAGATGGATTAAATCTGGGAGTAAGAGCAGATACGCTTATCGTAGCAAACCTCGACCTGAAAAATAAAACTGTTCGCATCATGTCAATTCCTCGAGATTTGTGGGTCGAAATACCCGGACATGATTGTCATGACAAAGTAAATTCTACTCTAAATCCGAACTACTTTTCCGATGGTGGTGTAGGATTAACTTTAAAAACTGTGGAAAACTTGTTGAAAATCCCTGTGAAACTATATATCAAAGTTAACTTTGAAGCTTTCAAGGAAGTTGTAGATGCATTAGGGGGGATTGTGTATATTGTGGAAAAAGACATGTATTATGTAGATCCCTCTGATCCGGAAACTGTGATTAACTTAAAAGAAGGAGAACAAAAACTAGACGGCGACAAAGCTCTTCAGTATTGTCGTTTTCGATGGGATGCCCAAGGAGATTTTGTTTTGGATTACCAGGGGAAACAATACGGGAGAACATCAAGACAATTAAATTTCCTGAAAGAAGTAGCCAAAAAAATAGTAAACACAGGAAATCTGATCACTTTTAATAGTATTATTAACATTGTAATGAAATACACCGAGACCAACATTGATTCTTCTGAACTGCTTCGAATTGCCCTGCTGTTTTATAAAATGAATCCAGAAGAAGATCTTCATGTGGTAGCTTTTCCTGGATCATTGGATTGGGTATCCAATACCTCTGTGATTGTTCCGAAAGAAGAAGAATTACACCAACTTATCGAATCTGATTGGAAAGACGTGAAGGTTCTGGAAGAAGAAAAACCCAAGGAAGTATCATTGGATGAATAAATCTTGTATTTTTCAAGAAAGTTATGTTGTTCGTTTTTTTCAAGCATTAACAAATTATTGGACTCACTCAAAAACGCGACAATACGGGTACCACTTGTCTCAGTCTGTGCAAAAATACAGTCAAAGCAGTCTTTTCATTCGATGGATGCAACATGATCGCTGCATTTTCACAGCGATGTTTCGAAAAAGCTATGTTATTCATCGTTTTCGATCATGGGTTTTTCAAACATTGTCATCTATTGTGAAATGTAGTTCGAAGTGTTTTCATGCCTCTATGGTACAACGTGCCCTTCAAACACTGAAGCGTGACGTAGTTGAGAACGGCGTTGCATGCTTGTTTTCTTTTTTTTTTGCTTATACCGTTATATGGACTCTTTTAACCCTATTCTTTGGGGAAGGTTTATCTAGATATTCTGTCCTGCTTCTCTTTTCTTTTGTGATTCTGTCATTTTCCTTATCTTACATTCGAATTCAACCCAGAACCCTTCTTAAAGAAAGTAAAATTTGGCAATGGCTTACAGAGATATGGCTATGAATACAACTGAAAATACATCAACCCGCAATCCAATATCCTCTTATCAAGAACTCCCGTATATCCTTGCTGGCATTCTTGCTGGTGGAGTTGCTTTTTTTGCAGGAGGATGGCAGATCCTTCTGATCGTATTGTTTGGGTTGTTCGTCTTCTTTTTGTATTTTCGACCAACCATTGGTCTTCTGATTCTTCCCTTTTTTGTTCTGGTTGATTACTATGTGAAAAGCTTTGGTACAGGTGGTTTATTTGGACTATGGGATGAAGTTATATTCCTACTCATATTCTTTTTCATCCTTTTGGAACGTCTTCGCAAAAACCAAACTTTCGTTCGTTTTACTATTGTCATTTATCCACTCATATTTTTTCTTTGTATTGGTCTTCTGTCTGCCATTTTTAGTGATGCTGTAACTCTTGCTCAGGCCATTGAAGCAATACGCTCTGTTGTACAGTGCTTTCTGTTTTATTTTCTTGTTATGAATGCCTCGTTAAGCAAAAGTCAAATACGTAGCCTATTTTTTGCGGTTGTTATTGGTGGAGTTATCTGTGCTGTTTATGGTATTGTGCAATACTTTATTGGTGTTGCATCTCCCCCAACTTGGGTAGACAAAGATTTGGAGTTTGGTCTTACTAGAGCATTTTCCTTTTTAGGTAGCCCCAACGCTTTTTCTGGCTACTGTATTATGATCGCCCCCCTAGCGTTAGGATTTGTTTTTCGAACCAACATCAAGAAAACACACCAAGTGTTCTTTTGGCTCTTGTTTTTATTGTTAATAGGAGGTTTGATCAGCTCTCTTACAAGAGCTTCATGGCTAGCATTTATACCCGCCCTATGTGTATTTTTTATCATGATGAAAAAAGGGAGTTACGTGGTTTTCGTCTTTATTGCCATGATCTGTATTCTTGTTTTTATACCTCCAATCCAGCAAAGATTTTCAACTCTTTTCTCTGAGCAATACCAACTCAAAAGTGCGGAGGGTGGTAGGACTTACCGATGGTCTTTAGCGCTTGATCTTGTACAACAAAAGCCATTTCTAGGTCAGGGACCGGGTAGTTATGGTGGAGCCGTGGCTTACCGATTTCAAGAGTATGCAGGGCTGTATACCGACAACTATTATCTTCAAATTCTTTCCAATTATGGAACGTTAGGATTTCTTGGGTTTCTCCTTATGCTAATTTTCCTAATGAGACTTCTTTTCATGAGCTTTCGCAACGCCTTGTCCAAAGACAAGAGTTTGATTGCAGGGGCATTAACAGGTGCAATTGCTTTATTCTTAAACATGTATACCGAAAATCTATGGGAAATCGTTCCCTTGTCGGTCATCTTCTGCTTTTTTGTAGCACTGGCAATTCGATTAGGGGAAGTGGATGATACAAAATAAAGATATTGTTATTGTCTCAACAATGCAGTATCACGAACTACCCACCCGAAAACAAAGAATTGCAGCCTTGTTAAGTCGCACCAATCGAGTGTTGTACATTGAACCACCCTCAACATACCTTTCTGTGGTGTTTCATGGGAAAAGAAAAGTACGAGAACATGAAACAGAACGTTCTATCAATTTATCAATCGCGTCGCTTCCCACCATTTATCCTTTTGGTCTCCGTAGTGCATTTATTCATAGAAGGAACCAATCTAAAATTTTGAAGTATATGAAACGAATTCTTGCAACTCATGGTTTCAACCCCGACATTGTCTGGTTCTATTTAGTAGATTATCCTGCTCTTGCTTCCATGTGTCCACAGGCTACTGTGGTATATGATTGTGTTGACGATCACTCCGCATATCCTGGTCTTCGCAGTGCAACGTTTGTGGATGCACTGGAAAAAGAATTGGTACAATCTTCCGATCTAGTCTTTGCTACAACCGATTCACTAGTCGAAAAATTAGAATCATATGGTAAAAATGTATTTCTAGTTCCCAATGGAGTAGAATACTCTCTTTATCAATCCTGGAATGGACAATCTCCTGCATTTCTGAAGGATATTCCTCATCCTGTTATAGGGTACATGGGCGCATTAAAAGAATGGTTCGATGTTGATTTCATACTTGTTCTCGCTAAAGCCTTTCCAGATGTTCATATTGTTCTTGCGGGACCATCTTCTTCTGCCTTCACCGCACAGTTTTCGCGCCATCCCCGTATTCATTTCCCAGGATCTATCCCTCCAAACGAAGTTCCTTCCTGGATTGGAACCTTTGATGTATGTCTTATCCCTTTTTTACAAAATGATTTGACTCTACACATCAGTCCATTGAAATTTTTTGAGTATTGTGCCATGGGTAAGCCCTGTGTCTCGATTCCAATTCACCAACTAGAACAATACAGCCATATTGCATACCTGTATCGTACGCATGAAGAAGGGATACAAATGGTACAGAAGGCATTGGAAGAAAAGGATATGCTAAAAAAAGAGAAGAGACTTCAAATTGCTAAAGAAGCCTCTTGGGATGAGAAATTAACTTTTATGCTGCAGCAGATTGAGGAAAAATTACTTTCGAGTAAAACGTCTCCATAGATTCCATATTAAAACAAACATAAAGAAGATGGCAATGACAATGTGAAAGGGGGATTGTATCATGTGAGTATGCTTTTCAAGCAGGAACTGGGAAATATTCACACCAACTTGTTCAAATATCCAATCCAATACAAAACCTAGTACTAAAGCCATGAAAACAAGAACACACAAATACAGACCAATCACCTTTTTTCCAAGAGATTTTTGTAAAGTTGCAATAGTGGCTACATTTGTAGCGGGGCCGACAAAAAGGAATACAAAAGCAGCTCCGGGATTAATTCCTGCAATGATTAAAGAAATTGCAATTGGTATAGAAGAAGTAGAACAAATGTACATAGGAAGACCAATAAGAATCATAACAATTCCTGATACCAGACTATTTCCCACCATTGTATTTGAAAAGAAGTTAGGTGGTATGACAGTAGTGATGAGAGCTGCTATTGCGACACCTACCAAGAAGGACAGAGCAATGTCTTGAACCATTTCGTGAAAAGCATAGGTTAATATGTTTCTTAAAAAAGATGTAACCGTTGTTTTTTTATACGGTTCATCTGCTGATTGCATTAGTTTGGGATCTCCACAATCGCCCTCTTCTTTTTGAGGATGACAATGACTACATTTTACAGGAGCAGAATTGGTGGGAATATTTAGATTCCATGCATTGGAAGCTGCTTCAATAAGTCCACCACCTGCAATACCAGAAACAAATGCTGCCAAGGGACGGAAAATTGCAAAAACGGGTCCCATCATTCCATAGGTTGCAATAATGCTGTCAACACCCGTTTGAGGCGTAGAAATCAAAAATGAAATGATTGCTCCAATGGATGCACCACTTTTTTTCAAAAAAACAGCGAAAGGAATTACCCCACACGAACATATAGGCAGTGGTACCCCAAAAACTGAAGCTTTGAATATTGAGGTGAATCCCTTTTTTCCTAAATGTTTCGGAATCCAGTCTTCGGATAGGATTTGATGAAGGAAGCCCACCAAAAGCAAACCAATCACCATGTACAGACTCATATCTACAAACATCTGATAAAAATTCTTAAAAAATAAGACAAAACTTTCTGTCATATCTATTCCTTACATGTTGCACGGATGGTTGATTTTTCATGAAATCGGTGTGAAATCCATGAAATCAAATTGTACTATCCATAGTAAAAAGTCTTCTCTCAAATGCAACATCACAATTATACTTTCATTGCATAGATGGTGTTCATTGTATTCATTTGACGGATTGTTCTTCGTTCATATAATTACTATGATTTCAATTGAAACTAATTTGATGAGGTTTGATATGTCTAGAAAATGTGATGTTTGTGGAAAAGGACCATTGGTAGGGAATAATGTTTCCCACTCCAATCGTCGAACCAAAAAGAGATCATTGCCAAATTTGCAATGTGTCAAAGTAAAACTCCCCAATGGGGGTATTAAATCGATGAAGGTATGCACAAAATGCCTAAAAGCAAATAAGGTGCAAAAAGCGTAAAGGTTTATATGGACCTTAGGATGGATACCCGGTCCGATTTGATGAAATTTTTGAAGGATGTTCACAAAGAGCATCCCTTTCAAATCGTAAGTGGAAAAGAGTTGATGGAAGCTTTATCTCTTGATGAAGAAACCCTCCGTTTTCACTTGCGATTTCTTTCAGATTTGGGTTACATTGAACTTCTTAGCAAAAATCAAGACTTTAGAGCACTGGTTCGGGTGACCGATAAGGGATACTCTAAGTTTGAAAATTAATTCTGCTACATTAAGTACTCCAATTGGGGATCTTTTAATACAGGCTACTGCAGAAGAAATCCAATCTTTGACTTTTATTGAACCAGAAAAAGATGATTTATTTTCTTCACTGTACTTAAAAGAATCTCTTCAGAGCGAAGAAGTTGATAAGTTGCGAGACTTTCCTCTTCTCATGGAAGCATGTAAACAGATAAAAGAATATTTTCAAGGAACCAGGTGCTACTTTAAGCTCCCCTTGAAAACTTTTGGAACACCCATAGAGCAAAAAGTGTATCGATTTGTTTCCATTGTTCCTTATGGGCACGTTGTGTCCTATCAAGACTTAGCACAAATGGTATACATTGAAAATGGTGCCAGATTTATTGGAAACTGCATGAGAAAAAATCCAATGCCCATACTGATACCCTGTCATCGAGTGATTACAAATACTGGAAAAATGGGAGGATTCTCTGCAGGTACTGATAGAAAAAAATTTCTTCTACAATGGGAGAAAACAAACTGGGAGATGAACCATGAAAGTAGTTCTTCTGGCAGGTGGTTATGGTACACGTTTAAGCGAAGAAACGGAGAACAAACCGAAACCACTCATTGACATTGGTCCGATGCCTATTATCTGGCATATCATGAAAAATTATGCTGGCTTTGGCTATGTTGATTTTATTGTCTGCCTTGGTTATAAAGGTGACAAAATCAAAGAATTCTTCCATCAATATTTCCTTCGTCATTCCGATGTTACGCTCCATCTTGGAGACAACTCAATGGAAGTTCATGAGACATTTTCTGAAAAATGGAATATCACATTGGTCGATACTGGGTTAGACACATACACTGGGGGCCGTGTGAAAAGAGTACAGAAATATGTTGGAGATCATCCTTTTATGCTTACCTATTGCGATGGTTTATCGGATGTCGATATTTCTTCTCTGGTTGCGTTTCATCAGAAACATGGGAGAAAAGCAACCATGACCGCCGTGCAACCACCAAGCCGTTTTGGATTGATTCAATGTGATTCCACTGGCTTAGTACACCAATTTCGTGAAAAACCAATGGAAGAAAATACATGGATCAATGGGGGCTATTTTGTCCTGGAACCTTCAGTGTTTTCTTTTATTCAAGATGATCAAACCATATGGGAAAGAGATCCTTTGGAAAAACTTGTAAAAGAAAAACAATTGATGGTTTTTCCTCACAAAGGATACTGGCAGTGTATGGATACATTGCGAGATAAACAACTTCTTGAACAGGAATGGGAAACTGGCCGTGCAGCCTGGAAAAACTGGGATTAAACACTGGCATTTAACATGAAAAAAGAAAAAATCCTTATCACTGGTGCATCAGGTTTCATTGGGTCTCATCTAACCCGGTCTTTTATAAACCAATCAGAAGTGTATGTTGCACAAAGAAAAGGATCAGCTCTGGAGAACTGGCGAAACATTGGTTTGCAGGATGTAAAATATTTAGATGTGGATTCTCTTCGAAAAGGGACTTTACGTTTTACTTCAACAGGAGAAGACATTCCCCAGTTTGATTGTGTATACCACCTGGCATCTCCTAGCACATTGTCTGCAGCTGAAAACGAGAATAATCTTGTTGACGGCGGGATTGCTTTCACACTGAATATGGTATCTTTTTGTGCCAGATATGAAGCAAAAAAGCTTGTGATTGCAGGGAGTTCCCATGAATATGGCGATCATGGTTGCAAACCACTCACTGAAACCATGGCATTGCAACCTGTTCATATGTATGGTGCTATGAAAGCTGCCACAACAACCCTTAGCGTGGTGTATGCACAGCAGTTAAACGTTCCACTTCATATTGCTCGTTTTTTTACGGTGTATGGCCCAGCGGATAAACCTAAAAATGTTATCCCTTCTATGATTGAAGCCTCCTATACCGAAGTACCACTTGATTTAACTCCAGGCGAACAAATCCGCGATTATGTATATATTGATGATGTCATTGAAGGACTTCACTATCTAAAGAATTCTTCTCAGCCCTCAGGTTCTATATTCAATTTCGGAACGGGCGTAGGAACAAGCCTTTTAGAGGTTGCAGATATTCTCATACAAAAAGAAAAAGTAGATCCATCTTTGTTTCGATTTGATGTAAAACCCTACTATGATAAGGAAGTTATGAGTATGGTTGGGGATTCTTCCAAAGCGAAGAAACACCTTGGGTGGTCCCCCAAGGTCTCTTTAGAAGAAGGATTGCACCAAACATACCAGTGGTACCACCAGTATTATAAAGAGGTATTCCATGCGAGATAAACACAATTTATCATGTTTCTATAAAGGAAAACGGGTTTTTATTACGGGACACACAGGCTTTAAAGGAAGTTGGTTAAGTGCATGGCTTCTTAGTATGGGGGCTATAGTAAAGGGTTTTTCACTCGACATACCAACAAATCCTCTCATTTTGAAGCGATAGAACTGTCTTCCCAGATGGAAGATATCCGAGGAGATATTCGAGATTTTCAAGTCAGAAAGGAAATACAGTCATTCCAGCCCCACCATATTTTTCATCTTGCTGCACAACCCATCGTAAAAACATCGTACAATAACCCTTTGGAAACCTTTCAGACGAATGTTATGGGAAGTGTCCACGTATTGGAAGCGGTAAGACAATTGAAAAAGGAGCAGTCATCAAATCCACTTCTTTCAGTTGTTATGGTAACAAGCGATAAATGTTATGAAAACCAGAATCAATGCATGGGATATCGAGAAAGTGATCCTATGGGGGGTTATGATCCATATAGTGCAAGTAAGGGTTGTACTGAGCTTGCAGTGTCTTCCTATCAAAAATCCTTTTTTAATGATACTTCAGTTGGCATTGCTTCTGTTCGTGCTGGAAATGTTATTGGAGGAGGAGATTGGGGTCAAGATCGTTTAATTCCTGACCTTGTAAGAGCTTTTTCTACAGAGAACTCTCTTACTCTTCGAAGCCCCTCATCTATTCGTCCATGGCAACATGTACTGGATCCATTGTCGGGGTATATATTGCTTGGGAAAAAATTATCCCAGGAACCTCAAACATATAGCGGAGGATGGAACTTTGGCCCTAGAGAAGTAGATGTAGCTACTGTAGAAGAAGTCGTCCAAACATGTATTCACTATTGGCCTCATCATACCTATCAGGTAGCAACTGACAGACTTTATCATGAAACCAATTTGTTACACCTTGATATTCATAAAGCTGTTACATTACTACAATGGAAGCCAACATGGATGCTTGATAAAGCTCTAAAGAACACAATAGATTGGTATCGACAAGTATCCGAAAAGAAAGATGTTGCGAAAGAGTTGACATACAAACAAATTGAGGAGTTTATGAATGAGTAAAACTTTACTATATTCCTTTGCTCCTTTTGGCAGTTTAGAAATAAACCCTGCTGCACAAATAGCACAGGAAATACAAAAGAATACAAAAAACTGTGAGTACTTGGAATTGCCAGTGACATTTCAATGCCAGAAAGAGCTTCTTTCTGCTTTTGTTGCTACAAAACCAGAACGAATCATAGGAATCGGTGTTGCTGCAGGATCCACCCAAGTGCAAATAGAATGCTATGCCCTTAATGAAATCTGGGCTCGGATCCCCGACAATCAAGGAGACCAACCACAGTTTCAAACAATTCTCCCTGAGGGACCTGTAGCGTATCGCACTTCCATGGATATTGAAAGTATACTACATCGCTTGCAAACTCAACAGATACCATGCAGTCCATCTTTTCATGCAGGACTGTATGTATGCAATTTTTCTTATTATTGGACGCTTCATTTGTGCCATATGCACAACTTGAAGGGGCTTTTTATCCACGTTCCTCTCTCTCCCGAAGAAGTCATTCGCCAGAAAACGAACCAACCTTCCTTCTTGCCAGCAGCTATTGCTCAAGCCTTATCAATCTCTCTTTTTTCGTAAGACAATTCTTCTAGAATTTTCTGCAATCGCAGTGCTTTTTTATCTGTTCCTTCTGTAACAGCAATTTCTTTATTCATTTTTCCATGATGATGAATTAATGAAGGATTGGTTGCGTAACGAAGAATTGCTTCCTTTAACTCCTGCTTTGTATCTACAAGATATCCATTGTGATTTGGAATTAGAAACTCTCGAGCAGAGGTAACATTGATACCAGAAATGATCCCCATCCCCGATGCCATCGCCTCGGGGATTGTAAGGCCCCAACCTGCATAAGAGGGGTAACTAATGAGAACATCAGCCTGCAGATATACATCTTGCACACCTTCCCAAGTGTTAACGTCAATCCATGTGGTAATGGATGAAAGTATTGAAGAGGACAGTATACGTCTTTCCAATGATTCTCGATCGGGTCCATTGCCAGATAATGCAAGGCGTATGTTGGGCTGCTGCGAATAAGCATCTTCAATGGCGTCAAGAATATCATGAACGCGGAATCTTTCATTCATACTCCCGCTGTGTAAAAAGGTAACCGTTTTGGATGGATTGCGAACCGGGTGTTTCAATTCACGCCCAATATCTGCCGCATAACCAAAAAGATATACTCGTTTGGATTTGAATCGGTAATAATCTAGGGTTTTGTAACCAGAACACAAAATGCCATCGATTTTCTTGTAAAAGACTCTGCGTATGCATTCCTTGATTCCATTTTGTGCAACTGGCATTTCAAATGGACCCATTAGTACCTTGGCATGGTTCTTAACAGCCCACTTATACGCTGGATACCAGGAAAGATTGTTCCATCTTCCATGTAAGATTAAACATTCTGGTTGAAATCGTTTCATGTGCTCTGTGATTGTCGGACAGTAAAAGAATTGACCTTTTTTAAAATATGTAGGTAGAATTTTGCAATACTCTGGAAGGGGTTGTTCCCAATAAGAAGGTCGATTTGAATCTGCAATTGACTGCATAAACCAAAATTCGACATCAAAGATAGAATGCATTGATTTTGCAAATGCCACCTGGTAGGGGGCAGGAATATGCGTGATTACAACAACTTTCTTTTTCATACTACCTCGTTTGTGCAAAATGCCATGGCTAGAATTCAGATGGGTATATTATAAAAGGAAAGAAGCATAAAAATCAATTCTATGCAAGCCCGTTTAGAAATATTTTTCACAGTTGCAACACCGCTATGATAAAGTAAAATGATTCTATGAAATACAAACGAGTTAAAGGTACGCGTGATATTTTACCCCAGGAATGGATTCTCCGAGAATCCATTATTCAAATTGTGAAAAACACAGCCTATGCGTTTGGGTATGGCGAAATGACTACACCCATTCTGGAAGAAGCAGGATTGTTTATCCATTCTGTCGGAGACTCTTCCGACATTGTCACCAAAGAGATGTATACTCTTGTCGACAAAGCAGGAAGAAATCTTGTATTAATACCAGAGGGTACAGCAGGAATATGTCGAGCTTTTTTGGAAGCTAAAATGACTGTTTGGCCAAAACCTGTCAAACTATTTTATCTGCAGCGATTGTTTCGATATGAACAACCCCAAAAAGGTCGATATCGGGAGTTTTCACAATTTGGAGTAGAGTGCTTTGGGAGCAAATCTCCATCATCAGATGCAGAAATGATCTCACTTGCTCATACCATTTTGAAAAAACTACACTTTTCTTCTTTATCTCTACACATCAATACATTGGGTTGTGATCAATGCAGAAAAGAGTATCGTGAGGCCTTAGTACGCTACTTTCAATCGTTTGAAAGTAGTTTATGTGAAGATTGCCGCATCCGTTTAAAAACAAATCCCCTCCGTATCCTAGATTGCAAGGATCCAGAATGCAAAAACTGTGTCGCACAAGCTCCTACCATTCAGCCTTATCTATGTGATGATTGCAAGGAGCATTTTCAGGAAGTGTTACAGATCATAGATACTCTTGACATTCCTTATGTTGTCGACCATGAGTTGGTTAGAGGACTGGATTATTATACTCAGACTGTTTTCGAATTCATTTCTCGCGATCTAGGTGCACAAGGTACAGTCCTTGGCGGTGGTCGATATGATGGTTTACTGGAAAAAGAACTCGATGGACCACCAATGCCAGCAATTGGTTTTGCTATGGGCTTAGAGCGGATTACTATGCTTCTTGAAACAAAACGATCTGAGTTGGATCTTCGAGATGTTGACCCCATGCTCTATATCGCCAATTTCGGTGGGTCCACTGCTGCTCAAAGTTTACAAATTGCTCAAGATCTTCGATATCATGGCATCAATGTTTTAGTGGATTTTGAAGGCAAAGGCATGAAAAAGGTTTTTGAAGCAGCAGAAAAAAGAAATGCTAAATACCTTATAGTAATTGGTGAAGAGGAAGAGAAAACTGGAATTGTATCAATCCGAAACTTACAAACACGTCAGAACAAAGAATTAGATTTCGAGTCCATCACTACATTTTTTTTAAAAGGTGATTTTCATGAATTTTAGAGATGAATACTGCGGTCTTATAACAGAAAAGTGGAATTCCAAGTCCATCACATTATCAGGTTGGGTAGATCGAACCAGAGAAGTTGGTGGCGTCACATTTGTTTTGCTTCGCGATCATACGGGTGTAGTTCAACTCGTTTTTTCCTCTCCTGATCTTATCCAAAAAGCTCACGAACTGAACAACGAAGACGTTATTATGGTGCAGGGAACAGTTGCAAATAGGAATGAAAAAGAAATCAATCCTAGTATGAAAACAGGCCGTATTGAAATTCATGTGGATACCTTGCAAGTATTAAATGAATGCAAACATTCTCCATTCGAAGTTCGAAAGTCTATGGAAGTAGACGAGAATCTTCGCATGAAGTATCGATATTTTGATCTTCGAAATCCCAAAATGTATTCGAATATTCGTATGCGTCATACTCTTTTACAAACAACCAGAGAATACCTTTCTCATCATCAGTTTACCGAAGTAGAGACACCATATTTGGGGAAAAGTACTCCAGAGGGTGCCCGAGATTTTTTAGTTCCTTCTCGGATGAATCCCGGAAAGTTTTATGCACTTACTCAATCTCCACAATTGTACAAAGAAATGTTGATGGTGGGAGGAATTGATCGGTATTTCCAAATTTGCCGATGTTTCCGTGATGAAGACTTCCGATTAGATCGCCAACCTGAGTTTACTCAAATTGATTTAGAAATGGCTTTTTCGGATGAGGAGAGTCTCCACCATATTCTTGAAGGACTGATGCAACAGATTGTAAAAAACTGTCTTGATCAAGATATCACCCTTCCATTCTTGAAAATGAGCTACAAAGAAGCTATGCATACCTACGGAACTGACAAACCCGATTTACGATATCATGTACCTATTGTCCACTTTCAAGATGAATTCAAAAATCCTGACTACAAAATGTTCTATACTGCCACCGAAGAAGGAAACATGATCGCGGCATTGCATATAGACAAGGCTTTTATGAACTTGTCTAGGAAAGAATCAGATGCCTTTTTACAAGAAGTAGAGAATCCTAAAGTAACCTTCTTTTATGTTAAACACAAACCAGATGGAGTAGGACTCAATTTTCTCAATGAAGCAGACAAAATCCGCATTGCGGAAAAAATGGGCAGTACAGAAGGAGATTCTATACTTTTTGCGATCGGAACAGAAAAAGATGTTTTGGAATCACTTGGAAGAGCCCGAACAATGATCGGAAAGTCTATTCTTGAGGTACAACCATATCGTAAAAATGAGCTTCAATTTCTCCTTTGGATCAATCAATTCCCTTATTTTTGTAACGAAGACGAGAACCGTCTTGACTTCCGTAGCACAACACCCATTTACTTTACCCAATATGGAACAATTTCACCACTATATTGATACCAATCCTTTATGATTCAGAGCTGTTCGTCCGATATGGTTCTAAATGGCTTTGAACTAGGTTCTGGGGGTGCAAGAATTGTCGATTCTTCACTTCAACAGCGCATATTCTCATTAATTGGCGCGTACCTCAGATCAAATTGAAGAACAATTTGGATACTTATTACATGCACTATCCTCTGGAGCTCCACCAGAAGCTGGATTTGCACTTGGAGTAGACCGAATTACCATGTTATTAACTCAAAGTGCATCATTGCGAGATGTTATTGCATTTCCAAAGAATACAAAAGAGCCAGTCCTCTAACCAGAGAGCCATATCCCCCATTTCTGAGGAGCAATGGAAAGAAATCACACGGCAATCGCAGTGAAGCGTTTCTTATCCATCTTTCTCTATTGTTTTTTTCCCTGAGCATCGTAGGATCTTTTTCGTATCGTTCTTTTGCAATTGAAAACAATCCTTGGATTCTCCCCGGTAGTATTCAAACAACAACCTCTACCATCAATATCAGCATTTTTTCTGGTAATGACGCTATTTTTCGTTCTGCAGACTCAAGTATGCAGATTGAAGTTTTACAAAGCATCGAGCCATGTACGATCAAAAATGATATGCCAGGGGTTATCCAAATACAAACTCCCGTACACCAACCGGTTGTATTACAAATTCAATCAAAATCTCCCATTCAGGCTTCAATACCAAAATCCACATCTCGCTTTCAAAGATTTCGCAGCCATGTTTAAAGAGCTTGCTATTCCTGGCAACGCCGTGTTTACATCGAAGACTATTCATCTCCTATTGAGGGGAAACCAAAGGAAATATCCACCCGAGATGTTCCATATTTCTGATCTTGTAGATTTTGGTACCTTATACATGGGGTGGAAAAGAATCATTAAAGAGCGGTGGAGAAAACTAAGTAAGAACAACTCTGTTCTTGATAGAGTACCCGATTGCTTTCAAGAAATGGTTGTGCATAAAAGCGTTATGCACCCCGTAAATCTTGATGAGGGAGAATCGATGTGGGATCGTCCCAGAGGAATGGAAAGTCCAAGCTTATTGACAGAGCGATCAGTTTTATTCTTGAACAATGTTGCTATTATTCGGGAACAGTGGAATTGGCGAACGGCAACAGTGATTGCAAGCGGTGATTATCGTGGAGCATTATCATTTGACCAAGTACTTCCAGGAGATAAGTCATGGTACTGGAAGAGATGGATTGTAGTCCATTTTTTGGTGTGATTTCACAAAAAGGATTTCAATTCCTACTACCTCTATTATTCATAGTGCATGGTTTACCAATTATCAATACAACACCAACACACTGCAAAAAGTTGTTGAAACATCTCTTTCTGAATTCCGCTCTGTCTATACATGGGATATTGTTCGATTGTCCCTTATTGAGTAAGATATGAAACAAATTCTACTTGTACTTTTTTTGGTCTGCATACTCATTGCATATCCATTTTTATCCTCACCACAGAAAATTGAAGAAAAGAGTTCAATCCCAAACGCGGATTCACTTTCATCAGACATTCAACAACCCTCTATAGTGGAAATCATTGGAATCATTCCACATCGAGATTCCGTACAAACACTTGACTGTTCTCAACAAAAACCCAGCTTTTCTTTATCTTGGGGAGTGGGAGAAGCCAGAATGGGTTTGAAAGGATATGACCCTGATGCATGCAATGGAGTATCTTCTGGTGCAATCCCTACACAAATACATGCAAATCAAGATGGATCTTTCTGGATTACAGATGGATATGGACCAAGATTGGTGCAAATATCATCTAAAGGAGAATTTATTCGTGACATTTCTTTATCGGAGTTACGTCGAAAAGAAATTGGAGAGTTTCCTGCTTTGGTTGGATTTACTTTTCAAAAGACAGAAGATGGTACTTTCTATGTAATGGACACTCGTCAGAAAAGAATTCTTTACTATAGTGAAGATGGAGTGTATCAGGGTTGTTTCGATATTGGCTATATATTTTATAATCCAAATCGGTTGCTACAAGTAGATCCTTTTTTTTCCGTTCTTCCTGGACCAGTATTTCGCATTCAAGTTCAAGTGAAAACCTCTATAGATCGTGCCAAACCCAATATAGATTTATTTCCTGTAGAAGAATTGGACCAAGAGTTGTCCAGGGGACTATTTGATGTTCCTTTGCAACCCTCTTTCAAAATGGGTTTGGTTGTGAATAAGGTTGCAAGAGTACTGCGGGTTTTTGATCCAACTGAAGAAGACTCTTGCTTCTCCTTTCACTGGGAAACGAAAATGAAAAGTATACCACCAATAGTGATGCAGGAAAAACTCACCTTTCAATTGCAACAAATTTGTTACAAAAATGAAACCATTCAAACAATTACAAAACTGGATCTAGGTGAGCCTAATTGGAGTAGCGGAGGCTTGCTAGGATGTGATCAAAATGGATCTATATATTATTGGGTTGATTCTCATACTATAGGCATTATTGGAGTTCTTCAGAAGCAATCTCCAGAAGTTTCTGTACGGTATCTAACACTACCCCGAATTCCTCTACATCCTGTTGCAGTAATGCCTGAAGGTGGAGTGATTGGGATTCATTTGAAAAAAAATTCACTGGAAGTATATCAGTTTATTGCACAATCATAAATTTTATTTATGATAGCTTTTATTGAATTATTTTTTTTAGGGGGAGTAGATGAAATTTTATCGATTTATTCTTTGTGTTTGTTTATCGTTTGTTTTTTCAATGGTTTCCTTATTTCCTGCAAATCTTACCGCCCAAACGAAACCTTTTTCATTTCTCATATTACCGAATGATTGTTTTGAGCAGTCCGAACCTTCTCGGACAATCCCTTTAAAATTCAATTTTTCGGACTCCTTACAGGTTATTCAAAAATCCAATGGTATTTATTTTCAGATGGAAGATTGTTCGTATGTATTCCATCCGGGTAAGCCCATTTTGCCAATTGTAACAAGAAATATTGACATACAAAACAGCGAAATGCCCAGTTATATTCTTACAAAGAACGTAAAAGCGAAAAAAATTGAACTTCAGCAAGATACTCTTGCATGTGCACCAGAAGCAAAGACCTTTACTGATTCTTTTCAAAATTCTAAATTGCCTTTTATGAAGGAAGAGAATCGCCAAAGTGAAAAAGTAATTGGGATGTCACGCGAAGAACCTGTTCGAGAATGGGTTTCAATACACGAGTACTCCCAAGTATTCCCAACCATGAATGTAAAACATGCCATTACAAACAATGAACAAAAAAAGCAGCTTGTACTGCATATTCATCCTCTTTATCTATACCAAGGCCATGTGTATCTCATCACAGAATTGCAGTTAGAAATAGGTTTGCAATCTTCTGATGATGAAGATCGACCCGACGAAAAAAACAATTCATCGGTCATTTTAACACCAAAAGAACTGTTCGAAGAAGCACTAACACTAGCTAAAATGCAACAAGCAGATGGATTTGATACGTCCGTCATAACATTAGCGGATGTACAATCCTATCCTGTAGCAGAAGATCCCTCTATCAATGATGGATTTTCGGATGCTCCGGAAGAGTTACGAGAAAGCATACAACACTATGACTCTGTTTTAGCTGGACGCATACGATCTATGCTTCGGGAGAAGCTACAAAAAGATGAGATTGATTATCTCACTATTTTGGGAGATGCTTCTTATGTGCCTCCTTCTTACTATGAGTTTTCATTTGACATGCTTGACGATATTGATCAGTGGATACCCACGGATATCTACTATTCCTCTCCGTTTTATGACGATACACTAACATTCGAAGTGACCGTTGGACGCTTACCTGTCCAAAGCAAAAAAGAAGCACAATTCCAAATTGACAAAATGAAACGATATCGAGAAGTTCTTACAAAATCAGAACTATGGAATAGTGCCGTTGCTCTATTCGGAGGAGATCCTTTCAGAGGAGATTATTTTGGTGAGTTACATCAGTGCAGTTTGATTAACAAAGATGTGTTCAATGGATTTTCCATTGACAAGAAATTTCAAACCTCTGATCTTTTTACAAAAGAGGAGTTTCTATCCACCCTTCAAGAAGAACTCCTTACTTTTGTTTGGAATATGGGTCATGGTTCTGGAACTGCATTTATGTTAGAAGATGATTCTGTTAATGGCACAGACTTACTAAATCTTCCCCAAAAAAATCAGCTTCCTGTTATTGTAAGTGAAGCTTGTGGCAATGGTGCTTGGGATACCCGATTTACAACACCATCTGGGAAAAAACACACACAAAGTTTTTCAGAGGCTGTGCTGGCTTCTTCTGGTGCAGGAATTGCTTATGTAGGTGGAGCACGAGTAAATTATGCTGGATATCGTATCAAAATAGACCAATATATCCAAGATGTTTCTAATGTGGGTTTTATGGATGCTATTGTCGAATACTTTTTTCTTGCTTCTCAAGAATACCCTGAGGGGTGTCTAGGAGATTGGGCAAGGAAAGCACTGGAAAAGTATTATATTTTGGATATTCAAACCTCCTACTATTTGTTACCACCCCATATCAAAACTCTTTTTGGTTTTACGTTATTGGGAGATCCAACTCTTCGCATTCCTCTACCTGAAAAAAAATCCTCTTATGAAGTGCCCACAATAACCCTTGAGGAAGGTCTTTGTTCATCTTTAACTGACACTACAAATTCAATTCTTTCTATTGATCAAAAACCGAAATGTGAGATTAAAACGGATTCTCCATCCGTTCAATACATATACGCTGCATTAGGGGATGAAGAAAAAAGTGTACTTGGTAGTGGTGTATTACCACCTACGAACCAAAAAGCAATTAGCACTTCCTTGGACTTCTTACAAAAAGCATATGCTACGATACGGTATAGCACAGAGGACTCCAAAGAAAAACGAATAGTTTTTGATGGTCGATATGACTACGATCTCTCTCTTCAAGACTCTTACGATCTAACCCTTCTACGCAAGAATGAAACTAGAGCTCGGATTGTAGAAGTAAAGAATGAAGGCATTTATCCCATAAAAAAAGCTTCCATTGAGATTACTTCTACCAGTGGAGAAAAAATCGAAAAAACCTTTCCCTATATCTCTCGAGACTTTTCTGAAACTATACTTCATGAGGTTCAGTTCCCTGCAAATGGTGAATACACAGTTCAAATCAATGTGCCTGTTCTTTCTGGAGAAACGTATTCCCAGGATAATCAACAGGCTATAACGTATCGCATTCAAGACAAACCTATTTGCAGAGTGGGCATTCTTAGTTCTGGAGAATACTACCCAAGTTTTGCTGAAGGTCTTCTGTCGTTGGATAAACTCAACAAACAATTTGCCTCAGAGAATCAACCCATTGAAGTACAGATCGTTGAATTAATTCACGATTCCAAAGGCCGTACCAGCTATGACTTGTTGGGATTTGATGCCCTTGTCCTGTTTGAAACATTTTGGATGAGAGACAAGATTATAATTTTATTCTCCCTGATTTGGAAAATTTACCCAGCAGGGAGGAAAAATTCTTGGGATTCACTCCTCTATTTCGGGCAATGAACAGATGAACATGACAAATACATCTCTGCAAGCTTTTTTCGGAATACGCCCCGAAGTGTTCGTTGCAGAAGAGATAAGTGACGAGTCAAATGCCGAATTTCAATTGTCAAAACCTCTTCTTCACAGTGAAAAAACTAGTTATCAAATTGAAAACCAGTATTCACTGATTCCCAAAGATGAAGTGTTGGGACAACAAAAGTGGACTTCCTCCCACCTTCTCGATAGTGCGAGAATTGTGGGAACGGGATCCCAAAATGGATTGGCATTGATTCAAAACAATGCAAATATATTCTTGTTTACTGGGCTTATGTATAATCGATATTTTACCGAATCATCAGAAACCTTTACTCTCTTTCATGATCTAATACAGTCTTTGTTTCATCCAACTCAAAATGTATCCATCGGAGAAGTAGAAGCAAAGAATACTGTAACCTCAATTGCAGCATTTGAAGAAGGCACGTGGTGCGTTGAAGTGGTCAATCGTAGTAACATACAAGCAAATGACCTATGGCTACACGTAAACAATCAAAAGAAACTTCCCATTGGGGCACTTGAACCACATGAACGAAAAGTAATAGAAGTTTCTTTGTATAGTGCTCAGGTAGGCACCTGTTTACACGAATTCACTGTACTGACGGAAGATCAAACACCAGAAATACTTGATCAATATTCTTTACGCTATATCGCTCAACAACCAAATCCAACCGAATCCGACCTCTCCATTATTCTGGATCAGTGGGAAGAAGGAAAACCAATATATGCCTTCGGTGATTCAATCATGCTTTCTGGAAAAGGTTTCCCCGGATCTCATCTTCGTGTTGGAGAGCAAACAATTCCAATAGATCAAAACGGTGATTTCCAGGCCCATATTCAACCCTCAGACGCTCCAAAGATTTTACGCTGTTGTCTTGAGTTTGAAGAAGTCCAAGGAAAAACCTTAGAAATTCCTATAAAATGGTATGAATCATGCGAGATGTATCTTCATATTGGAGATAGTCACATTATGACCCAAGGGGAATCTAAAAAGATTGATTCACCTCCTATCATTTTAGCAGGTCGAACTGTTGTTCCCATTTCTGTGATTGCAGATGGCTTTGGTGCTACGGTAGAGTGGGAAGCTAAAACACAGACAATACAAATTCACTACATCGACCGTTCCATCAAGCTTCAAATTGGAAAATCCGAAGCTACCGAAGTTGTGGATGGTCAAGAAAAGTCAATCCAACTCGATTCTCCCCCAATCATAGTAAATGGAAGAACAATGGTGCCTTTGCGATTTATTGCAGAATGCTTTGGTGCAGAAATAGATTGGGATGGGGTATCGCAAGTAGTTTCATTGAAAGCCTACAAACCTTCTTCAATGAAGGGAGAGCCAAAGGCATTCATTCAATCTACCCCTTCCAATCAGAAAACTGAGTTATTTACAGCAATGGCAGACATACCCTCCTATGTTTTATCTTGTCAGGAAACAAAAGATGGTTTGTTTGTAGCAACAAGATTTGGAATTCACCAATACCAAGGTGAAGAAATGATAGCTTTTACCCCTTATCCTGAAGAATTTCCTCATCAATCCTTATCTTTTGATCCAGAAGACTTTTCTTTTGCAGTTCACTCCGACTATTTTGTCCTACACAATAGAATGGGAATCTATCGTATTCATCGCCAGACCCAAGAATGTGCTTTACTCAACCCTAAATATGAAAACCACAACCTTCTTGTAGAAAAGATGAATTTTTACCGCATCGACGGAATGCTCGTGCGTGGAGATTTATTATATGTTCTCTGCCCGTTGTATGGGCTGATGGTTTTTAATGTTGTCACCCAAGAGTACTTATACACCATTGGTATTGATTTTGGCCTGAGTCTTGCTTGTTCCGATTCCTATATCGCTGTTTTTACATTGTATGATGCGTTGATATTGATTAATCCAGAGGACTTTTCCTTCCATCAATGTAGGCTAGAAAACTTCTATACCTTTGCAAATGTTACATTTGTAGACAATACAACGCTAGCTTTATACAATTTACGCGATGTTGAGAAGTGGATTCCCTTTTCGGTTTCTCGAATATTGTCTACTGATACTATTGACATGGAGGATTGGGATGAGTATTCTTCTTTTTCCCGACTTCGCGGAGACCTGGTTTATATAGCCGATGGACCTTCTCATTTTGGAATTCTGAAAGAAGAATCAGGTGGATCTTTGGAGTTTACTACAGAAGTACTTCAAATGGATTTCAATGGTGGTAAAAACAGTAATCCTCTCCAAGAAGATATCTCGGACTGCAAACGGTCAAAAAGCTGGATTCCAAACCCAGAGGGAGTCAAGATAATACCTCAGCAAAATAGCTATGTATGTACGCAATCAGAACCTGGAAATCCTGAACAAGTAATGTACATAAAAGAAGATCGTATTGTACGTCACTCTCTTCGATCCAAAGCAAACTCAGTGTTTTCATTGTTAATGGGATATGCATGGAGCGGAGAATCCTACTCCTCATTAAGACTAAGTATTGATTATAGCGGAGAAGAGATAAAACTAGTATTCTTGTTAGATATTACTGATTTTCAAGATGAAAAACCAACGTATAGGAAATACTATCAAATTGATGTAGGCGATGGTGATTTTGCATTTGCTGCATACACCTTTACTAGCGATTATTTGATCGTCTATGATCCATTTAAAAATTCACTTCTTTGGTTTGATCTTTCTTCCGAAGAGCTGGCATATCGACAATTTTTTGCATTGGCAGATCCTGCAAATGCACCTTTATTTGTAACAAATTTGACGGTTATTGACGATGTGGTTTATTTCATTGATTCCTTTAACGAAGATATTTTTACCGTTTCACCAGAAAATGGTTTTACCAAAATTCTTGACGGATCACAATATTCCAATTCTCTTCAAATGAACCATTTGTCTATTGATGGGGATACTTTTTACTTTCATGATTCTGTCAGTAAGAATATCTTTACTTGCAATAAAGAAGGTATTGCAGGTTGGATATCTCAAGATTCGTTAGGGGCAGCCTCTATAGGGGATATGGATATTCACGGAAATCAAATCTTATTCCTAGATCCCCAACGTGGAAATGTATGTGTGCAAAATCTACGGATAGAAGAGAATACTGTTTCTTCCGAAGAAGATATTTCTTTTTCCGACGATCAAATTGTATGCGAGTATTATCCTGGAATGAAGATCAACAAACAAATTGGAATCTATATTGACGCTCCCTTTACAGAACTTCAAATCACAGCGGATGAAGAAATTGAAATTGGGGACATACTACAAAAACAATCCCAGGTGATTCAAATATCAATTTCACCCGAAGAAGAGAAAACAATTATGCTAAAAGTGATTGTAGACGGAATTGAAAAAGATCTTCCCATACAGTGTGTACAAAAGGAAAAATTTGTAACTCTGTACAATCAATCTATTTTTGCAGATACATGGAAAGGTGTTGTGTGGTCCAAAAATCCTTGCACGATTGAAGAAAAAAGACAGTATTGTTGGATTGATTGTACTCTTATGGAAGCTATATTTCCATGCGAAATATCCAATAAAAAAGACACCTATTTCTTATCTTTTGAAGATATTCTCCTTGAGGCAGAGCTTAACGAAACCTGGTACGTGTACCAAAATCCGGAAGGGCAAAGATACCGCAGAGATGGAGTACTATTCCAGAAGAATTCTCAAGGGAATGTTTTTATTGAGCCCGCACTATATGTGACATATGCAAAAGGAAGAATTAAAAGAAATGCTGATTCTGTTACCATTTCAGGATTGTAAACAGGTATAATAAAAGGATACTCTGCTTTCTGGAGGTTCTTATGAAGTGGTTACGATCCCTTTGCGCTCTTGGTTTAGTTATTTTTTTAGGTTTTACCCATGTTCCCTTTTCTGTTGCTACACATTCTTTACCACAGCGGTACGACCTTTTACCATATAGCGAACAAACCCATGTTTTGGGTCAAGAAGTACTTCGTATAAAAACCATTCGAAGGAAGTATTCTTCTTCACTCCTTCGAGTAGAACCTTCCCAAACGGGAAACCGAATTGCTCTAGGTTCTTTGCCATTCTTTTATCAACCAGAGCAACCTATTGTCCCCATGGATACTTTTCGGATCCCATTAAGAGACAACGAAACTATTGCATATATCAAAACCACTTCAATGGATGTTATAAAAATGCAGGTGGGTGATATTCCATTAGAGATAGCCCAAAAGCCCATTCTTATCACGGATCAAAATATTGTTTCTGTGAATGATCCAGATGAACTCAAACTCTCATCTGACATGGATTCAATGAATCCTACAATTAGAGCTAGTGAAATCACCCACACCTTTCCTTCAAAAAATCTTCAGTTCATCATCTCAGGAGATTCACTTGATCGATATGCTCAGGTAACTTGTTTCCCTGTATTTTTATTAAAGGGAGACATGTATATTGTCCAATCGTATACTTTTGAAATGGGTGTTACCTCCAGGTTTGTTTCCTCCTCAGTAAAAACGACGAAAAATGCAATCATTGTATCGCCTGATGAATACAAGGAGGCTGCACAAGAGCTCCAAACGATTCAAGAGAAACGTGGTTTTGCTTCCAAGGTTGTACTTTTGTCTGAACTGGATGGAATAGAACCTTTGGATGCTCCGTCTTATCCATCTACTGCAGGATTTTTAGATGTGTCGATCTATTCGAAGCCGCATTCCAAATACGACTATACAGTAGCCTTTCGATTGCGAGCTTATCTAAAAAAAGCAGTGGAGAACGAAGAGAGTAGGGTATCTGACGATTTTTGGAGATGCTGCAATTGATTATCCATCATGCTATATTCTTTCTCCAGATCGACGAAACAGTTATGATCAATGGGTTCAACTGATCTTTTATGCCTCCCCCCATTCAAAAGGTGTAGAAGTGCCTATCGAAATAGCCGTGGGAAGACTTCCTGTTCGAGATAAAGAAAAGCAAATGCAATTGTCGAAAAACAAAAACTATAATACGAATCTTGTTGCGAAAGATTCTTCATAGCTTCAACAAGGCAACCATTATAGCTGCTGTACACCTTTGAGGAGAACTTTATGAGGAGAATTTAACCACGTCGAGAAGGCGCAAATCAAGACTACTTTTCTACTTTGAAAGTGGAAAAACTGTATAGAACAGAAAACAAATTTAACAAAAGATGAGTTTATGCGAGTTCTACAAGAAGGAAAAAGGGAGTTTTTATGGGCCTTTGGCATGGATCTAGTGAAGGACTTGCTTTGGAACCAGGCTATGCAAATGCCAAAGATCTTTTATCCGTCACAAAAATCCCTGTTACCATTTGTTTCCGGTAAACATGTAGAACGGTGCATAGGATAGTCGATTGCTTGAATGCGCCATTCGAAACCGTACCAACTACCATCAACGAGTTTTTCGGATGCGGTTCTTTTGTCTCAGGGGCTGGTATTGCTTATGCTGGGTGGAGCACGAGTAAACTATGCTGGATGGTCGATGCATTATCGAAATGGTATTCCTCAACTTCTTCTATCCACTATATGGATGCAATATTAGAATACTTCATGAAGGGGTATTCACACGGCGAAGGAGCACTCGGTGATTGGACAAAAAAAGCCTGATCTATTATGCAGACCGACTTCAACTCATGGGGCATGAATGGAGCGAATGTAAAAACATATTTGGATTGCCCTGCGAGAAGATCCTACAATTGAGTATCTGATTTCGATCGAAAATCGTAAGTTCATTATACCTGAAATTCAACCTATTGAGACACAACCACAAGACTACCGAAATTTAGCCTTTGTTCTCCATTGATGATGGACAAGAAGTTCGATTCAATCCAGTGAAGAAGAAATTACGTATTTGTCATTGCTGATTATACGAATATGAGCACTCCTTTTGTAGAAAGACGGAATCCATTGAAAGCAACAATGGCATACCAAAAGTTGTTGATTTTGATAAAAAAACATATACGCTCCGCTTTGTACTGATCAAAAAGAACAACGGATTGTTTTTCATGGACGATATAACCATGATATTGTAGTAGTACCCTCAGATTCTCAGAAACTGTTAAGACAGGGAGAAACTCGCTACCAGTACGCTACGATACGCAATGATGGGATTTATCCAACTACAGAATTTGATATTGTTTGTTTGGAAGGAGAAGAGGAACTACAAAGAGAAACAATTACGTCGATCCCAGTGTTATCACAGAAGTTTTTCTACTATTCCTTACACTCTAATGAGGCTACGACTTCATCGTACCGACTTGAAACACAAAACCTGTTGAAAGAGTCCAATTCTACTGACAATACAGTTGACTGGGAAGTTCAGTATACTAGCGAACCGATTATGCGAGTTGGAGTACTAACCGATTCTTCTGGTCTGAGCACAACCTATGTTCATAATGCTCTTCAGTTACCCAAGTTGAATGCCTTTTTTGCCGACAATAAAGAGCAGATTGAAGTCACTACGGTACCATATCAAGTATTCGACAATGGTGATGTATCTTTTGAAGCTCTTGGCTTTGATGTTATCATTTTGTATACCAATAATTTTTCACCTACCAACCCTCTTCAACCATTTCAATCCTCTTTAGAACGCTTTGCTTCTCATGGAGGAGTTGTTCTAGGTTTGCTATGTTTGGGACAATCCAATAACGGAGTGGATTTGCAATCTATCCAGTCTTTTTTTGGTATCGATCCTGAAGAGCGCTTTCTCCTATACCGAACCTCAAAACCAGAAACGGAAATCCACATACAAGGAGAACAAGAGTACTTTTTACCCTCCTATTCCATTCAAAACCGCTACACCGTTTTACCCAAAGGCAGAAACTGGCATCAGATCCACCATTCTTCTTCTACAGAATTGGGGGGAATTGATGAAAGTGGGTATGCAGCTCTGCTGCGTAATCAAAATCGCTGGTTTTATTCGGGATTTCTATCCGATCACGATTTTGGAGAAAAACCCGCTTCTTTGGAGTTTTTTTTAGATCTTTTACGAACAATACGAAATCCACTTCCCAACGTTACACTGGAAAAAGTATCTATTCATCCAGCAATCCCAACAAACGACGAAGATATGGAAATCTTATCCACCATTGTCAATACATCCATGGTGACTGTTGATCAGGGTTCTATTCGAATTGGAGAAGAATACGTGGACTTCGAAAACTTACTACCCAAAGAAACTCGACATGTTTCTTTGACCATAAAAAACCAAGAAATTGGTAAACACACAGAAGAAGTTGTACTAGATTGTGAAAAAGACTCAAATACAACGGACAACACCTTTACTTTGGTATACCAAGTAAAGGAAAAAGATATTGAACCAGTGAAACCTTCTTTGTTCATACAAGATATGTTTGAGTTTTACAACTGCATGGAGATATATGGATTTGTTCAACCACCTGGGGCAGTTGTTCAATGGAACGATACCACCATAACATGCAATGAAGATGGTAGCTTTGTTATAGTGGTTGACCAGAAAGAACTAGATTCTGTTACCCTTGTTCCCCAAATGGAGGATAAAATCGGAGATGGAGTACGAGTTCACCTGCCTTGGTACGATATTAAATCCATTGAAATGCACCTTAATGATGCCCGTGCTGTTGCAAATGGGCAACGGATTGTCATGCAACAACCC
>JAXGOZ010000016.1:0-31448 GCA_040767255.1 Caldisericia bacterium
ATGCAAATAAATCTTCTTTAGAAAGACACCACTTGTTTCCAAAGCACTATTTAGAGAAACTTGGTATAGATCAGGAGAAGTTAAGAAATCAAGTTGCAAATTATGCATACGTTGAATGGAATGACAACATTGATATTTCAGATAAATCCCCCCAGGAATACCTTCCAAGTTACTCACACCGCTATCCGTTAGAAGAAATTGAAAAAATGTATTACTGGCACGCATTACCAAAGAATTGGGAAACCCTAGAATACAAAGAATTCCTTCAAAACAGAAGACAATTAATGGCCAAAGTTATACGAGATGCCTTTGAGAAGTTGTAGGAGTTTAATGGGATATATTCCCAGGCGAATAACATCCTATGGTTTAACGAAAACTCTAACATTGATTTGGTCGGAATCTCTATTTAAATCATTTTCCATTCCTTTGGGATTACCAATAAACCCCTCTGGGTCATAAATGAAGCAAATCAATGTATCACACTCGGAATGATTTTTGTAACGTTCTATATCTTCAATCAGTTGGTTTCCAATCTCTTTAGATGAGAGATCTTTCCTCGTTTTTTTTGTTTCAATAACAATCCTGTCACTCTTTATTAGAAAATCCATTCGGGCAGATTGACCAGCATAACTTGGCGTCCACTCTTCAGCCCTAATATCATCAAAGTACAATTTAAGCAGAGCATGTAACAGATCTTGCACATCATATTCATCGGCGATATCAATTGTTTTTCTTTTATTATGCCGATCTCGTAATTGTCTTGCAACTTGATGAAATCTATTTAGCACTAGTAGAATATTATCATAAGGATTTAATGGGCATTTGCCATTGTTTAAGACAATTGAACCACTATTGATATCTTCTATCAAAGTCTCAAGAATATTAACTAACTTTTCGGTTGTCCCCACATATCCATCACGTTTTTCGTTTTGGAATGTCTTTAAGTAGGGATTTTCTGGGGGTAAAATATTCTCTAAGAAGTTAATTACCTGTATTTTCCATGCCCCAAATTTACCCATATCGAGAGTTGGAAAACCTATAACATTAGGTGGATTAGGTGTGTGTGTTTTTAATACCTTTTGGCCTTTTTCAATTAGAGTCTTCAATCTTTCGACAGTATCTATTTCTCAACTCCTTTCGGGATTCATGACATTGGAAGCAATTCGTTCATTTTTTTACTTTACTTGGAGGCTCTGAATATTCCAATTTTGCCATTTCTAATTTATTTTGAAGGTTTATATCTCCTGTAACTACAATAACTTTGCGTGAGGGATATTCGCGTAAATACTCCAGAGTAAATGCAACGATTCTATCATCATCATTGTTAGAATCTAACCAACTAAGGGTATTACAAAAACTGGTTTCTTTAGCGGACATCTTTACTCGGATTGACGAGTTAACAACAACACCTTCTGTTAATTTGCCTTGATTTCGTAATCCCTTTAATCGTTTTATGACGGATTCAACTTTTTTCTTAAATTCTTCGTTTTTATGGTTCATTTTAAGTTTATCTAGTTCACGTAAAACTGTTGAACATATAAGAATTTCAATTGAATCACCTGCGATACACTTGTACTTATCGAAATCAGGATCAATAATTAGTGCATTTGTATCTGGAATAAGAGTTATAATAGGGTCGTTATGCTCGAATAAGTTTAAAACTTTCCGGAGAGATTCAATTCTTTCATAGATTCCAGACAAGTTTTCTTCAGGTGTTGCTTCAGTTTCCCAACCAGATTTTAAGTTTATTTTATTACGAAGATATTCTTCGATTTCAGTTATTTCTTTTAGGGTACGTTCGGGCATGTTGCTGGTTAGCAGATTGAAATGCTCTTCCCATTCTTTATATAGTTTTAAAAGAGATATTTGCTTTCTCTTCTGTTCATCGGAAATATCGGTATTGTAAAAATATTTTGGACCTATCAGGACAATTGGGGAATATGGATCATCACGTAATTGTTGAACAGAGATATCCTTGTAGAAATCAGAAAAATGGTGTTCTAGCGCCTTAAGTAGTTCTTTTAATTGCCCAATGTACGATTTCACTTCAACTCCTGTAAACTCCTCTTTAAGATGAATGTCTATAATAATGCAACAAAGCTTTTAACGTTCGGGCACTACCAAATTATAATATCTAAAACAGTTCGTGCAATTCCTGGTTCCAAAAAACAGGTATGATACAAGATTAAACCACCAACATCCATAAGCAGAATTTTTGACCTATACAGAAAAGACAAAGTTCATGTATGTTTGTTAATCCAAAATTTTGTCTGCATTCCCAATGGGTTACCACTATTATGTAAAACACATTCATATACTTACCAAGACTTGATGAAAAAAACATGTAAGACTATCCCACAATGATTCTGAAAGGATGTTTATTAAATCTCAGAATTGTACAGGCTTAATGCAAGATTTAAATCATTGTGTCTTAAATAATGTTCTATCATAGAAACGGCTTGCTTGATGTTAGAATTTGAATTAAACGCGATTTCATGAATAATATCAGACTCGACAGAGGGATACTGATTTTGTATGATTTTTTGTATTTCTTCAGAAGAATATGGTGAGAATTTTTTCACTATGCACATCTCTTTTATTTGAGGGAGAATTCGTTTCTCATCTGTGGTGCAGATTATTGCAAAGTATATCTAATAAAGACCGTGTACGCTCAATGAAGTCACACACAAGATATTTTCCTTTGTTTTTCTCAATGTCTTCCATTTTCCTTAGAACTAACTCTTGAGTCTCTCTTTGGGTATCCTGAAACTCCTCCAAAATTATTACAACAGGTTGTTTGTTAGTGCTATTAATGGGTATTTCATCCAATTCTATAAATTCTGTTACTACTCTATATCCTAATGTTACTGCTAGTTGCTCAGAAGTCCATTTTTTACCAGGCTGAGGGGCCAAAAAAAACAAAAAAAATGATGTATAATTTTTACGTATTGTTATTAAGTTTATATCAATTCTTTTCTTTGCATGTGTAATCCTTTCTTTAATCAATGATAAACCTTGAATACTAAAACAATTTCAACACTTATCTGAGCATTGTTCCACGTACAAATCTTTATATTAACCTTGCTCATCAACAACTTACAGCAATCCTTAGAGTTTATTGAAGTAAGTGCAGTTGTCCTTGATAATTTCTTCTAGTTTATCATCAATTCGTTTGATGGCAAGGACCTAAGAGTCATCATTTTGCGGAGATTTTCTAGAATGTCTTGTGGATATCTGTAAATATTTGGATCACTGATTTGAGTGGATTGAAGTTTTCGATTGTACAAATCTAAATCCAATTCAATAATCTGACATTCAATACAATGCTCCCATTGATGCCTTATCTTTTTACTCGGTTGCCATAAATACTGTTGGGTCATTACTCCTCCGCTATAAGTATTTACCTCGTACTCCTCTCCACAAAAGTACAGGTACCACACTGAACAATTATATAAAAATTCTGATTATTTGGATAGATGATGATAACAACCAACAATGAAAAACCGAGTTTTATATTTTTTAAAAGCTGTATTGGTGGTAATATGGCGGAAAATATAAAATTGCATATTGACGTATGTTTTAAAATAGAAGTTAGTGTGAAGTGCAAAAAAATTAAAGTACTCACACCTGTAATCCATAATCATTGGAATGTGAATATGGAAATTTCATATTCTGGTGAATAAGGATTAAAATTTTAACACAGGAGGATTCTATGAGATTGATAGAATCAAGGTTAAAAGTTAGGTTATGTTTTTTGTTCGACGGTTTGAAGAGTGTTTACGAGGGATCTGCAGGAAAACACTACTACTGTACGGATTCAATTATTTTGACAGGAGAGAATGAATGAGAAAACTAACGTATTACATCATGAGGAAAAAAGGGCAAGACCAAAGAAATCTTATTTTACATGATCAAGAAATTGTAGAGCGATACAAAAGCAAACTAAGAGAACGTATCAAAACAACCGATATCAACATCTCTGATGCATACATTCTGAAGAAATTAGAAGAACAAGATTTAGTAAAGATCACCGGTGATCTGATCAAACAGAAACGCTTAGAAAAGGGACTCACCCAGTTAGAGGTTGTAATTGCTTGCGGGATTAGCATAAACACATACAGACATTGGGAGACTAATGCCACTACTCCAACAAAGGAAAACTTGCTCAAACTACGCGAAGTATTGGATTTTTAAAAAGTCTGTAATGATTCCTTATTTTCAGTAGTGCGAATAAGTCTGTAGGTGTTTAGAAAGCTGAAAATCAAGAAGAAGAGGAGAGGGTGCAGGCGAAAGAAACGGAACTGCACCCCTTCTCCCTTGAGTGCTTTTGAATGCAAGGGTATATTACGGAAGCTTTCAAAGATTTTCGCTACTTCTTTTTCGATATCCCTCTCCATGGTTACCCTTCGCAATTCTTTTTGAAGATGTTTGATTTCTTCCCGGTTTCTTTAAACTCATTGGAATACCGTCTGTATCGTATAATAAGCACTCCTTGCTTGTACTATAGTACATTTCTTAAAGAGAGTCTACTTTTTGGAACTAGCCAATCAACTAAGATTTGTAAAGTTAATTCGTTGACTTAAATATCTTCTTACTATAATATATGGTTTATAAAAACTTGATTGATGAGATGTAGTCTATTTAAAGATACTTTTCAACATATTTTTTTATGGTTGGTGTTAAATGAATTTTATACCTTTTTTGAGAAACTTTCATGTTAGAATGTTAGTTTTACATTGTTGATGAAATCATTTTTTTAGAGTACAAGAGGGAAGTGAAACATGCTTAACTTAAAACTTCGAAATGAATTCATTGGAAAAAGAATCAAAGGCACGATGGTTGATTTTACTAACCGACATGGCACCGGTGCTTTAGACAAAAGTGCTGAGGAGTTTCTGAGTATTACCTATCCTTCTGTCGACCTGTTAAAGCTGGTTGAAGCACTGCAGCCGGGAAAGTCTCGCCCTGTTGTCATCATCGGTTCACGAGGACAGGGTAAATCGCATTTGATGGCTGCATTGGCGCACATGTATAAAGACCCCTCCGCTACGGATAACTGGTTGAAGTCATGGGCAGGACAAACTTCACCGTGATGGTCTCACTAATCTTGCTCTCAACCGTGATGTGGAAGTGATCACAGAAAGCCTTCACCAACATAATTATACCTTCCTGTGGGATCTTCTGTTCGATAAACACCCCGAGGGAAAATACATAAGAGGTAAGTGGGAAGGTCTGGGCGATAGTAAATCAGAAGTTCCGGGTACAGCGCTGTTCTTGGAAATGTTTCAGAAAAAGCCAGCGGTTCTGATTCTCGACGAATTTCAAACTTGGTATGAAGGGTTAACAAATACAAAACAGCATCCCCGCAGGAACTGGGCTTTCAATTTCATTCAGATCCTATCTGAAATAGCGGAAGAAAATCCCGAGCTTTTGACACTGGTACTCTCCGTCCGTGAAGGTGATTCTGATGCCGCTCAACAGGTCTACCGAATAAATCCTGTTCGCATTGATTTCAAAGGACCAGAAGCAAAACGCGACCGCCAAAAACTGCTACTTTACCGTATCTTTGAAAATCGGATTCAGATACCTGAAGCCGACATTGAAAACTTGATTACAGCTCACCTCAAAGAGTTTTATCGCCTCTATCACATTCCCGGATCGGAACAGGAGCGGCACAAAGATGAGTTCATTCACAGCTGGCCGTTTTCTCCTCTGCTGATGAAGCTCCTTGATGATCAGGTACTCATAGCAACCCAAACTCAAGAAACACGGGACCTGCTGAGAATCCTTGTCGATGTTTTTAAGGATGCTGGTGACCGCAGCCCAATCCTCACGGCTGCAGACTTCTCTATTACAGAAGAAAAAAGCGGCGTCGCCTCTCTTCTCGATTCTGTAGCCAACCAGCTCCACCGAGACCTCCGCTCAAAAGCGCTACGAAATTTCGAAGCAGTAAAAGAAGCTGTCGAGGGCACCACGCAGAAGGTACCGAATCTCGGAACAATACTGAGTTCATTGTGGATACGCTCCCTGTCACTGGTAAACATGGCAGGAGCTCGGCCTGCTGAAATTCAGTTGGACATCACGAGAAGCAAGCCGATTGATGACAACCTGTTTTCCGTTGAGCTGGAGGCGATCAAAGAGAACAGCTTCAACATTCACCAAAAAGGCGACCGTCTGGTTTTTCTGAATGAAGAGAATCCACAGGCGAAGCTTATAGCGCATGCTAAAAATGACAAACTGTTTAACGAAGGACAGGATGTTGAACATTTAGCGCAGGAAATTCGATATGTCCTTGGCGGCAGCGAAACCAACAGTTCGCTTGGCCGAGTGATCGTGCTGAAGAAGAGCTGGCAGAGTAATCCTTGGGTCGATGTGGATGAAAAAGATCGGCCTGAAAACTGGGACAATCGCATTCCCCACGTTGTGATACCTAAAGGGAATGTGAAGGTCAAAGAGTTAGGTATATGGCTTAAAGAGAAGGTCTCCAAGCACCGGAACACCATACGATTCATTCTAGCCAAAGAAACAATGGAGCCGGTCTTTTACGATAAAGGACTGCTGGTGCTCGCCCGGGCGGTTTATCTGGCCAAGCAATGGAAAAACGCGGATGCCAACTATTCAGCTCTGCATGTGAAGTATCAGAAAGAGCTCCGCGACCAGTTAAAAGTACGTTTTGATCGCTATGCGGTTCTTGATACATGGAATTTCGGTAATCCCGACCAATGCGAATTTGAAATCAACAGTCACAAGGTTGAAGGCGACCGCATCGTTCCGGCCATCCATGAAAAAATTAAGACAGACTTGTTTCCCGCAGAGGATTTTGAAGACCTCGTTCTGGAGGCGGCAAAGCGCAATGACTCCTTTGCCACCGTATTGGATCAGCTGAAAGAGCCAATGGGCGGCGGAAACCCCTGTATCCCATGGTTGGGTGAAAACGAAGCCAAAGAGCACATTGTTCGACTTTGTGCCCGTGGCAAAATCGAGATCAATATTGCTGGACGGGAACTGCTGAGCAGTCGTCCTGGCGAAACCGAAGATGCCGCATGGAACCGCATGAAAGGCAAAATCGGAACGGGCCGAACCCTCGAAGAAACATTGATTCACGAGCCAGACAGCACGGTCAGCTCGGGTGGCAGGCAAACGGAAGATGATACCGACACCTGCAACCTCCGGTGATTACACCGGAACAACCGCAACCGGCAGCTCAGCAGTCAATGAAGCTGAATCCGGCAGAATAACCCGGGCGGACCGTTTGGTGGAGACACAGGCACAAAAGCGAAAACGCCTTTCAGCTCCGATACAACTTCATCCCTGTCGCTTCTCGGAAAACTTGAGTCTTGGGGCATTACTCCCGGCGCGAAGGTTTCGAATGTAAAAATATCCATTGAAAACCTAACCGGCGCACAGCTGCAGGATCTTATCAAAAAATTGCCGGACGGTGTTTCCTACGGCCTTAACCTTGAGAAGGAGGACTAATGGAAAAGTCATTTCTCAACACGGTTATGAATTCGAGCCCGCAGGCTGGATGGGAACAGATTCTCGCTGAGGTCTGGAAGATTTTTGCTGACCCTCTTAATCCCGCCAAAGCGGATGCCCTGACAACCGAAAGGGATAAGAAAGCCGGGGTATTGGACACCCTCCTTAGCGGGGCCGCATGGGATCTCTGGCATGAGGTGAATGATTCACCGTTAAGGACGTCTCAGCATCTTCAGAATTTCTGGAAACAGGAATCCAAGGGGAAAGCCATACTTATTCTGGATGCGCTTTCTCTAAGGGAAGCATGCTGGATACTTGAGCAAGCCGATTCACGTGGTTATGCCGTGAATAAAAGTTATGCCACCCTTGCTGAATTTCCGGGCGACACCACGCCGTTTGCCAAGGCGCTCGGTTTTGGCCAGCGCTCCTCTTTGACGGATAACGGCGGGAAAAGTGACTTTTTTCCCGGGGCCTACACAGAGTCTGTGGACATGCCCTTTGCCGATTGCGGGAGTTTGGTGAAACCGGAAACCGGTGTGATCTTCTGGCATCACTGGCCGGACAGCAACATGCATGACCTCGCGGATGATGGCAGCGGCGCTCAGAAACTGACCAAAGCGGCCGTTGAGGCTCTTACCGGAGATGATTTCTGGAGCTTTGTCGACCGGCTTGCCACCGGCCGCAAGCTGGTAATTACCGGTGATCATGGGTATGCCAATGCCGGGCTGTTCAGAGATCTGGTGGATAAAGAACAGATCGACTACATGAAAAAATTATTCAAGAGCGGTCGCTCGACGACAAACACCCCTGAAACCAATCACAACTGGGTGCCTCCCTTAACGATTCAAGCGGAAGGCCACACACTCGCCCTTGGCCGTCGCAAATGGAAAAGCCAGGGTGGTTATCCCACGCTGACGCATGGCGGGCTTTCGGTGCTGGAGATGGCGGTTCCGTTTATAGAAATTGAAAAAAGGCAAGGATAACAACTATGGCTGACGCAAAACTTACAAAAGCAGAAGAAATAGAAAGAATGGTGGCGGCGGCAGTAGATGCCGGAGAAGAACGTCATCTTGAAACCGTAGACTTCAATGACCCCAACAGGCCGAAGACCTGTCTGGAGGTTGATTTTCCGATCCTGCCGATCAACCAGATCGCACAGATCGAAGGTAACGCGGGAAAGCCGATCTATCAGATGTCAAAATGGTGGGCTCGTCGTCGCTCATCCGTGTTCCGCTCTACCTTGATTGCCGCCGCTGCAAAAGCACCGGAAGATCAGGCTGAAGCGGCAAAGCTGGTCTGGGAAAACTACTACTGCAACCACCAGAAGAATCCTTCCTTCAAAAATCTGAAGGTGGCCGACATTTTCATGGGCGGCGGAACCACACTGGTTGAAGGTGCCCGCCTTGGCATGCAAATGTACGGCAACGACCTGAATCCGGTGGCTTGGCTGGTGGTAAAGAATGAACTGGCCGATGTGGATATCGAGGAGGTCAAACGCCTCTTCACCTATATCGAATCCGAAGTGAAGCCGCAGATCATGCCCTTTTATGCCTGTGAAGGTCCCGATGGTGAAAAGGGAGTCTGGTACAGCGTGGAAACCGGAAAGCCCATGCCGGAAGATTTTGATCCTATTGCGGTGGCTCCGGAAGAGCGCAAGAAATACCGATATGAAGGCCCGGAGATTATCTACACCTTCTGGGCGAAACATGGACCGTGCAGCGCACCCGGCTGTAACCATCGGACACCGCTTTTCAGCTCACCGGTGATTGCGGTGAAGGAACTGTCTGTAAAATCATGGCCGAATATGAAATGCGATGACTGCGGTGGACGATTTGATGTCGAAGCCGGTGAGGTGCGGATGGCACCTGATGAACCATTAGTTATTGCAGATGAGAATGATGCTTTTGCAGTTCTCGATTCAAACGGAATCTATTACTGCCCACATTGCGGCAAAAAACAGGTTAAAAATCTTGGAAACGAGAAAACAAAAAACAAAAAGGTTTCTCTCTCCCTCTTGATCCATCCCGACTGGATGAAAGGTGCTCCCGGAAGCGATGAACAAGGAGATCTTGGCGGAACCGTAACCAGTTCGGTTGAAGACACCAAGCGCTGGAATGAACTGCGCCAGAGCACCCTCAAACTCATTGAGGTACGGGGAATACTTCCGGATGATATCACCTTGCCCGACACCGGCGAAGTAATGTCTACCAAAAATGGAACAATCCCCAAAAGATCCACCTTCACCTGTCAGGAAGAGACCTGTGGAAGAGAACAGGATGTGATGGCAGCAATACGGCAAACAGAAAAACAAGGTCCTGTCAGCCCATATTCTTTACAATGTTATTCCCCTCACAGGGGTGACAGTAGTGCCGCTTACAATGGCCGATATTTCAAAAAACTAACTCCTGAAGATACCCATCGTTATGATGCAGTAATTGCAGAATGGGAGTTACGGTCAAAAGCTGATTTGGCAGAGTATTTCCCCAAAAGTGAATTGCCTTTTGGATTCATGACGCACATGGCAAATGGCGACCTTCAGAAGAATTATGGTTTTACACATTGGCATACAATGTTCAACCCACGCCAGCTACTGGTTCACGCTCTCCTATTAAAAACAATAGATACTGCCACAGGATTTTCGGATGCTGCAAAGGAAATCGCCCTTGGTGCATTCCAGCAGTATGTAAGAAATCAGAATATGTTTTGTTTTTGGAATATTCAGGCGGACCAACTTGAACCAATGTTTAGTAACAACAATTATCATCCTAAGTCTACTGTTATTGAAAACAACTTCTTGGCACCAGTTGGCAGAGGAAATTGGGAAACTGCGAGTAAAATCGCAATAACAGGGAGTAATTGGCGGACGAACACCTGGGACTTGGTGCCACGTTCAATTCTAATTGAGAAAGAAAATGATTTTGCTTCAGCAGTGAAGGGAAAGAGCTACAAGCTAAACATGGTTGACAGTGTTCTTTCCGGAACCTCAGTTACTTGTGGGTCTTCAACAGAACTGTCTCATATAGAATCCGGCTCCTACGACCTCGTCATCACCGATCCCCCCTTCGGAGGGCTTTTGCATTACTCCGAGCTGGCCGACTTTTTCTATGTCTGGCTGCGCTTGGTTCTGAAGGATAAATATCCGGAATATTTCACCGGAGAATACACCCCGAAAACCCTTGAGGCAGTTGCCAACAAGGCCCGCAACCCGGAAGATGCTGATGACTTTTACAAGCGTGTTTTGACGGATTGCTGGCGGGAAGCGCATCGCATCCTAAAACCGGGCGGCATTCTGTCCTTCACTTTCCATCACAGTGAGGATGAACCGTGGGTGGATGTTCTGGAGAGTCTATTCAATTCCGGTTACTTCCTTGAAGCAACTTATCCCATCCGTTCCGATGAGACCAAGGGTAAGGGTGAGTTTGGGTCAAAGACCATTGAATACGACATCATCCACGTCTGCCGGAAACGGACAGAAGAGCCCTCGGAAATCAGCTGGCCAAAACTGCGCCGTCAGATTCTGCGGGATGTCCGTCAACTGCAAAACCTTCTGGAACATCACCAACAGGCCGGTCTACCAGAGGCGGATATCGAGGTAATAAAGCGCGGCAAGGCGCTGGAATACTTCTCCCGCCACTACGGCAAGGTCTATGTGGAAGAAGGTCGTGAGTTTACCGTCAAGGAAGCCCTTGCTGGTATCAACGAGATCATTCAGGATCAGTCCGGAAGTGATGCCATTAAAGCCCCGGATAAGGCCGAGCCGCTGACCCGTCAGTTTCTTCGGATCTTTGCCGACAAGGATCAGATTGAACGGGATCAGATTCAGAAATTCCTGCGCGGCTCCGGTGTCGGTCCAAGTGATTTCATTACTCGCGGCTGGTGCAAAGAGATCAACCGCCCGAAGGCTTTTGTCTGGGTGGATGCCCTTGAATTTGCCAAGGAGAAAAAGTCGCTCAAAAACCTGCGTCGGGATCTCGATCAGGCCATCTTCCTTGTGGGCGCGTCCTACTCCGGCAGCGGTATCAATGTGAAAAAGGAGATGAACGACAGCGACTTCAAACCTCATCCGGCGCTTGGTGAACTGTTTAACTGGCTGGGAATGCACGGTCCGACCAGTGAATTCAGGACTGCCAGCTATACTGCACGTCAACTGTTCAACAGCTGGTCTGCGGCGAACCAGCAGGTCATGATGAGACAGCTTTCACTGTTCGATCTTGCGGAGGAGGAATAAGCGATGAATCTAATTTTGCTTGATGATGTCTGGCAGCGCAAAGGGATTTCCGTCATTTGGGACAACCCCGTGCTGGCTAAACTGGTAAAAGATAACCGGCTATATCACTCCGCGAGTTCTTCTCTTATTACGAGAACAGCTGGCCGGATGATGACATGCCCTTTATCAACAACGACCTGCTTTTAGTAGCGGGTCTGGACGCTGCTTTGGATACCCTTGAAGCCCAGAATGCTGAAGAATGGGTTACTCAAGAGGTGTACAAACGCATCTACGATTTTCAGAACTGGGCGCAAGGTCAGTACGCCCTTGTCTTCTGGATGAGCAAACAGGACCGTTGGAAAGAGCATCTGGAAAATAACCGCTACACATGGCTCTGCGACGGCAAAGACCGTGGCAAAGAGATTGAGCTAGGAAGCGGTATATGGAACGGGGCTCAGCTCAGTCTTCAAAAAATTAAATCTGACGGGGGGTGGATAGGATTGTTTTTGGACAGGATAAGTTGAAAGTGAGCTACAAGATTCTTCCAGGTACAAGGATACAGCACCGTGAGTTTGGTCAGGGAGCCGTCCTTTCGGTCTCGGAAGGGTTTGCTACAGTCTTCTTTTCCATCGGTGAAAAACGGATTCCCTTAGCGGAACTGTTACCGGCATTGAGCCGGAACGAGACCGTAGTTCTAAACCTCAGGGCTGGCGATGAACGTCTGAAAAAGGCATGGCTCTGCTATAAAGCGCATGAGCTTCCGCTTTTGGATAACGCGACATCGATGACGGCTGCTCGGATAGATCTGCTTCCGCATCAGGTCGTCCTCACCCATAAGATTTCGATTGCCGGACCAAGAAGATTCCTGATTGCCGATGAGGTTGGATTGGGAAAGACTATCGAAACTGCTTTGGTATTAAGAGAACTGGCCAGCCGGGGTGAATTGAACCGAGCCTTAATGGTTGTACCTGCGGGCCTGGTGAATAACTGGCATCGTGAGCTCAATAAGGTCTTTAACCTTAACTTTGAGGTTTTTGGAAGCGAAGGTGATGTCAGCGACCGCAAAACGAATGCCTTTAAGATACATAATCTGCTCATCGCCAGTATTGATACACTCAAACGCCCGGCGCGTGTAAAGAATTTGCTGGCAGCCCCGAAATGGGATCTGGTGGTATTTGACGAGGCTCATCACTGTACGGCTTACAAACAAGGCGGCAAGACCAAGAAGACGCAGAATTATAAGCTGGCGGAGGCTCTACGGGATCACGCCCGCGATCTGATTCTCCTTTCGGCAACACCGCATCAGGGTGACCACTATCGATTTTGGAAGCTGATCCAGCTGCTTGATCCTTCGTTGTTCAAAAACGAACTCGAGATGGTTGAGGAGCGGCACCGGCTCAATCCCTATATCTTTCGGCGCACAAAAGCGGATGCCTGCCGCCCGGATGGTTCCACGCTCTTTGCCCGTCGTTGGGTGCATACTGAAGCCTTCTCGATGTCGGATGTTGAAAGGCAATTCTACCAGCAGTTGAATGAATACCTTCGTGATGGATTTGCTCTTGCGAAAAAACAAGGGAGTAAAGGCCGGGCACTGGGATTTGTGATGACCATCTTCCAGAAGATTGCCGCATCGAGCTTCGCCGCCGTGCATCGCACTCTTCGCCGCCGATTGATTGCGCTCACGGTTCATGAAGGTTTGATTCATGATGAAAATCTGGATATCGATCTGCGCGATGAAGCATTCAATGCGGCCAAAAGCTACATCTGCCGGGAGTTTCAGCTTGGCAATGATCAGATGAGCATGCTGGAGGCAGAACGTATTCTCAACGAGCTCAAAAGAAAACAGCTGAAAAAGATCAATGAGGAGGAGCTTGCGCTTGCCTCCGATACCTTTTCCGATGAGATGACCACACAGGCAGCTGAAGATGCCGCAATGAATGCGGTTGCTTATGCTCTGCCGGAAGAACGGCAGCGTATTGTTCAGCTGCTGGAACAGTTCCCGGACGTTCAGGAAACCAAAGTAGAAAAACTGATCTCTGCGCTCGGTGTTTTGTGGAATCAGAATCCCAAAGAACGGGTAGTTATTTTTGCGACCTATCTCGGTACCGTAGAAATGCTGGGGAAAGAAATTGACCAAGCCTATCCCGGTCAGGGAGTCGTGGTACTCAAAGGTGGTGATCACGGCAGCAAAACCGCAGCCGAAAAACGATTTAAGCAACCGGAAGGCCCACGGGTCATGATTTGTACGGCGGCCGGTCGTGAAGGTATCAACCTCCAACATGCCAGAATTCTGTTCAATTTCGATTTGCCATGGAATCCGATGGACATGGAGCAGCGCATCGGGCGAATTCACCGTTACGGCCAGAAGGATACGGCACAGGTCTACAACCTTGTTCTTGGCGATACAATCGAGGGCAAAATATTCTTATTGCTCGATGATAAACTGAAGGACATTGCTCTTGCGCTGGGCAAGGTCGATGAAAAAGGGAATGTTGCTGAAGACTTGCGCTCACAGATTTTAGGGCAGCTTCAGGAAACCATCAATTACCAGAAGCTCTACGCTGAAGCCTTAAGCGATCCCTCCTTAAAACGGACTCAACTTGAGCTGAATGCAGCCATGACCAATGCCTCCGAGGCTCGTGATGCGGTGTCGGAGTTATTTCAGGAGCTAGATCAGTTCAGTCTCGATGAATACCAGCCCTTATCTGATGTTGATAAGAGCATGCAACAGCTGATCCACTTTACATCAGCCTGCGCCGAACTGGCTAAAGGCAGCTTTGTAAAGGATACGGCAACATACGTTTTTACTGACACTTCGGCCAATAAGATCGTTTTTACGACCGACCGGGAAGAGGCATTGGAACATGATAATGTTGAGATCCTTGGCTTGGATCATCCTCGCATAGAGAAATGGCTTCGGGAATACAGAACGTTACCGGCAGAGCAGATCGCATGTGCGGTTACAGGCAATGATCTACCGCAAGGGATTCTGACGATTTGGGAAATTGAGACGCACAACGAAAAAGGACACGCCATTCGTTCAATCATTAAAATCGGGATGACCGATGACGGAGAACGGCTTGTTTCTCTTGAGCGCCTTGCTGATGACCTTTTCCAGAAAAAGACCAAGAAAACCAAGGGCAATATTGACCTGCTGCCATTGGCAGAAACTCTTCTTGAGCGAGAAATCAAACATCGCGGCAAAGCCAAAGATGACCAAGCGTATAGCTCGAAGCTCATAGGCTGGGTTGAGGTTGTCGGATGATGACATAAATAAGGAGAAAGCTTTATGAGCAATGATAAGACCGAGTTTTCAGAGTATAAAATTCAAATTGGAACAGAGGATCTGATTGAATCGAAAGTTCTCCCGCTTATTGCTGAAGACCCGGAAGGAGCGGATGCTGATTTCTCCAAGGCCAAAAAGAAACTGCTCGAGGTGTTGAAGGAAACCCGGGTACGCATGGGAACGTTGTTAAAGACTGACAATGTTTCATTCCTGATTGGCGCTGGTGCATCAATATCTGCTGGCGGCGTTTCATTAGCGAACATCCCAAAGCCTCTTGAAGATGCTTTGCTGGCAATGGCCGAGAGCGAAAAAACAGAATCGGGTGCGCCGGAATGGGTACACTGTTTTTATGAAACAGCTTCCCTCATATCAGGAAAAAGTTATTCCTTCGATGACCGTAAAGAAAAATGCCCGTTGGCTGATGACAATGAAACCGAGGCCATTTGTATAAACCTTGAAGATTACCTGAGTCATCTTCATATGTGGCGATCAGGTATCGGTAATTTTACGGATACAATCAAAATTGGTCGTACCGGAGCTGACGACCTGATTCTGGACAAGGGAAACCTGGAGGCGCTGATCCGGAGAGTTACAGGATGCTTAACGGATCTTATAAATCTCCCGGCAGAAGGTAAGGAAAGTGAATTAGGGGTCCATAGAAAATTCATAAAGAAGATATTGACCAGACCGTTGAATCTTCGACGGGCCAACCTCTTCACGCTCAATTACGACACCTTGATTGAACAGGGAGCTGATGCTGAAGGCGCGGTGTTGGTTGATGGTTTCGTAGGCAACATGAAACGAGTGTTCCGACCTGAATCCTACGACCTTGATTTTTATTTCCCGGCGCAGACTACCGAAGGCCGAGTTCATCGCTTTGACAGAGCGTTGCATCTGTACAAACTCCACGGATCAATCACATGGCATAGAACCGATCAAGGCTGGGAAAATCCGTATGGTCTGTATGCAACCTTTTTCAACCAGCAATGCAAAGATGATGACGTTCTGATTTATCCATCACCGTTAAAATATGGACAGGCGCTTGGGTTGCCTTATTCTGAATTGTTCCGTCGATTTGGAAATGCAGTCGTCCAGCCCCAATCGGTGCTCTTCACCATTGGATATGGTTTTGGTGACGAGCATGTAAATGCGATTATTCGACAGGCATTAGCAATACCGAGCTTTACATTGATTGTCGTGGACCCCAACCCAAGTAGTGATTTTGTGAAGGAACTGCAGAAGATTGGCGACGAACGGAATTGGATCGTTTCAGGATGGGATATCGGTACATTCGGCAACTTTGTTAAGCAGCTGCTTCCTGATCTCAGGGAAGAGGAAATTGATGCCAAAGTCATGAAGACCTTTAAGGCTCTCGCCTTTAAAGAAACCCTACCGGAGGTTGACGATGGCGAATGATCATGAAATCGGGCGCGTCGTTGCTGTTGACACAGCTCAAGTGACCATTGAGCTGAATCGGGACCTGAAGGCTCTTACCCGCTCAACATATGAAGGAACCATTGAAGTCGGGTCGATCAACTCCTATGTGATCATACCTGTCGGTTCCCGAAGAATTGTTGCCATGGTGACACGCGTTGTCCTCACAGAAGAAAGTGAGCTCAAGGCAGATAAAACAATGGTGGCATTGCCTTCGTCTCGCCGCCTGATGAAAGCAACCATGATTGGTACGATTGACGAAAACGAATTCAAGCAAGGAATTAATCTTTTCCCCGTATTAGACTCACCGGTATTGATCACAAAGCGTGAAGATCTGGATGCTATTTTCGGCAAAAAATGCGCCTGCGAATATGATTCTGATGAACCGGGATATTGCATCCCGGTTGGGCGCTCTGCTGTTTTCCCGGATTATGACATCAAAATTGACCCCGACACGTTCTTCGGCAAGCACGCTGCAATTATTGGGAGTACCGGATCTGGAAAATCCTGCTCTATAGCAACCATTTTGCAGTCCGTGATTGAGCACCCACAGGTAAAGCAAACAAGATTTGTCATCTTGGATACGAACGGCGAGTATCGATCCGCTTTTCAGAAAGTGAACGGGAGCCAATGGAGCGATGCAAAACCTGCGTTTAAATCTCTATACATCCCGACAGATCCTAACGAAAAAGAAAAGCTGGCGATCCCATACTGGTTTATGGATTCGGATGACTTTGTACGGATTTTCCGAGCCTCACCCGGTGTGCAAAGGCCAGTCTTGCTTAATGCGCTTTCCTCTGCACGTAATAACTCCAGTACCGGGAGTGCATGGCTCCAATTGCGCCAAGATTTAATAAAAGAGTGTAACCATATTTTGGGTTATTGCTCTAGTAGTGACAAAACGAATGGAAGGTCAATACGTCAATTATGTGATGGTCTCGCAAGCTATCTCGGCAATCCTGCCAATACAGACCCTGTTGCATTGATCTGTGAAGCATATACTCTTGACACCCTTGAGGATTTGAAGAAAGTATTTAGTGGAGTACGTGATATTGCTAGAGAAGGTATAAAAAATGAAGGAGGAGAATATGAATCCTATACACTAATTGAGTATGAAAAGCAGAATCGCATCAAAGACCTGATAAACCCTCTCCTGTCTACTCTATCGCGCCTGCCTGATGGTGATGAATCTCTCTCTGTAGCTACCGCTGATTGCCCATCTTATTTTAGCCGCACCGATTTCCGCTATCGACATATTGAAGAGGCTATGTCCAGAGATGATGTAAGCTCAAGCAGAGCAAGGGACAATTGTTCAACCATGCTTATGCGGATTTTTAGGCTTCTTGAGGATTCAAGGTTCGAGTTTCTTTTCGGTCCATCAACGAAAGAATGGCCCCAAATAAAGCATTCACTTGCCACCTTTTTACGGGATTTGTTTGGCTTGGAAAGTAATCCGAATAGAGATTTATCCGGTTCAGAGAGACTTCAAGATAACCTTCTACCGTTTTACGATAGGCAGAGGAATGGTTCCAAAAGATCTAATGTCGTAATTGTTGATCTCAGCCTCTTAGCCTCAGAGGTTTTGGAAAATGTAACAGCACTTATTGGTCGTTTGATTCATGAATTTATGCAACGCTTGAGTTTTCCAGAGAGTGGTATAGGACGAGGCGAATTCCCTGTCGTACTTGTTCTTGAAGAAGCCCAGAACTATATCCGAGAAGGCAAGAAGAATGAAGACGACTCTATCTCGAAGCAAGTATTTGAGAGGATAGCCCGTGAGGGACGTAAATTTGGATTAGGATTAGTTGTTGCTTCTCAAAGACCAAGTGAGTTGTCTAAGACGGTTCTTTCTCAATGCAACTCCTTCGTGGTGCATCGACTGCAAAATCCTGAAGACCTTCGGTACTTTCGAGAAATTGTCCCTGGGATATATGGGCACTTACTTGAACAGTTACCTGCGCTAGCTCCACGAAGTGCTCTTGTGCTTGGAGAATGTGTCCAGGCTCCCGCATTGGTTGAAATGAGGGAAGTTGATCCAGCTCCTCGAAGTAAAAATCCTCAGTTTTTCAAAAGCTGGTCTACGGATGGGAAGATCCCTGATATCGAAAAGATCTGCGCCAAATGGGAGAAACAATCATAAAAAAACTGAATTGGGATACCTAATTCATTCTTCATATCTGCCTAGAAAGTCAAAGTTTTTAAAAAGTTAGGTTTGAACAAGGCGATTCCATGAAAATTTCCAAAACCAATCCTTTATCATTCTTGGAATAACTCGCAATGTACATTATACGATTTTGAATTGTATACAGTAGATGTTTGAATGTTCAATTATATGAAACTCATTATTCAGTTGCACATAGAGTTTTCAATTCCTCATTTTGATCACTCCATTTAAAGAAATGCATGGTCAGTACGCTCATTAGATCGTATATACTCATAAAGTATCGGTTGTGTGTAACTTCAAACACGAGATTTTCCATACTCTTTAAATTGGATTTAATTAAGGAGATTACGGAGGAAGAAAGAGTAGCTCCAGACGATCTTTATGTTTCGTTACAAATTGCTGAATTCGTTTTACATCATGCTATTTTACATTGTCCAGGAGAAAAATGATCTTACCATACCTAACCTTTAGTACCCATTCCAAGAACTCTTGAAACGTATATTGCGTGAATTGTTCTTTTTCTTGTATTGTGATCAGTTTCCCTGTAAGATCCACCGCTCTATAGTAACAATCTTGTTTCTCTCAGGAGGAGCATAGAGTAGGTTGTTATCCATTAAGGAACCATTTTCGTGTAATGGTGGTACCTTGATAAAAATGTACTTCATCTCCTGCTATGATGGTTGCCGGTAAAGGTTCTTGTTCATCTCTATAATGAGGGTAATATCTCATAGGATCTTTCACAAAGACTTCTTTAAGTGCTTGGAGGAGTTCATTCGTTTTTTTTTAAATTCAGCTTGTTTTTCTGGATCTCCTTTGGGCATGGAGCGATGTCTTTGAAGAGTAGTAAAGCCAAGTTCGTGTAATAAATACTGACATTAGCGTACCTTGAGAGTAATATGGTATGTATTTTGGATATGATGTGACAAGAGTTTGCCATTCCAATGATGTTGTGAATAACCTACAAAACGGGGAGGACTAATAACAGCTTCTTTGATCTCTTGTTTCTGTAATTCATTAAGACGACTAGGTCTTCCTGGAATTGTTTCATCTTGAAGCCCTTCTATACCACAAGCAAAAAATCGTTTCATCCAGTGTCGTACAGTCCGTAGTGGTTTTTTGTACAGAGCTGCAGCTTCTTGCGTACTTCGGAGTTATAATGTCATTAATACGACATGCAATCGATAATGATAACGTTTTTGAGAATGGGTATGAATAGCTTCTTGTAAAGAATGCATATATACGTCGGAGTCTTTCACTTGATCCAATCTCATAGAAGTTCCTCCTACCGAGTTTCTTTCTATGTACTTAAAAAAGAATCATGCATTTATTGTGTTACACATATAAATGACATGACTCCATCCCATTTCACATAGAAAATCTTCTACCCTTGCAATTAATGCCTTTTCAAGTTCGCGTTCGTTGTGTTTTTCCCCGAGTTCTAGAAAATCAAAAGTGTATTCGTCTTTTATTGCCAGCTTTGCCTGTGCGTTAAGTTCAGGTGTTAATGCTTTGTCAAAATTGGTTTGCCCAAGCAGTGATTTTTCATAGCTCTGATTTTCAATTTGGAGGATGAGTACATTTTTGGAGCATCCGAACATGTTCGTCATTCGGATAAAGAATTCTCGTTCCAGAGGATTTGTGCAGTGCTCCATTATGATAACGTTATGACTCCATCCAATTTCTCGCACGAGTGGTGCGAGTTTCTAGCTTAATGTGTTTGCATCGATGATGGGGAAGGATATTTTCATGAAATTTCTCCAACAAGTAGTTGGAGTTTTTCATCCCCTTGGTTTATTTCATAGTAATTGTTTTGTGTTGAATATGTTATTATGAGATGAAAATTCAGTTATCCGGAAATTCCGGACAACTGCCTCATCTTAGTAGCATCATTTTGAACTGGTAAGAGTTCCTTACAAGTTAGTTATTCAACTCATTCTCCTTGGACTTGATATTTTTAAATTCATATTGTGTTTGTTTGAAAAACGAAAATGAGTTGATTCGGATTAGAAATGATTCTACAATACATATTGGCTATTGTGAAATAGACGATGGTGAAAATTGATTTTTGTACTGAATTTTATTTGCATGGGGGAATTATTGTATCATGAGAAATAAGATGGTGATTATAGGGCTTGCGCTGTTTGTTTTGGCTTCTTCATTGGCTGGGTGTAGTCGCACTCTTTGGTCGATTTCACGACCTGTTTTACGTGTTGATAAAGGGCCATTTGTACCTTTTACGCCTGTTGATTACGAGATTCCTAGCATCGATGACCCCGTGCATACGTGGACCTATCATTGGCCAGAGGATTACAAAAGCATACTGGAAGCGGCGAGTCCCCCTATGGTGGATGAAGAAGGCAATATTTATTTTATTGGGAAAAATGGTTACATGTATTCCTTGAACCCAGCAGGAGAAGTTCGCTGGAAGAAAAAAGGATTCGATGATTCGATGGTTTTGACACAAGAAGGACTTGTGGCTCACACCCAGATGGATAGTTTGATCCATTTTGATTTTGAAGGCAACCGGAAGTGGGAAATTCAGGGATGCTGGGGAGATGGAAGAGAAGGTTGTCTCTTTTTAGCACCCAATGGTTATTTGCTCTTTACCGAGAGTAGATTTGTTGTGAATATTGATGCACAAGGAAGAACCAGATGGGTTTTGCCCACAGAAGATTCGTTATTTAAGAATTGCTTTTTTGATGAAAACTCCAATGCTTATCTAACTTATTTTGATTCTTACGATGAAGATGACCCCAGATACAAAGAAGGCCAAGAGAGTATTGAATACTATATGATTTCTATATCGCCCGAAGGGGAACTTAGGTGGAGAAAGACAATTTGTCATGACTGTAACTTTAACGATGATTTTTCACCCAAAGATGGCCGTATTCAAGATACATTTCTACTTGCTTTATCTACTTCGCCACTCCAAAAGGGCCAGGATGATTTGTTTGATGATCAACGCAGACGCCCGAAGGTGATTAAAGCGTATAATACCGACGGAGATGAGCTTTGGAATGCCACGGAAGAACGCTATGGAGTTTTTGAAGATGAATATACCGTTGGTCCCAATGGCAACCTCTATGTTTATTTCAATGCAGAGTACGAAGAATATGATGGTAAGAATCCATCTTCAAGGTATGCGGGTAGTACATTGCAATGTATTTCTCCACAAGGAGAAACAATGTGGTCGATACCCTTTGAAGATCAGATACGCACTGCACCCTCTTTTGATTCGGAGGGAAACCTATATATTGGAACTAGGTCGAAACACTCTAGAGATAACCTCTATTCGTTTACTTCGGATGGGATTGAAAGATGGACTTTGCGAGATATTGAAGTAGCTTGTGGATTTAAGTTTCAACCGGTTCTATCTCCCAAACAAAAGATTCATTTTACTACCTGGAATCAAAGCTTACTATTCTGCATTGAAGAGAAGAAGGAGTAATATACAATGAGAAATAAGATGGTGATTATAGGGCTTGCGCTGTTTGTTTTTGTTTGTTCCTTTAGTGGGTGTAATCGAGTATTGGATTCTGCCATGTACCCTATATTGCACAAAGACAAGGGCCCCTTTGTTCCTTTCACACCCATTGATTTTGATTTTCCTGGCATTGAACATCCTGTGCAATCCTGGACCTATCATTGGCCAGAGGATTACGAACGCACATTAGAAGCTGCATGTTCCCCTACGGTTGATGAAGAAGGTAATATATATTTCATTGGGAAAAATGGTTACCTGTATTCCTTGGACCCAGCTGGGGAAGTTCGCTGGAAGAAAAGGGCTTTGCTAAATCGATGGTTTTGGCAAAAGAAGGCATACTGCTATTGACTCATGCTAAGACAATGATTCATTTCGATTTTGATGGAAATATATTCTGGGATGAACCAGTGATGTGGTGGTTGGGGGTTGATGCGCTGAAGATCTCACCCAGTGGCTACTTGTACTACAATGATGGCGAATACATTGTTTGTATGGATTCACAAGGGAAAACTGTGTGGGCTTTTCACAATATCTTTGGCGGGGTAGAGACTCTGTCTTTTGATGAAGACTCCAACGCCTATATGGTTGGTTCACGCCCTTATGAAAAAAAGAATGAGCAGGGAATAAAAGAGGAACAGTATGAAACTTCTCTTTTTCAATTTCTTCGCAAGGAAAATTACGCTGGAGACAAATTGTTTGCAAAGACCGTAACTACAATGATGGTTTTACCCCCAAAGGTGGCTATATTCAGGATACTATTTTAGTAGCACTTTCTACTTCAACGTTGAATATAGGAGACTCAAATGAATCATGGGAGGAATGGTTCGATGATATACGTATACAACCGAAACTGATCATGGCGTTTAACACAGAGGAGAAAAGCTTGGGAACGTACAGAAGAGAAACCTGGTTTGTTTGATATCCAGTATTCGGTAGGACCCGATGGCCATATCGTATATTCTTTTAATACTGAATCGTATAGAGTTGATTCTGACCAAAGCATTCCAGAGTCAGAACACCATGTGCTTACCTGTGTATCGAAAGATGGATCTGTTTTATGGAACCATTCCTTTGAACACGCTATTCATACTCCTGTAACCTTTGATTCAGAGGGAAATTTGTATGTGGGTACTGTTTCTCCCAAGAATAAAGATAGTCTATACTCCCTTTCTTCTGATGGACAAGTTCGGTGGGAACTTGTAGACATTGATACTGCCTATGACTATTCATACAACCTGGTGGGATCTCCCACCCCCAAACTCTATTTCACAACCCAAAACCAAAGCCTCCTATTTTGTATCGAAGAGTCATAAGTGTCTCATAGTCATATCAGACACTTGAATGAGTGGCCCCAGTTGGCTATTTTTTAGCTTGTCTATCCAGTTGAGTATAATCAAAGCTGGTTCTTTGAGGCAGTAACGCCAAAAGTGTTGAAAAATATTCAGAAAGGTATATTATTGCGTTGTTATGTTATACAATTGTTAGAGTATACCCAAATGGAAATGTGAAGAGCCTCTTTTTTCGTACAATGCACCACGTGAATATTATTTAGTATCTACGAAAACCGTTTTATCTTACTTTTAAGCATTGCCCTATAGTGGAGAAACATTTTACAAAAGGTGGTGTCGTATGGCACGTACTTGTTTTTCTTTGTTTTTATCAATTTGTTTGATTGCAACATTGTTTGTTTTTTCAAGTTTTCCTGTTTCTGCAGAAGAAATCTTGTCTGCCAACAATGACTCTTCTGTAACTCTTGAGCAGGCTAATCAGGTTTTACAGTCTTCCAGTAACTTTTTTACGGAAAACAAAGGACAGTGGCCTGAAGAAATTCTCTTTGTGGGAAATACCGACTTTGGAAAAGTTGCTTTTACCCAAGAGGCTGTATATTATCAGCTTGTAAAAAAATTTGATGAATTTACTTCACCTCCTGTAATAGAGTCGCAAACAATCAAGCTTTCTTTTGTGAATGCACAAACACCTACAATACAAGGAAAAACCCTTCTTCCCCACTATAATAACTATTTTATTGGTAATGATCCAGACCACTGGGGCATTCACTGCAACAACTACACCCAAGTGAACTATACCAATGTTTGGGACAACATCGACCTTTCCTACTTCTTCACTCCTCAAGGAATGAAATACGAATACTATGTACACCCCGGGGCAGACATCCAAAATGTACAAGTACAAGTAGTAGGGGCTGATTTGTTATCCAATGAACAGAGTTTAGAACTTTGTACCTTACTAGGAAATCTAAAAGATGATCATCTTTTCGTCTATGGTCAAGATTCACTTTCAACCCTTGAGGCTTCCTTTCAAGTACAAAACGATATATTTTCATTCGATGTAGATGATGTTGTTCGAAGAGATGAAACCATTGTGATTGATCCACTTGTTTACAGTACTTATCTAGGAGGAACTGATTGGGATGAAGGAAACTCTATTACCATTGACGAGGGTGACAATGCCTATGTAACAGGGTGGACTTATAGCAACAATTTTTCTATGGATCAAACCATTGGGGGAACTTCAGCACCTGGCTATGACAAGACATACAACAGTGGCCCTGATGCTTTTATTGTGAAGCTTAATCCCTCGGGTACTGAGCTTCTGTATGCTACCTATCTAGGAGGAACCAATTCCGATTATGGAAATTCTATTGCCGTTGACGAGGGTGGTAATGTCTATGTAGCAGGGAGAACTTCTAGCAACAATTTCCCCATGGATCAAACCATTTGCAAATGTCAATCATTTTATGTACCACCCTACTAATGAGAATGTGTACCACTTTAGTTACATACAATTCTTAAAATTATCACTCCTTTCCCAACAAATCATCTGATTTCTTGTGCATCTGTAGTCGATAACTATCACCCTGAAAGACTACAATCTTGCTGTTGTGAACCAATCGATCTAAAATAGCAGCAGTCATTCTGGTGTCATGAAACAATTCAGACCATTGCGCAAAGTCCAGATTGGTTGTGATCAAAGTGGATCCTTTTTCGTATCGATTGGAAAATACTTGGAATAGCAATTGAGTTGTAGCGTTGGAGAGCTGTATATACCCCAGTTCGTCAATCAGAAGTAGTTCGATTTTCATTAACTTCTGCAGAAATTTATTCAACTGTTTTTCTTCTTGCATTTCCACCAATTGATTCCCAAGACTTGCTGCTGTATAGAAAGCTACAGTTTTGCCTTTTCGACACGCTTCATTTGCGATGGATAGGGATAAATGAGATTTTCCTGTCCCAGGAGCCCCGACAAATAAAAGATTGGTATGGTGTTCCATAAAGTGACATTGATGCAACTCCAAAATGTCTTGTTTGTCCAAATACGGTGCTTTGGAAAAGTCAAATTGAGCCACTGTTTTGACAGTCGGAAAGCCTGCTCTCTTAAGCAATCGTCGGTATCGATTGTTGGCTCGATTCAGAAGTTCTTCTTCCAACAGAGCTTGTAGAAATTGTTCTTGGCTCCATTGCTGTTTCGTTGATTCTTGTGCAATGCGGTCATAGTGTTCATAGATTCCCGATAATTTACATTGTTTGCATTGTTGTTGTAATAGAGTGTTCATTTGCAATCCCCCATTTTTAATAGGGCATTGTACGAATCCAACGAAGGAGGAGGCAGTGCAATGGTGTCCAATTTGTGCTTAGCAAGGATTGTTCTGGCTAATGGTTTGGACCCACTGGTCTTTTCTTGTTGGCATCGCAGGACACTAATCACTTCTTGCACACCATATTGGTTCTTGGCATGCAAATCTGTTAAAATTTCAGCAATGGCAGGCACACCATGATCTTCCGTTAAACGAAGAATCTCAATAAATTCTCGCGTTCCCTTCGAGGAAGACCGAACATGGGCTTGTAGCAGTTTGCGATACGTCTCATAAATGGAGGGAAGTTTCCAGTCGTGGATTACTTTGGCTTGATCATATGCTCTAGCTTTTTTCTGCAACAGCGACAAATAATGATACGGGTTCAAGTGTTCTTCGTTGTTGGAAAGTAGTCGGGGGTGAGTACAAATCGTGGTATGGTTGTAACGAATCTTAACACGAAAGGGATACAAGGATACTTGCACGGCTTTTCCCACAAAAGCTGTAGGCACTGAATATCGATTTCGATCTACATGGACCAATTGATAGGTATCTACTTTGGCTTCGATTTGTTTGCTACAATCGTACATGTCTTTGAGGGGCAAAAAATGGTCGGTTTGTTCTTGCAAAAACCACGTTTCCCATGTTTGTCCATCTCGCTTTTCTGTTTGGTTTCTTTGGCGGCATTCACGAAGCAACCATTCGCTAGTTTCCTGGAACGAATGAAAACAAGGAGCGGGTAAAAAATAGTTGTTGCGAACGTATTTGACTAGATTTTCCACCAAACCTTTGTCGTTTCCCTTGGCAGGGCGCGCAAACACAGCTTCGAAGCAGTAGAATGCTTTAAAGTGCAAAAAGGCTGTTTGCAAAATGCGTTCTGTCCCCTGTTTAATTTTCTTGACAGCTGGCGTAAGATTGTCAAAGACAATGGTTTTGGGTACTCCTCCAAAGAATGCAAAGGCTGAGGTCAATCCATCCAAAAAGTATTCCGTAGATTCTCGTGGATATACACACACATATTCACATTTGCTGAAGCAGAGTTTTGCGCAGAAGGTAAAGAGTTTCCTTCGGATTCCTTCTTCTTCCACCCACATGGTTCCAAAATCAACTTGCATGGAACCTTTCAATGGAAGTAACTTAAGAAAAGCTTCGGATTGTCCAATGCCCAATTCTTGTTCCACTCTTCTTGCTTGCCATGTAAAGGTGGAATACGTTCCTGTGTATCCTTCCTTTACAAGGTCTTTGTACATCTTTTTTTTGGTACACCGGTTTTGTTTTGTTTTCTTGCTGTTTTCTTCAACAAGATAGCGGATGCGATCAGAAAATGCATCGTTAACAGGTTTCTTCTTTGGCTTTGTCAAACAATAGCCAAACGATGGGTTTTGGATTGCTTTACGAACGGTGTTTCTATGAATCCCCATTTGTTTTGCTATGGAACGAAGGCTTTCACCTTTATTAAAATACAAAAAACGGATATAATCAAACTGTACCATTCCGATCATCTTTCTACTCCTCATATACAATAGGTTTTTCACACCCTATAAGTATAGGAGAAGATTTAGGATTGGGGTGGTACACATTCTCATTTGTACACGACTAAAAATGGTACAATATTAGATTAGCATTAGCATTATTTGCTGAATCACAGGATTGTAGGTGAGGGATATAATATTTGGCCTGAAAATCAGGACAATAAAATTTATAACACTATAACGGCTTTTGACATAAAGACCAATACAACACAATGGATATATCCCAATGAATATGTTTTGTTTCATTCTATTGCTGCGTCTGAAAATTTTGTTTTTACCGGGACAAATGTAGCTGATAAAGCTATAGGGCAAGATATAAACTACTTGATAGCCATTGATATTGCCACAGGTAAAGAAGCATGGACTTTTAACCTGAAACAGAATGGTCCACAAGAAATCCTTCAAGCAAATGGAGAATTATCAAGTGTATCTATTGAGGGAGGGATTCAATGCTGGAATCAGCAGGTATTTTGCATCGTAGATGTTTATGTGTCATCAATGGAAAAAGATGAGAAGGGCAGGCATAAACATTTTGATTTCTATTATCTGTTAAGCCCTAATGAAAAGGATGGATCAGTCAATTGGTATCATATGTTTCCTCAGGGAATTCATTTTGATTATTCTTACATGATTCAGATGAATAATGACATTTTGTACATTTCAAGCGGAGATTCGCATGGAGCAAGTAAGGAATTACTCTATACTGTAGATCTGAATAAAAAGCAAGTTAAGGATTCATACAACTTGCCAGTCTCTGATCTGGCATTCCTTTCTGATGAAGTATTCTTTCTTTCTCCCGATAGGAAGAACTTGACAGGACTTATCGATTTAGATACAGGAAACGTTCCATGGACCATTGGGTTGTTCCCAATGCAAAAAGATGTATATCTAAGTTTTAATCAAATTGGCTCTTCGCACTTTTGTGTGGGTAACCCCTTATAATTGATTAACATAATAATATAATAGTATACCCGTTCAAAAATTTTGCAACATTTTTTACGTACATATTTTTACACTTCAGTGTACGTACAAGAAAGCGGGTATATGATGAATGAAAACGTAACCTCACAAGAAGCTTTACTCTTCCAAGCAGCTTTGGGAATCCAATCCCCTTGGACGATTACCAACATAACATTGAACCAAGAAACACATGAACTTCATATTTATCTGGATTTTGAAAAAGGAAGTCAATTCCCTTGTCCAATATGCAATTCGATCTGTAGCTGCTACGATACCCAAGAGAAAACATGGAGGCATTTATCCTTCTTTGAATATACAACGTTTCTGCATGCCCGTACTCCCAGAGTATCTTGTAAAAAAGATGGTATCCACCGAATCCAGGTTCCCTGGGCTAGAAGCGGCAGTGGATTCACTCTCTTAATGGAGATATTCCTAATCTTACTCTGTAAAGAAGCTACAGTAAAGGGAGTCCAGCGCATTACAAAAGTATCTGACAAACGCATCTGGACCATTTTACGTCATTATGTAGAAGAAGCTGTTCAAAACATCGATAGTTCTGCCCTTACAGAAATAGGTATTGATGAAACTTCTCGTAAAAAGGGACACCAATATGTTACGGTTGCTGTCGACATGGAGGAAAGAAAAGTCTTTCATGTGACCCAAGGAAAAGGCAAAGAAACGTGTACATCGATTGCCAATGCTATTTCTGAACAAGGAGGTCATCCTCTTCAAATCCAAGAAGTCTCTATGGATATGTCGCCTTCGTTTATCCAAGGATCAAAAAAATCCTTTCCTTTGGCTGCCATTACCTTTGATAAGTTCCATATTATGAAAGCTATCAACCATGCATTGGATGAAGTACGTAGAGTGGAAAACAAAACCAATAAAGAACTGAATAAAACACGCTGGTTGTGGCTCAAGAATCTGAATGCTTTAACGCCCACGCAGAACACCCAGTTGAAAGAACTCCTGCAAAATCCGTATCTTAAAACAGCCAAAGCCTATGCACTGAAATTGGAATTACAAGACTTTTGGCATTGCTGCCCCAAAGAAGCAGCTTTGGTTCTGCTCAACTGGATTGACAGGGTAAAGAAGAGCAAGCTAGAGCCACTCATGCATGTAGCGGATATGATGTTGAGACATTGGGATGGTATACTGCGATGGTTCCAATCTCAAATTAACAATGGAGTACTAGAAGGTATCAACAGCATCATACAAGCAGCAAAGAGAAAAGCTAGAGGATATCGAAATGTGGAGAACTTTACTACCATGATCTATCTATTAGCAGGGAAAATTAACTTAGATTCTGTTTTACATGTGTTTCCCCATACAATTTGACGAAGAACCAGTTAAGGCTTTTAGAGCCGATTCAAAACCGACTTCTTGGGTGGTTTTCTGTAAAACATGCAGGAGCTGTTTCTGTTCTTTCCAGGATGCATTTTGAAAGGCATTTTGGAGAGATGGTTTCAAATGTGACCACAGTCCTGAGTAAGGAAAGGATCGAGGTTTCTTTGCAATCAAAGGAAGATAAGTAAGCCAGTGCATACTTTCCTTGCATTCAGACCCAAACAAACGAGGATGCGTAACAATCTCGTGAAACTGACGATCCAAAATACGTACTGTATCAGCACCTAAACACACCCATACTTTGGTGGATGCATAAGCAGGCCCTACTGAATAGATTTTGGGCCCTTTTTCTATGCGAACCTTTCCATAGGAATCGGTTTGTACAAGAATACGTTTTTCAACCAGAAACTCTTCCTTGTTCAAAGGAATCGATTTGTTTTGATCCTCTTGAAACAAGGTTTGAATGCACACCTTTTTGAGATAATGTGTCTTTTGATTGTAGAGGGTGCATCGCCTGAGTAGCTCTTGGTTGGTTTCTTGCAAAGAGGTTACTTCTAGATAGGGAGTAAATAGATTTCTCCTGTGGTAGCCTACTTTGTTCTCAACTCCACCCTTTTCATACGCAGAATGTGGGTTACAAAAGACAGGAGTAAATCCATAATGGTTAGCAAAGCGGTAAAACCGATCTGCAATGATCCGCTTTCCTTCTTTGAGGATTCGTTTGACCAAGGGCGAAGCATTGTCAAACCATATCCGAGGTGGAACGGATTGTGTGTACTCAAAGATATTCAGCAAAGATTAGAGAAAACACTCCAGGGTTTCCCCTCGAAACAGTTGTGTAAAGCCTGCATTGCTATAGGGATAATCGAGAGAGAAGAACGATCCTTCGCAAGAACGATGAAAAGCATCGTAGTAGTATGTGGTTCCAAAATCACCTTGTGCTTCCCCAGGGGGGTGTACAAGAGGAATGTAGGCTTCTTTCTGCTGTTGCAGGTTGGTACGAATCTCTTTCACAGCATAGGCCAATGTGCGGTAGGAACAGTGATAGGTGTCGGGAAACTTTTCTTGCAATAGGTCGTGGATGCGAGTAGCTGTAAGTCGATTTTTGTACCACTGATGAGAATTCTCTTCGATCCATGTTCGAAGAATCGGAAGAAAAGGATCGATACAGTGTGGTTTATCTTCTTTAGAAGAGGGTTCTTTCACTGCAAATCCTTTCTGCCGCAGTGTCTTGCGTACTGTTTTTCGATCGTGTCCTGTTACCCGAGCAATCTCAGAAATACTCTTTCCATTGCGGAAATACTCATTTTTGATACGATTAATAATAGCCATTGTGATCATCCTTTCGGTGCCTCCTTGTAATGAAAAAGGGTTTGTTCATCTACAAGAATACGGCACAAAGAGTTTGTTTACAATGGCTTTGCAAAACTGGGGAATTCCTTCTTGCAAAGGTGAGGAAATCCGTTTGCAAAATTGGGTACCACTATTATGCAAAACACACTCCTTTCATACTACCTATATTGTATAATTATCTTCGTAATATTCAACGTAACATACAACAGCGATTTAACATTAAGTGGATTCCCCTCTACCAACTATCTTACAATTCAATTATGTTTTGTATCCAAAAATTAACTTTTCTATCTTGCATTTGTATGTCAAGTGATTAAACTATGATTATCGTTCATTGAACGAACAAGTGGATTTTTTGTTAACTCCTTAAACAAGGCGAAAGGAGGCAGTATAGAGAATAGTGCTTGTTTTGCGGTGTAATTCGTTATTTGTGACGTAACAATGATTTCGTGACCGTCGGGAAAATTTGTTTTGATGGTGTTTTTGTAAGTACAAATTTGTAAAATTAATGGAGGTCTTTTATGAAACGTTTTTTTACCTTTTCCAGAGAGAGAGAGAGAGTAATTTTCATTCTTTCATTTCCTTACTAACGATTGTAACCATGGCATTGACT
>JAXGOZ010000017.1:0-30139 GCA_040767255.1 Caldisericia bacterium
ATTAGTTTTTTTAAAAATTCTCACTCTTTAAACTCCTTTAAGAGTTTCAAACAGTTTGTTACTAGTACACTAGCGTGATAACGACGGTATAGTGATCACAACATTAACTCCGCTAAACACTAGTCACGAACCCTCATACAGGTCTCCTTTCAGAACCTACAATGAAGTTCATACAACAAATGAAAAACAGCAAAAACGTGGGACTCTTACAAATAATTATGAGTTTTATTTCTTGTGAACCACTGTAGAACAATGATGTGAAATTGTCAAGAAAAAAGAGTTACAAAATATAAATGAAGTGACAAGATTTTGAAAAGACAGATTTGTTATAACAATGTTTAAGAGTTTTGTATTCTCCTATACCGAAACAAAATCAACATGAAGCAACCGAACATTATCAACGCATATAGTATGTCCTGTACTGAAAAAGTATTGTTTTGATGCATCATTCTCATGTCACCATTTGGTGACAGTCCACCACCTGGGGGAGGCCCTTGCATTGGATTTTGAAAACCATTGTTCATAGGTTGTATTGGTTTATCACCCGGTGGCATGGGAGGTGGATTTCCAAAACCACTTCTCTCGCCTTGGTTTTGATCACCGCGAAATGGTCTTCTATTATTTTGATGATTACTAGATCCTTCACCATAATTCGTAGAAGGTGCAGAACCAGAAAGTTGATCTTGAATTGCACTTGTCATTTGCTGTGCAACTACTAAAAGTGGAGACACATGTTCATGTGGAGACATGTTTTGTAGTTTTTCCTGCAGATTTGTATCATCATTAGTTGTGATTTCTTGAATGCTATTTTCATTCGTTGCATCCACTTGTGTCGACGTAATATTATTCTTGTATTCTTCAAATGTGTAAAAAGAAGTTGGATCGGTTTTTACAAGAGTAGATATGTGCAGATCAATACTTTGAATTTCTTTTTGAAGATACTCAATAGAAAGATAATTCTGGGTAGTTTGACGAAGATAAACGTGGTACTGATCGAGATATTCAGGATTGGATAGCAATATATTCACCAAAGGACGTTCTGAAAGTTTAGTTTGAGTTGGTTCATCAATGAACACGCTATCTGAACTGCCCATATGAAAGCCACCAAAAGCCATATTTAAATCCCAGGGTAGAATTGTGAATTTACCGTTCACTTGAGCTAAATAATAATTGTGTGCAAATGGTCCAAGATAGCTATCGAAGTTTGCTAAAGCTGTGGTTACTGCAATATATCGTAGGGCACCATCCACATCGAATACAGCCTCAAGATTACTACCAGTTGATAGCTGTTTCATGAAATTATGTAATGCATCAAGATCTGGATTCTTTCTGGTACTTTTACATTCTAAACCGGTGATATCTTCTTTCTTTGACCCAGTATATGCTAAAGAATTTCCTACAGATTTGTATAAATCACAGGAAGCATCATCGAAATTTCGTACAAGATAAGACTCTAAAATACTTTCTACAGCAAGATACAGTCCATGATATTCACCATTTACAGAGATTTTAGCAAAACAGAACCATGGGACCGGAAGCCCCATGGTTTCATAAATTTGATAGGCCAGATATTCTCGCATATAAGAAGGATCAGAGAAACCATTATTTAGATTCAGTTGAGTAATTCCATGAAATGTCTGCATTTCGTTGATATCATCGAATGAAATTTTAAAACTGAACCGGTTAGAAGATTTTTGATCTTTTTCTTGTTGCTCTGAACTTACGTGACGACCAACTAAAGTATTTAGGCTTGAGTTTCCTTTCGGTCGAATTTTCACATAGGGATACAATTCGTTATCTATCTGAATGGAAGCTATTTTGTATTCTTCATTGATGGCATTGTCAAGCATATCGTTCCATTCAGATGGTTCCATTTGAATATCGATGTATAGAACATGATCTCTTGGAATTACGTCAATAGAAGAATGTGCTTGTGCAATACTGTCATTTTTTTTGATCTGAGGAGAACAAGGGTACGCAATCATTAGAGCAACCGAGCTAAGCATTATGAAAGAAATGAGTATTATTTTTGCAGGTAGAAATTTCATTGTTTTCTCCTTGAATTAGAGGACATAGTCTCCACGGAAGCTGACAAGGTTAAGATTATCTAGTCCTTGCAATGTTTTTAAAGCTTTCATGAATGTTGTATCTTCATTTTTCAAACGTATTTCTATCATGACCTCTGTACTTTGGTCATCAGAAATAGTCTTTGATTGTATACGAATGCGCGGAAAAAAACGTTTCAGTAGTTCAAGTGATTTTTCTTCAACATTTTCATCTATACATCGATACGACAATATATAGGGGGATTCAATTGTTTTTCGTTGAATAGAAACTAGTAATACAATACCAATGACGATTGAACCAATAAATGCTAACGGGATTAGTCCTGCTCCACAAACAATACCTGCACCAATAGACCAGAATAAAAATACTAAATCCATGGGATCTTTTATGGCAGTTCGGAAACGTACTATTGAAAGAGCTCCAACCATACCCAAAGAAAGAATTACATTGGATGTAACGGCTAGCAGTACAAAAGTTGTCACAATAGTTAAAAGCAAAAGCGAAACATTAAAAGAACGAGAATACATAACACCCTGAAATGTTTTTTTGTATACCAGATAGATGAAAAATCCAATGAGCGCGGCAGCAACAAAAGCGATAATCACGTCCATCACAGAAAAAGAAGACACATTTTCTAGGAAACTTGTTTTAAAAATGTCACCAAATGTTGTATTCATGTAAAAACTCCTTATGAAAAATAGATACGTGAAGCTGCATATTTAGAAGCAGCTGTCAAAACCATATTGGGAATAAGTAAAAGATTTTGTATAAAACTGGGTAAAAAGTGATTGTATTTAACTTCTAGAATCATAGATCCATGATTTATGATAGGCAATGAAGATTTAAACGATTGTAATGTTCTACCAAAAAATGATGACTGAGAATGAATGTTTCGATCTAGCGTTATTCGCACATCGTTTACGGCATAATGGTATGCAGTACGCTCATAATGAACACATGAAACAGGATGAAGCATATATATTTTCTTCTTGATGAGAAATTCTCTTACCAGATCACTATTGTTGGGTATCTCTGAGTAACAATCATCGTTCAGGATTCTCTGAACGAAATCTAAAGAAACAGTAGCTTGGAATTTTGATGTTCTTTGAAAGTTTTTGATTTTCTTTTCTAATCGTATAAAACTTGTATCTCGGTTGTAGTAACGAATGCGAAATTTTTCTCGCACGGCAACACCATCTATTTTTTCTTGAAGTGCACGATTACCGATGGAATCAAAGTACAAACTTGAAACAGTGTATTTTCCATTTGAAGAGGAGTATTGATCATATGGTAATAATTTCTTTAGACGATGTTCTATCACGTTCCCATCTAAAACCGATATAATGGTTTTATGTTCCGATCGATACGATATTGGTTTGTTTTCAAATTTTACTAGTTTCATAGTGTAATACCTCAACAAATTGATGTACTACAACTTTATAAAACTATTGGAAGAGAATCTCCGAAAAAATGCCGCAAAAATGCGGCAATGAGGATAATGCTACAAGGGAAACATGATACTGAAACTAGTACCTATACCTGCATGTTGGACAGATAAAGTACCTTTGTATTCTTCAACAATGGTTTTTACAATGGATAAACCAATTCCATAATTCCCTTCTTTTCCTTTGAAAAAGCGATCAAATATGTAGGGTAGATCTTCATCTGAGATTGGATTACCATCATTTTCAATGGATATATGAATCATGTTTTCAGTCATGTCGCATTTCACTTGTATCCTTGATGATGCATGTTGAATTGCATTGGATATCAAATTTGAGAAGGCTTTGGTGATACGTTTTTCTTCGCAATAAAATAAACCAGAGTTTTGAGAGAACTGATAAGCGATATCTATGTTTTTTTCTTTCAAAAGAGGCAAGAAGCTTTCACAGGAATTCTTTAATATTATCTGAACATCCAAATACTCTTGATCCACTTTTCGTTTTGTGCTATCCATTGTGGAAAAGTAAAGCAAATCACTAACCATAGCAGTTAATTTCCCCACTTGTTGCAATATAGATTTCATAGCAGGTTCTGCTTTAATAATCCTATTCAAGTACCCTTCTGCGCTGGAATGGATGATTTGAAGTGGAGTGCGAAGTTCATGAGATACATTTTGAAAAAAGAATGTTTCCTCCTGGCGCAATACATCAAGCTGTTTAGCAGTTTCATTCATACTTTGTGCCAGCTCATATAATTCCTTGTCTTTGTATTGATTCGGAATGGGTTGGAATTTTCTTTCCCCTATTTTCTTTGCAAATTTCGTTAATTGAGCAATCGGTCTAGAGATATACCTGGAGAGAAGTAATCCTGAAAAAATAGCCAACACAAACGCAATAATAAAAATAAGACCTAAAACTAGATTCATCTGGTCTACAAAATGTGCAAGAGATGTCATATCGATGAAATAAAGAAGGTAGTTTTGAATCGTCTGATTAGTATTTTTTGTAGGGATTGAAACAAAGTAGTATTCGCGGCTACTAACTTTTGTAGATAGTACTTCTTCGGAATCTAAATCGATATGGTTGTTTTGGATATGTTGTACAAAAGCGTTTACTTCGGATAAGTTTTTCCATTCTTGCATAGATACAGTAGGGAAAACCATTTCATAATCAGGTGTAATAATAACAAAGTCAGATCGACCGAAAACGGTTCTTGGAAGTTTCCTCATGTCTGGAAAAGGTTCTGGTGGGGGATCTAATGGAGGTTTTTGATAGATGGGAGGAACAGGTGGAGGAGTAGAATCTTGTGAGGACATGTGAAGAATATCTTGGAGTTGAAGTTGAACAAGGTGTGTAGTGAATCGAGAAGCCAGTAAATTGAAACTTATCAGAGTAAAACTAACAATCGAAAGAATGAGGATCGTGATAATGAAAAATACGCGATTTTGTATAGAATTTCTCTTGTGGGGTGTGTTTGGTCTATTGAATTTCATTGTCTATTGTTTGGATATGAAATCCAAATCCCCATATTGTATTGATCGATACATTACTTGGTTGTAACTTTTTTCGCAGACGACGAACAGTGTCATCGACAGCACGAGTCTCCACATCACAATCAAAACCCCAGATTTTCTGCAGAACTTCATCACGCGATACACCTCTCTCTTGGTGGATTAACAAGTACTCCATTAAATCATATTCATTAGGAGTTAATCGTACATGATGATTGTCAATAAATAGTTCTTTTGTATCGGTTGAGAGGGTAATATTTCCAATAGAAAGCTTGTTTTTTGAAGAGCGAAAAGAATTGGTATCCATATCTATTCGTCGAAAAATCGCTTTCACTCGCATAAGTAAGGACATAGCAGAAAATGGTTTTGTGAAATAATCATCACTTCCAATATTGATCCCAGTTGCATAATCAAGCTCAGAGTTTCTTGCAGAAAGAAAAATTATGGGTATTGTGCTAATCTCGCGTATTTTTCTGCATACTTCATGACCATCCATTTGGGGCATAGTGATATCTAAAATAGCAAGATCGCAAGGTTTTTTCTGAAATGTTTGCCAACATGATAAGCCATCGGCAAAGCAAGTAACTACATATCCTTCACTTTCTAAAAAAGAGGATATCAGCTCTCGGATATTTTTTTCGTCATCGGCAAAATAGATATTCCGTTTCATGTACAATATACTATTGCAAAAAGACTTGAGTTACAAGATGTACAGCACATCATGGAGCCAATATTCAACGATAAAAACCATAGCAAGGGTGTCCAATTCACAATACTTTAGCAAAGCTTTTCGTAATTCTTTTCGTTCGGTATCCGACATTTCAGTAAACTGCATACGTGCGTATGCGATTAAAGCTGCGCCTCCTTCTTGTAATCGATTGTCGCTACAGAAAAGAATTTCACTGTCTTTTGGTATATCTTGGTAAAGATCAGGCAATAAATCGTATGGATTGATAATTTTCTCATGTTTGTATTTACACCAGATCCAATTTCGAAAATTATGACTTGTAATTCCATTTTTGCACCCATAAATTGGCTTGGAATATGTGTTTTGTAAATACGAACTCCGGGCAAGGATTGCAGGAAGAACTTTCTTGATGCTACATGAACCTTTCGTAAGGGGATCATAGTGATATCGTTTTACAAGTTCACAAAGATCTACCATATTTCGTTTCCCAATCCATTTTTCTTTTTGTTGATGTGTAGATTGAGTGATGGATCGAATAAACTTACATAGGTTGTCCTGATCTGGCAGTGGAGGATTGGCTTCCAATAATTGTCCAAGAATGATGTTTAGGAAAGTATTTTCATGGTTTGAATATCGAAATATAGTGCCTTGATCTGTATTCAGCTCATCTTTTAAATGACGAACAAACTCGTAGTTGGGCCAAGCACCTGGTTGAGAAGAAATAAATTGTCCGGCATGCTCGATTCTTCCGTCGCTGTACATTTTGTGATGAGAATATTGAAATGCAATCCCTTCATATGGATGCCTTCCCTTGTGAAAGGGAATTGCAACCATCGTTGTTTCAAAATCAATGAAATGTAAAGGATACACCCATGCTTCCACTTCAGCTTTTAGATTTTCAAAATCAACCCATGGAGTATTGTCGTTGTCTTGTGTTTTTTGAACTTGCAACCATTGTCTTTGCGAGATTGATAAACCTGGCTTATTGTCATGTTTTGGAAGGATATCATCTTCTTCTACATCGTCGATAAAATATTTCTCTTGCTCCAGAAGTTCATCCTTTTTTCTATAATTCCAAATTGAGAATACTTTCTCTTTACTGGTATCAAATTTAGGATTTTGCAAAATCTCTCTCCAGCAGATATCTCCTCCAGATACCATAAACAAGTTTTCTGTTTGGTCTGCTGGAAGGACAAATTCGCAGTTTCCGCAAGCTTTTGTTGGGATAGGGGGTTCTTTTTGATCCAATTGGAGTAGTTTAGAAAAATGTTCAACTTTTTCAGCAAAAGTCAGCTTTACAAAATTCGAATTTGGTATGGGCAAACCAGTAGTCTCGTAGAGTGTATTGCAAATGTCATCCACAGGAACAGAAATCAAAAGTGGTGGATCTAGGTCTTGATGAGTAATATTCTCTGCAACTACAAACTTTCTAGAAGCATTTTTAATATGAATCTTAAACTTTTGATTTAAACCGTCTGTTGGGCAAACAGCATGAGAATCTACAAGTAAAAGATTAGCTTGCACCGTAGACATGGGATATGCTTTCTGTAAAACATACTTTTGGAATGCTATATCATAAAGATATTCACTCCATTCGGAAGTTGGTAAACCATGTTTGGTGGTTAGCTTGGTTTTGTCGCTTATCGTATGATTTAGCTTTTACTTCGTGAAGAATGAAAGAATTTTGCTTTTTCTAGTATATCGATTCTTATCAACAATTGATTAACCAAAAAAGCGCTTTCAAAAAGTACAACAGAGTCACTTGAAAGATATCTTTGGGTTTGAAATACGGCTTCTTTAAAATCAAGAGTTTGGATTTCTTTTCCTGCTGGAAAATAAAGTTTTGCAAGTTCTTGAACTTGAAAACCGCCCTCTGCTAGGGCTTCTAGAAAAGAATCTTCTTTACGAGCATTGACATAGAGAGATTTGTCTAAATAGAAAAGCTTTGTTGGACATTCGCAAGCAATCTTGAATCGTGTTTTTGTTAGTAAACGATGATGCAAAAGCTTCCCTCCAGCATGATGATTTGATTAGTGTTATCGCTTTTCCGATGAGTTTGTCAAATGCGAGAGAAACTTTATGAATGTGTTTTTGTAATGGCTTCATCCCATGCAAGAAGAGTATTCGAGATATCTAATTCTGAATGAGCAGAGGATATAAAGCTAACTTCATATGGCGATGGAGCAATCATGATCCCAAGCTGGGTTAAGTATTCAAAAAGGGTAGAAAAAAACTTCGTGTCTGTCTTGCAAACATCATGATAGTTTTGCACATCGGGGATACAGGTAAAAAACAAACTATAGACGGATCCATGTTTGTGAAGGATATGAGGGATATTGCGATTTTGTAAAAGAGTTTGAATACCAAAAGTAAGTTTTTCGGTCTGCAATTCAATATCGTCATATAAGTTTTGTTGCAACTTTAATTCATGTAATGTAGCTTGACCAGCAGCAACAGCAATAGGATTGCCTGATAAAGTACCTGCTTGATAAACAGTGCCTTCTGGAGATACCATATTCATAATATCTTCTTTTCCTCCATAGGCACCAATAGGTAATCCACCCCCTATAATTTTCCCCAGTGTAGTCAGGTCTGGGTGAATATGCAGAAGATTCTGTAAGCCACCATAACAAAAACGAAAACCGCTTATCACTTCGTCAAATATCAGTAAAGAACCATAATGTGATGTAATCTCACGAAGGAATTCTAAAAATCCTTTTTTTGGAAATAATAATCCCATATTTGCTGGATACGGTTCAACAATGATGGCAGCAATTTGATCACCATATTTTTGAAAGCATTCTTCTACCTGCAAAGTATCATTGAATGAACAGTTCAGTGTTAGTTGAGCAGTTTCTTTGGGTACACCTGGGCTAGAGGGAATACGGTCAGTCAGTAACCCTGAACCAGCTTTCATCAGAAAAGAATCAGCATGTCCATGATAACACCCTTCAAATTTTAGAATCAAATCTCGGTGCGTATATGCCCTTGCTAAGCGAATGGCACTCATTGTTGCTTCAGTACCTGAGTTTACTAGACGAATTTTTTGCATAGCAGGGAAAGCATCAACAATCACGCTACAAAAATCAATTTCATGAATGGATGTAGAACCAAATGTGGTTCCATTTTCAGCAGCTTCCTGAATTGCTTTTACTACAACAGGATGCGAGTGTCCAAGAATCAACGGACCATAGGAGCAAATATAGTCAATGTATTCATTATCATCCACATCAACAACTTTCGAACCAAAAGCTTTTTTCAGGATGACAGGATCCATATTCATTGATTTCCATGCACGAACAGGACTATTCACACCTCCAGGCATAATATCTTTGGCCCGTAAAAATGCTTGTTGCGATTTTTCATTTTTCCATGTCATGAAATTACTCACCTTCTTTCGTAAACATATATTTCATGCTTGTTTTCTTCCATTCTTTCATGCTTTTCAAAATTTGATAGTGTTTACATTGAAAACTTTCTGACAGGGTTTGGATCTTCGCTATTAAATCTTGTTCAGAAGTGCCATGAATCATCGTAAACAATGGATAGGGAAACTGTGGAGGGCATTGGCGGAAATAACAATGACTTACAAAACTTATATCTGCAACAGTTGTAGTAACGAATGAAGCCAATGGTAAAGGAATATCCCAAACAACAAGCGCATTGTGGGAGTATCCTATGGAATGATGATAAGGAATTGCACCAATTCTCTTAATTATGCCTCTCGAAATCAAGTTTTGAATGCGCTTCACAATTTCTTTCTCTTGAACTCCTAATTGAATAGATAGATCTCGATAGGGTGTTGGATTTATGGGTAGCTGATCCTGTAGAAATTGTAATATGGAACGGTCTACCGAATCCAATCCTTTAGATGTTGACATCTAGCATCACCTTTGACTTTATTCTATACGTTGAGGGAAATGTAGTAATGGGGAATCCTATATATTCTGAAAGTTCTTGCAAAGATTGTTGGATACAGTCTTTGTGGTCGATAAAAGTAAACCATAAGTTGAATTCATGATCTCTTTCGTAGTTATGGGTAATAGATGAAAACTGGTTTAACATTGTGGCAACTCTCTCAACTTCTGTTTGAGGAATATGGAGTGCGCATAAAGTAGAAGTATAGCCTATTTTGTCAGATTGGAGAATACCACCAATTCGACGAATAATTTTGTCATCCATTAGCTTTTGAATGCGCTGTAAACAATCATTGATAGATATATCAAGTTGTTCAGCAATCTCTTGATAAGGATGAACCGATATGGGGAATGATGTTTGCATAAGAGAAATTAGTTGTTGATCAATTTCATCCATTCTATGCTCCTGAGGGGGTATAGTCACAGTAAGAGTCTTCGGCCATATAATCACCATGTGAGTAAAAAGCTCTTGCCCGGCATCCACCGCATTTGGTTCTGTATCCGCATGCTTTGCATTTACCCGAATAATCTGCAGTTCGCAAACGAAGTAAGTGTGGGTTTTTAGACCAAATTTCGTGAAATGGAATATCTCGAACATTACCAAGACGTATATCTAAATAAGCGCAGGGTTGAACATCACCAATGGGACTGACAATACAATAGCTAATACCAGCCAAACAACCTCGAGAAAACCTGGTTTTTAATTGATTTTGTTCAATAATTCTCATGAACTGAGGTGCACAAGTTGGTTTTAACTCAATCGGACAATCTTTTTGTTTTTGAACAATATGCGTCAGTAAATTTTCGTAGGAATGAATATCTAAAATTTGATCTTCAATACCAAGTCCTCGGCCTGTTGGAACAAGGAAAAATATATGATGAGCTTTTGCTCCTGATTGAATAGCAAAATTCGTCATATCATCAAGCTCTTGTACATTCCATTTCATGATTGTGGTATGGATTTGAAAAGGTAGTTGTGCGTAACGGAGATTCTCAAAACCTTGCATAACTGATTCATATGCACCTTTTTTCTTTCGAAAATCATCATATTTGGCGGGATTTAAACTATCCAAACTTACTCCAGCAGCAAGAAAACCAGATTGCCGAAGCGAAATTGCAACATCTTTGGTGATCAAACTACCATTTGTACCAAGCACAGGCCGTAAACCAATCGAAGAAGCAAAGGATCCCAGTTCATAGATATCCTTTCTCATCAACGGTTCTCCTCCGCTAAAAATCATGATTTGGAAGCCTGCTTGTTTCATCTCTGTGATCATTTTCTTAGCTTCTTGTGTGGTAAGTTCTTGTTTTGCTTTCTCTCCTGAATCTCTATAACAGTGATCACAAAACATATTGCATTGATTTGTGCTATTCCAAGATACTAGCATATTCAATCCTTTCTACAGATGCTCCAATACGTCAAGAGCGGAATAGGTAATAATATTATCTGCTCCAGCACGTTTCATGGAGAGTAAAGTTTCTAGCATGACTTGCGAATAATCAATCCAACCATTCATGGAAGCAGCTTTCATCATCGAGTACTCTCCGCTTACGCTATATGCAATGATGGGATGATGGATTAGGGGCCGAAGAGAAGCAATTACATCCAAGTAAGACAGTGCAGGTTTTACAATTACCATATCAGCACCTTCTTCGATGTCTGTCATTGCTTCAAGATAGGCTTCGTTGGAATTTGCAAAATTCATTTGATAGGTTTTACGATCACCAAATTTAGGAGCACAATCAGCAGCATCACGGAAAGGACCGTAAAAGTTCGAGGCATACTTAACAGCATACGACATGATGGGGGTCATCTGAAATCCCTCTTCATCTAAAAGTGATCGTATATATCCTACTCTTCCATCCATCATATCCGATGGAGCTACGATATCAGCTCCTGCTTTGGCATGAGAAAGTGCAACTTTTGCAAGCAAACGGCAGGATTCATCATTCTGAATAACACCTTGTTGGTTAATGATTCCACAATGACCAGAAGAAGTATAACTGCAAAGGCATACATCCGTAATTACACATAAATCTGGAACACTATTTTTAATCTCTCTTACGGCTTTTTGTACAATGCCACTGGAGTCATATGCTTGCGATCCTGTAGGATTTTTTTCATTGGGGATCCCAAAAAGAAGAATTGAAGGAATTCCGGTAGAATGAATCTCTTTTGTCTTTTGGGATACATCTTTTAAAGGGTATTGGTATACCCCGGGCATAGAAGGGATTTCTTCTTTTGCAGTGATTGATTCAGAAACGAACAAAGGTAAAATTAAGTCAGTTGGATGAAGATAGACATTTTGAAACATCGATCGCAACGTTTTCGTTTGCCTTGTTCTTCGAAGTCGAGTTACAGGAAAATTCATACCCTATCCTTTTTGTGCATGTGAATCTGGTCTTCGGTTAAATAACAGGCGGGATCTTCATCCCAGATATCACCGTGAAGCGATTTAGCACGAATTCTACATCCAGCACAAACAGTTTTGAAATCACATCGACCACATTTCCCTTTCAAATTTGCAGGTTTGTTTCGTAGTTTGTCCATAAGTGGATGTGGTTGATTCCATATCACGCTAAATGGTTGTTGGCGAATATTCCCTATTGTTTCATCTTGCCAGAACTGACATGGATGAACATCACCAGTGGGTCCAACATTGCTAAATTTTGTTCCTGCAGAACAACCTCCGTGGAGAGTTAATAATTTCATAATTTCTTCGGATCGGGCTGGTTGTGTAGACAGTATCTTTTGAAATAGAAATACTCCATCTGCATGGTTGTCCGTAGTCAAAACTTCTGTTTTAACTCCTCTTCTTGAAAAATCGTATACACGATCACAAATGAACTCAATGACCTTGGTCATATCGGAGTGGGATAGATCGTCTTGTGATGATTTTTCTGCCCGACCAGCATATACAAGGTGATATATGCAGAGCCTTGGTATATTCTCTTTTTCGACCAAATCGAAGATTCCGGGTAAATCTTGAAAGTTTGACTTTGTTAATGTCATGCGAATGCCTGTCTTCAGGCCTATTTTCTGACAATTCCGAATTCCTTGAAGTGCAGCATCAAAGCACCCTTTTTTTTGTCGGAAATAATCGTGCGTAGCCGGCATCCCATCGATACTCACACCAACATACATAATGCCGGCATCTTTTAGTTTCTGTGCAACTTCTGGCGTAATAAGAGTACCATTTGTTGATAGTACCGGACGTAAACCTTTTTGAGAAGCAAGATGGATCAGTTCAAAAAGATCTTTTCTCATCAGTGGTTCTCCACCAGAAAAAAGAAGAACAGGAACTTGTGAATTTGCAAGATCTTGAATAAATATCTTAGCTTCGTCCGTTGTTAGCTCGTTTTCATAGGATTGATCCTTGGCATCAATATAGCAGTGTAAGCATTTCAGGTTACATCGATTTGTTGTATTCCAGACAACCAATGGCCTTTGAATATCAGAAAACTGTAATAAATGCGGTGGAATGTTTTTGGAATGTTGTTTTTGAATAACTTCTGAGACTGTCGCACTTCCGCATAGTAACTTTGTAAATCCTATCATATCAACCTCGTTGTAAGTTAGTTTTTATCATTGTAGTGATGGTATCGCACATACCATCAATGGTATGCAATTCTGAAATGAAAACATTTTGCCAATCATATTCTTTCAATGCATCTGCAGTTATAGGCCCTATACATACAGCAGGATATTGCAGGATTTTGTCCTGCAAAGAGACTGGTATTATTTTCATGAAGTTATGAACACACGATGCACTCGTAAAAGTCATCACATCAATGGGTTTGGATAAGAGTTTCTCGATGTCATCCGTTGAATGGTTGGTATTGACAGTCGATTCGTATAAATGATGTTCGTGGACTTTACATCCTGTTTCTTGGAGTTTATTCACCAAGAAATTCCGGGCATTTTTTGCCCTTGGTAATAAAATCTTATGCCCTGGTTGAAGATGGGACTGTAGAGAATCCCATAGTGACTCTGCAACATAGCGATTCGGGACAAGGTCAGCACGTATACCGTGCTGCAGTAATTCTTGTTCAGTAGAAGGTCCCATACATGCTATACGATTTTTATGAAGAGCTCGTACATCTGAATAATGTTGGAAAAATTCTTCAAAGAAAAATTTTACGCTATTCACACTTGAAAAAAGAATCCAGGGAAAATCCTGAATTTGTTTTAGATCTTCAACGAATTCTTTTGTGACTGGAAGTTGGGTGATATGGATAGAAGGTAATGAGATTACATTAGCTCCTAGAGCATGTAACTTCTTTCGGAAGGTTCCTTCTTGTGTCGTCGATCTTGTTACGAGAATGGTTTTACCCCACAATGGTAGATGATCAAGCCAATGCAAAGTAGGTTGTAATAGCACTGTGTTTCCTACCACAATAATGGAGGGAGAGTGAATTTTTTCTTTTTCTGCTAGGTAGACAATAGTGTTTAATGTGCCTGTTATGGTTCGCTGTTTCGGTGTAGTCCCTTCCTCTATAATTGCAATGGGGGTTTTAGGATCTTTACCAGCCGAAAGAAGATGATTGACAATGATCGGTAGATTTTTTACTCCCATTAGAAAAACAAGTGTATCGACACTTTTTGCAATTGAATCCCATGGATAATGATCAATGGAATCGTTGTCACGTGTATGACCTGCAATCACAGCAAAACTAGTGGAGTACCCTCGATGTGTCACTGGAATACCGGCATATTCAGGTACTGCTATAGCAGAAGTAATTCCAGGAACAAACTCAAAGTCAATGTTATGTTGCTTTAGAAAAATTGCTTCCTCACCGCCTCTACCAAACACGAAAGGATCACCACCTTTTAATCGAATAACTTGTTTATCGGTGGAAGCGTATGTTCGAAGACATTCATGAATTTCATCTTGTGAAACACTTTTTCCATTGGGATCTTTACCAACATAGAGGAGTGTGGATTTCATTGGGAAAAGCTCTACAATTGCGTCACTTACTAATCGGTCGTATACAATAACATCAGCAGATTGAATCAGCTCTTTCGCTTTCACGGTTAAAAGGCCAGGGTCTCCAGGACCCACACCTACTAAGTACACTTTAGGCTTTTTCATTTTCATCCTTTTTCAATATAGCCAATATTTCATGAAGACCATTGTTTTGCAAATTTAAAAAAACTTGTTGAGCAATATCTTCCCACTTAGAAACTGGTCCCTTGTGGTTTGTTTTACAAACACGAGAACCATCAGGTAAACACAACGAGGCTTCAACATGAAGTATATCTTGATGAGTTGTGGCAACAGCTCCAAAGGGTGTGTGACATCCCCCACCGATCAGCTGTAGTATTTTTCTTTCGCACGCAGTCTCGATATAACTAGGGAGATGATTTATAGATTCGACTATTGATCTACAGCGACTCTGTGCAAGTGTTTCCATTGCAATTGCACCTTGACCAGGGGAAGGAATCATCCATGAATACGGTAGAATTTGTTTAATTTGGTTTTGTAGGTTGCAGCGCTTTAAGCCTGCAAGTGCCATGATAGAACCATCAATATCACCACAATGACATTTTGACAGGCGGGTTTGTACATTGCCGCGCAGTGGTTTACAACGAAGATCTGGTCGTTGGTTAAGAAGAAAAGCCTTTCTTCGTACACTTGATGTTGCAACGATACTATTCCTTGGCATTTCTTCAATGGAAGAATAGCGACATGAAACAAAAACATCGTGGGGATCTTCTCTTTGCAAGACTCCAGCTAAGATAAAAGGAGGTTGAACACAAACAGGAAGGTCTTTCAAACTATGAACAGCAATGTCAATCTCGTTTTGAAGAAGTGCTTTTTCGATTTCTTGAGTGAAAACTCCCTGCCCTCCGAATTTAGAAAGGCATTGGTTTTGATTTTTATCGCCCGATGTATCGATGGGTACAATATCTACTTGATGTATGCCGATACGAAGTAGCTCAGTTTTTACAAGTTCTGATTGCTTTAAGGCTAGAGCACTCTTCCGAGATCCAAGACGAATTCTATTCGTCATAGGAATCAATGTCCTGGAGCTTAGTTGATTTATTTTGTGAATCAGTTCTGTTTTTCAAGTGAAACAAGTCACTTAACAGAAGAATTCGATCCATGGTTTTATTTCCCAAAGCTAAGTTTTTTATTTCTTGAATGGGGTGATGCAAAATGTTGTAGGTGATGGAGTGTGCTAAGTCCTGTAAAATTTGTTTTTCTTTATCTGAAAGGGTCTCAAATCTTCTATAAGCTCTTTCAAGCTCTTTGTCTTTAATTGTTTCGAATGTCTCTTTTAAAGCACAGATTGTGGGTTCAACATGCTTTGTTCGGAGCCAGTTTGTGAATTGATCCAATTCTTGATCTATGCAGAAGGATACTTTTTCGATTTCTTCACTTCGATTATTCATGGATTGTTGAATGCGGTTGGATAGGGCATCCATATCATAGAGTTCGCACCAACTACTGGATTGTATATCTGCCGATATACTTCTAGGAACAGATAAATCGACAAAAACAATCTTACTTGGCTGGGGGGTATTCATTTGTGAATGAATCGTATCTTTTGTAATCAATGGTTGTTCTCTTCTGATGCAGCTTACAATGTAGTTAGAACGAAGAATACAGGTATGAATTTGATCCATAGGACAAATTTCAACACTTGGATACTCTTTTTTAATGAATGCCATTTTTTCACTGCTTCGACAAGCAATCCTAATAGAATGTAATCCTTTTTTGTAAAATGTCTTTAAAACAGCCATTCCCATTTCTCCAGAACCGATAATAAACAAATCGCATTGTGAATAGGATGGGAACATTTCTCTACAAATATCAACACATAAACCAGGGTAAGAAAGAGACTCTTGGTTAATCTTGGTGGTGGATCGAACTTTTTTGCCAACATGGATGGCCCGTTGAAAAAGAGTATGCAAAACTTTATCGGCAGCTTTTTTTTCATACGATACTTTGTATGCACTGCGTATTTGGTGAAGAATCTGATCTTCACCAAGAAGTAGTGAATCCAAACCTGACACAACTTCAAAAAGATGCTTTACAGCTTCAATGCATTGATATTCGGCAAAAAAATTAGTAACATCTTCTTCTTTTGTGTTGGAATGATGGAAAAAAATGTTTTTGAGATGTGACATTCCCTCTTCTATATGACATGTAGAAAGATAAACTTCAAAACGGTTGCATGTAGATATAATTACACATCCCTGTATAGCAGGATTTTGTAAAATTCTTTCATACAGCACATCAATATTTGTTTCTAAACTTGAAACCTTTTCACGGACTTTGAAAGATGCCGTTTTATGGTTTACTACAAGCGAGTAGATATACAATTCTTCACCTTATCTTGTACTTCTTGTAAAGGTTTTTCATCTAGCTCTTCTAGTATACCATCATATAACATCTCTTTCGTAACAGATTGTCTACGTTTGTTATCAGAACAGACCATTTTTACATTTCTTCGAAGATGACCTAAAAAAACTGCAAAATCTCCATATATGGCAGGAATCATCTTTTCTATTTTTTTTCGCACTAGTTTTGCAAAGCCAGGACACTCTCCTTGTGTAGAAATAGCAATAGCAAGTGGACCTCTTCTAACAATGGAAGGAACATAAAAATCACAGTTTTCTGGATCATCTACAGCATTGATCAAGATTTTCTTTTTGTTGGCTTCTTTTCGAATTTTTTCATTTGTATGAGGTTGATTAGTAGCTGCGAAAACGACATCTATATTCTGTAAATCTGAAGTTTGGAATTCTCTTTTTTTGACTTGCAAACGTTTTTCTAAAACCCAGCATTGAATTTCTTTGCAAATACAAGGGCTGATTACAGTTAGATAACATCCAGTATCCAACAGACTCTGGATTTTTTGGGCAGCAATAAAACCACCACCAACAACTAGAATCTTCTTTTGATCAAGTTTTAGAAAAATAGGATATAAAGCTTTCATATCACTAAACTTTATAAGTTTTTCTTACAAACTCAAATCGAACATCCTTGCCTCTATAAGAAATTGTAACTTTTTTAACGGACAACAACGTTGTTCAAATATTTCCGACAAAATTCTTGATATTTCTTGAGAAGCGGAAGTGGGGTTCTGGATGTAGTCCGATAAGCTGGATCAGGAACATTGTCTCTGGGAACAAAAGCCTGTAAGACATATTTCTTTACAGTACCTATTTCGTTACAAATCTCCACCATATCGTTCTCGGTGTGGAAACCGGGTATTACAGTAGTGCGGATTTCATACTCCGTTCCACTATTTTTTAACATTTCTAAGCTATTTAGAATAGCATCGGTTTGGATGGGTGTTTGTGTGAGTTCAGACAAGCGTTTAAGTGGTGCTTTGTAGTCCATGGCAACATAATCAATATAGGGTATGGATTTTTCAAACTGATCAGGGAACGATCCTTGGGTATCTAGTTTTATCAAAAATCCCATCGATTTGATCTCTTTAACGGTTTCTGAAAGAAAAGAAGACATAGTAGGTTCTCCTCCAGAAATTGAAATTGCATCAATCCAGTTTTCTTTCGCCAGGACTAATTGATTTCGGAGTTCTTCAATCGATATTGTGTCGTTCGTATATGGAATTAAATCGGGGTTGTGACAATAACGGCATCGAAAATTACAACCTGCTGTAAACATCATGAGCGATAAATGACCCTCGTAGTCGATGGTTGATTCTTGAGTTAGAATTGTATATATTGCGCTTTTACTCATCCTTATCCTGTTCTTTAGCGACTTCCATCAACTTCAAGATATCGTCTTTGGTAATGTATTGATGATTTGCATAGTCAGTCTGAAGCTGTAAATAGGTTGGTAAATATTCAATACCGTTCTGTTGGTTATACACAGGACTCCTATGGTCAGAGATCTTTTCATATTTTTTTGATGTTTCGTTCCATTTCAGGATTTGTAAAGCAGGGATTCGCTGCCCATTGATTGTTTCGGCTTTTGCATAAGCAACCAAACCTTGTCTTGTGGACAAATTTTGAACATCTGCAAAAAAATTCAGGGGCTTTGTATGGAGAATTTCGTTCACTATTTTTTGTAGCTCCTTACAATGTGGACAGTTATCTTTACCGTAAATAACGATCATATACTTCGTAGGTTTCATAGAATACTTCCCTTCCTAGAGTCGACAAGAGTCTCCATCACATTTTGGAGTTGGAGGTTCTGGATGTTCAGAAATTCCTGTAATAGGATTACCACTAGGTTGCATTCCTTGAATAAGATTTACAGTATACGAGTTTTGCTGCTTGTGAATACCATAATTACCAGCATGACGGGCATTTAACTCTTCAATCTTGGATTTGTTCCAATTTTTGATCACGCTAAAATACCCAACAATACGAGAGATTGAATCAATATCCTCGCTGCCGCACTGATCGCACGATTGACGAATACCCATCATTTGATGATGACATTTATTGCAATAAGAAAACTCTGGGCTAATCGTAACTTGTGCAGTTTGGGTTTTGTACAAAGTATTCTTGATCAATTGCATGATACTATCTTTAGAAGGTCTTTCTTCACCTATAAATGCATGCGTGATAGCACCGCTTTCTATCAGTCCGTGGAACATACCCTGAATACGTATTCTTTCAACGATACCAACGGGAGCATCAGCAGATAAATGTACAGAATTGGTGTAGTAGACGTTATCATCTTCAATGCTTCCCTTAACAATGTTAGTTGCATGTTCAGGATAGTATATTAAATCAGTTTTGGCCAGCCTTCTAGCAGCAGATTCAGCGGGGGACTCTTCCAGTGTGAACTTGAGATTGTATTTTTGAGTGTATTCACGAATTCTCTCGTTCATGGCTGCTACAATTTCGATCGCTTTATCAACCATATCGGCGGATTCATGCATTTGTTGTCCATATAAATACTTCAGTGCATCATTTACACCAATCAAGCCGATAATATATGTGCTTTTCTCAAGATCAACATATGGAAGACCATCATTGGATGATTTTCCAATTTGCCAAAGTGGACTTCCTTTTTGCATCATTTTTTGACTGACAAACTCTTTTTTCATCAAGTGAGCTTCTATTGCCATGTCCATCGATTCATAGATTTTTTGAATCAAACCGTCCATGGTTTTATTACCGTCAATGGCTGCTAGATATGCTGCCTGAGGAACATTGATCGTAACGTTCTGAAAACCACAAAACCTCATTGTTTCAGGGTGAACTAGCATGTAATTGTCATTTATGGTTGTTCGTAAGCGACAACAAGCAGAGAGAGTAACCTGGTCACGGTCAAATATGAAATAAACCGAACCATTGTTGGCTGCGACTTCAACAGCTCTATCTAATACTGCTGTTTGCTTTGGATCAGAAAATGATTCCTCACTAACATGAAAATCACACTTTGGAAATTCAAAGATTCGGCCATTTTTGTCGCCTTTTTCCCAGACATCTAGCATTGCTAAGGCAAATTTTCTTGCTACATCTTCGTAATCGCCATATGTGCAGATTTGGTAACCCTTTTTCTGATTTTCCTGCATGATTTTTTCATCATATACAATACTTCCATCTGGATCAACAATTTCTTGCAAGACAACTTCACCTTTGTATGACAATTGCATGCATTTGTGTCCATTGGGGTGGCTGCTAGGTATCATCTTTTCATCAAGAAATACTTCCGTTTGGTCTGGAAGCCTCATTTTGTACTTTCCACCTTCGCAAATCGCAGGAACTTTTTTGAGATAGGAAGGAACACCCGTGTGAATATTAAAATCTAGAAAAACCGTTTGTCCTCCTCTGGCAAAAGCGTTTTGCGATCCATTGAAGATTAATTCTTGGGCTCTTTGATAGAGGACTTCATCCGATAAATCCCGCAAAAGAGGTGCGTACATAATATTGATATAGGCAACACCTAAAGCTCCAGCATAATAGGCCTGCATAGAAGCGATAAAGGTGTTGAGATGTCCCGTTAAGACTTGAGCTGATTTGGCTGGCTTAGATTCACTATTTAGGTTTACCAATCCTGTTAGTCCATATTTTTTGATATATTCAATGGAATGAGAGGAGCAATAGACACGATCTGGGAAACCTAGATCGTGAATATGAATACGTCCTGTCGAATGAGCCCGTGAAAGACCTGGACCATAGACATAACGGAGGGCATATTGTTTCAAAATATACTCGCCTATGGTCTGAGTAACTGCTTCAGGATTATTACTTTTAATATTGCTGTTTTCTTCGGATTTCTCAAACATGATATTTTCTAGCGTAGACTTAGCAACTGAGAATTGGGCTAAATCTTTTAACTGGGCAAGATATCCGCGATCTTCTAATTCGTTGTTTACCATTTCACGAATCAAGGTTGTGCCGATCTCAGAATCTCTCCATGCAAATGCTTTATTTTCTACAGCTTTTGCTACACTATGTGCTTCGTTGTAAGATAAAGAAGTTTCCTTCATTAAGGAGTGGATAATTCTCGATTTGTCCCAAGGGTGTACAATGTTTTCTGAAGAAGATTCAACCAATAACAGTGCGTCAGTAGAATCGCGAGAATCTTGACTTGCTTTTGTTCGGATTTTTAATTGTCTACGGATTGTTTCTCTGCGTTTCCGGTATTCTTTGTAGACAACCATGGCTTCGGGATATCCCTCTTGGCTTAGAGTAATTTCGACTAAATCTTGTATGTCTTCGATGTTAGCTATCCGCTTGCCTTCAACTTCTCGGACAAAATAGATGGAAGTGGGATTGTTCAATTCTGATAATACTTTTTGTGCAATAAACTCAGCATCTGGTATTGGAGCTCCGGGGATATTCTTTCGCTGAACATGGTCAGATGCTTTTTGAACTGCATTTGTAATTTTATCAATCTGAAAGGGCACTATGCTGCCATCACGCTTTCGAAAACCATCTAGTACAAAAGAATACAGTGACGCTGTATTGGACATAGATGCTACGTCTAAATCATCATTGTTGGAAATTTCAAATAATTCCATCATCAGAACTCCCTCCTTTGTTCTGTAAACCATGAATTTCATTCACAAACTCATCAATATCACGAAAATCTTTATACACAGAAGCAAAACGAATGTATGCAACTGGATCAATATTTTTTAATTCTCTCATGATCAATTTACCGATCTCCAGACTAGGAACTTCTTTTTCAAACTCTTTTCGGATTGTCGATTCTATTGAATCTAGCATAGATTCGATCTGTTGACTGGTTACAGGTCTTTTTTCAGTTGACTTTAAGATTCCTGTTTTAATCTTATCTCGGTCAAATGGTTGTCTGGATAGATCTCGTTTTACGACCATGATGTTACCCAAATCAATTCTTTCAAAAGTTGTAAAACGCCTTCCACACGAAAGACACTCGCGTCTTCTTCGAATGGAATTACCTAATTTCGTTTCACGTTTGTCCAAAACTTTATGTAAAGTAGAATTGCAAAATGGGCATTTCATATCGTACTCCTTGCATTTAAAAATACCATGCAAAATTTAAAAAGCAATAGGTAAAAACACAATATGTTGTGTTACATAATTTTATAACATCAATATATTGGTTCTCTACACTTCTTGAACACATAGGGTTTTCGTTAGTTAATTGCAGTTTTCCATTTCTATTCCATTTTCCATCCTTTTGCGGTATGATACTGATTGTATATATTTATTAAGGAGCTGACTATGCGATTGCATTTTTTTGGAAAAAATATCTGGTGGTACATAGGGTTTCTTCTTTTTTTGCTAGTGTCTCTTTTCTTTATCACGATGTCATTAGATTTTGTAGATTTCTTTGGCTTGATTATGCAGAATATCCCAAGCATTTTTCTGATTCTTGTGTTGATACTCTCCTTTCAGTTTCCCAAAGTAGCATCAATTGTAGGTTTTCTAACTAGTATAGGATTAACTTTTCTGTTTGGGTTTCAAGACATCGTCCCGTTGTTATTAACAGTGTTACCTGTTTTAATCGGTAGTTTTTGTTTATGGTTATCTACCCTTCAACCCGCCTAATTTAACCATCATGAAACATTCCACACTTAAACATGCCCTTCAAACAATGCTACAGATGTTTCATTCTATGCAAAAGGGTCAAACACTACTGGAATATGCCTTTGTTTTTGTTATCATTGTTCTGGTTCTTATTGCCATCTTTCCAACTCTCCACCAGCCCATAAAAGATGTGTTTCAAAAATATGAAAATACAATTGAGTCTTCATCGCAAAATTGGCCATCCAGTGGAGTTGTTTTTCAAGAAGATTTTTCGTCAATGGATCAATGGAACACAACCAGAGGTAGTTTTTCTATTGATGAAAACGGTCGAGTATACAATGCAAAAGCAGGTGAAAACAGGGCATTTATCGACTATGAAGGAGAAAACTATACAGTTGATATCAATGTTGCACATTTAACCCAGGGCCAAGGTTATGGTGTATGGTTTCGAAGCACGGATGTCGATTCTTCTCAGGGTGTAAATGGTTATACGTTTCAGTATGACCCTGGGTATGGCGGCGGTGCATTCCTTTTTCGAAAATGGGTAAATGGCCACGAACAAAGTCCCTTTGGTCGCGTTAATGTAGACGAATATTCTTGGTATGATGCTCACGATGTATCTCTACAGGTGCAAGGAGATACTTTTACCGCCTATATCAATGGAGAGCCTGTGATCAGTGCTCAAGACGATACCTATACTAGTGGAACTGTTGGGCTTCGAACCTGGGGTAATTCCCAAGCCTATTTTGATGACATCACAATCGAAGAATTGCACAATCCCTAAGTTTCATATTGCTATGATATCAGTTGCACATGATCCTTTTATGTGATCGATACAAAATCAATTTTAAAAAGGACGAAAGGATGAAGATTTGATGAAAATAATACAAGGAACAGTGCTGATGTTCTGTTTTTTATCCCTTTCTATACTCACGCAAAGCTGTGCTTTACCTAGGATAGCGCAAAATTCTTTCAAATTTGAAAATTTATCGATTGATCGACATTATGAAGAAGGAATCCATCAACTAAAATGGGTAGAACCAGGGATAAATCTAAGAGAAGTTCGAATGAATTGGAAATTGTCATTTAAGAATTATCTTTGGGGATACAACTGGCACTGCAATGACAACCATTTTTGGTTATTGGACCCCCAAGGAAATCTGTTCGATATTAATGTTAAAACAGGAAACATACTTTTTCACTATACATCACAAGCCTGGAAAAAAATCCTAGCCCAGGACAATGACAAATTATTTATACTTGAAGAACATAACGACGGTTCATATCAAATTCAAGCCTATCAATACAAACATAAAAGAATTTTATGGACCAAATCTCTGGAGAGTCAAAAAAAACCTATCTTGGATTGCCACATCGTAGACGGTATATTGTACATAGCCAATTCCAATGATGTTGTTTTTGCAATTCGTATTCAAGATGGTACAGAACTATGGCGGTTTCATGCCCAGGGAGAATTACGAAGCGATCTATTTTTGACCAATAACATTTTATTTTTCACATGCAAGGATAGTTCTTGTTATGCAATTGATCGATTCAATGGTGAGATTTTATGGGATCGTCAGGATCTTTATGTTCCTATCGATACTCTTCCAAGCGAACTTCAATTGGCTGTTTCTACAGATGAGATCATTGGATACTTTGGCAACCACTATGAACCATTTCGCACAGTAAAAAGAGACACTGGTAAAATTTTATGGGAATATCCCTATTCTTCAGCAGATGTCTTTCCCTATATTGTTCCTCCTTTAAAAAAAGATGATCAATCTTCCAGTACTTTGGACAAACCAGACTGGATCATCAGTAGTTTTGGACAACCCTTTGTCGCTAAAAATACCCTTGTTCTTCCCTTTTATGCAAATTTCCAAAACAATATTCATGTGGTACACCCACGATCCAAAGAATTGCTTTGGAAATCTGAAAAAGTTTCATTTTGCTATCGAACTTTTGATGACAACATTTTGATTGGAAGATATTCTTATGAAAAGAATCCTGATACTTTCGTTATTGAGAAATTTGAACCTGAAACAGGTGAATTGATCTGGTCTTATATAGCTTTGGATGATGCCACAAATACTGAGAACTTTGAATATAGTGAATCTACGATCATAGAGCAGTACCTTTTACTAACAGACAAAACCAGAAATATTGTTTTGTTGAATTTACAACAGGGAGAAGTAGTCTGGGGTTATTCCTCCCCTATTTACAGTGGATTTAAAAACCTATCTGTCTGTAACAATTTGTTCTTTGTTGAACAACCAGAAACCAATTCAATCTACTGTTTCAGCATTAATGACTAAACCTTTCATACTTCTTGTCACTTCATTTATATTTTGTAACTTTTTTTTCTTGACAATTTCACATCATTGTCCTACAGTGGTTCACAAGAACTAAAACTCATAGTTATTTGTAAGAGCCCCACGTTTTTGCTGTTTTTCTTTTGTTTTCATGAACTTGTTTTAGGTTCTGAAAGGAGACCTGTATGAGGGTTCGTGACTAGTGTTTAGCGAAGTTGGTATTGTGAACACTTCTACCGTCGTTATCACGCTAGTGTACTAGTAACAAACTGTTTGAAACTCTTAAAGGAGTATAAAGAGTGAGAATTTTTAAGAAAGCTTATCAAAAGTTTAAAACCAGTGGAGACGCAATTATGAGTAAGAGTTCTGTTTCAGTCCGTTCGTGTGTTCGTGTTGTTCGATCTATTTTTACCATCGTTATTACGTTATCGTTGTTCACAGCTTCTGTTCCTGTATCAACTTATGCTGCTATCCAAGCCCCCCCTAGTAAATAGTAGTCTTTACAAAAGTATGCAGCAGGTGTTTCATTTCTTCTTTCCCCGTCCTTTGTATGTAGGTACATTAATGAATGGTTCTAGCGATGCTGGGATGCCTGATCGGGGCGATGAAAAAGCTACCATGGCGACCAGTACCTGGACCAATTTGGTCGTGAATCTAGATACAGGCAATCATTTGGTTACGGCGGATGTAATGTCTATTCCTACCGCCTCAGGACTTCCGATGTCTGTACAGCTGGTGCACAATTCTTTTAATGCATCCATAGATGTAGGGGTCGGAAAAGGATGGAAAGAAGTATGACTTGTTCCTTTAGCTACGATGGAAACAATTTAATCACCGGACATGATGACTTTCTAGGAAATGAGTACACCATTGGCTATGAAGGAAGCTCTCCATTTAAAGTAACCAGCTGGACAGACCCAGCCAGCAATCAAACAACCTTTGCGTATACTTCTGCATCTTCGCCATATGATAAGAAAACAACAGTGACGGATGCAGAAAGTATTGCCATTGAATACTACTTTGGTGCTAGTTCTGGACAAGTAGAAAAGATTCAGCAAAGTAGTGGCACCGATACACTGAAAATTGAAATGGGATACAATGGAACCACAGGATTCCAAACCAGTAGTAAAGATTCCTATGGGAATACCACTACTATATCATACGATAGCGTGGGACATGTCACGCAAATTACACCCCCTGCTGGAGCAGCAGGACAATATATCAAAACCTTTACATACTCTACTCCTGTTTCTATTGATTCGGTCCTAGAAGAAACCGAAGAAACCGTCACCGATCAAGTGGATGCAACTACGTCTTTTTTGTATACCGACAATAACAATCCTTGTTTGCCAACAAGCATTGTTGATCCACTGAATCAAACCTCTACTTTGCAATACAACAGTCATGGACAAATTACGTCTCTTACCCAACCTACTACAGGAGGAACAAAGACAACCAGTTATACATACAGTCCTACCACAGGCGATCTAACCCAAGTGACAGATCCTCTCTCCAATACGACAAGTTATACCTACAATCCTGCTGGTTACACTAGTACGATTGTACTGCGAGAAGGGGGTACAACCGCTGTTTCAAACCAAGTCATTACACGCAATCAATTCAATTTGGTTTCTGGAACTGCCAATAGCGTGACTGGATTAACTTCTTCGTATACTGCGGATGAAAATGGAGCAGATTTATGCAGTACGTCAGAAGGAGGATGCGATAATTGTAGCGCATATGAAGATGGACAGGGAAACACACAAGCCAATCCTCCCGTCTTGTATATCCAGCCCTGGAATCCTCCTTTTCAAGGCAATGTGTCTGTTTCTTCTGTCTACTATCGTCCCCATCCATACAGCACCACCAATAGCCGCGGAGAAACTACCATTTACACATATTATGACAATGGGAATGTATACACAGCTACCAATCCTATTGGACAAACTTCTACCATGGTGTATGATGATTTTGGACGATTGGAAACTGGTACGGATCATGCAGGAAAAACCACCACGTATGACTACAATTTGAATAGTCAAGTAACCAGTGTTCAAGTGGAAGGCGAAAGAACCACTAGCTATTCCTATGACAATGTAGGCCGCGTAACGCAAATCAGTGATCCTATTCAAGGCACCATTAACTATACTCGCAATCTGCGAGGAGATATTACAGCCGACGAAAAGGGAACGTATCTATTGGATTTACTGGGACGCCCCCAAAGTTTAACCTATTATGGGGGAGCTGGCATTGAAACTTGGACGTATACCCCCGATCAAAAAGTAGCCAGTCATACCCAAAATGGAGGAACCGATACATATACGTATGATGCTCTTGGCAATTTAACATCCAAAAATAATACGACGTTCTCTTACAGTGGTAGTAGCCTTCTAGGAATTCCTTCTTCGCAAAGTGGAGGAGGCGATTCATATTCATTTTCGTATGACAATCGTCATTATTTGTCGACACTGCAAAACACTACACTCGGACAAAGCTTCACCTATGGCTGGAGCAATGCCCATGAACTGACCAATCTATCGTATCCCAATGGAACCAACTTAACCCAGGTATACAGCCAGAAATACAACAACAATGTCACTGTAAAAAACAGTGGATTGCAAACACTGCTGTCCGGGCAAGTCACAAGAGATGGAACCACCCATCAAATTTCGCAATATGACTATTCGGTCACGGATGGAGGCATGAATACACTGGCCGAAATTGCAACCATTGCCTACCATACAACCGGAACACTCAAAGGAAAAATCAATACTGTATCGTACAATACAGGCAAACCAACTGTAACGTATGGGTATGATGCCAATACTGGAAGAACCAATAGTCTGCAAATAGCAGGACAAGGCACATACAATATTGCGTATACACCCGAGGGACAAGTCAATACCATTACCTATCCCAATCTAAGTCAAGAAACATATTCTTACACGGGCCCCAAAGGACAAGTCTCCAGCATTCAATATCCCAATGGTACGACCATGTCAATGACATGGACAGCACAAGATCGCGTCAATACCATTTCAGAAACCAATGGAGGCAGTAGTGTACAAAATACATTTACCTATACCCCTGCAGGAGATGTAGCAAATTGGACCAAAGTAGTCAATGGATCGCCTCAAGAAACCTGGTCGTTTCAATATGGGCCTCAAGGCATTGAAGGGGCTACATGCATTACACCTTCAGGAAACATTACACAAAACTATTGTACCGATCCTTCGGGCACACCTCTGGCGATGTATTATACAGATCAACGAGGAGGCATTGGACCTACCTTTACAGGCATGCTTTATTTCCATTATGACAATTTTGGCAATACGGCTATGCTAACCGATGCTTCGGGTGTTCCCCAAGTTTTGTATCAATATGATCTGCGCACCGGTCTTTTTACTTCCATCAATGCCAACAACATTCGCAATCCCTTTACCACTCTAGGAGAAGCAGGAGCTATCACAGACTCACTTACCTGACAACCAATGTAGATTGGACGGTGTACGAGGGAAAAATGTTAAAACGTGGTAAATATGTGCCTTATTATTACATTATACCAGGTATCAATATGAAAATTGAAGTGTGTGGGTTTTTCGGAGGCATTATCTGTGAGGATTGCTTAACTGAAAACGGGACTTTTGATGAAGAAAAGTGTGTTAATATAATACAACGCATGAAGCAAGATGCGGGGTATACTGACCAAGAAATAGAATTCATGAAAAAGGATTTTGCAGAATGCTGTGGTAAAAATGCTGGTGGTGCTTTAAAATTGTTTTACGGAATAGAGACTTCATCCGGTCAAATGCTAAGTATCACAAGATGTCAAATCGAACTAAACGATTCATCAAAAGATTATTATATCATCAGAGTTAAGCTCTGATGATATAATAGAGAGGAGTACGAATGTGAAACATTTATTAACAAAAGTTATTCTAATTCCATTCATAGCATTTTTCATGATGAATTGCGCTCCAAAGAATCATGATTCCACTACAAATCAAACAAAAGCCACATTCACAGAATCTTCATTCACAGAAGTAACAGAACAAATAAAGCAAATCAATGAACAAGATCTAGATTTTTCAGAAGATTTTGCAGGTTTTGTTTTCATATGGTGCCCAATTTACGAGTACCTTGTTAAAGATATCACTTGTTCAGATTATTTGTTAGAGTACTATAATTCTTTACAATTTGAAGCACAAAAATATCATGTTGCTTTCTCGTTAGTACTGGGTTCTATGGAGAAAAAAACATTCAACGAAATTATTGTGCAGCATAGAGAACAATACGATGTTGAAGTAGATTTTGATTCCGTGAATGAAAAAGAACTCAAGTATACTATTTTCTACGACCAAGAAAACATATTTAAGGACACCTATGAAATCTTTGCATATCCGTCTATGCTGTTTATGGATAGCAAAGGATCTGTAATAGATAGTGATACAGGATGGTCAGTAGAACAATTAGGAGATTTTATCGACAAACTGCAATCTCTATACGCTTCCGAAACGTAAATCAATAGGAACTTACACATAATTCTAAACTATGGAATCGATATGAGCAAGAATCTGTATTCTTGGAGTTTTCCATCAAGGTTGAAAGAGAATCCTGGGTTTAAGTATACAGGGGGAAGGCGTTAATCCTTCCCCCTGTTAGAAAATGAGTAACGAGGTGTGGTTTGAACCAAACTGTTCGTCTGTATGAATTTGATAGTGTTGAAAGAGTTAGGAGAAAGTCCAGATCATGGTTTTGTAAATCGATTAACCCAGGAGGAATATGATGGATGTAGAAAGTATGCAGGTGGCTAATGAAGAGTGAGTTATCATTTCGAAAGAAGTTCTGGATTGTTTTATTTGTGTTGGTTTTGCTGTTTCAAAACCCTATTTACATCTCTGCCCAGTACAATCCACACAAAATGAGTCATCATGTTGTGGAGTCCTTTGGTTCTACAACATTGCTTGGAATGGTTGTCCCGCTTCATCGAGTTGAAAAAGAATGGTGCTGTGGTGTAAATGGGATCTATTATCTAGTTGACAAAAAGGATGAATATCGCAAAATCCTCCCTAATGAATATGGTTATTTACGGTGGGAGTATCTACGACAAAAACTAGACATCTCCCATAAGGGTTTAACCCTGCATATTGTTGATCATCATTCCCACTTTGCAGGACGAGGTGAAGGAAGTACATTTGAACAGAAGCAACAAAGCTTGGTAGAGGAAATATCCGATCTTCTTCA
>JAXGOZ010000018.1:0-22138 GCA_040767255.1 Caldisericia bacterium
AATACCGGATTTTGTCATTTCTCGGCAAGATGGATCCCCCACCTATCAGCTAGCAGTTGTTGTAGATGATTATGAAATGGGTATTACACATGTTATTCGCGGAGAAGATCATGTTTCAAATACTCCAAAACAGATAGCCATCTATCAAGCTTTGAATCTACCTCTTCCACAGTTTGCCCATTTGCCCTTAATTATCGGACAAGATCGTTCTAAGTTAAGTAAGCGTCATGGAGATACTTCTATCAATGCATACCGAGAAAAAGGTTATCTTTCCGATGCATTAGTAAATTATTTTGCGCTTTTAGGGAATTCTCACAACCCAAATCAGGAGATTCAAAGCATACAGGAAATGATTGATCAAACCTGTTTTGAAAACTTATCCAAATCTCCTTCTATGTTTGACCTAAACAAACTAACATGGATGAATCATTGGTACATCCAAAATCTACCCCAAGAGACTTTTCTACAAATGGTAAAGCCTTTTACGAATGGTATTGCTCTGCCAGAATCTACCATTCAAGAAATTGCTCTTTTATCACAAGCAAAAATGAAAACACTTCAATCCATCCAAGATATCTGTGAACCATTTGTTCAGTACAAAATTGATTGGTCAGAAAAGAATACACAGAAACTATTAAAAAAATCGGAGCTAATTGGTTTTTTAGAGCAGTTTTTGAAGTCTATTCAAAACCTGGAAGAATATTCGATTTCTCAGCTAGAGGAAAAATTTGACAACCTTCTTGCAAAATGGGAAATAAAAAAAAGAGATGCTGTACAAATTATTCGGTTTGCTGTCACTGGTAAGTTGATTTCTCCACCTCTTTTTGATACTTTATTCTTGATTGGACAACGAGAGAGTATAGAAAGAATGAATCAATTTTTACAGGAAGTAGTATGCCAGAGACAAGAAATCCGAACGGAAAAGATATAGTTAAACAGAAGAAATCTCGGTGGAGAAGATTTTTTAAATGGTTTGGAATCATTGTTGGTATCTTGTTTGTATTGGGAGTTGTTGCTTTTTTTGTTGTAAAAAATCGACTAGAAGTCTCTCTACCAAGCATAAAAGATATTGCTGAAAATCCTCCCGTTGCTTCCCAGATCTTTGATCGACACGGTCGATTCATAGCAAGTGTTCAACTAGATGAGTATCGCATTAGTGTCCCCATCTCAGAAATTTCTCCCTACATTCAAAAAGCTGTTGTAGCTTCCGAAGATGAACGTTTTTATCGTCATACCGGATTTGACTTGATAGGAATAGCCAGAGCTTTTTACTACAATATTAAAGAAGGTGGTATTGGTCAAGGTGGCTCTACGATTACTCAGCAACTTGCCAGGGATTTATTCCTTAGTCTGGAAACTTCTTATGTTCGAAAGATTAAAGAGATATTACTCGCCCTAGAGCTTGAAAAAAAATATACCAAAGATGAAATCCTAGAATCCTTTTTAAACTATCAGTATTTTGGCCCTAGCCCTTCTGGTAGGTGTTTTGGAGTTGAAACAGCTGCGCGGAATTTTTTTGGGAAGCATAATCGAGACGTAACATTAGCTGAAGCAGCTATGATTGCAGGTACTTTAGATGCTCCCTCTTTACGATCTCCATGGTACGATCCTGAAAATGCAATGAACCGGGGAAATCTTGTGCTAGAGAAAATGCTCCGTAACGGTTTTATTTCCGAAGAAGAATATAACGCAGCATATATCAAAGGTATTCAACAGGATATACCAAAGGATTCTCAAAAAACACCCGGAATAGTATATTTAGGTTCTTTTTCTGTAGAAACAAAAACAGAGTCTAAATATTATTTTGTTGACTATATCAGAGAAGAAGTACAGAAGCTGTTTCCTGAAGGGGAAAAGGCTCTTTTGCATGATGGCTTAAAGATTTATACAACGCTCGATATCCGCGTGCAAGATATTGCCGATGGAGCGATGCAAAAAATTTTTTCTGAAGTAGAGAAAAAGAGTCAATTTAACCCAAATCTAAAAGATGTATTTAATGTTGTTCAACCCCAAGGTCAGATTGTCGTTCTAAAACCCGATTCTGGTGAGATATTAGCAATGGTTGGAGGTCGCGATTACGCCAACACAAAATTCAACCGATGCACTGCATTACGACAACCAGGCTCTTTGTTTAAACTTTTTGACTACACCACTGCAATTGAATCAGGAGTATGTGGTACAGGGACCATCATTACCAGTGAATCATTCCGTATGCAAGATAATGAAAGCGTATGGGTTCCCGAAGAATGGACAGATGGGGATACTTTTTTTGGACCCTTAACTGCAAGAATGGCTTTGGTAAAATCTTCCAATATTTGTGCAATTCGTGTTGCACAGTGGTCTGGATGGTCTCGTGTAGCCTATTATGCTGAAAAAATGGGTATTCAACGATCTGTTTTACCAGTGCCGTCTATGGCGATAGGAAGTTTGGAAGTTAGTCCTATTGAAATGGCCACAGCCTTTGGAGTTTTAGCAAATGAAGGTTTGCGCACCGACCCAATTAGTATTACCAAGATAACAACCCACAACGATCGTACTCTTTTTACATACGAAAAGTTTCCCATTCGTGTGATACATGAAAGCACTTCAATTTTGATGAACGATTTGTTTCAATCTGTTTTTTACAATACTGCTGGACCTGCTGTTCCTTTTGATGCCGCTGGAAAAACTGGAACTGCTGAGGATTTTTTAAGTGGTTGGTTTACCGGTTACACTCCTGATATTGTCGCTTGTGCTTGGGTTGGTCGCGATAGTGCTGATGTCAAAGTACCAAATGCTCGCATTTGGGGATCTTCTTTTGCAGCTCCTATGGTGAAGGAATTTCTCAATCAATTATACAAAGCCCAATCTTCTTCAAATTGGGATTCTACAATTTACTTAGAAAAGACTCCATTCAAGAATACAAACGAAGAAATTGTCGGGGCAATGCTCTGTAAAACCTCAGGCTTGCTAGCAAACAATTTTTGTCCTGAAGACTTGCGTATTGAAAGTCGTTACAGGCAAGGTTATTTACCCTCGTACTATTGCAATGTGCATCAAGAACAATTTGTAGTAGTCAATATATGCCCATTGTCAGGAAAATTAGCAGGTGAGTGGTGTAAAAACCCTATAGAGAAAAGATTCCTGAAAGGTACAGAACCAAAAGATGTTTGTGACTGTTGCAAAGTACCCCTTGAGCTGGAAATGTTTTCGGGTATTCTGGAAGAGAATAAAACATATCAAGTGGGAAAACCTGTTGAAATGCACTTTAAAATTAACGAGGAATTAGGCAATCGAATCGAAATCTATATCAATAACCGAAGGGAAGTTATTCTTTCTGAAGAACCTTGGTTTTACGAATGGATTCCAGAACAAGCAGGAGAAAACAAAATCATTGTGATTCTTCGAGATCAAGAAACATTTTTGTATCAATTGAATGTCAATGTGGATATACCAGAATAATTCTTACCATAAACTAACCAAGAAAAACGGTAATGTGCTTCACACGATTTTTATTGTCTTTTTGTCTTTTTTTTGTATTGCAATTGTAGCGTCTGCTATTCTCTTTGTAAGAATTTATGATCAGTATGCTAAAGAACTTCCAAAATCAGAGGACATTGTTATCACCCGAGAAGAATCATCCAGTGTATATGATCGGGACGGAAATTTAATTAAAGTTTTATACATTACAGAACAAAGACTATATGTTCCACTGAAAGACATATCCAAAGCTGCACAAAACGCTGTTGTTGCTTCTGAGGACGAAAGGTTTTTTCTACACGAAGGAGTTGATCTTCGAGCTGTTCTCCGAGCTATATATGTGAATTTTCTTTCGGGTGATTTATCGGAGGGTGGCTCAACAATAACCCAACAGTTAGCTAGAAATGTTTTTTTAGGTCAGGAAAAAACATTTACAAGAAAACTCAAAGAAATGATCTTGTCATTGAGAATCGAATCTGTATATAAAAAATCAGAAATTTTAGAAATGTATTTGAATCAGTGCTATTTCGGAGAAGGCTGTTACGGTGTTGAAACTGCTGCAAGAAAATATTTCAATGCAAATGCGTCTGATCTTGATATCGCTCAATCTTCAATATTAGCTGCAGTTCTTCCCTCACCTTCCACATTGAACATCTATAACTCTTTCGATCAGGTAAAACTTCGTCAAAAAGTTGTCCTTCAAAAAATGGTAGCCAATGATTTTATTACACAAGAAGAAGCAGATCATGCATATCAAAAAAAGATTTCTGTCTTCGAAGGTATAAGCATAAAAAATAACGACATTACTATTGAAAACGGACTCGATTACTTTATCGACTACGTTGAAGAGTATGTTATAGACCAATTGTCTGCTGATGAGTTGTACAAAGGTGGTCTAAAAATATATACAACAATTTCTCAACCTGTCCAAAAGGCATGCTACGATGCAATGCAACAGGTATTTGCGGAAGGTGAGGCAAGCGGTGTATTGCCAAAAGAACGATATGACTCATTAAATGTAATTCAACCCCAAGGTGCTGTTGTTGCTATAGATCCTCAAACAGGAGAAATCTTGGCAATGGTCGGAGGTCGAGATTACGAAAACACCAATTACAACCGATGTTTAGCATCTAGACAACCTGGTTCCAGTTTCAAGGTATTCACCTATACTGCTGCCATTGATCGAGGTATTGTAGCACCAGAGAGTCGAAGAGTGAGTGAATACATTAACATTGATGGATGGAAACCTAAAGAATGGTCAGGTAGTTATTTTGGAGCGATGTCAATTGAACGAGCCATTCAGATTTCTTCCAATATTGTCGCCGTTAAAGTTGCTATGGAAACTGGTTTGAATACCATAGTCGAGGTTGCCAAAAACATGGGTATAAAAACCGACCTCTTAGCAGTTCCTTCCATCACTCTTGGATCTGTTGATGTTCGTCCAATTGATATGGCGTCTTCTTTTGGGACAATTGCAAACAACGGAAAACACGTCGACCCTGTAGGCATTTTAAAAATTGTTAAATCTGGTAATGTTGATCCCATCATTGTCCATCAAACAAATGCAAACCAAGCTGTTTCTCCTCAAGCTGCATGGATTATGACGCAGCTTCTTCAAAAACCCATATCGCCTGGTGGTACAGCGTCTTCTATCCGAGTACCAGGTATTCATATGGCAGGAAAAACCGGGACTACTGAGAATTATAAAGATGGGTGGTTTGTAGGTTTCACAAAAGGCATTTCTATTGCTACATATGTTGGTTCCGATTCAAAAGAAGTTGATCTTTCGTATATTCGAAACTACGGTTCTGATTTTGCTGGACATATTTTTAAAAAAGTGATCCAAACTATTTATGATCCATCCTTTCCAATTTCATTTCGTAATGAGCCATGGGAAAAACCAGAAGGAATAGTATCGATTAAAATTTGCAATGAAACGGGTAGAAGAGCAAACAGCACCTGCCCCTATCATTGGGAAACTCGCATAAATGGACTTTATCCCTTAATCTGTAATAAGCAGCATGTAACTGAAGAAGAAAAGGAAGATGAAAAAGACAACGAAAAGGAAAAAGAAGATCCTTCAAAAGACAGTAAGAAAGATCCATTGAAAGAAGATCCTAATTCCAAACAAGATAGTAACCAACAACCTTCCCCTACCCCAAAAGAACCACCTGTAGATAATGAAAAACCAGTAGAACCAAGTCATTCCTTTCAAAAACCTTTTATTTCAGACACTGGAGATTTTTCTATTAGTTTTTCTTCTCAAGTAGTACAAACTAATACACCTATCTCTGTTGAGTTTTCAGTGTGGGATCCTCAGGGGAACAGCATCGAGTTCTATATAAATGGTTCTTTGGTTGCTATTTTAAATGAGTATCCCTATCGTTACACTTTTATACCTCAAATGCCAGGAGAAAACATGGTGCAAGTTATTTTGCGCGATGCTTCAAATGGGATCCTTGGCAACAAGATTATTCCTGTATATGTTTTTACAAAATAGTCATACTCCAAGATCTGGGATTTTTATTGTTATAGAAGGTATTGATGGTTGCGGTAAAACAACACAAATACAATGGATACAACAGTGGTTGGAACAAGAGAAAATTCCTTTGTGGACTACAAAAGAGCCAACAAATTCAATGATTGGTGAAGTAATTAACGCATCACTTAAAGAAAACCAGAACCAATATTCTCCCCTGGTGCAATTGTTGCTATTCACTGCTGATCGCCTGCATCACGTTGAGGAGATTATTGGATATCTAAGAAAAGGCATACATGTGATTTGCGACCGCTTTTTAGATTCTACATTTGCATACCAAGCTACAACAGATTCGTTAAAAGAAGTTTTTTCATTTCATGAAAAAATAATCTTGGAAACATGTAAACCAGATGTAACATTATTTTTAGATGTACCCGTGGATGTAGCTATTGAAAGAGTTCATCAAAGAGGTTTCGTAGAGTGTTTTGAAAATCAAAAATTTTTACATTCTGTCCGAGAACGTTATTATGAAAGAATTCAAAAGAATCCACAGTTGTACCAAGTAATTGATGGTACTGCGCAACCTCAAATTGTATTCTCCAATATTCAGAATATTTTGGTACAATGTATAAAAGGAGACAAGTAATGAAGCTATTGATCTCAATCATTCAAGAAGAAGATACAAAAAACGTTGTTGACATTTTACTGAATGATGGTTTTAAAGTGACTAAGCTTCGGAGTATGGGTGGATTTTTGGAAGTACACAATACCATTCTACTCTCTGCTGTTGAAGAAAAGTGTGTCGACAAATATCTTGAAATCATTAAGAAAAACTGTAAGAGTAGACAGCGTTTTGTAGAGAACCTTCCCTTGAACATTCTTGAAGGAAGTCCTGGGTATACTCTGCCTGTTAAAGTAACAGTCGGTGGAGCTCAAGTCTACATCATTAATTTGGATGATTACAAAAAGTTTTAATGGGTTTAAAAAACGTAACCATTGGGCATTATGATTTAAAAGAATCATTGCTACGTTATTTACAAAAAAAGCCGCAAACGAATACCCTCCTGTTTTCAGGTCCACCTGGTTCGGGGAAAAGTTATTTTCTTAAAGCCTTTGCACAAGATTTCTTATGTGAATCTTCATCAGATTTTTCCTGCGGAATTTGTAGTAGTTGTAAAAGTTTCCATCTGGATACTCCTCCCGATTTTAAGGAGTACAACAAAGAAAAGGGCTTGTTAAAAATCCAACAGGTGCGTACTCTTCAGCAAGATGCATTTCTGCATCCAGTCTATGGAAAGAAAAAATTGATTGTCCTATACGAAGCGGATGCGATGACATTAGAGGCAGCAAACGCTCTTTTAAAAATTCTGGAAGAACCAAACCAATCGACATGTTTCATTTTAGAAACGAGTAAGCCTGATAAAATTTTAAGCACGATTCGATCTCGATCTATCTCATTTCGTTTCAAACCTTATTCAAACGAAGAGATGAAAGCCATTTTAGAGTCTACCAACCAGATGCCAGATTCGGATTTTCTCCATTTACTTTCATCTCTATCCAATGGGAATGCTCATAGAGCTTTTCAATTAGTAGATCCAGAGTTTTTTGCCAAACGAAACGAATACTGCAAAAAATTTATTTTACTGTTATCCGAAGAAGATGTTATTCCAGAAATTCCCAAGAAAATGGAAAAAAAAGAAATGTTACATTTTTTATTAGAAGCTCAATCATTGATAGAAGATATCCTCTGTTGCTCGTTTAACCGTTCTGAAAAAATCAAAAATGTAGACCAGGTAACAATCATTTACGAACTTGCACAAAAGTGGGATCCACAAATCATGATCAAACTGCAAATTCTCTTGCTTTCATGTGAAGAAGTTCTTGATTCTTCCATAGTTCAATACGATAAGCATATGCTAAAACTCATCATGGATAGTAAAAAAGTTCTTTTTGAAAGAAAATTGTAACACTTCACTACAATGATGGGTATACTAGTTGTATACTCTTTTAAAAAAAGGAGCCCATAATGAAAAAACAAACCATATTTTCTATGGTTTTGGTTGTGTTTGTTTTTTTGGCTGGTATTTTCCCGACAACTGTAAAAGGAAACACTGAACGAATAAGTTCGTCTTTTTATTCCGATGTTTGTTCCACTACTCAACTTATTCCAGTCGTGATAGAATTTCAAGAACCTTGTTCTTATCGATATATACGTGATTTTTTTCATGTCTCTTCGATGTTTCAAACTGAAGCCGAGATAGCAAAAGAGTATGAAAATGCCTTGCAAGCCAATCAACTTTTTTCTATACAAAAATGGCAGAAGAAAGGTGTTGGCATTTACGTAGATCACCACATTACACACGTGATGAATGCAATTGTTGGACAAATTCGTGGAATTGATTTGCAACAGATCATTAAAGATTCTTCTGTAAAATATATTTTTGACAATCGAATTCAATATTATCCAAATCGATCTATTGCTGCTTATACTACACAAGTTGAAAAACTACGCGAAGAATATCAATATACGGGGAAAAACATTCGAGTTGGTATTCTTGACTCGGGTCTTGATAGAACGCATCAAGATTTCAGCCTTGACTTAGCGGATGCAAATAGTATTGATGAAGATGGATACGTAAAACAATCCCGTGTTTACGCCGGCGAAGACTTTGCCGATGGAGATTCAGATTGGCATGATGATCTTCCTGCTGGTATGCATGGATATGGTCACGGAACCCATGTTGCTGGAATTGTTGGAGGAAACTCCTGGATCCATGATAACTCTATGGGGATGGCTCCAGCAGTAGAATTTTGTATTTACAAAGTTTTTTCTAAACAAGCCACTGGTGCTAGAAATATTTTAGCAGCTATTGATCGAGCTTTTACCGATGAATGTGACATTATCAATATGTCTCTTGGACATAGTGGAGGTTCTGCAAAAGGCTCTTCCTATTACACATCACTTACAGAAAATATTAAAGAAGCAATTGAAAGTGGAGCATTCTTTGTTGTTGCTTCTGCAGGAAATGATGGAACTAGAGGAAGGAAGCTTAACTTTTCTGCCGGTTCTCCCGCCAGTACCTATGAGTTTTTAAGCGTAGCTGCTTCTAACGATAGACCTTTTGAAACTTTCCTGGTCTCTTACGACGGAGAAGAAAGAAGTATGAACTTTACTCTGTCTCCTCACTGCGAACCTTTTACGAACGATATTCTACAGCAATCCATTATTCCCTGCGGACTTGGAAAAAAAGAAGATATTCCAGATACTGTTCAAGGCAATATTGCTCTTATCGAAAGAGGTGGGATGACGTTCCGCGAAAAAATGGACAACGCTAAAGAAAAAGGAGCTGTTGCTGTCATATTATACAACCATAGTGCTGGATTGATTACTCCTGCACTTACCATGGGAGATGAGACGATTGAAGAAATTGACCCCATTCCTGTATGCATGATTTCAAAAATTGATGGTCATTGGATTCTAGATCATATTGAAGAGGAATTCGAAATGCGACTCAAAGAAGGAAGACAGATGACTATTGCCACATTTTCTTCTTCTGGTCCAACAGTAGATGGCTTTTTTAAACCAGAAATCACTGCACCCGGAACAGCAATACTATCCTGTTTTCCTCAAAATACATATGCGAAAGCCGGGGGGACATCTATGTCAGCCCCTGTGGTTACTGGGCTCAGTGCAATTATGAAAGAAGTACATCCTCAGTGGAATTTGATGCAAATGAAATCAGCATTTATGAATACTGCTGAAATTCTTATTAATCCTTTGACGAATCATCCAATTGCACTTTCTATGCAGGGTGCAGGAGAAGCTCGTCTAGAGAATGCATTACGTACTCCTGCCTTTATTGAACCACAAGCTTGTGTTGTTCAACCCTCTATTGTTCAACCCCAGGGAGTATCTGGTAATGAGCCTGTGTCATTCACTGTCCACAGCAACTCAGATCAAACTGTCACATTTCAATTGTCAACTGAAATCTTTTCTCTTTTGCCTGAAGAAAAATTTCCCTTTACTGTAACATTTGATAAAGAGCTGATCACACTAGAACCCGGTGAAAAAGAAAGCTTTGCCGTCCGGTTTGTAATCGACGAAAACACATCTCTAAGAGACCATTATGACGGATTAATATGGCTTCAGGATGAATTATTCGATCAAAAATTACATATACCCTTTATTGTGTATCCACAAGGTATTCAAAGCATTGATTCTCCTATAACCAATCTACTCGTTGAACCTAAGGAGTGGGATTATTCTAGTGATTCTGTGGAACCATTGAAAATTGGTTTCTATTTACACTCAGGTACAGAGCAAAGTATTGAAGGGGAGACGAATTACAACAATTTTGCTAATGTCATGGTTTCTTTAGTGGATGAATCTGGACAGGAATGGGCTCTTATTGATACCCCCTCCTCACTATTAGCTGGAGATTACTATTATTTTGAATGGTCTGGTAAAACTAGAACAGGAGCTTTCCGCTTATTTGATGGAAAATTTTACATTAAAATTACTTTAGACGGTTTTGTCTACAAAAACGGAGAACTGGTTCGAGAAATATCGTATGACTCTATGTCGAAGGACAAGGATAAAGTACATTTTGAAGTTCAACATTCCCCTGTCCCTTTGCCTGAAAATATCATTATTTCAGCAAAACGATTGTACCATATTGATGAGACCATAGACATGAAACTTCTCCTAGAAGAAGCAGACCAGCTGAATGGTATAAGTTTTACTTATCGATATGATGCTGCTGCTCTGGACTTCCAAGGAGTTACCTATGGTCATGACATAACGCCATGCGAGGAAGATCAGTTTGTTGTTGATCATGATATTGATCATGGAATCATCCAGTTTAGTATTCTCCAGGAAGATGCGAACTGGAGTGGTGAGTTTCTACATATTGTCACCCTTCGCTTCACCCTGAAGGAGAGTGGAAAACCTCTTCTGTTTGATTTCAAAGAAGGCTATGTTTATCAACAAAGCGTTGAATCGGGTCGACTAAAAGCTTTTTATCCGGAGATAAAAGGAACAAGAAGAACGAATTACTTATTGTGTGATTTAAACGAAGATCGAGTTGTGGATAAATACGATTTTATAGAGTTTCAAAAATACTTTGATAGCTATTATGGCGATGAGAATTACAATGAACTATGTGACTTTAACCAAGATCATCGAATTCAAATAGAAGATTTGATTATTCTAGGATCTGAATATGTTCAAAATTAGGTGGTATGTATGAAGAATGTGTTTTTTTCCCTATTCGTTGCAATTTGTATTACTGCATTATCAATTGCCCCTGTACAAGGAACAATGTATGGTACTGAGAAAAATGGAGATGTATTCATTGATCAGGCGGTTGTTCAACAACAAAATGACCCCTCTTTGGTACCTGTAATTGTTGAATTGTCCCAACCCTGTTTGGTTCAGCAAAGTAGTCAGTATTCTCCCATGAGTGCATTTTATCAAATCCATCAAGATTTTACTTTGGATCTTTCTCTTGAACCAGCAATTGTATCTCAACAAAATGACTTCTTGTCATCTCTTGATCGTAAGGGTATTAGCTACCAAAATGAAGAGAAAAACTGTACCATTATTGCGAATTCGCTTGCTTTAAAAGTGAAAGGTACCGATATCTATCGATTAGCAGCTTTACCTGAAGTGTCCAAAATATGGTCCAATGAAGTTCAGTTTTACCCTACTCGTTATACCGCAGCACAAACGACGCATGCTATTGATGCCTGGAAAGGAATAGGCGCTAATATCGGTGTCAAAGGAACTGAAGTTAAAGTAGGTGTTATTGACACTGGCTTAGATACGACGCACGAGGATTTTCAGAAACGAGTAAAAGGTGGGTATGATTACGGTGATAATGATCCCGACTTTAATGATAGAGTTGGACATGGAACCCACGTTGCAGGGATTATTGGGGGAAAATCAGAAAAAAACAAATTCAATATTGGTATTGCTCCTGATACCTTTTTGTATATCTATAAAGTTTTTTCTTCTTCATCTCCTGGGGCAAATTCACAGAATATTATCAAAGCGGTTGAACAGTCGATCAAAGATAAATGCGATGTAATCAATATGTCATTAGGTCATGAAAGTGGAGAACCTGCTACATCAAACGGATATTATGCTGATAGCATCCGAAATGCAAATAAAACTGGCGTAATGGTTGTTGTCGCTGCTAGTAACGAAGGGTCTCGAGGGAAAAAGCAGAAGTATGCGATTGGCTCTCCTAGCACCATCGATGTTTGCCTTAGCGTAGCTGCAACAGATGATCGCTCTGAACTTAGTTTTTATGCTTCTGCGAATGGCGAAAAACGAAGAATAACTTCAAAGTTGGCACAATATTCTCCAAATTTTACAAACCAACACTCAAATCTTGAATTGGTAGACTGCGGTTATGGTAAACCAGAAACTATTCCCGATGAAGTACATGGTAAAATAGCCATTTTACAACGCGGACCTAAGAATTCTCAAATGACATTCCGAGAAAAAATGGACAACGTCCGTGATGCCGGAGCCGTTGCCCTAATTGTTTATAATTATAAAGGCGAACAATCCATATCACCTGCAATTGCTACGCAGGATGAAGATCCATCAACTATTGATTTTATACCAACCTGCATGATTTCCTATGACGATGGTCAATGGTTGCTGAGTAATAAAGATTACGTTAGTTTTGATTTTTCTCAAGGTGCTGGAACAATTATGTCTACCTTTAGCTCCCAAGGTTCAGGTTCAGACGGTTGGTTTAAGCCCGAAATTGCTACCCCTGGTACCAACATTGTTTCCACTGTACCCAGGAATTCATATGCCCCCAATAGTGGTACTTCAATGGCATCACCCGTGATGGCAGGACTGGTAGCTCTTCTGAAAGATTTACGTCCTGAGTGGACACATAATGAAATAAAATCTGCCTTTATGAACACAGCTGACATTTTAATGAATGAATCCAACGGTTTACCGGTGACTTTCACTCTTCAAGGAGCAGGACAGGCTCGTATTGATAAAGCAGCCGATACTTCCGCATTTATTCACCCCCAAGCGTTTGTTGTTAAAAAGAATGAAGTCCTGCCTTATCAAGCTGATTCAACCAAACCTTTTGATATTGAAATCACAAACGCCAAAAATACAAGTATGCAATACAAGATTCATCCAGAAGTTTACTTGTTACCTGGAGAAACAAATCCTATTGACATCAAAATTGACACCGATACCCTTTCTTTGGGTAAGCAAGAAAAAGGATCCATTCAAGTAGAATTTGACTGTGATTTTGAAGCGATGGTTAAACCTAGATATGAAGGGGTAATCCATGTTAATGAGTTACACATACCCTTTATTGTTTACCGTGATCCACCAAATGCCGAGGTCCAAGCCCTTTCTGATATCCGCATTGTTCCGGAAGAACTCATTTTTACTGAAGAAGAATCAACCGAGAATATTCTTATCAAGTTTTCATTAAATTCCGGTGTTGAACAAAATTATGAAGGTTTCTCTGGCGGTTGCGCATATTCCAATTATGGCAATATCACCATTGATATCGTAGATGAGTATGGTGAAACCTGGGGAACTATTGCCAACCTTTCAAATCTACTCATTGGTGATTATCAGATCAATTGGAATGGTAAAGATGCGTCGGGCGAATTCATCTTAGCCAAAGGGAAGTATCATATTGAAATACGTACAGCAAATTGGAAGTATGCCGGAGGCTCATTCCAGCATTATCAAGAAGCCTACTACTCAAACCAAAAAATAAATGTTGTAAAATCAATTGTACCTGAACCTGGCAATCTGATTGTTTCTGCTCAGAGACTACTGATGCCTGGAAAAGAATTTACTGTTGATCTCATTCTTGAAGAAGCAGAAAATGTAGTTGGTCTGGAATTTGAGTTTACTTTCAATGGTGACAAATTAATGTGTAATGGAGCTATAGATGCTGGCTTCTTTAGTTCTGATGGGGCTGATGTTGAGATTATTGAAGATATTCAAGATGCCAAAGATGGATATGGTATTGTTTCCTGTATAGATACGCACAGAGAGACCAAGAAGAAGGAATTAGCGGTAAACATGTAAAAATTTCTTCTTTATCTTTTGAACCTCTTGATACAGGAAGAATGACATTGATTTGTATAATTGCCTTTTGATTTATGCCGATGGTAGTAAAGCCAGATTACGCTATCGAGGTGGTTCTTTTACGATATCCAAAGACTACAACTTCCTCCTTTGCGATTTAAACAATGATGATGTCGTTGACTTATACGATTGGCGAATCTTTAAAGAGCATTATCTGACTAAAAAAGGTGACGAAGCCTTTAATGATGATTGTGATTTTAATCAAGACGAACGAGTTGATTTCGAAGATTTTGTTATATTCGGCAGAGAGTACAAAAGGATGATTTAATGGAAATCTCCATCATACCAATACATAAACCCGATGAATTAAACTTCATTCTTGGACAATCACATTTTATAAAAACTGTAGAGGATCTTCATGAAACACTTATTCAGAGCTGTCCCGGAATTCATTTTGGTATTGCCTTTTGCGAAGCCTCAGGCAAGCGTTTAATCCGTTATTCGGGTAACGATGATGCTCTCATTGAATTAGCACAACGCAATGCATCTTTAATAGCAGCTGGTCATAGTTTTATTGTATTCATCGATGGTGTATTCCCCATTCATGTTTTGAATCGAATCAAGCAGGTCCCCGAAGTTTGCAGAATATTTTGTGCTACTGCCAATCCAACACAGGTTCTTGTGGTGGAGACCAAACAAGGCAAAGGAATTGTTGGAGTGATTGATGGAGCTTCTCCCTTAGGAATTGAAACAGAAGAAGATATTGAACAGAGAAAGCAATTCTTGCGAACAATTGGTTATAAAATATAGGATCTGATTTAGATCCAGTACAGAAATCCCCTGGATAGATGCTCAACAATCCAGGGGATGATATATGTGATCATCGATATTACTAGAATAATTTCCCCAAAAAAACTTTCCTTGTCTATTTTCACTCTTTCTTTTCGTATTGCTTTCCATATTAGCCATCCGTTAAGTGGTGGGATAGGAAAAAGGGAGAGGAAGAAAAGGTAGATGTTAATTTTCGAAAAAAGGGCAATATAGCCAGCAAAAGGCAAAGCAAAAGACTCTAGTGGGTATATCAAAAATTGTAAAATGATTGCAAGCAGAAGATTAGTAATAGAGCCACTAAGAAGGATCCAAATACGTTGTCCTGTTTTACTGCCCGTTAGAGCTTTGGGTGAGTTTGTAGGATTTCCCCATCCAATCCCAAATATAGGAAAACAGAGAAGACCAATTACGTCTACACTTCGAAATAGGTGCGTAAAGGTAGTTGCTTGAATGGTTAAGCTTACATCCCCCGCTTTTTTTGCAAAATAATCCTGCACGGATCGCTGCAACATGATTCCTATGATTCCAAATAGTAGAGAAAAACCTATTGTAATGAACCATTCTGCAGAGAATGGATAGTTTGGTTTTGCTAAAACATATCCCCATCCAAGAATAAGTACACACAATATGTAACGTGAAATTAGCCTGTTTTTGGTCAATCAAATGCTCCTTTATCTTGCATAATTTTCTTCAATATATCGAATTTCATCTTCTTCGGTCAAAATTTCTGCATCTAATTTTAGCATTTTCAGTTTTTCAATGCATTGTCCTAGTGCTTTTTTTTCTAGCCCTGTTCGCTGTTTAATCTCAGAAGCGCTTAACTTCAAGGAAGCATTCCTGGTTATGGCGAAGTAATGAAGAATCTTTTTTCTGGCATGAATAGTTAGTAGACAAAGCAATATGCCCAGTTCATTACAAGAAAACTGTTTGAGTGTTTTGTATAAATGAGAATTTTGCCGAACCGAAGGGAGTTCTCGATTAAGATATGGAAAGAACTGGTGGATTCTCTGTAGCATCATCGTGTATTTATTACTCATTCGCAAACGACTACATATTTCGAGAGTAGACCCAAGAGGCAGGGAGATTGTTATAATAGCTACAAACAAAATCCATTTTGGACCCTTATAATAGTCACCTAATACTTTTGAGCTTCTATTCAATGCAAATTTTTGAAGATCCCCCACTACAATTTCTTCCGATATGATTTGAAGAGCATTAAGCTCTTTCATCATTTGAAAGGCTTTCACCATATCAATGGGTTCGTTTAAAAGATCGACGAAACTGGATAGTATTCGGAAGCGGGATGTATTTTTAAACAACCCCGTTTTCATCGCTTGAATTGCAAATTCCTTGGTTTGATCCTCGATAGCAAAGTTATATCGAAGGGCATAAACAATAGCTCTAAAGATCCTTGAGGGATCCTCAAGAAAACTTAAGTTGTGTAGAATACGAATTTTTTTATGCTTTAAGTCGTCGTAGCCGTGGTAATAATCAAGCAGTGTCCCGAATCGTTTTGGCTCTAAGCTGATGGCTAAACAGTTAATACTAAAATCCCTTCGCAGCAAATCTTCTCTAAGAGAACCGCTCGTTACAGTAGGTAGAGCAGCTGGATATTCATAATACTCTGTACGGGTGCTTGCTAAATCCATGTCTGTATCTTTGAATATGAGCTTTGCGGTGTGAAAATTGGGATTTTTAATTAGTTTACATGAAAAAAGAGCTTGTAAGTCTTCTGCTAAAGCAATTGCATCTCCTTCAACAAGGAAATCGTAATCTTTGCAAGAATGTTTTAAAAGCAGATCTCTAACACATCCTCCAACTAAAAAGGCTCTTTGTTGATGAGAATTTGCAACTTTTCCAATTTGACGAATGATTCTTAAGTGTTCTTGTGGGAAATATGACTCAAACCATTGATTCATTTGAGTACGACTTGGAAGCGAGATGTATTGCTTGGAGGGTAGATTAGTGGTTTTGGATATTCCGTATAGAGCCCGAAGAAGGTCGGATCTTGTTAAAATTCCGACGATGTTCTGGTCAAATATTACGGGTAAACGCCCAATATCCTTATTAACAATAAGTTTTTCTGCTTCCTTTAGTGAAGTTTCCGGTGATATCCAAACCACATTCTTCGTCATATAAGCTTTGACAGGTCTTTTTAATAGTTTTTCGTCCGATATTCTCTCAATATCTTTTCTAGAAATGATTCCAATGAGTTTTTTGTTTTCATTCACTACAGGAAGTCCTGTATGCCCATATCGAAGCATAATACGCAGTGCTTCTTCAGCGATAGCACCATCCTCTATTGTTTTGACGGGAGAGCTCATGAAATCTCGAACAAGTTTGCTGATTTGTGATTTTTTCTTTGCAAGTTGAAGCAGATAGAGTGTCCACTCATTTAAACTTTTTTTGTCATCGTTAATAAACGCAGAACCAGCCTGGGGATGGCCTCCACCTCCCAATTGTTCCATAATGTTCCCAACGTGAATGATGTGCTCATCCTCTGATCTTGCTACAATAACGGTTTTGTTTTTCATTTTTACAATAACAAAAAGCACATCTACATCCATAGAGTCTAAAAGTCTATGCGCAAGAAAAGAGATACCGTTTACATATTGAGGGTAATAAACCCCTGATATTGCCACTTGAACACCTTTTATTGAATAGATAGATGCAGATTCAAGTAGCATTGAGAATACTTTTTTTTGTCTTTCACCAAGAGGAGGGAAAATGAACTCTGAGATGATGTTGAGTTTCGCTCCATTGCGTAGGAAAAAAGCAGCAGCTTCAAGATCTTTTGGGGTTGTAGATGGAAAAGTAAGGGAACCGGTATCTTCATAGATACCAATAATGAAAAGTGTAGCTTCAATTGAGTTAAAGCTAATCTTCAACCGTTTGAGTTTTTCGTACATTAGGGTCATCACAGAACCATAATGCTTTAAATGCAGTGTGTTAATATATGGATTTTCCTCGATTGGATGGTGGTCGAAGCACTCGATTTTTATCTTTCTTTTTTGCAGTTCTTTGTGGAGTTCCTTTATTTTTTCCGTGTTTTGAGTATCTGTTAAAATGACTTTCTCAACGTTTTCAAAAGAAATATCTTGTATTGGGACAAAGGAGAAAAATCTCGATAAATTGCTAGAAATCTTTGCACCTCATCCTCAACAGAAGACTGTAAGACCGGTACAGCCTCAGGAAACATTTTTGATGCTGCAATGGTTGATGCAATCGAATCAAAATCTGAATATGAGTGAGAAATGCATAGTACTTTTGGAGAGATTTTTTTCAATTTTTTCATACTAATGATTTTAAATACTTAAATGAAATGTAAAATATAGGAAACAAATTTCACGAATTCGTGAGAACGAATGAGGAGGAATTATGGCAGAATCTTTGAAATCATTCATTAACATCAGTGATTTAACTGAAAAACAGCTGTTTGATCTTTTTGCAATCGCAAAGTCTATGGAAGAAATTCTTCACAAAAAAGAACCCTGCGATATCTGCAAAGGAAAAATCTTAGCAACCTTATTCTACGAACCTTCTACTCGTACAAGATTGTCTTTTGAATGTGCGATGCTTCGATTAGGAGGAAAAGTATTAGGTTTTTCTGACGCTTCGGGTTCTTCTGTATCAAAAGGAGAAAGCCTAGCTGATACTATTCGTACTGTAGCAGGGTATTCTGATGTAATAACTTTACGACATCCTCATGAGGGGTCTGCGCGAGTTGCAACATTGTATTCTCATGTTCCTATCATTAATGCAGGAGATGGGGGTCATCAGCATCCAACGCAGTGTCTTTTAGATTTATACACGATTCTGAAAGTAAAAAAAGCATTTTCGGGTTTAAATGTCATGATTTCGGGAGATCTGAAGTTTGGCAGAACAACCCATTCATTGGCAATTGCTTTGGGTAGACTTGGTGCTAATTTATATTTTACATCTCCACCCGGATTGGAAATGCCCGAATACATTGTTCATCAACTAGAAAACGATCTCCATGTGCATCCAATTCCTTCTCATGATCTTCGCGAACATATTGGCATTGCTGATGTAGTCTATATGACCAGAGTACAACGAGAGCGTCTTGGAGAAATGGAATATCTAAAATACCGTGGTAGTTATGTGATGGGAAATGATACTTTGAAAGAAGCTAAACCAGACGCTATCATTTTGCACCCGCTACCAAGAGTTGATGAAATAAGGCCTGAAGTAGATCTAGATCCCCGAGCTCTTTATTTTGAACAAGCTTACAATGGAGTTCCTATACGAATGGCATTAATTGCCACACTATTGGAGGTAATCTAATGAAGAGTATGCATATCATCCATAACGGAACAGTTATTGATCACCTTCCACCTGGAATGGGCATTCGTTGTTTTGAGTTACTTCAGAAACAAAACATTGGAACAGAGGCTACGATTGTGTTTATGAATATGCCTTCTTCTAAATGTGAAAAAAAGGATATGGTAAAAATCCAGGATTATCGACTTGATGAAGAAACTTCAACATATCTATCAATGCTTGCTCCAACGATCACAATCAACATTATTGAGAATGGCGAAATTGTAAAAAAAATCACACCTGAAATTCCAGATGAAGTCAAAGGAATTGTTCCATGTGTCAATTCTCGATGCATTACCAATACAGAAGGCTATACCTCAGAATTCTATGTAACTTCAAAGAATCCTGTCATATTAAAATGCAAGTATTGTGAATTTGAGTTTAAACCAGAATAAAAAGGGTTGCTTTTGAAAAAAAATCCCGGATTAACATGGAAACCATTGATACCATGTCTTTTTCATTTATCATGGCCAGCGATGCTGGCCATGATCTTTCAATCCGTTAATGGCATAACCGATATTTTTTTCTTACGCACAATTGGTACAAATGCTCAAGCTGCAATCGGAATATTTGCTGTTTTAGAAATGTACTTAACTTTTTTCAATAGTATTGTTGGTAATGGATCCATTGGGATTATATCGCAATGCTTTGGGAAAGGAGATATCAAAAGTGCAGGATATGCAACAGCACAAACACTTTTTCTTAAGCTATTTGGTTCTTTGCTATTGACATTGCCCTGTTTTTTCCTTCTTAAACCTCTTTTGATTCTTATCGGTGCAGAAGGAGAAGCTTTGCAGATGGCTGTTACGTACGGACAGGTGATGTGTTTTGTTATCCCTCTGCAAAATATGGGATTTTCTTTTAATACTGCTTTAAGAGCTGCTGGAGATGCATTGACTCCAATGTATCTGATGATTGGAAAAGTCACCGTTAATATCTTACTAAACAGTATTCTTGTACTTGGCATTGGACCATTTACTTCTATAGGAATTGTTGGAGTTGCTATTTCTGCAGGGATTTCACAAGTTTTCTTATTTGTTTGTGGAATGGCAGTATATCTTTCTGATAAGGCGATTTTATCATTTCGATGGAAAGATTTTTGGCATCCAGACCGAAAATTTATAGCAAAGATTGTGACAATAGGTTTGCCCAAGGGTTATCAACAAATTTTAATGAGCATTGCGAATTCAATCATTATCAAAAGAATCTCAATATTTGGTATGACTAGCGTTGCTATTTTCACTGTTGTAAGTCGTATTACTCATTTCATCATGATGCCAATATCTGGATTATCATTTGCCACATCGACTCTTGTGGGACAAAATATTGGCGCAGGTTTTAAAGATCGAGCTATTAAAGCTACAAAATATTCATCATATGCAGGTTTTATGTTTACTGCTTGTTTTTTCTTCCTCGTATTACTACTACCCGAACCTGTTCTTCGAATTTTCTCTAAAGATCCTGTAGTAGTTTACACTGCTGTGTTTCCATTAATTCTTTTTGCTTTCAATCAGATATTTATCTCACAAAGTTCAATCTTCAATGCACCTCTTCTAGGGACAGGGTATTTGAAGGTGAGTTTTTATATGAATGCTGTTTCTTTATGGGTTGTACAAATTCCCTTGGTGTATTTTTTACCCGTGTATTACGGTTTAAATGGGATTTGGATATCCTTTACAATCTCTGTTTTAATCGACTTTTTCATGGTTTTATTGGTGTTTCGAAAACAAAAGTGGATGCAAAGAATTGTATAAAGTGGAATTTTTTTTGCGCATCGAAGAATAAAAACTATAATATGATTTGAAATTCGATTTGGTGTATAGTTTTTTGGTAAACTTTATATTGTAGGAGGACTCGCTATGAGGAAAATAGTCTCCTGTTTAGTTGTTTGTTTCATGCTATTGACTACTTTTTCAGTTTTTATTGGAACGACACCAGCAGAAGCTGCAAAAGGTAATCAACCTGCAACATTTGCTGCGAATCGTTTTGTCAAAGTTGGCTTTGATCGTGATGGTTTGCCATTATATCCAGCACGTATGTTTCCGTGGCAAACCAGTTCCGATATGCCAGTTTGGGGACGACCAAATGCAGGATATCCAATGCCAAATTCAGCTCAAGCTGTGGCTTTGTATGACAACCTTCATAGCGGTGAATGGTATCACAGTTCATTTAACTTCCCTGCTATCGGTCAAGATTCCCCCTATTTTTCAATAGATAACGAATCTCAGCCAGTTATGACTGATGTTGTCCCTGTCGCCTGGACAGATGTTTATTTATCTGTACAGCCAGACGGCGGTAGATCTCAAGAATATGATCATTGGTTTATCGTCTTGGATTCGGCTGGGCAATTATGGTTTGATCCCGATGGCACTTTTCACGATTCTCGCATCAATCCATTTACCCACCCTCAATCCCCTTTATACAACGATACCGGTGATAATCTATTAATCGAAGCCAGGAATGAAGGTGTGTTTACATATATTACCACCTCCAATCCATTTTTTGATCCATACTATAACGATGCTGTATGTAAGCGTTATGGTACGGAAGTCAATGGTGTGTTTCGATACTGTATAGATCCCATTTCGAACAACAACACTCAAGGTCCTTACATTATCAATGATTTTCACGATTTGTATGGACATACCCAGTGTGTAGCGAATGAAGATTTTCCTAGTTTCCGCTCCTATGCAAACTGGCAAAATATGGATCAATCTGGACCTCGTGGCGAAATTGATCCTCGTTTTGCATTAGTTTTTGAAACGGATACTCGCTACGGCACTCGTAAATGGCAAATTGGTTGGTCTGACATGGTGGATTATCCTCCTCAGCGCAACATATACGATGCCAACCCATCCTACGAAAATCGACCCAACGACCAGGATGCCGTATCGTTTGATCCTACGATTGTCGAAAATTATCAATGGGATGTGGGTCTC
>JAXGOZ010000019.1:0-16918 GCA_040767255.1 Caldisericia bacterium
GGAAACCAGGCTGGTTCGTATCACTATCTTGATTCCTTAGAAGATAGGGATGGTACCTGGGAAGTTGAGTACAATCAAATTCACAGTGATTATATGGCACAAACAAAAACTTTTTCTGCTTTTATACCCGAAGTGGATTACACCCTAAACGAAGATAGAAATGCCCAGATGGGTATACTTGTTTCTTCCTACGCTGGTGCTGGGGATTGGTATTTCAAAACCTACTATATATATGAGCTGCAAAGTATAAGCACTTCCACCAAGGAATTGGACACCGAAGGAATTGATGGGATTGAAGATATCAAAGACGAAGATATGGAAGAATACAAGCGCGAACTAGAAAAGAGACTACGCGAGAATCCATAACACTGTTAGGTTTTGACAAGACTTTTTTTAAAAAAGATGGATCACTTTGAAAATAGATACAGTGATTAGAGCTGTAATGGACATGATTTTGATGAGAATATCCAAGGAAGGTCCTACAGTATCTTTGAGAGAATCTCCTACTGTATCCCCTATAACGGCTGCCTTGTGAGCTTCTGATCCTTTGCGTTCGTCTTCTACTTCACCTGCTTCAATTCTCTTTTTGGCATTGTCCCAAGCACCTCCGGAATTGGCACAGAAAATAGCTAACATGATCCCGCTTAATGTGGTTCCAAACAGAATTCCTCCTACAAAATTTGGTCCCAATAAAAAGCCTGCAATGACTGGAACACCTGCAGCGATTAGAATGGGAATCTGCATTTTCTTTAAGGCCCCTTGAGTGCTTATTTCAACACATCTTTTTGAATCCCCTTTTGCAGTCCCTTCCATGAGACCCGGTATCTCTATAAACTGTCTTCGTACTTCTTGTACCATTTTGTTGGCAGAATTAACTACAGCATCAATCAAATATGCACTAAAGAAAAATGGGAGTGCTCCTCCAAAAATAGCTCCTGCAATGGTGCGAGGTTCCATAATATTTAAGGTAAGAATGGTCCTCATGTGTCCGATTCCAACATCAGTGGGCCCTAACTGTGCGTAGATATATGAAGCAAAGAGTGCTAAAGCTGCCAATGCGGCAGAACCAATAGCGAAGCCTTTCCCTACTGCTGCAGTTGTGTTTCCAATTGAATCCAGTTTGTCCGTTAGGGTGCGTACTTCTGGTGATAATTTGGCCATTTGAGCAATTCCTCCTGCATTGTCAACAATAGGACCAAAAGAATCAACAGTGACTGTGGTAGCAATAAAAGAAAGCATTCCTAAGGCAGCCATAGCTACGCCGTACAATCCAGCAACTTTATACGATGCAAGAATTCCTACCGATAAAAGAGCAACTGTTATCAAGACGCTTTTCATGCCCAGTGCCAATCCTTTTGTGATCAGAATAGAAACACCACCCTTACTAAAATTAGAAAGTTCTTTGGTGGGGGCTAATTGTTCGCTAGTATAGTATTCTGCGGTTGCTCCAATCAGGATGCCCACAACTACACCAACAGCAGAAGCTACCCAGGGAGATACAATTCCAAAAGAGAAAGAAAGATTTTGAAGTTCCGATTGTGGAATGGGAGATAGATACATCCATGTAAACAGAAAAGTAAAGACAATCGTACAACCAGCAGAAATGTATACGCTTGTGTTTAATTCTTTCTGCAGGTCGGATATGGATTTTTGTAAAATTAAAAAATTCCTATGAAAGAAGAAGCAAGACCAATGAGTACGAAAATGAGAGGAGTAGTAGGTTAAATGTAAAAGGCGTAGCACTTGATATTTGTTGAGCACCCAACAATACAATTTTATGAAGGATTAAAACGATGGAGAGATGATAGCCCCAACACTTAGCTTTCCAAAAGATCTGAACCTAGTCCTGCTATATCTCCTACGTTGTCTCCGACATGTCTGCAATTGTAGCTGGATTTCTTGCATCATCTTCTGCAAGGGCTAATTCAGTTTTTCCAACTGATCTGCTCCCCATATCTGCCTTTTGTATATATTCCTCCTCCTGCTGTTAAAGAGTGCTACCAGAGAACACCCCAATGCATAGCCAAGACTGTCTTAAGGAAAGTATAAATGAATCAAACCTCCATTTGTCAGAATACCGATTTGGGAGGATTTAGTTGTCCCACCCCAATACCGAAAACAAAAACTACTACAGTAATCTAGTGATGCAAGACTTGCAACAGAAAGCCCCATAATACTTCCACCTTGAAAAGCGATGGAAAAGGCACTCCCAATATTCTTTGTAATGCGAGCATTGTTACAGACACGGACATTGCTCTTGTGGCAGCCTTCATTCCTATCCATCCTGCAAGGAGCTGACAAACAAACCAGTAAAGGCTACACTGACATACCCAACCGAAAGAATAGCTAATGCGATAGCAATCCCCAGGGCATAGACAGATAGGTGTTTGTATTCAAGATATAGAAATGCATCGGCTCCTGGCGAATATCTTGTGCAATTTAGCTCCATGGCTGATGTGCCTTCAGGCAAAGAAACCAAACGTTTGTATTGAAGAATCGTAAAACACAATACAACAACAGGAATAAACAGCTTAACCATAACATCATACCCACCTCATTTCTACTTTTACTGTACTATGATTAGGAAGAAAAAACTTCAAAAGTAACAAAACCATTGCTCCTTGTTTTACAGTTCAAAATAAATACGATAAAATTGAATTGTGATGAAAACACTACAGATGGGTGAAGAATGGAATATTTTGGCGGAATTATTCAGTTGATTTTGGTAAAATTCTTGTATATATGTCGGTATTCGTAAATCGAAAGAGAAAGCAGATAAGAATTTCTGGGGGAAAGAACCTGAATCAATCTTCAATATCATTCAAACCAAAGTAAAACCTATATTTACTTACAGGTGAGGATTGAAGTATATGGAGAAGATCATTATATCTATATTCGAAACACTGGCGACGGAACTGCAAAAGATGTAATTCTCCATACTAAAAATCTGGAACCCACATGGATATGGTGATACAGATGAAAATGGTTTGTTTATTCGTCCCGGAGAAGAAGTCACATTTTTCGCAGCTAGCTATGAGAATAAAAAAATCAGGCGACTTACGCTTTCATGGAGAGACCATACAGGCCTACACAAACAAGCTTTTCCTGTAAAACAACGAGTATCATAACAACCAACTCGTAAGTAGCCTACTCGTGAGTTGATAAAATGTGAATACGATGAAAATGTTTCAATGAAGGATGTGAGTAATTTTGCCTGCAGTCAAAAAAACTCGCGAGTTTTTTTGCTTTTAGAGTGAAACTACCTTCCGCAAAAGATGGCGTATAAAGGAATAAGGGTAATACCATCAATTTCTTGGTATTCTTCACCTAGGTAGAAAAGGTAGCCTTTTACTTCTTGTTGCGATTGATGAATAAATTCTTTTAAATTGGCTATGTCTTTTCTGGATGGGTATGTGACAGACTTTATTTCAATTGCAACTACTTTGTGATCTTCTTCGAACACCACATCAATTTCCCTACCAGAAGAACTTTTGTAGTAGCACAACTGGTCTGCTTTGATCCATCCTAGTTTTCGTCTTTTTTCAAGTTCTGCAATCACAAAATTTTCTACCAATTGCCCCTCGCTAATACGAATCCCAAATGACTCAATAATACCAGTATCGGCAAAGTATGTCTTAGCGGCTTTTATATATCGTTTTGCTGGGCCATATTGGTATCCATAGAGTTTAAAGGTAAGTTCAGATTTTTCTAGGGTATTCAGGTATTTTTTTGTAGAAGGTATACTAAGCTGGGATTCTCGAGCAATATTGCTCACTTCTAAATGCGACGAGATTGACCTGCATATGTTGGCATATAACGCATATAATCCGTTTGCATTTTCGATATTCCCCATTTGCATAAGATCTTTCGTAAAATAAGTGTCTCGATAGTTTTGTAATATCTTTTTCTTTGTTTCTGTCGATGAAGAAGTCACAACTTCCGGAAACAAGCCAAATGTAAGTGCTTCTTGCAATGATCTTATCCCCTCTTTAATCGTTGGTAGGGAAGCCTTTTCGTGAAAGATGGAATGCAAGGGAGGTGAAACCGATTCTCCCCAGCAAGCAGTAGTCATAGAGTATCGATTCACTCTTCCTGCTAAAGTGTCTGCAGATGCATCCAATAGTCCAATCGAGCTTGAACCTGTCATTATGATATGGGCATTTTCATTGTCAATTGCATATTTTACCGCAATAGTGACCTTTGGTACACGCTGTATTTCATCAATAATGCAATGTTTACCAAGGCTAGAGAGGAGTCCTTTCGGATCTTTTTCTGCCCATTCCAATACGTCAAAATCATCGAATGTAGTGTAGGAATAATTCGGAAATGTAAGTTTCAAGAAAGTAGTTTTCCCGCTTCTTCTGGGTCCAATAATCAAAGCGCTTTTGTTCATATCCAGTTCAATCCATCGATGAAACATTGTATTCCTCTATTTGATCAGATAGTTTCATAATATCATGGTTAAAATGAAAGTCAAGTTATTCTTTGACATGGTTAAAATGAAATTATGGAAGCTGTGGTGGATCCATAAATCAGTTGCATGAAATGTTGTGCGATTGTAAACGCACTAAAACATACATTAGGTTGACTAGAAACGCACAATAAGTAAAATTAAAGAAAGTTTTACAATCCATATAAAGGATAGAAATGAACATAACAGATACTTTATCAAAGATTAATCAATGGTGGACTACCAATGAAGTGCCTGGATCTTTTTTGTATCCTGCAACCCGAAAAGAGATTTCAGGGATTGTTTCATTGCTCCGTGAAGACAGGGTCACTGCTATTATTGGTCCTAGGAGAACAGGGAAGTCTATTCTTTTGTACCAAATTGTGCAATACCTTCTTTCTGATCATATTGAGAATAAACGCATTCTGTTTTTTAGTGGAGATGATCCTGCACTTTTCTTTTCTTCTGTTTCAATATCGGATATCTTAGACTCCTACTGTTTGGATATTTTACATGAACCCTTAGAAAAACTCACCAAGACAATTTACATACTTATTGATGAAGTCCATACAATTGAGAATTGGCAACAGTGGATAAAAAAGTATTATGATCAGAAATTGAACATAAAATTCATCATAAGCGGTTCTTCTTCAACTCATCTATTTCATGGATCTAGAGAATCTTTATTGGGCAGGATTGACTATATTCCCATATTACCATTCGATTTCTCACAGTTTTGTTATTTTTGGAGTATATATCAACAATCTCAAAACCTATCTGATTTTTTTCTTTTACTCCCCTCATTTTCTTTTCTAGATTCTCCCATCGAATACTTTCAATACCTTCAATCGAATAACTGGAGGTTTTCTACCTTCACCCCTCTCTTGCATAAAGTATTAAAAGAATATCTATTGGTTGGGGGTTACCCGGAATATTTCTCGAACAAAGATATTTTCATGTGGCAAAAACGGCTTTCAACTGATATTGTAAACCAAGGACTCTATCGAGATGTCGTTTATGCATATCAAATTAAAAATCCTGAAAGGTTAGAACAACTTCTTTATTTTATTGCCGTCAATAATGGACAAGACTTTAATTTTAAAACAATTGCTGATACTCTTCACTGCGACAATGAAACAGTATCGAAGTATCTCACATATTTAGAACAAGCGTATCTAATTTTGATTCAACATCACTTTTCAAGAAATATTGGGAAGGGAATTCGAAAGAACAAAAAGTTATACATTCACGATAATGGGCTAGCAAACGCCCTTCTTCACTACAATGAAATCGATTCTATTAGAGAAGGTTTCTTGATAGAGAATAGTTGTGTTCAATTTGTTCAAAACTATGCGAATACTCATGGATGGGGTATTGGTTATTATAGGGGAGAGAATTCTGAAATCGATATCATTGTTGACAAACACTCTCGTGTTCTACCTATTGAAGTAAAATTCAGGAATCCTATACCCCTTACTTCTTCCTTCTCAGTGTTTTCTTCTCATAACAAATCTATTCCAGTAGAAAAACCTATCGTGATTACGAAAAATCAATTAAAAGAAACAAACCAGTACATTGCCATACCATTCTATTTGATCCGTTAACTCATTGGTTTCTGTGCCAGTTTTATGCTATTTGCGTTTCGTTTTGTTGCTCTGTAACGTTTTCGGTGTTTTGATGTATTATTTATATACAGGCTTGTACTATACCGAACTTTTAAAAAAAGGTGCTGCGATGAACAAAAAAATGTTTCAAATGCTTGGAATTGTTCTTTCGTTTTTTCTTGTATTTACAACCTTTTCTCCTGTTTCTGTGGCGGAAGCAGAGGAAGGGAAAGTACAGGTACCAACTGCCGAAATGATAGCACTTGCTGCTGAATACAATCGAGCTGTCGGAGGGCAAACCCTTGTAGTAATGCACCAGGGAAATGTGCTTCTAGAAGAGTATTCCAACGGTGGTAGAAAAGACAAATTGATGATGCTGGCCAGTGGTTCCAAAAGTTTTGTTGGTGTAGCTGCCCTTGCTGCTGTTGAGGATGGCATTATCCAGCTAGACGATAGAGTTTCTAGCTCTTTGACAGAATGGAAAGACATTGGACTTAAATCCCAAATTACCTACAAACACCTTCTTCAGTTAACCAGCGGATTGCATCCGGGACCAAAAGTGGGAAGAGCAAAGTATCTTACATGGAATCAAATCATTCAACTTCCCATGACAGGAAGACCTAGTGAACAATACGAATATGCATCTTCTCATTTCCTTGCTTTTGGTGAAGCCTTACAGCGTCAAACTCAAAAGCTCTATGGAGAAACATTTGAACAATACTTGAAGCGTCGCATCCTTGATCCAATCGGCGTGAAAGTACATTGGATATCTCGATGCGCCGATGACAACCCACAGCTTGCTGGTGGTGCCTATATGACTGCTAGCGACTGGGCTACCTTTGGCGAATGGGTTCGCAACAAAGGCCTACTACATGACAAACAAATCATTGAAGCGGATATGTTTGATCTTCTCACGCAAGGATCCGAAGAGAATCCTGCGTATGGATTAACTTGGTGGTTAAAGGAACCAGTATCTAAAGAGCAGATCAAAAAAATTCCTCTTCTGCAGGGAGATATGGGTCAGATTGCTAACTCGGATTGGATCCCTGAAGATTTGTTTATGGCAGCTGGTGCAGGCAAGCAACTTTTGTATATCATACCTTCCTTAGAACTGGTTGTTGTACGGCAAGCACCATGGGGGAATGAAAAATACTACCACGATATGGAGTTTTTAAGTTTACTTCTGCGCGGACAGAAACTTGAAGAAACTGCTTCTTGGATTAAGAACGTGACCACCGCTTTTTGGGATGCATCCATGAAACAAAGCGAAGAAGAAAAAAACAAACTTCGATCGGAACATTTTATGAAGGGTACAGACGGAGAACTAATTATCAAATGGAAATGAATCACGTGCATTTTCCATTAGAAGTCTTTGATAAACAAGAAATCACGATAAAATTGTAAAAAACGTGATTCAACTATACACATGGTTTGCTAAAAACGTGATTTAAATCACGTTTTCTGTCCATTGGAAGAAAAAAAGATAAAATTGAATTATGAGCAAAAATGCTATGAGTCACAAAAACTCTATTTTTTGGTGTAAGATTGTCATTCCAATACTCTGTATAGCATTGATGGTTGTTTGTGTGGGGAGTTTTTCAAAAGCAAATGTGGTTTCGTCGTTTTCTCCAGGCTTTCCTTTGGCTTTAACAAGCCGTAGTGAAGAAGAATACCGACTTGGGGTGTTTCCCCCTGGGAATTCAGTGGATCAATTGCAATCTGCAATCAATTTGGGTATTACGCAACCTAGGGTTATTCTTTCATGGAATTTGTTTGAACCAAGCAAAGGGCAATTTAACTTCATGATATACGATTGGAACTTACATAAAATGCACCAGGCTGGGATGTCACCGATTGTTACGGTGAAGTGTGATTCTTCTTGGGGAACTGAAATAGAAGACCCTACAAAGCCTGCCTCTAGTCCACCCATTGATGAACAAGATTACATCGCATTTTTGACCAATTTTGTGATGCGGTACAAAGATAAGGTTACCTACTACCAGATTGAAAATGAAGTGTATGATTATGGGAGGTATTGGAACGGTTCTGTGGAAGAATACATTGACCTTTTGCACATTGCATCGACAACCATTCGAAATCTTGATGAAGATGCCATTATTGTTTTGCAAGGATTTGCCAATCAGGTATTTCGGGAAATTGAAGCTGGTAATGCGGATGCCATTGACTATTTCAATACACTCCTGGAGCAAAGTGAGTATTACGATGTAATTGACTTTCACCAGTATTATGAACCTGGAGATGTCGTCGAAATTGTAAGTATTCTGAAGCAAGGTATGGCTGAACATGGTATACACAAAGAGCTTATCAGTACCGAAGCAGGCGATCTGGACCTTCGCTTGTTTGGTAGACATATTCAATATTTGCTAGATGGTTCAGTACCACCTGTGCCCATTGTAGAGAAGCTTCTTTCTATACCTGATGTAAGGGCTTATTTGCAAGAACTTTTAGAAGAAGGACTAACAGAACAAGAATGGATTGACTTCGCTATTTTCCTCTCTGACAACCCCGAGTCTCGTCCCATTTTGGAGAAGTATCAAGCTGAGAATTTGGTGAAACGGGTAATGATTACTTTTAGCCAGGGTGTGAAATCCTTCAATCAAGTTGTTATGATGAACCAAAAAGAAAATCCCGTAGATTGGTTTTTTGCTATGATGGGGCTTATGGATAGCGAAGGAAACCACAAACCTTCGTATTATACGTACAAGCTACTCATAGAAAACCTTCGTGGGTGCAACTATATCGAGAAACTTTCTGAAGAAAAGAGGGAAGGATTATCCGTTTCCCATGTGTATAACGTTCATTTTCCTGACGATCGGCCCAACCTATATATTGCTTGGTCCGCAGGTGGGGATATGAAAATTGATGTATCCAACCAATTCCCGTCCATTGCAAAAGTGACCCACATTCTCACCAAGAGAGGCTTAACTGATCTAGACGCCTACAGCGAATGCGTATCCTCCAGCTCCATTCCACTCACCAACACCCCCATCATCATCACAGAGTGGTAAAATTTAATAGTAGTGGTTATTTGACGCAGAACATGAGGCTTTGGTATCTGGATGTCGTGAAAATAGAGCCGACTGGGCTAGGGTTACGGGGAATTTACGCAAGAATTTTGATATTATGTGATCTTGGAAACATACACCCAATATGTGAGTCACAAAATTGATGTATAACTGCTATATTCAGTAGCAGATTTGTAAGAGAAGGTTATTTGGTGGGCTTGATAAGCAATGGAGATCTCTGAACGGGAATAACAAAGTTTCCAGAAGAGCTGGGAGTATGCGTTTGAGTACGAAACATAGAGTGAAAATCCTTACCTTCTAGACTACTTGCAGTGAATGCATTAGGTACCATCTCGGTTGTGGTGATTGAGCTAACATCTGAATAATCTTCAAGCTGAAGTGTGATATCCAAGGGTTTTGAGAATATACCAGGATTGTCATTTCTCCATAGAATATAGGAGGGTTTACCATCAGGATTATTCCATTTGTATAGCGATATGTTTTCATCGCTTTGCATCATTGTAACCTGTGAGGGTTGGAGATCTGGAATCTCTTGAGTAATAAGCTTTAGTGTATAGTAAGCAAGCTTTTTGGTTCCCAGACCGTAATCAAGAAAGCCTTCTCCATCATAAATGAATCCAGTGTTGTCAAAATACCCAGCATCGTGTCTGAATCCTTCGATAAACCCAAATGCCATCAATACTTGGTCGATTCCATTTGCCCACGAATAAAAACATCGCTTTACTACATCCGCTGCCTGCTCATCTTCGGTTTGATAAGTATCCCAGTTAGGAGGCATCTCCAGTACACCCGCATAGGTCCCCATCTCTGTGATCCAAATGGGTAGATTCTCTGGATATCCGCAACTAGACAACATTTTGCGAATTTCTATGAGAACATTTTGCCCTGTAACGGTGTCCACAAACTGGTACTCACCAAAAGCATTCCCATACCAGTGAAAATCAAAACCATCGATGTATTGTCCGTTTAATTCTTTAAGTACAGAGGGGTAGAATTTATCGAAACCCCGCATATAGCTTTCAGGAAAACCTGCTACTCCCGCCATTAGTACAAATGCATCCGGATTGGCTTCTTTGATAGCTTCGTATGTGATTTGATGGAAGGTTGCATAATCGGATCGAAGGGATCGCAGCTGATTGGATAAATTGGGTTCGTTGCCAATTTGCCAGTATCGTATCGGATTGATAAGTCCTGGCATGTCATCGATGCCATCTCCATCATATCGTTCTACAACGGCTTTCACAAATTCTTTATAGGTGGGGATGTCAATGGGAATCCAGGAGTTGGGCAGAAGACGCCCTTGGTCTTCTATCAAAGGTTGGGGAGAAATGTTTCCTAGAATAGTGATGTCGGTTGGGATGGAGAACCATTGTACATCGTAGCTTTGAAAGTTGTACAAAGGACTTTGGAGGTTTGGCTGTACTAGTGTCCAGAATGCATACAGAGATTCGCGAGTCATGTTAATACCAATGTTGTGGGCATGAGCAAAACCATTTTCTGAAAAATGAGGGTGATTTATGCTGGCTGGATGGATGCCAATGGGTGGTGCTACGGCATCTTGTGTGGAACGCTGTAAAAACGGTTCGGGTAAAATTTCAGTAGGGATAAGATTTTTTTGGACAACTTCTAGCAGTGTGTAACTATGATTTCCTTCCGAATCGTGTTGGTGGAGAAAAATTCCATTTACTTTTGAAAATTGGAAAATCCCCTGAAGAACTATGAAATACCATTCCATACACACTGCTTTGGAACAACCGGAAAAGGTAGAAAATATATGGATAACGCTGGAATTCTTCCCGGTGATAACGTGATAGCCAAAGCATTGTTTGACCATTTACGATCTGCAGAATGCAGTCGTTCATACTTAATTATATAAGTACCATCGTTGCGCTGCGAACGCCTACCAACTCGGTATTCATAAAACCACCGCTAGTGTCGATCGTGATTCCTGTCGACTATTTTTGTCAAATTCGTATCTGGCGCATCCGGTGTGTATCTCAGGATTGATTGTCCGCCATATTTCCATAGCATTGTCCATGTACCAAGATATGTCTGTGATGTTTTACTGAGATCGACCAAAATGAATTTCTTGCCATCTCTGCTTGTGCCATTTACGGCAGTTTTATAGTTGTTTATCCGCACACGCACTATGCCTTATACCATGATGATGGCACTGACTACGTCTTTGTTCTTTCCATTGTCTCAGGAAATGGTTATTCTCAGGTTCTGTCAGTAAGGAATCCATTGTGGAGTGAACATAAGGGTTAGATGGATATTTCGATCAGTTGCATAAGCAACGATGTCAGCGAGGATTTCTTATATTTCTTTGGTTTTCATGCTGAAAAGGTTCGTTGTGGATAGCTATAAAATAGTTAGGGGGTTTCTTTGATGGATTGGTAGTACTGAAATGTGAAGAATCCATAGAATGGGTCGGAGAAAGCGATGACAATGCAAAAACAAACACCAAAAGAAGAGTAATGCTCCATTTCAATCTCATGAATTGCCCTCCTGCGAACCGGATATATATAGTATACAGCATTTGCAAACTGATGGTTACATACAATTACATTGAAAAATATGCAAGAATGTGAGTAATTATGGTCCAAAAATATGCAGAGTAGGTAACAAAGATTGTCTGAAAATATGCATGGAGAATTGCAAAAGCTTTCTATATGTTGATCAGCATCGTTGTGATGTCGTTAATCTAATTATGCTTGATCTTGTGCAAAGCGGCGAGAAAAAAGGATTCCAAGAAGAGCTAAGACCAAAACAAACCAGAAAATGCCTTGGTAGTGTCCAAGCCAGTCTTTCAGGAAGCCAGACGCTAAAACACCAAACAATGCGCCAGCTCCGTAGGCAGTAAACAAAAAGCCGTAATTTTGACTGAAGTGTACTACGCCATAAAAACGAAGAGTAGCTGCTGGAGCTAATGCCAGCCAACCTCCAAGGTTGAACCAAAAGACGCAGAAGCTCAAACCAAAAACAAGCAGACTGTTTTCCCTAAAAATGAGCATTAGTACGGTAGCACTTACGATCAAACCAAATGAAAGTCGCATGCTGGAAATAGGGGAGAAGCGATCCGTGAACCATCCAAAGAAAGGTCTCCCAAGACCATTGCATATTGCAAAAAGAGAAACCATCCATGCGATGCTTTGGGGAGACGCTTGTAAATACTCAACACCAACAGGATAGCTGAGACCAATCATAGTAAGACCAATCGCAGTGCCTAGAAAATAGCATATGTATAGTTGCCGGAAGCTTGGAAGTTTGAGCATATCGTGGGACGGAACTTGAATTTCGGATAATTCTACTGGTTGCCCTTGTACAGGAGCAGAAGCAGTATCTGGAGAATCCATCAGACTACTTAATATCGGCAATAGTATTGCAAATGCGATTCCGATATAAAGGAAGGTGGGCATAATTCCTTTACTCACAATTAATGATCGAGCCAAGGGAGCACTAACCAGGGGAGAAATGCCAAAGCCAGCCAATACGAGTCCAACCATAACTCCTTTTAACTTTGGAAACCACTGAGCCACCAATAACATAGGTATACCATACATGATGCCAACACCTGCCCCCACCATACAACCATAAAAAAGTGTCAGAGTGGCAATGTGAGAGGAGAAAGCAGACAAAATCCATCCAGCACTGATTAATGAGGCACCAATGTACATCCATGTTTTGAAGGGCAGTTTGGTTCGATTTTCTCCTGTTAAAACCATGAAAACAGAGTAAAAGACAAGGGAGGTCATATAAGGTAAACCGCTTGCCAATGAATTGATTTGGAAATGGCTTTCGATGGGTGTTCGAAAGACGCTCCAAGAATATACAGCTCCCAAGCATAACATCATTAAAAAACCTGCCATTATGCAGATTGTTCCTTTATATTGTTTCATAGGCTATCTTTCTATAATAGATTTGTTACGAAAATAGTGTACCATAGAATGTACTGTTGAAAATAAAAAAAGTAAACTCACAACTACGAGGAGAAGTAAGCATGGATAAGAATACAGGACCATTACAACTCATTGAGATTACATCTCAGAATTGGTACAAAGTGTGCCGACTTAGCGGAACATTGTCCGAAGACCACAAGAAATGCGTCGCTCCAAACTCCTATTCCATTGCAGAAGCTCATTATTCTCCTAATGCCTGGATGAGAGCTATTGCTTTGGGAGAGGAACCCATTGGATTTGTTATGATCGATACTACGATGGAAAACTTTCCCCAAGGTGATAAGCCAGCAGTATTCCTATGGCGATTTATGATTGGTGGATCCTGGCAAAAAAAAGGATATGCCAGACAAGTAATGGATATTCTTCGTGAAAAATATCGCAATGAAGGATACAAATACATGTATACATCTTGTACAATGGAACCTTATGGACCCTTTGGGTTTTATACAAAATACGGATTCATTGATACAGGAAAAGAAGCTTGGGAAGAAGAAGTCCTCAAACTAACACTATAAACCTTATGTTGAAGTCTCCTTTTTTTGTTGAGGTTTTATTTTGTTTTGTGGTTGGTCTAGTACTTCAGATGAGGAAAGGGAAGTGCTTTTGTAGGTGGTTTGTTAGATTCATTTTTTTGGCGTATCGCTGAAGTCTGTTTTTTTGGATTTCATCTAGAAGCATGTTATCAAGTTGACTATAGATTAAATGACGGTTTTCTTTGCTTTTTTTGAAATGTCGTAGATAGATAAGATCTAGCAATGCTTTTTCTGAGTCAGCAATAAAAACCTTATTAAGTGCAGTTTGATATCCAAAGAAATACTGCGGTTGAATTTGGTGGTATTCAAAAATAGTATGCAATGCTTTAAATTGATGAGAATGATCGGTAGTGATCATTGTATAGGTATAAACTGTTTGTGGAAGGATACCATGTTTGTTTAAGGCAGTTTCCATACTGATGTAACTTGGTTTTTTTAACATCATAGAGATTTCATCAAGACTGGGTTGATGGAAGGGATTCGCGTAATAACCATTGGCTAGCCTTTGCAAAATCCCTTTTTTTGTTAATCGATGCAGCTCTACTTGAATAACTTCCTTTTTTTGATCCAGATACAATGCCAATTCGTTGACATGAAAGATTTTCATTTCAGGGTGGTTTTGAAAAAGTTCAAGGAATGATTTAATACTCATACGAAAACCAGGTTTCAAATCTTGCAAGATCTTCTATCAATAGTTTGTGAATGGATGTAAAGTTTTGTGAATGGGCAGTATAGATGTTTTGACTCATAAATCTTGTCATTTCGTTATTCAGAATGGACAATCCTTCTTTTTTTAGAAGCAGCAGATTGTGTCTAAATTTCGAATGAAAACCAATAGGGGAGAATCCATAGTCAATGCTTTTTTGTTCAACAAGTCGTGTTAGTTCAGTTTGATTAAGCTCTATTTTACGGATATGAAGAAGAAAATAGAGATCCCAAAGATCACGACCTTTTAGGTAACTACGCAGACCAAATGCAACCAATTTGTCAACAAGAATTTCGGTTTCACTTTCTGTGCGAAGAGGAAAGGGAAACATATTCCATTGAATGGTTGCGATAGAGGAAGAGAAGCTAGGAATGTTTGCAAATTCTAGCTGAAGCATGATTTTGGCTAGAAGACTTTCATGAGTAGAAGAAAATTGAAATCGTTTCAATACTTCATTTTGTTTTTGCCATTTCCCTTTTTGAATATGAAGAAAAGGAAACCATTTTTTAAGTTTTGATGGCATCGAGTCAATTCCCACTCTCAGATGTATGAATGTATGATGTTCTTACTTTGAAACACAAAATCTTAATCCTCCAGAATAGCGGATATTCTCATATACTATCCGCACGGGGTAGTACCTCCTGAAACACACCTTCACGGAAGAAATCTGCTTCTGCTAGAAGGAATAGTACACATTTCTGTAGTTCTTCTCGAAGAGAACGTTTTTCTAACGAAGTGTGCATTAACAGACTCTTGTTTAAAGTTTTGTAAGGTTAATTCGTGATTTGCCATAAGAAAATATTAACCATAAATGTTAATAAAAACAAGTAATACAATTCCACATCAAATTGACCAAATCAGCTGATACACAAAATATGTTAGATTTGTTACACACTGATGTTGCAAAATGCATCTTCGCATTCTACTCTATATGGAAATCGTTCGATTGTAAAGAAAATAACCAAGTCATATTTACCTGTTATCGGAGAGTGATGGTATGAAACTAACAGTTTGTGGAGCTAATTGTAGTAGTTGTCCTGACCTGAAACAATGCGGGAAATCGTGCAATGAACATGAAGGAAAACCTTTTTACATCCAATATGAAGAAGAGGAAGTATGTCCCATCTACCAATGTGCTGTTCTGATAAAGGGATATCTACATTGTGGTGAATGTCCCGAGCTTCCTTGTGAGATCTATTATGACTGGCGGGATCCGGATGTTAGCGAAGAAGATCATGCTAAAGGCATTGAAAAAAGGGTCAAGCGCTTAAGAGAATAAAAAAAGAGAGATTCTACAGATATTCGAGATCGAATTGATCTTTCTTTTTTCTGTTCGCTGATTGTTTCGTGTAACCTCTTCTCGACTTTGAACGTATATGATATATATATCTGTGATGGAGGTTGATATGAAAATGCTATTTTCGAAAATAATGGTCGCAGGACTTATTCTTCTTCTCTCGAGCAGCTCTTCTTTTTCTATTCAGGCACAGGATAGCGGAAGTAATTGCGACAACCTTTTTTCATTTCAGCAGTCTTACCAGGCAGGACAAGAAGATATATTTGGCAATTGGATGGGCGGTACAGAAGTTGTTCACTTGACAGAACACAAAGGAAAATTGTATGCAGGTGTAGGATATTGGAAAGATCATCCTTATTTTTTTGACAAAGGAAATGAGCCATGGACAGGTGCTCAAATTCTTGTAAAAGATGCTCCCATTTTTCCCTGGCGCGTGGAAGAAAACATGGGATGGTTTTCTGTTCGAGTCGATGGATTGAAATCCATTCCAATTCTGGATGCGAATGGTAAAGTTGTAGATCATTTACTGATTGCTGGTTCAAGTGATTATATGGATGATTCTTTTTCTGTATGGTTGCGTAACGACGCAAATGGCAAGTGGGGGAAATCTACAATTTGTAGTGCAGATTTAGGAGAAAGCACAAGATCCTTTGGATATCACCTCGATGAAAAAACAGGGGAATATTTACTATTTGCCGGAACCACCAAGGGTCGTGTTTTTTCTGGATTAGTGGATGCTTCAAACCCAAGTGAAGTAAGATGGAATACTAAACCCGAACACGTAGAAAACAATGGTAGAGTTAGAGTGATGGCTTTTACTGAAGCTAACGATGTTTTGTATTGCAGCATTGGAGAAACACTTTTCAAACGAATAGACGGAGCTCAACCCTACTGGGAACCACTAATTCTTCCAGAAACCATTTCGAAAGGAAGAGAAAATGACCCTATGGTTATTCGCGGATTAACAACGATTCCAAACCCAAATGGAAAAGGAGAAGTGATTTTGTTTTCACGAGAAAACACGGGACAAATCTTTCACCTGGACCCTAACCACCCTGGTGACACTTTTTTTGAGCTGGATGTAGTGGACTACTTTACTCAAGAGTGGGGCGATAGAAGAGGTGGTTTGATCGCTTACAATGATATGGTTCCGTATCAAATACCAAAAACCGATACTACTGTACATTTGATTAGTATTCAAATTCATCATCCCGATGAAAGCTATGACAATCCTCGATCGTATTTTTTGATTCGTTGGCCGAGTGGTGAATATACTTACCAGGTGGTACACGATCCTTCCATCCCTTCTCACCCAGAACTTC
>JAXGOZ010000002.1:0-210327 GCA_040767255.1 Caldisericia bacterium
TGCAAGAATACAGCTATTCGCAAAACAAGGCATTGTTGTAGTGGATATGTCTCGTTATACCAAGCTGCAAAAAAGTGACCATACGAATGCTATTCATGAATTCATTGAATATATGACCATGCGCAATCCCAATTCTCTTGATTGGCCACGTAATAGTAGTACTGTTCATATTTTTCCAAATTATAAAAACGATACTGTGGCAGAGCTGAAAGATATTGTTTCGCAGTGGAAGAAGCAACGCGAAAACTACCCTGGTTGGATTGTATTACCTTATCAGAACCGACAAAAACTTTGGCAGTTTACGCAGTATTGGATCGATTTTCTCTCTGAAGGTGTAACTTTGCCCCCGGGGTTGGATATTCTGTATGCACATGAATTGATCTGGCGACTGGAAAAATGTCTTTTACCTCTTATTCAAAATGTAGATGCCCTTGCCAGGGCAGTTCTTGCTAAGTATTGGCCCTTTGTTGATCGGAAGCCTCTTGCACCGCACCAGTTTGATGCTCGAAATGAGAATCCCAGAGTCCAGCACTGGGAGGATATCCGAAAAGCATGGATAGAAATTTCACTATCGCTGCTGCGTTTCTACAGAGAAGAAGGAAACATTGAAAGTTGGAGACAGATGTATGTGCAGCTAAAAGGATTTAGCGAATTTCTTTCCAAAAACCAATGTGAGTTTCTGCACTATGAAAATTACCTGTTCCATCTTTTTTTGCTTGATATAACAAAAGCAAAAGAAATTCTGATGAATTGGGAACCGAAGCTACCTGCATCGGTTTGGCTGACAAAACGGATGGCAGCACTTGCTGAAATTGACTCCAGTATACCGTTTGACGAGCAATTACAAATTTCATTGGCTTCCACAAGAGAATCGAGTGGTAAAACAGTATTTAAGCCCGACTACAGCAATGCATCGTACGAAGCATATCAAATGCTCCTCAATCGCTTCATTACAAATTCCCACCACTTCGATATTAAAGAACAATCGGTGACAGAGTACGAAAAAGATCAAATAAGGCGGAAGTACGGGAAGGATGAAGAATCACAGGAGTTTATGGAATATCTGAAAGAAGTTCGCAATGAAGAAAATGAACGAGAGAGCAAGCAAGACAATGCACGCTGGGATGAACTGAAAGCGATACGGTGCGATCCATGGAACGAATTGCGTATTTTCGAACTCTTGCTACATGCTGATCAAACTTCTACAAACAAAACAATACAAAAGCATGGATTTGACATTGGTAGCACGATCACGACTACTCATTTTGATGATTTTGTCCAAAAACAGCTACACTCCTATTCTTTCCTTCGATTCTGTGAAGAAATCGGCTTGCCATTTCGGGTGGGGATCAATTCCATTGGAATAACGGCAGCAAAAGAAAGTATAAAGTCGATATCGACGGCTTCTCCATTTTGGGCTTTGGCAACTATGTTTCGTATAGCCGATGAAAAAGTTGTTGAGTATTTGTTTAATCGCGATTCAATGTATACCTACAGCAAAAGAGAAGCTGATAAGCTTGTTTTGCGTTTGTTAAAAGTACACAAAGAGAACCTAGAAGGTATTCATAGTGGGGATGCTTTTTTAAATGATCATTTTGAAGTCCATCTTTCCTTGTTGTTGCCTGAAATCTTATCAAGGCTTTGTAGCAAGTGCTCTTTACAAGCAAAATACGAAATCCTTCGTTTGATTCAAGAGATGTATTCCTCTCCGAAAAGGTATAACTACAAAAATGTAAGTCAATTGACAAAACGCCTTTTTGAATCGTTATCTACTGTAGAACAGTACAAAATGATCCCGTATTTGTTAAACATTTCGTATCAAAAACCCGCGTATAGCGATTTTAGCAACCCCCTTGCTCTCCTTGAGATTGACAAAAAACCTACGAATGTGAAACAGCCTCTACACATCAGCCCTGTGGTAGTGGATGATTTGCTTGCTCAATCGACGTCTACCGACCCCAAGGAAAGAGAATGGGCAATAACGTCTCTTGTTAAGCTTTATACCCTACAGCTTCTCAATAGCCATCAGGAGAAGAAACTTGGAGAAGTATTATGGATGAAAACATCCAACAATGGCTTTCCTGAGAACACAAATTGTGTACGTTCAGATTTCGTTCATTTACCTCACCCCGATACCGTGAATCCATATCTTCTTTTTGAAGACTACGTTCGAAAAACTCCATTCCCCATTCAGAAATTTAACAAAAGCAAAGGCGTGGATATAACAAGAGGTCAAATTCCCATTGTTCAAGAAATCCTCTTTGCCAAAATAAGGTACAACTTCTCTTTTTCAAACCAAACTACGGTTGATCTACTGCACCGATTGGTAGAATGGTGGGAGGCAGACAAAGATCAATTGGTAAAAAATGAGAAGGGGATATCTGCCAATTTTTCAGTTCGGGAAGAATTCTTTGCAAGATTCAAATCGCTTATTTCTGTAATCACAATAGTGATAGGTCCAAAACTTGGGGAAGAATCTTCCCATGAAGACAAGTCTTGTTTGCTCCAACTGCTGGATGAAATGAAAGAATATGGTCTACCCACACGCAGAGCGGAAGTTTCATGTTTTCAACTTTTCCCAGAGCGCAGAACTGCAGTTTATGAAGATATTAACAAAGCGTTGTTTTCCAACATACGGAAAATGGAAGAAGATGCACTTTGGGCACTGGCTAGTATTATGAAAAATAATATTGCAATCAATACTGATTCCTTTCCCGATCCAATTACAATGTTAAACCAATACATGCTATGGTGTGAGTTGCCACATGTCCATACACTGATCAAGGTTATCAATTTCCTTGTTAAAAATTCTACTGACAAAGTCTTGCTTTATGATTCAACACTGATGAAACTATTGAATAAACTTTTGATAGAAACTGACTATGACAATAAGGATTCGTCCCTTTCCATGGAAGCAAAAATGGAAACACGCTATTTGGTAGCAGAATTGTCTGTGCATCTATGGAAACACTACCGCTCTCACAAATTGCCTGTTCCAGAAGTGTTGCGAGCATGGAAGAAAACACTGTGCTCAAGCCATGAATTCGCAGAAGTGCGAAATGTATGGCGTGAATAGCAATTTAGAAAAGGAATTCATAACATAGGGTGCTTCGCAAAAGCATTGGCCTTGGATCAAAGAAATTTTGAGAGAATGTACGAATCATTAAAGTATGCAAAGAGAATTTGGATGTTGCCCTGCAGTATTCTACATGAGTAAAACAGCCGAAACTATCTGGAACATGGTACAAAAGTAGAGGATTGCTCCTTTATATGAAGAAATAGATGTTGGTGGTAGTGGCACCAACAATATTCATTCTTTTTTACACGATTTTTTTTCAAAAATGGTTACTATTCTGCAATAAGCCTATTTAGCTTCTTTTCATGGTACTTTGTACGATTACTCTTCAATATCATTGTGTTTTCACTATTTCTCTCATCCTGTCTCAATAATTCAAACTTTATGTGATTTGTTGCAAATCATATTTTCTATTTGGGAGAATTCCTTATTAAACAAGTCACTTTTGTACCATAATGCATAGATGTATTATTTTATCGATACCTTTTAAGGGATCAGATCATAAAACTATTTAATTAGGAGGTTTCAAAGTGAAACATTCAGTTCAAAGGTCGGAAATTAGTAGTAGTGAGTGGAAAGAGGAGGTTCGCAAAGCAGAAGCTGCGATGAGTCAATTCATCAAAAAGCTTCCTTCGGAGGCTGTACAGGAGGAATATCACCATCGGTGTCAGTGTAGATTTCAAGAATTAATCCAACAAAAATTTCCCTATCCGTTTTCATTTTACAAAGAATGTTTTCGAAAGATCTTTGTGGATATGTGCCGAAAAAATTCTTTGTATCTCCACACGTATTCAAAACCAGCCACATGCAATGATTTTTTAAATGAAAAGACCACTACTATTGATCCAACACCTGGTGTTACAAAGGCAACTGTTCTAATGGAAGCAATAGAAGAGTTGTCCTCCGATGAGCAATTGGTTGTTTACTTAATGGATTTTTGTGGTTTGTCGACTACGCAAGTTGCCACTTTGCTTGGAAAAGACCAAAGCACCTATTCAAGGCAACACAAGAAAATTTTGCTGAAAATGAAAGAGTTTATTGTGAATAAATGGGGGGAAGAAATTTGGAACATATGACGAATGTACAGTACATTGTTTTACACCACAGTGGTATAAACAGTAGTAAATTGCGAGAAATAGAGCATTTTCAATCTATCCAGAACACGCTTCATCTGAAATATGGATCCCAATTTGTGTTGCAGTACCACCATGTGGTTGGCCACCTTGGAACACTTTTCAAAGGACAACCCGAGGGTGAAGTATGTCCCCATGTGGGGTATGATCAATATGAAAATGATATTCACAACTGGAATGCACTGGGCGTATGTTGTATGGGAAACTTTGAAGAGGAATTTATGAAGCCAGTGCAATATGAATCTCTGATAAAACTACTGCGGGGGCTTAAAATTAAGTATTCGATTCCCAATTTTCGCATATTACGGCACAATACTATTATTCCAACTCTTTGCCCCGGTGTGCACTACCCCTACAACGAGATTATGAACAGTATCACCGAAAAACCATGGTATAGCGAAGCCGTAGAGTTTTGTTTACAAAAAGGAATCATGACTGGCGACGAAGATGGTTTTCGTCCTGATGATCCCGTTTTACGTGCAGAACTGGCAAGTGTTTTGTATCGCATGTATACCCTTGATGAAATAAGGAGATAAAATGACAGCAACTTCAATATTTGATTGGTCTTTGGTGTCCGGATGTATTGGTTTCCTGCTTCCAATGCTCATTGAAAAAACAGCAAAACATATGAGAGGAAAACACAAAGTCCTTGTTGTTCTTGGCACTTGTTTTATTTGTAGCGTGGTTCAATGGGGCATTCAAGGAGGGTTTGAAACGGCTACAATCACAAGCGCCCTGGGAAGTTTTTTTATGATTGTGCTGGTAGCTATCAACAGCTGGAGTCAAATGTGGAAGCGTTGGTTCCCCTCCGACAAAGACCCCTTTGAAGAATCTTTCAAGCTATACAAGAAATGGGCCCAAGACCCCACCAACTTCACCTTCAATCAATAAGCCCTCTACCCCCGCGTCCTCTTAAAACCTCCATAACGATCCCCCCTTAGACGGAAATCTGAGGGGGGATTTTTTTATTGAAAAATGCTGTTGTTCTTTACAGAGCAAAAATCTATTTTAGAATTATTATTGTGTGAAAGAGTAGCTGCGAAGAAAATAATCAATTTTGGAGAGCCAATGAGATATGGATTGATAAATGGAAACCATACAAGCAAAAGGTTATTTTGAAAAGTTATTTTATGGATTTCTTTGCAATATGTGATACTTTTTTTAAGCTGATTGGAAATGATATAATCATAAGGGAAGGCGGTTTGGATTGCTTATTCTAACAATAGTTTCTTATCTTTTTAAGAAAAGTCATTTGGCAATTTTTTGAGCCTGAAATGGATTTTTCTGAAGATACTCAGGTATTCATAAAAAACAACCCAGAAGTTATATCAGATATCCGAAATTTTAAAGATTTACTATCTTTAGAAGAACTCTGTAATCAAGGTATCTATGAGGAAATACTCACACATGCTTTTTTAGAATTTGTAAAAATATTGCCCCTTTCTTGCCCAAGTAACCTTGTTAAAGATTCAAATGTTTATTTTCAGTCTTTTCCTGAATTGTTTGCAAACGACAAAATACCAAAATCTACTTTGCTGCTATTTTCTAATCACGATATCGGGAGTCTACAAGATTTTAGAAGACTAATCCAGAAGAACTCCTTCTCATTCCGTTTTAAAGTTAATGATCCAAGTATCAGAGTTAAGTTGTTAAAAACAAGCCTAGGGTTACTCCACAATGAGAGCATCGATATAGATGGTGGATTTCAACAAGAAGTATACCCCCAAGAAGTTACTACAAATTTCCAAAAATTCGAAATTAGTATGATAGAAGATCTTGATTTTCAAGAAACTTCCCTAAATGATTATCATGTTTCATCGGTTGACACTCATTCTGAAGAAAAAAATTACGCGAAACAGGAAAAAAAGGCTTTTAACTTATACATGCTGTTTTCAAAAGAAACATTGTTGTATATAGAACAGCATCCTCACATCATTGAGCGTATTTCGATTTTTCAGGATATAGTTTCTTTGGAAAAACATTGCAATTCAAATGTATACGAAGAGATTCTCGTTTACATTTTCCTAGAAAATTTCCTTCGCAAATCAACTGCTTCCTCAGTAAAGTATTCTGATTCTAAGAATCCTTACTTTCAAACCTTTACAGACATGTTGTCACAGAACAAGATACCTCGTGCAATATACAAAAAGCTATCGGACAATTGCATTGATAGCTTTATCTCTCTACAAAAAATGGTGGATGTTGGCCTGTACAAATTCCGAAACCATATTAAAAGCAAGCAAGATCGAAAAAAAATATTGCTATTCTGCTTAGAATACCTTTATACAGATCGTTTCGGATATGAAAAAGAGGCACGAAGTAACAACTATTTAACATCTCTGATAACTTCTGAAAGTGACGTTGTTGTTGCGATAGAAGAGCAAGAAGTAAAGCCACAAGAATTCCAAGTTATGGAAGTTAACGAAGAAGAGATTGAATCAGACGAAAACCTGGAAGAAGCAGGACTAGAAGAGGTAGAAGAAGAGCAAGAAGCAGATGATGAGGAAATGGAAGAAGAAGAAGAAGAAGAAGAAGAAGAAGAAGAAGAAGAAGAAGAGGAGGAGGAGGAGAAAGAAGAAATTGTAGTAGAGGTTATTGAAGAAAATAACCTTGAACCAGAGCAAGAATACGATGTGCCAATAGATATTGATATCACTAACTTGAATATGCACGAAATTGAAAAACTTATCAGGAAAGAACTCGCAAGATGCGATATATGGTCTGATCTAAACCTTTCGTATGAAACATACCAATGTTTAACTGAAAAAATTAAGGAAATGGTTGCAGGTAAGTCGCTGTCACACTATATCGATAGTTTACGATTGTATCCTACCTGTTTCACAACTCAAATTGTCTTCTTTGTTTTTCATGACTATGTCGATGAATTTTGGAAACCGTTGATAGAACTTCTAGAAATTTCCTCGCGTCAATCTTTTCAGAAAATTGGTCCGGAAGTGATTAAAGTATTTAAGCAATACCATATTAAATTCGATGATGAAGGATATCGATATGTAACTCCAATATTGAGTCAATGTGGCATTCCAACTCGCTGCCTAGATGATTTTTTTAATATCTTGCAAGAAAATATGGATCAACAACTGGATCCATTTGCAATCATTGATGAAATGAAAGGTTGGCGAAATTACCAGCTTCACAAACCTGTTCAAAGGTATATTCTTCACTATCCCGACAAAGCTGTAAACCTAATTAGTGAGCTTTCTGATATCATGCACAAAGACGTTGACATAGAAAATAATGGAAACCAGAGTAGATACATCAAAAGATACATTGAATGGAAAAGGATCTCCAAAGAACAAAAAGGCAATTCCAGCACCAAAAACTATATTGCATTTCCTGAGCTATACTTTACCGAAGAAGCTGTTGGGCTTTATCTACATTTTCATTCCATACGCTACAATGAAGAATATTCGCAAGAGCTAATTTGGAAGATATATCACCCAGATAACGATCAACCTGTCAACACTATTTGTACACCTCTTCGATCAGACGAACTCGGTTGCTATTCTATTGAAAAGGATGTTCTGTTTCTTCCTAGAGAAAAAATACAAGTAAATCTGTATGATGATATCCACCCCAAAAAAATTATTAGGAGTGCAAGCATTGAAGGATTTGGCACTAAACCATTTCTATTGTTCAATGAAAATGGGAAAAGAATCAATGATGATTTCATACCAAATAGCTATGGTTACCTGGTAATACAAAAGAGTTGCAAAGTGGATTTTCATAAAATGATTAGGTACCCTATTGACCTTCCCATGAAACTTGATTCTGTTGAAGCATTCTACATATCCCCTGAAAGTAATCATTCCTTTATCAACATCGCTAGTGAATCTGAAAAGACATATACATTGGATACAAGATTTTCGATCGATACCTCTTTTGAAGGCGGTCAATTCTTTTTTAACGAATCACCAAAACCTGGCGAGATACCTCTTTTTACCAACATACCCGATATACATCTTGGAGTAGAAAACATTAAGTGTATTGAGAATTGTACATTATACATTCATCATAGACAATCAGGACATAAAATTTCCCATGATCTCTCTACTACTCAAGATAACTCACTTTCCATACACCTCCTTACGCTTATAAAAAACAATGGAATGATTCGTTATGGAACTTACGACGTCAAAATCTATAAAAAGGGAAGATTCATAGCTAGCAATAGCTTTATGCTTGTACCTAAAGTAAACTTTGATGAAAGTAAAATATCTCCCTGGCCAATTGTTAATGAACTAAAGACATCAAGTTTTGCATACCAAGATACTCCAGATGTTCAGTTAACCATTGTAGGTGATCCAAAAATACGCAAAGAGAAGAGGAAAGAGAGTGTCTGGTTTGAACTCGAAATCCCTAAAAATAAATCCGAAATCTACGGGACAATCGAAGTAGCCTGTAATCCAAAAAAACGAATGTTCCATTGGCACAAAACACTTTATCACATTACGTGGAGCATCTGGAGCGAAGATTCTGAAAATATCATTTGTACTAATCAAACACATAATTTTACAAAAGAAGAAATTGTTCGATATAACTTTTGGCTATCATTATGGATTTTAACAAATGAAGTTGATGGTGAAATTTTATTGAATCTTACTAACACAGGTGGTTCTGTGCTGCAATCCATTAACGTGAAACCTAGTAGACATGGAAAATATAAGATATGTTTAGGAGCATTTGTTACTACAATTCAAAATACTGAAACCCCTTTGTATCTACATCTAAGGTTCCACAGTAAGGGGATTCTACAAAATATTCTTCTTATCAGAATCATCGACCATGTATCCATAACCAATTTGCAGATGAGAATAGTGCAGTCAGGCTGTGTATTGGATTTTTCAGCAGAAAAAAGACCTAACACAACTCTTGTTCTTAAAAATCTAATTCGAGGAGACTCCAATGTAGAAATTCCACCCAATTCAATACGATCAAAGGGAGGTGGATATTACTACGTTTCTTTGTCAAAACCCCTCCAACAAGGCTTATATATAATATCTTTAGAGGAGAAAAATGATGACTTCTTCTTACAAGAAACAAAAAAGAGACTACCTGATTTAAAACACCAAACGACACTACTTATTTCTGATAAAGAGTTTCGCACGGATAAATCACACTCAATAAAAGGTTTGTTATCACTTGCGATCATGTATTGTAAAAATATTGAGAAGGTTAAACTCTTATATGGCCATATGAAGAATCACTATTTAGAGTTCCACAGGATTCATATTGGCAAAAATGAGCTGTACCACATCTTAATACTTGCACACAATCATCATCTTTTCCGGAGTGATGAGAACAATTACTGCATTCAAATGCTGAAACTCTTGTCTCGTTACTTCATAAAGGATGCAGATAGATCAGTACTGATATCTGAAATCCCAGCATTTGATATAACAGAGAAGACAAGAAAGATATTGTTTCATGCATTGGATTTAATCTTTTTTAAACCTTCATTGGATATCGAGTTAGATAAAACTTCACTGGAAGGTATTGAACTTTTTGGAAGTGAATTTCAGTTGATTTGGTTATTCCGTTTCCATCAATATTCAACTATTGGAGAAAAGATCATTCGAGTCTTTGGACAAGAAGCATTAAAAAGTATGCTCGTTATTCCACAGAACGATCAAACTAAAGCACTTGAAGATTTTCGTCAATATATTCATGATCTTCCTACACACAAGGCTGATCTAGAAGTAAAGTTTACAAAGGATCTTATTGGTGACAAAGATACCATGAACGCCATGATTCAGTTAAATAAAAAAGGTATTCCTTTTATTGAAAGAAAGCTACAACAATCAAAACAGATCTTATTTTGTGGTTGCACATATGTTGATCTTTTCGAGGAAATGTACAAAGGCACACAATTGCATGAAGATCAATATAAAAAAGTAGTATCCAATTTAGGACTAACCAAACAGCTACTCGAACAAACTAAAGACGAGCTCATCCGAATATACCCAAAAATAACAAAGGCATTCTTTGATGCTATGGATAAATATCGCAGAATACCTGAAACTCACGGCATTATTCCTTTTTTCTATTACTCATCGATAGCTTGTATGTTTCTCTCACTTCGATCTCATTCTTTATACTCACACAACCAAGTTAGTCCTATTAAGGAATTTACTTCCTCTTTGGCAGAGTTTTGTCCCAATCTAGTTTTAAAAGATACACTATTGGCAGAGTTTATCATTTTCATCAAAGGAGAAAAATAAGTGCCTATTAATCCAAATGAAACAAAAAAATCCATTGAAACGAGTTATATTGAATATCTGAAATCCATTCTTATGGTTCGTAACACGGTCATTTTCAATAAAGCGGTAGAAGCATTAAACGATACTACATTTGTAAAAGGTCCTTATCTAGAAAGCACCGCTGAGTTCATTAAAGGCAGAAATTTAAAACAACTTGTATCCGATGGATTTCTTTCACAAGAATTTGATAAATTATCGGAAGATATTCCTTTGTATAGGCCGTTATACAAACATCAAGAAAAGTCAATTTTAAAGGTATTGAACGAGAAACGAAACATCATTGTCGCAACAGGTACAGGTAGCGGAAAAACTGAATGCTATATGTATCCAATCTTTCATTCACTCATGGAGGAAAAATCGAGTGAAACATTATGTCCGGGTGTTCGAGCACTGTTATTATTTCCGATGAATGCCCTTGCAAATGATCAGCTAAAAAAACTGAGACAGTACTTGAAAAATTATCCTGACATCACGTTTGGGCAATATACAGGTGAAACTTCCTTTGATAATGAAGTCACTGCTAGACAAAACTTCAAGATAAAATTTGGGTATGAGGCACTATCCAATGAAATTTTATCCCGCGAAAAGATGCAGCAAGAACCACCACATATTTTACTGACTAATTATGCCATGCTTGAATACCTTCTTATTAGACCAAAAGACAGTGTATTCTTTGACAGTCCTTGTGCAAGTTTTTGGAAATACATTGTTGTTGATGAAGCTCATACATACAAAGGTGCAAACGGTACTGAAATCGCTTTGCTCCTTAGGAGACTTAAAGAAAGAATTCAGCACAACACAAAACAACCGATTCAATTTATCGCAACAAGTGCAACATTAGGTAGTGATAATTCTTCAAACGACTTAGTTTCTTTTGCTGTAGACATATTCAATGCACCATTTACAAAAGAAGACATTGTTACTGCGGATCGAAAGAAATCTGAATATAGTGAAAAACATGAAACATTCTCACACAAAGATTATTGTCGTTTGGAGAAAGAATCAGAGCAATACTCTGAAGAAGAAAAACGCACTTTCTTATATGAAAACCTTAAAAATGATAGACGAATTATTGCTCTTCAGAGATTCTTAGAGGAAGGTCCAAGAGGTATTGGCGAAGTTGCTAACGAAATATTTGACGAATTTGAAGATTCTGAAGTAAGAAAACAGCATCTTGTTAGACTCATCAATTTAGCTTCTGGGGCATACAGCGAGAAAAATTCTTCACCTCTAATTTCATCAAGGTATCACCTTTTTGTGAAATCGTTGGACGGTATGTTCGTTACACTGTATCCTGAGATTCAAGTCTACTTAGGACGAAAAGAAGTAATAAACATCAATGACAATCTGATATCAGTTTTTGAATTCGCAAACTGTAAGCAGTGTGGCCAAGAATACATTATTGGTAAAATTGAAAATGGATTTCTTAAGCAAGTTCAAGAAGATGAAAAACCTGATTATTTCTTGATCAGTAAGAATCGTGATAACACTAGTATCGATTTCGATGATGACGAATACGAAAAGGCTAATGTCAAAAACTTGGATATGTTCACGCTTTGTTGTTCTTGTGGTGAGGTTTTTCCAGAGGGCTCAAAAAATATTCATTGTTGTGAAGTACAAGACAGTAAAAAGTATGTAACAATATACAAACTTAACTACACTGGCAATCAGAGAGAAACAAACACATGTGCAATTTGTGGATCGGTTTCCCCGTCAATTATTAAGCCTTTTTTGACCTCTAATCATGCTGCTACCTTTACTCTCGCAAATAGTCTTTACCAAATGCTCCCTTCTTACCCAAAGAATAAAAAAATCACTCATGACGATGATTTCTTTTTTATTGATGACGACAAAGAGATCGAAAGTGTTGTAGAAAGCAATCGGAAGCTCCTTGTATTCTCGGATAACAGACAAGAAGCAGCTTTTTTTGCCGAATACATGAATAATCGATATGAGCAAATCATGTGGAGAAAACTGATTTTATCGGAATTAAAAAGTCATCCAGAAGGATTACGATTGGACGATTTGATTGATAGCTTGAAAATTGTTTCTGAAAAATATCAAATATTCAATCCTATTCTTCAAGAAAGCTTAAGTGAAGTAGGTAAAAGGATTCAGATCTCAAAACATATCATGTACGAGTTTCTTAGTATTGACAAAAGCATGGGTTTAGAAGGGCAGGGATATATTGAGGTATTCCCCGAAATACAGAAATGTCAATCAAAATGGGACTTATCACCTGAACAAGCTTGGAATTTGCTTCGGTTCTGCATGGATACGCTTCGGTTCTCAGGAGCTACCAATTACCCCGATGGTATCGATCCGAAGGACAGCTTTTTTGCTCCTAGAAATCATCCCGTTTTCTTCCGGAAAAATGAAAGAAACGCTAAGTATGGTGAACTAATTATCAGTTTTATTCCGGATATACACAGACATAACAAACGGTTAAGTTATATAAGGCGATTATTGCAAACTGTTTCTTCTGGTGTTTCTGATATAGATAAAAAAGCAAAAGAAACATTGAATGAAGTGTATCAGTTGTTATCACACTTGCTTGAAAAGAACTATTTTGTTAAGTACAACAAAGGACAAAGAGGTGAAGTACTGTCACTGAATTTTAAAAAATGGTACATGAGATTTATTCCAGATGAAACAGAAATATTTCAATGTCAAAAATGCGGTAAAGTTTTCTCATATCACATTCATGCTCTTTGCCCGGAGTTTAAATGCAATGGTATTTTAAAGCCTTTGCCTGCTAAAATAATTCGTGATATTCCATATTATCAACATTTGTATAGCAATCCTGAAGTCATACCCATGGTAGCAAAGGAGCATACTGCTCAATTGACTAAAGATGCTGCTAGCGACTATCAAAGGTTGTTCGAAGAAGGGAAAATCAATGTACTTAGTTGCTCAACAACTTTTGAAATGGGGGTTGATGTTGGTGAATTAGAAGCAATTTTACTTCGAAATATTCCTCCAGAAACATCAAACTATATTCAAAGAGCAGGTAGAGCTGGCAGAAGAACATCTTCCAGTGCTTTTTCTGTGACTTTTGCCAGAAGAAACAGCCATGATATAAATTTTTTCCACAACCCAAAAGAGATCATTAAAGGATTCATTAAAACACCCTACATCGAGATCAACAATGAGAAAATCGCGCAAAGGCATATTAACTCGATTATATTTTCATGGTTTTTCCTTAAATTTCCTTATTACTACGACGAGAATACCAAAGCAATCATAGGTACAATTCCGATGAGGATATTACGTATACGCTTAAGCAAGAGCTTGAGAAGCACCTTCCGATTTAATCAAATCGATTAAAACAGCCATTCCAGGAGATACGATAAAAAAATTGGCAATAGAAGAATGGTCTTTTGTTGAAAGACTAACCGGAAAAGAAGGTAGTTTAAGAAAGGCAATTGATGAGCGTAGAGAGGAAATCCAACAATTAGAAGAGCTGAAAGAACAGCGGTATCAAAAAGGTTATGGCATTGATTCAGTACAAAGATTATTGAGAACTTTTACTGAAGAAAAGACGATTAATTTCCTTGCATCCAGTGGGATCATCCCAAAATACGGTTTTCCCATCGATGTTGTTCAGTTAAGAGTGCTTAATCAAAATAGTATCTCTGCTAAAGTCGATTTATCAAGAGACTTAAAGTTAGCAATCAGTGAGTTTTCGTTACCCGGCAACGTTGTTGCAAACGGAAAAATATGGCAGAGTAAGTATCTAAATACTGTTCCGAATAGAACCTGGCCAGTTTATAGATATTACCACTGTCCAAAATGTAGTCATATATCTCCAACGAATGAGGCAACACCTTTGGGGCAATCCTACGAAGAAGAAATCAAGAATTGTCCTTATTGCTCAAATACTATGACTCCAAAGAATTCCTTATACCTATATATGGATTTTCGACTTCGATTGAGGATACACCTATTAGCGTAGGTAGGAATAGACCAAGAAGGGGTTTTCTAATAGAATTAAATTCTGGGGCATAGGAGCTCTTGATGATTATTTAAAGAAGCAAAGAAAAAATCGTCAGATTCAATTTAAACAGAAACTTGTTAAAGCAGAATACTCTCCTCAGGGTGTTTTAATAATACTAAACAATGGGAATAAACACAGAGGTTTTTGGGTGTGTGATTACTGTGGTTTTATGGCAGAATTTCCAACCAATAAAGGGCATAAAGACAAATTCGGTAATCCATGCAAGCAAAAAAAACTAAAAAACGTATCTTTAGGGCATAAATTCTCAACAGATATCCTTCAAATCATGTTTCCAGCATACCAACAAGTCAATGATTTGTATCCAGGAAAAAACCTAGAACTATCACTTCTATACGCCATGTTAAATGGAGCTTCTAATGAACTGGGTATCGCAAGAAACGAGATCAATGGTTGCGTCGATATTGAACATGGTGATAAATCCCTAATTCTATTTGATGAAACTCCTGGTGGAGCAGGACATATGAAAAAAATATTTGATAAATTTGAAGAAGTCCTAATAGCTTCACTTCATAGAGTAAATGGAGATTGTGGATGTTCGGCAGAAGCTTCATGTTATGGGTGCTTAAGAAGCTATCAAAACCAATATGATCACAATAGCCTTTCTAGAGGTTTAGCAAAAACCTACATCGAGTGGCTATTAGCATAATTTCGTTTGATAGCGTAATATATAGCGCGATTATGGAGTCCAATCCTCAATGCTGAATCATTTTTGGAGCACATTTACATAAAATGCTATAATAAAATTATATCTTATGGTGGGAGGTATACGGTGGACATACCTTATTGCGCAAAAGACTACTGGAGAGCAATTATCTTGTATGGTCGAAACACGTCAACGTACAAAATGGCTTTGGCCACCTGCCTTTTTCATTTTGCAAAACAAAATCGTAGTGAAATATCAATGGAAGACCTTTCCAAAGCCTTTTTCGATACCTATAAAGCACGGTTGATTCATGGTATGCCGCAATTGAATGATCCCCATAAGCAAACCAAAATGGAGCATATTGTTGGCCGGTACACGCAAGGTAAGATCCACAACTACCAAGCAATACATGAGGTTCAAAAGAATGCCTTTCGTGATGTGTTACCTCGATTTCATACTGTCAATCAAACAATGGTTCCAACAAAATTTTATGACTATAATAATCGGAGTTTGCATCTGACTGACTCATTGTTCACTGCTTTACAAGACCATGACGACAATAACCTTCTATCAGAGATAGAGTCTCGGTGGTCACTTTTGGAAGCTGCTTTTCAAATCACCAGAAAGAAAGATCGATTGTTGGTCAATGATTTGCATAGTTTTTACATAGCCAATGAGATCAATTGGACAGAAATTACACAAATGCTGTCGGTCCTGTATGGCTATCAGAAAGGTTTATGCTTCTATTGTGGAGAACCATTGATTGGCGAAGATATAGCTGTGGATCATGTCATTCCTAGACACTACTTGCAACATAATGATGTATGGAATCTTGTCATAGCTCACAAGCACTGTCAGGAAATGAAAAGAGATATGCTTCCTGAAATAGAATACATAGACAAACTGATTGAAAGAAATGAGCATCTTGTGTTTAGCAGCTACCCAATAAAGCGAAAGTTGATGAACCAGCTAGGCAGTACACCAGATTCTCGAAAAAGGCATATATATCAAACCTATGGAAATGCCAAAAAGCATATCCCCCATGTTTGGCATGGACCAAAGGGATATAACCCGACAATGGATGAGTTTTACAAATCGTTTGTTAGGAGCCTCCTGAATTGCTAAAGTCAACCATAACGTTCTATGACAAACATGCTGAAGAATACTACAAGAATACTGTTTCCGCTGATATGACCAGCTTGTATGCTACATTTCTTCAATATCTCAAAGCCGGAGACACCATTTTGGATGTAGGATGTGGTTCTGGCAGAGATAGTCTATACTTCAAAAAATGTGGCTACAAGGTAACTGCTTTTGATGCTTCGATAGAAATGGTAAACCGGAGTACAAAGCTTCTTGGCCAAAAAGTCATCCATTCTACATTTGAAGACTACCACACGGTAGAATCTTTCAATGGGATATGGGCCTGTGCATCTCTTTTACATGTAAAAAGAAATAAAGTAAGCAGCGTTGTACAAAAGCTAGGGGCTACATTGAAGCCTGCTGGGGTTTTCTACTTGTCTTTTAAATATGGGGATGGCGAGTTCACTACTGAAGGACGATATTTCAACTGCTATAACGAACAAACATTCCACCATTTTGTAAAGGAATTGCCAGATTTGCAGCTTGTTACAATATCTAAAACAAGGGATGTGCGACCGGAAAGAACAAATGAATATTGGCTAAACTGTTATTTGCGTAAGCAATAGAAAGGTTGTTGACATGATAAATACGGACAAATTGCGTTCGTTATCTAAGGTTTGAGCTAACAAATAGAAAAGACATATAGTATGGAAATAAATGCTTTCTGAATGAAGCCACCAAGTATTAAGTGACACTATATAAACAATTGGGCATCGATTTACCTAACATACAGGTAGATTTTAAATGAAAAGTAGTTATTCTATCGAATGTTTCAGCTGTTTATTTGCTCTCCAAAAATATCTCGAAATTGTTTTAATGGTGCACACTTTTCAAAAAAATTTTTTGGTCCTTTGACGTTGTCCAAAAAGCAGTGGGTTTTCCGTACATTGTTTGATGTGGTATTCGTATAATTTCAAGTTCACCATTGTGACTCATTTCGGTTAATAATTTTCGCAGTAATACGATTTCACAAATCAAACCGTGCTCTGAAAAAAATTCTGCATAAAATTCTTTGATTGGAACTTGATAAGAATACTTCTTTGTAAAGGATCGTACGGCCCCTTTAATTGAGTCATTGGTGTTCCATTGGTTTTCAGTAGATTGACTAATATCGGGATGGCTATCGAAAAGTGTTGGAGAACCTTTTTGTTGGATAGTGAGGTATAATTCATCTTTTCTTTTCAACATGTTTTCTGCCATCAAGTAACAACCATCTGGATGATTACATAAATGATACATTCGATACTTAGGCCTATGATTAGGTCTTAAGCGAATGGGCATGTTCAGAACATATTTGAAATGACGTTTAAGATAATCACTATACTTCTATTGATAGTCTATTTTCGGCATCGTAGCCGTCGATATTATTTTGTTTTGTAATCATCTACGTAGAAATCCAATAATCTCCTCCTATTATGTGATTCAGAACATTATATGGATCAGATGCATTATCCATAATTTCTTTCATACTCTTCAAGGCACTCGTTATTTTGAAATGCAGGATCCGAATCGCAGTCAATATTTTTTACATGGCAAGCTTCTCTAAAAAAAACCCAAAAAGAAGTTGAAATTTATCAGCATTTCAAAGCTAGTATAATTCCCTTTGTTATACGCTTTGAATTGAAACGAATCTATTGGTTTAATGCCATAGGGATCTAGATACAAGAAAACATTATGGTTTTGACATTTTGAAAGAAACTCGTTTATTTTTTCTTCATATTTTCCCTCTATCACGTAAATAGAACAATTGTTTCTAGAATAGGGCCTTATTTTCTCTTTCAAATCTATGTAATACTTAGGTTCAATAAAGATAGTGTTAAAACAATGATTTTCGACTTTTGATTTGTCAAGACACTTATCGCGAACATTTAGAGCAATTATTGGTGAACCTGAAGACCCATCGTCAAACATCCCTTTTCCCGCAAAACAGTCAATGTAAGTGATAGGTTTTTTGTTGGTAAGAATTTTCTGAAAATATGGAACCAAATACGATTCTAACAAACGATCCTTAATCTCTGACCAAGGCTTCTTAGTAGTAAGAAAACAATCAGTTGATTTCATTATTTACACTCCTTAGTAAAACTATCCCAAAAATATATTCAACTTCGGAAAAAATGGCTATTCATATCAAACGGGGAACAATACTATACCGTCAATCTTTTCCTAAAAGATTCAGTGTTCAAATTTTGCCAAATCCTTTTTTATATAATACCTTGCTCCGACTGAATGTAAGAATGTTTTTGTATCATGCAGAAATTTTTTCCAGTTTACTTGCTTTTCGATTTCCTTATGGTGATTCAGTTTCCCAGTTTTCCAGAAACGCACATATGGATGTAGTTCTTTCATGACGATTAAGGCTTCATTTGGATCTATCATAGGTTCTAGGTTAACTCAGGTATAGATCCCTTGTTTGTAGGCTTTTTTGATGGTGTTGAAACGATCTTGGATCGACGATGCATTTGGCTCCCATGCTTTTCTTGCATCATCATTGGCAAAGCATATGGTTATTCCAAGCTGCGTATGAGCTTTGTGGTACATATCAAAGTCTGCTTCAATAAGTTCGCTATCTCCTTTGGTTAATATGGAGCTTTGAAGATTGTATCTTGCTACAAGTTCTAAACATTGGTGAGTAATATGTTCTTTTTTTTCAATGGGTTGGCATGGCTCGTTTAAAAAGCTTTCATAGTTGAAATCTAGATTTGAATCGTATAATTGCGGTAGTACAAAAGAATTGGAATAGGATGTTTTTTATTACAGGGTCACCAACTCGGGCAGAACTGGAACTGGTGAGTGAGAAGGTTGTATGGGTATAAAAAAAACGAAACAGTCGTTGTTTATCTTTTTCATAGCGTTACTAATTAGTGTTGCCACTGCTTTTATTAGTTTCTATGAACCAAGAATACGTTGTTTTGTTGCAGATAATCTGATACGGAACATGAAGATGCAGAAGGATGAGGTGGTTTTATCCAAAGATCCTTTTAAAAGTCCTTCTTTACTGATCATTGAAGAACCATCGCTAGACCTTACCCCATATTCTATAAAAAAGTATTCTGCCCTACCACCTTTTTATGGTAGCCCAAAAGGAATTTCTACTGAAATTCAACAGTACCTTGAAAAAAGGAATGAGTACATCCAACAGTTCGCTGATAAGTACTTGTACATCAATGAAGAGAACAAAGAAGCTTTGCATCATCCATTTGATCGTTGTGGAAGAATAAATCAAATTCTTCCGTTCACCTATAAAAACATTGATACAGCTTTTGTTGTCTCTGAGGAAATGGCGATGGTAAATCCTGACATGGAAGTACTTGAAGCAAATATTGGTAGCCACTATCAAATGGGAGTTGTAATCAGTGTACAATATACTGATCGTTTTTGGAATCGTTATGCACATGCTGGAGCAACAGGTGGATATATATATTATGATGTAGTTGATCAGAACTACTTCACCGACAAAACAACCTATTTTCTTGGAGGAGATTACGACTATGATCTAGATCCCCTTAGTATTATGAAAATAGTCAACGTTGATTCAGATCCTACAATGGAATACTTCTTCAAAAGCCCGAATAGACAGTTATCGTTTTTAATGATTGGTGTTTTTGCCATTTCTATAGGGGTATCAATATTTTCACTGGCTGCAGTAGTCTTCCTTTTGTTGCAACTTCTTTATCAGGTTTTGATTCAATCATTACAAGCGAAAAAAGAGAAAAAGGGGAATGTAAAGTGAAAAGATTGTGGTGGTTTCTTTATTCTAATGCAAAAGGGTGGTGGGGTAAATGATTCGGAAACATTTACATAAGTACGCAAAGCTGGGATTGATTGTAAGCGTAATTTCTTTGACTTTGGTTTTTGGAAAAAATCGATTTTCTGACATCACCACCTGAGGCTTCTACTTCCACCTATCAACCCATGAATCCTCAACGTTCCACCAACATCATCTTTACTTGATCTATGAAAGCTGCAAAAGCTTCTATGCAAAGAGGATCTTTCACGCTTATCCTTCCAAACCACGAAATACATTGTGGCTATGAGTTTTGGTTTCTATCCAAACAAAGAAAAATCGAGATCATTCATAAAAACGCATACTTTATCGTAGATGGGGAAAAAAGAAAGAGATGGGGCTGACATTACACTTTTCTTCTTCATGACCGAATGCAAGCAGATTTACGTTCCTTTGCCAAACATTTGGGATTATAGTCAGTACAACAAATGATTTCTCAAGTGTAACTATGTTTTATGATGGGAATACCTTCTATTTCCAGGATGGTAATGACCGAATTATTGTAAATGGAGAAGTAGTATTCTGTGATCCTATTCAATTGGTTCATCATGGCCGAATGTGTCTCCCCATTCGTTTCCTTGCTGAATATGCAGGCTATGAAGTCATGTGGGATCCAGATGAAGAAAAGGTGACTTTGCTATGGGACAAGCTGGAAGGCGAGAAATGATCGACCACAAAATGCATCATTCGGGATATGGATCTAAAATGGAGGATGTAATATGAAACAAGGAAAGACTGTGATAGCTTTTGTTGTAGTCTGCTTTTTTGGATGTGCCTTTCTGGTATGTAATCGGGCATCGGAGACTTCCTTAGAGAAACCGTCAGAAAGTATTGAAGAGGTAAGTTATCTTTCAATATTCCAACCTACACACCTCCGTTTTTGTTCCTTCTGAGCCTTTACATATTGTTACTTCACATACTTCTTTTCAATGGATACGTTCTATTAGTCCAGATCTAGAACATGTATGTACAGCACAACCGGAAAATGCTGCTTTGTATACCCTAACCAATCTTCTCTGTACGCACTTACTAATAGTGCCCTATTAAAAACCAACGAACTAGGAGACAAGGACGGAGTGTAGGGTATTGGAGAGACCATGAAGTTCTTAGAGACGGTTTCTTAGATGGTATTCGTTTTGAGCATCTTCGAATTTACTCAGAAGGAAATGTAGTATTAGCAGGAGTTGCAAACTCCAATGAACTATCCTCTCCAACCTCCTGGCAACCTGAAGTTCTATCAACATCAGGCAGGGGGAAGTATGTCTCTTTTGATGGTTTTCTGGCCTGCTATTCTCCCCAAGGAGAACGACTCTGGTCAACATACATTGGTGGAAGTAATTATGAAGGAATATACTCCCTTAGCGTTCTAAATGACGGAATTTATCTTTTTGGATGGAGTGATTCACCCGATTTATTTGACAGGTTAAACTCTGACATTGATCGTTCAAAAAAGTTATTACTGATGAAATTCTCATTTTCTGGAGAAATGCTGTGGGCGAAAACATATTTACCTCCTTATAGCGATGAAGAAGGTCATACCTATATACAAGATATCCAGCACACTGATGCAGGATTTGTTGTTCTCTGTTGTGCGAACAATGCAACATTGCCTTTGGTGAGAATAAATGAAAATAAGTTTCAGCAGAAATTTTCAAAAGAAAACTATCAAGGTCCTCATTGTAGAACAACAGACGACTATTACATTTTGTACATTGATCTAGAGGGTACTGTCTCTTGGTCAACCTACTTGGGTGGATCTTCTGAGGAATACACTGGAACTGGAACAGAATCTCCCGAACATAATACACCCAAAATCATTATCGAGTGAAGCTGCTTTTGCATTGTTGGAGAAACCACTTCTCTTGATTATCCTGAAGAATCCATTGCAAGATAGGGTATATTCAGGAGAAAAACCATTGCCGGAGGTGTGGCTTCATACTGGAAGACCACCCGGTTGTCCCGTAATTACCTGTTTTTCTTTTTCTGGGGAGATCTTGTGGTCTACGTATTTTGGGGGTCCACCACTGGAGTTAACCGATGCTTGTATGAAAAATGGTCAAGTATATCTATCTGGTATCATTCCAGAACCTATTCTTCCTATGGTTTCTTCAGAGATGATCTTTGATGGTTATCACAAGAAGCGGACGGAATATTAGCACAAATTGATTCGAATGGAACATTACTATGGTCTACCTATTTTGGAGGAGACAACTGGGATTCTATAGATGCTCTTACCGTTGAAAACGATAGAATCTATTTCTCAGGAACAACGGGATCAATCTGCTTTCGAAGTGAACCTAAAAAATCTTCTGCTAATAGAGTTCCTGATGAATACTATTTTGCTATGTATGTTGCATCCGTTATACCAAACGCTTTAGATTGCAATGTACAGCTTTATGAAGTTCAAAATGAAACATTTTTGAAAGACCCTGATGCTTTACTTACTTCACCCGATATTGCTACTGAGGAAGACTCCAATAAGCATTTTTATATGTCCAATCAAACCTATGATATTCGTTTCTTTCACAATAAACTATATACCATCGGCGTGCTAAAGCTTTATGATTACGTTCCTGATTACTACCAATACTTCAAAGAATACGAAGAGATGCCTCCGGAAGCCAAAGGAATATTCTTTTTGACCAGGTGGGATCTAGAATGAATATCAATCAGATTAATGAATCAACATCCGATCAATCCCTGCATGCAAAGAATGGAAAAAGGGGGGGGTAAATGAAAAGATTGTGGGCTTTTTTTCTATTGTTTGTTTTTACTACATGTCTATTTACGGGATGCAATGTCGGTCGCATGTTTGATGGTACGAAACCGTACTCGTATCAAGAATGGTCAAGCGAATACGCTGCTTCTATTTTGGAACATCTGTTTGGATGTCCAACCTATGGTACCAAGACGTGTTTAGTAAACAATGAATCAAAACTGGTATTTGTAGATTGGGCTACTGGGGAATACTCTATCACAGATTCAAAGTTCCCTGCTATAGATTCAACATTGGTAATGGATGCCACCAATGTTTATTTCAAGAGTGACTATTCAGATATTGTTGCAGTGAGTGTAAACACAGGAGATATTTCATGGAAGCATGATTATTCAGATGTTGATGATCAACTCGATAGTCCCTCCATATTTCCACCTATTTTGTACAAAGATTGGGTCCTGTTTACAACTAGAATTGGATTCCCAAAAGAGACTTTTGCATGTATTGTAGCCCTGGATAAAAAAACAGGAAAAACAGCTTGGCGCTATCAATCCAAATGCTCTATCAATTCTCCACTTGTAATCATTGGCGATTACTTATACTTTTGGTATACAAAGGATGCCTTAATAAAGTCACCCAAATACAGTATCATCTACGAATTGGACTTACCTACGCAACAGGTTACTAACTCCTTTAAAACAGCTGCTTTGTATTGGAACATAGAAAAAGTAGTTGGAGATTACTTTTATGTTAGTACTTGGTATTTTCAAGGAATTCAAAAAATAATCCCTAAAATACAGAAATGTTGTCATTTCATTAGTTACCCCTTCTACATTAACGAAATCAAATATGCTGACAAGGATATGCTTATATATGGAAATGGTAATACCGTTCTAACTGGGCATACTACTGGCCCGTGGTTTTTTCGAATGAATCAGCTTTGGACGTTTGAAAATCCATATCAAGCTGAAAACAAGGAAGAAAAGCTTGAGAAATCTAGAGCAGTTCCTATGAATAAGGATGAAATTGCGATCGCTTCGGAGAAACGGTTGTTTATTTTCAATACAAATACAAAGAAATGCAAGGAAGTACGAGAAGTAGATGTGTTTCCATATGTCACGAATGTTAATCTCTTCAGTTCTTTATTACAAGACCTTTGTCCCAAAGGTGTAAAAGATTTTCCTGAATTTGTTCAAGTACCATTTGAACAAGATAAGCGTGATTACGCCTCTGGGCCAGACATTAAACCACCATACCCTAGTTTGTCGACTTCTTGGAAAATACCTTTACAGCCTGAAAAATCTAAGAAGCCTTGTTATACGCAATTTGGTTTGATTGCCTATGTTGTTCAAAATGCATCGATCCAAGCTGTGAATGTCAAATCTGGAGATATTCTTTGGGAGTTCAATTCCGACGCTTTGATTAAAACAAAGCCTCAAGTGGACGGTAAATCACTGTATTATATTGATGCTGACAAAAATGTGTGTTCGCTTGATTTACAAACAAGGCAGATAACATGGAAACACCCTTTGGCAGAATCAGAACAATGTGTAAAAATCTGGGATAGCAATGCTTTGTATGGAAAATGGCTTTTGTTAAATATCCGAAGTGCCTGGGATATATCTAAATCTGAGATTTCCTTTCAAAAATCTCTTCGACCTGAGGCATTTGTTGTTGCATTAGACACTGCAACAGGTAAAGAAGCATGGCGATTTCATGTAGATGATTGGTTTATTGATTCCATGCTTTACGTCCATGGACACAAACTGTATTTCTCTAATTTTAAAAAACTTACCGCTGAATATAGTGATGATTTCAGAGGTGCAGGTCAATTGGGAGGAAGAATCTTTCAAATCGATTTACCCACGCAAAAATCTACGTTTATTGATACAAGCACCTTCTATGCAGGATCGTATGATAGGTACATGATGAACCAGTTGTGGTTTGATGTAGAACCATATTTCTATTCAAGCTATAGAAATGGGGATGCGTATCGTTTACACCAAGAAACCATGAAACTGGAAAGAATATATGAAGGCAATCAAGAAGGGGAAGAATCAGAAAGACCTGATTGGCAGATCTTAGAATATGCAAACGATTCGGTGTTTATTCGAGGAAATGGTCCTTTAAACGCTATTGATACAGAAACTCTAGAACTACAGTGGCAATGCAATCTTCCTAATGGTTTAAAAACATTTGTGAATGTGGTTCGCATTTCCGAAAGAACTATCTTGGTAATTGATGAACTGGATCAATTTCACATCATAGACGTTGAAACTGGGACAATTCTTCAATCCTATTCATTTCCTTTCTCGGTTGTTCGAGCCCAGATTGTTGAACTTCACGAAAATGTTCTTCTACTTGAAATCCAGCAAAACCAAGAAACCTACTTAGCAGCTATAGATTTTGATGTACAAACAGAAAATGAACAAAGATGAAACCAAATTCCTGTTTTCTTGACTTTGCATATTCCGCGAGTATTCTCAAATTAAGATAAATTTTAATGTAGTAGGAGATTTTTGCATTGCTAGTAGGGATGGTACTGATGTTTGTATCAGACTATGATGCAGTGATTATTTTAAAAAGGACCTAACAATGATAAAAAGAATCAGCTTGTTTATTGTAGTAGCTGTTGTATCTAGTAGTTACCTTGCTTCTCCTTCATACGGAGTAAAACATCATTTAAACACTGGTACGGATGGCATCATCATCCTCTTTGAGGGAAAACCTATAAAAACACCTCGTGAAAGGCAGTGGTGGGATAACAGTTTTGGGTGGATTACGAAGGGTGAAAAGAAGGTAAGAACTTTAACATTTATCAATCAAACAAATGAAGATATATTCTTTACTTGTCTGCCAGAATCGACAGATGAAGTCATTGTAGAACCCGCACAATTTGTCCTAAAAGCGAACGATACAGCCTTTTGTAATGTGATCTTGCAACCACAAGAAAAAAATTGTAGCGATCATTATAGTGAATATATTGACATAGCGTCATCAGTGACTCATTTAAAATTGGATGTTAATTATTGGTATCAAAGCGATTACAGAAAAATAGTAGTTTGGAAAGACAAGACGAGTTACGAGTCCATTGATACAAACAATTCACAAATTAACGATATCCAAGTACCCAAGATTATTAACGGAAGAATGTATCTAGAAGCTAAGTTTTTTCCACTACTTGGATATATCTTTCAGCTCCATTTTCAAAAAAACATCGCAGCAACTTTACACATTGATGAAAATACACTGTATTTTGAGTCAGGGAAAGATACGGTCATCATAAATGGAGAACCTGTTCCTATCGACAACAAGCTTGATATTATCCATGATATGAGAATGTTTTTACCAGTTCGTTTCCTTGCAGAATACGCAGGCTATGAAGTTATGTGGGATCCTGCTGAAGAAAAGGTGACTTTGCTGTGGGACAAACTGGAAGGCGAGAAATGATCGACTTGAGAATGATGCACTATTGCTAATGATCATTTCACATTTTGAAAGGAGAAAGATGACGAGTAAGATAGTAGAACGGGTATTGGTATTCTTTGTTTGTATGTGTTTGTTGTCAAGTCTGATTGGTTGCTTGAATACAAAAAATCAAAGACAAAGCACGAATGAGACAAGTTTGTTGAATAATACGTTGCCTGACAAAATGGATCCAGATGAATTCAACTTTACTTCGTATAGAACAAATCTTTCAAGCTTCCCAGACTATTTTTTGAATCTACCAGAAGTATCCTTGGAAACGCAATGGATTCTCCAATCAGATGATCATCAAAGAATTCGACCCATGAAAATCATACAGGATGCATCCAATCGGACTATTCTAATCACAACAAGCTATGTCTTTTTTAACTGGGAAACTTTTCTACGAAATGAAACTGAAGCTCCTGATTATTTTTACGAAGATATCCTAGCTATTGAAATGAGCACTGGTGATATTCTGTGGCAATATCGATTAGAAGAAGCACGTGCAACTTCCATTTTGGAGCATCATGGGAAGATCTATTTTGGCACCAAAATAGGTGTTAATGAACTTCGAACATTTCACCGTGTTGTTTGTTTAGATGTAACTACAGGGAAAGAATTGTGGAAGCAAAGAATTCCAGGACCAGTGGAGACAAATTTAGTCATCTTTAACTCGGATAAATCCTTATGTTTTGGACTAAAAGACAAGGATAGTTTTCTATTCGTGTTACAGCTTGATACTGGAGAGATAATTAACAAGATTCCCCTTTCGATACATTTCGATCTTTATTCCAATTGGTCTTCATTGATCCCAGTTCAAAATACAGTTCTTTGTTTTTGTTCAATGTCAAATAGTGAATCTCAAACGATCATCCATGAATTCAATATTATTACAGGTGTGGTGGAACCGGTATTACATTTGACAGCATCTTCCGAAGATCGTTTCTATTGGAATATGATCCAGGTTGGTTCTTTGGTTTGTATTGTTAGTGAGACGATGAATACCGATCAACCACATATAAGTATTCACGCTTTCGACCCCGAATCAAAAACTATCGTGTGGACCGAAAACATTCCTACTACTTTTGGATTTACTATTTTTACTACAATGAAACGATTGCAGGAAACTTTGTACACATACTTTGCTAATAAAGAAGAATTGTTAGCATTCTCACAAAAAATGAACCAGTGGGAACAATATGGTGAAATTTGTGAGGATATTGCTCAACGTTTCAATGTAAATTGCAATATTCAACATGTGAATACTTCGCAGGTTATTGTTTCAGTGTCACCAATGGCAAGCGATATGTGGATGACTACTCCCTGGGATGAAACGATGTGGATGGTTATCGATGCTCAATCGGGTGAAATTCTTGGAAAACTACCCATGTTACTCGAATATTATGAACCTTTTGAAGATTGTTTCATCATGGGTGATTACTGGGAATTCAAAGGTTCAGTTCCATCCTTTCTGGCATTGGGAGAAATCCAATGAGAATAAGAAATAATGGACTTTTACTTCTATGTACTCTTCTACTTTTTACTTCTTCTTGTACAAAGCGTCCTGAAAGTGCTACACTACCAGAAATATCTCGGGGTAATACAGTGGGGAATGCTGCTAATGGTGGAATGGTTTGTCAACGAGGAGATTGGATTTACTACTACCATGACAATTCCACCAACCCTGGTATTTACAAAATACGAACAGATGGCACAGAAGGTAAAATTATAATCCATGGGTATGCTGATAATATCAATGTAGGAGAAGACGGGATTTATTATACAGGTGGATATGATTCTGGTATTCTCAAGCTTGCATTTGGAGAGGATCAAGCTACTGTTGTTTATAATATTTCAGCCAAAGAAATGAACATCGTAGAGGATTGGATCTATTTCAATACTTTTCAACCCATATATGGTATCTATAAAATACGGACTGATGGTACCATGAAGATACAGCTTTCTATTGATTACGGAAATTGCATGAATGTTACAAACAATTGGGTGTACTACATCGACAATTCCTATGATAAAGATAAGCAAAAACTCTATAAAGTACGCATTGATGGAACCGAACGAATACAATTATCTGACGATCACATCGGCTTTATTAATGTAGTAGGAGACTGGATTTATTATTCCCACTTAGAAGATGCTGGCAGACTTTATAAAATGCGAACCGATGGAACTGATAAGATGAAAATATCAGAAGACATCGCTAGAATCTTTAATGTTTCTGGTTCATGGATTTACTATCGAAGTGGATTGGATCATCAAAAGCTATACAAAATGCGATTAGATGGCACCGAGAGAACAAAACTGATGGATGATCAACCTTTTGATATTGCACGCATTAGCATTGTCGAAGACTGGGTATATTGCCATTCTAGAGCAAATAAAGTATTTCGAGTTCATACCGATGGCACCAAATTTCAGCTTGTCGATTGAAAGTTCTTTTAGTTTTGGAATTGACAATGAATAATGTGATGAAGTTATCCATAACCCAATTGTGAATGTTTTTTGATTTGTTTGCCACAAAATGATTACAAAAGGAAGGCTATTGTGAACTCAAAATACCTGGTTTTAAAAGAGCGGATTATTGAAGAATTATCCTTCGTAAAACGATCTATGCAAAAAGCGGAAGAAGCTTGGAACAAAGCTAAAATTAAAAGTGACGATTGCTATTACGATTCAACTGCTCTAAACTTGTATCATATGTACAATGGTATTGAAAGGATTTGTGAACAGATTGCTCGAAATGTTGATGAGTCATTTCCCGCAGGAAGCAATTGGCAAAGAGATCTATTAATTCAAATGACATTAAATATCCCAAAATTGAGACCTCGAGTTATCTCAGATGATTTGTTTATCATCTTGAATGAGTTCCGATCCTTTCGGCATGTTGTACGAAATATCTACACATTCCAATACGATCTAGACAAAATAAACACCCTCATAGCTCTGTTAAAAGACAATAGTTCGACTATTTTTCATGAGTTTGACGAATTCAATACGTTTCTTTCAGCTTCTTTCGTCGATTAGTTTTCTTTGTTTCCCATATATCCTCTCCGGCAAACAAAAAAAGAAAACACCAAAAAAATAAATCAAAAATTATTTCTATTTTTCTTGACTTTGTTTGTTCCAAGAGTATTCTCAAATTAAGATATAAAAAAATAAGCTGTTAGGAGAATTTTAATTGTTTCCCTCTCGTTCTCTTTTCTAACAATAACATTCTCCTTCGTAAGGAGATGAAAATGGGATTTGATTGTAAAAAGAATTGCCAACACAGATTTAGTTGTCTTTCTATGTTTTCTTAGCATGGAAAAAAAAGTCACTAGAAATGGCTCGGGGGGACAAATAGTGAGAATTACAGATTGGGGGCTGCGATGAAATTGAAAATAATCTTGTTAACTTTTATATGTGCCTTTTTATTCATCAGCATTTGCCATGAATCGTTTACTTTATATGCTAATGAAGTTGTTACATTGCCGGAAGAAGTTGTCATTCATTTAGATTCTACATATGGTTTTGTAAACAAGGAAAACAAATTCATTGGTCAATCATATAACTCCCATGGGAGAGTATATGTTTCGGATAACCTGATATTTGAATATTTACAATTTGAGAGAAACTACAATCCAGATACAAAATGTATGACTCTCACATCCCCTAATGGGAAAGATACCTTGCAGTTTATTTCAGGAAAAGAAGAAGTGATTGTAAATGATGTCCCAGTTCCCATTGACAAACTAGATATGATTCGAGATATGCGCATGCATTTTCCTATACGGTTTATTGGTGAATTTCTGGGTTATACCGTAACCTGGGATGGTACTCAAAAAACTGTTACTTTAGTCTGGAAAGCAGAAAGTGAATAGATGACCCAGCTAGATGCGCCTGGCAATCGCACCTACCAAAATGGCTATGACAATGCCAATCGTCTTCTGACAGAATCCTTGCCTTCGTCTGTGCATGTTCAATATGCCTACGATGCCATCAATCGCCCTACTTCCTTGCAATATATTCTTCCTGATGGAGGTGGGATTTGTGCCAATGACCCGTATGCACCCAAACAATTCACCAAACAGAAATCTTCCTCAAATTCCACTCTTTCTCCCAAACTTTCTTCCAAACTTTCTTCCGATGCATATCCAGATTCGTCTTCTCTTCCCACATTTATTGAAATTGGACATTTGACCGAAGCAATATTCCGGCGCTTGTGTATTGATTACCAGCTAGGACAAGGCAAACTTCGAACACTACAAACTACCTTTGGAATGGATAGTCAGGAAGCCTGGGCATTTCAAGTGGAACTGAACAATCGATTCCGAGATCATCTGATGGCAGATGTTACCATTGCTTCCTTCACCCCTACCTACAATGCAGCTTCTCGCATTAGCGCAGAAACCGACACCATCGATGGATTCAATCGCTCCTATACGTATGCTCGGGATAGTGATGATCAATTATTAACTGCAGTAACCCCCGAAGGCACCTATACCTTTACGTACGATGAAAGAAACAATCGCAGCACCAAGAGGCTGCAAACTCCTTCTTCTGATACTACTGACTACTATACCTACAATGAAGGGGATCAACTATTGTCCATGACACGAAAAGATACGGTTACTCAAACCATTCTAGTATCCTATACCTATGCCTACGATACACAAGGACGTCGCACATCCCAAACCAAAACATCCGTTACCCCTCCAGAAGTCACATCGTATTCGTATCAAGTAGGAGGGAACCTAGAACAAATTACCCTGCCTGATAGTTCTACCATTCAATACCAATATGATGCCTATGGCAATCGAATTCAAAAAGAAACCTCTACAGAATTGATTACGTATCACTACAGTGGAGCATCCTTGCAACAAGAAGTTCACAAAGATCCTTCTACCCTCACCATCCTCTATACCCTGACCTATGTTCCCTGGGGATTTGTAAAGACCATTGGACAAACCAGTACTTCCTACTACTATCTCTATGACCAGAGAGGCAATACTCGAGGGATTACCGATGCTCAAGGAACCATTCTAGAAACGTATCACTATTCTCCTTATGGAATTCTCCTATCTACCCCATCGATTTCACAACCTCATTTTCTATCTGGCAATGCTCAATGTCAATACGAAGCCGAATCCTCTCTGTACTATATGCATGCACGATACTACGATGCTCATACCGGACGATTTCTAACCAAAGATGCGTTGCCTGGTTCTATGAGTTCTCCTTTATCCCAAAACCGCTATGCCTATTGTCAAAACGATCCCATTACTCTCATTGATCCTACTGGCAATTCTCCTGAGAACACCGGCAACCCACCCCGGATGAGTGGGCCACATGCCAATCCCAGTAGTGATCCTTGTTTACTTCCGGATGTAACCGAAGTCTCATATGGTAAAAATGGTATCTACATAGACTCTGCTGCATCCATAGATAAACAAAATGATGCGTGCAATGTAGAGATTAATTGGGAACAAGTGTTTTTAGATGCAGGTGGTTCGATTCAGTACAATACTCTTGCTGGATCAACAACTTACACACTGGAAATTGACGGAGAAACAATCATCATTACAGTCAACGAATGTGGTGAAGTGAAAAAGGTTATATCTGAATCGGGTTCTGATAAGGGCAAGATTATTGCAAAAGCCATCAATGATGCTTGTTGGGATTTACAAAATCGAGGGGGAACAGTAGGTAATATTTTTAATTTCATGTTAAATTTAAATGGTTTTGCAATTAACAGCTATGAAACTTGGTTAGATATATATACTGATTCTGAATCAAACCCTTTATACACTTTCTTCTTCCATGCTACGAGGGGGGCAGCTATTGCGAATGCAATGTTAAATGATCCAAGAGCAGGAGGAGATCACGGACAATTTGATATGATTTTTGGTTTTTGGGTGAGTTACCATTTGAGTATAGCTGAAGAAAAAGGTTGGGAAATACCATGGAAATCAACTTATAGCAAGCAAAAAGATGGAAAAGGTACTCTTTTGGGAATGGTAGATATGACCAGGGGGATGAAAGCCCTTATGTACTGTGAACATGGAGGAACTCAAGGCAATTTTTCAGATGTTGGTGGATTACCATTAGATCAAGAAACACAGAATAAAAATCCCGAAGGTAAAGTAACCAGCACTGATTATGGATTAATGCAAATCAATGATAAAACATTTATCCAAGGATGGGATGATTATCCAGGATTATTGTATCAATCTATCTTTTTTAAAAACTTGCAGGGATATGACAAAGATGATAATTTATGGAAGAAAAATGCCTTTGGGAATATTGGCGCTAGTATTGGTATTGTTTTAAATAGAGCATATCGGAGCGAAAAAGGAGTAATGTATGGTGGATCAATGCCATCGCTTTGGCATTGGACTGGATTCATATATGGATATAATTCTAGGGTTACTAATGCCGATAAAAGCAAATTGGCTTACTACAAATGTTGGATTCGATTCCTCAATCAAATAAATAAAGAGATTGACATACCTACTGATTATTCACCTTTACCTGATTAAGGAGTTTTATTATGACCAAAAGACTAATTGGATTCATTTTAGTTTCGCTACTTTTTTTCTGCGTTTCTTGTAGTACCGAGAAACAGAGTATTCACACATCTACTATTGATGAAAATGCAAGTCTCGCTATATCTAATAACCTTTCAATAATACCACTCCAACCTTTATCTATTTCACTACTTTTGGATGCTCAACTTGAATATAGTAAACAATATCCCTCACAAAACACAACATCCAATGTATCCTTTCATTTCTGCAATGACCATGATGCTATCTATATTTTATCAAATCAAGGATTTTGTATTACTCATCAGTTGTCAAATCACACGAATCATATTCAAAATAACCCACTATTGCATGAAATTCTTTCTAATTTTAGTGATGTTTCAAATGTAGGGAATTACCTTGTTGTAGATCGAGTCATAGATCGTAACCATATACAGTCTGTTTCGTTGGATAAAAACACTCTTGAATCTTGTAGCACTACAACCATTTTTCTTTTCACTCTTCCTTATTACTCCAGTAATCAATATTTGTATCGCATCGGTACTACTTGGAATGGAGGGGAATATGGACTGAGTACACAGGGTTGTGAAGGCAATCTTCTATGGACTTATCCGGAACAGGATCAATATGGTTCTTTTTATCCTTTACAAAAACCCTATGAGAAGGATGGCATCTTCCATATTTTGTGCATTGATTTCGTCAACCAAAGTTTTCTTAAGCACATTGCTATAGAATCTTCTTCAGGTCAAATTTGTATCGATGAACAAATCGCAATGTATGATGAAAATGGTTGGTGGGAAAGCTTACATTTAAATCCCTGCACACGTGTTGTTTGGAAGGATCCAGCAGTTTTTGTTCAAGGATATGATACATCGGGAGTGTACGTAATGAAATGTATGTTACAAGAAAATCATTCACTGCAGGTCCAATGGAAGAAATACATTTCTGATAAGCCCGTTCAAGAAAAGGATTCACACATATTGGATCTTCACGTTTTTTGCGGTGTTACTTCAGAAGAAGTTATTGCTGTTGTAGAGGAGAATCAAGAAGAATCTATGAAACAAACTAGATTGGTTTGTTTGAATGTTGAATCTGGAGAGATCAAGTGGAAAACACTTCCTATCAATTGGTATTCTACATTTCAAATACATATCACAAAGCCCTATCTACTTCTGAAAACAGATTCCACCTTGAAAACAGAAGGAGAATTAAACACTCTTGATTCTGATTGTTTAACAGCTTTTTCTTACGAAGATGGTTCAATACGATGGCAAGTCCCAATTCAGAAACCACTGTTTGATGAAAATAGAATGTGTAATGATGCGATTTATTCTTCAAGTTCTTATGCATATTACACATTTCATGAAAAGGGTAAAATATTATCGAGAATTGAAGCTTCTTCTGGAACATATTCACAAATAGAACTCCCCGTAAATCAAGAAATTGCCCAAGCAGAATTCTATCATATCAATGAAAACATATATCTTTTTCTACAAATAATCGAAAAAGATACTCCTAATAACTGTCTTTTGTTTCAGATCAATGAAACATGACGGCTTCTATACGTTCTAAATTCGTGATTAAGAATATATTGGGTATTAAGTGTACGAGGATGTTTTTTGGATTTTCTTCGTGTTCTATGGATGTACACACTTTGGCAAACAAACCAAAGATACCCAAAAAATGATTGATAATTTGGTTTTACTCTTTTTTGACTTTGGATATTTTTAGAGTATTCTCAGATTAGGATAAAATTATGGTGTTTGTTTTTATTTTTGCACAAAGGATCGTGATGTTTGTTTCAAACCATGATGCAGTGGTTATTTTAAAAGGATATAACAATGATAAAAAGAATCAGCTTGTTCGTTGTATTAGCTGTTGTATCTAGTAGTTTCCTTGCTTCTCCTTCGTACGGAGTAAAACATCATTTAAACACTGGTACGGATGGGATCATCATCCTCTTTGAGGGAAAGCCCATCGAAGAAACCATGGAATCTTCGAAGTGGGATTTTGGGTTTTTTACAAAAAGTCAAAAAAAGCAGAAAGTATTGACCTTTCTAAATCAATCTTCAGAAGACATCCCTATTACAATCTCTACTGCATCAAAGGAAACTACGATTCACCCCTCTTCTTTTATTTTAAAATCAAAAGAGACTTTATTCTGCACGATAACAGTAGAACCAGAATACAAGGAAGAAAGCAACGGCTATGGTGATTCATTGCAAATTCAATATCTGGAAACGGAGAGGGAATTTCGTTTCAATTACTGGTTTCAAACTGATTATAGGAATTTCACTATATGGAAAGATGAGATTTACTTTTATACAAGTGATTTGGATGTGACACAAAAGAAGTATTTCCCACTGTATATGCCTCCTATCATTCACAATGACCGCATGTATGTTGAAGTTCGTTTTCTTCAAGAACTTGGATACAATTGCCAACCTAATTTAGAAAAGGACATATCCCTTACTTTGTATTTCGATGAAGATGTATTGTACTTCGAACCTTCGAAAAATAGAGTTGTCATTAATAGTCAACCTGTGTTAATGGACAATATTTCCCTGTTAATATGGGATAGGAGAATGTTTTTACCTCTTCGTTTCCTTGCTGAATATGCAGGCTATGAAGTCATGTGGGATCCTGCTGAAGAAAAGGTGACCTTGCTGTGGGACAAGGATTGAAAAAGAGAGATTCCAAAAAAAGGAAATGCGCATGAAAAATATCCAATTAATTGCAACTTTATGTTTATGCTTTCTATTTACTACTAGTTGTGAAATGCAATCCTTGTTTGATTCCAAACTTTCTACTCCTATAGTCTCAGACAATGCAAAAGAAATTCAAAAGACTAAGGAGGACCTTTCACAACAAATTTTACAAGATATCCCTATGCGTCCATATAGCCATGGTTATGCTGTGTATTATGATGGATGGATTTACCTACAGCAGGGTTGTACCTATCGTATGCGACCCGATGGAACACAAAAAGAATTTTTAAACGACCTTTTTGGGAATTTCATGATGGTGATCCCAGAGGGAATCTTTTTGTTGAATCGAGATATAGCTGATGAATTCAATATCTTTCGAATGGATCATGATGGATCCAATTGCACCAAATTAAACTCACAGTTTACTATGGAGTATTTTGACATTGATCGTGGATGGATTTATTACAAAGCACCTCCACATTTCGGTAAGGATACTGGTCCCCATTTTTCTTTGTATCGAATGAAACTGGATGGAAGTAATAAAGAAGAATTAGTGAAAAATGCTTTAGTTCGTGATTTTGATCTCTATCAAGACTGGGTGTATTACAATACCGATACAAAGAAAACTGGAGAGAATGAACTGTGGAGAATACATAGAGATGGAACGAATGCTCAACTTATATTTACTCATGTTTCTTATTTCCATTTTGATGCTATGAAAAACTGGATTTATATCACATCTGAAAGATTCGGAACAGAAGACAATACCAATAGAGAAAAATACGGAAGAATACGACCTGACGGTACTCAATACGAAGGTGGAATTCGAGAAGACACAACCATGGGATTTTTGGTGAATGGATGGGATTTTTATATTGTGAACAGTAAAACCAAATCAATACATGCAAGGCTTGTTGACGATAATGTTTCAATGAAAATCTGTGATTATCCTGAAGCAATCGATGTGAATTATGTAAATATTGATATTGCTGGTGGATATCTTTTTTTGCGTTTCTTGTTTTCTGGTCCTACGGGATATCGGACAGCTTATTATAAGATGTATCGAGTGCCTTTATCAGGAGGAGAATGTGTCTATATGGAACCTTTACGAGACAAAAAGCCATGGAAAATTCCAGATGAAGTATAATGATGGCAAGTCTGTAACATTGGTTGAGCGATTTCTAATAATCAATCTACCACAGATGCAAAACGCTATTTTTTCAAATTTAATTGGGCCACCTTAAATTTTAATTTGCTGTAGTAAGACTATCATGAAAAGGAGTAGATGTTTTGAGTTTACACAAACAGGTGGGTGGCAAGGGATGGAAACAACTTGGTATTACAAATATAGAATGGTACAATGAATGTGTGAAAACATCACAAGGAGATGAAAAGGAATTTTAACATGGATACAATTTTTCTAGAGAACCAGTATGTGAAGATACATAACACAAGAAGATGGCTTTGCTTTATGATTGTAATCGTGCTATTGTTAGTATGCTTCATGAATACTGGTTGTATTAACTCTAAAAGTCTTATCTCACAAAGTCATAAGAATTATCAAACCTGGGCCAAAGAATATGCTCCGACTATCCTAAAGATTTTTTGATGCGCTATCTTTGGAGAATATACTTGCTTCCCATCTGTACCAGCAGAAAACAATGATATGGAAACTTCTTTCATCAATTTTAAACTATTGCAGGGTGAATCTTTTGAAGTTCCTAATTCAATTCTCCTATTGATTCACAGGTAGCGATGGATGCATACAGAGCATATTACAAAAGCAGCGATAGTATTGTAGCGGTGGAGTTATCATGGTACTGTCGCATGGGAACACGATTTTTGATTGAATGGCCTATTGGTGGTTACCGCGCTCCTGTTCTATACAAAGATTGGGTGATTTATATCACAATGGTAAGCTGGCCAAAAGGTACGGCAGGTTGTATTGTTGCCATGAACAAAGAAACGGGAGAAACAGCCTGGCGGTTTCAGACCTATGATCCAATAAGTTCTCGTCTGCACATTCAAGATGATACATTGTACTTCTTTCAGAAAAAACTCGATAGCAGTATTGGTGACTATACCAGCAAAAATGGTAGCTCCGACGATTTGCAGACCCAAGAACCCAAATGTGAAATCACCATTCCCGGCTCCCTTGAAAGAAATGATTTTTATCCAACCCAGCATGGAATTTTGCTGAAACCTTCATGGATAATTCAATGGTGGAAATATTTATTTGCTAGATTCACAAACAGGTGAATACAGAATGTGTCATGCAACCTCGCAGGAGACTATCGGATCGGTGTTAGCATACGCAGATGATTCTGTATATATTTATCACCATGATGGAACGACAGCCTTTTCTGTTTCTTCGGAGAACTCCTGTGGAATTATACCAAACCACAAGAAATTACCGAGAACGACCATTAATTTGTAAGATCGACTTTCGCTTTTGGGGTTCTTTTATGGCCAGCAAGTGGTGTTGATGAAACAAGACACAGGAGACATTGTAAAAACCATCCAAATTCAACCTTAAACAAAGAATCCAAGCAAAGCAAAGAAGCAATACTCTCCCTTTACAAGACACATATTCCGCCTTAAAAGAAGAAGAAGTTGAAATATTCTGTAGCTCCACTACACATGGAACCTTCTCCCAAACCTCCTGCTCACAAACCAGCATACCCTGTTGTCCCGGTCGAATGGGTCTATGAAATGGAAGTACATGATTCTTGAAGAAATCCCCAAGTTCCTTGATTACCTCATGCGATAATCAGATCTACCTAATAGAAAATGATACTACCATCGCTTTTGATCTTGTCACGGGGAATATACTACAAAGCAAAACAGTACCGTATTCTATTCACTGAAATTGGTAGTAAACGATACGATGATCTACTACAAAGACAATCAAAAAACCATTTGTGCACTGGATCGAGAAACAATGAAACCGATCTGGACACAACACTTACCGAAGATGAATGGACAGGTCATTTACTGGAAGATATGAAGTCGCTTGATGACAAGCTATTTGTGGTTACGTATACAAGAGACAGTGAGTACAAGCAAAGAAGAAAACCTTGGGCCGGTATGTGGAAATTTAATTACTTTAAACAAGGACACTGAGAAGAAGAATGGAGATACAGTCTTCCTGATAACACAGGGATAATTGATTCGAATCTCTTCACTTGGAATCATTTCCTTTTCTTTGCTCATTATGAAATGTTCTCAAGCATTACAGGAAGCCGGACAGGTTGGTATGGAGGAACTGTCTACAAAGTAAATATGAACACATTCACTGTGACCCCTATACCATGCCCTAAGATGATTTTCAATGGTCCCTTGTTGAATACACAGTCCTATTTATATGGTGGGCATCACAGTGGTGACATTTTTCGCATTGATCCTGCATTGAAGTGATAACGAAGGTATTTGATTCAAACAAAGACAAAAAAGTGCTGATTGAAGCCTTTTCAGTATGCAGATGACACATTCTAATACGAGGAATGGGGCCACTCCAATGCTATGAGCTTTCTACAATGCAGCCAAAATGGACGTGTGTTTTCCCCCATCAGCTACATATTGCTTCAAATATACTGGGATGGGACGAGAAACGCGTTCTGGTAGTCGATGAAAATTGAATTTCCATGTAGTTGATAAACAAACAGGTGTCATGGAAAGCTATTCATTCGGAAGGTCTTATCGAACTTCCTTGAGAAAAAATATACTTTACACTGGTCATGAAATTGTTTTAACAACACTGAAAAACAACCGTGTGTCCGTGTCTGTATTTAATATGGATGGATTATCAGGGGAATGGATGAATCGGAGTACTCACAATTAGTTAGACACTGATGCTACACATAAAGGAGGAGTTTTACATGCTCAAAAACAGATTTGAAATACACTATCATCCTTGTGTTGCTATCTTTTTAATGAATTGCAATTTGGTTCTCAATACGGATGAAAATATACAACAAAACAACGAATCCTCTTTACCTTCACAAAATGTCACACTAAATACTCCCTATGGAAACAGTATCAGTAATTTAGTCAACTGTGCAAAGGTTGCCTATTATGATGGATGGGTCTATGTTTCCTACGGGAGTACGTTTAAAATGAAGCCTGATGGTAGTCAGCGACAACACATTAGTGATCGATGGGGAGATTACATCAATGTAACATCCGAAGGGATCTTTTTCTCTGATCGATCTGGTGGTTACCGAGGGAGTTCTTTTATTGTTGTCCGCATGAATCACGATGGTACTAATGTTCAGCAACTGAATCGTCAGTTTTCTCACTGTCTTACTGTAAAAGATGACTGGATCTTTATACCGCTCCACCTGACTTCTCCTCGATACAGGACCTGGTCGAGTTTTTTTATCGCATGAAAACGGATGGTTCACAATGTGTACAAATATGCAATCATCCTATTTCAAGGTTTCTTATCGTGAATGACGAAATATTCTATTTACAAAATCATGAATCTGAAAACCGCTACAATATTATCTATAAAATGGACATAGACGGTAGTAACGGTCAATTGTTTTATGATCTATCTGTAGAGTCACTTCAGTATCATGATGAATGGTTGTATTTCATAAATCGAGAAGATGAAGGAAGACTGTATCGTCTACCTTTGAAAGACAAAAAGCCTTTAGAATGTATCGTAAATGTTCCTTGCATTAATGAATTTGCATTTAATGGTGGTTGGATTTACTATACAATTGATGACCCAAATACCTATGCAATAGAAATCAATGGTGACTCATCTCGCAAAATCAGTGAACGTAGAGGTGTCCATATGGGAATTGCGGGAAACCACTTGTATTGTGAAGGTGGTCGGTATGTGCGTGACTGCGTTTTAAATCGTATTCCATTATCGGGTGGAGATGAAGAGTTAGTTGTTTCTTTCACTCTTCACTAAGGGGCGTATTATGAAAAACTCAGTAACAATACAAAAGATTGGAGTTTCATTCATTTTGCTATTCCTGCTTGTTGGTTGTGTTTCTTCTTCTAGTTCTGGTTCTCTATCTGAAAGCAATACTGAAGAAATCACTGCAGAAATCCAAAAATCAGAAAAAGAAGTAATGCAAAGATTTTTGAACGATATACCCATGAGACCAGAAAAGTCGGGCTTTGCTGTATATTATGATGGATGGATTTACCTGCAACAGGGTTGTACATTGCGAATGAGACCAGATGGAACACAAACAGAAATGTTAGACGATATTTATGGGAATTTCATGATGGTTATTCCGGAAGGTATTTTTATACAAAGCAACACAGACAAAGGCGATGTTTTCCTTTTCCGAATGGATCATGATGGATCAAACCGCATAAGGTTGAATTCGCAATTCACTACAGAATTTGATATCAACAACGGATGGATTTATTATCTTGCACCACCACATTTTGGCAAAGACACTGGTCCTGATTGTTCTCTGTATAGAATGAAGCTTGATGGTAGTGATAAAGAAGAGCTAGTCAAAAACGCTTTGGTTAGGGATTTTACCATATACAAAGATTGGATTTATTACACTACCTTCCCAGAAAAAAAAGAAAACGGTGAGTATGAATCAGTATTCGGAAGAATTAGACTAGATGGCACTCAATATGAAGAAGGAGTTCAGAAACCTGGTGATATAAACGGGGAATATGTTGAAAATGGAGTTATCATTAACGGATGGCAAATTTATGCTTCAAATACTTCAGATTCTTCCTCATCTGTATATGCAAGACTAATTGACGAAGATGTTTCATTTAATATTTGTGACTGTCCAACAAGAGTATATAATTGCTCGATTGATATTGCTGGTGGAATTCTATTTTTAAAACAATTGTATAGCGGTTCCATGGGATCATTGTCAGACTATTATAAAATGTATCGAGTACCTTTATCAGGAGGAGAATGTGTCTATATGGAATCATTAAGCAGTGCGAGATTATGGAAAGTTCCAGATGAAACGTAAGACCAGTGAATTGGATGTAACGGAGGCATGGAAAATGAAAAATTTGCTTAAGCATTTACCACTACTATTAACTATATGTATAGTTGGATGTTTTCTTTTGACAGGATGCAATCAAAAAACTACAGAACCCAAAGCAGAGAAAACAATAACCGATAATAATATAACCGACGCCGATGCCACAATACAAGAGACTGAACCTTATTCTATTGATTGGAAAGAAACAGAATCGCTGGCAACATATCAATGGGCTCGTTCCATCAGTCCTGACTTAAATGGACTATATCCTGATATCTGCAATACTGGGGGAGATGCAAGAATTCAAATGCAAACTGATCCAGATAACTCTCTGTACCTTCTTAACAATAGTGCTTTTTTAAAAACCGATGCTTCTGGACAAAAAGAACTGATGATGGATTATTGGAACGAAGGACTGGTTTCTATAAATGGATTTCGTGAAGGGCTTCAGTACAAAGCAATGCAAAAAACACCTGATGGAAACATTCTTCTTGCTGGAGAAGTAAACCTTCCCTTGCTTCCAATAAAAAATGCTTTTCAGGATCAAATTCACGGTGAACTGTCTGGATGGCACTACCCCAATGATGGATTTATCACCTGTATGAATCCCCAGGGTGATATCCTGTGGTCTACCTACATTGGAGGGGAGAAAAGTGAAAAAATCAACGAACTTGTAGTGGATGAAACAGGCATTTACCTCATTGGTCATACAGATTCTTCGTCTTTTCCTTTTACATCTCTCCATTCTGTTCCAAGTGGTAATAAAGTTGCACTTCCACAAGAGAAAAGTGTTGGTTTTATTCTAAAAATGGATTACCGGGGAAAGATGCTTTGGGCTTATCCGTTACTCGGAAAGTCACTAGAAACTAGTAGCAGTAATGTAGTATCTATCGCAAGTAACAAACAAAATGAGCTGTTTCTTTTATGCACTACAAGCTATGCTGAATTTCCGGTCTATTCGAATACAAAAGGAATGTTCAATAAGCCGTATACCCCTCGAAAAATTACAAAAGAGTCAGATTCTACTCATTTTGATATTGACCACCCAGATGATTGGTATATCTTGAAACTAGATAAAAATGGGAAATCCATGTGGTCAACATATCTGGGAGGAAGTGGTTCTGAGTTTTCTGGTAGCTTTTGGGGACCTCGCTATGATACACCTTCTTTGCTAATAGGAGAAAAACAGATTTACATCCTAGGAGAAACTTATTCACTTGATTATCCAGTAACTGAAGGAATGCAGGATGGGATTCAAATGCAATCACTTTCTTTGGAAGAATACTGGAAAGCCAGTGAAGCTTCTGGTTGTCCTGTAATTACTTGCTTTACTCATGCAGGAGAATTACAGTGGTCTACCTACTTGATCAGTCCGGAATTAAACATTACAGATGCTTTTTTAGATAAGGATGATTTGTATATATCCGGCACCATGATCAATCCAGATCGCAGAAATAGCTATGGCTATCCATCAAAGGATGGCTATCTGGCTCAAATATCTCCAAGAGGGTTCTTATTATGGTCTGCTTATCTAGAAGGAGAAATTGGTGACAATACACTTGAATCAATTTGGGTAGAGAAAGGAATTGTATATGGTGCAGGTACAACGCATTCTCCAAAAGTAACCTTGAGGGATACCTTATCATTTGCACCATCGAGTGGATCAGATCAAATCTTTGGTCATTCTTTGTTTGTGCTACGGGCAAATCCAACAAAGGCAGCCTACTCGATTGCAATGAAACCTCTGTTCAAAGAAGAAGACCCATTGTATTGTTTTCACATTTTACAACTATCTCTTTTAAAAATGGATCATACCTTGTATTTGTCAGGATCTGCTATTTCTGATTCTTATTTTGTCTATCAACCAATTGGTACCCGGGAAGATGATTATGAAATACTTCCCAAAGAGGCTGCTTGTTATTTCTTTTTAACCAAGTGGGAAACTGGAGACAATGGATAGCATAACTTTGTTGAAAATGATCTTTTGTTTCTCTGCAACAATGGCATTCTATATCACATTCCTACAAAAATAATGGTAGAATAAATGTGTGAAAACATCACAAGGAGTTGAAAAGGAATTTTGTCATGGAAAAAGTTTTTTCAGAGAACCAGTATGTGAAGATACATAACACAAGAAGATGACTTTGCTTTATAATTGTAATCGTGCTATTGTTAGGTTGCTTCATGAATACAGGTTGTATCAACTCTAAAAGTCCTATCTCTCAAAACACTATCTCACCAAGTCAGAAGAATTATCAAACCTGGGCCAAAGAATATGCCCCAGCTATCCTAAAGACTCTTTTTGATGCGCCATCTTTTGGAGAATATACTTGCTTCCCATCTGTACCAGCAGAAAAAAACAATGATATGGAAACTTCTTCTCTATCAATTTTAAACTATTGCACGGGTGAATCTTTTGAAGTTCCTAATTCAATTCCTCCTATTGATTCACAGGTAGCGATGGATGCATACAGAGCATATTACAAAAGCAGCGATAGTATTGTAGCGGTGGAGTTATCAAGTGGTACTGTCGCATGGGAACACGATTTTTTGATTGAATGGCCTATTGGTGGTTACCGCGCTCCTGTTCTATACAAAGATTGGGTGATTTATATCACAATGGTAAGCTGGCCAAAAGGTACGGCAGGTTGTATTGTTGCCATGAACAAAGAAACGGGAGAAACAGCCTGGCGGTTTCAGACCTATGATCCAATAAGTTCTCGTCTGCACATTCAAGATGATACATTGTACTTCTTTCAGAAAAAACTCGATAGCAGTATTGGTGACTATACCAGCAAAATGGTAGCCCTGGATTTGCAGACCCAAGAACCCAAATGTGAAATCACCATTCCCGGCTCCCTTGAAAGAAATGATTTTTATCCAACCCAGCATGGAATTTTGGTTGAAACCTTCATGGATAAATTCAATGGTGGAAATATTTATGTGCTAGATTCACAAACTGGTGAATACAATGTAGTCATGCAACCTTCACAGCAGATTCTCGGACCGGTGTTAGCATACGCAGATGATTCTGTATATATTTATCACCATGATGGAACGGCAGCCTTTTCTGTTTCTTCGGGAGAACTCCTGTGGAACTATACCAAGCCACAAGAAATTACCGGAGAAAGACCATTAATTTGTAAGATCGACTCCTCGCTTTTGGGGTTCTTTTATGGCCAGCAAGTGGTGTTGATGAAACAAGACACAGGAGACATTGTAAAAACCATCCAAATTCAACCCTTAAACAAAGAATCCAAGCAAAGCAAAGAAGCAATACTCTCCCTTTTACAAGACACATATTCCGCCTTAAAAGAAGAAGAAGTTGAATATTCTGTAGCTCCACTACACATAGAACCTTCTCCCAAACCTCCTGCTTACAAACCAGCATACCCTGTTGTCCCGGTTGAATGGGACTATGAAATGGAAGTACATGATTCTTGGAAGAAATCCCCAAGTTCCTTGATTGCCGTATACGATAATCAGATCTACCTAATAGAAAATGATACCACCATCAAAGTTTTTGATCTTGTCACGGGGAATATACTGCAAAGCAAAACAGTACCGTATTCTATTCACTCGAAATTGGTAGTAAACGATACAGCGATCTACTACAAAGACAATCAAAAAACCATTTGTGCACTGGATCGAGAAACAATGAAACCGATCTGGACACACACACTTACCGAAGATGAATGGACAGGTCATTTACTGGAAGATATGAAGCTGTTTGATGACAAGCTATTTGTGGTTACGTATACAAGAGACAGTGAGTACAAGCAAGAAGAAAACCTTGGGCCGGTATGTGGAAATTTAATTACTTTAAACAAGGACACTGGAGAAGAAGAATGGAGATACAGTCTTCCTGATAACACAGGGATAATTGATTCGAATCTCTTCACTTGGAATCATTTCCTTTTCTTTGCTCATTATGAAATGTTCTCAAGCATTACAGGAAGCCGGACAGGTTGGTATGGAGGAACTGTCTACAAAGTAAATATGAACACATTCACGGTGACCCCTATACCATGCCCTAAGATGATTTTCAATGGTCCCTTGTTGAATACACAGTCCTATTTATATGGTGGACATCACAGTGGTGACATTTTTCGTATTGATCCGGTATTGGAAGTAATAACGAAGGTGTTTGATTCAAACAAAGACAAAAAAGGGTTTGATTGGAAACCTTTTCAGTATGCAGATGAAACAATTCTAATACGAGGAGTGGGGCCACTCCAATGCTATGAGCTTTCTACGATGCAGTTAAAATGGATGTGTGTTTTGCCCCATCAGCTCCATATTGCTTCAAACATACTGGGATGGGACGAGAAACACGTTTTAGTAGCCGATGAAAATTCTAATTTGCATGTGATTGATAAACAAACGGGAATCAGAAAAGAAAGCTATTCGTTTGAAACGTCTTATCGAACTTCCTTGAGAAAAAATATACTTTACACTGGTCATGAAATTGTTTTAACAACACTGAAAAACAACCGTGTGTTCGTGTCTGTATTCAATATGGATGGATTATCAGGGGGCATGGATGGGTAATCGCTCCTATTCGTATTCTCGGAATAGTGATGATCAGCTTTTATCTATGACGCGAAAGATACGGTTGCTCAAAAATATGGATAGATCTTTACTTGATTGTATCTGTTTATGGCTCTACTATACGAAAGGATAACTAGTACAATGACACAGAAAACGAAAAGAAAATTAACATCTTTTTTCTTACTTTTTTTTCTATCCTTTTCTTTGTGGTCCTGTCAAACCAAACAAGATGCTGAGATTTTTACAAAGGAAGAATCGGAAGTTACACAAACTTCTTCTCAACCAGAAGAAACCTTCTCTTCTTTGAATTCTTCTCAACCTGAAGAAGACTCTTCTTCTTTGAATTCTTCTTCACCTAATCAAAACTACAACAAAGAGATCATAGAAAATTTGGAAAAGTATGGATTTGGTTATTGGAATAGGACGCTATATGGGAAAGAAATTACATATTTAGGGCAATATACTACTCCTTCTGGGAGTGACCAAATGTATATTCAAAGCAAAGAAAGAGTAGGACTTGGTGAACAAGATGATGAAGTAAGTAATAGAGATACTTTTTCGGCTCAATTGATTGCTCTTACCGTACAATCAGATTTTTCAAAATGGAATCAGGAATCTCCCTGCAAAGAATCTTGGTCCTTCACAATTCCTATACACCCATTCAAGATATATTGCTTTTGATGAAAAAATATCTACATTGGGACGACATTTGGACCTGGAAGATACTTAGGAAAGACCCAGGCCATATAATTTGTTGGATCAAGAAACCGGACAAGAGATATGGCGACAACCTCACTGGATGGGTTAACTCAAATATGATCTGTAAGGATAACCATCTTTACTTCATGATTTGGCGGATATGGAGTTCACAATCTTTGTGTCGTAGATACTAAAACCGGAACCATGCAAGAAGAAATAATTACTGAGCAGGCTGGTGTTAAATCATCTTTTTATAATAAATATACTCTATTTTGCTTCGGTGACTTTTTGTACTATTTAGCTTCTGTAAGTAATCCTAGTTGTACATCTAATATTCAAATGCTTTACGCCTTCTCTTTAAAAAACTATCAAGAAACATGTTTATGGAAATCGGATCCATCGTTGTATCTAATTGGTACTACAAAATTAGTACAGGCAGACTCTTATTTGTATATGGTATTTTGTTCTAGTAAGATAAAAGAGTGTGAAGAAAGTACTGAGGAAGAAGATCTACAGATTATTGCTTTTAACCTGAAAACGCAAGAAATTGAGTGGAACTATACTGCCAAAAATTCTAATGGTTTTTATGGTTTTTATGTTCTTCATTCAACTCTCTCTTATGATGGAAACTCACTATACATAAATGATAAAAATACAATTATTGTTTTTGATCTTAAAACCAGGACCCAGAAATTTACAATACATATTGATGATTACATTGTTACAAGATTGGTTCCTTTTAAAAATACTCTTTATGTAGTGATTGCACAGGAGAAAATGTCTATTGGGAGAAATTATGTTTCTTACGATCACCAGGTTCTTACTGTTGATCCAAAAGATGGCTCTTTACTCGCAAAAACTCTGAAATCCCAACTTAACGGGATAGCAGATATTGTTGGGGTTTACCGAGATTACTTGATTACACAAGGTCCAAACAAGGCTTTCCTGGAATTTGCACATGGGAATGGTTGATGTTATGGTAGATTTCAATAATCAATGAAAGGTATTACATGAGATCAATGAAGACTGGATTACTCCAAAAAAGTAAACACTATTCTGGAACAGTCCATTCTCTTATGCTTAATACCCAGGCTATGAAGTCATGTGGGATCCTGCTGAAGAAAAGGTGACTCTGCTGTGGGACAAACTGGAAGACGGAAAGTGACTCACCATGGAATGCATCTGCGATATGAATCAAAAGATACAGAACCTTTTAAAATGATTATGAAGAATCAATATCCAGTTTTTTTGGTTGTACTGAATACTGCCATCTCTTTTATATTTGCGATGTTTGCCAAAGCACTACATCTAATGAGAATTTCGTATTTGAAAAGGAGATTTAATATGCGGTTCCACTTTTTGTATTTCTTTTTGGCTTTTATCGTCACTTTTTCGTCCTGTAGTCCCAACTATACTAACAGCAGAAAGTGGGAGGTAATATATTCGAAAGATTACACTGATCAAGTACAAATCGGACAAGGTTCCCCCGTCATCTGTCCCATCCAACTTCAGGATGACAAATTTCTTTTTTGCCTGAACAATAACCTCTATATCAAACATCTACAGGATGATATCACAGCGATAGCATCAGATATTTTTACTGATTTTACTGTTGACACAGCTGTTCCTACTTCTTGGCAGGGTCAGTGGATTATTCAGAATGATGAAATGTGCTATTTTACTACTATTCATCAAGCAGATGAAGAATTTTCATTCAATCTTTGTTGTAAAAACCCATCAGATCACCGATCGAAATGGGAAACAATGCTCTTTTCGGAGAAGAATTTCTCATTGAATCATCGAACAAATTGATCGAGCATATGGATTCTATTATCGTACAATGCGGTTCCCGAATGTATTCGGTTGAAAAAGAATCAGGAATCATACAATGGAAGTATCCGTGTTTTTCGATATCTTACAGGCATCAGAAGTACCATCTGAAAAGCAGTTTCAAAAATATTCTTTGTACCCAATTCACATAGGACAAAGTGGTATTGTGTATCATTTTTCTAATACAAGCATAGCAGAAGAGGCATACAAATCTCCAGAAAATAGATCAAATACTTTTCTATCTTGGGATGGTTCAGAAAAATCTACTCTAGTGAAAACCGGTACGTTTTACCAAGATTGCTACTTGTAGTTTCTTGCCAGAAAATGCATGATTTCAGTAGTATTGATGATCAGCTTTCAGTGGATTACTAAGCATACTCCTATCCTTTTGCAGTAATCGGAACTGAACAGTACGTGGTTGTTCCAAAAGAAGAAGATTATATGATATTGATAAAACAACAGGGATGATGGAGTCAAAGCTTTCCAAAGGTTTCTGGAATTTTAAAGGATACGCAAGAACAAGATGGCACGTATTACTGGTGGCTACTAGTAACAGTAATGCATTTGCTATCTTTATTGTATACATGGAAAACTATAAGGAGTCTGTCAATGTGATAGAGTTGCCAGAAACTATTGGTATCCCTCCTCTTGACCAAATGAAATTGTTGAAATAGCTTTTTCAAACAGAAACACTTCTATTTCTTTCAGCAGGATATCTGGTAGTAGGTAACGCTAATATTGAGTATACTTCCATATATTGCAATCATCTGATGAGAGTACGAATCCGACCTTTCCTATCATCCGCATGTATTTTCACAAAATGAATCATTTGTGGTCGCCTTAACTCCTATTGACTGTGAGGGCGAGATGGGAGGAAAATCATTGAGATAGTACCAAGTATGGGTGGACAGGATGTTCGGTAAGAGCCCTTACATAAGACCAGACATACCTAAGAGTGAAAACTTGCAACTTGGAGGATATGATGAAAAGCTTTTACCTTAGTATCTTTGTGGTTGTGTGTATTGGTGTATTTATTGCAGCTTTTGTCATTACCGAAAAACACGAATCAGAATGCACTGGGAACCATAGCAATTGATCGTGATATTTATTACATTGCTCAAAGCAACGTAGGACAGGTTAAAAAACTTTACAGATAAACCTACAGAGTGGGTATTGGTATTGTCCACTCGTTTTTTATTTGTGGTGATCGGTTTTCTATACCAATCAAGACTACGCCTTTGAATCGTATGAAAAAAGATATTTTCCGGAAATGAGTGAAGGCATTATCAAGTTTTCATGCGTATTGAGCCAATGGATGGTTGTATTTCACAGCTGAAGGAGAGACCGGAGTTACTAGTGAGCAGAGTTGAATGGTGATGGTTATTCTGAAATAATTTCTGAATCAATTTATCCAGATTTTATTATTGAAGACTCCGGGATTATTACGTTACAGGAGACATCTATTGAGAACATGTTCGTTGAATGGAGATAGTGTGTCCGAAATTGGCAAAGTGAAGACTGGAAAAATTTGTTCTTTCAAACAACGTACTTACTACATGAACAAAGAGGATGGGAAATTGTCTGTGCCAAAAATAGAATGCAACGGAAACAATCAGAGAATAACGTCTGCAGCCATCACAGATCTTCCTGATGTGACCGAAAACGGCATCTATTGGTACCCTGCTGAAGATGAGCAAAACCATAGCAACAGGACACTATTGTTGAGGATTGCACATCAGCTGGCTACGGAAAGAACAAACCTTTACCCTGCGATCATTACACAAGGAAGGATCAACGCGATATCGCGTTATTGAAGATCTGTGCTTTATTTTAATGAATTATCAGTTGTATCATTTGCAAAACGACAACAAAACTTTTTAAAAGAGTTGTTGCTAAAGGTGATTGTAATGAGTCCATTCATGAAACAGCAACAAAGACTTTTTTGCTTAGTTCGGCAGGAATTTCAATAATGGCGTGACAGGTTTTCCATTGCTGAAGATAGTGTTGTTGGAGTTATCATACCGATGAAACAGACACATTGATAGGAGTTAAAAGAACGGCACAGAAGAACAAACAATATCATCTAGGCTTTACGCTGTAATATCCTGCACAAGGAGAAGAGGTATTACAATATTGATACTTGCAATCGTGCTAATTGATAGAAGGGGTAAAATCTTCTACGAAAGTCTCTTTTTAAATGATGCAAATCCTCCATTTTACAATTTAGATTTCCATGTTCATATTTGGTTCAAAATGATCTATTATTTTTCTAGTTCATGTATACAACTTTTTCCGACAAACCTTACTGGCAGGGAAACGATATTGCCCGAGAAAGGACACTGCGTTACGTATGAATCTTTACAAAGAGCATCTTTATTTCATCAAATCTAGACAATACCATTGTAAAACTACAAGTGATGGTTCTACTCGAATCGTGGTAAGAAAAAAGCAACTATTAACGATGGATGAAGATGCTCTATACTACATTGGAGAAGATGGTTTCTTATACACCATGAATCTTCAAGGAGAAAATGAAAAACTATTATTGCAGGAACCCGTTGAGAAATTCAATTTGAGTAATGAGTGGGTATACTACATACCCCAAACAAAACCTTCCCAAGTGTGGAGAATATCCAAAAATGGAGACCAAAAAGAAATCGTTTATTCTGATGTGTGCTATGGAATCTATACTCACCAAGAGACCGTGTATCTGTATGGATTTACAGAGAATCAATACTGTATATTCCAAGTTTTACCCAATGGAACCTTACAGAAATTTTACCCGATTCAAAAGTGAAACACGACGATGAAATAGACAATTGGCGGGATACAGAAAAGAATCATAATAAACCTATCCTAGATTGAAACTTAAACAAGCTGGTTGCGAAGAACTTTGTAAAAACCTTATACCTTAAAGAGTACGGGGTGCAGGAGGCTACCAAATGAAGAGAAGAATAATTGTGATCGCTCTCGTGTTGATGGTAATGTTAAGTTTTCCTGCTATGGCAAAAGAAAGAAATCTGGATGTCAATATTGCTACAGATAAACGCAATGTTCATTTTTCTTCTACTCAAGCTCTTCTTATTTCCGATCGATACTATATTCCACTGGGTGAAATAACAGAAAGGTTAGGCTTAGGAGTAGCCTGGGACAGCGATGAACAAAAACTGACTATTAAGCAATTAAACGGTATGAAGTTAATGGCAAGATTTGATGATTCCGTTTGGTACATCAATGACCTTCCCTATTATTATTTAGAAACAAGCTTGATTACCGTTAAGGATAGAGCCTACGCGCCAATTCGAGTTTTGCTGGAACCAATCTGTCAGGTTCAGTTTATTAGAACGGAGCAAACCGATACAATTCATGCGAAAGAAAACGAAATTTACAACCGAGTGAAAATTCTTGCAGCAGATTCCGAAATCATCATTAATTACGAATTGCACCAGCTGAAAACTAAACTCATTCAGCAGAATGAGGAGGTATTTGTGCCCCTGCGAGAGTTCATTGAATTGATAAATGGAAGATTGGAATATCGTGAAACATCTGAATACGGAAGTCCGGAGATAAGAATCTTGCCAGCTAACATCAATAGGGTCATTGCACTTTACCCTGAAAAGAATCAGGCAATCTTGGTTAACAATGATACAAATGAGAAAGAACTCGTGCAACTAACCAAGCAACTGCTGCAGAAAAATGGCTCTTATTTCATGGGAGTAATTGACCTTGTCTTGATTCTGCAAGCAGAAAAAGATTCCTACTCGGATTCAGATGTAAATACCTATTTCAACTTCGAGTTTTAAGCGAGATGAAGGTGAGGAGAATCCCAATGAAAAGGATTTTGATCATACTGTTGTGTACTTTTGGTGCCATTGTATTGCTTTGTGTTACATATATTGGAGTTATATGTTTGGTGCCAGTGAAGATCCCCTCCTTTTTAAATTTGCCAGGAGAAGGAATGGTTGAGCCAAAACAACTGCCTGAAATCAATACAATTCTCACTTTGAACAAAGAACAAGAGAATAAGATAAGTCCACAGGTTTTTTCAACTCTTCTTGGTTATACATCTTTTGAACATCCTGCGCCAAAAGGTATGCTAGCTACTGAAACGGGATTGTATATAGTAGATAAAGCCAATCACCATGATGTTTACCCAACTGATGACAAACATTATCTTGGTGGTATGAATCTAAGTATAACCAGGTGGGATACAGAAGGTAATTTCCAATGGGAGTTTATCCTTGATCATGAAATCCATTTCCAGAACTATTGTGACGTTTTCTTAGAAGATGCTTGTGTGGATGATGCTGAAAACATCTATATTTTGGGTTCGCTAGATGTTTTGAATAGACGATACTTCCTTCATCACTGGGTTCCTTTTTTCAGAGGTAGGTTTTTATTTTGCCTTTCTAAACATCAAGAAGTGCAATGGGTAAGATTTCTAAGTGATGAATCGGAAAGACAGAATATAATTTTTCAAAAGAATAAGCTGTATTTGATATCAACAAGAGACTATAATGGTACTTTTTGGGATGGACCATCGAACTACATCAGATGCATGAATCCAGTCAATGGAAGAAAACTATGGACTCGAACCATCGATGCTTCTGATTTTGACCTACTACACACTGACGAAGAAGGGATGTATTTGTTAACCTATGAAGAAAAGATCCCTATTTTGCATTGTTATAATTGGAAAGCACGCAAGCAATGGGCATGTGAGATTCCTATGCCGCATCCATTTTCTTCGTCTACTCTTCCAAAGCATCAACGGAATAGAAAAATTGTTTCCTGTAACAGTAACAGTGGTCATGTGTATCTGGGTTTTTCATCCTTTATCTTTGATGAGGAAAATGCGAAACTATTTGATCAAACCTACCACTTGTATTCTCTCAATAGAGAAGGCAAAATTGATTGGACACAAACAAATCAATCTGATGAAAGTACATGCATTATTGACATTCAGTGTCTTGAAAATCTTCTCTGCATTGTAAGCCAAACCAATGCAGACGGATTGGCTACTGAGCATGCATATCAGAAAGAACGAAAAGGAGATACCGACTTACTTCTATCTATTCTAGATTTAAACGGGGTGGTGCAATGGAAAACCTACCTAGGAGGAACAGAGCTTCAGCCCGACTATGGTTTTTTAATTAATTATCCCACTCAACCATACCGTTGTTCTATCTATCAAGATCGTATTGCCGTGGTATGCTCTACGTCGAGTCAGGATTTTCCAATTTTCAAAGCCCCCAAACCGTCTTTTCAAGTTTCTTCAGATGAAGCACATGATGGTGAACGTCCTCCATCTTACAATGTTGTATTTGTCTTTGATTTGGAGGGTCGTCTGCAATGGAGTACCTATACATCAAGCTATAAAACAATATCTGCAGGCAGCATAGATTCTCAAAGTGATATTTCCAAAGTTCTTAAAACACATGACAATGGAAATCAAGTACAAGCAATGCAGATTATAGGAGACTACCTCTATATCATGGAAACGTCAAACAACCCAAACACTGTACTCAACAATCCTAAACAGCAAGCTGTCTCCTTTGAAATTCACTCTTACCAAAATGCATTGGAGATTCTCTCCAATTATCGTCTTAAATGAATCAAGAATCCGATTTTTGTGAGATCAAGTTAAGGAGAAATATTTTGAAAAAAACACTAACTGAACTTGAAAGAGAAACTCTTGAGTGTTTAAGGTCAGCAGTAAAAGAAGTATACGATGACGCAAAAAAGAATCACAAAACATTGATCATTGGTGATTACAATGGCAATCCAATAAAAGTTAGTGTTTATGAAATCACTAAAGAAAGAAAGTCTCAAAAACGCATTTGCAGAATACAAGGCACTACAACTTTTTAGTTGATAGTCGTTGTTATATCACTTTAATCCATCCGTAAGAATTGTACTTTTTTGCAATCACGGAGTTTTAGTTAGTTTTTTATCAGACTTGCATCATTAAACCAAAGCGTCCAAAGATTTTTTGCATGTCTGTAAAGATGGCTTTACGGACATGTACGTTGGAACGGTTTGTTCTTGTTGACAGTTTACACCTTTATTGAATTTGTGAAAGCGTTTTCTAGTTTACGCTTGTCAAGATTGTGTATTTACCTATAATCCTATCCGAGGATAAAAATGAAACATTCCATTGTTACTTTCCATTTTGAAAAAAAATTTATTGATCAGGACTGTGAAGACCAGAATGCTTTGGAAATTGATACTTTCTTAAAAGCAGTTAGAGGGTTTAATGAATACTCAAAAGAAGTGTTCCATATTCTGAATCAAAAAGACTCTTTTCAGCAAAAAATTCAAGGAATTCAAAAGGGAAGTTTTGTTGTTCAATTTTTAACATCATCACAAAATGATGCATTGATAGGTAATTTCGATTCATTGAACGAAGAAATCTTTTCTTCTTTGGAAAAAAAAACAGAAATCCTACCTTCTTCTGAAACCTCCCTGATCAAGGATGGATACAAATTTAGACATCTCATGGAAAAATTACAAAACTGTATGCCTGAAAAAAATGATGGTACAAATTTAACCATAATTACTAAAAATACAAACCATCATTTTGACTCTTCCCATAAAGAATACCTAAAAAAATTTAGTCAAAAAAGACATTTGATTCCTACAGAAACAAGCATTATCGGAAAACTTGTTTCATGGAAATTCACTGACAATACTCTTTCCATTGTATATCCACCAACAAATAAAAAATTCAGCGTGGATCTGTTATCTTTACTATTTTCTGAAGATGACATGAATGCACTTATTCTTCAGTGTAAGAATGAATTAGTGCAATTTTTTGGCACCATGACGTTTGATGATCAAGGAGAATTTGTGAGAATAGACAAGTTACATAATATAATGAAAGTGGATTTAAGTCCAATCCAGCTTCAGGAATTTCAGATAAATCATCGAATATTCAAGTTTAATCAACCGCAAGTATTTACTATTTCACTGGACTCTTCCAAGCAAATTTTTACAATTTTTCACGAAGAAAGTGGGATTCACATACATGCTGAAACAAGAGATGAGTTAAAAGAAATCCTTAAAGAAACAGTGGATATTTTTTGGGAAGAGTATGTTTTGTTTACTAAAGAAGAACTTTTGCCAGTGAAGGTAAAATGGATTCGGGAATGGTTCAAATCTAATCTACAGGTGATTGATGTTTAATAAACATGAAATGAAAAAAGCCCTTGAGAAAAAAGGATTCAAGGAAATCGATCGAACAAAACACATTCGATATGTTTTCTACAAAGACAATGTGCCAACAAGCGTTTCTACTATGATATCAAAAGGCACTAAGCCACTTTCTAAAAACCTTGTTTCTCAAATGGCAAGAGAAGTTGAATTAAAAAATCATCAGTTTTACGACCTTTATCAAATGCCCATTGTCTAAAGAAGCATTCATACAGATATTAGAAGAAAAAAGATCTTCTAATAAGAATATAAGTAGCTTTACTTGGTTTTGGTTTCTTTGGAATTCCTTTTTTGATAATGCTGCATACGGCTGCGCATGAAAATGCATAGAAGTATTTTTCCCACAATTCATAAGACGAACCGTAGATATTGTCGTACACAAAATAGTCTAGAAGTAATTCTCTACACCGACAAATCTCTTTCAGACGGTATCTATTTTTTGGATCTTGATTGGTTAATTCCATGAGTTCTAGAGCTCTTTCAAAAGCTTTTCGACTTTGATCAGTATCGCCTTTCTGTTTCCAGAGAATTGTTCTACCTACCTCGCTTCCAACATTTCCCAGCTGTTCCATTAAGGTTAATTCTCGCCATTTACCAGCTGCCAATTTTTTGTGTATAAAACTCATAGGACAATTAGTGTTTTTCCATTGTTATGTGTTCCATGTAGCTATTATATCATGTTTTCATGTCCTTCAACTCTTTATCAGCTTGCAAAAACGGGAAATCGTCATGTTTCATTTATTTTTTATTTTTCACATTTCTTATTTTTCTTTTTTTACAAACCTTCATTTCGTGAGGCTCTAATTTTTTTGAAAAAAAATCTTAAGAATTTCTTAAGAATTACACCCTATTTTTTCTATTGCTTTTTGAGAAAATTATAGTAACGAAATTTAAATTTTTGTTTTTGGAGGAAATCAACTTTCTTTTGGAGGAATAAAAGCTTTTCTAGAAGGCTCTTTATCCGGCAAAGGAAAGAAGAGAATGATTTCAGAAAGGAAGGTTCTATGAAGAACCATTGCGAATGGAGTTTCTTGCTACGTGTTACGGTCCGGGATGCATTTTGGAAAAATAATGCATCGGTGTTTAATCATTTTTGTTTAAATATGGAGGAAACCTATGTTTTCTAAGAAGGGTTATTCTGTTCCTAGTTCTCGGTGTGTTCGTTCTATTTTTACCATTGTTATTACGTTATCGTTGTTCACAGCTTCTGTTCCTGTATCAACGTATGCTGCGATCCAAGCCCCCCCTAGTAAATAGTAGTCTTTACAAAAGTATGCAGCAGGTGTTTCATTTCTTCTTTCCCCGTCCTTTGTATGTAGGTACATTAATGAATGGTTCTAGCGATGCTGGCATGCCTGATCGGGGCGATGAAAAAGCTACGATGGCTACGAGTAGCTGGACCAATTTGGTCGTGAATTTAGACACAGGCAATCATTTGGTTACGGCGGATGTAATGTCTGTACCTACTGCCTCCGGACTTCCCATGTCTGTACAGCTTGTCCACAATTCTTTCAATGCATCGATTGATGTAGGGATCGGAAAAGGATGGGAAGAAGTATGACTTGTTCCTTCAGCTACGATGGAAACAATTTACTTACGGGACATGATGACTTTCTAGGAAATGAGTACACCATTGGCTATGAAGGAAGCTCTCCATTTAAAGTAACCAGCTGGACAGACCCAGCCAGCAATCAAACAACCTTTGCCTATACATCTGCATCTTCTCCGTATGACAAGAAAACAACCGTCACCGATGCAGAAAGTATTGACATTGAATACTACTTTGGTGCTAGTTCTGGTCAAGTGGAAAAGATTCAGCAGTACAATGGCACCGATACACTCAAGATTGAAATGGTCTATGATGGAACCACAGGGTTCCAAACCAGTAGTAAAGATTCCTATGGCAATACGACTACTATATCATACGATAGCGTGGGACATGTCACGCAAATTACACCTCCTGCTGGAGCAGCAGGACAATATACCAAAACCTTTACCTATTCTACGCCAGTTTCTATTGATTCGGTCCTAGAAGAAACCGAAGAAACCGTCACCGATCAAGTGGATGCTACCACTTCATATTTGTATACCGACAATAACAATCCTTGTTTGCCAACTAGCATTACAAATCCTCTGGGACAAACCACTTCACAAACATACAACTCCCATGGACAAATCACATCTCTTACCCAACCTACTACAGGAGGGACAAAGACAGCGAGTTTTTCGTATCATGCAACGACCCATGATCTTTCTGTACAAACCGATGCACTGGGCAATGAAACCCAATATTTACGAAATCTCAATGGAATGGTGAATGAAGTTAAAATGTATGAAGGTACCGTTGGATCGGGCGTATTGAAATCCGACGTTACCTCTCTTCTCAATGCTGTAAATATGTCCCTAGGCACCAGCGACAGTGTATCTGGTCTTGCCACTGCTCATAGCTACAATGACAATGGTGCTACTACGTCTACAGAATCAGAGCTAGGGTGTACAACGTCAGTATCGTATACCAGTGCTGCTTCTGCTGTTATGCCTTCTGGAATGGATCTCACTGCTCCTTCCAAGGGAAGCATTGATTCCATTCAGCCTCCACTCATTCCCGCTCCTACCTTTCCCTTTGATCCTTATCAGCCCTTACCAGCTACGTCGACCAATACACAGGGAGAAACAACAACCTATGTGTATTTGGACAATGGTAATGTGTATACCGTCACCAATCACTTGAATCAAACGACGCAGTGGCAATATGATAGTTTTGGACGAACCAGCTCCATTTCTGATCCTTTTGGTAAGAGTACATCGTTTCAATACAATTTGAACAGTCAAATGACATCGAAAAGTATTAGCGGAGAAGGAACTTCCACATATGTGTATGACAATGCTCGCCATCTTACTCAAATGACCCAGCCCATGCAAGGCACGACTACCTTCACTCGCAATTTGCGAGGAGATTTGGTGTCGGATACCTATGCTTCGTATTCACGAGATCTCCTAGGTCGACTTTTGAGCAAAACGTTTTATGCGGGTGGTTCTGAAACCTATAGTTATTCTCCTGACGGATACCTAACCAATGACAATGGGATTCAATATACTTTTGATGCCATTGGGAATGTGACTTCCAAAAATGGAACCACTATTACGTATACAGGAGCAGGTGGATCCACTGTTTTAGGCTTGCCTTCTTCTAGTAGCAATCAAACCTATACCTATGCAGCCAATCATTTTCTTTCTTCTCTGACCGATACCAGCAAAAATCCATCTCAAAGCTTTCAATACCAATATTCCTCCTCCAAAGAATTGATCAATTTGGCTCATCCCAATCAAGTCGAAATGCAGCAAATTTTTGTTAACAAACAAATTACGTCCCAGCAGATTGTTCATGTGCCCACGCAAACCACCCTATCGCAAATCAATCAAACGTTCAATGCCAATCAGCAACTCACGCAGTATCAATACACAACAGCTACAGGGGGTACTCCGTTTACTGAAACCTATGCTATGACGTATGCAGGAAACAACAAATTAAATTCAGTAACGTATGGCTCTAACAATCAAGTGTTAACGTATGGCTATACCCAAACTGGAAAACTCTCCACATTGCAAGTATCTGGCGTGGGTACCTACACTTACGGCTACAATCCAACCAATGGAAGTATTTCGACTCTCACCTATCCCAATCAAAGCCAAGAAACGTATTCGTACAATGGTCCTCAAAATCGTTTGTCCCAGATCCAGTATCCCAATAATGATACGGTTACGGTAAACTGGAATGGGGAAAAAGAAGTCCAATCTGTTACATATACTACTTCTTCTACGACCGATCAATATGCTTTTCAATACGATGGAGATGGACGAGTCACTCGTTACATCCTCACTCAAAATGGGATTCAATCCTACCAGTGGGATTTTGGGTATGATGGTCTAGGAATTCGAACGGCTACCAAAACCGTCAATGGACAAACCACAGTGTCGCATGTTTTCACTACCGATACAACGGGAAGACCTGTCTCCACAACCTATCAAGATTCCTCTTGTCAGACCAATTGTTTTACAGGAGAAGCTTATATGCATTGGGATCCATGTGGAAGCTTAACAGCGATGACCGATGCCAGTGGTTCCTTGGTAGCTTCGTTTGAGTACGACAAAGCGTATAGTCGTAAAATCAATGAACACAACCCCTATGGGATTGAAATTCCTTTTCAATTTGATGGACGAGATGGTACTATGACGGCTACCTATGGAGATGCCTCGCCTCAAGCTCTTGTTCTGCAAGTGCATAGCAGCTCCCGCATCAGTATTGGGAATCTAGCTCCTATCCTCGCTCCCAAAGTAACATGCTGCTACATCAATGGCCATGGAGAAGAAGCTACATGCCCTGCTGATGGTGGACCTGAGGAGGAGTGTGAAGATGGAGAAGGGGATTGCACGAATTTCTGTCAAAGATCAAAAACTATGCAGTATAAATATGGTTACCACCAAAGGACTGTAGTAAATATTAATATCGGAGCTTGTGATATCGATGAAAATGGTAACTATTTTCTCAACACCCAAGATAAAGATCGTATGAAGAAAAACGGTTTCAGCGATAAACAAATTCAAGAACTGGGAGAAAAAGCTCAATATTGTAAAGGGCAAGGTGGTTCTTATGTTATATGTACACCGATAGAGATGAATGGTGGTAATTGTTGTTTAAGGTGTACATGTGATAATTTTATCTATATTGATGAGGATGGCTCTTTTACTGGTGGTGGCACCGATAACAATGGCAATAATCCTTCAAGTGATATTTGTCCCTAGAAAGGAAAGCATAATGAAACGCTTTGTCTGTTTGATAATCCTTGCTTTGGTATTTACTGTAAGCGTATTTCCAATAACCGGAAAAACACAGAATGAAGTAGACCGCTATTCGATTTTAATCAATCTGAATGAAGCTGAAATATGGATGAATGATAATGAACTACCTCGCTATTACTATCAACTTCTCTTTGGACGTTTGATGATGCCTCAGGATTTTTTCAAAGAGAATTTCCCCTTTCAAATTGATGAAGAATATAGTTCCACCAATATGACTTTGACTTTGTCCCACCAGGATACAGAAGTACTGTTCTTTATAAGAAATACTCGCGTTATGGTAAATGGTATTGAAAAAGAGATAGATTGTGCTCCAGATTTTAATCATGTTGGTTCATGGATGTTGCCATTTCGTTTCATCTTTGAAACCCTTGGAGGTGAAGTTGGTTGGAATGCAGAGACTCGAGAAATCACAGTAGAGATTGATTTGTGATATGCTGTATCAGTACCTTCAAGTAAACAGCATTTCCGAATTTAGTGGTATATTGCAAGTTGATTGATAGATTCAAAATGTAAATGCTTCTGATCCCAGAGAGGAGTTAAATAGCTCCTCTCTGGGCAAAAGAAAAGTATCTATCGCTGTACTCGTTAAAGCTTGTAGAAAAAGAGCGGATGCATGGAGTACCTCTTAAAGAACTTTAGCGATGAGAAGAGATTTAAGGATTGTTTTAACGAAGATAAGCCTTATTCTTCATAGATGTGTCATTTCTTGGTATACTGTTGGTAGGTTTTTGAAAAATTGGAGAAAGCAAAGGTAAGATTTATGTTGAAAACAATAAGAGTACTAAGAATTGTAGTTGTAGTCTTTGGATTAATTATGCTCATCTTTTTTGTTAATGATACCCTCTTTCGTGGGTCTAACAAGCTGTTGCTGGATCCTTATGATATTTTGTTTCTCGGTTACATCATGATGATATGCTCTTCAGCCATCATATATCTTGAAGCTTTGTGTAGAAAAAACCTACCGAAGGAACAGCATCAATCTTTATATAGCGGTTATATTTCATTAATGATGAGTGTGTTGTTTACACTTCAGTTTATAGATTATTTGGAAAATGACGTTTTGTCGATTCTTTTTTTAGTATTGTATATTTTTTTCGTTTTTCTATTCCTCTGGTATACGTTCAAAAACAGCAGCACCAAAAAGTAATCTTTAAATTTCGCAATGAAAAAGCCAAACTACCGATCAAAAAACGGCCAAAGTGCCGAAAAAATAATCGGCCATTTTACCGAAAACCAATTGCAATTCACCCTATAATGCATACAATTTACCCAAGGTGAATGCTATGAAAGAATACAAAAAACGTATTGCAGACAAAATCTTACAAGAGAAACTTGAAGCAAAGGAAGCGTATTGGTAGAAGGTGCTAAATGGTGTGGAAAGACAACAACTACCTCTCAAATAGCCCGTAGTATATTGTTTCTGCATGATCCAGTCAACAAACAGCAGTATTTAAAAATGGCTTCTATCAATCCAGGATTACTGCTACAAGGGCCACCCCCTCGTTTGATTGATGAATGGCAGTTAGCTCCTCAACTGTGGGATGCTGTTCGTTTTGAAATTGATCAAAGAGACGAATTTGGACAGTTCATCTTGACAGGCTCTTGCACGCCTTCTGCGGATATGTCGACTTCTCATTCTGGTACAGGAAGAATATCCAGGATGACCATGCGCCCTATGACACTTTGGGAATCCGAAGATTCCAATGGAACCATAGCACTACGTCGTTTGTTTGAAGGGGAGCAGGAAATTGCTGCCATGTGCTCCACCGATATTATTCACTTGGCATACCTTATATGCAGAGGTGGGTGGCCAAAGTCCCTTCAAACGAGTGAGAAAATTAGCTTAATGCAAGCCTATGACTATTATGACTCTGTGATAGAATCCGACATATCTATTGTGGATGGAGTTGAGAGAAATCCACAGCGGGTGAAATTATTGATGAGAGCGTATTCTAGAAGTATTTCGTCAGAAGCGAAAATTTCCCATATCCGATCCGATATGATTTCAAACGACTCCGACACCCTATCCAGTGACACCATCTATTCCTATCTATCCGCTTTAAAAGGGATCTTTGTGATTGAGGATTTGCCTGCATGGAGTCCAAACCTACGATCTAAAACAGCGATTCGACGTACCGACAAGCGTCATTTTGTCGATCCATCCATCGCGGTAGCTTCTCTTGGAATTGGTCCCAATGATTTGATCAACGACCTACACACCATGGGTTTGTTTTTCGAATCTATGTGTATCAGAGATCTAAGGGTTTACGCTGAATCCCTTGATGGTACGCTATATCATTATCGAGACAAATCTGGGCTTGAATGCGATGCAGTGATTCATTTACGCAATGGTTCGTATGCCCTTATAGAAGTGAAACTGGGTGGAAACGAGATAGATGAAGCTTCCAAAAATTTGCTTACCTTGCGTCAAAAGATCGATACGAATCGCATGAAAGAACCTTCTTTTTTAATGGTTTTGTATGGCGGAAGCGTAGCATACAAAAGAAAAGATGGCGTTTTTGTTGTACCAGTAGGGTGTCTTAGAGACTAAAAACTACTGTAAAAGAAATGCTTCAAGAATCAGGAGGAAGGGAATAGGATTGAAAAAAATTGACACAAGTATATCATTGTATTATCGTGGTAACCATTTTTTTGGCTCTTATACTCGAAAGTGTAATATGCCACGAGTAAACAAAATATATGGAGGTAAGTCATATGTCAAAGTTAAGCATGATCGAGGGTATTGGCGAAACGTATGAAATGAAACTGAATGAAGTAGGCGTTAATTCAGTTGAAGAATTACTAAAACTCTGCTCATCAAAAAAGGGTAGAAGTGATATGGCCGAAAAAACTGGAATCACAGAAAAACTCATTCTCAAATGGGCGAATCATGCAGATTTATTCAGAGTTAAGGGAATTGGTGCCGAATATGCCGAACTTCTTGAGGCTTCTGGTGTGGATACAATTCCTGAATTGAAACAACGCAACGCTGAAAACCTCTTTGCGAAGATGGTAGAGGTTAATGAAGAAAAAAAACTAGTTCGAAATCTCCCTACACAAGATCAGGTTGAAGACTGGGTCAAACAAGCTGGTGATCTTCCTCGCATATTAGAGTATTAACACTACTTTGGATTGTTTGTAACGTAAAAACAAGAAAGTTTCTTTGTTTTTATTACTCGCTGAGTAAGACTATGTGCCTCGTTTGATCATTGCTGCTAATTGTGCCTTGATGAAGATGAATCGGTCTAATCTCATCGCTTATGTAGCGTTTTGTATCCTTCCTTAATGATTTGTTCCATAGAATTATTCCGAATTCGGAATAATAGCGACAGAGGATATTACTATCGTTGGCCAGATTGGATTGATCTGATGAAAGAAACAAATCTTCAAAAGATGCATACAGAGTTGTTTGCAAAATTCTTGCACTGGTATAAACTGATACTATTGTGTTAATCAATTACAAGTACCTATCCACACAAATACGCGAAGAGCTAAAAAAAACTACTGAGGAGAATTGATTTGAAAAAACCTCAAAACAATAAAAAAAGAGATGGTTTAATGATCAGGAACAGTACAGCAGAGTTTTTGTTGTTTACAGCTGACTCAAGGAAAGATGGCTTAGAAGTTCGATTCCAGAACGAGACAGTTTGGCTTACGCAGAAATTAATGGCTGAATTATTCCAATGCACCACCGACAATATCTCTTTACACCTTAAAAACATCTTCAAAGACTGTGAGCTTGAGGAGAAAGCAGTTACCGAGAAATTCTCGGTAACTGCCAGTGATGGTAAAACTTACCAAACCAAACATTACAACCTAGATGCTATCATTGCTGTTGGTTATCGTGTAAGTTCTATCAGAGCTACCCAATTTCGCCAATGGGCAACTAGAGTACTCAAAGAATTTGCTATTAAGGGATTTGTACTCGATAAAGAGAGGCTCAAAAACGAAGGGTATCTAGGACGTGACTACTTTGAAGAACTGTTGGAAATCATTAGGGAAATACGAGCAAGTGAAAGAAAGTTTTATCAGAAAATTACAGATATTTATGCTTCATCTCTTGATTATGACCCTGATTCACGAATTACAAAAACATTTTTTGCATCCGTACAAAACAAGATGCATTTTGCCATCCACGGACAAACCGCCTCTGAAGTTATTTTACACAGAGCTGACAATAAAAAACCATACATGGGTTTGAATGCATGGAAAAAAGGACCAAAAGGTAAAATACAAAAATCAGATGTATCCATTGCAAAAAATTATTTAAACAAAGAGGAAATCGAGGAAATGGATCGCATTGTAACTATGTATTTGGATTACGCGGAAGATCAAGCAAAAAGAAACATTCCTATGACAATGGAAGATTGGGCTAAAAAATTGGATGCTTTCCTTGCATTTAATGATAGAAAAGTTTTGGAGAATATTGGACAAGTTACAGCAGAAAAAGCAAAAGCATATGCAGAATCAGAATGGGAAAGATATCGTGTTATCCAGGACCAGCTATATGAATCAGATTTTGATCGCGAAGTTAAGAAGTTGTTGGAGACAAAGAAGGATGATCTATGAGAGTAGTAAGCGTAAGCTTCTTTTCTTTTGATAGAATGAATTGGTCTAATCTCATCGCTTATGTAGCATTTTAGTTGCTATATCCTAGTAAGAACAATAAAATAGGTTTATGCTGAAAATGTGTAGAAATTCCATACATTTATCTATAGATTCTCGACTCAAGGAAGCATAAATGATACTGATGTATCAAAAAAAGAACAAGGGTTTTTTTGTGGTGCTTACTCTTACGCTGTTAGTCCTGGTGTATTTTGCTCACACAACCAATAGAAACTCTTACGTACAAGCGTATGAGTCCTCGTATACAGTTACCGTTTTAGAAACATTGGGCGGTCGACTTGGTTTATCAAAAGACAATATTGTTGCATTCGATTCCAAAGGAACTGATGGGTATTATGATTTACATATCATGCAATGGGGAGGTTCAACACAGCAAGGTATAACTCATAAATCAAAGAGTATCCCTCAAAAACACAATGGTAACCCTTCTTGGCATCCAGATGGGAACTATATAGTTTTTCAATCTGTAGATCCTGATTTGCAAGGATTACCTTCACGCTATCACGATATAGAGATGGCACTTACTGGACCTGGAGCAGGAGTAAACAACAATTTATGGATCACTGCCAAGGATGGTTCTGTTTTTTATCAACTTACTCATGTTACCGATAAAAATGGGGTATTGCATGCCCATTTTTCTCATGATGGAAAAAAACTTCTCTGGTCGGAAATGATTGACTATACTCAAAAACCCAGTGGGAAATGGGTTATTCGCATAGGGGACATAGATATACAAGATAGCGGTGCAAAGCTGCAAAATGTCATTACTTTGCAACCACAAAACATGAAATTCTATGAAACTCACGGGTTTTCTCCCGATGACCAATCAATTCTTTTCTCAGGGTCACCTAGTGGATATTATGGACGAATGGATATCTATGAATACCATTTACAAACGGAAAAACTTGTGCGATTAACGGGACCAGATTTTGAGTGGGACGAACACGCCCATTATTCACCAGATGGTAAAAAGATTGTATGGATGTCCAGCAAGAATATTCCTCAAACAATAGAACAATACAAAGTGAAGACAGATTATTGGATCATGGATCGAAATGGAGAAAACAAGCAAAGGCTTACCTATTTCAATGATCCACAAAGTGAATATTATGTGCCTGGTGGTGTTGCTGCAGCCGATTGTGATTGGCTTGCTGATGGTAAGTCATTGATTGGATACCTTATATTTCGCGAGGGACAACAAGATTATAACGTTCTTATTGAGTGGAGATAACATCTGGATTATTGCACTAAAATAGAACAAGTACTTCACACAGACAGACCCATAGCTGAGTCTGTCTGTGTTCGTTCTTCAGAAGTCTTTACTTTTTCTTACTTTTGCAGGGTTTTTTTGCTGGTTCAGGATTGCTAGTAGGTTTACCGGGCTTTGGATCAGACTTTGGTTTTGGTTGTTTCGTTTTTTCTTTCATCGTCTCTCCACTCCTTTCTATGGAACGTTTGAGAGTCATTTTTCATCATATATTCTCAGAAATTTCTTACTAGTATACCTTGTACAATCAATCTTGCAATCTATACACATTATTTTTTCTCAATTTCTTTTTTTGTTATAAATTACCATTTCACTCTAGGAGATAAACCCCTTCCTGAAAGCTTCTTTCAATAAATGGGACCAAAACTCATCTCAAATTCAGTTTGAATGCAAGGCTCTTTTTGATAAAAGTTTGTTCTCTTTGGTACGCATTTTGTTCAGACAACATGTAAAGATTCTGTTAAATTCGTTGACAAGGAGAGAAGTTTGGGGAAAATTATAGTAGTTGCGTCAGATTTTTCATTAGGAGTTGCAATGATCAGAGAAGATGGTCAGTCTATTCTTGAATATAGTTTGATAATCGCTGTTTTAGTTCTTGTTATTGTATCTTCGATACCTCTCTTCGAAATAGTCTATTGGGAGTATTCAATAAAACCCAGCAATATTTAGAGGGTGAAATCGGAGAACAAGAAATCACTTTGCCAGAGACAACGCAAACTGTCCTAGGTTCTAATCCACTAGAAATAACATATAACTTGGCACATTTGCTAATGATTGATTATCGAAAGGCTACTGGTAAAAATCCTCCAAGACTGATATGGATAATGAAACAAACTCTTGGACAAACGATGATGTTGCATGGGAAACACTACTTCGATGGAAATACCCTGATGATGAGATTGATGTAGAGGTTTGGCGAAGACATAACAATGTGGATGGTATAATATACTCACCACATGGAAATCTGATTTCCATTGAACCACACCCAGATTATCAGCTACAGTTTAATGGCACAGATGGAACAAATTATACTCTTCAGTATCACGATCGAACAGGTATTGGTGCTATTCTTAACATAACTCGCAGCCCTGGAAGATCAACGCTGGTTTGCTGGTATGCACGATGAATCTGGCCGATATTTTGAGGTTCCTATTGATATTGAATCGCTTCAAGCATTTGAATTAGACCCTGATCTCCATAGGAGGAGAACAATGAAAAAAAGTATTTGTTTTTTCTCGCAGTGTGTCTATCTTTGCTACTCAGCATCCCTACTAGTCAAAGTATTGAAGGAGCTGAAAATAATTCACAGGAAAGGTAGGGCTGAAAAGTTCAATTACACCTCCTCCCAATTTTATTCGAGTGCCTGCCAATCCAGAATTTGGAATCACAGCAGACTTTTATGTATCGAAATATGAAATGAAAATACAGGGTGAATCCAATGGAGACCAGAAATACTCTCCTCATTTCGTTGCCGAATCAAGAGCTAGCGGAACTCTTGGGTTGATTAACAATGGAACAAGCCAAGGCAGCTTGCGGGGCGTTAGGTGAAGGGTATTCTTTGATAACAAATGAAGAATGGATGACGATAGCCTATAACATTGAGCTAGTGGCTCAAACTGGATGATCACCAAACTCACGAAAATGGTAGATCTGATGCAAAACTTAACATTGGCAATGTATCTCGTTATGGTCCCAGGGGCAATGGAGGACGCATTGATAAGGGTCGAGAGAAACCTTACTATGGTGAGGGTGCTCTTGCTGCTAGCGAAGATGACACAATGGAGTATACATGGATACCAATCTTACTCATGCGGAAACTGGGGAAAGTCGAAGCTCCCACCTTGGATAAAAATGGTTGGAACTTTTACAGACGCACCCACTACTTGACTAACGGAGAAGTAATCTGGGATTTTTCGGGCAATGCATGGTCCTGGACTGACTACTATAGAGAAAAGCAAAGATCGCTGCCGTATCGATAATCATTATGACGAATGCTACCTGAAATTAACGCATGTAATACTTTTTCTGATGCCATGATACCATCTAATATACAATCACGTAATCCCGAAATTGCAGATACATCGCTATACACCGGCAAGAATTACTACCCCAAAGGGAAGATAAATATGGTTTTGTTGTTAATGAAGCAACCAATCGAAACGGATTGGGACGATTTCATCCAACAACTCGTGATACAACTGCAGGTGTGGGAATGCGGGAACTAGTTATATGCACGGGGATGCAATGGAGGAATTTATTCCTTGGCGATGGGATATGGCCCCAATCCATCTCATGTTGAATGTGAAGTTGGCTTTCGTTGTGTATGGAGACCAACAAGCAACACTCCCCAGAACTATACCTTCATGAAACCAGTTACATTGGCGGAAGAATACTACAGTTCCTCAACATGGAACCAATATATTATTACTACATACTTTTCCTTGTTGAACCCTCAGGAAAAAGACCACTACATCTATATTGGCATGCCCTCTGAAAAGTATTATGACAAAGACAATGATGGTTCTCTTCCAGAAAATGATATTCGTTTTCGACAACAATTATATGACACGGAATATATGCCTCGCTTTGCGATTAATGGCAAAATTCATGCCCCCCACGACAAAGATGCCAATGAATTTGCAGCAATGAAGATTATTAAAGACGGCATCCAGTCGAAAAAGCAGTATGCTGACTTTTGGGTATCACCTTCTTTTGATAGAATACAAATAGTTGGTACAGACGGGAATTTAGAGCGTCATACAAATGTGCATCTCAATATGATGTTGGTACAAAAGCTTGTGCCATGTGATGACCACGGTGATGACTTCTGTACTACCATATTGCCTCAAATTGTGGTGGAATATCCCATGGGAGCTCTTGGAACAGAGATCCAAATTGCAAACAAAGACACTGTGGAAAAGGATTTTCATCTAACTACACCGAGTACAAATCATGCAATGTGCGGACTCGTAGCCTTTTTACAAGACATGGATACTCATGAGATTATTGCAGCATCTCACATAGAAATGAATTCAAAACCACCCATGGTATTTACCATAGATCACTTACCCGAAACAACTCTTGATAAAGTTGATCAAATTGCCAAAATTTATTCCAATATCATCCCTTTTCAGCTTTTACAAAACAATCCTCGATATCATGAATATACCGGGCTTCGGGAAAAAGTAATATCGGTCCAAAATGCAGAAACGCTAAAATATATTGATGCAAGTTTGGACATCACCGATTTTGAGTCATCTGTGTATACAGTTCTAGGAGCAATGTTGTCTCCGGAGATGGAAAACAAAGCGACATTTCACTATGATCCTGATACACACCACATCTCTATATCTTTTCATGAACCCTTGCAAGGCAACCACGACATATTCCGATTCATTATTAAAATTCACGCCAGTAGTGTGAAAGGGTTACCCTACAGGGGTGATCCATTGCTCAAAGTGTATGATATGAATTTCAAATGGAAAACTTTTTCTCCAACTGACAGCAACCACTGTTTAGTGAAATACCAGTTGCAAGAACAAAGATCGTTGTTTCCTCTACGTATGGTTACAGTAGAAAATCCTCTCGATTTCAACGAAGATGCATCGATTAATGATGATGATGTTAGACTTTTCCTTCCTTTTTTTGGGTGCTGCAAAGAAGATTCACAATACTCTAAAAGATTTGATGTGTATCCACCTCCAACTGATACAAATACACAAGGAGATGGGCGTATTGATCTTCAAGATTTGCACTACCTTGTTAATGCTGTTGCTGCACAAGCAAAATTAGCACAGGATATTGAGCAGCTTTCCACAAAATAAATCCACCTCTTATATTGACATCTATCTATGTATTGATATGATTAAACATTGACGTATATCAATATAATGATATGAGTCGATTGATATTGTTTTTATGCCAGTTAAATGGATGCAGTTTTCTACTCTGAAAGAGAAATGTTTCTATTTGTGAGGAGAGGTTTATGGGCACATTGTTTACGATTATGCAGCAATGGATTGCAGGATCTCTTTTTATATCCATTGCAGGGGCGTTTATCTGGGGTATATTAAGTATAGTCCTCAGTCCTTGTCATCTTGCTACAATACCTCTTATCATTGGATTCATTACTTCTATGGACCACCAAAACACAAAGAAAGCATTCCTTTCATCTCTCCTGTTTTCTTTTGGTATGTTTGTTTCTATTGTCCTGATTGGGCTTATTACATTATCATTAGGACGAATTGCTGGAGATGTGGGAGTATGGGGAGATTATATCATTGGGGGTTTACTCATTTTGTTTGGTCTTAATCTTACTGGCCTAATAACATTGGGTAACTGGAGTGGTGCTACGCTTGCTACCAATCAAATAAAACCAACACCAATGCGAGTTTTCTTTTTTGGTTTTCTCCTTGGAATAGGTCTTGGTCCTTGTACTTTCGCATTCATGGCTCCTGTGTTAGTGGTTGTTTTTGAAGCAGCGCAAGCAAATCTTACGCAGGCTATACTGATCCTCCTTTCCTTTACCATAGGTCACGTTGGAGTAATTGTTTTAGCAGGTACTTTTGCTGGAGCAGTGCAAAAGTATTTAAAATGGTCAGAAACTTCAAAGAGTATTCAGATCGTAAAAATTATCTGTGGTCTACTAGTTGTTATTGCCGGCGTATACATGGTGTTAAAAGCATAATGAAATGAGGCTTCTATGACACGAAAACTACTTGTGTATTCTTTTGTTTGTTTGGTTTCTTTCCTTCTGGTGAGTTCTTCACTATGCACGTGTACAAAACAAGAATCCAATTCCGAGTCCTCGTCACACTCATCGACTACAATTAAAAGCACAGCTACAGCAGTAGACGAATCGGAAATGACAACCAACTCAGATTCTGCAGCCAAGAAGATATTGCAGGAATTCATTGAATTTGATGGTAAGCCCATTTTTGTTGACTTAGGATCTACCTCATGTGTACCTTGCATCGAAATGAAACCAATCCTAGAAGACTTACAAAAGAATTATTCACCCTATTTTCATACTCTTTTCATAGATGTAAACAAAGATCCTGAAGTGTCAAGAAGTCTGGGAGTTCAGTTTATCCCCACTCAAATCTTTTATGATGCAGAAGGTGTTGAAAAATATCGCCATGTTGGATTTTTCTCCAAAGAAGATATTCTTTCTGTTTTGGCTATGAATGGGTGTGACGTTCGGGATAAATAGGCTTTTGTGTCCACATGAAGAAGGATTTAATATGATAGTATTTTGTGATTGTAATCAACAAATATAGAACTAATGGAGGTTCATGGATGATTATAAAAATTCTTGGAGCAGGTTGCTCAAAATGTAAACAACTTTTTGTAAATGTACAGCAAGCTGTAGAAGAAATGGGTATTGAAGCAACAATTGAAAAAGTAGAATCATTGGAAGAGATGATGAGCTATGGTGTTATGCAAACTCCTGCCCTGGTGGTAGATGGACAAGTAAAAGTGGCTGGTAAACTTTTATCTGCAAAAGATGTAAAAAAGTACTTACAATAAAGGATTAAGATCTATCGTTTCATTCAAGATAGAATCGCTTGTTTTATTGAGGGTAAAGCTCTTTCAGTACTTCTAGGTTTTCTTCATACATTTCTTCGGTGTACCCACTTTGGATTCGTAGTGTTTTACCGTTTGAATCAAAAAATAGAATGCTAGGGTACTCTGGAATGTCATAAGAATTTCTCATATGGTCATGCTGATCATAATAGAGAGGGTACGAAAACTTTACTTCGTCGGTTTTGGTAAAATCAGGCTCTACTCCGAATTTCTCGTTTAAAAAGTGGATGTATTCTTGCAAGGGTTTGCCGTCGCTATGGTCAAGTAGAAGGAAAAAAGGAATCTGGTATTTTCTTGCTTCCTTATTCAATTGATTGTAATAATCAAGCTGCAGCGCTGAACAAGTTACATCTTTTAATGTAAATTCATACAATGGACAAAGTGCAACGATATAGCCAGGATAGGTATTTGAAAAATTGATTGTATGGTCATTCAAAGGCTGTATGGCATGCAGGATTTCCTGGAAGGAAGTAGAGGGAACATTTTCTTGGGTCATCTTCGTTGTCTCAATATGTGTGGTTTGATCAACAGGAGCACCACAAGATAGGAAAAAACATGTAGAGATACAAATCACACACGAAACGCAAAAAGGTCGAAGTACTCTTCGTGAATTCAAATTCATATTAACTCCTCCAATCCCTAAAAGGATCAACTTTAGTATTAGTATATAGGAGGATGTGTTATTCGCAAAATAAAAAAAGCCGGTGGACAAACCACCGGCTTTTTGTTCATTCGTTTAGTAGTGTTCTACCAGCTGCGATTTCTATTTCCGCCGAAACCACCACGATGTCCACCGCTGTCGCGGCTTTCACGAGGTTTTGCTTCGGACGCTTTGATTTCTCTACCTTGAAGACTTTTACCATCGAGTTCTTCGATAGCTTTTCTGGCTTCTTCTTGATTTGGCATTTCAACAAAACCAAAACCACGTGAGCGGTTTGTCATTCTGTCTTGGATTACATTACAAGAAGAAACTTCACCAAAAGCTTCAAAGGCTGATCTTAAATCAGAATCTTGAGTGTCAAACGATAAATTACCTACATAAATGTTCATATAATTGCCTCCAGCAATTTTTTTGTTGTATCACTAGACTATTATGCTGGAGCGATTTGATCTTTCCAACGTAACGGAACTAATAACCAAAAACTACTGTAACAGAATTTTTGGTTTTGTAAAGCAGTAAAATGCAAATATCTACGTTTTTCAGTAAAAATTCGTCTATGGAAATATTTACAGTTAAAATAATAGCAATGGGTACCGAGTTAGAATCCTTTCATTTCTCTGCTCCTAACAGTATAATAAAACCCAGTTAAAAGCTATTGAACCAATAGAAGGACTTTTTCCAGTTGGAAGGAGATTGTATGATGAAGCTTCATATAACGAAGAGTGTGTGTTTCTTAATGATTTCTTCTGTTTTCGTTGGTGGTTGTACACCTAGTCGCCATTCGACTCCTCAAGATTCCCAGCAGACACTTCCTACACAAGAATCTGTTCCAATTGATGATTCAAAAATAAGGCCTCCTGATCTTTCCCCGTTAGTTGTAGATTTCTATAATGAAGAAGTTGACGTATTCCAAGAAAACAATTGGAGTATTGAATATGCAATCAAGTCATCTAGAGAAGTTGAAGTTAAGAAAAAGAATCTTCCCAGTCAAACAGAGGACACGATATTTTCTTACTCAGAGTATTGGCCTGATGATTTCTCCTTATTTGTTCCGCCTAGTATTGCTCTCTCACCCTGTAGGGATCGTTATTTGTATTCTACAGATACACAGTTTCTTTTGTGGACAAAAAGTATCGATGACACCATATGCCTAGCAAGCACAGTTGAGAAGGAAATTTCTTCTGACACTACTCCCTCCGATAGTCAATCGTGGCAATATCATTATAGCACCCAATACTCGTCTCCTATTTGGGGAGTATATGCACCTCGGTATCCAAAATGGTCCTTCGACGGGCGATATTGTAGTATTGATGTTCCTATCTATAGAGAGGGATCGGGAAGCTTTGTTTACGATCTTCAAAAGATGGACACAGTTTCCATTGGGAATGAAATTCATCCCTTCATCGGTTCTGGAATTGATATCCAATGGTCACCGGTTGCAAACCAATTTGTAAGTTCCACTGCTTCCACGGGATGGAACGATAGACAGTTTGTCATTTCAGACCTAGACAATGGTGCACTGAAAGATCTAACTGAAATCTTGCCACAGAACTTTGAAGAGACATATGATGCAATTTTTTCACCCGATGGTACAAGAATTGCTTTTCTAGGAATTACAAGCAGCTCAAGTCACGACTATCAACCGACGCTATATGAGCTTGATCTGCAAAGCCATACACTTACAAAGGTGTATACTCTATTTAACAATCATTACAGCAACTCGTTTCCTTTTTTCTATTCTCCAGACGGTCGAGTACTGTACTATACTACACGTTTGGAAAATAGTTGGACCTTGTCCAAGTTTGATTTAGAAACAAAAGCTATAGAAGAAATTGCAATATGGACTTCTCCGGAAACATCCTACGAAACTCATCTTGTTGATACGTTTTGGTATAAAGATACGGTATTTCTTACTTTTTACCTTGAAAAAAATCGTCAGTCTGAACCCCCATCTTCTAATCTAGAAATTCAGTCTCAATTTTTTGGTATTCAACCGGATCAACGAAAACTCTACTATCGTTCTAAAATGTTTCAGGGAAAGGTCAAGCTTCTAGACATCCAGCCAAACTGATACTACAACCAAATATTGCTTTTCAACCGAATCTTCAACCTAGGATTCGTTTCGAGTTTTCATAGGATTCAGTCTGTTTTTAGGGAACAGAAATCCTTTTGCCAAAGGAAAAAGAAAAAGACCTACAATCATTGCCCTTTCTTTCCATAGAAGGGGATAAAACACAAAGAGTACAAGCATAAAGAAAACTACGGTAATGCTGTAAGATAGATCAAATGTATGATTTTTTTTCTGAAGTATACCAAACACAATGATTGAGATAGTAACAGGCAAAGGAAACAAATAAAGCATTGCACCTAGAAGCATTGCAACACCTTGCCCCCCTTGAAACAATAAAAAAGGAGAAAAGGCATGTCCAAGTAATCCAATGAAAACTAGCAGGTATATTTGCCAAACTGGGAAACTCCACTGCTGAAGAAGTAGCACCAAAAGGAATCCTTTTCCCGCATCAAAAAGCAATGTTGTGCCTCCAGCTAGTCTACCAAATTGTTGATAAACATTGCGCGTACCGGGGTTTTTATCACCCACTTGGAGAATACTCTGTTTGCACAATAACCTTGTAGTAATAGCTGCAAAAGGAACCGAACCTAGAAAAAAACTAAAAAGTATCGTGTATGCATTCATACTTTTATCTTACTTGAGATTCTAAAAATACACAGTCCATCAGTATATCTTAATGGAACTTTAATGCTTTCTTTTTCAAGCTTTAACACTGTAGTAGTATAAAACAATACAATGAACGTGACGAGAAGTATACAAGTTTTCGGAGGCATTAAATGAAAAAAGCTGACCTTCACGTGCATTCTAAGTATTCTGGAAACAGCTCCATGTTCTTCTTACAAAAACATCAAATTCAAGAATCCTACACAGAACCCGAATACATCTACGAAATGGCAAAAAAGATGGGGATGGATTATGTTACTATTACAGACCATGACTCCATTGAGGGTGTAAAAAAATTAGTTCAAAACCACCCATTGGACACATTTATGGGTGTAGAACTTACCGTCTATTTCCCAGAGGATCAAACCCAGGTTCATGTTTTGGTATACGGTTTCACTGAACAACAATTTGAACATCTTAATCGCATTCGTTTTAACATTTATGAACTCAGCAGATACTTATTTCTTGAAAATCTTCCTCATTCAGTTGCCCATGCAACATACGCAGTGAACCAACAACTCCGAATCCATCACATTGAGAAGCTTATTCTGTTATTTGATAACTTTGAAACCATCAATGGTTGTCGCAGTTCTGCTAGCAATAGATTTGGAGAAACACCCTAGATCAACTCGATGAAAATAGAATGCGAAATTTAGCTTTAAAACACCCTATTCCATATTCCATCCCGATTGCATGTAAAAAGGGATATACAGGTGGTTCAGACGACCATTCTGGTCTTTGGATAGGTCATACATATACGACTTGCTACAGTGAAAGCATAAAGACATTTTTGACTGCTCTGCGAAATCGGAACTCCGAGGCACATGGTAACAATGGGAATTATCGCTACATGACAGCCAATTTCCTCAAAATTACCCATCATTGTCTCCAACAAAAACAACCAAAATATTCTCATAAATTAAGTGGTAAATTAGTCGATATGGTCTTCCGAACTCCTATTAGTCCGTTGAACAGAATCAGGTTGCAAACATGGTATTGGTTCTCTTTATTCCATCGTAAAGGTTTTATGCAAACTATTTTACAATCTTTACTGCTCATCTTGGAACATAACAATTCCATGAGTGAGAGAATTAATGCACTGTATCAGTCTGCTACAAAAATTATTGATGAGATGATTGCTCATTCGATATCAAGCATATCTGATGATTTCAAACATGGTCGCATACACACTATTCTAACAAAAGGCATGGTAATGCTTGAAGCAGTTTTAGCTATCTCTCCTTTTATGGTAACACTTCGAGAACAGAACCAACAAAAAAAACTGTTACATCATTTGCAGGAGCTATATCCGAACGGTTCCTATCCCCATAAAAAGAGAATTCTATGGTTTACAGATACTTTTATGGATTTGAATGGAGTTTCATCGACTCTCGCTGACATTTATTCACTATCACAAGAAAATCAACTACCAGTAAAGTTTGTAGTTTCTGAAAAAATATCTCAAGAGAATGATCAATACAAAGATCTCATCAATCTACCGAGTATTCATGAAATCCCTTTGCCGTTCTATGAACATTATCAATTAAAGATACCCTCTATTCTTCAATCGATGCAAAGAATAAGCGAAGAAGAACCAAGCCATATTTATATTTCTACATTGGGACCCATAGGCATCTTAGGTCTATTCATGGCAAATCTACTTCATATACCTACGACAGGAATCTATCATACAGATCATAGCAAACAAGTAAAAAATCTGACAGAACATAATTTTGTACACCAAGCAATGAAAAACTATGAACAATGGTTCTACAGTCAAATGGATACAGTGGTTGTTCACTCTAAGGCTTACAAAGAGGAGTTGTGTTCTATGGGTATCGCAGAACACAAAATCAAATGGAGGCCAAAGGGAATTGATACCAAGATGTTTTCATTTTATCCCGAAGAGATACATCCATCAGAATCTTTTGTTCTCCTCTATACAGGAAGAATATCAAAAGATAAAAACATTCATTTTCTTGTAGACATTTTCACTCGTTTAAAAAAGTCACTCCCCTCCATCGAGCTTTGGATGGCAGGAGATGGACCACTTTTGAAAGAGCTTGAGGAAAAACACAAAATGGAGCCATCCATTCGATGGTTCGGCAGAGTAGAAAGGGATAAACTTGTTCAATTGTATCAAAAAGCTGATCTTTTCGTATTTCCGAGTACAACCGATACATTTGGCATGTCAGTATTAGAAGCTCAGTTGTGTGGATTACCTGCTATCGTTAGCACAAAAGGTGGTCCTCAAGAGATTATCTGGGATCATCATACTGGCAGAGTCTGTTCAACTGAGGACTCCCAATCATGGATTGAAGCAATTCATTGCTATTACCATGAAAAGAAGGAGAAACCTTCTTCGTGGAGACAACGAAAGATCCAATCAAGGAATTATGTAGTTAAAAACCGTGATTGGAAACAAGCTCTACCCCAGTTATTAGAACTACAAAAAACACCAGATTCAAGTTTTGGTACGGTATTCTATGCTGATGGTTACTACGAATCGTATGTAAAAGCACAATAGTATGAAGTGTTAACTTATAGAATATGATTGATACAAGTAATGTAGTTAGGAATCTATAAGGTAATTACAATATTCTCGTTTGAAACAAAAAGCCCAGCCTTATCGACTGGGCTTTTATCAAAAGGAAGAATGACGGACTATGTCAAAACCTTGGATCGCAACTTTGAGAAAAGAATATACAAGCCAATTAACATGGCTACGGGAACAACGATCCAAACGATGGTATGACCAATGGTGATTTGGTAAAACAAGGTGGCTATAATCCACGCAACCAATGTCAGATACCCTACTGACAGATACGTAATAAGCTGTCCAGCTTCCTTTTTTATAGCCCCCAAAACAGCAATACAGGGAAAATAGATAAGAATGAACAGGAGATATGCATAGGCTTGCCAAGGACCTTTTGTGAAACGATCTTGAAGCTGCTGGAATAGACTAACATCGGCATCCACTACTTGTGCCACCTCTTCTGCTGATCCACCTACATCACCTAGTCCCATTACATCTTTAAAAGCAGCAAATGCACCCGAAATGTTCTCTGGGATGGTGGCAAAAGCATCAGAGATGCCGCCCCAAAAGCTCCATGTTTCATCTTCTGAAGCTTCCTCTATTTCTACAGGGCGACCTTGACTTTCTAATTGTGCATAAATCCCACCCAATGTCCCTACTACAGCTTCCTTGGCAAACAAACCAGTTAAAATACCCACAGATGCAGGCCAATTATCGGTTTCTACACCCATGGGTACAAATATGGGAGTGATGGCTTTACCGACTACAGCAAGTACGGTTTGCTGCTCGGGCTCATTGGAGCTAATTTCAGTTACATTTGCTTGAGAAATAGAGTTGGATTGCACAGCAACTTCAAAACTATTTAAGAAACCCAATACCGTCATAACAATGACGATCATAATACCTGCACGCTTTATAAATATGCTAGTTCTGGACCACGCATGCTTCAACAAAACTCCAAACCTTGGAGCATGGTAAGGAGGTAGTTCCATAACAAATGTAGAAGGCTCTCCACGAAACATTGTTTTTTTCAAGAACAATCCAGTTGCAATTGCAATCAGTATACCTACCAGGTACAGAGAAAACACGATTAAACCTTGGTGAGATGGGAAAAAGGCTGCTGCGAATAGAATATACACAGGTAGCCTGGCTCCACAAGACATCAAGGGTGCCATAAATATTGTCATGTAACGATCTTTTTTAGTTTCCAATGTACGGGTCGCCATAATGGCTGGTACAGTACATCCAAAACCAACCATCATAGGAACAAATGCTTTTCCCGGTAATCCAATCTTCTGCATAAATCGATCTGCAACAAAGGCGGCTCTAGACATGTAGCCAGAAGCCTCCAAGAAAGACAAAAAGAAAAAGAGAACAAATACTAAGGGAATAAAGGTAGCAACCGTTTGTATGCCACCACCAATTCCATCTGCTATAAGGATGGTTAACCAATTCGGGGAACCAATGCTAGACAGCACTGTTCCCAAACCTGTTACAAAAATAGTGTCTGCAAGAATATCGAAAAAATCGATGAATGCACCAGCAAACTCTTGTACAATCCAAAACATCAGATACATGACAACCAAGAAAAAAGGAATTCCAAGCCACTTGTTTAACACAAGAGAATCGAAGGTCTCAGAGAAAGTTTTTTTAGCTGGCTTTTTCCTTTTTACTTGCTTTGTATATCTGCGAATCATTGCATATATATCCTCTGCAACTAAAACATCTACTTCCTCGTTCCATTCATTTTTTAAATCTTGGATGACCTCTTCAGAATCTAACTTTTGTAGCAGGTTTTGGGGCATGTTCTGCGTCAGCTTATTTTCTAGTAAGATTTCCAACGCAATCCACCGCGAAGATACATAATGATGTCCATGTTCTTTTTGGATAGTTTCGCTCCAGCCTGTAAGGATTTTTTCAATGGAGGATCGAAATTCAATTTTGTGGGTGAAACTGCATTCAAAAGTGTCTGCCTGTATCAAAGCTTCTTTTATTTTTAAGATATCATTTCGATCTGTCCCCTTAATTGAATAGACTGGCACAGAGAGAAGTTTCTGTAAAGCTTTTGCATCGATCGTAATCCCACCTTTATCTGCTAAATCTTTCATGTTGAGAAGAACAATCATAGGAATTCCCATTTCAAGGAGGAGTAGAGTTAGGTACAAATTTCGTTCAAAATGGGTACTATCAATGATATTAACGAATAGATTTGCTTCTCCAGATAGAATATACTCCTTCGCAATTCTCTCATCATCGGATATCTCTTCATCAAAGCTATAGATTCCAGGCAAATCAATGATTTCCATTTTTTGATTTTTGTACTGAAACCAACCGGATTTTTTCTCAACAGTCACACCTGGCCAGTTCCCAATGCGTTGTTGGCTGCCCGTCAATGCATTGAAAATTGTGGTTTTACCGCAATTTGGATTTCCTATCAATGCTACTTTCATATTATTCTACCTCCACATTCACAATTTCAGCTTCTTCTTTGCGAAGCGAAACGAAACAATCCTGCACTTGAATTTCAACAGGATCTCCAAGTGGAGCTTTTCGGATAAAAACAAAGGAAATTCCTTTTAAGATGCCCATTCGAAGTAGTTTACGACGGTATTTTTTGTCTGTTTCATCGAAACTTACGACAACGCCTTTTTGTCCTGGCTTTAGTTGGGATAATTTCATATTAAACTCTCCTAATGTTATTAGTTTCATCTAACTTTAATGGCAAAAAAAATTTACGCTTCTCCTAGGTATAATAAAGAAGCAGAGTTTTGATCAATCGTTATTTTTCGGTTGTCAATAGATACCAGACATGTTTTTCCAGGGGTATTCTCCAATATTGTGAGGGTGGTGCCGGGAACAAACCCTTTGGAAATCAATTGACATCGGTTGCATTTTGGTCCTCGAATCGCCACAATTTGCACTTGTGAATCTTTGGGAAAATCATATAGAGTACAGCATTGTCCGGGCGTGTGTCTTCCATGTCGGCAGTGTTGATGGGCACAAGAACATTTGCTTCGCCTACGTGCAAAAAATCGCATATATTCTCCTTTCTACGGTCCTTTGACTGTTATAACCAATACGTTTCAAATCGTAGTTTTACGTTTTTCATCCCCAATATTTTATATAGTTAATATTTTTAGTCAAGACTAACTTTTCATTTCTGTCACTTTTTTATTCGGTTCTTATAGGAATCATAGTGGAAATAAAATCGTTATTCTTCTTTCGACTGGCTCCCAAATGGCTTCCATGTTCCAAAGATCAACCAGAAAATACATAGGGATCATTGCGGAATTGTCTTGAAGAAATGGTGCTTCCTCCAATTTGATTGGACTTCCGTTAACAATGGCTGCTGTTTGTCCCAAGAATAGCTCTATTGTATCCTTCGCTTTCTTTACTTCGATACGAGGTGGCTTTTGCTTTTCCATCGTAAAGCACCTCTGCTCCAAAGGCTTCTGCAAGGAAACGCAAAGGAACAAAAACTCTTGAACTTTTTATGACTGGTGGAGTAGAAAGAGTAACCTTACGTCCACTAATGTATCCATCCAATGATCCAATTTGAACTTCTACACCATAACCGCAATATACATTTCGAATGATTGTTTTTGTATGTCTGCCCAATCTTGAATGAAGATCGTAATCTCATTCTTGCCTTTCTGTAATGGGATTTCTGCTTGAAACTCCCCACTGGGCAAAACAATGCAAGTTTTATCTTGTATCTGGATCGACTGATCAATGATGTTTTTAAACTCATTGTTTTCCATTGTAGTGTGTATTTTTACTTTTCCTTTCACAGTCATGCTAGACTGGGGTATAATACGCCAATCTTTATCAGGGTGATAGATTTCGCAGCTAATAGTTTTAGTATCTACTTTGAGCCGAAAATTCTTTGATGAAACTGTAGAAAATGCATGAACATCCTCATGTACGTAGAAATACTGATTATACTGACCACAAAGTAAAGAAATATCGTTTGCTGGTAAAGGGATGAATGTTGAATTAATTACGATGAAGCTATTTCCAGAGGTTTCAAAATGAAGTGCAGGAGGTTGTATATACCAGTCTTCCTTGCCCATTTCTCCCCCAGAAAATGTTACTGCACTACAAGATTGGGGTGGAAGCACCATCCAATTTGGTGTCCAATCGGTAAAACCAGTGGCATTTGTTTCAATCCCGATCTGAATATTACTCCCTGAAGTAGTCGGGCACAGAATTCCTGCTTTCTCGTGAATGGTAAATCGAATTTCTTCTCTATCCTTATACCGAGGATTCAAATCATCCGGAGAGACCGTGATATGCAGTTTATTTCCAATGACTTGCACCTTAGGACATATACTCGATATGCCTAAACCTGAAATGTAGATACCATTTTCGGGAATGGTTGTGGGAAGTTGAATGGAAGAGGGTACGTGTACGATGAATCCCTCTGTTAACAATGTATATAATTCTTCTGCGTGCAAGGTACAATCAAATCGAAAGACTTCACTTGATATTACAGTCGAGATATATGCACTCATAAGATGTAAACCTTGCGGTTTTAGGTGTAATGGTAAAAAGGGAATCCAGTCTTCAGATACATCAAATCGATATGCAAATGAAAGAGAATCCGCAGGAGGATTGACAAAATCATACGATTTTCGCTCAACAAAAAATTGCGTGAAAGAGAGGGAATAGAGACCATTTGTTGGAGGATCGTGGGGCATAGGAATAGTAAGTATCCCATCATTAAGAATAGCTTTATCAGGCAATCCATAGCTCTTCCATGAATAGTGCACACCTGCTTCTTCTTCTAATGGATACTCATGTGGCCAAAGAATATCAATAGTTTCTGGCATATGGTGATCCTTTGAGTCCATATACCAGTGAAGAGTATATCTCGTATGTGCTCCTATCGTATTTGAACTCGCACTCACAAAGGCTTTCCCTGGCAAAACTTCAAAGGATCCCTGGTACACTTGATGAGCATATCTTCTCATTGAAGCTACTTCCATATGAGCGGCATATTCATATGTGCCAGTTTCAGTACCAAAGCCTAACTCGTAAGAAACTGGAATGTGTATGTGAACTTTGTCGCCAGGGTATATGGTGGTGGGAAGTGTAATGGATATTCCCTTATCATGTACCTTTACCTGGTATATGGGGATATCGTTTACTTTGATTCGTGAATCAACGGGGTATGCAGGTATTTTCATCTTTTTTTGAAAAGAAAGAAAAAGAGTAGCTTGATTTTTATAGAGTATCCAAGTATTGCTATGTGTAAAAGTAATATTCCACTCCGTAGGTTCGTTGCATACAGGATTGTTCACACTGACAGAAAAATCAGAGAATCTTTCGGGTTCTTTCAGAAATTCGATCTCGTTGGAATACTTAATGGTGGTGAAAGATTTATGCCAAATACCAAAACTCCCACTTCCATCTTCTTTACCGGATTCTAAGTACAAGCGAATCACGAGTTGTGCTTCACTTTTTTCGTTCACTTCCAGTGTTTCTGGCATCTGAAAAGCTATCGAGTTTTCAGCGTAATTTAGTACAGGAAGCTCTTTAAATGGATTTAAGGGAAGAAAATTTACACTTATCCTTCGTAGCACTGTATCTTGTGTTGTGATTACCTCACCAGTTTCAGTTTGACGCTCTGAGTACTTTGGAATTGGATACATAGAAGGTAAAAATACAACAATCCAATCATCTTCCTGGATTGTCTCCGATATAGAAACATTTAAAACAATGTTTTCCCATTGATCTGTAAAAGGATTCTGAATATACACATCACATTTTGGTTTTTCTTGCGCAAAACCTGCCATGTTTTCAGAGATTCCAAAGCAAAAGAGAAGGGATACAACAACAAGGAAAGAAACATATTTTCGTAGACAACATCGAATCATTTTCATACCCCCAGATGCTTTTCTTAGAATATACCATTGGATAATATTGGTTCAAGAAATTTTTACATTTGTTTTTTCTATTCCTTTTCAAAAAAATATCCCCGAAATAAGTATAATGATAGGATAAGTGCGATAAAGCAGAATCCGATATGTTTGATTTCCTTTATCATGATTTTAGGACAATGATGCTAATGTGAGAGGAGTTTAGATGAGAAAAAATGGTCAGATCCGATTTTGTAAAGTTGTTGTGTGTTTGCTTCTTTTTTTTGTTTGCAGCAATTGTGGTCTTCCGCAACCTCAATCCGGACAGAAAACCCCTCGTCAGGTGCCAGCATTTCCAATCGAGAACAGTAGAGTCGTAGAAGTCTGTGTTAGCCAAGAGGATAAAAATTATTCTTTTCCTGGACTTATCCTCGAAAAGGAGGATTCTTTAACAGACTTTCTGTTGTACGAAATCTTTGTCTCTGATGACTCAGAAGGAACTTTGACACCACACTCCTATGGATCAAGGTATTTCCGAAAATGGACTAGATCGATGAATGATGACGACGTCAGGCTTCCAAGAACTGTCCTTCAGAGAGATAAAGTTGAGTTTCACACACACAGAGACAATAAAGGAGTTTTCAATGGATCTCTATGGATGCAAGACACTTTACAAGAGATCGGGAAATATCCCATAGACAAACGTTTTGTCATAGAATCCTACGACGTACAACTAGAGGATAAAACGTACATAGTGTCCATTAAACTTAGATGTACGGAAGATATTCCGCAAGAAGAATGGGATCACCTTTGTTATAATCTATTCTTGAAACCAGATGTCATTGTAAAAGATGGAGGTATCGCATTTGGACGAAACAATCAAGGTATTCACAAATCGAAGATTAGCATCGTCAACCTTTTATACGATTTTATACCCATACACAATGACAATAAGTTTGATTACGATGGTATTGGATTTCCACTGAACAATCACCAAAAGATTGCACCAAGTATCGACAATTCTCTTGTTGTATTAACTACAGAGCCATTTCGTCTTCCTTTGATACCCTACGAAGACTCACTCGTGGATGACATACCTTACATTCGTCAACCTTACTGGAGTTTGCACTTATTCTTGAACGACGATACTGATTTATGGAAGAATCTGTATTCATGGAGTATTCCTATTGAAATAGAACAAGTATTCAATGAATAGGTGTGAGGATTGGTTTTCATTGCTTGTTTTACTTGTTAACAAATTATCGTTTTTTTTGATAGGAGCTACTCTATGTTGAAGCTAAAATATCTTTTTGACCAAAGAGATCTTGCCATGATGTTACTGGGTAATTGGCACTATGATTCAGATTCAGTAGATTTGATGAACCACTTTAGAATATCTTCCAATGCAATTTACCCATTTCGGCGAGATAATCAAGTTTGCTTTTTACGTTTTAGTCCCAATGAGGAAAAGCCTTTATATGCGATTCAAGCAGAAATCGATTGTATTCAGTTTCTTCGTGAAAAACAGTACCCAGCACTAGAACCAATCCCATCAAAAAACCATCAGCTGGTTATGCAACAAAACACTCCCTGGGGAGTGTATAATGCCAGTGCCTTTTATCGAGTACAGGGAGATCGATTGGACACAGTTCCTATAACAGATGAATTGTTATTTTCTAGCGGACAAACTCTTGGAAAACTACATGCATTGTCACACAATTATACAGACACCCAAGGTCGATGGAGTCATCAAGGTGTTTTCCAGTGGATGGAAGAATATCTAAAAATACACACCCAAGAAAAAGGTGTTTTGAAAAAACTCCTGGAGCTTCAGAAGCAATTCTCAACGTTACCACGTACACGGCAAAACTATGGTTTAATTCATTATGATTTTGAACCTGATAATTTGTTTGTAGAAAAAGATTCTACAACTGTGTCTGTTATCGATTTTGATGACTGTCATCATAATTTCTTTGTTATGGATATCCTGCAAGCCTGGAATGAATTTTCAGATAGTTTTTCAGAGGCTAGTCACAATGAAAAAAGAGCACTTTTCCTTGCAGGTTACGAAAAAGAATATGCTGTTGATCCCCATGTCTGGGAAAGATCTTCAATCCTTGTTGAATTTGCTTCTCTTTATTCTTTTGTTCGCATTCATCGATGTTTAGATGAAAAATGGGACAACGAACCCGACTGGATGATTGCATTGAGAGAAAAACTCCAATCAAAGATAGATTGGCTAAGAACTACATTGATGAATACCAAAGACAATTGTGAAAAAAGTTGATCATCTTTTGCACACAGCTGTAGTCACTACCATAGGATTGTGATATAGTTTTTGTATGAAAAACGAAACCATTTTACAGCGTGTTCGAGAAGATCTTCAAAAGCATTGTGACCTAAAAACAAAAGAGTCAACAAAGCGTTTCTTCAAAGAGTCTGTTGATTCGTATGGCGTAAAAACATCTCTTGTAAAGGATATTGCAAAACAATACTATCGAGAAATGTCGTCGAAAACTAAAGCAGAAGTGTTTTCGGCATGCTCCTCTTTGTGGGCTTCAGGATATCTAGAAGAAACCTTTATTGCTTGTAACTGGTCTCACCGCTTACACAGGCAATACCAACCAAATGATTTTCAGCAGTTTCAAGAATGGGTTTTTCACTATATTTCCAATTGGGCATCTTGTGATACCTTCTGCAATCATACCATTGGCACATTTTTAGAAATGTATCCCGACCACATAGAAGAGCTGTACAAGTGGGCTAAAGCTGATAATCGATGGGTCCGCAGAGCTTCTGCCGTATCACTCATTGTGCCAGCTAGAAAAGGGATGTTTTTGGCAGAAGTATTCCATATTGCTCACATTCTTTTACTCGATACTGACGATATGGTTCAAAAAGGATATGGGTGGCTACTGAAAGTGGCGAGTCAGACACATGAAGCTGAAGTTTTCGACTATGTTATGAAGAATAAGATCACCATGCCCAGGACAGCCCTTCGCTACGCCATCGAGAAAATGCCCACTGAACGTAGACAGCAAGCCATGAAAAAATAATTTCCAGACAGCGATGAAGAATTCAAAATTCTTCTTTGAAAGGAGTTTGTATGAAGATTGTATCCATCAATGCGGGTCCCCGCAAGACAGGTAGCACATTTCATTTACTGAAAAAAGTGGAAGATGTTTTACACCAAATAGGAGACGAAATAATCCATTTTGACTTGTATGATCTTCAATACAAAGGCTGCCTATCATGTTTTGCCTGCTCGAAACCAGACACTTATTATTGCTCCCAGCAAGACGATTTGATCCCCCTATTAGAGGAGTTAGATAAAGCACAAGCTGTGCTGTTTGCTAGTCCGGTATATGTTGGACACATTACGGGTATGGGGAAATCCTTCATTGATCGATTGTATAGTTTTTTGTGCGATAAAGATCGTTCACAACGCTTAAAGAAAAAAGCATATGCATACATTATCACACAAGGAGCAGATCTTGAAGAATTCAAGTCTGTCAGAACCTATATGAAAGAATGGTTTTATGACTATTTCAAGATGATTGAAGGTGGCTCTCTTGTTGTAGCCAACTTAGGCGGAGTAAAAGACCTACAAAAGCAACCCGATGCCTACAAAAAAGCTGAAGAATTGGCTCATCAATTGCATCAAAGCATTGCAAGAAATTTTACTAGTAAACTCTTCAGCAAAAGGACGGATGGACAATGATAGACCTTCATAAAGAATGCAAGGCCACAGTAGAACGCCCTAGATTAAAGTATTCTGAAATCGCAAAACTGTTTTTTTGGGGTATGGATCTGATTACAGGGAAAAAAACAACATATTCCAAGGCTAAACTATTAGAGACATTGGCTTGTATCCCATATCGTGAATGGGAAATCCGGAAGTATGCTCATACAACCAAACAATATGAAGAGATTGCTAAAGTTACATCTTCTCAAGAAATCATTCGATGGGCAAGATATGCCCAAGACAATGAATATTGGCACCTTTTAGTTTTGCATGAAAAAATGAAAGAAGAAGGAATCAAGGATGCATGGTACCTTACGCCCTTCATTCGGATACTGATGGTGATGATGTATGTATGTATAGCCCGAACAGTTGCCTTCTGGAATATTCGTTGGGGTTTTGATTTTAATGCCCAATTTGAAGATCATGCTGAACATGTATATGCAAAGTTTGTAGAGGAACATCCTGACTTAGATCAGCAAAAAATGGTCAACCCTTTGGTTAAAGAATATGCGGATCTACCTACGTGGGGGGACATATTTCGCCGCATATCATTGGATGAGAGAGACCATATGAACAATAGCTTTTTCTATAGTGGACAACCAGATCATATAGTCCATTACGAAGGCATGCCCGACTAGTTCTTTCTAAAACTGCAGATACACATACGACAATCTCTTTGATAAAACACCCCGCAGAGCTATCGCATAGAAGAAGTTAAGTATAGCTTTATACAGATCGGTTTTATCTACCTCAAATTCATTCGTGAAAAAATGCACAATTTTGGTTTTTTTATTTGGAGAAACTGGAGAATAGTTTTACTATAGAACTACTTCATTGCATACAATAAGGAGGATATCATGAAGTCTGTTGTGCGATTCTTTTTATCCTTTCTACTTATCATTTCAAGCATGCATATCACTCCTTTTTGGGGAAACCATTATGCTGTTGCCCAAGAAGGCTTTTATTTTGAAATTTGTCCAAACCAAACGAAACAGTCCACTATCACAATTAGAGCCAATCCTGATAATGATGAAGATTGTCATGTCACCATATCTTGGTCGGCTTCATGGTTACATATCTCCCCTTCTGAGCTGGTGATTCCACCAGGAGGATCAGATGTTGTTACTGCTACTATATGTTCCGATAATTATGAACCTGGGTTATACGCAGATATGATTATTTTAACATCCAACTGTAAACCTCAGCACGTTGAAATACCTATCCATATGAAAGTTCTATGGTCCACAATTCAGTTGGAACAAACTCATTATGAATGGGATATTCCTTCCACTGGATCAGTGGAAAAATCGGTGTGGATTTACAATCGACAGTGTGACACTGATCTACGAATTTATTGGGAAGGAGATATGGACGAAACAATTAGAATCTCCTGCCCGGCATCGCTCTCAGTCAAACAAGGGGAGAAAGTTGATATTCCCATTCATATTGACACCAACGAATGGAATGAAACGCGGAAGTACAAACTTCAATTGGTTTCGTATGATGTTATCCTGGCTACCATTCAAATTACATTGAATCCTATTGGAGAAATCCCAATCATTACGTTACATGAGCTTTCAAAAGATTCTTCTCCATGGATTGGTAAAGAAGTTATTATCTCGGGCTATTTATGCCTGACACAACCTCCCATTTTTTGTGATCAGATTCCCTATTGCACTAGTGCGAAATCAAACCCTTTCTGGGTTGAAGTGAAGGAAACAGAGACCTATGCTAGCAATATCTCCAAAGGTGATATTGTATTTTGTACCCTACAAGGTACCTTTTTGGATGGTACATTCACTCTGAGCAAGGCATTGCAAAACCCAGTGTCCTCACTTCTCTCTTTTCGTTCAAAAAAGGATCCACCTCCTTGGAAATCTTTTCAGACCTTATCTAATCATTTTTTTCTCTTTATCCAATCTGATTCTACTTATCCAGAACCAATACAGCAATTCCTAACAAATCAAACTCTTCAATATAGTTCGCAAATGCCTTTTCATAGCGATCATGCTACCATTTTTCTTCCTTTTGCAAATCCATATCGAAACATCCCGGCATCCTTTTCAAGGGAATGTATTCAGCCTAGCTCTATTGAACATATCAAGGTAACTTTATCTTCATTGAATCAACAAATGAGAAAGGTTTTGCGATCTAGGGAAAAACCCGTATTGTGGATTCATTTAAGTGGATGGTGGAATACCGATCAGGAGGATCCCTACATTAACATTCAAGGCAAGCCTTTGACATTGTCGGTGTTAAAAAAAGAACTTGAAAAACTGAGTATTTTAGGACCTGTTGGGATTGTCTTAGAGACGAATCTTCCTACAACCATTGAAAAGAGTTTATCCCAGATTGGTAATTGTACCGTTTTTCATCCCCTGGAAGACTCTGAATCATTATGTGCTCCTGTTTCTTTGAACCACGATTTTTATCGATACCTTCCAGTCCTGCTGGACAAGAAGGAGTATCGTATCAATCCGGAAGAACTTTTACAGAAGGTTCGAGAAATGTGTTCTTTTTCACATGGTTTTTTGTTTACACAAAAGATACAATGTGAAATTATCGATCGAAAAAAAAGCATGAGTCGAAAGAATATGGATATTGTATCCTATCGTATTACAATTCACCAGACGCGTTCTGAAAAACAAGATTCAGAAAAGGGAACTACCTCAGAAAAAACAACCGAAATAACATTGTTTTACCCTATACCCACTGAAGATGCCGTTCCTTTCTGCCCCCCCGCCCTACCACCCATTGAAATTCGACAAGGACCTTTGGGTAAAATAGAACAGTCTACACCAATTCATACAAAGGGAATCGTAACAAAAGTTAACAAAAGAGATGAACACTTCTGGGTGGAGTCTTTTTTCGACGTTTACTACCGCGTTGAGTTTCCTGAGCGAACGATAGAAGTTGAGCTGAATGATCATGTAGAGATAACTGGCACCCTGCAGGGGGAGACAACGATTATTCCAGAAACAATAGAAATTCTTGAAAAGAATTGTGCAATCCAGATCACCGACATCGAATCCAAAACACTTTGTCCAACCTGTTTTACATGGGATCATGCCAAGGGTGGATATGCAGAGTATCTGGATGTAGAATATGTTTTGTCCAACACGGGAGATATCGATGCTGGGATCGTCGTTTCAAGTACAGTAAATCAAATACAAGGATCCGTTGATATTTCTATAAAGCTTGCGTGGAATACATCATCATTTCCTCTTCCTGTAGGCTCTAGTTACAATTTACAGGGTGAAATCGTACTTGAAAATATACCCGAAATGATCCCTGAAGAGCAGCTTTTTGAAATCACAACTACCTTTCTTATCTCCCCCGACCCTTGTCCAAAAACGATTACAAAAAAGTTCCAAATTCGCTTATGTCCAACAAAACGAGAAGTACAAGGTCGTCTTTCTTTTTTAAATGCAAAGGGAAAAGAATGCGGGATCGGTAATACCCTGATACGGCTGTATCTCCGATATGAACCGCAGTGTGGGCATGATCGCTCATTGACAGTAGAAATGGATCCTATCCTAGGTGTGCACGCAAGTGCAAAAAATGGGATTCCCCACTATTCGTTATATCTAGAAACCAAAACCGATGCAGATGGATTCTTTCATTTCTCATTTATCGACAAAGACTGCGACCATCGATACCGAGTGATTGCGATATTTCGAAATGATCAATTCAACCTTACTTACAACGACTGCACGAATACTTTTTTTGCGATGGGAGACATCTCTGGCACCCAAGAACCCTGCAAAGAAGTGGACTATGTTCGAAACATCTTTATAGGGCAAGATACTGACTTACAGCTACCTTCCGACTTTCCTCATGATGGAAGATCCATGGCACAAATCTATTGCCACATGCAAGAATGTTTTTCTGTTTTCGATTCACTGGAATGCGACGGTACTCCGATGATTCCTACCGTTATGAAACCCCTTTTGGTATGTGGTTTCAGCAATACAAATGGTACTTTCTACCAATTCACTCCAACCAAAAAAATCAATATTGATCAAGCAGACAGTAACATTCATTCTAACAATCGTCCTCATAACAGAGAGTGGCATGAATTTGGACATTTCCTTCACGATAGTTTGATGGGGCTACAGCTTCACGCTGGTGATTTGAATCACGAAGGATATCGAAACCCAACATCGCATGATTCCTTTGCAGAAGGATTTGCTGAATTCACAAGTTTGTTGATGGCAAAAATGATGCAAAGTCGCAAAACTTGCTGCGATGAATATGCCGGACTCCCCAATGGAATCTACAGATGGGGTGGCGGAGCAACGGATATGGAAAATGATCGCAACCATCACGCACGCAATGGTCAATATGGATATTTTGATGCCAGTGGAAATCTGGTTCCTGTGCCCATCGAAAATACACATGTAAATGCAGCAGGACAACTCACAGATGCCCATGGTCACAACATTATCATGTATCGATCAGAAGAAGAATTTGCTGTAGCCTCCCTTCTATTGGATTTGGTCGATAATGCGGGATGGTATGATCGTGTTACACCGGATGTTGTCATTCACGGCAGTGATGATGATGGATTTTCTTTGCCCAATTGGAGAGATATTTTTTGTTTAATTCAAAAAGAGAAACCAGACACCATAAAAGATCTTTATGATCAACTAAAACAAATGTTTCAAGGCAATCAAAATGCTCTCCAGAAGATTAATGCAATTTTCGTGAATCAAGGATTCTTTGAAGATCGTAACGGGAATGGAAGACGAGACGCAGGAGAGGCAATTGGTTCAACATATCGCCCTGCAATGACTTATTATTGGCAAGACAATCATGGTAATTGGGTTCCGAATCCCATCCCTGCAATTCCATCTAGACCCGATTTACCTGTAATTCCAGGATCGTGCATCAAAACATATTTTCTTTCCGATGAAGGACAAGAAATTTCACAAAAAACAGTAGAAATTACAAGCTTCTCACTAGATAGTACCGTCTATTTCACCTATGAACAAAATGTTTTTCATGGTTCTGACCTATACATCTATACTCCTCCCAATTCCAATCACTGGCTTCGAATAACCATTGCTGGGGAAGCACAACAAGTTTTACTCCTTTCGACACAAGAAATTTGGGATTCAGTTGTAAGTAAGAAACCGTATGTTACAGAATTTACGTGGATGTCCGTGACAAAGAAAAACCCTCAGTGTGGCATGTAAAATTGCAACCTGAGGAGAAAATACAATTGATTCAAAATCAAACACTAAAGGGACAAATTGTATACTGGAATGAATCCTCCCAGATTGAGGAGGTGGAACTTAAGGTGAATCAATCCTGGTTTGAGATGACAAATCCCCTTTTACAGAAGAGCAGTGGACTCATCCATTTCTCTATTGATGGATCGAAACTACCCGTAGGAACACATCAGGCTATTTTGTCTCATCGTCAGAATGGCAACATCATTGACTATGTGGTGTGTGTTGAGATTCTTCCCAGTAAGAGAATCATATCGTTGACGATTGGAGACAAGAAAGCGTTCGTGAATCAAGTAGAAATCGTTTTGGATGCACCACCCTTCATTCAACCACCAGGCAGAACTATGGTGCCTCTTCGCTTTATTGCTGAAGCTTTTGGAGCAAGCATTGATTATGCTCCAAAAAAGGGGATTGTTACGGATGTCATGATACTTTTTGAGTGTATCGATATACATTTGTACATTGGAAAGAAGGAAGCACTCATTATGGATCAATCAACTACTTTGGATGCACCCCCCTTGGTTGTAGGAGGAAGAACCTACGTTCCCCTACGATTCATTTCCGAAGCATTTGGTGCAGAAATTGATTGGAATAGCAATGAACAGAGAATTACCATAACCCGAGAGGAGAACTGATCAATCAAGTTTTGTTTCCCAGTAATGGGTATTCACGTATGGATGAATAAATGCGTTTTCCCTCAATCTGTTCGCTTTTGAAAAAGGTAATACGTGATACAGAGATTACTGGTAAAGAGTGTAGAGATATGGTTTTTTCGAGAGTGACTAGTTTTTCTCGTAGAAGCAAGTCTTGTCCAAGAGTAATGTGCGGGATGTAATCCTTGTGAGATACGGTAAAACCAAGTCCTTCCATAGCATTTTGTATACATTGATGCAAATCGGCAAGTACTTGTAATTGCCCATCAAGTCCAATCCATAAGGCACGAATATGCTTTCTCCCACGGAAAACTCCCAAATGAGAAAAGTGAAGTTGAAAAGGAGAGAGGGAGGCTGCACAGGGTTTCATTGCGGAATGTATCTCTTGTAGAAACGATTCCTCTACTTCACCATTAAAAAACAAGGTCAGATGGAAGTTGTTAACATGCTTCCATCTGCCTTTCTTGGTATATGTAACCAATCGTTCTTGACAATGTTTCAAAGCTTGTTTCACTGAGTCAGAAAAATCAATACCTATGAATGTTCTCATGATTCCAGTATAGACATGTTGCCAAATTCTACAAAAACAAATGCCCAGATTTCAGTATCAAAACTCCTCTACTCTTGGGAATGGGCATTGTATAGGTGATGGTGATCATTTGAACTTTTCCATCCCAATCTATGGTTGCGCCAAAGCTTTCTCCAATGAATCGCAAAGGAACAAAAGTTCTACCGGATTTGATCTCGGGAGCAACCGGAAGAAGCTTTGGTTCTTCATTGATTAGAGCTACGGTTTTTCCAATATCAAGCTGGATTGTGTTTTCCCCAGCTTTCATGATGATTCTTCCTTTGCCAATATTCTTCCATTCAATTTCTGCACTGAAAGCTTCTCCCACAAATCGCAGTGGGACCATTGTGGTTCCTTTTTGGATATAAGGAGCTTCATCCAACATGATTACTTCATCATTGATTGTAGCGATGGCAGACCCGATGGTTAAAGTAATGATGACCACGGGAATTTCCAAGATTTCTACCTCAATGGGAACTTTGAGATTCCCTCCGTTTGAAGTGATACACAGAGTAGTTTTGTATGTCCCTATTTCAAGTGATCGGGAATCTAGTTTCACAAGAATGTCTTCGCATTCACCTGCTTTGAGTTTACATGGACGAGTGAAAAGGCGGAAATTGGCTTCACTTTTGTCAATCGAAAAATCAACATCTAGTTCTCCGCTTCCACAGTTTGATATTTTGAATGAATGTTCAAAGGATTGCCCCTGATAAATGCTTGCCTTGTAGGAAGGTTTTTTATCCTCACTCTCTAGCCATTTAAGCATAGGAGGGGTTTGCATAAGATGGATAGAAACCGGTAGCTCAATAAGATCATATTCAGATTCGAATACAATGGATCCTTGGTACTTTTTATTCATTTCATTCATTTCACTCACATTTAAAAGCATTTTCAATTCTTTGGTGTCACCCTCGCGAAGAGTAATGGTAGTGTTAGCACACTGTATCCACGATTCGGTATTTGTGATCTGAACCTTTAGAGTGTGGTCGGTATTATTCTCGAGCGTATAGTGAATCGCTTCATTTTTAAAATGATCAAAATCAACTTCTCCGTACTCTATACTAGTGGGATTTAATACAAAGGAGGACAGTAGATTGGCTTCTACGGGAATTCGTTCATATCCACCATCAGAATCAATACGAATCTCCCCCTTAAGTGATCCAAAATCAGCATTTTTTGTTGTTAGATAAACATCGATGTATTTTCCATTTTCGTCAAACTCAGTCTCGCTTAATCGGAACCATTCACCATCTTTTTTAATATTTACTCGCATAGGACCTTTGACTTTATTATAGACATGGATCTTGGTTTTAAGAACTTCACCACGATAGCAGTCTCCAAAGTCAATACTCTCGACATCGATAGCTAAAACTGGCTTGGGTAAGACTTCAAAATACACCTGAATGATTTCATCACCATAATCGGATTTCAACTCAACGGTCTCTTGATATGTACCAATTTCGAGAGAGCCTGTATTTACAATAACATCAACATACGATTCTTCATATTCTTTTAAAGATGTAGACTTTTTGGATACACGAATATTTGGACTCGCGGTTATTTCTACATGAATAGTCTTTTCACCTGATTTTCGAAGAGTAAAGGAAGAGATTCATTACCTCTCCATCGAACTTGACCGAAATCCAAAGCTTTGGTTGTAACAATAAGCTTTGTTTCGGGAGGTTGATCCGATCCTTTAAACAACACCATGGACTGATCATCAGGCGCAGCGTCAGTGTAATAACTCAAGTCGTTTAGAAATACTACGTAGGAGTTTATTGTAAAACGGCGATCAGGGCTTTTAGAATATTTTTTGCAATAGAAAAAGTACCAGTTGCATTGTTTGCATTGAAGTCGCAATCAATCTCATAAAATTCGTCAGCAAACATATCGTATAGCAAACCAGTAAATGATGAACCTTCACCAAATATCAGGATGGTATAATCAGAATCTTTTAATTTGGAAGTACAGCTTGTATTAAAATAAAGTCGTAATCCGCCATTGCGGGATAATTTCCAATCATCCCAACTTACTACTTTAAAAGACCAATTCTTTCCATCATCTCTAGCATACACATACCGAATATCTGCCGTAAACGGACTTTCCTTAGGATCAGAAATCACTTCTGTCCATCCGTCATCTGCGCGAATATTTGTTGCCAACAACAAACTCAAAACAAAAGTCAGAAAAAACAACAATAACTTTTTTTGTTAACATTATCCCCTCCCAGTGGGTAATAAAATTCATGAAATCCTTTTCATAATTTCATTTTTTAACATCCAATAGAATACTACACTCACAAATTATTTGCAATTGTTAAAAAAATTATTTTTTCTTTTTTAAATATTTGCCTTGATAATACTCAATTGATGAGTTTTATAGAATTACTATTTCTTTTTTATGCTATAGTTTGTATCATTACGTATATTGGGGGTTTTTGTATGGCATATTCAGAGCGATGTAATGATCCAGCTTTCGCAAAGTATTTAAAAAATATGCATCGTTGGACGTGGATTTTTTCTTTCGTTATTTCTGCTATCGCTGTTGTAGGATTTTTATATATGGACAAACAAGTTCTGAAATGGACAATCCACAAGCTATCTACATTGGTTTTGGTATTGGGGAATGTTTCTTCTCATCTGCTTTTTTCAGAACACTTGGTTTAAAAAAGGGCAAAACATGGGATGGTATTGTTGTTAAAAAAGAAACAGAGAAAAAAAGGAAAAGAATTACACTTCCGATAGCGATTATTATTGGGATGTATATGATGTGTACAAGGTGGTTGTTCAAGAAAATAGTGGTAAACTCCATGAAATACGCACAGAACGTGACGATACTGTGTACAATTACTACACCGTTGGAGATAAAGTACGCTATCATGGTCATTTACATTCTTATGAGAAATACGACAAATCAGGCGATACGATTATTTTCTGTAATGCTTGCGCTTCATTGAATGATATTCAAAATGAAGCGTGCTTTCGCTAGTGCCCTTTGTTGAAATAAAGGAAACGGTTCATTGCGAAATTTCTGTAAGAGAGAAAAAAGCATCCAATGATTCTTCAAAAATATAAATATGCAATCCGTACTGACGACTAAATAATTCCACTTTATCTTTGTGGAATCGTAACTCCCACGTATCTTGTTTTGTATGACCGTCAATAATGGTATTTAGTAGATGCATTACTAGAGGATTGTGTAGCATCTGGTTCATTTTAACTGGTTCTGTGCTTACGCAGTAATAAGGAGAAAAAGGTCCATCAGGATGAAATTTCTCACAGCATACATCCATGGTGATAGGTCTTCGGTTGCTGATTGTGCCAATAATATTTGTGTGGATATACAATGCTGCATTCAGTCGCCATGGTTGTAAATAATAGCTTGGAAACAGAAGCGTTTCTGCTGGAACATCTTTAATAGAACCTTTATACAAGCGCCCAAATCCATATGCAGCAGACATTTTGAATCCTTTGTTCTGAAAATAATCATCCAAAGAATGACTTGCAGTGTGAAGGCTTTTACGAATGAAATGAAGCAATAAAAGGAGAAAGAAAAAACCTAACAATCCGACTGATATTGCTGCAATTAGTGTCCTTACTTTGCTGGTTGGATCTGGTGAAACACCAGGTAAGGGAACCCACAAAATGAATGCTATGACAAGGAATAAAACAACTGGAATACCTACAAGGAAGAGCAGAATCCGTACCCATCCATTCATACAACCTATAGAGGATACGGATTCTGATTGTTTGTCTTGCATTTTAGCCAAATCCACCACCGGAGCCGCCACCACCTCCGCCGCCGCCTCCAGAGAAACCTCCTCCGCCACCAGATCCAGAACTGGAGGAAGAAGAAGCTACTCGGGATACAGAATTAGAGACAGCAGAGATTCCTGATATTGCATTGGATAGAGAAGAAAACTGGAGCGTTCCACCAGCCATAAATGCTGGAGCAAAAAGAACACCATTGTTTGCATCCGGAAGGTTGGGTGCAACAACTTTTAAAGCTTTCAGAACTACAGATGCAATACCAAATATGGTGGCATACACCAAAAAACGTTCCCATATGATGATGGAATTTGGTCCATATTGTTTCAAATTTGAAAAATCTCGCATGAAAGAAGAAAAGGCTTTCCACTTGCCGTATTCTTCTGCACCTTTTTGAGTTCTTCGTTTTAGTGCATAGGCACCAAAGAGGTAAAATATGCCCACGGGGATAAAGATCATGAAAGTAAAGTCCATGTCGTTGTAGAATGAAAAAGACAAAATCATTCCCCCCAGAAAACCGACAAATAAAAGTATCACACCAATTACAATTGCCATGGTAGAATATTTATTACTTGTTGCATCAAAGAATTCATGTTCTTTGGTGGCATTCAATATCAATTTTTTGAATTCTTGGAATTGCTTATAATACCAATCTTTGAGGCGATCGTATTTCTTCTTCAAACCCTTCATTGTGACTTCCGTTTTATTCTCGAACAAAAGCTCATCCATTAAGAAGCTCTCATATTCGACCAATGGATCTTCTTTATTTTCCAATTTGATGAGTTTGTGATCTCGCGTAAGAAAATTTCCTTCAATTTCTTCATATTGAATATGCTTACGACGTATTAGATCTAAAATAGTTGCCTCTAAAAATCGGTTTTGATAGTTTTTGAAAGAGTTTAACATGCCCACTACTGCAGGTTTTAAATCAGATGGTGGTTCTCGATAATAGATAAATTCTTTTGTAAACGACGTGCTCGTCCATATTTAGAGTACAAGAAAAAGTATAGAAGGATAAGAAATATTGAAATTGCAACCATGGAGTATTTTATATAAATTACCAATAAAAATAGTTCGTTTCGCCTTGTTTCTCTCACGATTTCGCTTGATCTGCCCATCGAGTTTCTTCTTGCACAACAGATTCGTAAATAGTCCCGTCCCTTTTTGTTTTGGTGAAAATAAGTAGAGGGAAGGAGTACTCGAATTTCGACAAAAGTATTGGCAGGTACATCTTCGACGTGCAAAAATGCACTTTCTTGATCAGATTTGGTGAATTTCCCAAAGCGGTCCATGAGCCCAAATGAAGTAATTCTCCATTGGTATAGGGATTTCCAATTGACTACAAAGACTATATTCACCAATATTGAAGTCCCAACCATCGCCTTTGAAGCTTTCCAATACAATTCACCGTAATCTTGATACACAGTGACAACGTCTTTGATGCTATACTGAACAGTAAAGGTTCTAGTTTCATTTAATGCAGTAAAATAAAATCAATACGAATGGAATGCCCTGTATCTGACAAAGTAAAGGTGCCAGGATTGTAACTTGCAGTCGATTCATACTGATAGTATTGATCGCCTTCTGCAATAGAAATATTCTCAATAGATCCGTATCCCATTTTGGGAATTTCGTAAAAGCCAAACGTAAAATCTCCATTGAATTCAATAGTACGGTTTTCCTGCACATACGCTGAACCATCTGGTAGAATCGTGAAAACCATATCCACAGAAGGAATGCGAATCAGCTTTTTGCATGAACAACAGACATGCTCCAGAAAGAAACAAAAACAGTAACCGCAATAAAGAACAAGGCTATTTTCTTCATGGCTCCTCCTAAACAGGGGAATTTACATCTATTGTACTAAAAAAGCCTTCCTTTGGGAATGATTTCCCATTTCTTATTTTTTTCAAACAACTGAGTATACTTTCTAACGGTATCATTTTGCACAAACAAAAGAAACAACTACAGAAAGGACTTCTACATGAAACCATTTGGATTGATTGGGGAACGTCATGGCACTCAACCATGGAATACTATCAGAGTATCAACAGGTCCATCAATCGTTTTTATGGAAACAATACCAATCCTACTTTACACATCGTTAGCATGGACCAACATACGATACATCAATTACAGACTGAAGGGATTGAATAGTATTGCTGACATCGTCAAAAAACATGCGCTGCAGTTACAGAATGCTGGAGCCAAAGGAATAGCAATTTGTGCCAACACTCCACATAAAGTTCTTCCTAGGGTACAAGATTCTGTACAAGTACCTTTTGTACATATTGCAGACGCAGTAGGAGATGATATGAAAAAACAAGGATGGTCAAAAGTTGCTTTACTGGGCACCATTTTTACAATGCAGGAAGACTTCATCAAGGGGAAACTGCTGCAGGATTACCAAATAGAATGCATTGTTCCTGGGAGTGAAGATCAGATTTGGATGCAGGAAGCAATCGTCAAAGAAATGTCGGTGGGTGTATTCACAGAAGAAACAATAAGGCGATACATAGAAACTATTCATTCATTTTCAGAGAAAGGGGCAGAAGCAGTTATTTTGGGTTGCACAGAAATCCCTCTACTACTTCGCAATACAACTCCCTCTATTCCAACCATCGACTCATTGGCTTGTCATTGCGCTAAAATCGTGAGTTTCATTCTAAAAGATGAACTCTCTAAGAATTCTACAGACTTTACTGCATCAACTCTCTAGCTTTTACTCACGATTTTCCAAACTTTGTTCTCAATTTCATGGAAACGTGGATACAGGTTTACTGGATCGGTATGAATACGATAGTCCCATACCAAACCCCAAATACCTACCGTGAGAAAAGTGAATAAAAGATAAAGTCCATAACTTCGGTTTTTTGATTTGTTGATCGGAAAACGAAGAGGTTGATCGGTAAGATCCATCTTCATCCAGATTTTTGAGATAGAACTGTGAAAATCAGATTCTACTTCCTGTAAAACAAACCAGATTCGATTCATTTTGTATAACCATATAAAAAACCAGATTCCAAGAGTAAACACAATAAGAAAAAATGAGGGCCAACCACCAATAAATGCCAGTTGATGGTTAAATGTGTCGTCATGATATTGTTTCAATTCTTTGAGATCATGCCGAATAAGATCTAAAATTCCATTCGATTCAGCATTTTTCTCGGTGAATTCAAGAAGAGATTGATAGTAAGAAAACTTTCGTCCTATAAATCGATCTACCCTGTTAGTACGCTGGAAAAAAAGAATGATTGAAAAAATGCCAAGAGTGAATGGGAATAGCAAAAACGTACATAACCACCAATTTAAAAGAGTGGTGTCTGTTTTTAAACGTTCATTGATGCAAATTCCAACCATTTTTGCAGCATCATTCATGGTGCTTCCTCCATCAGGAACTAGAACCTTATTTCTTATAGCATACATGCAAAACGTAAAAAGATCAAAGGTTTTTTTACTTTTATATATTGACATTCATCGATATGTTTGTAAAACAATAGGTGTTCTTAAGATATAATGTAATGCACAGGTGGTAAAATGACAGAACATGAAAAAATCGTTCTTTTCGCAAAAGCGTTGCAAGATGAAAACCGTTTGCAAATTATCGAAATGCTACAAAGTGGAGAAAAATGTGCTTGTAAGTTATTAGAACATTTACAGATAGAACAATCCACACTTTCTCATCACATGAAAATATTGTGCCAATCTGGCTTGATAGCCTGGAAAAAAGTAGGTAAATGGATGCACTATTCCATTCATCCCGAAGAAGCAAAGAAACTTTTGCATTTATTGCAGAGTCTTACAAACGTGAAAGATTCTTCTCTAAACCAATTGGAGACAACTATTTCAAACAGCTCTTGCCAATGTGATCATCCTGCACACAAAGGAACAGCAATTTGATGTCTGCATTACGGTGGTTAGGAAACTTTCTACAAGATCAAGTATTGGGAATGAAATGGCTTCACGAGCTAGTTGGCATAAGTCTAGAAAAAATTGGAATGGATCCAAATTCAATGCTTGGGGGAAGCATCCATTTCTTTGTTTACGATGTGATTAAGATTTTTGTCTTACTGTCAGTTCTCATTTTCTCAATCTCATACATACAAAGTTTTTTTCCACCTGAGCGAACAAGAAAAATCTTAGGACGTTTTCGGGGACTTGTTGCAAACTCCCTAGCAGCACTTCTTGGAACGGTTACTCCCTTTTGTTCTTGTTCTTCTATTCCTCTTTTTATTGGTTTTACAGGTGCAGGCTTGCCCTTAGGTGTTACCTTTTCATTTCTAATCTCTTCGCCTTTGGTAGATTTGGGTTCTTTGCTTTTACTGACAAGTATTTTTGGGGGCTCTATTGCCATTGCATATGTTGTGGTGGGATTGATTTTGGCCATTCTTGGGGGAAGTTTAATTGAAAAAATGCGTCTAGAAAACTATATTGAAAAATTTGTCTTAGAGATACCATTTGCTGATCGGGAAGTTGCTATCCCAACTCAAAAGGAACGATTGCATTTTGCAAAAGAACAAATGGTTAGTACGGTGAAAAAAGTGTATCTTTACATTTTTATTGGTGTTGGGATTGGTGCTTTTATACACAATGTTATTCCTGAAAGCTTTATTCAAAGTGTTTTGGGTTCAGAGAATGCTTTTTCTGTCGTGATTGCTAGTCTTCTGGGTATTCCCATGTATGCAGATATTTTCGGTACTATTCCAATCGCAGAAGCATTGTATGCAAAAGGGGTTGGCTTGGGCACAATTTTAGCTTTTATGATGTCTGTTACAGCATTGTCATTGCCTTCGCTTATCATGCTGCGTAAAGTTGTAAAACCAAAACTCCTAGTCTATTTCCTACTCATTGTAACAACAGGGATTATTCTAATTGGCTATCTTTTTAATGCCATAGAGCCAATGTTTACATAGAGTCTTGATTTTCCTCCAACTCTTGTAGCCTTTGTAGCATTTTGGTAAAAAGATGATGTCGAAAAGTATGTACCCACAGACCGTCATGAAATCTTTCCCCTCGAATAATATGGGTAAACAAGATTCTGATATCGCCATACTCAGCTTTCTCAATTCTTTCTTGTATTTTATCGTAGTTTAAACCAAGCTTGGACAAACTTAGAGAATAATCTTCATCGACAAGATCAGCATCATAAATGGCATCAATAAATTCTTTAAATTTTTTGGTGTAGATAGGATATGCAGCAGTACAACTATGACTGGCATGCAAACCACAACCACCACCCCATGTACATATTTCATCTTCAGATGCTTTTTCAAAAAAAGGAATGAATGAGAAAAGCTTTTCTTTAGGATCCATAATCACCTCACGTTTCTAGTCTAGTAACTATTTTTCCAAATTCGAACCAAAAAGGCAAATTTCCTGAAAAAAAAACTAAAAATCACATTCGAGAATTGATGAAAATCTATTACAATAGTAGTGGGCAATTTCCTTACTATGGAGGGCATAATGAGTTACCAGTCCATGGTGGATATCAGAAAAGAACAATGTGCAACATTGCGACGTAAGAAATATCCGTATTCCATGATGGCGCGTTTTTTTATTTGGTTGATGGACTCTATTGCAGGGAAAAAAGCATCATTGTCAAAACTAAAACTTCTTGAATTGTTAGCCAGCATCCCTTATCGAGAATGGGAAAAACGTCTATACGCCAACATGACAAAAAACTATTCGGATCACTTTTTTGTTCGAAAATGCAATCGTATGATAGCTTGGTGTAGAGAAGCACAAGATAATGAATTCTGGCATCTTCAAGTCCTTGAAGAAAAAATGAAAGAAGACAATGATAAAGATGCATGGTATCTTTCTTACTGGGTGCGCGTCTGGATGGTATGCTGTTATGTTGCTTTTTCGAAATATACATCTCGAATTAACCTGCCGTGGGCGCTATTTTTCAATGCACAATTTGAAGATCATGCAGAACATTGCTATGCCAAATTAATCGAGGAACATCCAACCTGGGATTATCAAACCGTACATAGTTCTCTGGTCAATGCATCGGGACCGTATGAAAGCTGGGGAGATGTTTTTCGACGAATATGCCTGGACGAAAGGGATCATCGTAATATTGGGTTCTATTTCGGAGGTCGGATCGAATACGTGGAAGAATACCCTGGAATGCCTGACCTAAACAAAAATCTCAAGTCTCCATGGTAGTTTTCTACTTTACTAGTCTTTTTCTTCTAGCTCTTGCTTGATGATTTTCTTAAGAAAACTCCACTCCTCGTGCATCTTTTGTACAACAGTCTGAAGGATTTGCACATCTTTATCAAAATTTGCTTCAACAAAAGAAGCCAAGCGGCCCATTTCGTTAAAACTGATCATGGAGGCTGCTCCCTTCAATGAATGAGCAGTTTGTTTTATTTTCGTTGGTTCGTGTAGATCTATTGCTTCCTCTAATAGTTTCAGTCTAGGTGGGATATTTTTAGATATTTCAAGTGAGTACTGGTACATTTGTTTGTTATTCCCAATACGACCCAGTAACTCCTCTTTGTCAAAATGTTTGTGAGAGTGGGATATCCATTCATCAATCGACCGATTTATCTCGGAGTAGTTCGAATCATGAAACAAGTGCTTAGTTACTATGTTACGAAGAGTCTCAATGTGGATTGGTTTTGGTAAGAAATCATCCATGCCAGCTTGTAGACATCGCTCTTTTTCTTCTGACAAAGCTCCTGCTGTCAGCGCAATTATAGGAGTGTGTTTGTGCTTAGATTGTTCCCACTGTCGTATCTTGCGAGTAGCATCCAAACCATCCAAAATAGGCATTTGAACATCCATAAAAACTAGATCAATTGGGTGGTTTTGTATCATGTGTACGGCTTGCTCTCCATCATTTGCTTCCCAGATGATTGATTCAGGCAAAATATCGTTTAAAAGAGCTTTTGCTAACATCATGTTCATTGCAACATCTTCTGCTATCAATACTTGATATTGTTTGGACAGATCTTTCTCATTTTTGGCTTTTTGAGTAGCTGAAAAGTCTGATTGTTGTGGCAAAGGATCTGATTTCTTCAGGTGTTGCAAATGGTGAAGCAATTCATCTGATTTCACAGGTTTCACAAGAAAGAAATCTACACCCAACGCTTTGCTTTCTTGTCGCAGTTGATGGTTCTCCGAAGAGCTGTGGAGCATAATGATGGGAGAATGACTTGAAGTTATGCGAGGGTTTTCTTTGATTTTCTTGATCGTTTCAATACCATCCATATATGGCATATGATAATCCATAATGATCACGTCAAATGGTTTGCTGTTTTCCAGTATTCGCAAACATTCCAAGCCGTTGTCACATCCAACAAATTCAATTCCCCAGTATTCAAGATTGTCCTTCAATATCTGGCGGTTTTGATCGTTGTCATCCACAACCAATACTCGGTGTACATCCAATATCTTTGGTTCTTCACTATAGAATTTTTCCACAATGGGCAAAGAAATGGTGAAAGAAAAAGTACTTCCCTCCCCGGGTGTGCTCTCTAATTCAATCGTTGCTCCCATTTTTTCTACTAGCAAATTAGAGATAGTAAGTCCAAGACCTGTACCACCAAATTTTCTTGTTGTAGAGCTGTCTCCTTGGGAAAAAGACTGGAAAAGCCTTGTTTTTTGTTCATCTGAAATACCAATGCCCGTGTCTCGTACGCTAAACGTATACTTTCCCTGATCTGTTGAAGTCGTATCGTATTTCACTTCTAGTTCAATCTCTCCCTGCGAAGTGAATTTCACTGCATTGCTTAGAAGATTCATCAATACTTGTTTTAATCGTATCGGATCTGCATATACATACCGCGGGATAGAGGGAGGGATGTTCATGAGAAGCTCTATATTTTTTTGAGATGCGTGGTATTTTACAATATCAATTGCTTCTTCCAACAACTGGACAAGATCGGTTTCTACGGTTTCCAGCTCTAACTTTCCTGCTTCTATTTTAGATAGGTCCAATATATCATTAATGATGGCAAGAAGAGCTTTTCCCGATGTGTTTGCATTTTCAGCATATTGTTTTTGAGAAGCACTTAGGGGAGTTTTTAACAATAAATCAGTAAAACCAATCACACCATTCAAGGGAGTTCGTATTTCATGGCTCATATTGGCTAGAAATTCCGACTTCGCTTTGCTGGCCTTAATGGCTTTTTCTTTTGATTGAATCAGGTCGGCTTCAGTTTTTTTGAGCACTGTGATGTCTCGTACCATTCCAATCACTCGCTGGTGATCTGCAACTGTTAAACGTGCTTCATAATCGCGTATCTCGTCTTGAATAGGCAACTGGTATTGAATAGGTTCTTGTGGTTTCCCGTCCAACACATTTCGTATTCCCTGTAGGATATCATCTGCCAATGCTTTGGGCATTACCTGTTCGATAGGTTTCCCAATAAATTGTTCGCGGGGTAAGTACAGGCTATCTAAATGTCCAGATTTCACATCAATAAAAACACCATTATGGTCCAAAACAAACATCAAATCGGGTATTGCATGAAGTAGAGATTCGATATATGCTTTTTTTTCTGCTATAGCTCTTTGGATTTCTTTTCGGTCTGTTATGTCACTGTGTGATCCCGCCATCCGATAAGGTTTTCCATCTGGTAATCGGATAGCTTCTCCTTTTGACAGTATCCAGCGAAGCGTACCATCTTTGTGTTTCATACGAAATTCAATGGAATACTTTTGAATTTCTCCTTGAAGATACCTTTGAATATACCTTTTTACTCTTTCTCGATCTTCTTCGTAGACAAGATCATTGAAAGAACTCATTTTATTGGGAAGTTCGTGCTCTTGGTAACCAAGCATTTCTTTCCAACGCTTGGATAAAAAGAGAGAATCGGTGCGGATATTCCAATCCCATATGCCATCATTTGTACCGTTGATAGCAAGTTCAAATTGTTCTTTTGTCTCTGCCAGTTCCGCTTGTGCCTTTTTATGATCGGTTAAATCGGTAAATAATAAATTGCATCGATTGGAAGGAAGAAATTGAATATGGATCCGAAAGTGGCGATTTCCTACCTGAAAGTCCTTATCTAAACTCACCTGTTTGTCTGTGGGAGTATTAAATACAACAAAGCAATCAATTCCATTGTTTTCAATACCTGGAAGCACTTCCTTCACAGTATGACCTATGATTTGTTCTTTGGGTAAATTTGTTAGTTTTTCAAAGGTAGCATTTACATCTAGAATCAGACAATGAGAAAATTGATTTTGATCATCTCTTTCAATACTGCAATGGGCATATCCAAAAGGAGCTGTTTGAACGATGTTTTTGTAGTGTTCGTTGTGCATAGCGATCTTTTTCTTACGAAAAAGGAACTCCATTTCCGTCATGCGTGACTTGAATAATATCTACTATGGCCCATACAAACGTGATAAAAAAACCAATACCAAAAAACCATCCTGCCAAAAGGGAAATCAGCAGTTGTTTAATCGCTGTATTTGTATGCCCAGCATAAAAATTATGAACTCCAAAGCATCCTAAAAACAATGCTAACAGAACGTATAGAACTCTTTCTTTAGGCGGATAGATGTATGTATTTTGCTGGGGAGTAGAGGGACGGGTATATGTTTTTTGTTCAGTGGTTTGTTTTTCACCGCAGAAAGGGCAGAAGACATCTTTTTTGTTAATAATATTTCCACAACTTGAGCAATAACACTCGTTTTTTTCTAACGGTTCTTCATTTAAATTGCCATAATCTTCTGGCATAGAAACTCTCCTTTGATAACAAAAATAGCAATCTTCATGATTTCACAACTCTATCATATCAAAAAAAGGATTGGATGAAATCCATGAAAAAAAAGAATGGATGGTTTCATTTGTTTTGATCGTTTTCGAAATACTCCTCTACATCTTTCATGAGCTTGGCTATGGGAAGTTGTTGTGGGCATTTGGTTTCGCATTCATGGCATTGTATGCAGGAAGAAGCTTTACCTTCTTGTGGGAGTCGTTGGTATTGAGTTTTTGCGGATGTAGAATCAGAAAATCGGAAGGCTTCATTCCATAATGAAAAAACAGTTGGTATTTTTACGCCTTGGGGACAAGGCATGCAATAGGAGCACGATGTGCAACGAACTTTTGTCCTGGATTCAAAAATTTCTTTCACATCGGCAATTGCCTCTATCTCTTTTTTAGTAAGAGCAGGGAGTGTCATTTGCGAAGCAATTCTACAGTTTTCTTCTACTTGTTCCATTTGGTTCATACCACTGAGAAGCGTAGAAATTCCCTCGTGGTTCCACACCCATCGCAAAGCCCATTGTGCAGGTGTCCAATCAGGATGTATATTAGCCAGGTGTTGATCGGCCTCTGGTGGTAGTTGAGTTGCTAATTTCCCTCCTAAAAGTGGTTCCATTGAAATAACTCCAATGCCTTTTTCAACAGCATCTTTGTATCCTTGCAACCCTGCTTGATACTCTGTATCGTGATAATCGAACTGGATTTGACAAAAATCCCATGAATATGAATGAAGGATATTTTTAAAAACAGGATACTGATCATGGAAAGAAAAACCCACAGATCGTACTTTTCCTTCTTTTTGAATCCGATCAAGAAAATCAAAAATGCCCAATTGCAGAACTTGGTTCCATGTTTTTTGCGTTAAACTGTGTACAAGGTAATAGTCAATATAGTCCGTTTGAAGATGATGCAATTGTTCATTTAAAAAACCGTCCATATCTTCTCTTTTTTCTACTTTCCATGCTGGTAGTTTTGTGGCGAAATAGTTTTTCTGTCGCTGCGAAGGAGTGAATTGCCTTCCAAGAATGCTTTCACTCATACCACCAAGGTATGGGTAAGCAGTATCATAATAATTCACACCTTGTTCCATAGCATAATGAATCAAACGATTCACCAATTTCTCATCGACAGGAGTGGTTGAACTCATCAAGTCCAGCGAACCATCAACGCGATAAAAACGCATACACCCAAATCCAAGGATAGAAACAAAGGGCATTTTTTTACTTAGTTGTCGATATTGCATGATTTCTCCTTTACGATGTTATGTCAATATGGTGAACACTTGATACCAACAGTTGCCAGAACGTACATATATAGCATCTATCAGTGTTTATAGCATAAACCACACCGATTTCAACGTTTTCATTTTTTTTTGTTTCAACGGAACGAATCAGGGAGCAATGTTGTATACTTTTAGTATCTACTTCTTTTTAATTTCTTCTTTGACGATTTCAGAAAGGAATAATGAATGGATAGAATTAGCACGCGAAGAATGTTTTCAGGTTATCTTTCTGGTGCCAAAGAATTAATGTCACATAAAAATATTCTTAACAGCATTAATGTATTTCCTGTTCCAGATAGTGATACTGGCACCAATCTTTTTTCTACAATGAAGTCTGTTTTGCAAGATGCTTCTTATCATGAATCTACCCAGATCACCCTACATTCTATAGCTGAATCTGCCCTAAAAGGGGCTCGTGGGAACTCGGGGATTATTTTTGCTCAGTATCTCTATGGGTTAAGTATGGAGACAGCCAACGAAGCATACTTAACTCTTCAGAATTTTGTCATAGCCAATCAAAAAGCAGTTAAATACGCTTTTGATGCAGTAGCCCAACCTGTCCATGGAACTATTCTCACTGTTATCCAGAAATGGGCAGAATCTCTTCAATCATGGCACAAGACTTCTTCAGATTTTATAGAAGTGCTTTTGAAGTCCCATCGAGACTTAGAAAATGCGGTCTCACAAACAACAAAGCAATTAAAGGTTCTGAAACAAAATCATGTTGTAGATTCAGGGGCTAAAGGATTTGCATTGTTTATCAAGGGATTCATTGATCACCTTCAATCTGGCAAAGAAGACATTCCTTTTGTTGAAGATTACTCTTTTGAAGAAGATCCTGTGATAGAGATTCCTATTCATCAGCTTCAAGAAATCACATATCGATACTGCAGCGAAGCAATCATTGAGGGGGCAAATTTATCTTTACAGTCAATAAGAAAGGATTTCGCAGACCTTGGTGATTCACTCATTGTAGCAGGCGGAGTACATAAAATTCATACACATATTCACACAAATCAACCTCAGGAATTCTTTCGGCAAATGGCACATCATGGTAAAATTTCTTACCAAAAGATTGATGATATGAAAATGCAGATGAACATAGCAAACCATCAGAAATATCCTATTGCATTGGTCACGGATACCATTGCAGATATTCCACAATCATTTATCGATGAACATCAAATACAAGTTATTCCACTTCATGTGTTTTTAGGCGATGAAAACTATGTTGATCGGTTGAGTATTAGTACCAGTCAGATTTTAGAGTACATGGATCACAATGATGTCCTGCCAACTTCTGCGCAGCCAGACTACAAAGATATTGAAAATACCTTTCGTTTTTTATCTACCCACTACTCTTCCATCATTGTTCTTACTGTCTCAGCAAAGTTAAGCGGTACCCATTCCATCATTTCTAGCGTTGCAAAAGAATTATCGCATGATAAGCTTCACATTCATGTCATTGATTCAAAACTAAACTCAGCTGCTCAAGGACTTATGGTAATGAAATGTGTCGAGTATCTGAAAAATGGAATGACTGTAGAGCAAATCAAAGATAAAATCCAGCATCAAATCCAGAGAACAAAAATTTTGGTGCATGTAAAAAGCATCGACAATATGATTAAATCGGGACGATTAAGTCACCGCATGGGAACCATCGCCAAAGCATTACACCTACGGCCTATTGTGACCCTAGATGCTGAAGGAAAAGGCACTCTGGATGGTATTGCCATAAAGGACAAACAAAGTCAAAAAAAGATACTTCGTCATGTTAAAAAAACGATGAAGAATTCAACGATTGAAGATTATGCTGTAGTACACTCCAACAACCTTGTAGAAGCGCAAAATATGGCTCTGGAACTTGAAAAACTAATAGGTAAACCTCCTCTTTTTATTGAAGAAATATCTCCCATAACAGCTATTTCAGCAGGCAATGGAGCAGTTGCCGTATCCTATACATGGAATGATGATACCAAGGAGTCAACACGATGATTTTCTATCAAGTCGGATTTCTATTGTTTTTGTTTTTTTGTCTTGCTTTTGCTATTGGTCAATGGCTTCGTAACAATTCAATTGTCGATGTTGGATGGGGTTTGGGTTTCGTACTTATTGCTTTTTATACACTCTTCACTCTTCCACAGCCCTCCTTCAAGAATATTATTCTAACAATTTTCGTGTCACTATGGGGCTTGCGACTTGCCATACACGTTGCAAAAAGAAATTGGAAAAAACCCGAAGATTACCGATATGCAGCTATGCGAGAGCGTTGGGGAACAAAATATGTTTCCCTCAAAGCTTTCTTCAAAGTTTACATGACACAAATGATTCTCATGTATATCATAGCATTACCCATCATCAGCATTAACTCTTCTACTTACGCCAACCTACAACCCATTGATCTTGTTGGAATGTTTGTCTGGCTTATTGGATATTTCTTCGAAGTAGTTGGAGACAAGCAATTGGCTACTTTCATCTCCCAACCTCAAAATAAAGGTAAACTAATGACACAGGGTTTATGGAGCATTACTCGTCACCCCAATTACTTTGGTGAAGCCACCATGTGGTGGGGTATCTTTCTACTTTCTATTGTGTCCCCGTATTATTACATCACAATCATAAGTCCTATCACAATTACATCTCTCTTGCTTTTTGTATCGGGTGTGCCAATACTTGAAAAGAAATACAAAAATCGACCTGATTTTCAAGAGTACAAAAAGAAAACCAGCATATTTATTCCCTGGTTTCCCAGAAAAATCAAAGGAGGACAATGATGGCATTATTGATCAAATCTTACATTGCGAGTTTTATCATTTTTCTTGGTATTGACATGATTTGGCTTGGTTGGATAGCCAAGAATTTGTATTCATCTTCTATTGGCCACTTAATGGGTTCGAAAGTTTTATGGGGACCAGCTTTTATTTTCTATGCTATTTTTGTAGTTGGTATCCTCTTTTTCGTAGTTTTTCCTGCAATCCAAAAAAACAACTGGCTATATGCCCTTGGTGCTGGTGCTTTTTTTGGTTTTGTAACCTATGCAACCTACGATTTAACAAATCTAGCTACACTCAAAGATTGGCCTGTGATGGTAACAATTATTGATCTATGTTGGGGATCCTTTCTAAGTGCTTCTGTTTCAGTCCTGAGCTATTTCACCATCACTCGATTCTTCATACCATAAGATAACCCTAGAATATTGATTCATCGTCAAATGGAATTGCATAGGGGCATGTAGCAATATGATTTTTCCATTTCATTTTTAACGTGTAATACCCTTTTTCAACGGGACGATTGTAGTAAAAAGCAACCAATATTGTACTATGAGGATTCTCCTTGAGGGTTTCTGTATAAACGCACCCAGGAACACCTAAATTGATTTCAATCTGATCCCGCATATAGGGGATGTCTTCAGGATCAAAATACATCTTCACAGCAAAATCAACCATGGAGGTTTCATGTGGTGGATCAATGATAACAAAAACCATTGGATACGACATTTGGAGTATTGAAAAGGGTTGCGATGGAAATGATTCTCCCTCTAGACTATTGGCAACATCAACAACTATAGTGCCCGGCTCCGAGGGATTAACTAAATTAAGATCTTTACAAAACACAATGGTAATCTTATCTCCCGTATGAATAGGAGTAGCAGGATATAGACTAAATGTATGGTCATCCAGGGATATCTGATCTGGTTTTTCTCCATTAATCTGAATATCTTCTAACCGAATAGTATGGGGCATATGTACTTCTTGTGCAAAGCGTACAAGTAAGGGGTTTTCAAGATCAAACTTTCCTTTTCCTGCAATACACTCAACAAGATACACACTATTCATATCGGTATAGGGGTTACTTAGATACAATCGAGCTTTCCCTGGCTCTAGGGCAATCACTTGTATTGAAGCTGATGTTTTCCAATGAGGAGAGGACTCTGTGCGAATTGAAAAGGCAATGTCTCCGGTTTTCGCCGGAGTAACAATCCCCGCTTCTGGACTAAAATGAATCGTAAGTGTATCCCATTGTTCTATTGTTGGATCCATTTCAAAAGGAAGGCAAAATCGAATCCAAATAGATGTATCATCACACATTGTAATGATTGGAAGTCCTTGTAGAATTCTACAACCTGTCGAGTATACAGCTCCTTCAAAGTAAATTGCATCCGTGATTTGGATCAATCGATCTTGTCGTTCTTTTTTCTCTTGTGGAAGGGGTGGTTGAAACTCAGTACCCGGAGGGAAACAAATCTCAATCCATTCGTATGTTTCATGAAAAGTTGGTACTTTGTATTCAAAGCTGTAATGCACCGGCACATTAGCATGAGGAGGGGATATCTTTGCTACGAGAGAAGACAACCTGATGGGAGGTAAAGCAGCGGAAGATTCCATAGCAATAGTGTTGGGTAAAAAGATGAAACAGAAAATCACCAAAACAATCACGAAAACCCGAAGCATTCTCATATTTTTCTCCTTATAAAAAAACATCCCACAACATCCAACTCACATATTAATATCATACATGAAAAAAAGGAATACAAGTTACAAAAGTTACTTATGAAATTTTCTTCTTAGTACAACATGCCAAACATATAGAGTGGTATGGTTTTTTTAAAACCAATCTCAATGCCGTCAAGTGCTAGCCAAGCATTCGATATTCCGTTGATTTGTATTGTATTTTTATTCCTTCCTCCCACCTCGATCACGTATTTCCCATCAACAAGAAAATCTCCTTGAGAAGGAATAGTTACATCGTGTTTAGCAGTCAATTGATTGACGATAAAACATTCACGCATAGTACCTATGTTCTGTTCCATAGACGATTCAGACAAAGCCCGGATCAATCCTGAGTTTTGAAGGAATATCTTTGCTGGTTTTCTCATGGCTTTGAATCCTTGCCCTGCTCTTCGAAGATTTATCGTCAATCCAGCTTTTTCAAGAAATTCAATGTAATGATAAACATATTCACGAGATATGCCTAGATTCTGACCAATCCTATCAATATTTGGAACAAATGGTTCACTGTTGGCAATAATCCAAAGTAATTTTTTTAATACTGGCAGTTTAGGTTGGGATAAATTAAAACTAAACGCAATATCCTGAAATAGTACCTTTTCTACGACATTGAATAATCTTTCCAAGTATTCTTTTTTCCCGTCAAGGAAAAAGGGATAGTAACCATAAGATAGATATTCTGAAAATTCCTTTCCTATAACACATGTTTTCTTTATATCAGATGCCAATGTTACATGATCTTCAAGCAAATCATCTATAGAAATAACAGGAATCTGGACAGCTTTCTCAAATAGCAAAAACTCTCTGAAAGACAACCCCATCAATTCATAATAAACCAAGCGACGTGACAAATCTCCTTTGCTTCTTCTTAGATCGAGAGTTGAACTGCCAGAAACAATAACCTGCTTGTCAGAATACACGTCCAGAATATTTTTTAACTCAACGCTCCAGTTGGGATATTTATGAATTTCATCAATATATAAAGCTTTACCTCCCGTTTTAAAATATGCATCTGCTACCTCAAATAAACCGTTAGTCAAAACATGAACATGATCTGCAGTGATATATAGGGCATTTTCAACACTTTGATACTGCTCCTTGTAATGTTGAATCATTAAAGTTGTTTTTCCGGTTCCTCTTGCACCATAAATACACAATGCATTCAAAGACCAGTTGATTTCATGAAAAAGATATCTTTTTTCTGATCTATTCTTATTACTTACGACTCTGTCATGCATTTCTATCAATCGATGTAACATATAAAAGAACTCCTTATGGAATAATTGTAAAGTCGTCTTTACACTTTGTCAATATTTTTGTAAATTTGACTTTACACTTTCTTTAGTTGAAAAGGGGGTGCGGACAAATAGTTGGACACATTAGATAGCATACCCAAATTTTGTCCTTACCCCTTACAGAAATCGTTACAGAATTTGGAAGTAGTAAAGGGCAAAAAGAAATACTCCTACTACAAACCAGAGAACATAGGTGGGTAGCAAGCCACTATGTGCATTGCGGAGTATCCCAGATATATATTGAATTGCTCTCCTGCCCAGGTCATACAAATCCAGATACTTTTCCTCTGACCAGGTATAGGCTTTTTTCAATCCAAAGCACTGCCGTATTGATTCGTAGCACTGTATGCCCTTTACATTGTGGCAGCATGCATAACGATTGATAAAGTGAATAAGGACATAAATTAACAAAGAAAAGCCGACTAGATATGCGATGCCTTCGAGTACTCGGAAGTGAATATGAAGATTCTGTTGGAAAATGGGGACTAAAAAGGAAGTATTTGTCCAACCACTGGCTGTAAAACCCAATACCAGACAAAGGATGGCCAAAATAATCATGGGAATAAGCATCCAGCCGTTGTTTTCACGAACATGACTCCAACATTGGCACGGCTTTTCAATGAACAATCCATACATTACCTTGACGAAACTAGATAAGGTCAAAAGACTACCAACAAGAGCTAAAACCCAAAACAAACTCCACCACGAAATTCCATACATCTCATGCGTAAGTTCGATACCATGCATAATGACATGTTTGCTAAAATATCCATTAAAAGGAAATACGCCCGAAATAGACAAAGGCAATTGCCATTGCAGTGAAGGTGATAGGAAGAACTTTGCAAGACCTCCCAAATGATCTAGATTGGTCGTTTTGCAATTTTTTTCTACTACTCCTCCAGAAATGAAGAGTAGGGTTTTGTATATTGTATGATTCATCATGTGATATACGGCTTCTATCAAACCCATGGTGGTGCCGGTACCGATACCCAGAACCATATATCTACTTGTGATATAGCATGATACCCCAGAAGCTTTTTCAAATCATGTTGGACTAATGCCATCAGAACACCTACAAAAATGGAAACACAACCCAAACTCATAATCACTATGACAGCTACTGCGTTAAGAGTATAAATGGATCCAATCATGCGGATCATGAGATAAATCCCCAGTATTTTGTCCAGTGATAGTGGCAAAAATGCTGTTACAGGAACATAGCTGTGCTGACAAGCATCGGGCAGCCAACTATGGAAAGGAAAAACTCCAGCCTTGGCAAAAGCACCCGTAAATAAAAACACAAGAGACAATGTAGCAAGGGGAAGTTCCAGTGTAACATGCATGTCCGAAAACAAAAAAGTATTGGTAACTACATATAGAATCGCCAAACCTAAAATCATGATGATGTCAGAGCCGCCTACCATGATAAAAGTCTTCTTGGCAGTATCCCGTGTATCGGGATCTTTTTTTAATCCTATCATAAGATAGAGCAATACTCCCAGTAGTCCCCAACCAATTGACATTAGAATCATATTGTCTGCACATAAAGTAAAAATTGTAAGACCTAAAGAAATCATACTCAATGCATGGAAAGAAGTTGCAAGTTGAGAACGAGAAAAATATCCACGCGAATACAGATTGATGATCCATGCGAAAAAAGTTGTCCAAAACAACATCACTCGGGCTGTACCATCAATTTTCAATCCCCATCCCTGATACGACCATCCACTAGACCAGCAAGCGACAACCATGATAAACAAAATAGAGATAACAGTCATGGTGAATCCGAAAACGTATTTCTTCATGTGTTTAGAAAACACGAGAAGCAAAATTCCTATAAAAATGGGAAGAGCTATACAGGAAAAAAGGAGCAGCTCTGTGTTAGTCATTTTTCACTGTAGATTCCTTATCAGGTTTTTGTTCAGTGGCTACCTCTTCTTTTCGACCAAAATCATATTGATCGCAGACGGTATTTTTGCATAAACGAACTTTGGATTTGTATGCTCCTCGAGCTAGAGCATGTGCGGAAGTGGGTGAGGTGATCAAAATAAAAACTATGCAAAGAAAACCATTTCCACTCATTGCCGAAAAACCTTTCAAAATGATGACGCCCAGTAGCATACTGCAAACACCCAATGTAACAGACTTGGTAGCTGCCTGTAAGCGGTTATAAACATCTGGGAGTCGAACGAGACCTAAGCATCCAAGAATCATAAAAAGGACGCCAATGAAAATAAAAATATGGGATATGATTTCAGTCATGATATTGTCTCCCTTCTAGAAACTTAGCAAGAGACAACCCGCCAATAAAACTAATTAATGTCCATGCCAATGCTACATCCAGAAAAAAGTCATTACCAGTTTTTAAAGCAGAAAGTACGCAAAAGCCAACCATTACTGTTCCTAATATATCAATGGCAACGCTACGATCTGGGGGAGTAGGACCTATCGCAATGCGATACAAACATAAACAAACTGAAGCTGTCAGCGCAGATAGAAATAGAACATCATACAGCATAGATCCTCCTTTTATTCAAAAATCTTTTTCAAGATTTCTTCAAAAGGTTCTACAATAATCTTTCTGGCATTTTCTTCTTCTTGGCAAGTTACGCAAATCCAATGGACATAAATAAAGCCATCAGAATCCATGTCCACCACAAGTGTACCAGGTGTTAACGTTATGGAATTAGCCAATATCATTCGAGCCAGGGGGTTTTTTAAATGCGTTTTTACTTTCACTATACCTGGCTTGATAGGCAGAGAAGGGTGTAATACTCGATATGCAACATCAATGTTTGCGACTACCATCAATTGAAAAAAACGAAGTGCATAAACCAAACACCAAAAAAAACGAATGGGTGATACGGGAAGATATAGTGGAAACTCTGGTAATGATCGAATCTCTAGGTAGGCAACCAGAGCACTAAGAACAACTCCTAGAATCCATTTTTCCCATAGTCCTGGAGTACCTGGAAAAGGCCAGATTAACAATATCCAACAAACCAATAGTAAAAAGAACACTCGCAAAAAGCTTCTAAGGCGCACTTTGGAACACTCCAAGCCATTTACCGCTTAACAAAGCTTGTACAGCAGGCAGGAAATAGGTCTCCCGCAAAACAGGAACAACAATGAGAGCACCTAACGTTATACAAAAGAAACATAAGAGTAGCATAGGAAAAATCATTGACCAGGGAGATTCCTTCACAGTTTTGAACTTTGAAGGCAAATCTCCTAAAAAAACATATTTCTGGATTTTTGGAAACAGGGTTAATGTCATGATGGCAACAATCACAATAATCAATCCTAGTATCCAATGTCCTGATGCTACGCAAGCGATAATTAAAATGAGTTTTGACCAAAAACCATTCAACGGAGGAACTCCTCCTATGGAAGTAAAGCCAATAAAGCTAGCGGCATTTGTCCATGGCATCACTTTTGCCAAACCACCCATGGAATGAAAATTCCGTTCGCCGGTGGCATGTTCTACGGATCCAGCAGATAGGAACAAAAGAGACTTGAATGCAGAATGATTTACGATATGAAGCAAAGCTCCAATTAAACCAAGAGGAGTTCCTAAACCAATACCAATAAATATGTATCCAACTTGACTCACGCTGTGACAAGCTAAAAGGCGTTTAAAGTCGTGCTGTCCCATAGCTAAGAGGACTCCAACCAAACTAGAGAGAGCACCAAGCCAGGCAATCAAAGTTAAAGGAGTCTGGTCTAATCCAATGATATTGAAGAAAAACCGTAAAAGTACGTAGATACCAACAACTTTGATCAAAACACCAGACAATATGGCAGATACGGGGGCTGGGGCAGACGAATGTGCATCGGGAAGCCAGCTATGAAAAGGGAAAAGGGCAGATTTAAGTCCAAAACCAGCAGCAAATACTGTGATAATGAGCCATGTAATAGGATTTGTAACATCCAAACGCTGGGCAACCAGCATCATATTCAGTGCAGCTGTTTGACTGTAAATAAGAGCAATTCCTAACAAAATGAACAGAGACGATATGCTCCCCAATACTAGGTATTTGAAGGATGCTTCAAGTTCATGGGCCTTCCCACCATATGCTACAAGTGCATACGAGGCTATTGTTGCAATCTCCATATACACATACAAGTTAAAGAAATCTGCTGTGATCACAATACCATTCATGCCTGCCAGCATCAGAAACACAAACGAAAAATACCTGGATTTAGCAGTATATTTCTCCATATACCCTATGGAATACCAACTCGCTACAAAAACTAGAATCTGAACGACAATGAGAAGTAACCGATTGAGAGGATCTAGCATCAAAGTAATTCCTACAAAAGGATGATACCCACCCACAAAGTAGAAACCTCTTTGGAGAGGAGTGGCAAAAGCGAGAATAACAAGTGCAGAAGTAGTAAGCATTACAAGAGTATGGATGATCCATTTTTTATGTTCAATGAATCCCAATACTAAAGCGGAAAACAAAGGTATTGCAACAAATAATGGTAATAATCCCACAGAGTTATCCTCTCAATTTCCGCATTTTGGTAATGTCGAAAGTACCATATACGTAGTAAAGACGAATAGCAAGGGCTACCATAAGTGCGGTGACCCCCAATCCAATCACAACAGAAGTTAATACAAGCGCTTGCGGGAGAGGATCAACGGCGGTTTCATACAAATTTGCATTGGGTTGTAGAAACGAAAGGATGGGAACTACTCCTTTTTTTCTGTAGGCGAGTAGAATAAAGAACAAATTGATGGCATTGTTCATCATGGCAAGACTAATGATGATTTTGATCAGGTTTTTTTTCACCAGCACTCCATATAAGCCTAGAAGAAACAGGACAATACACAAAGCATAAATCATTTATCCTCCTCCTGCCTACTTGGATCATAATGAGATAGGTAAACATAAACAGAATAAAGACCAGTACTTACTTTTAAGCCGATTGCCAAATTAATAAGAGGAATAGAACCAGCAGAAAGTATATGAAAGGGGATGAAAGAAAACTTCTGCATCAATACATTGGAGAAAAAGGGGAGTTTTGGTAAAAAATATCCCAAAAGGCCTAAGAATAAAATGGCGAGAGCACCGTATTCATCGAGAAGGTGACTGCTATGCTTTGACAATTCTTTGGCAGCTTGATCCTTGCCAAAGGCAAGCTCCATCATAATAAAGGAACATGCAATGATAACTCCGCCTGCAAATCCACCCCCAGGAGAAAGATGTCCCAACAGTACAATATACACACCATAAAAAATAATGAATCCTTTAATCCATTCTGCAACAGTTTTTACGATTACTGTCATTCCTGTCATGAAGAAGATCCTGATTTTTTTCGGTTGCGATATCGCAAAATAGAGATTGCACCAAGCACAGAAGTAAATAATACGATAGCTTCGCCTAGTGTATCATAGGCGCGAAAATCAAGAACAATAGCAGTCACAATATTTGGTGACCCTGTTTGTGTCATTCCTTCAAGCAAATATTTCATGGAAGTAGAAGCTGATTCGGCAAAAATTGGTTCTCCGAATATTGGTAAAAGAGAAAAAGCTGGATATATCAAGATAAAAAAGAGAAAAAGGAAACAGAGCATCATAACACGTGAAGAAAATGTAGATTCTTCAGCATTTGTTTCAACAATTTCTCGGTGAATAGTGGCTCGTATCATGATAACCAAAGAGATAACGGCAACAGCAATTTGAACAATGGCCAAGTCAGGTGCAGAAAGAAGTAGGAAGATGACGCTCAAGCCAAAATCTATTGCTCCCATCATCACTACGGCCGAAAGCAGGTTTTTCATTTCTAACACAAAAACCATACCAATAATCATGAATACAAGCAATAAAAAGATCGCAACTTCAACCATGTCGCACGAATCCCTCTAACGTCATACAAAACACCCTCGCGCTAAAGATATCTTGATCATAACTTTTCGCATTCTTGCTTCACTTCATTATAGCTATCCATTTCTACTTCACAAGGAAAATGGACCGAAAGAAATCTATTCTACTGTTTGTCTAGAAATTGCATAATCGGCTCACATCCGTACAATACATAATATGAAAACATTCATTTACAAAGGAGCGATTAATGGACGATTTAAAGAATGATCTAAAGAATGAATTACAAAATGATCTAAAAGCTGTTAGTTCTCCAAAAGATTGCTTGTCATTTGACAAAATGATAGCCCCTATCATTATTAAAATCTTGTTTTGGGTAGGTTGTGTTGCATTTGTTATCTTTGGTATTGTAACCATCATCCAAGCATTTGGACGGTTCGGTTCTGCATGGAGCTTTTTAAGTGGCCTTCTCATTATTGTTTTAGGTCCAATCATGGTACGAGTTTGGTGTGAAATTCTAATAGTCATCTTCAAAATTCACGATTCCCTCGTTGAGATTAAAAACAAATAGTTTTTTGTTTTCCTGTTAAAAAGGCTCTCTTGTCGTAGAGAGCCTTTTTTTATGGATTTTTAGGGATCGAAAAAAGAACATGGTCTGGATGGAAAGACCCAATTACCTGGGGATATGCATTTGGTCCATGATGTTGTGTTGTTTCAAGAATGTATTGAATAAATTCATGAATGGTAACATTCCCATCCTTTTCTCCCTTAAAACCATCCGCTTCTCCTGAAAATGCGTGCTGCACCGAATAGGTGAAAGGATTGATCACTTCTCCCTTAATACGCACTGGTCCCGATGGAAGAGCATTGTTTTGCGAAGTGATGACAAGAAAGTTACGTCCTTCTTTGCTCCGATCGGTCCACTGCTCTTGAATGGTTTCAAGATAATCAATGAATCCTCCCGAAAAACATGACATCACAAGAATGACAACTGTTTCTCCAGGTATCTGCAATACTGCTTGAGCATAGTCGGGCCACACTGTGATTCCTCGGTGGGGCATGTCGGTTCGATCAAAGTCGAGCATCAGTCCGCCCCAAGGTTCTGTAGGCACAAAACTATTTCGAACACCATGGGTATGGGAATACACAAAGCATGTATCAGGTTGGGATATAAGATTGGAATACCTTTGCAAATGAGAAAAGATAATCTTCTGACTCACATGAAAAGGGTATGGATCTTTTTCGTATTCATCTTGAGAAATGGCAGGCTCAATTAAGTCGTGAACTTCAAAAAGAGGATTTGGAAGAACTGCATCACGAACTCTTTCTACAGCCACTACCCCTCGTTTTTGCAATCCCATATCATCGTCAATCATAGCCTTGTTAAAAGTAAATAAGAAATGGCTTTTAAAAGGGGAGACAATAGGCACTATTTGCTTTTCTTGTTGAGCGGAAGCAACAGATTTATTGTAAAGAAACACCTTATGCAGCCCGCAATAGGAACTACTCAAAGTAGCACTTAGAAGTAACCCGACAAAAAGTTTCACAAATCTAGTCATTGTATGCAAACCTTTCCATTGACACAATCATCTCTATATGCTAGAAGAATATAAGAGGTAAAAAATGGTATTATACAATTTTTTTAAAAGCAAGAATTTACGAAAAGTTATTTGTGTTGCAATTGCTATTTTTCTGTTTATGGCGTTGTTCCTTTTTCCTGTAAAGGCTATTGATTCCAAAACAACAAACCATACGGTTTTGTGGGAACATACTGATCTATTTCGAACCAAACCAAATACCGTATTAAGACCTGAGATTATTGAACACAATGGACTTGTTTTTGCCAATTATGGCAATGTACTCAATGTTTACGAGCGGTCCAGCGGAGAAAAACTTTTTGCTTATGTTCCCTATGTGGGTAATGATCCCTATATCCTCCACAATATAGAGATCCACGAAGAATACTTGTATGCATTGATTATCCATAGCAAATCAATGACTGGTGATGAAAATGCTGCACCCCATCTGTTAAAATTGAATATTTCGAATTTTGATTTTGAATGGAAAAAGCCATGCCGGTGTGGCACGATGACAAGCTATTTTTTTGTACAAGATGATACGATTTACCTTTTTAACTTCACTACGAATCTTACATGCTGCTTTGATTGCTACAACGCAGAAACAGGTGGCTACAATGGTATTAGTAGTCGAATAGAGATCCCAATTTGCATAACCGACGATAATGTTGTATTGGCTAGTCCACCAAAATACAACCAGGAATCAAATGAAGGTTGGGTGTATTACTACCGCAAAGCTACAGGTGAGAATCCTCATTCTTTATTGGAAATCCAGCGACTGGATTTAGAAGCAGGATACCTTATTGATCCAATCTTGATTCCAATGGATTCTTCTTATCCCATGTCTTTTAACATGTACAGCTTCGTTCCTATGTTACAATTCGACAATCTCCTATTTGCTGAATATTATGACACAAACAATAAACAGTATATTGTCATGAAAATCAATCTAGAAGAAAAACAAGTAGACTGGGTATACGAAAGCCAGCAAGAAGTACCGGAAATCTTGTTAAATCCTTTGGATAAAACTACCCTATACCTGCGTGAAGGAATGAATTCCTATCGTAAGATGGATCATTTAACCACTGACACTCTTGAACACTGGGAGATGAATGAAGTAGAAGAAGAGGATTATGTTTACTCTCAGTCCTCTTGCCTGGATCATTTTATAGCCACGCGTTTTGTTCACTCTGTGGTTGTTTTTGATACTCATTCTGGCGAAGTCGTATGGATGAAAAAAACGAAACCACCAACACAATATGAAGATGTTGCTTTCATTGGTTTTACCCCACCTAGCATTGAAAAGACGGGCGACAACACATATCAAATCCTCTATGCACTTGATGATCAAATTGGAGTAGTGGAAATAAGTTGCCAGTGAAACTCTACAAAAACCCATCTTCTCCAATGTAGTATAGAGCATCTTCATCCATCGTTAACGCGCTGGTTGCTTTTTCTCTTAACACGATTCGAGTAGAACCATCTGCTTGTAGTTTTACAATGGTATTGTCTTCGTTGATGAAATAAAGATGCTCTTTGTAAAGATTCATACATGTTGCAGTGTCACTACTCAGGCAATATCGTTTCCCTGTAGTAAGGTTTTGTCGGAAAAAAGTTGTATACCATGAACTAGAAAAGAATAATGAATCATTTTGAACCAAATATGAACATGGGAAATCTAGAATTGTAAATGGAGGATTTGCATCATTTAAAGAAAGAGACTTTCGTAGAAGATTACCTTCTATCCAATTTGCACGATTGCAAGTATCAATATTGTAATAAATCTCTTCTCCTTGTGCCAGGATATTGTAATAAAGTAGCCTAGATGATATTGTTTGTTCTTCTGTGCCGTTCTTTTTAACTCTTACCAATGTATCGGTTTCGTCGGTATGATAACTCAATAACACACTATCTTCAGCAATAGTAACCTGTCCGCCATTATTGAAATTCCCTGCTGAACTAAGCGAAAAAGTCTTTGTTGCTATTTCATGAATGGACTCATTACAATCACCTTTAGCGACAACTCTTTTGAAAGTTTTGTTGTCGTTTTGCAAATGATACAACTGATAGTTAATTCTGAAATAAACTGAATCATTAATAACTTGAACGTCAGTGATCCTTCCTTTTGTAATGATTGCAGGAGTACGGTTTGTTTTTTCCATATAATACAATGTGCAATCCTCAACAATAGTATCCATATTAATTTTGTTTTGCTCATCTTCGATCTGGGTATAATAGATACCGTTTTCGGTAACATCGAAGTCTATTATGGTTGCAGAGGTTATTCTCTGGTTGTTTTTTCCGATGCAATCTATTTTGTACAAACAATTCCCATCGTCTCTGTTGATGTAAAATATCGTATTATTCGAAACAGCAAATTTTCCAGTCTTCACTTTGCCAATTTCGGACACACTATCTCCATTCAACGAACATGTTCTCAATAGACCTTCCTGTAACGCGTAATAAATCTTGGAGTCTTCAATAATAAAATCTGGATAAATTGATTCAGAAATTATTTCAGAATAACCATCACCATTCAGTTTAACTCTATATAAGTTAACTCCAGTCTCTCCTTCAGCTGTGAAATACAACCATCCATTATCCAATACTGCATGAAAACAATCAATACCTTCCTTGCTCATTTCCGAAGCATCTTTTTTCATACGATTCAAGGCGTAGTCTTGATTGGTATAGAAAAGCCAGTCACCACAAATAAAAAACGAGTGGACATAATCTTTCAATACCCACTCATGGAGGTTTCCATCTGCTGAGATTTTTTCTATCCCTACGTTGCTTTGAGCAATGTAATAAATATCCCCTTGATCAATTGCTATGGTTCCCAGTGCATTCTGATTCGTGTTTTTCGGTAATGACAAAACTGCAATAAATACACCAATACACACAACCACAAAGATACTAAGGTAAACTTTCATCATATCCTCCAAGTTGCAAGTTTTCACTCTTAGGTATGTCTGGTCTTATGCCAGGGGGCTCTTTACCGAACATCCTGTCCACCCATACTTGGTACTATCTCAATGATTTTTCCTCCCATCACAAAACCTCGGTCAATAGGAGTTAAGGCGACCACAAATGATTCATTTTGTGAAAATACATGCGGATGATAGGAAGAGATCGGATTCGTGTCACTCTCATCAGATGATACAATATATGGAGTATACTCAATATTAGCGTTACCTACTACCAGATATCCTGCTGAAAGAAATAGAAGTGTTTCTGTTTGAAAAAAAAGCTATTTCAACAATTTCATTGGTCCAAGAGGGGATACCAATAGTTTCTGGCAACTCTATCACATTGACAGACTCGCCTGGTTTCCATGTATACAATAGATGCTCTAGTGCATTACTGTTACTAGTAGCCCACCAGTAATACGTGCCATCTTGTTCTTGCATATCCTTTAAAATTCCAGAAACCTTTGGAAACTTTGACTCCATCATCCCTGTTGTTTTATCCAATATCATATAATCTTCTTCTTTTGGAACAACCACGTACTGTTCAGTTCCGATTACTGCAAAAGGATAGGAGTATGCTTGTGTGTAATCCCACTGAAACTGATCGTCAATACTACTTGCACAAATCATTGCATTTTCTGTGAAATACAAGTAGCAATCTTGGTAAAACGATACCGGTTTTTCACTAAGTAGATTTTTCTGTGAACCATCCCAAGATAGAAAGAAGTATTGATCAATACTTTCTGGAGATTTGTATGCCTCTTCTACTATGCTTGTAGTAGAAAAATGATACACAATACCACTTTGTCCTATGTGGAGTGGGTACAAAAGAATATTTTGAAACTGCTTTTCAGATGGTACTTCTGATGCCTGTAAGATATCAGAAAACACGGTAAAGGTCGGTTAAAAGATGTCGATAGCATTGTTCATGAAGTGAAAAACAATTTTCAGCCTGCTCTGCTTGCCCACAAAGTTCTTATCACCGCTGGTGCTACCCGGGAATATCTTGATCCGATACGATATATCTCCAATTCGTCCACAGGACGAATGGGCTTTGCACTCAGCCAAAGCTTGCCGCGATATGGGGGCAGAGGTAACTTTATAGCAGCAAATTCTCATTTGATAATCCAGCTTGAAGTGCATTCGAGTTGAAACTGTTGAAGAAATGCACTCGGAAGTAATGAAGCTTACCCACATGTAGATATTGTGTTTATGACGGCAGCAATTTCTGATTATAAACCCATGCAGGTTCAATCAGGAAAAATCAAAAAAGATAACCAGCCTTTACACTTGAATTGAAACAAAAACTCGGACATTCTTGCTGAACTAGGAGCCATGAAAAAGCATCAAATACTGATCGGTTTTGCTGCTGAAAGCGAATGTTTACTAGAACGAGCAAAAGAAAAACGAATTCGGAAAAATGCTGACATCATGATTGGAAACGATCTTTCAAATTTTTTCTTCCATTGGTGGTTCTATTTGGATCATATCCCAGGAACATGTAGTAAAATTGCAATCTCAATCGAAAGAAGAACTTGCTTTCATGATTCTACATACTTTGGTGGAACAATTTAGTTTGTAATGAAATTGTTACAATCCTCCACAATTGGGTTTATTGGTGCAGGGAAGGTCGGTACTGCTCTTGGGTTGTATTTTTCTCATCACAAGCTTTATATTGGTGGCTACTATAGCTTGCATACTTCTTCCTCAAAAGCATCAGCTCATCTTACGCATTCTCGAGTCTTTCAAAGCATATCCGAGTGTGCACAGGCATGTGACATTCTTTTCATCACTACGCCAGACTGTGCCATTGCAAAAGTTTGGAATGAATTAAGAAAACTTCCCCTGAATGGGAAAATGGTTTGTCATACTAGTGGTTTACTATCCTCACAGGTCTTCGATGGTATAGAAAACTTGGATGCAACCGGTTATGCAGTTCATCCAGTTGTGCCTATTCCTTCTGATGCAAATGCTTATCGAAGTCTGCATCATGCATATTTTACTATTGAAGGATCTAGCAAACACCTTGAAGAACTGCGGTTGTTTTTTTTTCACCTTGGGAATTCTGCAGTTTGTATTGATGCAGAGAAAAAAAATAAGTATCATGCTGCCCATGTTATCTTGTCTAATTTGTTGGGCGTTCTGATTCATACAGGGTGGGAGCTTCTACAGGAGTGTGATATTCCCATGGAATGTGCTCAAAAAATGACAAAACCTTTATTGGATACTACACTCGAAAACATTTACACGTACGGTTTCACAAACTCTCTGACAGGACCGGTGGATCGAAATGATGTGGGAACAATTCAAGAACATCTGGACTGTTTACCCCCAGAAAAGCAAAGATTGTATGCAATTCTTTCCAAAGAGTTGGTCAGTATAGCTCAGAAAAAGCATCCTCAACAAGATTTTTCTTTATTAGAAGAAGTTTTTCATTCAGTTCTGAATGCGAAAAATGAAGGTTAACAATGAAAAAAACGGTACAAACATTTCGTCAAATGAAAGAAAAACATAAGAAGATATCCATGGTGACAGCATACGATTATTCCACAGCAAAAATAGCTGATGAAGCAGAAATTGATAGCATTTTGGTAGGTGATTCTCTGGGAATGGTTTGTTTGGGATATCCCAACACTCTTCAGGTTACTATGGAAGATATGCTTCACCACGCAAAAGCAGCATCAAGAGGAACGAAAAATGCTTTGCTTGTAGTGGATATGCCATTTATGTCGTATCAAACTTCTACTTACGATGCTGTTACAAACGCAGGCAGGTTGGTGCAAGAAGGCTACGCTGAAGCAATCAAAATGGAGGGAGGAGAAGAAATAATCGACCAAATCAGAGCTTGCGTGAAAGCTCAAATCCCTGTAATGGGGCATCTTGGTCTAACTCCACAATCCATTCATTGTTTTGGAGGCTATAGAATACAGGGGAAAACAATATCTGCATCAAAAAAAATGATACACGATGCTACTTTGTTGGAAGAAGCTGGAGCATTTGCGATTGTCTTGGAATGTATACCAGCAGAATTGGCATATCTAATCTCAGAACATGTAATCATACCAACCATCGGTATTGGTGCTGGAGTTCACTGCGATGGTCAAGTGCTTGTGTTTCATGATATGTTTGGGTTGTATTCGGAAATGCATCCTTCTTTTGTGAAAATGTATGAAAACAGTGGTTCTGTAATGAAAACCAAAATTCAACAGTATATACAGGAAGTTCAGAATGGCACCTTTCCTTGCCAAGAACATTCATTTCACATGGACAATTCTGTGCTGGAGAAAATTCAGAATGAATGCCAGCAAACTTTAAAAGGAGAATTATGACCATTATTGAAGATATTCAGACAATGCGGAGTGTCATACAATATTGGAAATCCAAGAATAATACTATTGGCTTTGTCCCCACCATGGGCTTCTTGCATGAAGGACATGCGAGTTTAATACGTGAAGCTAGAAAGCAAAACGATAAAGTGGTGGTAAGCATTTTTGTGAATCCTACTCAATTTGGACCCAATGAAGATTTTGATCAATACCCAAGAAACCTGGAAGCAGACATAGCATGTTGTAAAAAAGAAGGTGTGGATGTGATTTTTGCACCTAGCAGAGAAGAAATGTACCCCGCACCCGCATACACATTTGTGGACATAGATCATTTAGGCGACTTCTTGTGTGGAGAGAAAAGACCAGGGCACTTCCGAGGGGTTTGTACGGTCGTTAGCAAACTTTTTCATATCATTCTGCCTGATCGAGCCTATTTTGGCGAAAAAGATGCACAGCAGCTCATCATCATCCAAAAGATGGTACAGGATCTGAATATACCAGTTCAGATCGTGCCTTGTCCGATTGTACGGGAAAAAGACGGAGTAGCTATGAGTTCTAGAAATTCAATTCTTTCGACGCAAGAAAGAATAGCAGCGCGAGTACTTTCGCAAAGTTTGGAACTTGCTAATAATCTGATTATGCAAGGACAAACCAATGCTTCAATCATCCAAAGGCGAATGAAGGAAAGAATACAACTTGAGCCACTGGCTAACATTGACTATATTGAAATTGTTGATGCACAAACCTTAACTCCGCTTGAGAATGTAAAAGGTGATGCTTTGATCGCCTTGGCTGTAACTATTGGAAACACTCGACTGATTGATAATTATCGAATACATCTGGAGGTAACATGATTCTAACTCTTTTAAAATCTAAAATCCATAGAGCAACTGTCACAGATGCAAACCTGCAATACATGGGAAGTATTACCATTGATAAAGAATTGATGATAAAAAGTGGAATCGTGGAATATGAGAAGGTACATATTGTAGACATCCAAAATGGGAATCGATTTGAAACCTATGTTATTGAAGGTGCAGCTGGGAGTGGCATAATATGTTTAAATGGAGCTGCTGCCAGACTGGTCCAACCTGGTGATGAAATTATTATCATGGCATATTGTCAAGTGACTGCTGAAGAGAGCAAGATGCATCAACCCATCGTTGTATTTGTCGACAAAAACAATCGACAAAGCCCAACAAAGAACTGAAAAGAATCATTACATTGATCAACAAGACAAATACCTCAAGTTTTGTAACCAAATGACCCTTTTTTGTAGGATTTTCATTAGGAAATCTTTGCTTAGTCCCTATAATAATGTATATATCACGCATCCAGAGGAAGGAGTTGATGATGATGAAGAGAATACTTACGATTGATGATGTAAAAAAGCAGTTCTGCGTTTAGAAAAAGAAAGCACCAGTGCAGAAATGACGCAGGCAATTCACTCATTCAAAGATCTTTTCTTAAGCATCCATCCGGAATCCCTAAAATTTATGATGAATGAATACAATTCATTTGTTGGGATAGAGGATGAAGAAGAGCTAAAGAAAATGGACAAGGATGAATCCAGAGCTCTTGAAACAGTTAGCCTGATGAAGCACATGAAATCTCTTTATGATGCTGCTGAAAAAGAGTGCCCGAAATGGTTTGCATTTATTGATTTTATTGCTGCTCTCAATCACCAAATTCAAAACTTGGATATCGTCCTTATTGAAACAAATTCTGGATATTGCGTCATCCGAAGAGCACATTACTGTATTATTCATTAATCTTACCCTCCTCCATTCCCATTATCATTGAATATTGTTTTCGGAATGGAGGTTTTTTATGCCATAAGAGAAAGGTTCAACGATGAGCTGGAAAACATCTTTACGACATTGGATGCAAATAGCACGTGCACAGTATTTGGTTTTATGTGTTGCTTTAAGCCTGATTGGCAATGGCGTTGCATGGTTGGAACAATCGTTTCAATGGAGCACTGCATTGTTGTCTCTTTTTGGACTTTTATGTGCACATATCAGCGTAAACGTAATCAACGATTATTTTGATCATCGAAGCGGAATTGATCAACAAACAAATCGTAGCCCCTTTAATGGTGGTAGTGGATCTATTCAAGATTCCATTATCTCGCCAAAAACAACTCTTTGGGTCGGTTTAAGCTTTTTATTGCTTGCTCTTGTTGTGGGTGTTTACTTCTTCCTTAGTATTCCACAAGGTTGGCAACTGATTCCTCTTGTAGTTGTTGCGGGTTTTCTTGTTATTTTGTACTCCCCATTACTCTTAAAACTTGTTGGGGGAGAATGGTCTGCTGGTATAGGATTAGGAGCTCTACCGGTAATCGGCACTTACTTTGTACAAACTGGACATTACTCACTTCTTATCTTTCTTGCTTCTATCCCTTCTGCCATATTGGTACATAATTTGCTTTTCGTCAATGAGTTTCCGGATGTAGAAGCTGATAAGATTGGGAAAAGGAAAACTTTTCCTATTGTATATGGAATTCCTCGTTCCATACAGTTTTATAAAATAACACTGGTTCTTCTTTACCTCTATATTCTTGAAAATGTACTTTTAGGATTTTTCCCCATTTATTGCCTTTTAGCATTGATAACCATTCCAATGTCCATGCAAACTACTAAAAAGTTGCAACTACCGACCAATCAATACCAACCCATGATGCAGTTAAACGTTGGAATTGTTCTTTTAACACAGTTTCTTCTTGGACTCGGATTCATTCTGGGTGGTTTCTTCTTGTGAAAAAAAGCAGTCTTTTTTATCACCCAAATGAGCAGATTGACCTTGTACAAAGCATTTTTACTTCGATAACAGATCATTACGATTTTTTAAATCACCTTCTCAGCTTTGGTCAAGACATTGTCTGGAGAAAAAAAGCCGTGCGCAATATGCGGTTTTTTTCGACAATGAAATGCCTTGATATCGCAACTGGTACGGGCGATATAGCATTTGCTACAGCAAAAAAATATCCCTTTGTATCGGTCACTGGGCTGGATTTTTCGTCAGCCATGATTCAGAAAGCAATTCAAAAACAGCAGAAGCGGCATCATTCCTCTTCCGTTCAATTCATTACTGGAGATGCAACAAATCTACCTTTTCCAGATGATCAATTTGATACAACCATCATTGCGTTTGGCATACGGAATATCCCTGATAAGAAAAAAGTGTTATCAGAAATGACTCGTGTAGTTGTCCCAAATGGTGTGGTATTGATACTAGAAATGGTATCCCAGCAAAACCAGTGGATTCAGAGATTGTATCAATGGTATTTGTGTAGCATGCTGCCTTCTATTGCTGCTTTGTTTTCACAGAATAAAGCTGCTTACCGATACCTTGGAGAATCCATCCTTCATTTTCCCACAACAAATGAATTTTATCGACTGATGGAAAATGCTGGATTGCAAAAAATTCGCTCTATACCCTTAACAATGGGGATCACGCGTTTATTTATAGGAACTAAAAAGGTATAATACATTTGATTGGTCTTGAGAAAACTTGAAATAAGGAATTGATATGAGAAATTTCTGGCTATATGTAGTACGAGTTTTATCTTTGTGTCTCTTTTTGTTTGTGATGTTTCGCAATATTCCAGTTATTTGGATAGTGCTATACGGGATTACCCTGATCGCTGCCTTGTTCTTTGGTCGTTTCTTTTGTGGGTGGATTTGTCCCATTAACACTTGTTTGGTATCAACCGACAAAATTGTAAAAAAACTGAAACTACCGCAGAGAAAAGCACCCCGATGGTTATCTTCTGGTTGGCTTTCGTGGATTCTCTTCCTCGCTTTTGTTGCATTTGTGATCGCAACCCAGATTCAAGGAAATGAAAACCTACCTATTCCGCTATACTTTGCTGGTGTAGCAATCATTCTTACCGTCTTTTTTCTTCCTGAAGTGTTTCATAACACAATTTGTCCTTTTGGAGTCATGCAGAAATTACTTGGTCGATCCCCCTTGTTTTCAAAAAGAGTAGACTCTACAAAATGTGTTGGCTGCCAAATGTGTATTTCGGTATGCCCGACCGATGCCATAACATTGGACAGTAACAAAAATAAAGCTGTCATAGATAAGCAGTACTGCCATCAGTGCAACACATGCCAAGAAGTATGCTCCTCGGAGGCAATAACATATCGGACAAAATCCAAAAAAACCACCTCTTAATCCCAACAAGAGGTGATTCGTTTCGTTTTCGTTTTGTCTAGTTTCTTTTTATAGCTATACTATTTGTTACCATGAAAAAGAAACAAATCAGCACATCACAGGAAGACTATTTAGAAGCAATACTTCGTATTTTCAATGAAAAAAAGGGAGTGAGAACCAAAGATATTGCGACTATGCTAGAAGTTCGAAACTCCTCGGTAACGTCAGCTCTAAAACACCTTGCCAATGAAGGATTGATTCATTATGAGAAATACGGGGTTATTTCCTTAACAGAAGAGGGAGAAAAAATGGCGAATTACATTTGGATTCGTCATCAAATCATCTATTTCTTCTTCCATCACCTTCTTAAAATTCCACATTATCAATCCAGATTGATTGCTTGTCAATCTGAACATGCTGTCACTGGGCTCGCATTTTCCAGACTGCTTCACTACATTCAGGAACATCATCCAAAAGAGCTCAATCAATACATTCAAGATAGAAAAATAGATCCTGTGTATCTTCAATACTATCTTGATGACTGTTCTGATCAAGAATCAGAGTAGTTTTTTTCTTTTTTTTCCACTTTTTTACCATTTTGTAACTATTTTTTCACTTTTATTGTTTAGCTTTCCTATTTCCGGTATAATAGTTGTAGATAACTCTATGCAAAGGAGGTAGAGATGGCTGTACAAGAATATATCGTAAGCATAACAACACAAAAAGTGGCACAGAAAATGTCTTTCTTTAAAACGAAGCATTGTCATTTAATTTTTACCAATTTTCGTATTATCGTTGCATATTATGATCCGGAAAAAGCCATGGATGATTATCGTAAAAAGTTAACCAATTTCATCAACGAAGACTCTTCCTCCAATGTCTATTTAAAAGTTAATTTGCGTTTTCAATCTTTCTCCAATTTCTATCATCGGTACATTTGCATGCCTCCAGAAGAAATCCTGAATGAACATCCCGACAATTTCAGTATCACCTCGTCCGATATTCGGAATTTAGTTTTTTCCAAAGGTTGCTGCTGTAAAGATGAGAATGGGCTGGATGAAAATACTCCCGATCGATTGTGCATTACTTTGAAGAATAACAATAAAAAGAGTTTTTACTTGCAATCTTGTTTTTTCCACGAACTTTGTGATGCTCTCCGCTACATTGTACCAAGCGCAAAGCATAATAAAGATCGGTTTCAGTACATCCGTTAATTTTGCTCTTTTTCCTTTTCAACCATTCGTTTCATGGTATATTTCATTTCAAATCATTGTAAGGAGTTTACTATGGCAACCGATGAAAAAATTAAACATGTAACCCCTTTGTCTGGTCATAAATTAGGTTTTTTCAAACAAAAACAGTGCTATTTAACATTCACAGACCAACGCATTATTGTTGCATATCATGATCCTCAAAAAGTCCAAGAGGCGTATGAGCAAAACCTGGAAAATCATGAGGAAAAAAGCGGGAAAAAAGCAGGTTTTTTTAAGAAAATTGGTGCTAGGTGGAATGCTCATGCAAACTTTCACAAACGCTTTCTTGAAATGAACCCGGAAGAAATCCTTCAAGATCATGCCGATAATTTTGCAATCCAGCCTGATTCTATAGCAAGGTTGGTTTTAAAAAGAGGGCCTGTCCACCGTGATGACGAGGGATTTGAATCAAGCAGTAATGACAGCCTATCAATCATTACAAAAGATAACAAAAAATTAAACTTCACGTTTGTTCCAAAGCAATTTGACAGTATCAGTCATTCTCTTGATATGATCATTCCAGAGGCTACATTTAAAAGAAATAAAGTCATTTTGAAACGATAGATTTCCTCCCATACAGATGAAAAACCCAAAAGCACATGGTGCGCTTTTGGGTTTTTTTATTGCAAACATCAGGCTTAATACGACTCTTCTAACACATACCGATGTTCAAAATCGTAGAGAATAAAGGAATCACCCGAGTTGTTCCAAATTGGAGATGAAAAACCAGCATAGATAAATTGATCGGTATTCTCACCACTACCAGTAAAAATTTTAATGCTCTTCCCGGATTCTAAAATGATTTCCGGAAAGATATACTGATGAAATGACTCATCGTAAAAATAAAAATCTTGTAAATGGATGGGATCAGAAGAAGTATTGCCCAGTACAATCCATTCCCCATTAATGTTTTGGTTGTCGTCTCCTTCGGCATCATACTGAAAGTCATAGACAACAAGAGAGTTTTGATAAGGTGAGGGTTGAAACAAATGTAAACCTTGCCGTTTCGCTTCTTCCTCTGCCCGTTTCAGAATTTTTCGGTACTTGCCATTTGGAGATCGGTAGAATTCCATTGCAAATCCTGTTTTCAAAATAGCTTCGTTGACGAAGACAGGATTTTCTTGTTGAACATAGACATACGCTAAACTGCGGCCGAATGAGTCTATCTTTTCTTCATCAAATTCGATAAATATTTCTTTTCCTTGAACTAATTTTCGATTGAATTCCAAGGCTTCTTGATAATACTTTTGACCTTTTTCGGGAGTGTTCAATCCAATATATCGGATGCGCATACCATCGCTTGTTACAATGGTGTCCCCATCGATCACATTGGTTACAAAGCGGCTTTGAGAAGCACAAGAAAAAAAGGAAAAACAAAAAATAAATGCAATGAAATAGGATACGCACCGAGGAAGATACTTCATGGTCAGGATACTTGTTTGAATACTGAACGATAATACAGTGGCAAATGAGTAGGAGAAGCTGCCCACGATGTACAGTCTTTTTCCATCTTTAATCCAGCTATACTATGAAGGGCAACACCAATTATGGAGGCTTGCGTAGCTGAATAACCTTGTGCAAGAAAACCTGCTATGGTACCTGCAAGTACATCCCCAGATCCTCCTTTAGCAAGTGCCGAGGTGCTAAAAGCATTGATATAGCAGGAACCTTGCGGGTCTGCCACTAGTGTGGTGGATGATTTCAGAACTACAATTGCTTTCCATTTGGAGGCATAATCTAATGCAGTTTCAACAAGGTGATCTCGAATAGTATCAATCGTGAGGCCTGTTAAATAACTCATTTCACCAAGGTGTGGTGTTAAAACACGAATCCCAGAAGCTTCTTGTGGAATATTCCGAATCGCCCATAGTCCATCAGCATCTACAACCATAGGGTTTGGCAGGGTGCGATATGCTGCCTGAGTCATATCGAGAACATCTTCCTCCCGACCTATACCTGAACCAATACAGATAACATTATCGAGAGATAGATGATGCTGAATGTATTCCGTCGAAAGAGAAGTATACTTTCCATTTTTAACAGGATTGGCATGTGTGGCTTCCGGAATTACACGACTTTTCAAACAATCTGTATTTGTTTCTTTGTAACCTGCTGTTATTAGGCCTGCTCCACTATGTAATGCTCCTAGTAGTGATAGTGTGAGTGCCCCTTGATACAAAGGGGATCCGCAAATAGAAATCACTCGTCCAAAAGATCCTTTGTAAGAATCAGATGTACGAGGATGGATAAAAGAAGCCAGATCGGTTTCTTTTAACATTGTCCAAAGAGGAGTGGGTGAATGCAAAGCTTGGTGAAGCACTCCTATGTTGGTTACAATAAGGGTACCTGTATAATGCTTACCAGGATACAACAAATGTCCTACTTTAGGTGCTTCAAATGTCACTGTATAGTTTGCGTGGATTGCAGATGAAGGATTCATTCCTACCACAGTTCCGTTATCAGAACTAATTCCAGACGGAATATCAATAGAGAAAACAACTTGTTTAGATGCACTCACTTCATGAACACATTCTGCAGCTTTTCCTGTAATGGGTCGCTTTAAACCAACTCCAAAGATTGCATCCACAATAACTGCTCTGGGATATTCTTTCAGATATGAAGCTAGGAAATCTTGGGTTTGAGAACTTTCACAATACGGTTCCAATATTTGAGAGTGGAATACAGGATTTTGACAAATAGTTTGTAGTGTTTGGAAATTGTCCTTTGCAGAACCTTTGAAATGGCTAGGGGAGAAAACTGGGATTACTTGCACTCTCCAACCGCGTGCAATAAGAAACCGGGCAACAACGGCTCCATCGCCACCATTGTTGCCCGGTCCAATCAAAACCAAAGCATGTCGGACTTGTTTGTCCGAATATTTCATAATCTGGTCAGCAACATTTTTCCCCGCAACTTCCATGAGTTGTTGGGGGGACACATGGAACACTTCTTCCATCATTTTGTCAGTTGCATATGTGTCCTGACCAGTATGAACGTACATGTTAACTCATAAGTAATGCCATAATTGCCTTTTGAGCATGTAGTCGATTTTCTGCTTCGTCGAACACGGCGGCTTTTGGTCCATCCATCACGGAATCAGTAATTTCATCACCGCGATGTGCTGGAAGGCAATGTAGTACCATGACATCTTTTGAAGCTTTTGCTAAAAGCTCATCGTTTACTTGATAGGGCTTGAATATACGTCTACGTTCTTCTTCTTCTTTTTCTTGACCCATAGAAGTCCATACATCTGTATAGATGAAATCAGCTTTGGCAACTGCTTCGGTAGGATCAGAAATGATTGTAAGTGTAGCACCGGTCAAAGGCGAATCTATTTTCCACCACTCCATAATTTGATCACAGGGAGTAAATCCACCAGGAGAACAGATTGTGATGTCTACACCTGTTTTGGCTGCAGCCATCATAAGTGAGTTGGATACATTGTTGCTATCACCAATATAGGTGAGGTGTAAACCTTTTAAGTATCCTCTTTTTTCGTACATCGTGAAGAAGTCAGCTACTGCCTGGCAGGGATGTAGAAAATCTGATAAACCATTGATGACAGGGCAAGAAGAATGTTCTGCTAATTGAACGATGGTGTCATGAGAAAATACACGAGCCATAATACCATCGACATATCGACTCAACACTCTGGCAGTGTCGGGTATGGTTTCTCCTCGTCCTAATTGGATATCTTTACTGCTAAGGAAAATAGCCTTTCCGCCCATTTGATTCATACCAATTTCAAAAGAAACTCGAGTACGGGTAGATGATTTTTCAAAAATCATCCCCAATGTTTTGTTATTTAGTATAGGCTTTCTTTGATTGGTGTGCTCTTCCAATTTCAGAAGCTTGGTTAAGTCAAATATGCGTTGAAGGTCTTCTACTGTATAGTCGTGTATGGATACAAAGTTTCTTCCTTGATATAAGCCGGGCATATGATCACTCCTTATTTATTGAACTTTTCTTTTAATAAATCTTCAAGAGTAGGTTTGCCAATTTCCTGTAGTTCGTAACCGATACGAACAGAAGGTTTGTTAATCTTTATGATTCGGCTGAGATCAATGGGCGTACCAATTACAACTACATCACAATCTGCAGAATTGATCGTGTCTTCCAACTCCTTCAATTGTTCTTCATAATATCCAAGGGCTGGGATAATTTCATCGAGTTGAGGATATTTTTCATACGCTTCTTTGATTGAGCCGACAGCATAGGGTTTGGGGTCTACAATTTCGGCTCCGCATTTACGTGCTGCTAAGTAGCCAGCTCCAATATCCATTTCACCATGTGTAAGAGTGGGACCATCTTCTACAACCAAAGCTCTTTTTCCTTGGAGAAGTTGAGGATTTTCGATAGTTAATGGAGATGTTGCATCAATGATGACAGCATTTGGATTGATAGCACGGCAGTTGTCTCGAACATCGTTGATATCTTCCAGATTGGCAGTTTCTTCTTTGTTAATAACAATACAATCTGCCATTCTTACATTTACTTCTCCAGGATAATAGGAGATTTCGTCATAGGGTCTGGTTGGGTCAACGATTGTGATTTTGTAATCGGATTTGTAGAAGGGGAAGTCATTGTTACCACCATCCCACAAGATAATATCGGCTTCTTTTTCTGCTTCGCGTAAGATTGCTTCGTAATCAACGCCAGCAAAAATAACAGCACCCATGGCGATATATGGTTCGTATTCTTCCATTTCTTCAATAGTACATTCGTGTTTTTTTAAGTCTTCCAATGAAGCGAATCTTTGTACAGCTTGCTTTGCTAAATCACCATAAGGCATTGGGTGGCGAATAGCAGCAACTTTTTTACCCATTTTGTTAAAAATGCGTACTACTTCTCTGCTGGTTTGTGATTTTCCACAACCAGTTCTGACAGCACAAACTGATAGTAAGGGTTTGGTCGATTTCACAGAAGTGTTGTTGTATCCCATAAGCCAAAAATCTGCACCAGCAGCATTTACAAGAGCAGATTTATTCATTACGTTTTGATAAGGTTGATCGGAATATGCAAATACCACAACATCAATATCGTGTTTTTGAATAAGTTCGGGTAATTCTTCTTCTGGGTGAATAGGAATTCCTTGTGGATACAAATGACCTGATAATTCTTTGGGGTATTTACGATCGTCGATTTCAGGAATTTGTGTGGCGGTAAAAGCAACTACATTGTAGTTTTCGTTGTCCCTAAAAAAAACGTTGAAATTGTGGAAATCTCTTCCAGCTGCGCCCATGATGATTACATTACGCTTCATGCTTGCCTCCCAATTGAAGTAATTTTAATTTCAGAATAATGTTGTCGATGACCACGTCTTTTGTGTTCATTCGTTTTATTGCGGTAAAAAAACACAGAAATCTTCTTGGCTTTTTCGTCGCTTTTTAAGATACTAGCTTGTACTTGATAACTTTTTGCATTATCGCCTACAAGTACTTCTTCCCCTCCCACTAAAATAGGGGTAAAACTGATTTCGTTTCCTTTTTCATGATCCAATTTTTCGATGCGAAGAATTTGACCTTCTTCGACTTTATACTGTTTTCCACCAGTCTCGATAACTGCGTACATAGATTCCTCCATATGGTTAATTCAATGTTACAAATATCCAAATTGCTATCATACCTCAAAACTTGATTTCGTCAAGTTATATTTCGACCGAAACCAATTTTCGATACAATTTGCTTTTTGTTTTTTTCTCCCTAATACTATACGAAAAAAACAGGAGAAAACACATGAAAAAATGTATTCAAACCGAAAAAGCACCTAAGGCCATTGGACCTTATTCTCAAGCAGTTCAGATGGGGTCACTCTTATTTGTTTCCGGTCAAATCCCCTTAGATCCCTTTACAGGTTTATACAATCCTTCTTCTGCAGAAGAAGAAACCGATCTCGTACTAAAAAACCTTGGAGCAATACTTACAGTGGCAGGACTTACCTATGATGATGTTATTAAAACCACAATTTTTATTACAAACATGAATGATTTTTCAGCAATCAATGAAGTATATGGTACATACTTTCACACTAATCCTCCTGCAAGAGCTTGCATAGAAGTACGGAAACTACCAAAGAATTGCAAAGTTGAAATCGAAGCAATCGCTGCTTTTGCTCATTCGGAATAAAACTCCGGTACAATGGATTCAGTAGAACTCTGAATGCGTATCAAGATTTGATTGGGTGCACATGTAACCGATTCTCCAATAGCTGAAATCCATCCGCTTTTTACACATGTTTGATTTGGGCAAGTAGATTCCATAATGCATGCTCTTCCCTTTTCAACAACAATTTGGACTTTTCCTAGAGCTCCCTCTTCCATGATGATCTGATCCTCTTTCATCTCGAAGATACGCTTTTCTTGGGAATGACCATTGATGATGTGAAGGAATTTGGGGGTATCGTCGGATGGTTTTAAATAAAGCTCCGGATGTGAATGTAGGTAAAATAATCCAATAAAAAATAGGATGGATGCTACTAAAACGTATATGCCCGGATTTATTCCTTGCTTCTCTTTGTCTTTTTTTAAGAATTGTTTTTTTGTTTTATTTTTACGCGCCATGCTAAATATCCTTTACTTTTCATAAAATCTAAAGCTTTCATACTATCTTCGTAGTTTGCATACAATCCAAAGCATGCAGAACCGCTTCCACTCATTCCATGATACACAGGTTTAGTTGTTCTGATATGAGTTAGGCATTCCGTTATCCGAGGTTGTATTTCTGTTGCAGGAAGGAGTAAATCATTGTAGGGTGGAAGCAATTCCAGTGAATCAGACAGTCCCTTTGAAAAAGCAAATTTCTTTTGATCATACAATGCGTATACCTTTTTTGTGGAGACATTTTTTCGGGGAAAAAAGACAGTTGTATGTAACTCAGCAAGTTCTGAGTTCTCGTGAATTGGTTGAATATATTGTCCCGTTCCTTGAATCCTGCATAATCCTCCCACCAAAAAGTAGGGTACATCCGACCCTACTTCAATAGAACGTTGGATGAGCTCTTCCTTTTTGAATCCTTGAAAATAGTTGTTTAGAGTTTCTAAAAGTGTTGCTGCATCAGAAGATCCTCCACCCATTCCTGATCCAATGGGGATCCGTTTACGAAGACGAATCTTCACACTGATTGGAATCCCCGTGGTGGTTGTATACCAGTCCCAAGCTTTGTAAAGTAGATTTTTCTTAGTTGGTGTTATAAAGTTGCTGGAAGTAAGGATATAAATACTATTTCTCCGCTTTGGTCCGATCTCTATCCATACGTCATCATGAATCGATATCTGAACATTCACCATATCTAAAACATGCATTCCGTCGTTCTCTTGACCTGTGACATGAAGCTGTAAATTCAGCTTAGCAAAAGCTGGACGAGAAGGTGAAGATTTCACTTCTGAAACTCCTGATATCGTAAAAACAACTCCTGATATTCTTCTCTGGAAATCATTTCAGGTCTTTTTTGCATTGAAAGGTCAACATGGGATTGAAGATACTCAGCAATTTGAGGTGAAAATGAATTCTTTATGGCATTGTACAAAGTTTTTCTTCGATATGAAAAAATTTTTTGTACAAATTTCGTAAACAACAGGGTTGATGCAATGGGAACAGTCTTGGGCTCAAACGATATTACTTTTGAGGTGATTTTAGGAGGTGGGAAAAAAGAACCTGGTTGTACGATGCATACTTCTTTCATAGTAAAAAAAGATTGCATCATAATAGAGGCAGAAGAGTAATGAACAGATGCAGTATTTGCGATAAAACGATCCGCTGTTCCACTAGCAAACATACACACTATCTTTTTTGGTTCTAAGCACGTAGCAATTCTTTCCATGATTGGAGTAGCAATATGATATGGTAAATTACCAACAACTTTAGTAAATCTCTTCCACGGTGAAAGGTCGATTGAAAGAAAATCCCCCAAAATTGGGTGAAAAGAGGGGTATTGTTCTTGTAGGGGAAGCAACTGCTCAATGCATCTTGGATCTATTTCTATTGCAACGTAGCGGTTGAAGTCTGGTAAGAGAACCTTTGTCAGTGCCCCAAGACCAGGTCCAATTTCCAAAAGCTGGTCGGTTGGTTGGATATCCAATGCATTTTTAATCTTGTGAACGATGTGACTATCGTGAAGAAAATTTTGTCCAAGTGATTTTTTTGGTTCAATCATGGGGAGCGTGTATATTCCATATATACCCGTCGTACAACACATGGTTTGGCGGAGTTTGATACACAGAATCTCGAAGATTGCATGAATTGTAATAAAAACTTGGTAATCTGCGATAGTACGTCAAATAGCATGTCTTTGTTATCCCATCCTCAATAACCACACGTCGGGCAGATAATGGGACAACAAAAAGAAAAATCAGTACTAAAAACCATTTTAGAAAATCATCTCGATGAATGTTCATGATCAAATCCCGATTAAAAAAAGTATAAATCCACCAATTGTAAGTAGTATTGTAACAATAATAACAATTTTACCAACCCGTGTAACCATAAAAGCATATCGTTTGGCATTTCTTTGATCTTCTTTATCGGATTTATCCATTAGCGTCAGGAAAGCACTTTTCACTTGGTGCCATAAATGGCAGACTTGATCATCAATCTTACATATTTTTTCACTAGTAAGATGAGTCCAGGATTTTGTCCCAGGAACAATACCGCAGGAAAGGTGATCCACTTTACAATCAAGTGTGTTGCAACTGGTCGTTAAGCGTTTGCAAGAAGGTAGAGATTGCTTTGGAAACATAATAGCAATCTCTTGACAAGAGTGGAACCAAGGACTAGCGATATAGGTGATCCAGCCATCATATCGATGCACTATTGCATCTTCCACTTTTTGCAACCAGGATGTACAAAAACTCATAAAAGCCCTGTAAAGGTGGTACCACCAAGACAATGCCGTCCATGAGTAGGGAATGTGAAGATGGAACCATCCTTTTTTTAAACCTACAAAAATAAGCAGCACGCCAGCCAATAAAACCCAAAAAAAGTCGATGAGAGAAAAGGTAAAGCCATAGTGATGAAGAGAAAGATTTTCTATCACATGGGAAAAAGAATGCAGGTCGGCTGGTAAAATGTTATTGTAAAGATGGGAATATGATCCGAAAGCAATAATCAAAACCGCAAGTAATCCTAAAGGAAGGACTTCTCTCCAGTCAAAACGTAAGCGAAATCGCTCTTGTGCAGATCGAAAAGCAGAAAGATAAAACATTTTAAAGTTGGAGGTTAATGTACCAACTGCCGTCAATAAAAAAATAGACTCAGCGAAGACAAACAATGTAGAATGATGAAGAATCAACTCCTCATGAAGAGCATTTTTTGAAATAAATCCGTTGGTAAAAGGCACTCCCGAAATACCCATTACTGCGACAAGAAACAGCAGAGTAACCAACCATTTCTTTTTCAATAATCCTCTCATTGAATACATATCAAGAGTACCAAAATACAGTACCATAACTCCCGTTGTTAAAAAAAGAGCGGATTTAAACCATGCATGGTTCACAGCATGAAGAATTGAAGCTGCCAGAGCATCTGTGTTTTGGAAGATAAGGAACAATGAAAGCCCAATCAAGATATATCCCATTTGAGATACACTGTGAAATGCCAGCATGCGTTTTGCGTTTGACTGCAGCAAAGCTTGAATTACACCAAAAAACATGGTCATCAAAGAGATTCCAAACAACAAATACCCATATAATGCTGGTACTTGAACCAACACAAAAGCCTGCATCATACCATAAAAACCAATTTTGATGATACAACCAGATAATATGGCAGAGGCTGGGGGTGGAGCTACCGGATGAGCTTCGGGCAACCAAACATGGAAAGGAAATCCTCCTGCTTTCACCAGGAATCCCAATCCCATTAATAATGCTCCCAAAACTTGATATGCTGGCATCTGAACAAGCCAGATTCCACCTAAAACAAGTACACCACTCAATAAAGAAAACATGAAATAGAGTTTTGCTGCTGTGAACGATTCTTTTATACGCTCATGTAAAATGAGGGGGAAACTAACAAGTGAAACAAACTCATATACAATTAAAAGGGTAAAATATTCTTTGTGAAGTAAATCAGAACATTGCCAATAAAAGTCAGAAGAAAAAAGTAAAGAACTCTGCTTTTCTACCGTGAATATACTTCAGGGCATAAATCAATGATGCAACATAAGGAGGAATAGTAAGAAATAAGAAAAGGAGTGTATACTCTGTAACACCAAAGGATAATGAAGTCATTAGAACAAAACGGGACAAGAGTTCAGCGGTGTTACACTTTGAATGACATCTCGGCAAACATTAATGATGGGTCCAGGATATATACCAAAAGCAAGTATCAAAACAACTAGAGCAACCATCGTAATGATAACCGTATAGGGTGTTTTATAGCGAGGAAGAGGTGGTTTTTCGTTGAAAGGATGGTCTTCATCTTCATTTCCTTGGGGAGAATGAAACCAACCCTGTATGATAATGGGTAAATAGTACAAGGCATTTAGAATACTGCTTAAAAGAAGAATCCCAATGGCAAGGCCTCCAAGCCATGGTTCTACGTATCCCATTTGAATGGCTTCTACTGCTCCAACGCCCAATGCCCATTTTGTAATAAAATTTGCAAAAAGAGGAAAACCAATCATGGACAAAGCTCCAATAGTAAAAGCGCTGAAGACTATAGGAGAACGAAGACCGTAGCCATCGTATTTTGTCACATCTGATGTATTTGCTTGATGAATCATTGTGCCTGAAGACATGAATAGTAAGGACTTCACCATGGAATGAGCCAACATGTGTAGAAGTGCTCCCAACAGTGCAATAGGAGACATTAACATTGTACCCATCACAATATATCCCATTTGGCTGACACTGGAATAGGCAAGCATTCGTTTAATATGAATCTGTCCAATAGCAATCGCAGATCCCCAAAACATAGTGAAGATTGCTAGAATGAGAAGAATTGTTACAGATACATCACCAATCAGATTGCAGACACCAAAGGTTTCCAAGACCATTCGAAGAATACCAAAGACGCCTGTCTTGATAACCATACCTGAAAGAAGTGCAGATGCAGGAGAAGGAGCCACTGGATGGGCTTCAGGAAGCCAGATATGAACAGGAAAAAGACCTGCTTTTACAGCAAAAGCAATAACAAAGCCCCAAAATAAGACCAGAAAAAAAGATGATTCACTTAATACAGCATACCCACCTGGTATAAAAGCCGTAGAACCCACAAGGGAGTACTGTATCATAATGGTACTAAGAAAGAACAACCCACCAATGATTTGAAAAAATACATACCGTAAGCCAGCTGCATACGTCTCTGGTTTTTGATGGTGAATAATGAGAACATACGAAACAACAAGTAGCAGCTCAAAGAAAATAAAAAAAGTTACCCAATTGTCTGCATTGAAAATAAGCAGCACGCAATGAAGGTTAAGCAAAGAAAAGATTTGGTATCGCTTAATGTTTTTGTCAATTTTTTCAGAAAAATAATGAATGGAATACAGAGAAGAAAACAACCATACAATCAGACAAAACAACGATGCAATCCATGCCATCATATCCATGGTAAAGGACAAATGAAATGGACCATGGTTCGCTAAAATGAATACTGGATCAACTGATTGATGACCAGGATACAAAAACACAATCATGACCATCATTAATGCTGCAGTAATAAAACTAACAGCACCATAGTAGGAATACTTATGATTCCTGCCAATCAGCAACCAAGCAACAAACAACAAAGGTAGTAACAACCATATTGTGTAGAGTTCCATAAATAACACCCTCCTACAACAGACAAAACAATTTACTATTATAGAAAGTCTTGGATATATACAAAGCATTTCCCATAAAAAACACTATACTAGAAACCAATACAATTCTAGGAGGATCCATATGATTTCCAGGGTTATGTACTGCTTGAAGCCCAAGCAGGTAAAACAGAAGAAGCTTTAAACAAAATTCGTGGTATTAAAGGTGTTAAAGAAGTAAATCTAGTTACAGGTCCGTACGATTTAATCATCAATATAGAAGCCGATGATTTGAAAAACTCGGACAAATTGTCAGCGATGAGATTCAAATCATCGGCGGTGTTACCAAAACAATCACCTGTATTGTTATAGGTTAATGATTTACTTTAGCCCCCTGATCAAATGCGTTTAGATTCAGTTGGATGAATTTTGGTTTTACTAATTCTTCGATCGATTTTTTAATCTCTTCTTTGGAGAAGGGACAATTCGGTATTTGAGAAAACATCCCCAAAATGACCATGTTGAGAGAAATTATTCCTCCTGCATCTGAAGCAATTCTAGAAGCATCTACGCTAATAATGTTATTCGTTACTCTTTGTAACTCTTTTTTTACTTCTTCAAATCTTGGGTAAGTAGCCAAACCAGCATTTACAGATGTTGGTACTATCGGATGTTCATTCACAATGACATAGGCGTCTTTTTTGACATAATTCATGTATCGTAGGCTTTCAACTGGTTCAAATGCTAACATGCAATCGCCCTGTGCTTCGGGGATTAATGCACCATACACTTCACTGCCAATACGTACATGCGAAATAACAGTTCCGCCACGCTGAGACATACCATGGGTTTCCCCAACTCGTGCATTCATATTATTACGGATTGCAGTTTGAGCAATAATTTTAGAAGCAAGAACTGTTCCTTGACCACCAACACCGCACATTACAATGTTATATTCTTTCATGGTATTACTCCTCTCCTTCTAAAATAGCTCCGGATGGACAAACTTCAATACATGCCTTGCAGCCATTACATAAGTCTGTATCCACAACAGGATGTTTTAAAGTCTCGTTCCATATTAACGCAGGGCAGCTAAATTTCGAAGTACAAATTTTGCAACCAATACAGGCTTCGGTATCAATTTTTACTGGAGTCTGTTTCTGGTAACCAGAAAGCATGCAGCAGGGAGCACGAGAAACAATGAAAGTAGGGCCATCTGTAAAGGCTGCTGCTTCTTTAAATACCTGGATTGATTCTTTAATTTTCAGGGGGTTAATAACACGGATGAATTTCACGCCCATCGCTTCGGCAATTTTCTCAGGATAAATGGGTTCATCCATTTTCTCAAATACAGAGTTAAAACCACAACTAGGATTTGGTTGTTGACCGGTCATTGCGGTAATACTGTTATCCACTAAGACGATATTGACATTGGATTTGTTCCATAGTGCATTCACTAAAGCTGGTAAACCAGTGTGGAAAAAAGTTGAATCACCAATAGTAGCAAACACATTTTCTTTATTAAAATGTGCCAGTGCGGATCCAACACCAATAGATGCACCCATACATACGCAAGTATCTACAGCATTTAATGGCGGTTGAATGCCGAGTGTGTAACATCCAATATCGCTTGGATAAATACCCTTTGGATCTGCTTTCCGAATCGCATAGAAAGTTGATCGATGGGGACAGCCAGGACACAATACGGGGAATCGGGGAGGCATTTTAGAACTATCTGGTAAAGGTTCTCCATCAAAAGATACTGTCGAGGTTTTCTGTAGAACCTTCAAAATGCCCTCATGTACTATTTTTGTATTGAATTCATAGGTGCTTGGGAGAACATTTTTACCATGTATTTTTACTTTTACATCATGATCATATGCCAATCTTTTTAGCGTTTCCTCGGTAATGGGATCAAGCTCTTCAACCACCAGTACAGTATCGCAATGCTGAATAAAACTGAGCATTGTTTTTTCTGGTAAGGGATAGGTGATTCCTAAATGAAGAAAACTGACATCATCCATTTTTTCATAACGTAGTGCTTCCTTAACATAATTCCCTGTTAGTCCATTGGCAATAATTCCAAATTTCCCTTTCAGGGTCATTCTCGTCCATGGTGAGTCGCAGATAAATTCTTGCAAGTTGTGGAAACGAGAAATTAAGTCAGGATGAAGTTGATATGCATGAGAAGGTAGGACAGCCTTGTGCAGTTTATCTTTGGTAAATTCGGGTTCATTTCTTTTTTCAGGAATGGGTCCATATTCTACATTACCAGAACAGTGTGCGCTTCTTGTGGTCTGGCGAAGTAAAACAGGAAGTCGAAATTTTTCCGATAGATCGAAGGCGTATTTCACCATATCTTTCGTTTCTTGTGGTGAAGAAGGCTCCATGCAGGGAAACATTCCAAAACGGGCATAATTTCTGCTATCTTGCTCGTTTTGGGATGAAAAACAAGAAGGATCATCACCAACGGCCAAAACTAATCCTGCTACAGATCCACCATATGTCATGGATAAAAGGGCGTCTGCAGCAACATTGATACCTACGTGCTTCATGGAAACAATGGATCGCAAATTTGACCAACTGCCAGCTAATGCAGTTTCAAATGCTACTTTCTCATTGGTTGCGTATTCCCAATAATAGGAATTTGCGGCAATTGCATACTTTGCAAATGTATCACCAATTTCAGAAGCAGGTGTTCCTGGATATGTACAAGCAACACTGACACCAGCCTCCAATGCACCTCGAACAACAGCCTGGTTTCCCATCAATAACTCAACCAGTCCGGGTTTATTATCTAAAAGCATAGTTCCTCCTTATGACAGAATACAAATTCATTATATGGATAAAGCTTTGGAATGACAAAAAAGAAAACAGGATAACCCTGGTTTTGGAGTTTTTTACGAGTCTTACAATTTATCAAACAATGGATGAGCTGAAGAGCTTCAATTTCAACTCGCACAGTATCACATTTTACTGCTCTTAGATACACATATCCCTCTACGGGTTGTAAATACTCGCGAATACTATATTCCCAGCAGTACTGATCCCAAGGATCATAATGATAATATTCGCAAGTTCCCGTTTTCCCAGCCCAGCCATAATCTTGCAAATGGTATTCCCAACCTTGATGAAAATACCATTCATCAAACTCTATTCGGAGCTCTTCAATAGACAAATCTCGAAGTGGCTTATCGATTGTGACAGATTTCTGATAGTACAATTGTTCAATAGCTTGAAACCAAGCGCTACTAATTTGATCTTCAGAAACCATAGAGAATGGATCACAACAAATCTGACAACCGATATTGGGACGATGAGTGGCAAGGAGAGGTTCATGTTTCGAATAGAGAAAAGAAAAGGGTTCGATAAAAAAAGGTAACAGTATGAAAAAAACAAAAATCCATCGGAAAGTTTTTATTATGTTACTCATATCCACCTTCATCTCTCTTTCTGAAACTCTATTGTACTATAGAATTATGGAAAAAAAGAGAACGTGGAATTCGATTTGAATCATAGTAACTTTCTCAAAGGTCATTATAATAGAGCAAAAAGACTAAAGGATGGATTTCAATGAATGAACTGTCTTTAGACTATTATTTTGAAGATTTGGACGCGTGTCCCTTTGAAATAGACAATGCTGTACATCCTTGGGATTTGCTAAAATTAAAAAATTCACTTTTTTCTTTTCATACAAGTAAAATACAAGGATTCATCCAACAATCTGCTATTTTAAAAGGGATTGTATATATTGGTGAAAACACGATTGTGGATGAATATGTCAGTATACAGGGTCCCTGTTGGATAGGAAACAACTGTATCATCCGAAGCAGTAGCTTGATTCGACCTTATTCGGTCATTGGTGATTATGTCGTTTTGGGTCACAACTGTGAAGTAAAAAACTCGCTTCTCTTTAACGATGTGAAGGTTTCCTCTCATGCAGTTGTAAGTGACAGCATCATTGGCAAAGGAGCTCGAATAGGACCTGGAACTACTACTGACAATCGAAGATTTGACCAAAAAGAAGTAGAACTACTTATTAAAGACCAGACAATACCAACACAACATGACAAATTTGGTCTCGTTTGCGGTGATTATGTGCGTATTGGATCCAACGTTTCCACCCTTCCCGGTACTGTTATTGGGAAATATACTTGGGCATATTCCAATACTCTATTATATGGTTTCATTCCAAAAGAAAAGTTTGTAAAATTATCTCAAACTCACGAAATTATTGACAAAGAACCTCACGTACTTCGAAGAGGTGACAAATCCGGTACACGTTAGGAAGGTTATTCATGAAGAAGCATCTAATAGCTTGGTTAGCTATTTTTTTCCTGTTTTTTGGTTGTTTTCATACGATTTTTGCCGAAGAATGGTATGCATACCAAAAAGATGAATCTCGAAGTGGCATGGTAAAAGAAACATTGTATTTTCCCTTGCAAGAAAGACTTCGCATACCCATCGGAGAAACCCTCTCTGGTGGTCTTTTAGTTCACGATAATTCGGTTTTTTATTCAACTTTACAGGGTACAATTGGTTGTGCTTCAGTTTTCAGTGGTGAAAAGATTTGGAGCCAATCTCTTGGAAAATCTATTAAAAGCAGCATGATGATCAGCAATATTGATCTTTTTGCAATAACAGAGGCTGGTAACTTGTTTTGTCTGGATGCAAAAACAGGTACTATTCTGTGGAGTCGAGACTTGAAAACTACAGTTGAAGCACCATTGCTTAAATTTTATCGGTATCTTATTGTCGCTTCTGTCGATGGAAAAATATTTGCACTCAATGCTCTTGATGGAAAAACCATTTGGGAATTGGATTTACATGAACCCATTACAAAAGGTATTTGTTTAAAGTTCAACTCAATATACGTGGTTACCGATAGGGGACAAATTGCTTGTATCGATAGCCAAAATGGTAGAAAACACTGGAATTATTATGTGAATGCTCCCATTACAAGTCCTCCGATTGCTGGTACTGAGTCCATTTATTTTGGGGATAAAAATGGCAATTTATATGCATATGATTACATTACAGGTAGGCAATACTGGAAAAAAGAGTATTCAAAAAGTTTCTCTACTTCCTTTAGTTTTTGTTATTTTGACCTCCGTATTTTGTGCGCGGGGGTGACTGATAAATATGTTGGTATTAGTGCAGGAACTGGTGTAGAAATGTGGTCATACGACACCTCCAATTGTACGGTTGCTCCAGTAGCTGCCAACCGAGTAGTCTTTGTTGCAGGAAAAGACCAATCTATCGTTGCTTTGGATTCCTTTGATGGAACTGAGGTTTTCTCAGAAAAACTTGATAGCCCTATTACTGCAGGTATGGCTATCTCAAATGGAAAACTGTTTTTAGGTACCGAAAATGGAGATATCTTAGTGTATGCCTCTGAAAATTACGACTTTCATATTGAAATCGAAAATGAAGTACAAACAATATCTCCTGGAGAAAGCTGCCAGTTTAAAGTTAAAGTCATCAGCACAGAGGGTTTTCACGATCCAGTTTCGTTTTCGGCTGGAGGCTTTCCTTGTTCTTGTAAAGGTGTTGCTAGATGGTTTGACAAATCTCAGGTTCAACCACCTGGAGAAATCGTTTTAGTTGTTGATACAACAGAAGAAGCTCAACCTGCTAAATATCGAATAACCATCAAAGCTTTTTCGGGTAAACGTGACATCGAGAGAGAAGCATATGCCGTCCTTGTCATCCAGGAAAAAGGGAAAGACACCATATTATCGATGGAGAAACCGGAAAACATTATGGATGGCCAGGAATTCACTGTCCCAGTTCGTGTAGAGAACGCTGATAAAATTCGATCATTTGGGTTTACTCTTCGATACTCCTCAGATTTGCTTTATCTGAAAAACGTTGAAAAAGGAGATTTCTTCCTCGGTAATGAAGAAGATATTCTTTTTAATACTACTCCATCAAAGGGTAAGGTTTCTATCAACTATTCCCGCAAAGAACTAGGCGAAAGTGGTAGTGGTAATGTAGCTTTTCTCACATTTATTGCAAAAACTGCAACTAAGAAAGATCAATTAGTCAGCATCGACTTTTTGAATGTTTCTTTGCGTGATACATTGCTTTTTTCAAAGACCGCTGTCACACAAACATTATCATTTCCAATCCGACAAGGAAAAATCACTCTCATCCACCTTCAAATAGGTTCTACCTCAGTCAAAATTAACGAACGTTCCACTTCTATTGAGGCTGCTCCCTACATTCAGAATGGCCGAACACTTGTTCCTTTAAGAATCATTGCTGAAAATATGAGAACAAACGTTGAATGGTTCGCACAAGAACAAAAGATTGAGTTAACTCAATATGACAAAATCATCCACCTTTGGATAAACAAACCAACATGCCTGGTTAATGGCAAGGAAATTGCATTACCAGACCAGGTTGCCCCAGCAATTAAAAATGGTAGAACTTTTATTCCTTTACGCTTTGTCACAGAACAATTACAAGGCAAAGTAAGCTGGAATGGCTCTACGCAAACCATCACTATTGAATACCCCAACTACAACTCATAGGAGGAATGATATGTCAAAATTAGTAGAATGTGTTCCGAATATATCTGAAGGACGCAATAAAGAAATTATTGAAGCTTGCGTTGATGAAGTGCGTTCGATTGATGAGGTTAAACTGGTCGATTACTCATCTGATCCTGATCATAACCGATCTGTGATCACCTTTGTGGGGTCTCCTGAAAAAGTGAAAGAAGCGGCATTTGCTCTTACTAAAAAAGCTGCTGAACTTATTGATTTAACCAAGCATCAGGGAACTCACAAACGAATAGGTGCGGTGGATGTCATTCCTTTCATTCCATTGGGAGAAACCACTATGGAAGAGTGTATTCAGATCAGCGAAGAACTAGCGGAAAAAATTGGCACAGAACTCAATATCCCCGTATATCTATATGCAAATTCTGCCAAAAGAAAGCATTGCACCAAATTACCTACCATCCGTAAGGGAGAATTTGAAGGTTTTGATGAAAAGATAAAACTATCTAAATGGGAACCCGACTTTGGTCCAACAAAAAAACACCCCTCTTTTGGGTGTGTAGCTGTTGGTGCAAGAGAATTCTTAGTCGCATTCAACATCTACCTGGATACTCAAGATCTTAGTGTCGCTACTACCATTGCAAATTCTCTTCGAGAAAGTGGTGGAGGACTACAGCACCTACAAGCAATGGGAATGTACATTGACGAAAAATCAATGGTACAGGTTTCCATGAATATCCTGAATTTTAAAAAACTCCCCTTATATCGATTGATAGAGATCATTCGTTTAGAAGCAGCCAGGTGGGGTGTTTCTATACGAGAAACAGAATTGATTGGTCTTATACCACTTCAAGCTATTCTTGAATCTTTTTCATATTACACGCAGCTACCTAGCCTAAGTACAGATCAGATTATTGACATGAAGATCCACGAAAACTAGTTTTCATCTATGAAGGAGTTTTTTGTTTGATCGATCTACAATCGGCATATGATGTTTTGGTCATTCGATATGGTGAAATATACCTAAAAAGTAAGCCAGTACGAAAAACATTAGAAAAAATCCTAGAGTCAAGATTGCGATGGAAATTAGACCAAACCCCTTTGTCTGGAAAATACAAACTCGTTTTGCGCCAAAACATCTTTTACCTTTATGGTACCTTATACTCGGAACTCATTCCATATATTGCCAATACATTCGGTGTTCACTCTGTGAGTCCAGCTATCGAATGCCAACCTACAATTCCATCCATCCGTTCAGCTGTTAAATTACTAAAAAATTCACTGGGCGAGTACCTTCCTGCATCGTATCGCATTGAAGCAAAAAAAGATAAACGCCTTGCAATGTCCCATTACACAATGGAATACGAAGCCTCAAGTTTTTTCCCATCATGGAAAGTACAACTCAAGAACCCCGCATTCACCATTCACATTGATGCAAAAGAGCATAATTGCTATATTTATGCCCACACCATACCGGGACCAGGTGGCTTTCCATATGGATCTCAGGGAAAAGTAGTAGCTCTCACTTCCAAGGGCATTGATTCACCTGTCGCAGCTTGGCTTATGGCGAAAAGAGGCTGTAAATTGCTTTTGCTTCACTTAGGGGAAGATCCGCCCGTTCGTTACAAAGAAATATTGGAATCATGGTCAGGCGCTACTGTCTCTCTACTTACAATTCCTTTCACCTCGTTTATACAAACGTTAGCATCAAAGGGTACTGGATCGTTTCAGTGTATTTATTGCAAAAAATCGATGTATATTGCAGCGGAAACCATAGCCAAAAAAACTTTTTGCCTTGGGATTGTATCAGGAGAAAATCTAGGACAAGTTGCATCTCAAACACTCTCCAACCTATATGAGTTAACTTCTACAATCCAAATGCCCCTTTATCGACCTCTTCTGACCTATGATAAAGTAGAGATTATTCAATTGGCAAAAAGAATAGGTACATATGGTGTATATACACATCCTGATTGTCCTTATGTGCCTTCACAGCCAGCTACATCAATATCACCAAAAAAACGGGAAGAATTAGTCCGTAGAATATCCATTCATGAAGAAACTCTAAAATACTTAGAGGAAGTTTTAAGTGAATAACAAACAATGGATTGGGTTTGTTCTAGCAAGTCTATTTAGCCTTCTTGGAATAGTTTATCTCTGGAATCAAGCAGGTCAGTTCTCTATTTTCGACCTTCAACCATATTGGATCCTACTCGCATTCTTTTTATTCATTCTGATGTGGTTTTGTGATGCAGCTGCTCTGTATTTCATACTACGTTCTAACGAACAGAAGATTTCTGTAATTCTTCTTTTCCGACTTACATTGAGTGCTTTCTTTTTTGGTGCTATCACACCCTTTCAAGCTGGAATGATACCAGCATTAACTGGCTTTTTGTCAAAACACAATATTTCTGTAGAGATAGGGCTTCCATCTATTCTTTTAAAAAGCACAATCAATGGAGTTATTCGATCTATTATCTCCATTTTTTTGGCCATCTACATGAAAGATGTTTTTAATGGACAAGTAACCTTCATTCTTTTCTCGTATGGAGGTGCTGTTTTTCTTGGTTATGTCTTACTATTAAACCAATCTTCTATTGCTAATCAAATCCGACATCTACTCTCTGGATTTTTCAGCTGGTTAGGAAGACTTGTGCCAAGATGGAAAAATTCCATGAACAATGTTGGTGATTCTTTTCTTTCTTTTCCTTTAACAATGAAGCCTTTACTAAAAAAGAAATCCTGGCTATTCCCTACTTGTTTTTTTATCTTGATGTTCTGGAGCATCCTTTTCACGCTCCCATATCCAATTTTTCGATCCTTGCATCTTGAAGCTCCTTTTATCTATTTAGCAATGTTACAGGCTGCCTATTATATGTTTCAATCTTTTTTACCTAGTCCGGGAGGAAGTGGAATTGCAGAAGTAGGACTTGGCTATGTTTACTCCATGTTTATCGGGGGGAGTTCTCCTGTTTTTGTCTTCTTGCTTCGGTTGTTTACATTTTACTTACCGCTAGCCTTTGGGGGAATTTTTTTATTTGGGAAAAGCTCTTCTTCAACGAAAATAAAATGAACAACTTTTCCCATATTGCTTACTAGATGTAATGAAACTAATTACCCTGGAGGTAACAAATGAAAAAATGGATAGCCGTAATAACCACAGCAGTGATGGTATGCAGTATAGGTTTTGTGCGTTTTTCGATTCCACATGCACAAGCAGCGACTTCCCTTGTACTAACCTATTCTCCACAACCACTAACTGCGGGTTGTGTACCCGAGATGATCGATCCAGATGAACCTTTCACGATCTATATATCCGATCAAGCTGGGAATCCAGTCGATCTGACCCTTGGTGGCCAAGTTGAAGATGAAGCCGTTTGGAACCTACTATTTAAAGATTCCCATCCAGACGAAATCGGTCAATACTACTGGGTACGAACAGATTTGCACAACGATGACGGAAGTCTAGAGGACAATGATAGTTTATTTGGCTTTCGTCCTATTGAAATAGATTTTCGCCAAGCTAGCGAAGGAATCTATATTTTTAAAGGATTCTGTGCAAATGACACAGGAAGCTTTATTGTAACAGCTTTCACGCCCGACCGTAAGGCTGCAGGCGCAGTCAGGGTTGAAGTTGTTTCTCCAGATCTGAACTATGAGATCATGAACACCGAAGATCCAAACGGAACAAAATTTACTGTCCCAGGAAATCCAGATTTTGTTATGACTGCAGGGGATAATCGGTTATACCAGATTACTGCTTATGCAAGAAATGCACAAGGTAAGCTAATTCGGGGTATTGATCGAGATGTGAATATTTGTAACGGTGCTACCGAAGTTGCCAGATTTACTCCCTTTACGACAAAATGTGCAAATTTTGAGAATAGCCCCGTATCCAGAAAAAGTGGATTCTATTCTCTAAACAATACTGACACCATGTTTATCACCGACACAAACCAACGCTACTATCTGCACTTGGGTGTTGATTACAACAGAAACGGAAAGATTGACACTGGTAATCGTGAAATGATTGAAATGTCGTATTTTCATGTTCGTGATTTAGACCAGTATGGAAACATCGTAAAAACAAATTACTTATCCTATTACATTACCTCCAACGTCCAGTGGGATGATGGAACATTTGAACTGGATCCCCAATTTGATTTTGCCCCACCTTTTGAAGGTTGGGGATTAGGAGCTATTTACAACACCGCAAAAGCTGGTGGATATTTAATTGCTGACTTAAACGATGATGAAAAATTAGATTACCATGATTCCTTGTTATTTGATCGCCAGGGAGGATGCACTTTTTACATTTTCTCTGAAGACATCACAAGTGTAGGGGGTTTGGTTGCCTGTAATCCTTACGGTGGAAGAGACGTAGCAGGGGGTCCCCCCATCAGTTCTTCCTCAGCAACTCAGATCCGCACAAGATATCAAAAAGATCATGTATTCGCTTTAGATTTTGATTGCATTCCTTCTCGTATCATCGGGTCTGGAAAACCAGGAGTAAAGATTTATAATGCAAAAACATCCCAAGAACTAGGCAAAGAGTATTATAGCAAACATAATTATGACCTAGTGTTTGGCAAAGAAAACCATTTGTTGTTTGAAATCACTCCCGGCGATGTCCGAGATCTCTCTCCTTCCATGGAAGGAATTATTGGATTAAGCGGTAACCAAAGTGAAGCAGCTATCTATGGAAGATTGAATTGGATTGATGGAAAAGCTGTCACCACAATGCTTTTTACTCCCACTGGTTTAGGTGAAGGTGTTGTGTGGGTAGATGCAGTATTTAAAAACACATCAACAGATGGTCCTTACCAGATTAAACTGGAAAAAATCCTCTATCTAGATTCAGTAAAAGGACAGGGGATAGAATGCAAACCAGACAAGGTACACCAAAACACAAAAACAGATCTGACAATCACTGTTAAAGAGGTTGGTACTCAAAGACGGGTAGAAGGAGCAACCGTTGAGGTTGATGGCAGTGGGGTATGGGAAACAGGCAAAACAAATCAAGACGGTATCTTTCGATGCACGATTAAACCAACTGAAATTGGGGAAATTACAATTCGAGTTTCAAAAGAAAACTTGATCGGTGATTCCATCACTATCCCTGTCTTCCCTGAACAGGTGAAACTATTTTTGGACCTTGATCCCATTAAATCTCCTACCAAACAATCCGAGATTCAGATATCAGGTATTAGCTCACCTGGAGCTACCATTACATGTCAAACCAAAAAAATTGTTGTTGGAGAGGATGGTTCATTTCTATTTGATGGTATACGCCTCGAAGAGGGTATGAATGCGATTTTAGTGCAAGCATCTTACGAAGACCAATCTGTGAAAAAACTTGTTGAAGTAACTCGTGACACCACCCCACCTTCTCTGATTATCAATCTCCCTCAGGAAAAACTGATTGACAAAGATACGTGGACCTTTACGGGACGAACAGAACCGGAATCAATTGTCAAAGCGAATGGTATTGAAGCAAAACTAGTACATGATCTATTCCAAGTAGAAGTACCCCTTCAAATGGGTAACAATACAATTACTTTCACGTCAAGCGATGCTTTAGGAAATCGAACAGAAGAAACAATCACAATCTACAACTGGCATGAAACATTGATCAAGCTTACTATTGGAAAAGAAACTGCCACTATTAATGAAGAAATTGCAGTTTTAGATGCTCCACCTTTTATTATTGAAGGCCGGACATTTGTCCCAGTTCGTTTTATTGCAGAAGGTTTTGGTGCTGAAGTGGAATGGCTCAAAGAAACCGAAACAATAGTGATTAAAACAGATGACACTACAATTAGCATGCAAATAGGTAACCCAATTGCTATGGTGAATGCTTCCATTCACCAAATGGATGCTCCTCCCGTCATCCAGAATGGACGGACTTTTGTGCCTGTTCGATTTATCGCAGAAAGCTTTGGAGCGGAAGTAGATTGGATAAAAGAAACCGAAACAATAGTGATTCGAAAATTACAGTAATACGTCTAGCTATATAATAAACGGGTTATAAGCTCGTTAGACAATACTACACCCTTTTCAGTCAGTACAATACGGGGCGAATGATAAATAAGTCCTGTAGTCGTGTCTAGAAAAGGGTGTTTGTATTGCAACTGAATCCATCCATACGCAAAAAACTCTTGCAAAACTCGTCTGTTCTTCTTGGGAACGCTCATCAGGGGGATTCCCACATCAAGTAAGCGAAAATGTAACATGTTTCTTTCAAATTCTATTTGCTTCTCTGTTAGCTTTTCTGCTTTTCCAGTGGGTAACTTTTGCAGGGAAAGAGCTCCAGTATATTGCAAGAAGGATGTAAAATTGGTATATCGGTAAGCCTTTGTACATGGCTCAAGCATTTGAAAACCTGTAGAAGACAAGCCAAATGCTGCCCATGAATCCAAATTCCAGTAATGTAAATTGTGCTTACATTCGAAGGATGGTTTTGCAAAATTTGAGATTTCATAATGGTGAAAACCCATGCTTTTTAGGGCTTTTACCATTTGGCTCCAGTGACGTATAGCTTGCTTTTCTGATGGAATAACAAGCTTTTTGGTTCGTAGTAGTCGCGCAATCGGGGTTTTTCTGGATATGGTTAAAAAATACATGGATATATGCGTGATAGGAAGTTGAGCAATCTGCTGAATCATATCTACTATACTACAGTCTGTTTCTCCTGGGAGTCCCATCATAAAATCACAATTGATTGAAGAAAAACCTGCTTCATGTGCACAATGAATCGCCTTTATGGCTTGATTTGCATTGTGTCTTCGTTGGATATTTTGCAAAATTGAGTCTTGTAAAGCTTGAACTCCTATACTAATACGGTTAATACCGATTTCTTTGTATTGCTTTAATAAAGATGGATGAATGGTATCTGGGTTCGCTTCAACCGTTATCTCACAGTTTTTGGCAATCCGATAAGTTGTATATATCTTATCCAATAGTGTATTGAGTTGAAATGAGGTAAGAAGGGAGGGAGTACCTCCTCCAAAAAAAATAGAATCAATCTCAAGAGCGGTATAATCCTTACTGCGGAGATCCATTTCTTTCATGAGTTCTTCAATGTACATAGGTAAATGATCATCAAGGGGATAACTCACAAAATCGCAGTAATTGCATTTTGATAAACAGTATGGAATGTGGATGTATAAACCACCTAACGAGTTGGTTTGATTGGGAGTATTTAAAATGCTCATCTACACGTCATTTGACGGGTATAGGCTTGCAAGTGTTTTGGAGTAGAATTGATGTAGTAAGAGTTCCTACTCCTCCCGGTACTGGAGTAATAGCAGATACATGATAAACCAAAGAGTCAAAATCAGCATCTCCGACTAGACTACCTTCGAAAAAATTGATTCCTACATCTATGACGACAGCACCCTGTCGGACCATTTTTTTGGTCAGAAATTTCGCTTTTCCAACGGCCACTATCACTATATCGGCTTGTTTGCATTTTTCAGTTAAATTGGATGTTCGACTGTGACAGATTTGCAGAGTTGCATTCTTGTCAAGAAGCATCATAGATAGTGGTTTTCCAACAACATCAGAACGGCCTATCATGACAATATCTCTACTTTCAATATCAATTTGATAGTGCTCAAGAATCATCATCACGGAACGTGGAGTTGGAGGATAGAACACTGGTTTAGACTGAAACAACATCCCTGCAGTATAGGGGTGAATACAGTCAACATCTTTTTCGGGTGCCACTTTCTCAGCTAAGGCATGAAAAGATAATCGACCTGGCACGGGTCGTTGGATGATTATGCCATGAACATTACAATCATGGTTCAGTTCATCGAGACATGACAGAACATCATCTTCTGTAGAATCTGCCATTGAAAACAATTTGTAATCATACCCCAGCTTAATAGAAGTTTTTTCTTGATTTTTTACATAATTGCGTGCATCGAGTGAATCATCTAGCAAAATTGATGCTAAACAGGGTTTATCTGGGGATATTTTATGAATTTTTTCTTTCAGAGTTTCTCGAAGAGAATGGGAGATAGAACGAGCTTCTAGTATTTTGGTTGTTGACATGTAGTACCTTCCATGGAGTAGTCTTGATAATTTCATTATAGTAAAAATTCTTCTGTTGGGAAACGGTATAGATAGGATCCGAAATACTTGCAAGATTATAAATATGCTGGCAAATTCTATCCACGGGGGTATTGGGAAGCTCATAGAAAAGTTGAAGAGCATTGATGTAGAATAAAAGTATGGGAAGAAACCGTTTTCTTTGAAACATTTCCCAGGATTTTATAGAATCTAGCATCTTTGGTTCTTGTTGAATATCAATTGGTTGGTTTTTCAGGTTCGCTGTGATAGAAAACATTGTTTCTTGAAGTAGGTGCTCCATTTTTCCATGATTTTCGATACAACCGAATGCTTGAGCGGTTTGAGCTAAATGATAATCAGCTTGCATTAGGGCAAGTTTTGTCTCTTTGAATTCCATGGAATAGGTATAAGAATGTCCAAACAAGACTACGGCTTTCCACAGAGAAGAAAGGGAAAAAAGATAATGATGAACAGAATTTCTATCAATAGAAGATTGATACGCATACTCAAGAACAAAAAAAAGAAGTCGTTCCTGAAAAAGAAAAGAGGTCGACAAGTCGGTGTCGACCTCTGTTTTTACAAATTGATCAGAGAATTCAAGAATATATTGTTGAATCCAGCTCCGTAAAGCAACGTCGGAGACAAACTCCATATGAATTCTTAACGCTTACGGTATTGACGATCTTTTCTGGCACCACGAAGTCCGGCTTTTGCTCGTTCTTTAATACGAAGATCACGGGTTAAGATCCCTTTCTCTCGGTACACAGATTTTGTATCGGGATCAAACTCAACAATTGCTTGAGCAATGCCGTGACAGCAAGCCACAACCTGGGAGGACGATCCTCCGCCATGAACTTTTACACGGATGTCGAATTGGTTTTCTTTTTTTCCAAGATGAAAAATGCTCATAAGTCGCTTTTGCTGTAAGTCAGATACAAAATAGTCTTTCATATCTTTCCCGTTGATACGTATTTTTCCTGAACCAGGACGCAAAACAATTCTTGCAATGGATGTTTTTCTATAACCGGTACTTAGAATTGGGTGTGTTGCCATATTGATATCTCCTTATAACGTAGTAATACGCATTAGTTTCTGAGCTTCGTGCATGTTCAGCTTGGTTAAATATGCGTAACTTTTTCATTTGTTTTCTAGCTAAAGAACCATTTTTCACCATTCCCCAAACGGCTTTATATATCATCTGGGAGGCATCTTTTGTCGTTGACGGAAAGCAGGAGTTTTCTTTAATCCTCCAACGTATCTGGAGTGTCTATAATAGATCTTGTTTAATTCTTTGGTACCGGATAGTTTTACCTTGGACGCATTGGTGACAATAACAAAATCACCTACATCGGCATTTGGGGTATATTCGGGCTTGTTTTTTCCCATAATGATCTGAGCAGCTTTTTTGGCTACTCGACCCAAAATTTTACCGTCTGCATCAATAATAAACCATTTCTTCGGTACTTCCTGTTCAGTATAAAAATGTGTCGTCATATTTTACCTCAATCAATTTGTCATTAAACAGCATAAAAATGCCATTTTATTTCAATATATTCAAACAATTGTAATAATTTACACAAACACAGGTAAAAATCAACCCATAGTTATGCATTTGACTTTAATGTTCGGTATAGTATAAGTATATAAGCTAAATCAAGAAATTCCTAGGAGGAAGTATGAAAATTACGAATTATGAAGTCAAAGATACTGCCGTCAACGCGAACATTGATTTCACTGAAGAAGAAATTGCGTCTCACTTTCAATCTTTATACAAAGAATACGCTCCTTCTATCGCCATACCTGGTTTTCGTAAAGGAAAAGCTCCCTTACATTTAGTAAAAAGTCATATCAATTACACCCGCTTTTACGAAGATTTAATGTATCGTATCGCTGAGCAAGCCATCGGTTTCATGCTTAAAGAAAAAAAAGACGATTATGTCGATTACCCAAAAATAGATTATTCCGATTTACCCATTGAAAATGAATCTTACTCTATCGGCTTAAAAGCTGAATTATACCCAAAAGTAACGCTTCCTGACTTTTCAAAGATATCCGTTAAGGCAGTAAATCCTCCTAGCGAAGAAAAACTGTACAATGGCAAAATCGACCAATTTTTTAAATATCCACGCTACCTGGGAACCCATAGAGGTGCTCCTCAAATCGGTGATTATGCAATCATTCAATACACCGAAGTTCCTGAAGGAAAGAATGCTGATGAAGTTGAAGTAACTGGCAATCCATCAGTTATTGAGCTTGGGAAAAACACATTGTTTCCAGACAGTGATGACAAAATCATGAAGTGTGCACCTGGAAAAACCACCGTTATACCTTATACAACCTCAGCCAGAAGCATGCAATTTAAGGTTCAAGTAATTAGTTATAAAAAGAAAATAGTGCCAGTCTTGGATCAATCTCTTTTGGAAAAAGTAAATATTGATGAATCTGGAAGATTTTCAAAATCGACTACATAAAGAAGCAAAAAGAAGATTACGAAAAGAGAAAAGAAGACAACCAGCTAACTGCTGTGTTTCAATATCTTGAAGATAAAGCAGAAATTGGAACTATCCCAGAATCATTATTGAATTCCTATGTTGAAATGGAGCTCAATCACTTCAAAGATCAGCTTAGTAAATCAAAACTCACCATGGATAGTTTTTAGAGAGTAACAACATCAAACTAGAAGATTTTAAGAAACAATTGGAACCAAAGCCAAACAAAATATAAAGGTTGACATATGATACGTCAACTCTATAAAGAACAACCAGATTTAGCTCTTCAAGATGCAGAGGTTATTGGCAAAATGAAAGAGTTTTGGGAACATATAGTAAAGAAGACCAAAAAAACTTGACATGAGACATGTAGAAAATTTGATTCGTGATCACATGATTCGGGAAAAAGTGATGAACTACATCATTCAAACGGTTCATGTAACATTTACAGATTAAAAGCTTTTAGAAAGGATGACAATGACGATTCTTAGGTAATTGAAAAAACTGAACAAGGAGAAAGGCAATATGATATTTATTCCCGCCTTTTAAAAGATAGGATTCTTTTTATTGGGGGAGATTACTTATCCGAGAATTCTGCAAATGCCATCATTGCTCAATTACTCTTTTTGGAAGCCGAGGATTCGAAATCAGATATATCAATCTACATTAATAGTCCTGGTGGAGTACTACGAGGAGGTTTAGCAGTTTATGATACTATGCAGTACATAAAACCGGAAATTCGAACGATCTGTATCGGTTTAAGTGCATCTATTGCTGCCATTATTTTAGCTGCAGGCACTCCAGGGAAGCGATTTGCTCTTCCAAATGCCCGTATCATGATCCACCAACCTTCTGGGGGTCTCATTGGTAAAGCCACTGATGTAGATATCTATACCCATCAGCTTCAACAAGAGAGAGATACCCTTAATCGAATATTATCAAAACATACAGGTCAATCCATCGAGAAAGTTTCTTCTGATACAAAGCAAGACTGTTTTTTCACACCAGAAGAAGCAAAAAAATATGGTCTGATAGACAGAATCTTTTAAGGAGGAATGCCTATCTAGGTATTTATGAAAAATTACACATCAAAAACAACGATTACACCCAATGATGATATGAGTTTCTTTACAGAAGCACCGTTGGTACCTGTACGCAACGTTGTTTTATTTCCAAATGTCGTACAACCTTTGACAGTTGCTAGAAAACAATCCATTAATGCAATTGAACAAGCGCTTCGTCAGGATCGATTCATTGTTCTTACTACGCAAAAGCACGAACACACAGAAGATCCAAAACCTGAAGACCTATACCAAATAGGTATAGGAGCAGAAATTCTTCAGGTCATTCGAGTACCAGATGGAACGTTGCGGGTTATCATTGAAGGATTTGCCCGTGTCGCCATCACTGATTTTGAGTTAACTAACAATTATTATGTTGCAAAAGTGAATCCATTCGACCAGATTGATATTCAATCCGAAACAAGACATGCTTTAAAAAAAGAATTGATAGATTCTTTCGAAGAATACTATCAGCTCAATAAAAGATTGTCCCCTGAAAACTACGTAGACCTTTCCAACATATCCAATATGGAAAGACTTTCCAATATGATTTCTTCGTACATCATCCTTCCAGTCTCAGAAAAACAAGAAGTTTTGGAAACACTGGATGGTGAAGCACGCTTTTTCCGACTCATTGAGTTTTTAAAACGAGAAATTGGGGTTTTAAAACTTCAAAAAAAGATTGATACTGAAGTTCGTGAAAAATTCGACAAGACTCAACGAGAATACTACCTTAGAGAGCAATTACGAGTTATCCAGAAAGAACTAGGGGAAGGGGATGGAGAATTTGCAGATGATATCGAAAAGTATCGTCAGCAAATGGGAGAAAGAAAACTCCCTGAAAATGTTGTTAAAAAATTAAATGAAGAAATTAACCGTTTATCAAAAATGCCCCCTATGATGGCTGAATCAGGAGTTGTTCGGAATTACATTGAATGGATTCTGGCTCTTCCCTGGGAAAAAAGTACAGATGATGTATTAGATCTTCAACAAGCAAAGAAAACATTGGATGAAGATCATTATGGACTTGAGGATGTAAAAGAAAGAATCCTTGAATACCTAGCGATTTGTAAACTGAGCACCAAAATTAAAGCCCCCATCTTATGCTTAATTGGGCCTCCTGGTGTCGGGAAAACATCTCTTGGTAGATCAGTGGCAAGAGCAATGGGACGTAAAATTGTACGCATATCCTTGGGTGGAATTCGGGACGAAGCTGAAATTCGTGGACATCGGCGTACATATGTGGGGGCAATGCCTGGTCGTATTATTCAAGGCATGAAAAATGCTGGAACAAAAAATCCTGTTTTCTTGCTTGATGAGATTGATAAAGTTGGAAATGATTTTCGAGGTGATCCCTCTTCTGCCTTACTCGAAGCTCTTGATCCAGAACAGAATACAAGTTTTAGCGATCACTTTTTAGAAATCCCTTATGATTTATCAAGCGTGTTCTTCATTACAACAGGGAATGTTTTACACACTATTCCAAGCGCTCTACGAGATCGTATGGAAGTTATAAATATCCCTGGCTATACAGACGAAGAAAAATTCCACATTGCAAAAGATTTCTTACTTCCTCGACAACTCGAAAATACTGGATTAAAAGAATCCAATATTGAAATGCCTGAAGAAACACTACAAAAAATCATTTCAGACTACACTCGAGAATCTGGTGTTCGAAACCTTGAAAGACAAATCGGTAAAATTTTCCGCCAGATTGCAATGAAAAAGGCAAGTTCAAAATCTTTCCGTAAGGTTAAAGTTACACCAGACGATTTACTCAAATACCTAAAGGTACCTGTAAATCACCATGAAGTCGCAGGTAAAGATTTCGGTCCGGGTATTGCAACTGGCTTATCCGTTACTCAGTTTGGTGGAGAAATCCTTTTCATTGAAGCAATTTCGATGAAAGGTACCGGCAAGCTTATCCTTACAGGACAACTTGGTGAAGTCATGAAAGAATCTGCTACTGCAGTTTTAAGCTATATCAAAAGCAACACAGAGTACTTTAAAATAAATCCTGAAGTGTTGGAAAAAGAAGATATTCATCTTCACTTTCCTGAAGGAGCTATTCCAAAAGACGGCCCTTCAGCTGGTATAGCTATATTTACAGCTCTTATTTCCTTATTGAAAAATCAATCTGTCTCTCCATCCATAGCTATGACAGGTGAAGCAACTCTTATTGGTCGGGTTTTGCCCATCGGGGGTTTAAAAGATAAATTGTTAGCAGCACAAAGAGCAGGAATCAAAAAAGTATTGATTCCTAAAGAAAACGAAAAGAATTTGATTGAAATCCCCAAAGATATTCTTAAAAAATTGAATGTTGTTATCGTTGAAGATTTGAAAGACGTCTACAAAGAAGTCTTCAAAGCATAATATCGGAGAATTTTACTAACCCAAAGAAAGTGCTACAATACTAGTATGGACAAAGTTGGATCAATTTTAAAGAAAAAAAGAGAAGAACTTGAATATGGATTAGATCAAGTATCCGAAGATACCAAAATTCGTCGGAAATACTTGGAAGCCATTGAAAATGGTACGTACAATCAAATACCTGATCCTGTTTACACGCGAAGTTTTTTACGGATTTATGCTGATTATTTGGGGCTTGATCAAGTGTTTATTGTCAAACGTTACCTAGATGAAATTGCACCAGAAGAGACCATTGAAGAACCTGCAAAAAATACTTTTGTATCTCTTCCCTCGCTGTTTCAGGCAAATCTAAAATGGATTGTCATTATGGTTATTGTAGCACTAGTTGTGGGTTTTTCTGTTTGGGGGATTACTTCTTGGATATTCTCTACTCACAATAACACACCAACACCCTCATCAATCTCTTCGGGTCCCGAAGACACCTTAACCAACCCTTCAGACATTACCCAAACTCCATCGATCGATCAAGATTTAACAATTCCCCTCGAAGAATCTCTTGATAAGATTGATCAGATATCAAACACTGAACCTTTTTTTGACGTGTTAATCGTAGAAATCCTTGCCGATACGTCCAATCAGCAGAGCTGCTGGGTAAAGCCAGTTGTAGATGGCGTTACCAAAAATGCCTATACACTAAAAAATAGTATTAACAAAGCTTCTTATGAGTGTGACAATTCATTTCAGGTTCATTTAGGTAATGCTGGTATCATTTCTCTTCGCATAAACGGTTTTTTGGTAAATAGTATCGGAGAAAAGGGCGAAGTTATCAGTTTAGATATCCTTCTAGAACCTGAACAATACATTCTTATGGATACCCTCAAGGGGGGTATTGTGGTAGATTCAAGACGCTTTGAAAAAGACATTCCCTAACCCAAGATCTGTTTCACTAATCAGCTTGGGTTGTGTAAAAAATACAGTTTTATCTGAAAAAATTGCCTCATTGTTTTCCGAAAATGGTTTTCAGGTTGTTCCAGAATCACCTTCAACGGATCTTTTTATTATAAACACTTGTGGCTTTTTACAGATAGCCCGAGAAGAAGGCCTATCTGTTATTCAAGATATACTCGATACCTACTTGGTTAATCAGAATCAAATCATTGTACTAGGCTGCTATGCATACCGTTTTCCAAATGAAATTCAACAACACTACCCCTCTGTCACGTTGCTTCCACATCAAGATCCAATTCAAGCAGTGGAAGAATACTTAGCAGTCCAAAGTAAACCAACCCATCGTTTACTTTCCACCTCTCACTATGCATATTTAAGGATTGCACAAGGATGTAACCGTCGGTGTTCGTATTGTCTTATCCCTTCTATCAAGGGGGCCTATAAAAGTTTTCAACAATCTGCTCTTTTAGAAGAATGTCGCTATATAGCCAATCATTTTCCTGTCCAAGAACTAGTTCTTATAGCACAAGATACTTCCCGATATGGGATGGATTTAACTCCTAAAAGCAATCTCTTGTCCTTAGTACACTCGATCAGCCAACTTAAGCTTTTTCCTTGGATTCGGATACTATACATGTATCCCAACCAATTTTCGTACTCAGAGTTACATGACCTTTTTTCCATCCCGTCCGTTGTCCCCTATATTGATATGCCATTGCAACATTATCATCCTGAAATGCTTAAAAAAATGAATCGACCCGTAGACGGTTTTTCATATATGGAGAAAATATATGCTTTGCGAGAAGACTTTCCTCTTATGACATTTCGTTCTACCTTTATCGTTGGTTATCCCGGAGAAACAGAAGAACACTTTTCTTTTTTGTGCAAAAAACTACAAGAATTACCACTTGATCGTGTTGGTTTTTTTGCTTACTCGAACGAAAAAGAAGCATCTTCGTATTCACTCAAGGATCAAATACCGGATTCTGTGAAAGAAAATCGTCTACAAGAAGCCTATCGTTTACAGGAATCTATTTCTCTCCAACTAGATTCTACAAACATTTCTCAAACTTTCCCAGTTTTACTCCAACAATATGATTCTTTGAAGAGATGTGCCATAGGTCGTAGTTATCGAGAAGCTCCAGATGTTGATCCTTCAATTTTTGTCTATGGAAATCCTTTTCGTTTAAAAAAACGGATTGGATCAATTGTGAATTGTACATTAACCCACGTGACTACAGATGAAATGAAGGCCCAAGTCCAATGATCGACAACGTAAAATTGTATAGCATAACCGAAAACGTTGTACTTTTTTTGGCTCAAAAACACCTTACATTGAGTGTTGCAGAGTCCATTACGGGAGGTTTATTCTCTTCTACACTTACCGATGTTCCAGGATGTTCAGAAGTACTGATGGAAGGAATTGTATCCTATACGATGGCTTCAAAAGTTGCTCGATTGGGTATACCCCAGGATTGTTTGCAAAAACACGGGGTGATTTCTAGTTTTACAGCAAAAAAAATGGCAAAAAATGTAAAAAAGTTATTACAAACGGATTATGGAATTTCTTTCACAGGAAACGCTGGACCGAGTGTAAACGAAATAGGTAGTCAAGTAGGTACCGTCTTTATAGGAATTTCCAACCCAAATGGTACTGTTGTTTGTAAAGAATGCAATTTTTCTTCGACTTTACCGCGAAAAGAAATAAAATATCAAACAGTTTTAACCGGAATCGAATTTTTATGGGACCAAATTCAAAAAACCATAAAATAAGATAAGGAAGTTTTGTTTTCTGAAAGGAGAAATTATGAACGAACGTGAAAAAGCACTAGAGTCCGCAATGATGCAAGTTACAAAATCGTATGGAAAAGGATCCATTATGAAAATGGATACTGACTACTTTCAAAAGAAAAGTAGCGATGAAGCCATTTCTTCTGGAATCCTTACACTTGATATTGCCCTTGGTATAGGGGGGTATCCCCGCGGAAGAGTTGTTGAAATCTATGGCTCCGAAGGTTCTGGTAAAAGTACAGTTGCCCTGAAAGCCATTGCAGAAGTCCAGAAAATTGGAGGCAAAGCTGTATATATTGATGCCGAACACGCATTGGATCCCGCCTACGCCAAACAACTAGGAGTAGAACTTGAGGATCTGGTCATTTCTCAACCTGACTATGGTGAACAAGCACTTGAAATAGCTGAAATCATGATTCGTAGTGGCGCAGTTGATTGTATCGTGATTGATTCAGTTGCAGCACTTGTTCCCAAATCAGAGCTCGATGGCGCTATGGGAGATGCACAAATGGGATTACAAGCTCGCCTTATGTCGCAAGCTCTTCGCAAACTTACTGGTGTTTTGAATAAATCTAGATGCACAGCAATTTTCATTAATCAAGTACGAGATAAAATCGGTATTGTTTTTGGTAATCCAGAAACCACCACTGGAGGTCGAGCCCTGAAATTTTACTCTTCAGTTCGATTAGAAACCAAGCGTGGAGAACTACTAAAGAATGGAACGGATCCGATTGGACAAATCATCCGGATCAAAGTAGTAAAAAACAAAGTAGCTCCGCCATATCAAAACTGTGAATGTGAACTTATGTATGGGCAAGGTATCTCCCACGAAGGACAAGTGGTAAATCTAGCCGTAGATAAAGATATAATCCACAAAAGTGGTTCTTGGTACTCCTACCAGGATCAGAAAATTGGACAAGGAACGGAGAACGTTAAAAAATACTTATTAGATAACCCTGACACAATGAAAGAAATTGAAAGAAAAGTCAAAGAATCTTTTGGCATGATATTACCAAAAGACACTGAAGCTTCATCGAATGTTTCTGCAAAAGCAAAAGACAAATCCAAAAAAGTCTGATGCTTTTCAAACTGCACTTCGTTTGTTAAGTAGAAAAGGCTATTATTCATGGGAACTTTTGGTTCGATTACAAACGAAAAACTTCTCTGAGAAAGAAAGTGCAGAGGCAATTGATCAATGCAAAAACAGTTTGCTACTAGACGACACAACCCTTTTCAAGTATCATATACATGAAATGCAAACACAAAAAAAATGGGGTCGATTTAAGATCCGGTATGTACTACGAACGAAACACATTCCGCAAGAAATTGTGGACCAAATGATAGAAAGGTTTTACTCTATTAATGAAGAGGAAACAATAAAAAAAGTGCTAACAAAACAGAAAGACCAAGAATTAGCACACCTTCCTCCATTGAAAAGAAAACAAAGAATCCTTTCCTTTCTCTACAACCGAGGTTTTTGATCGGTCCTCTAAACGGAGGAACCAATAGTGGAACTTATTATAGGAATACTCATAGGACTTGTGGTTGGTGCCATAAGTATTTATGTACTGAATCAGAATGTAACAAAAAAACGTAAAAAGAATGCACAGGAATCTGCAGAGCAGATCATTGCTATAGCGCAAGAAGAAGCGCAAAGAATTAAAAAGGAAATGGTTCTACAGGCAAAAGATGAATCCTACAAGATAAAAAGCCAGTATGACCATGATAACAATGAAAAACAAAAGCAATTCCAAAAAAAGGAAAACTATCTTCAAAAGAAAGAACAAGATCTAGATAAGAAAATTGAGAACATCGACAAAAAACAAAAAACACTAAATCAAAAAGAATCCGAACTTCAAAAGTCACAAAATCAAATTCAAGAAAAAATTGAACTTCAAGACAAAGAGCTATACAGGATTTCTCAATTATCTCAAGACGATGCAAAAAATGAGCTCTTCTCAAAAATAGAGGAAGAATATAAGTATGAGATTGCTACACGACTAAAAGCTTCTGAAGATAACTTTAAAGAAATCGCTGACCAGACTGCAAGGAAAATTGTAACAACAGCCATTCAGCGAATCTGTGTTGATCAAACCTCTGAATCCACAATATCTGTTGTACCACTACCTAGCGATGATATTAAAGGGAAAATCATTGGACGAGAAGGAAGAAATATCAGAATTTTCGAGAGCTTAACAGGTGTTGATTTGCTCATCGATGACACTCCCGAAGTTGTAACTATTTCTTCCTATGAACCCATCAAACGAGAAATTGGAAAACTTGCTCTCGAAAAGCTTATATTGGATGGACGCATTCATCCCGCCCGAATTGAAGAACTTGTAGAAGCAGCAAAGAAAGAAGTCGATACCATTATTTTTCAAGAAGGAGAAGATACTCTCCTTGAATTGGGTATTCGTACCATGAACCCTGAGCTGATAAAACTTCTAGGACGCTTGAAATATCGATCCAGCTTCTCTCAAAATGTTCTTAATCATTCAAAAGAAGTAGCATTGTTAAGTGCTGCCATGGCTGCAGAAATTCGGGAAAACGTGAATCGAGCAAAACGAGCAGGATTGCTTCACGATATCGGAAAAGCAGTAGACAAAGAAATGGAAGGCTCTCACGCAATATTAGGAGCAGAAATTCTTAAGAAATATGGTGAAAGCAGCGAAGTTGTGAATGCAGCAGCATCACACCATGGCGATGTTCCAGCTAATTCAGTTATTTCTGGACTCGTCCAAGCAGCCGATGCGATTTCTGCCTCACGCCCGGGAGCTAGAAAAGAAGATGTAGAAGCATATATTCGTCGAATTGAAACACTAGAAGATATATGCAACAATTTCCAGGGCGTAGACAAAAGCTATGCTGTTCAAGCAGGCCGTGAGTTAAGAATTATAGTGAAACCTACCGAAGTAGATGATATCCTTCTTACAAAACTATCCTATGACATCGTTAAACGAGTTGAAAATGAAGTAGAGTACCCTGGTCAGATTAAAGTCACTGTGATTCGAGAAACCAGGTCTGTTGCGTATGCAAAATAATTCCCTTCAAGTTCTATTTTTGGGTGATATTGTTAGCAAATTAGGCAGACAGGGCATAAAAAGATTCTTACAAGATCACCGCGATCAGTATGATATTGTTATTGCAAATTGTGAAAACACTTCGGGTGGTAAAGGAATCTCGAAAAATCATGCCCTAGAGCTCAAAGAAGCAGGAATCGATATATTCACCAGCGGTAATCACATCTGGCGAAAAAAAGACATCATTCCTTACATGGATGAGTTATCCATTCTGCGACCATTAAACTACCCGCCTAAAACCCCTGGCTTTGGGTGTAAAATCATTCCTGTGGAAGAAAATGTATCCATCGCCGTCATAAACCTGATGGGTCGTATTTTCATGGGCAATCCAATTGATTGCCCTTTCCGCTTGATCGAAGAAGAAATTCAAAGAGTCCGAGAGATTACCCCCCTGATTTTTGTCGATTTCCATGCAGAAACTACCAGTGAAAGAAAGCCCATGGGATTTTTTCTGGATGGCAAAGTTTCCTGCATGGTTGGAACGCTACACTCACGTTCAAACCCACGATGCTCAGATTCTTCCTCAAGGTACAGGCTATATCACAGATGCAGGGATGTGTGGTGCATACCACTCTGTTATTGGAGTACAATCGGATATCATCATTCAAGCTTTACCTAACACAAAGACCTTCCCTATTTGAAGTTGAAACAAAAGGCCCAACAATTGTCTCTTATGTTCATGTAGATATTGACATTGAATCTGCGAAAACAACCTATATTCGAGGAGATTATGCCCTCTACGAAGACTAAATATTTTGTCCTAACCATTGGTTGTCAGATGAATACCTATGACTCTAGTTTGTATGAGAAAATTCTTCAGCAATATGGATTCAACCCTACCTCTCGAATGCAAAATGCTGATATTGTCATAATAAATACTTGTGCAGTTCGCGATCGTTCAGTACAAAAAGCAGCAAGTGCTATTGGGCGTGTATGTCAATGGAAACGGACTAAGGATCAAATTCTTCTGTGTGTGGTTGGGTGTGCTTCTGATTTATTGTCAAAGCTCTCTCATCACAATGAAATTGACTATATTCATGGAGCTTTAAATTCTACGATTGTAGACCCCTCTTTTTCGGATTTTCTTGAACATAATGGTTTTCATACAACTCAACCCTCTCAAAAAAAACTCTCCTCTGCAAAACAACAACCTCTTTCTACATACATTCCTATTATATTTGGCTGTGATTCCTTCTGTTCATATTGTATAGTTCCCTATGTAAGAGGAAGAGAAAAAAGCAGACCAGTACAAGATATAGTAGATGATATTCACATTTCATTACAAAAGGGATCTAAAGAAATTATCCTTTTGGGACAGAATGTGAACTGCTATGGAAAGGATTTCACCCCATCAATATCTTTTTCCAGTTTATTAGACACTGTCGCATCCATGGAACGTATTCAACGTTTAGATTTTTTAACTTCCCATCCCAGAGAATTTGATAAAAGCGTCTTAGACGTTGTTCGCAATCATGCTTCTATAGTGAAACGGTTTCATTTCCCAGTGCAGCATGGTGATAACGAAATTCTCTGTAGAATGAGGAGGGGTTATACGGCTGAAGAATATATTGAAAAAATTTCTTGGATACGATCTTACTTCCCTTATGCATCCATTACAACGGATATCATTGTAGGATTTCCTGGGGAAACAGAAAAGGCGTTTCAAAATACGTTATCTCTTTTAGAAAAGGTTCAATTTGATACCGTCTTTGGTGCAGTATATTCTCCCAGACCCAAAACAAAAGCTGCAACATTTGATCAACAAATCCTTGAGTGTTGGAAAAAAAGATTGAATCTCTTACTTGAAATACAAAAGGGATCACCAAAAGAATCTTCAGCGTTTTTTGCATCAAACTAAAAGAGTATTTGTGTTAAATGCTACGGAAGAAAAAGCAATAGGTAAAACATGGGAAGATCGATTGGTCCAGTTTACATTTCCACACGAGTGCTCTCTTCATGAAGGGGACATTGTCCATGTGCACATAGATTGTGTTCAAGACTTCACTTTGAAGGGTTGTATCGTGATTTAAAATGATAGAAATACGAACCCAAACCGACTCATTTTCCCACCTTGATCAAAAAATCCAAGAACAGTTAAATCCTTACTTCAAAGAGATTGATGATATCTATCATCAATGTTTTAAAAAAGTATTGCGTGCTTTCCAGCAAAATAAAGTCTCTAGCTACCAATTACAGCCAGGATTCGGCTACGGTTTAGGAGACCAGGGTACACATATTACCGAAGCAGTTTTTTCATCCATCTTTCAATCTGAAAATGCATTGGTGCGACCTCAAATTACTTCAGGCTCTCATGCCCTTTTTCTTGTTCTAAATGCCCTTCTTTTTCAAGGTGACCTTTTACTTTGTGTAACAGGTTCTCCATATGAAACCTTAAAAAGCTGCATTGGAATCCAAGACCAATATCCAGGAAATCTTGTAGAAAAAGGAGTTAGGTATAACGAGATAAACCTGATAGATACAGCAAAGCTAACCAAAGACGAAATATCCAGTATACAAAACTCTCGTCTATGCTGGATTCAAAAATCTAGGGGTTATTCTAACCGTAAAACAATTTCCTCTAAAGATATCAAAAGAATCGTGGAGAATATTCGCTCCATTCATCCATCTACTATCATTGCTGTAGACAATTGCTATGGAGAATTCACAGAAACCATCGAACCCATAGAGTGTGGTGCAGACATATGTGCAGGCTCATTCATGAAAAATCCGGGTGGTGGAATCGCAAGAACTGGTGGATACATCGTGGGAAAGCAGAAATTCATTGACCGTATTGCTTCTCATCTTGTAGCACCTGGCTTAGGTGATGAGTTTATGCCAAACCTTGGGTTCACTTATGAAATTTTATTAGGTTTGTTTCACTCACCATTAACCGTGAGGGAATCTCTAAAAGGAAATCTATATTTCTCTGCATTTATGGATGAAATGGGATTTTATACTTCTCCCCATTGGACCGAGAAGCATTTCGATATCGTACTTGAAATTCGGTGCAATTCTAAAGAGAATATGGATCTTTTTACACAAGCGGTTCAACAATGTTCCCCTATTGATTCGCATGTCAGAGCAGAACCCTTTGCACAACATGGTTACAAATACCCCATTATCATGGCAGGTGGCACTTTTGTACCGGGTTCCTCAATTGAATTTTCTGCAGATGGATTCTACAACCCTCCCTATACCTTATATTTTCAACCCGGCTTATATGCAGAGCAAACGAAGATCTTTGCTGAGTTTTTGTGGCAAAAAATGACCAAAAACAATGTGCGGTAGATTTGCGCTAGCCAACCCCTCCCCAACATTTGGAGATCATGATATCTCTGTGCTCTCTACATTACCACCTAGGTACAACATAGCTCCTCGTAGCGAAATTTATCTCTTAGTAAATTATCAGCAAAAAGTACACCTGGAAAAGCGGATATGGGGTATTCCACTTTCTTTTCAGAATGGACCCTCAAAACTACTCATCAATGCAAAGTCCGAAACTGTACATGAAAAGAAAATGTTTCGAGATCATTTTTTCTCTACTCGTTGTATCATTCTTGCAACAGGCTTTTTCGAGTGGGATACACAAAAACAACCTTATTACTTTTTCTCTTCCATTTCACCAATTCTTGGATTAGCAGGCTTTTACCGAAATGAAGCATTGATTCTTACCAAAAACGCAGACAAGATTGTGTCTCCTATCCATTCACGAATGCCAGTGATCATACACCCTGATTACTTAGAAAAATGGCTAGATCCAGAGACAACATTATCCGATCTGCAAAGCATCATGAACAAAGAAAAGTGCTGTTCATTAGATAAATACCCTGTCTCTCAGCAGGTTAACTCACCAAAAATCAATTCTTCTTCCTTGATTGAACCAATTCAAATTTCGCATTTATTATAAATATGCTCTGATTTTTCAAATTCATGGCTAGAAAATTGACAAAGGGTCATGAATACAATATAAAAAAATCAGGCACAAAGAATTTTCTTTCAATGGAGGGTACTTTATGAAAAGGTTTTTTAAAGCTCTATCTGTAATTCTTTCATTATTGTTGTTGTTAAACAGTTTCACAGTATTCGCAGAGACACTTCCCCATTTTCGACTTTCTGCCCGTGGTTATTGTGGATTCAATTATCTCCAGTGGGAGAAAGTAGAGAATGCTCATAGTTACTACATTTATAGAGGTATAGGGCCTGGTAATCAAAGTGATATGCCACTGACAGATTTCCCCGTCAAAGAAACCTCTTACAAAGACACAAAAAACATTGTAAATGGAACCAGTTACTGCTACATTGTAGTGGCATTTGACGAGAATAACAACCGCATTGCTACTTCCAATGAAGCATGTGCTACTCCATCATGTCCGCAAGAAGCAGAGGATTGTAAAAAGAATTTAAAGTATCAGATTGACAATACAATGTATTGGGTCAATGATGTAGAAAAAGGACCAATGGAGGCAGCACCTGTTATCCGTTGGGACCGTATGTTCTTGTTAATTCGTTATGTAGCTCAAGAAGTAGGCGCTTCCATTGGTTGGGATGGCACTACTCGTACTGTATCAATCACTACCTTAAGTGGAACAACAATTGAATTCCAAATTGGTAATAACAAATACAAACTGAATGGTCAAGAACTTATGATTGACCCCCACAATCCATCTGTTGTTCCCTTTATTTTAGAGGGTCGCTCTTTAATGCCACTTCGAGTAACTGCTGAATCTCTTGATACCGAAAAGATTGAATGGCATGGAGACGAGAAAATCGCAGAACTCATATTCCGTAACGATGGGAAATGTGAATGCATTTGTCCATGCCCGGAATATGCCCCTTACAACCACGATTACTGTATGGTAAGTGGCTGCGAAGTACAAGTCTTAAAAAATAGTACAAGTCTAACTCATGCAGAGAATCAATGGGTTCCTGCTATGGCAATACCCTGTTCAGATGCTGATGTAAAAGGTTGGAGAAGAGTATGTAATCTACCACCAACACCTACTCCTCACGAAGGTACATCTGCAGATCCTTTCTCTCCATGGGAAGGGATATATAAAAATGGTGGATGCTGGATTTACCCTCCCACATCACAATGGAACAACTCGACTAACACCCCTATAAATTCTGTCTATAGACATAAATTTAAACTAGAACGCTGTACACATTTAAAAATCGATATCTTTGTCGATGACAAAGTTGACGTTTACTTAGACACTCCTGCAGAAGAAAACAAAATTGGTAGTGCTGCAGGTGTTTGTTCCGTCACAACATTAACTGCCGAAAATGTTTCTCCTGGGGAACATTCCTTAATCTTTGTGCACCATAATACTACCGCCCCCCTTTATGGTCTTATTTATGGAGTAAGATGTGTTCCTTGTGACAATATCCCTGAAGATATGGGACGAATTGTTGTAAGAATCCCAGATGAATGTATAGAAGGAACAATCATCCAAATATTCGACATGGAAGGGAATGAAGTTTGGAATGGTGGCCCTAATGAACAGGGAGTATTTGATACAAACTGTATACTACCATGTCCAGCCACGTACAAGGTTGTTCCTAGAAATGAAAGATGTGTTTTCTACCCAGAATCTCAAGCAGTAGAATTGCGATGCTGCCCAGAAATAACAAAAGTAGCGTTCAAATGCGATTGCGACGGTGAGGAGCCATTGAGAAAAGTCTGTGGTTGTATTGTTCGAATGACCTTGCAACCAGATGCAAATGGGTTCCACGCTGTGTACTTCAAAAAAGATTGTGCTCAGGGTGATCCTGTATATGATTTAGTTATTCAATTCCCCGACACCCTACTGGATAACAATCTAGGAATGACTGTTTTGGATTATTTCAATAGTGTACCTGGTGATCCACCAAACAAATATGCCTGTATTGATGTTTGGGTAAACTCAATGGGAGAAGCCGTTGAATGGGAGGCTCATCCAGACCGTAATCCATGCTGTCCTGATGAAGAGGGTGGTCGTATTATTGTAAAAATGGAAAGAGAATGTCTAGAAGGAACAACGGTATATGTTTTTGCCCAAGATGGCACAGTTGCATGGCAAGGCATGGTCAATGATCAGGGTGTATTTGATACAGGCTGTACATTGAAATGCCCTGCAGTGTATAAAGTTGTTCCCAGAAACGAACGATGCGTCTTTCACCCAGAAGCTAGAGAAGTAAAAGTTCCATGTTGCCCAGAAATAGCAGTCGTTGACTTCAAATGCGATTGCGAGGGTGAAGAACTGACGATAAAGCACTGTGGTTGTATTGTTCGAATGACCTTGCAACCAGATGCAAATGGGTTCCACGCTGTGTACTTCAAAAAAGATTGTGCTCAGGGTGATCCTGTATATGATTTAGTTATTCAATTCCCCGACACCCTACTGGATAACAATCTAGGAATGACTGTTTTGGATTATTTCAATAGTGTACCTGGTGATCCATGACAAATGTACCTGTATTGATGTTTACGTTGGCTTCAATGGGAGAAGCCGTTGAATGGGAGGCTCATCCAGACTAGTAATCCATCTTTGTCCTGATGAAGAGGGTGGTCGTATTATTGTAAAAATGGAAAGAGAATGTCTAGGAAAGACAACGGTATATGTTTTGCCCAGAATGGCACAGTTGCATGGCAAGGCATGGTCAATGATCAGGGTGTATTTGATACAGAGTACATTGAAATGCCCTGCAGTGTACAAGTTGTTCCCGAAACGAACGATGCGTCTTTCACCCAGAAGCTAGAGAAGTAAAAGTTCCATGTTGCCCAGAAATAGCAGTCGTTGACTTCAAATGCGATTGCGAGGATGAAGAAGAAGGCGGTCGGATTATCGTCAGACTTCCTAAAGATGCATCGATGGCACGTGGTATACATTTTTGAAGGCTCCGGTGAAGCTGTCTGGAAGGGCAGAGCGAATGACGAAGGTTTGATTGATACCGATTGCATTTTGAAATGTCCCGCTGTATACGAGGTAGTTCCCAAAAATGAGCGATGCCAGTTTTTCCCTGAATCTCAAAAAGTGGAAGTGCCCTGTTGTCCGGATGTGGCGAAAGTAACGTTCCAATGTGAGTGTGAAGAAGAAGGCGGTCGGATTATCGTCAGACTTCTAAAGAATGCATCGATGACGCGTGGTATACATTTTGATGAAACCGGTGAAGAGCGTCTGGAGAACGGGAAGAGCGAATGACAGAAAGTTTGATTATTTACCATTACATTTGAAATGTGTATACGAGGTAGTTCCCAAAAATAAACGTGCCAGTTTTTCCCTGAATCTCAAAAAGTGGAAGTGCCCTGTTGTCAGTTGGCGAAAGTAACGTTCCAATGTGAGTGTGAAGAAGAAGGCGTTAAGTTATCGTCAGACTTCTAAAGAATGCATCGATGGCGCGTGGTATACATTTTTGATGAAACAGTGAAGCTGTCTGGAAGGGCAGAGCGAATGACGAAGGTTTGATTGATACCGGTACATTTTAGGAAATGTCCAGCTGGCATACGAGGGGTAGTTCCCAAAAATGAGCGATGCCAGTTTTTCCCTGAATCTCAAAAATTAGGTACTGTTGTCGGAATCTGCAATGGCTAACGTTCCAATGAGTGTGAAGAAGAGGCGGTCGGATTATCGTCAGACTTCTAAAGTGCATCGATGGCACGTGGTATACATTTATGACCAAAATGGCAATGGTATATGGAAGGGAACTGCCAATAAAAGGGGCTTTACGACACTGGTTGTACGCTACCCTGTCCCGCTGTCTACAAAGTTGTTTCCCAGGCGAAAAATACTTCCATCCCGAATCACAAGAAAGTAAAGGACGTAGTATGGAATCTGGCTTCACTGTCAGCACTTGCAAATGACGAGTGCAAAGAGAAAGAGCCGTATTGGTGTGTATGCATGGATAGACATGTATTTTCTGAGAACACGGTCAATATCCGTATAAGATGAACTGTGGTTACACCAGGTGAACATAATACCAGGAGACATTTTCAGTTCTTTGCCTACCTATGCATTTCTTCTGAAAGAGTTGTTCTGAACAGACCACGCTTCCTCCGGGATCCCAAAATGAGGCTGTATTTGGCTCCAGATCCTTCCTATCCTTTTGAAAATGTAGATTTGAAAAAAATTTGCTGTGTTGTTAAAATATACGCTTCGCGTATCACAGAACGACGGTGTATATCTGGATCAATTGGAAGGCGGAATGGGAGGACACCGCGATAGAGAGTTTATTTTGATTTGACACTGCACTAGATACTTGTAAATGGTTCTAAATGTGCTTATGAGTTTGATCACAAGTACTTCTTCACCCAAAATGTATCTGCTGGGTTGGTCTGGGAAGGACATTTTCCCCACTAATTTTCCTCATACCTTTCACCTTTCTTTTCTGATTCTAATTTCATATCGATTCATTCAAAAAACTTTCAACGAGCTTCGGATTTTTTTTTCTAAAATTTTCACTCTTTTGACTGAATACATGAGTTTGCCATGCGGACGGATATCGAGCTCTCTATTTCATGAACGGCACCATATTCAGTCTGATTATATGCAGTGTCTATATTTCTCATTGACCGGAATACAACGCTTTGTTCTATCCTCATTTTCTCATCACGTATACAAGAATAAATGGGTATATGGACTCGATTTACTGCTGATTAAATGGCTTCAAACCATTATCGCTACCCTGTCTTCTTATACAAATATCCTTCCTTATAGATACGTGTTAAGGCTTCAAAAGAAGCTCTAATAAGAAGAGATGTTTCAGCAGTAGGAAAAGGTAGTGAAATGCTATGAAAGGATCTATATTGAGGAATTTCCTTAAATGGATTTGTGGAGAGATGCACACATACAACTTGTGCACATGAGTTTTGTTTCCGAAGTTTTTCAGCATTTAATGTAGTAAACGTTGATAATGCTTCATATAGATCTGTTTTTTCAGTTACTGGATACGAGAATGATCGAGACGTATGAATTGCCTTTTTCTCCACACGACTTGTGGTTGAATCAATACAAGAAAAACCCCTTAACTCCCAAACTGTTTGAAGTCCTTTTTTGGTTAACAATTTTCGAATCCATGTATCAGGAAGGCCACACAAATCATATGCAGACTGAATACGATTTTTCTGTAGCTTAGCAGTATATTTTCTTCCGATACCCCAAACATCCCCCACAGGAGTCTGTTTTAAAACAGATTGAATATGTTTCTCTGAAAAAAATGAATATACACCAGAAGGAGATTTTTTTGCAATATGGTTGGCGACTTTAGCCAACGTTCTTGTATGAGATATGCCAACTGAAACAGGTATACCCGTCATTTTTTGTACAGTTTCGCGGATATTTCTTCCTAAAAGAACAGGTTTGTTGGTGTATGCATCGGAAAAAACAAGAAACGCTTCATCTATAGAATAAACTTCAATTTCTGCCGGGTAGACAGAAAGAATTTGCATCACACGGTTTGACAAATCTCCGTATAACTCGTAATTGGAAGAAAGAAAGACACCCCCATGCTGCTGTAAAATCTTCTTGCATTTAAAAAAAGGGGTTCCCATTTCAATTCCAAGAATCTTCGCTTCCTTGGAACGTGCAATTACACAACCATCGTTGTTTGAAAGAACAACAACTGGTTTTTGTTCTAGTTGAGGATTAAAAACTCGTTCACAGGAAACATAAAAATTATTGCAATCCACTAATACAACAAAACTCATTTTTGGACAGTGGGGTGAACAACAAACGTAATCACACCCCATATGGCAATTGTATGATGGGTGTGAACCCATCGCTTTGGGTGATAATACATAATTTTTAATTCTCCGTCCAATACGGCAATAATAGGATTTCCCTCAATAGGCAATACCGATCGATCAATAATCAAGATATCTCCAGATGCAATCATCCCATCTGGTGTGCTTCCATTTTTCACTTTCATGACAAAAGTTGCAGTCGGATTTTGAATAAATCGCATATTTAAGTCAAGTGTTCTTTCGGTATAGTCCGTTGCGGGAGAAGGAAATCCTGTTGGTCGCATATAGTCCTCTTTTTGCCGTTTGGCAACTTTCTAATTTCAATTTGCTTTTTGGTATATTATTTTACAATTTTGCACTCTGTCAAGATATTTTTTTCAATATGCCTCTTGTCATTTTATGCAGATGATCGTATAGTAGATGTATGAAGTTTAGTCATTGGCTCAATCAGAAAATGAAACAACGTGGTCTATCCCAGAAAGATCTTTCAATACTCTCGGGGATTTCTCAATCTGCAATTTCAAGATGGCTTCATGATCTTCGAAATCCTGAACCTAAGCAGCTACATAGGATAATTCCCGTACTGCACACATCGGAACAAGAATGTTTTACGGCTGCAGGTTTTTTTACCGGAGCACAAGAAAAGAATACTGCATTTCTTTCCATTCCCTTTTTATCTCCTGAAATACCTTGTGGCGAACCCGTTGAAGCATTAGACCAATACATTGTCGATTATCGACAAATACCGCGTGAATTTGTAGAAAGTATCCTAGAGAGTGCAATTTCATCAGATCAAATATACATGGTAAAAGCAATTGGTGATTCCATGATAGGTAAAGGAATTCACCCGGGTGATTGGGTCTTATTCTCTCCCGATGTTCCTGTAAAAAATGGAGACACTGCTATTGTATTTATTGAAGAAACTGGCCTATGCATGAAGGAGATTCTATATCAGAATCAGATCTTAATATTAAAATCTGCCAACCCGTCCTATGACCCAATTGTCCTTGCTGGAGAAAAAGAAGCAAGAATAATTGGAAAAGTTCTCATGAAAATAGGTAAGATATAGTACAAAGATTTTTACGTTAACAAGGAGTGAATATGATACAAAACAATCGATGGTTTTTTTCTATCCTACTTATTGTTTGTTTACTCGTTTCATTTTCAATGACGAGTTGTTCCTTTGACCCTTCTACCAGCCGCTCTACTGAGAAGCTAATGAGAGAGTATGTCGGCGATGAAGAAATTTTTTCTGAGGATATGTTTCAACCTCTCACAATTTTTGAAATGACAGAAAATGCAGAAGAATATGCGGGTACTTTTGTGATTGTAAGTGGAAAAATTGTCAGCTTGTGCCCTGTTGGTTGCTACTTCTTCATGCATGATGAAGACGGTAATCAGGTCTATGTTGATCTAGCTCCCCAAAACTTCGATGTTCCTCAATCTGCACTAGGAGAAAATGTAGAAGTTTGGGGCTTGGGTTCTGTTACGGGTGGTGCTCCAAAAGTTTCTGCCTACAAAGTCATTTTTCTTGATGTTGAAAAAGAGGTAGTTCAGGATTAGACTAATGATTCTTCCCAGATTGTACCATCTTTCATGTGTACAACTCGAGAACACTGTTTTGCTAGCTCGTTATCATGGGTAGCACATAGTATTGTAATTTGATGATTCCTATTTAATGATTGAAACAACTGAAAAATCATTGTTGCATTTGTAGAATCTAGATTTCCTGTTGGTTCATCCGCAATCAAAATGGGTGGATTATGTATAATCGCTCGAGCGATGGCGGTTCTTTGCATTTCTCCTCCAGATAATTGCGAAGGAAGATGGTGCATGCGTTGTCCTAAGCCAATTTCGGTTAAAACACTGGGAATTCTTTCACGAAGAGACTGCTTCCCTGCGAACAATAAGGGGAGTTCAACATTCTCCTTAACCGTAAGTGTGGGAATCAGATGAAATGACTGAAAAACATAACCGAACCACTTTCTTCTTACATAGACCCACTTTTTTTCAGAAAAGCCCGATACTTCGGTCCCTTCCAACAAGTAGCTCCCTTTTGAACAACGATCCAATCCTCCAATAACATTCAATAATGTAGATTTTCCTGAACCTGAAGCCCCCATAAATGCGATGAATTCTCCTTTATGGATTGATATGTCAGCATTTTGTAATGCATGCACAATCTCATTACCGCGATGATAATTCTTGTATACTTTGTGCAATCGAATGATTGGATTAGGATTTGTCATCTTGTATAGCCTCCAAGGGAGAGATTTTTTGAATTGTCACTACTGGTATGATGATAGACGCAAGCCCTATGACAACACAGAATGATAATGTCAGAAAAATCGTTTCTAAGGAATAATAAGATAGTGTTCCTCCGGGAGCATTTGAAACTAGAGATCGAAGCAAATTCTCAATACCTTGATTTAAAAACCAAGCTAAAATCATCCCCAGAAAACTTCCTGTTACAATAATACATAGTGTTTCGATCCCAATTCCATAAGCAAGTTGAATTGAACTTGCACCCAAAGCTTTCATCATCCCCATTTCTCTACGACGATCTTCAATGGCCATGAAAATAGTATTCATAATGCCAATCACACCAATAAAAACGATAAACCAGATAGCAATTTGAAGAAGATTTTGTGTTGATTGAACTAGATCGTTTAGGGTATATTCAGCTTGACGATATGATACGATCTGAACATCTGGAATTGCGGATAATTCTTCAATTGTCGCGCCTACTTTTTCTCCTTCTTTTAACTGGATACCAATTGCCTTCATTTGATCTGGAAGATTTACAATTTTCTGTACTGTTTTTAAAGGAGCAAAAATAAATTGATCGTCCGCAGTTCGAGTTTTTGGTAAAACACCGACAACAGTCAATTCTTCCTTAAAGAAAACTGGGGGGAGAGTATCTCCTGCCTTCAAAGAAAGTACTTCTGCTAAATTACTGCCAATCCAGCATTCCATAGATTCTTCATGCGTGAAGATTAGTTCAGATTTATCCCATAATGGTTTTAAAATTGCAAAATCGGGATATACACCATACAAAACCGTTTCTTTGTGGGATATTGGATCTTCTAGCTTTTGAATAAGTATCGGAGATGCAATTGAAACAGCAGGATGAGATTTCACATTTTGAAATTGTTCCATCGTTAGGCTTTTTTCAATATGCCCTCCGTGGAGTATGAAAATAGTCATCTCATAAGGACAACCCTTTGGTACAGCTAATATCTGTATACCCAACGATGTAAACTCTTGTTTCAGAGCTCTTTGATAACCTTCAGAGAACGTTATTACACTAAAAAAAGCAAGAACGATTGCACTAATACCAATCGTGGTTAGAAAGGTTCTCCATTTTCTTCGTTTCATGTTGGCAACAGCTAAAGAATAATATCTCATAAAGGTTTCCTAGCAAAAGCTGTTGATGGAGACTGATTCATCATAATAAAAAGTGGATGAATACAAGCCGTAACAGTCATCAAAAGGGTAATTCCAATCGTAAAAACAATATCTATTGCCGAAAGAAGGAAAATTGATCCAGTGGTAATGGTTGGGATAAGAAATGGAATCATACGCTCATACAATGGAATAAATAGGAAGGTAAGAGCTATTCCTAAGATTACTCCAAGAAATCCAAGCAATAGACTCTGAAAAACAATCCAAAAGCTCATTTGTGTGTTAGTTGCCCCAAAAGCTTTAAGAACCACTATTTCACGAATCTGATCTGTCACACTAATTGTGACGGTGTTTACAATTTGCAAAAAGCTTGCCATCATAGCAATCAACAAAATGCCGATAATTAACCATTGCAGCATTTCTATGTATTCAAGTACCATTTGCAGCAGTTCATTCATGGTTAAAACCTGCACATCTTCTATTGACTCAATAGCTAAAATCGTGTCTGCCACTTTCGAGATATCCTCTACAGTAACAGACACGCTTGAAATCGACCCTTCTTGACGAAACCACTCTTGGGCTATTGGAAGAGCTACAAACATTGATGAGTCTTCCTGATTCTCAGATGGAGGTAGTACTGCAAGTACAATAAAAGAAGAATGATCGGGACCCATTTGAATAGTTTCTCCTGCTGATACTCTCAGTAGTTCAGCTTTTTCCGATCCAAGGATTAAGTATCTGTTTGATTGTTTTTCTTCTGAAAAAAAGGTTTCAATATCGGTGATGGAGATATCTCTCCATGAGTTCTTCATCTGCTCAATTCCCTTTGTGATTCCAATAACTCGATCAAGTTCTCCTTTTTGTTGAATAGAAGGAATCATGCCCGATAGGGTAGCATAGGCATATTGCACATTGGGCAGATTCTGAATCTTCTGAAGGGTATCTTCGGGCAATTGCTTTGGTAGTATTCCACCTTGTAGAATAACAGAAGAAGCTTCGTACGGACACCCTTTGGGCATGGCTATTAGATGAGCCCCAAAGTTTTGTATGCTTTGGCTCATATTCTGGGTGTAGCCATGACGCAATCCAAAGAAAAAAAGAAGTGACATCACTGCGATGCATATCGAGAGAGTTGATAAGACTACTCTGCTTTTTTTTCTCCAAAGTGCTTTCCATGCAAAATGAATATATGATAATAGCTTCATATAACAATTATACACAAAAAAAGGGAGGGAGTAAGATTTAAAAAAGAAGCAGTCCCGAGGAGAATCGAACTCCTATTGCCGCCGTGAAAGGGCGGTGTACTAACCGTTATACGACGGGACCGTGTATTCTGAGGCATGAAGGACTCGAACCTTCGACCCTCTGCTTAAAAGGCAGATGCTCTACCGACTGAGCTAATGCCCCACACCGGAGGTAAATTCTAGCATAGTAGAAAAAAATGTCAACTAATAATTTTTTGCATAGCTTCGAAATTTTGTAAATCGTTTGTCAAACAGAAGGTTTACAGTACCTGTTGGACCATTTCGATGCTTGGCAATAATCAGTTTAACCTCTGGCATTTCATTCGTATCATCTTCTTGATTGGGGCTAGTATTTCGGTGTAAAAACATGACTAAGTCTGCATCTTGTTCAATTGAACCAGACTCTCGCAAGTCGGACAGGATTGGTTTCTTGTCCTGTCTTCTTTCAATATCTCGACTAAGTTGAGATAGAAGCAAAATAGGGATACGTAGCTCTCGGGCTAGATTCTTCATTTGTCTGGTGATTTTGGAAATTTCTTGTACTCTATTTTCTACACGCTCTTGACTATGCATAAGTTGAAGATAGTCAATAATGATAATGAAATCTTTGTGCTCTGCTTGTAGCCGTCTTGCTTTAGAACGAACATCAAGTACAGAAACATCCGGTGAATCATCGATGAAAATAGGGGTTTCATACAGCACATTCACTGAATTCACTATTCTCTCTTGATCGCTATCATTAAGAAGTTTTGGATTACGAAATTTCTGCAGGTTGATCTCTGTGTGAGAAGAAAGAACTCTTTCAACAATTTGGATTTTGGACATTTCAAGGGAAAACAAAGCTACGGGTACATCCTTTAATGCAATATTCACCGCAAAATTCATAGCCAAAGATGTTTTTCCCACCGAAGGACGTGCTGCAAGAATGATTAAATCAGATTTTGAAATCCATTGGTCAATTCATCAAGGTCTCGGTAATTCGTCATAACACTAAAGCTAACGGTTTCAAGACTTTGGCTTTTCTCGGATTTTTTTGCGGAAACTTCCGAAACAATTTCTCGGATAGGGACAAAAATTGAGTGGTTTTGATGCCTTCTGGATATCTTCATTACCAAAGCTTCAGCTTGGTCCATTAGCTCATCGGCTGGAATCTGAGAATTAAAGTCTAAACCAAGGATTTCGTTTCCTACTTTTTAATAATTTTTCGTTGAAGGGAACGGTCAATAATGATTTCACTATAATAGTGAATGTTGACTGTAGCAGTTGTAGACTCACTTAAGAAAAGAATATACTCGGTTCCCCCAACTTTTTCAAGAAGATTCAAAGACCTTAACTCTTCCGGTAAAGTTACAATATCAATGGGAGAATTTTTGGAAAAAAGAGAAAGAATACACTTGAAAATAATGCTATGTGCTGGATCATAAAAATCATCAGGTTGCAGCATTCCCTGAATCTTTAAGAATGCTTCGCGATCTTTAAGAATAGACCCTAATACAGCCTGTTCAGCATCTAAAGAATGAGGAGGAGTGCTCGTTGGCATTATTCCTCCTCAATAGGTTTTATCTCTACTTTTACTTTAGCAATGACTTCGGGATATAGCTTTACAGAAAAATAATGCTTTCCAATGGTTTTGATATGGCCATCAAGAACAATTTTCTTTTTATCAATATCCAATTTCAAGTCTTTGTTAATTTGTTTAGCTAAAACATCTGCCGTTACAGATCCAAATAGCTTTCCTTCTTTGCCAGCTTTTTCTAGCAAGACCATGGAATAGTCTTTTTCGATTTTGTTTTTCAGCTCCACTGCATCTTGCTTTGCATTCGCTTTTTTGCGCAACATCTGATCACGCTTCTGTTGCCACTCTTTTAGAGCACCTGGCGTCATTGGTTCTGCTAGTGATTTTCGAAAGAGGAAATTTCTGGCATAACCCTCAGAAACTTCGACAACATCACCTTTCTTACCAATATCTTGTACATCTTGAACTAACAGAACGCGAATTGATTTCATCGTCGTACGAAAGGAAGTAATGCAATCTCTCGAGATCGTTTAATCGCCAAAGCTACTTTTCTTTGATGTTTTGCACAGGTACCGGTAATACGACGACTTAAGATTCTACCTTTTTCATTGATGAATCTGCTTAATAAGTCGGCATTTTTATAGTCAATTTTTGCTTGTTTGTTTACGCAAAAATAACAAACTTTTTTTCTTGGTCGTATAAATCTTCTTTTTCGTCTTGGTCTTTGGTCCATGAAATTCTCCTTATATGACGTTGTCTAAATCTTCTGAAAAATCGTATGCTTCAATTTCTTCTTCTTGAGGAAGTCCATCTTCATCATGTTGTGAATCTGGATACACATCTTCTGACTGATTCTGAGAATAGTCTTCAGAAGAAGAACGATTTTGTTTTCTGGAAAGCATTTGAAGGTTCTGTGCTACAATGTCTGTATACCATTGTACGGTTTCATTCTTTTCATATCGTTTGATCTGCAATCGACCTTCGACATAAATAAGATCGCCTTTGTGGTAACCTTCGCTGACTTTTTTTGCATTGTATCCCCAGCAAGTGATTTTTACAAAAAGAGTATCTTCAACCCATTCTTCTCCTTGCTTTCGATTCTGACTAACTGCTAATCTAAAATCGGTGACCTGTGCACCATTTGGTGTAAATCGAGAATCAGGATCAGTTGCTAAACGTCCAATTAACATAATTTTATTCAGCATTTTAGCCTTCCTTGATCTCTTCTGTCTCGACTGTTTCAACGGGGTTAGCATCGGTTGGTACGTTTTGCTCTTCCGTATTCATAGTAGTTACGTCTTCGTGGACTTCAGTGGATTCTTCAGTTGGTTTTTCTTCTGCTGAAGTAGCTTTGACTTGATCACTATTGTCTTCTGAACTTCTGGGTGCACGGTGATCTGTATTTCGATTGTAACTTCTTCTGGGTTGAGGCATTGCTGTCACAGAGTCGTCACGTAAGAAGACTCGAAATCGGAAAATAAGATCCGTGATTCTTGCAATTCTCTTCAGTTCTAAAGGAACATCAGTTTTTGCATCAAAAGTAATCAAGTAATAAAAACCTTCGGTTTTTTTGAAGATGGGATAAGCAAATCTTTTTTTACCCCATTCAAAAACTTCTTTTATTTCGCCATCAGCAGAAATAACGTCTTTCATTTTGGTTAAAATAGTTTCCATTTCTTCCGGAGAAGAACCTGGATCAAAAATAACAACAGCTTCATATTTGTTCATTAAAGCCTCCCTATGGTCAGATTGGTTTCGATTTGTGCTTGAATCGAAACAGGGCAAATATCTATTTTATTTTATTTTTTTTAGACTTCAAGTGAAAAGAATTGAATAAGAACAGAGACATATCAACTATTTACAATTTGCGATGGACACAAGTCCTTAATAACACATTTTTGGCACAATGGTTTTCTTGCCTTGCATACGAAACGTCCGTGGTGAATTAACAATATTGATATTGTTTCCCATTGATTCATTGGAAAAAGATTCATTAAAACCCTTTCAATTTCAATGGGGTCCATGTCAGAATTTACCCATCCTAATCGTTTACTCAGACGTGAAACATGTGTATCTACAGCAACTCCCTCTGCTATATGAAATGCTTGTGCCAATACTACGTTGGCGGTTTTTCGTCCGACACCTTTCAATGTAATGAGTTCTTCCATACTAGAGGGTACAAGTCCTTGAAAGTTTTTTTCTATGAGTACTCCATTTTCATGGAGTCGCTGTGCTTTTGTATGAAAATAATTCACAGATCGTATGTATGGTTCAATTTGATAAGGTGTAACCAATGAGGCATGCTTTGGTGTTGGTATAAAAAGAAAAAGTGCAGGTGTTACCTGGTTCACTCGTTGATCTGTACACTGTGCAGAAAGAATAGTTGCTACTAAAAGTTCCCAAGGGGATGAAAAATGAAGAAATGGTTTCACTTCATACTGAATTGTTAAAAACGATAGTACTTTTTCTGCAATCGATACTTTTTTCTTTTTTTTCATGCTATCATATTATACGGTTAATTCTATGGTCTGGTAGATACGATTGAACTTGAAAGACACACCTTTCATGGTAGAATTAACTCTTGATGAAATAATTTTGTACGGTTTGCGGACTAATCCGCATCATATACAGGAGGCATTGATATGCAAACAACGTATAAAGGACATAGAAGAAAACGTTTTAGAGTTCATGGTTTTCTTCATAGAATGAGAACCCACAACGGAATAAATGTTATCCGAAGACGGAGAGCAAAAGGTCGTAAAAGACTTACTGTCTAGTCTATATGCATGGCATTGCTTCGTAAACGTTTGAAAACAAAGGCTTTTCAGTCTTTGTTTTCAACTGGTTTTTTTGTTCCGGGGCGTCATTTATCTATCATTGTAAAACCAAACTCCTCTCTAGAGGGGCAGTTTGGAGTTACTATGAAAAAAAAGAAAAGAAATGCCGTGGAGAGAAACCACATACGAAGACGTTTGAAAGAGGCTTTTTTATTGATTCAAGATCAAGTTTCCTCTGCAGTTGATCTAGTTATTATTGGTACAGAATCCACTCAATTTCTTCCTTTGCCAAAAATAGGAGAAGAAATTGTGTACTTGCTCCAAAAAGCGAAGAAAAGAGGATATATTTGAAGCACATCTTCATCTTTTTAATTCGCTTGTATCAAATTGTTATCTCTCCCCTAAAGCCTTATCCTACTTGTCGTTACACTCCTACATGCTCTGAATACTCTATTCAGGCTATACGAAAACATGGACCCTGGCATGGACTTTGGTTGGCTATTAAACGTGTTTTACGTTGTCACCCTTTTCATCCTGGGGGTTATGATCCTGTTCCATAGAAAGGTATGTTTATGAAAAAATATCGAGCAAAATGGTCGCTTTTCATACTTATTATGATCACCTGCGTTTCTATTGTGGGTTTCTCTGGTTGCATTCCAGGTATGGGAGGTAACAAAGAGCCCTCTCAGCCGAATGTTACTGCCCAAGGCATGGATCCAAACCATCCAATTGCTATGTCTGTCAATGCAATGGGAAAAGAAGGTGAAGTTGCTTCCATTACGATTAAAGTAGAAAACCTGGGAGCACTGATCAATAACATCAATGTTTCAATTGGTGGATTAGAAAATCCTGATGACATTTCCCCCTTCATTATTATGGAAGACATGCCCGATCTATCTATGAAATCTCAAAAACTTGCTGATAATCTTCCTGCTGGAGAAGCTGCACAAACTACCTTTATTTTCGAATGTCCAGAGGGCACTCCTGATGGACAGTATAACTTAGAAATGACTGTAACATACTCTGATATTAGTGGTGAAGAATATTTGGTAACGGATGTTTTTTATGTAAAAATTGACCGTCCATGGTATTATTTCATCACTATTGCAATGAGACGGATTTTGGATTTCCTTTCTGGTGGATCTGCTGGATGGTACGGACTCGGAATCATTTTATTTACCCTTATCCTTAAACTTCTTCTTTGGCCTGTTGCAAAAACAACGATGAAAAGCCAGGAACAGATGTCCAAGATTCAACCCAAGATTAATGAAATCAATAAAAAATACAAAGACAATCCTGAGCGAAAAAATGAATTGATCATGGATTTGTACAAACAAGAAAACATCAATCCAATGTCAGGTTGTCTTCCGATGTTACCTCAACTTGTTGTCCTGTGGGTATTATATACTGCCCTTCAGGGATATATTCCTCTTTACCGAGCAAGTTTTTTATGGTGTCCCAGCCTAGGTATGCCCGATCCATACTACATATTCCCTATCTTAGCGGGTGTAAGTACTTTCCTTCAAAGCTACACTGGACCGCAAGGTAAAGACCCACAAACAAAATCCATGATGTATATGATGCCGATTTTCTTCTTTATTATCATGATGCGATTCCCAGCTGCTTTATCAATGTTTTGGACTGTTTATGGACTGTTCTCCTGGGGACAACAAGCATTTATGAATGCGCAAAAGAAGAAAAAAGTCACCCCCGAAGGTCCTGTTGAATTGAAATAAATGAGGCTTTTATGCAAACAATATCTACGCATCAATTTCGTAACGAGTTAAAAGATTTTGTGTTTTGGATTTTTGATCAATTAGGTGAAAAACCATATGTTCAAGTTTACAGTGAACCCTTTGGTTTATTGGTAGAGATTGATATTCAGAACCCAACTCGATACATTGGTAACCAGGGAGAAGGACTGGGTCTCATCCAGCACTTAATCAAAACATGCTTTGGTAATAAATATCATCCTCTTCCTCAGTTCATGGTCGATATCGGTGAATACAAAAGAAAACAAATCTCCATACTTAAAAATATTGCTGTGAGTAACGCCATTAAAGTTAGGAAAACAGGTAAATCTGTTGAATTATCTCCAATGAGTCCTTTTGCAAGGCGCATTATTCACCTTACGTTGAAAGACCATCCCCACTGCACAACTCATTCAATTGGAGAAGGAGAACAAAGAAGGATTGTAATCGATCTGAAAGGATAAGTATGCGAGACCCTGTTGTTGCTATAGCCACACCACTTGGAGAGTCTGCAATTGCAGCTATCAGGGTTACTGGTGACGATTGTCTTTCGATGATGCAGGGTCTCATTCGTGGTTTTGATCCTGTACCTAGAAAAGCCTTGCATGTTGTTCTTCGACATCCAGAAGATTCTACTCCATTAGATGATGCTATTGTGATTTATTACAAATCTCCAGCTAGTTATACTGGTGAGGATATGATTGAAATCTTCTGCCACGGAGGACTTGTTTCTGTTCAAACACTATATGAAAATCTCCTTCAAATAGGATTTAAACCAGCTCCTCCAGGTGAATTTACAAAAAGAGCAGTTTACAATGGTAAAATGGACATCTTCCAAGCAGAATCTGTTGAACAGATTGTTCGTGCTAGATCAAAAGAAGAAGTTGAATTGTCTGTTCAAACACTAGAAGGAAAACTTACCAGAACATTCCAGAACATTTTACAGCAAGTCTCCTCTATTCAAGTAAAAATCGAAGCAAGAATCAGTTTTCCTGATGACATAGAAGAAAACGATCAAGAGATCTTTTCTGATATTGATCATTTAACCAACGTGATCGAAAACCACCTCTATGCTTACACCTACATCCAAAAGATTCAAAAAGGTTTCTCCATTACATTAATGGGCAGAACCAATGTCGGGAAGTCTACATTGTTTAACACACTTGTAGGATATGACAGGACGCTTGTTTCCCCATATCCATCCACAACACATGACTATGTTTCTGAAGAAGTTCTCTGGGATGGATATTCAATTCATCTCTTTGACACTGCAGGTTATATAGCAGATGCTACCCAGCCATTGGACATCATATTTAACGAAAGAATGCAGTCCCTTTTTGATTCCTCTTTTCTTCTTGTTTACATTCTAGATACCGTAGATTTTCACAAAGACGATCTACGCTTGATTGATCAATACAAGCGATCCAATATGATACTGGTTGTAAACAAAACGGATGTTTCATCTCCAGATCCTTCCTGGATAAAACAACTACCTCATCATTTACCCATGATCGAGATATCAGCAAAAAATAAAACCGGAATCAACGAGTTGATTCAGCATATTACCCATACAATAAAAGAATCTTTGGGTAAGGTTCCAGAGTATTATATCAATCAAAGGCAATTTTTTGTTTTACGGCAGATAAACTCAATATTGCAAACCATGGCTTCTTCCCCAAACCTTTTTTAGATCAAATTGCTGAAGATTTTCAAGAAATTGTGTATATACTAAAAGAAGAACTAGATGTATCCCATAATCCAAAACTATTGGAAGAGATTTTCTCCCGCTTTTGTATTGGTAAATAGAAAGGAGTTATGATGGAAGAAACATTCGAAAATTTGGTTGAAAAAGCAAAAAGTGAAGAAAAGCATAAAAACTATCAACAAGCCATTATTGACCTTGAAAAGGCTCGAGTGTTTGATGAGAACAATAAAGAACTAAACCTGTCTCTTTCTCGGTTGTATATGATTGATGGAAAACCTGTCCAAGGTTTGGAAATTATTCTTCACCAGGAAGGTTATGATAAAGACCCCGACTACCTTCTTCAGCTTTCAAACATATATCTAACACTCCAGCGCTTCCAAGAAGCTGAAAACTTGCTTTTACAAGCATTGGATATTCATAAGACAGCTCCCTTGTACAACAACCTAGCCGTTGTTATGATGCGCCTTAACAAAGGAGAACAAGCAGTTATGTATTTGTATGAATCGATACAAATCAATGACACAAATCCAAACACTTATTTCAATCTAGCAACGTATTATGAAACCAAAAAGGATTTTACGAAGTCGAAACAAGTTTTAGAAAAAGCTCGTACAAAATGTGAAACTCCTGAAATCGATGATCGGTTAATTCGTGTCCTTTTACGTTTACAAAACTATCAGGAAGCTGATCAAGTTGTACAAGAAGCCCTGCAACGTTATCCTGATGCAGTCGCATTACTTATTGCAAGAGCACATATCCTTATGCAACAAGGAAAATACGAAGAAGTATTAATGTGGATCAAAGATTGCAGCACCAGACAGATCGTCTCTACGCAAATGGAGCAAGCCTTCTTGGACCTTAAGTCAGAAGCACTTTTACGTCTATCAAGATTTGATGAAGCGTTAGCGGTTGTTCAACATATTTTACAAAATCCAAAACACAATCCTGTATATCACTTAAAAAAGGCAAACATCCATTTGTTTAAGCGAGAACACCGGCAAGCCATACAAATACTCACTGAATTTTTGAAACATTCTGAATACCCCCCAAATTTACGTCAGGATGCTGTAGTTATGCTTCGTGATATTGAAATCCTGAATTGGCAGAAATTAATTGAGTTTTTATATATGGATCCAGGTTTACACAACGAACTTATCGAAAATCCTTTTCAAGCAATTGAAAAAAGAGGGATTATACTACCGATCAACAATATTCAACGAGTTGTAGAGGATATTCGAAAACAACGAGGTGGTTATGCAACTTCTCAACAAGGAGTTAGCTAATGAATTCCAGTTCCGGATATATCCAGTGTAATCTTTCATTGATGCCCTTGGGAATCGAAGACTACAGTTCCATCATAAGAGATTGCATAAAAGAACTCTCTTCCTCTCCACTGGAAGTAACTATTGGACCAATGAGTACAATCATTGCTGGTCCAGAAGAAGTCGTTTTTGAATCCATCCAGAAGCTTTTTCAATATGCTGTCTCACTACATTCTCAAATTGTTTTGAATGTTACGATCAGCAACTGTTGTCCAAGAAAATGAAAGCAGAATGGTTTCACGATTACTTTAACGAGCTGTATGGAAACGTTATTTTAGACAGCATTCAGCCAGCATATACACTCAATCAGGTAAAATTTATCGAAGAAGTTTTACAACCTAAACCCGGAGCTTCAATTTTGGACCTTTTTTGCGGCAAAGGCAGACATGCGCTGGTATTAGCAAAAAAAGGTTACAACTTAACTGCAATAGACTTTGTTCCTTCCTTCATTCAGGCATTAAAAGATTCTGCCCAAAAGGAACAGTGTCCAGTTGATGCTATCTGTATGGATGCACGGCAAATCCAGTACCATAACCAATTTGACCACATTTTAGTTCTGTTTACTTCTTTCGGGTATTTCTCCGATCAAGAAAATGCTGCCCTATTATCTGCAATCCGAACATCCCTTAAGCCCGGTGGAACTTGTATAATTGATGTAGAAAATCGTGATTATCTCCTGCATTTTTTTTGTAAAGAAAAGTGGAGAAAAAAAGAATATGGTTGGCTACTCGAACGTAACAGATTTTACCAAAAAACATCTCGCCAGAGAACAGTAAGGATCATCATTGATCAACAAGGGAATTCTACTACATCCGAAAGAATTCTTCGATTGTACGCAGAACACGAAATTCTTTCTCTTGGACATCAGGTAGGTTTTAAGACGATCAAGGTATACGGTGATTATGACGGAAGTATCAGCAAATCACTGTCTCCGAGAATCATTGTTATTTTTAAAAAATAATGGTTCTTTACGAAAACCAGACATCCATTTCTCTTTGGCTTGATGCAGGACTATCGCTAACATGAATCATATTTCTAATGGGTCTTTGTTGTAAATCAGCAACTTCAAACGAATCGGTTGAATAATCCCCTCGAATTGTTCCCTTTTCTGAGGAGAGAGGTTCAGTGTTACCTGCCATATTCCTCATCGAAGTTATTGCATTAGGTCCTTGCACAATGATGGCAATTACCTTTTTTTCTTTAAAGTACTGTATTAAGGAATCTCGCACTTTTTTACCAATTGTGAGTGAGTTCTCCGTTATCAGGATTCCTTTGGTTTTAAATTTTTGAATTTTCTTTAGTCCTACACTTTTCAACCATGAGGGATCGTCGGGATAATGCTTACTGATGTTTTCTTCAGTTACTCTTACCATCCTCATATCTATGATTTGTAACCCTACACGTTCAATGCGTGTAATGATCTCTCCAATATGGAAATTTTCGATACAATCAGGCTTTAAAAGTAACAAACACTTTTCTTCAGTTAGATTCATGTATTCCTCCAAGGTGTTTCAGTCGTTTTACATCTAGTAGTACAATCATACATCTTTTTTTACTCATTTTTGCACAAAAAAATAACATTATTAGATAGAAATATTCAAAAATTCTTGGATGAAGAACAACTTTTTTCTATACTAAGGTAAAGTGCGTTTCATGGAGGAAATGGAATGGATACATATGATGTTACTGAAATTTTACTTATTGAAGACAATCCTGATGATATTGAACTAACATTACGAGCATTTCGAAAAAACAATCTTGCCAATCACATTACTGTTCTTTCGGATGGAGAAAAAGCACTCGAATACTTATTCCCCGATGAACCTTCAAAACAAAATTCCATTATGCAGAACCTGCGATTAATTTTGTTAGATCTAAAGCTACCCAAGGTGGATGGTTTAGAAATTCTAAAAAAAGTAAAGAGCAACCCCTTAACATCATTTATTCCAGTAGTAATCCTAACTTCTTCAGACCTTCACAAAGACATGATTGAATCGTATCGTTTAGGTGTCAACAGCTACCTTACCAAACCAGTTGATTTCTTAAAGTTCACTCAATCCATTCAAGAGATCGGGATGTATTGGCTTCTTTTAAATCGGATGCCCAAAGAGTTTCGGTAATGCAAATTCCAGCAATGGAGAATAGGTTGTAGAAATGGAACTATTTCTCAAAATTCTTTTTAATATAGGGACAATCACAAGCTTTGGTGTCATCTCCATATTGATTAGCTACAATCAGTCGATTCATCGAAAAATGCCACTCTTGCATGGATTTATATATGGTACGGGTGCAGTAATTGGAATGTTGCACCCAGTAGTATTTAAACCTGGTGTCATTTTTGATGGCCGATCTATTCTCATTAGTATTGCAGGGCTTTTTTTTGGTCCCATTGCAGCTTTTATCGCTGCTGCCATGGCCATTCTCTTACGAATCTATCAAGGAGGACCTGGCATTTGGATGGGATGTTTATCTTCTCTAATTGCAGCTTTCATTGGTTCCCTATATTACTTTCGATACACCCTTAAAAACAAAAGCCTGACCACGAAACAAATCTATTTTTTTGGTGTATGGGTGCATGTATTCCTTTTGATGGGGACTTTAACTCTACCCAAAGACATCATTCTAGAAACCCTATTCTATATTGGCCCATCCATGATGATTATTTACCCTTTGGCGACCCTCCTTCTTGGAAAAATTGTAGCATTGGTGCTTTCGAAAAATCAAATGGTGAAAGAATTACAAAAAAGTGAATCTCTACTAAAATCCTCTCAAATGTTAACCAAAGCAGGTGGATGGGAGTGGGATCCCCATCAGAAAACCATGTACTGGACGGAAGAAACATATCGTATACATGGGTTAAAACCCGATCTAGAAAGTCAGAATACCAGAGATCTAATTGAAAAGAGTATCTCGTGCTACTACCCCTCTGATCGTAAGAAACTGTTAGAAGCATTCAATAAATGCTCATCGGAAGGAATTCCATACAATGTGGTTCTGCCATTCCTTAGCTATGATGATAAAAAGAAGTGGGTGCGAACCACTGCAAAAGCAACTTTGAATGAAGATGGTTCAATAGATAAGGTGGTTGGTAATCTAATTGACATCACTGATCAGGTAGTAAATGAAAAAAGGATTGTAGAAAACAAAAAGAAATACCAAGATTTATTTTCAAATATGCTGGAAGGTTTTGCCTACCATCAAATCCTAGTAAACGATCATGGAAAACCGATCGATTATATCTTTTTAGAGGTAAACCAATCGATGCAACAATTTACTGGCTTGGAAGCAAAAGATATTATCGGGAAAAGAGTTACTACCGTACTCCCTGGCATACAAGAAGATGAGGTTAAATGGATAGAGATTTATGGGGAAGTAGCTCTCAGCGGAAAAAGCATCATCTTTGAGGCATATTCAAAACCTCTTCAAAAATGGTTTTCTATTTCAGCCTATTCCTTTGAAAAAGGTTTTTTTGCTACTGTTTTTAGTGATATCACTTCTCAAAAACAAACCAAAATTCAGCTCCAACAGTTGAATCAAGAACTAGATGAAAAAGTAAAACAGCGAACAAAAGACTTGGAAGAATCCAATGCATCATTAGAAGCATTTTCGTATTCTGTCTCTCATGATCTTCGAGCACCATTACGAGCTATTCAAGGCTTTTCTAATATCTTACTGGAAGACTATTCCAATACCCTTCCCAAAGACGCTTTGCGACTTTTAGGAATTATTCACGACAACACGAAGAAAATGGATCAATTGATCAAGGGATTATTGCACATCTCAAAAGTATCCAAAAGTGATCTTCAAAAAACCCAACTAAACATGCAGGCTATTGTAAAGGAGTGTATCCAAGATATCATTCCTCCTGAAAAGCGAGATACCGTAACAATCCATCTGCATCCATTACCGAACGCTAGAGGGGATTTAGTTTTAATTCGACAAGTTTGGTGGAATTTGATTGACAATGCCGTAAAATTTTCTTCTAACCACCCTCGACCTATTCTGATTATCGATGGAAAACAAAAAAGCGAAGGGAATGAGTATACAATTAAAGACAATGGTGTTGGTTTTAACGAAGAATACAAGGAAAAATTGTTTACCCTATTCCAACGATTACATACCTCCGAGGAGTTTCAGGGTACAGGTATTGGTTTAGCTCTTGTGAAACAAATTGTTCAGAAGCATGGGGGAAAGATATGGGCAAAAGGAGGAGTAAACGAAGGAGCTGAGTTTACTTTTTCACTACCTTATTGAAAATAAATCTTTTTGTTACTCATTTTCCCCTGACTTATAGGACAAATAGAAAGAAAAAATGCTCCCTTTACCGGGAGTTGACTCGACAAAGAAATCTGTTCCATGATTGTATAGAATCTTTTTGCATATGGGAAGCCCGAGACCACTCCCTTCTGTCTTTTTCATACCGATTTGAGTAACTTGGAAAAAGGGTATAGATAGTTTCTGGATACTTTCTTTATCAATTCCGATTCCCGTATCCTCTACAGATACTTTCACTTGTTGCTCTTGTTCCATTTTTTGTGTAGATACCGTTATAGAACCAGCATCCGTAAACTTAAATGCATTGTCAACTAAATTCATGATGACCTGAGAAATCTTTTCTGTATCCATATAGACAAGAGGTAGATCTTCTTCAAGATGAAGATATATATCAATCTCTTTGTTCTTTTTCATCATTTGAAAATCTTTCAATACACGTTGAATGATATCATTGATAGAGTCGAATTTTTTGTGAAAAAACATCTGATACGAATTTAGCTTTTGAAAGTCTAACATGTTTTGTATTAATGTGGTAAGACGATCTGTATTCCGAAGAGCTATATCAAAAAGAGACAATTGATTTTCATCAATGTGTTGCGTTAAAGTTTCTTTTATCAAGGACATCGACTGTTTAATGGAAGTCAATGGAGTTCTCATTTCATGAGATACTGCATTGATAAACTCAGTTTTTGCACGCTCCAATTGTTTTCTTTCAGATATATCCTGCACCTGAAGAATATACTCATGCGTGTCTTTATCTGGGTCAATTTGGATTTTCTTACACATAATATCCAAATCCAATAAATCATCGCTGTTTGTGTGCAAATCGGACAAATAGAGCCAACTCTTGATATCAATTCTTTTTTCGATATGTACAAATCCATGTAAAAGCAGATCTTGTAGTTCATTCTTGGTGAAATGAAACAAAGAAAAACACTCAATATTCTTTGGTTCTTCTTCGGTGTCTAATCCTAAAAGTCTTTTCAGCGAACGATTCGATTCAATATACAATCCCTTTGCATTGCACCGTATTGTAGAAATTGGTGAAAGCTCCAAAATATTCCGAAGCTGCTCTTTCCTATGGAATAAATCTTGATCTGCCTCTTTCTGTTTCATCCATTTCCAGACAGAGTCAAACATCAGAGTTGCTTGTTTAAAATCTGCGGTTGTGTATGGATTAAGTCTTTCTCCAATAGCCAATAAAGAACACACTCTATCAGACTCAATGATAGGAATAACCAACAAATGGTGGATCGAACTCTTTGCATTGATAGAATCTCTTGAAGCTGATGGAAAGAAAAAAACATCAATCTGAAAGGGTTCTTTCTTTTCTTTAGCTGCATTCCACAAATCCTGAAAAAAGAGCTGGGGAGGGTTCTGGAAGTCAAGGATTTTAAATTCATCAATAAGGTTTTTGGAATAGCTCAATAGTTGGACATTCTCCTCATCTTCGGAAAAGCGAATAAGAAAACCTACTTGGCTTTGAGTCACTTCAATGACTTCTACCAAAGACTGATCCAAAAACTCTTGGACCGATTTTGTTTTCATTTGAACAAGCTTTAAAAGACTCTCAAGCCGGTTTTGTTGTTTACGTAAACCTTCAATAGCGCTTATTTTTTCATATGCAACCGAGGATTGTTTAATGATGATTTCAACCAATTTTGTTTTCGTTTCCTCAAGAGGGTCTTTTTGCATGATGGTTATGCCCCCCTTGTATTCACTGTTTGAGCTCAATCCAATATGGTAGATGAATGGTATTGATAATTTTTCTTCAATCACTTGGCAGGTTTTCTCAGGTAATATACGGTTCATAAAGGTATATAAACCATTTTTAATTTGTACAAGTCTTCCTTGATTGTATATCATGTCGTCCAAAGTTTCTCTTCCCAATGGGACTTTAAAATTAGAAATATTGATAGAAAAAGTTTTTTGAAGCCACATAAGAAAAGGCTGAATGCCATAAATGTCGACTAAATATCCAAATCCACGATGTATATCTGCTTTGGATAAAACGATGATGGAATCGGGAAGTATTTTTGTGATATTTTCAAACAGTATACTCTGAACTTGCTCAATCGTGTTTGCAAGGAGTAAATCGTGGCTGGCTTCAAGCAAGTACTGCTGATCAGAATAGTATGTTTCTTCTCGTTGCTGACGTTTCAGATCTTGAATTCTTGTCGTGCGCAGCTTTAAAGCATTGACCACTGAAGGACCTAGTCTTTTTATATGCTCCTTGATGATATAGTCTGTTGCTCCTCGCTTCATACATTCTACGGCGACATCTTCATTGATAGATCCTGTACAAAGAATAAAGGGGGTAATACTGTTAAACTCAAGGGCACACTGAAGCGCTGTTAATCCGTCAAATTGAGGCATTGAATAATCGGATACGATTACATGGGGCTGAAACACTTCTAATGCTTTTACAAAGGATTCTTTGGTAAAAACAACTTGAAAAGTACTCTCTGGTATAGTGGTACGAATCTCTCTTTTGTTGAGTTCCGCATCGGTTTCAACATCTTCAACCAGCAAAATTCGAACCGAATCAGATTGTTCATCGTTCATATAAGCCCCCTATTACGATAAAACAGCGTTAAGAATTCTTCGTATTTCGCAGTACTATTTCGTCGTCTATGTAGCAAAGTTGATACTAATTATAAGGAATTGCGAAAGATGTGAACAGAGGTAGCCAAAGTTTTTTCAAACTTTCCACCTCATCCTTCCAATATTCAGGGAAATAATTGACGCAAGAATGGATAAAGGTATACTCAATGTAAGACTGTAAGAGGTTTTTATCATAAGGAGAATCAATCATGGCAGATATCTCTCTTGATCAACGGCATCTTCAGGATAAACGTCTTATTTCATTTTTGCAAGCCCTTCGCTCTATTCAGAAACTTGTATCAACTGCAAAAGATAAAAATGAGTTTCTTCAAAAAACCTGCGATAGTTTAACCCAGTATCCTGGATACATGCATGCAGGTATTATTTTGTTGCATGACCAACAAGTTGTCTCTATTCACAGTTCAAGTCTAAACCCTGCATTTTCTTATCAAAATGAAAAAAACAAATGGGTTCTTCCACAGTGCGTTCTGGATGCACTTCAGAGACAGAAAACGATCCTTGTAACAACTCCTGCAATAGAATGTCCCCCATGTCCCTTTTCTAAACTTTATAAGGATCAGGTTGGTTGTGTACAACCTCTCGTTTATCAGAGAGAATTGTTAGGTATGCTTCATATATCTGCTCCTTTATCTACATTTGAGGAAGAAGACGAAAGAGAACTATTTCATGAATTGGTAAATGATATCGCTTTTGCACTCCATCAAATGGATCTCTCTCACCACCTTAAAGAAACTCAAGAAAAGTATACTTCCATTTTCAAAGGAAGTCGTGATGGTTTTGTTATGGTGAATCTCCAAGGGAAAATCATCGATGCAAACAATGCATACTGCCAACTTTTGGGATATACATTGGAAGAGCTAAAACAATTTCAAAGTTTTTATGACTTTACTCCTGTATCCTGGCACAAAAAAGAAAAAGAAAAAATCTGGGAAAAAGATCTTATGCAAAAAGGAGAATCGGGTCTTTATGAGAAGGAATATATCCACAAAGATGGTCATGTTTTTCCGGTCGAGTTACAAGCATACGCTGTTGGAACACCACCAGATCAAATTGAATATTTATGGGCGTCTGTCCGGGATGTTTCAGAAAAGAAAAGAATTGAAAAAGAACTTTTAAGAAGTGTTCGGCGCCTTGAGTCCATTATTAACATTTTGCAATATTCCTACAAAGACTTGCAGGACTTCCTTGATTATGCCCTCGATCAAGCAGTCCAACTAACAGACAGTAAGTTTGGCTATCTGTATCTATACAACGAGCAAACAAAAGTGTTTCAAATAAACTCATGGTCCAAAAAAGTTTTTAAAGAATGTTCTGTGGTAGACCCTCCAAAAGAGTACAAGCTTGAAACCACGGGAATTTGGGGAGAAGCAGTCAGACAAAGAAAACCGATACTAATAAACGATTACAAAGCCCCTCATACTTTAAAAAAGGGTTTGCCACAAGGTCATGTTCCTCTACATCGATTTCTTACTATTCCAATATTTCACCAGACTTCAATTAAGGCTGTTATTGGAGTTGCAAATAAAGAAGAGGAATACAATTCAACAGATAGCTTAGAATTAACATTACTGATGGATGCAGTCTGGAAAACTGTAGAGTCCATCTCAAGTGAAGATGCTTTAGTAGAAAGCAAGAACACCCTTCGTAGCTATATCGATAATGCACCTTATGGCATTTTTGTAGTAAATGAAAAAGGTGAATATGTAGATGTCAATCTAGAAGCATCCAACATCACAGGTTATAGCATGGATGAACTTCTAACAATGAGCATTCAGAGTTTTGTCGATCCAGAATATCTTCAGAAGGGATTAGAGCACTTTAAAGAGGTGAAAAGTAAGGGATATGCTGCAGGAGAGTACATGTTTGTCCACAAAAATGGAATTAGCCGATGGATGCACATCACGGCCACAAAGCTCTCCAATACAAAATTTATTGGGTTTTTATTCGATATTACTGACCAAAAGAAGAACAAGGAATACATTACACTGCTTAGTAACATGCTAGATATCTCTCCAGCATCAATAACGATCCACAACGAAAAGGGTCAGTTCTTGTACATCAACGAGAAAACTCTACAGATTCATGGTTTCTCTACCAAAGAAGAATTCATGCAAATCAATCTGCACCAGCTGGATGTACCCGATAGTGAAGAAAAAATACTGGAACGAATGCAGATTATTGCTGAAAAGGGAGAGGCACAGTTTGAAGTGGAGCATTATCGGAAAGATGGCACTCAGTTTCCTTTAGAAATCATTACAAAAAAGATTTTGTGGGACAACGAAACTGCTATTCTTAGTATTGCAGTAGATATAACGAGTCGCAAACAGATAGAAAATGAACTCCACACCTACCGGGTTTATTTAGAAGAAGTAGTAAAACAGCGAACAGAAGAACTAGAATCTCTGAATCAGGAACTTGAATCCTTTGCCTATTCGGTGGCACATGATCTTCGAACCCCTTTACGCAGCATAGCTGGATTTAGTCAACTTCTCCTAGAGGATTACCAGAATCACCTAGACCTAGAGGGGAAGAAATATCTTGGAAAAATTCAAAACTCTACAAAAAAAATGGGTCAGTTGATAGATGATTTGTTAATCCTTGCACGTGTTTCGAGACACGATATCAAACATGAAGAAGTTGATTTGAGTAGTCTAGCTCGAAAGATATTACATGGAATTCAAGAAATCCACCCTTCAAGAAAGAAAAAAATAAGCATTCAGAAATCGATGATTGGTAAAGGGGATTCCCATTTATTGAGCATTGCACTTGAAAACATATTGGGCAATGCTTGGAAATTTACCAAGCAAAATGCAATCACTTGCATTGAATTTGGTTGTCTTCCAAATCATCAATGTAAAGCACCCTCTAAAGAGTGTCCAAAAGCAAAAACAGTCTTCTATATCCATGACAACGGAGTAGGATTTGACATGCGCTACGCCGATAAGCTGTTTTTGCCTTTCCAGCGACTACACTCGGATGATTCTTTCTCGGGAACCGGTATCGGTTTAGCAACCGTATACCGGATTATACAAAGACATCATGGTCGAATTTGGGCATATAGTGAACCTGGAAAAGGTACTACCATCTACTTCACACTTTTGTAACTATTTGTATTGGTTTTTTTCTTTTTTTGTGTTACATTCTTTTTGAACATCTTCGGGGCAGGGTGGAATTCCCTACCGGCGGTAATAGTCCGCGAGCCCATATGGGTTGATCTGGTGAAAATCCAGAACCGACGGTATAGTCCGGATGAGAGAAGATAGAAACAAAAATCGATTTCTTGTTCCCCGAAGACAACTCTATGTTGTAGGAGCAAGAACATGAATCATGACGAATGGATGAACATTGCCCATGAGGCATCCCTAAAAGGAATGGGATTTGTACAACCCAATCCTCTTGTAGGAGCTGTGCTGGTTCAAGACAATCAACTGATCAGTGTCGGCTATCACCATAAATGGGGTGGAAAGCATGCTGAGATTGATGCGATCGATCAGGCATTGCAAAAGGGAGTTTCACTTGACACATGCACACTGTATGTTACTCTTGAGCCTTGCGTTCATAAAGGCAAAACACCTCCGTGTGTAGATCGTATTATTCATGAAAGAATTCCACATGTTGTTGTTGGGCTGCAAGATCCTAATCCCATGGTGTGTGGTAAAGGACTTCAAATCCTTCGTGAGAATGGAGTCAATGTTACAGAAAAAATTCTGACAGAACCAATTGTGGAATCTAACCGAATGTATATCAAATGGATGACCAAAAAAACACCCTGGATATCATTAAAACTAGCCCTTAGCCTAGATGGTTTCATAGCTTCAAAAGCACTTTTATCAACGTGGATTTCTTCTGAAGAGTCTCGCAAAATTGTACACCATATGAGAAAAGAACATGCGAGTATTCTTGTTGGAGCGGGTACTATACTCCAGGATGATCCACAATTAACTGTCCGGAATCATGATCAAATTACTTTTACTCCAATACGAATTATCCTTGACCGGCAGAATCGAATCCAACATTCTTCCTACAAAGTTTTTTCGCAACCCGGGAAAACTATACTGTTCTCTCCAAAAGCACTTTTTCACTCACCTAATCTGGAACACATCCATCCACCAGATTATTCTTGTTCTACTCTACAAAAACTCCTATTTGAAAAAAATATTCAATCTGTTCTTGTCGAAGGTGGGTCAAGTGTTGCCAGTGAGTTATTCCTTGGTGTGGATCGTTTCTACTTTTTTTTAAGTCCTACCATTTTGTCGCAGGGATTATCTCCATTCCGATTAACTACACAATGCAATTTGTTCACAAGAAAGATTACCCCTTTAGAGTCTGATATTCTGTGGGAGTTAGAGCCATGTTTACCGGCATCATAACTCATGTAGAAAAAATGGAACACCTGACAACCGAGAAGATAACCATCCCAAATGTATTGGATGGAGTTTGCATTGGGGACAGTATAGCAATCAATGGAGTGTGCTTAACTGTAGAAAAAATCGTGCAAAACAGAGTACAGTTTCACTGTGGTCCCATTACAAAAAAAACAACCAATTTGAGTTCTGCTTCCTATGTAAATATTGAACGAGCATTACAGATTGGCGATTCAATAGGTGGCCATTTTGTGACTGGACATATTGATGCACAATTGCGGTATCTCTATTCCACCAAAACTTACGATGGTGTACTTCAGTATTTTTCTTGTCCATCGGAGCCATTTTTCGTTGTTCCGAAAGGATCCATCTCTATCAATGGTGTCAGTCTTACGATTTCCCACATCTCCATAGACACATTTGCAGTACAAGTAATCCCTCATACTTTGCAACAAACGAATCTTCACAGACTAAAATCGGGAGAACGAGTCAATGTTGAGTATGATATTTTCGCTAAATATGGAAAGGTTTATCATGCACATTCAAGAAATTAAACATTGCTTCCATCAGCATAAACCCATTCTTCTATACGATCCAAAAAGGGAAGATGAAGTAGATTTTGTGATCCCTAATACTTGCATTCATGAATCGACATTAAATTTCATGCTGCAATATGGGAAAGGCTTATTGTGTTGTGCCATCGATCAAGATGTTTTATTGAAAAAAGGTTTTTTCCCGCTTCCATCCAATCACAAAGATTCTCTTTCTACAAACTTCTTCATCCCAGTAGATCATCATTCTGTCAATACGGGTATCAGTACAAAAGACCGTATCACAACACTACACTCATTAGCACAACTAAAACCTATTGAGGATTATATCTACCCAGGACATATATCCCTATTAGGTGGTATCGGACTAAACAAACGAAAAGGACATACAGAAGCAGCTCTTGAGCTATGTGAGTTGACAGAGTATCCTCGAATCGTAACAATCATTGAATTGTTAGATCACCGAGGTGAAAGTCATTCAATATCTTATGCAAAGGCAATCGCTAACGATTTTCAACTTCCTTTTTGCTCGATTCAAGATGTTTTCACGCAAAGTATTCAACATAAGTCATACATGAAAATGGTAAATCGTGCTAATTTACCCACTGAATATGGGAATTTTGTCATTATCGGTTTTGAAAATCAACTTGACACAAGAGAACACTTTGCATTAGTTAAAGGTGATGTGACAACAAGTGAAGTATTGGTGCGAATCCACTCTGAATGCGTGACAGGAGATGTCTTCCACTCTAGGAAATGCGATTGTAGAGACCAGCTGGTCAATTCAATCAAACTACTTGAAAAAGCACAAAGTGGAGTGATCATCTATTTACGCCAAGAGGGTCGAGATATTGGCATCACCGATAAAATCAAAGCGTACGCGCTTCAGGAACGTGGATTTGACACCTATGATGCCAATTTACAAATTGGACATGACGCTGACGAAAGAGATTATGCAGTTGCCGCACAAATGATCCAACAATTGCAGATTCAGTCTGTAAAACTCATCACCAACAATCCATCCAAAATAGAAGGCTTGCGTCAATATGGGATCAATGTTTGTTCTGTTCAGAATGTATTCGGATCCACCACGGAATTGAATCAAAAATATCTTGAAACCAAAGTACAACGGTTTCATCATACGATACCAATCAAATGAACAAGGAGGAATGTATGAATCATTTCAAAGGGTTATTTTCGGGAAGTGGATGTAACATTGCGATTGTTATATCTCGTTTTAACAGCCAGTGTACAACGGCTTTACTAGAAGGAGCACATGATTGCCTGATTCGCCATGGAGTATCGGATCAGGATATTGATGTATACTGGGTGCCAGGTGGATTCGAGATTCCCTATACGCTACAAAGAATAGCAAGTGTTAAACAATATGATGGAATTCTCGCTTTAGGTACAATTATTCGAGGAGATACTCCCCATTTTGATGTGTTGTCGCATGAAGTTACAAAAGGAATTGCACAGCTCAGTCTATCCTTGTCGATTCCAATTGGTTTTGGGATCATCACTGCGGATACATTAGAACAAGCTTTGCAAAGATCCGGTGCAAAATCTGGCAACAAAGGTTTTGAAGCAGCTCTCAGCATGATAGAAATGATCCAACTAACCAAACAGATTCAACCCAGAGATTGAAACTTTTCCATGTTTGCTATCGTATAATACAAGTAGTAAAAATACATTGATCTCCTGAGAGGTTGTTATGCAGAAAAAATTTGGCTTCAAAGTGATTACATTTTTTTTAGTAGCATTTCTATTTTGCTCCTATGGTTTATCGCAATCGTATGCAGCTGAGGAAAATTCTCTATTCTCTCAATCCACAAAAAAACAAGTTGTTATCTCCTCTGATCCAAGAATTGAACTGATTTCAGTACTTCAGATGCTTATCGGAGCATGGCCTATGACTACGCTCGATTTTGATTACATGCGCGAAGTACAAGATACATTTTATCCCCATTACCAACATCCTGTTGTACGTCAATTTGCCTATATGTGGTATATGTATGGTTTTTCACAGGAAATCCCCTCTACTTGCATGCTGCATCTCTCTGAACCCCCAGAACTAAAAGTGCAAATCCCTTTCACAAAAGAGATTATTGATCGAGCTGGAGGAGAGAGATCCTTAAATGATTTCTTAGCACTGCTTAGAGATTTTGCTGAAAAGACTGACTTCATGTATTTTTACCAAGATCATCTGTCGTTTTACGAAAGCATCGTAGAACTCGCTGAAAAAAAGCTGGAAACAAAAAACACCATTCCTATGCTGGAGGACTATTTTGGATTCTCAGATCGTAGTTATGAGTTAATCCTTGTACCTTTGTTTCATGAAAACGGTTACTCAACACATGTCAGCCAAAAATATTATGCTCTTCTAGGACCTTATGATGTAGATGAACAGAAAAACGAAAAACTTCCTTACTGGAAGGATTCAGAGGGTTTACACAAGCAGCTTTTAAAAAGCTTCAGTTATGCATTTGTTCATCCGTTTGTTCGGCAAAACAATCAATTGATAACAGGAACAGAAAAACTACTCATCCCAATTCGAAGAAAAATGATGTATGTAGATATTCAAACATGGTCTCAGTGCTTTACGGAACATATAGTGCGCACCATATCTCAGCGATTCACTTTACAAGAATATGGAGAAAAAGACTGGGAGGAACAACGCCAAAAAGATGTCAGTGATTCATTTGTCTATATCGACTATATCCAAAAATGGTTACAAAATTACGAGAGTAATCGATCCTTCTTTGCTACTTTTGACAATTTTTTCCCAGTTTTGGTAAACAATATTCAAACCTTGTGCGAATACCCGTTTATTCCCACAGAATTAACCATTATCAATGCTTCAGAGAATGGGGTGCAGTTGGCTTGGGTCAATAATGCCATTGAGCCGAATTCGGTTTCGGTGCTTCGAAGAACTAAAAAAGGTGATTACACAGTCATTCATGAGATGGAAGATCCTCAAATACAGGCTTGGACAGATTCAACCATTGAAAGAGGAAAACACTACATTTATGCGATCGCTGTAAAAGGGGATAAGGGAGAAATTGTATCTGTAGGAACAACAGCGGTAATCCCCGCCAACCCCCCTTTAGCTCCTATCCATATCACTACTACCGTTGATGAAGCTACTGTTTCGTTTACTTTTATGTACCCATTCAAAGCAGATGGTTTTGCTCTATTTGAATGGAATGGTAA
>JAXGOZ010000020.1:0-11104 GCA_040767255.1 Caldisericia bacterium
AGGGCTTGTTGTTGAACCAATGACATAGACAGCACCTTGATCATCAATGACACCTTTTTCAGTACGATCATAACCATCTCCGCCAAAGAATGAAGCATAGTGGAGCTCAGTTCCTAAAGGATTTAACTTCACAACGAAAACATCGTGTAGACCATTGAAAGTTTGGTCATATCCAGGTGCAGGTGCCCCTCCATTGGTTTGTGTCATGGGGAAATCAGGGCTTGCTGTATAACCCATAAGGTATGCAAAACCATTATCATCAACTTTTATGGATAATATATAGTCGTAATTGCTTCCTCCTAAGTAAGTAGAGTAAAGAAGCTCTGACCCTGAAGAGTTAAGCTTGACTACAAAAATAGATTGACTCCCGTTAAACGTTTGTTCATACCCAAGAACAGGAGAACCTCCAACAGTTTGTGTCATGGGAAAATCGGGGCTATAGGTGACTCCTGTCACATAAGCATATCCATTCTCATCTACATCAATACTATATCCCCAGTCTTGATGATTTCCCCCCAGATAAGTCGCATATAGAAGTTGTGTCCCTAAAGGATTTAACTTCACAACGAAAACATCGTATAGACCATTGAACGTTTGGTCATATCCAGGTGCAGGTGTCCCTCCATTTGTTTGTGTCATGGGGAAGTCGATACTACTCGTTACTCCAGTTAGATAGGCATTTCCATCTTCATCTATGAAAAAATCCAAGGCTAAATCGACTTGGGAACTCCCAAAATAAGTCGCATATAGAAGTTGTGTTCCTGCAGGATTTAATTTAACCAGGAAGATGTCACGATCTCCGTTGTAAGATTGGTCGTATCCTGGGGCTAAAGAACCTCCAACAGTCTGCGTCATAGGAAAATCATCAGAGTAGGTGTAGCCGATTATGTAGGCATTTCCATCTTCATCACTAGATATCGCTACAGATTGGTCTAAATTGGTGCCACCTAAGTATGTAGAATAGAGTAATTCTGTTCCAGAAGGATTAATCTTCACAATAAAAACATCCCACGGTCCATTGAATGTTTGGTCATAACCGGGGGCAGCAGTACCACCCACAGTTTGCGTCATGGGAAAATCGGGGCTAGCTGTGTGACCAGTAACATAGGCATTCCCCAAATCATCAACAGATATAGATACCGAACTATCGAATGCAGTTCCGCCCAAATAGGTAGAATACAAAATTCTTGAACCGGTGGGGTCCATCTTTGTTACAAAGATAGATTGACTAGAGTCCAGTATTTGATCATAGCCAGGTGCAGGTGCCCCTCCATTCGTCTGTGTCATGGGGAAATCAGGACTATTTGTTACGCCTGTCGCATAAGCAGCTCTAACGTTATCAACAGCAATAGATGAAGCAAATCCACACGCATCCCTGCCAGGTAAGTGCTATATACAATTGGATCAATCACCATCGTTTCATCTCTGCAAACATTGTCCACATTAAAAGAGTATATGTCATCTTGAACTTGAAACGAAGCCTGAATAGGTGAGAGAGATTTTTGACCATACACAAGCAATTGATCATCTTTTAGATTTCCAAGTGGAGTAAGAAGTTCTAAGTTCTCTCTATTTGACAACAAATCAGCCCCTACTACTTGTACTTGTACATCTTGGATATCTGCACCTGGGTGTACATAGTATTCGTACTTCATTCCTTGGGGGTGAAGAAGTAGGATAAATCGATATTATCCCAAACATTGGTATAATTTACTTGTGTATAGTTGTTGCAATGAATACCCCAATGATCTGGATCGTTACCAATAAAATAGTTATTATAATGAGGAAGAAGGGTTTTTCCTTGAATTGTGGGTGTTTGTGCATTCACAAAAGAAAGCTTGATAGTCTGTGTCTCTACAATAGGAGATGTAGTAAACTCATCAAGTCTATCGATATCTGACCAAGGCTTTGTAATCCCTTGAGTTAGTTCTTTGAATTTAGATCCGTGATGATTCACAATTTCATTTGGATCCAAGCAATCCTTTGTAGTGTGGGTAGTTTTTACAAGTTGATAATATACGATCTTGAGTAAATGCTACTTTCCCAAAGTCCGTATCTCCTATAAAGAGAATTTCTTCCAGGCCACTGCCCTTTATTCTCGGTAAAATACAACGAAGAAGATGATTGTAAAAAATCATTTACATCTTCTAATAGTAGTTCTTGATCTGTCGCTGTTAGAAGCTTGAATAGTTGATGATTCTTGAGCATATACAGAACTAACTGAATAAACAGATAATAAGAGACATGAGTTAAAAAACTGACAAACACTTCTTTACCATTAAAAATCCTTTCTTTTAATCTAAGGTGTACCCCATTGGTTGGAGTAAAAATCCACCTATTTAAGTTAACTTGACTATCACAACATAATTTCATTATACTCCCTTGTCCAGTATACAATTGATAGGGAGTACGATATTGTAGAGAAGAATGAAAACGTTCATGGTTATAGAAGTGAATGTACTCACCAATTCGCTGGTTTGCTTCTCTGACATTCTCATAGGCATGCAAGTATACTTCTTCGTATTTTAAGCTACGCCAAAACGTTCCGCGAATATGTTATCGAGAGCTCTCCCTTTGCCATCCATGGACAAAAAGACACCTTTGTCCAGTAAGATATTAGTAAAAGGAGGACGTATATTATCCTTGATCGGAGTTAAAGATTCCGGTTGATTGATCTGCAAAGCACTTTGAAGGCTTCGATACAGAAATCGATTTCCAAGGATATGGAGACTTCGAAAGAAATAGCGAAGAAAACCAATCAATGATCACCGTACAATAACAGAAGCCTCTGTACATGGGAATATAACAAATGTCCGAGGACCAAACCTGGTTGGGATATAGGAATAGGAACCTTCCGTAGCAAATAGAGATAGGTTGTATTCTCTTTGTTGGGATGACTCGTAGATCGCGTTGGATGAATTCCTTTCAATCCCATGATACGCATCAAACGAGCAATTCGTTTGTGGTTCACGGGTCCCACTTCTGGATGCACGATATATCCATTTTGTATCCGTCGTACTCCATAAAACGAATGACGGTATATTCTTCATCAATGAGATTCATGATAGCTTGATCGGTTGACTGTTCTGGAACAGGCTTGTAGTAATAGGTAGAACAAGACAAATCAAGAAGTTCACATTGCTTTTTGAATGGACAGAGAAGAATTCGATTGAATCATGCTCTTCTTCTCTTCGATAGAGGGAAGCTTGGACAAGTTTTTTTAAAAACTCATTCTCTACTTTGAGCTCTCCAATTTGTTTGTAGAGTTCTTCTACCAATTCTTCTTGTTCTTTGTCCGAAGTCTTTTGATTCTTTCGTGCTAATAAGATAGGAAGCAATTCGCTTTCTTTTTCCAACAGATTTGTACCGAATGAATTTCATAGGTAGGCAATTTCAGCTAATGCTTTTTCACCCTGAGAGCTTCTAATGCTACTCTGGCTTTAAAAGCTCCATCATAGACTTTTCGATGATTCTTGAGACCCATAATGCAACTCACTTTCATACATTGTTTGCAACTGTAACATATGTACAGTATAGCCAATTTCTAAAAAGTTAACTTAAAATAGGTCTCCAGTTTTTGGGGTACACTTTAATCATTTAAATACAAAAGATAATAGCCAAAAGCTACAGAATAAAAGAAACAGCCAGAAGTACTAATTCACAGATGAAGTGAAAGCATACCTTCCTCTGCTCTCCGAGTCAAAAAAGTTGTAGTGATGGGGCTTTTCCATTTTGCGCCATCGGTTTCAAATTTCACTGATTCGGTAGTTTCCTTCAATATAACAGGAGTTTGCCTAATGAGGGGCCGAAACACCCAAAATAGTACAAACACCAACAAAAAAAATTCTACGAATAGTTCTTATCTGCGCAAGTAAAAAATGAAAAATTCTTTCAGTTGTATTTTCATAAATGGAAAAGATTATTTATGAAAGGCTTATAAATGACAGTCTTTATAATGACTCGTACAATATGTAGACGAAATCACTAGAAAAAGTAAGGAACTTGCGTAAATCATTGAAGGATTCGAACAAAAGCTGGGCTGAATCGTTGGGAACAAAGAAAGAAATTTGTGTAAATCGATAGATGACTTATACAATGACAGGTAAGTTAAGGGTATCTCTAATCGTAGAAATGGTCGATGTATTTATCCCTTGCTCGCACATTGGTGCGTACGAAACGTATGCCAAGGTTGTCGTCTGGACACAAGGTTAACAATTTGTTGGCTACTGTCTCTGATTCTTCAAATCGATCCAATGCCCATAGAGCTAAACACTCGCCTTGCAAGGCCCGTAAATAAGGACGATTGTCCACCCATCCCCAGGTCAAAAGTCCATGGAAATGATCTCCTAAGAAGAATTCTCCCATTGCCACTCCAACCTGATAGTTTTTCAAAGCTAAATGTATCATCATTGGATCTTTTAAAATTTGAAACCGCAGGTGTCCCATGTGAACGTGTGCATCAATGCAGCGCAAATCAGCTGCTAGAACTTTCAAAAGGATTTCGTAGGCAGCATCTTTATCTCCTTCAGCGTTCCTATCCATAGCTTCGCAAATGGGATCATAGAGAGAATCTTTTGTGGTTCCAGGAATAATTTGTTCCATTTCGTATTCTTTATTTCTTTGGGAAATTCTGTTCACTGGCAAAGGTTTCAAGCCCAATGCAGGAATATTAATTTCGTGATGCACAATGTTCCCGGACACAAAGGTAGTCCTCCCAAATACCCACTCTTTTGTAACATCAACGTCAAAAATCTCGCCTTCGACCAGTTCATCGAAAATTTTTTGTCTTCCACGCCACACTACTTTCTTTTTACTATCCAAAGCATACGCTGTAATGGTATTCCATCCTGTATTTGTTGCAACGAGTTTCATAATGGTTCCTTTCTATTAAGTTGCAAAGTAGCTATTTCAGACTAGCGTATCACAATTTCGGACCAATCTGACCATAACACAGGCTGAGTTAGGTACCCAACCACCCTATGATTCACCGGGGGGGGAATTGTTATTTCCATTTCGTACATTTCGAAGATATCAAAAAACCAATATAGCCTGTAGTATTTTTCGCGGCCGTCTGGATATGGGGATTCAAGAAGGGGTGGAACAGGATCATAGGAGTTCAAAACCTTGATCCCATCATAGATGATTTCGCGATGCTTAAGACCAAAAACAATACAGGTACGCTGCATCATATTGTTCCATCATTTCATCAAGAAACCGATTTGTGCACATCTCACCAGTAAAAGGATCCATATATGTCGAGGCATACATTCTGAGTCGCAACCTTTTGTCTCTCTGTACATAAAGCCATCGCCGTATTCGAAAAACACCTTTCCGTTCTTACGGATCATGCCGGGGATCAAATAACCATCCTTGACAACCAGCTTCTCATCGTCCACGTGGAAATATCTTAACCAAAAGGGTCCTCTATAGCCATAGGTACTCATCCAAAAATAAGATGGATTTAATAAGCTAACGATCATCTCTACACTTTCAAGGGTATCGCTTCTATTGCTCCAATAAATATCCAGTAGATCAAAGGAAGAGGAAAATAGAAAACATAATCGTCCAGCTCATCCCCTTTTGCAGTCACAATCACGTATTCTTTTTGGTCAACAAAAACAGGAAAAAGATGATCGATCCTCATAATCCTGCCTTGTACATAATCCACAAATCGAAGAGAGGAATGCTGGCACACAGAATCCATCTCTGTTAAATATTGCATTCCCTCACAAGGATTCTTTGGTGTTTGCTTAAAAGGATCCTTTCCTTCATTGATCATGGAAAGAAATGCTGCATGGTACTTGTTCTGCTTCGAGACAAATTGTCGTTCTTGGGCAGAAGAAGAATCTGGCTGGATGCTTATTCTCGGAGGCAAGGTAACACATGGAAATGCTTCGGATGAATCGGTGGCATGCAAAACAATGGCTTCGCTTTGTTCAAAAGTCTCTAAAAAGGAGAAGCCAGGGAAGTATGCAGCAGGCTTGTGAGAAAATATCACAGGCTGCAAAGGCTCATTAGACGCTACAAATACGTAGGGATCGACCTGTCCTTGCTGATAATCAATCCTCCGCTGATAAATTACATCCCCAAACGTATATTGCAAATAGACTTCTTGGTTTTTTGCAATCAGCTCTGGATCACTTACTTTTGTTAAACTTCCAACCAAGAAAAGTTCAATCTTGCTTCGGCGCACATGATAATCCCACACATACGCCATAGTAGGGTTATAATGATAATCATAGTCGTGCCCCACAACCACCAATTCATCTAGACCATCATGATCAATGTCAATGACCATGGATTGCCAAAATGGATATCCCTTATTTTCGAGAAAATTTATTTCTTCCCAGATAGAAGGAAGATACTGGTCGTTTTCTTTTCGAATGATACCAATGGTGGAACGTTCTTCACCCCCTGCCAAAAACAATGTATCCTCTTGGTTTTGAGAGGTGAAATGCCCTTTCAACACTTGGTTGATATTGAAATAATCGAGTTTCTTGAAAGCTTCGGGAAGTGCATTCAAATCGTTTATATAGTCCAGCCGTTCAGCATCGTCAAACAGTTTGTTCAGAAATTCCTTTTCGTCTATTTCTTCAATTTGAAAAGTACCCATTGCACATTTATAGTAGCTTTGATACTGATCAAAATAAAGATGTGCATCACGAATGAAATATTGTCTGTGAAAACCCTTGTTGATACGCGTAATAGAACCAGTAGAAGTATCAAATGCAGTTAAATAGAAATCAGAAGGTTGGGAGGACAAACCTGCCTGGAATACAAGATAAGGAGATTGATACAATGTATTTGTACAAATTTCATTTTCAGACGTTTCCTCTTCTTCAATCTCTTCCTGGACACTACTTTGAGTAGATGTTTCAGGTGTAGTCTCGGTGGCTACTTCCGATTGCTTCGGTGGCAATGGCGTAGAACTCTTGCCACATGAAGCCAATGAAGTACAACATAACATCACGCCAATCATCAAAAGCACAACTCGATACCACGCATTCATTTTCATCATACCCACTTCTCCTTATTGTTCTATCCCTATACTGTATTCCACCCAGCTGCACTAGTCAATAGTGCTTCATGTTTTACAAAAAAAAGATCGTGACCTTCATTTTAGATATTTCGGACCAATCTGACCACAGTTTCGGATGAAACTGACCACGGAAACGGACCAAACTGACCAGTGGGAGGTTGAGTTGATCTGTAACAACTGTACCAGTCAAGATTGTACTATTGACAATGCTTTAATTTTCTTTATCCTACTCATAAGTTGGCTACTTGAAAGTAGGGTAAAATGTTTATAGGTCGCAAAAAAGAATTAGACGTTTTAGATAAAGAATATTCCAAAGATGGTTTTCGCTTCGTTGTTCTGTATGGAAGGCGAAGGGTGGGTAAAACGTCACTCATTTCTAAATTTCTTGAAGGGAAAAAAGCAATCTTCTACATAGCCACTGAACAAAATGATAAACTCGCTCTAGAAAATTTTTCAGAAAAAGTATTGAATGTTTTTCCTTCAGCAAAATCAATGATCGATACATTTCCTACATGGGAAAAAGCATTTACCTATATCGCAGAGGAAGCCAATGGAGAAAGAGTCATCCTCGCTATGGATGAGTACCCATATCTAGCAAATAGCAATTCTGCGTTATCTTCCATTTTACAAAAACTCATTGATACCACCTTTCAGAATAGTCAGTTGTTTCTTTTACTGTGCGGATCATCCATGAGTTTTATGGAAAATCAGATTTTGGGATACCAAAGCCCTTTATACGGAAGAAGAACTGCTCAAATCAAACTGGAAGCGTTTGATTTTTTTGATAGCGCATTGTTCTTTCCTCACTTCTCTTTAGAAGAGAAAATGATCGCATACGCTGCATTTGGTGGAACTCCGCAGTATTTGAGTTATTGCCAGGAATCACCAAATGTATATGCTGCGATATATGACAATTTTTTGACAAAAACAGGTCCCTTATTTGAGGAACCTGAAAATCTCCTCAAACAGGAACTTAGAGAACCAGCCACATACAATACAATCATACAGGCGGTAGCGAAAGGATCAAGCAAGTTAAATGAGATCGCAACAAAAACAGGCGAGGAAGGCAAAAAGTGCGCAAAGTATCTAAAATCATTGATATCGCTTCAAATAATCTACAAAGAATACCCCATCGGCAGAGAGTCTGAAAGAAATGGTATTTACAAGCTCAGGGATAATATGTTCAAGTTTTGGTATCGGTTTATACCCCAAAACAATACCAGTATTGAAGCAAATCACGGACAAGAAGTGTTACAAAACCGAGTGATTCCAAATCTCAATCACTATATTGGTCTCATTTTTGAAGACGTTTGTACACAATATTTGATGCGTAAAAATTGGTCTTCCTTTGTACCATTTCCATTTCATACGATCGGACGCTGGTGGGGATCAAATCCAGCAACCAAGAAGCAGAATGAAATTGATATCGTTGCCCAGGGGGACAATGGAACTCTCCTGGGTGAATGCAAATGGACAACAGAACCAGTTGGTACAGAAGTATTGGAAAAGACCATAACAATCGCTTCCATGGTAAAAAGTTTTCAAAACCAGCACTATATATTATTCTCAAAATCTGGATTTACAAACACTTTGAAAACAATATCCGAAACCAAACCAAACATCCAACTTATCAACTACGACGAATCATTCCTGTCGCTTTCAAGTGAATAATCTACTCATAATCACACTTGGAAAAACAGTTTATTCATTGATTCGCAGTCATAGAGACCCTTGTTTGATGATTCTGCAATGTCATTTTGAAATACTCACCATTTGTCAACAGTGAACTGGAGAGTTAGGGAGAGTTGGAGAGTTAAGGGAGAATTGGATAAAACCGCATTCATCATATCAGAAGGTGCTGCAATTTTTTATGTGAATCATCAATCTCTACAACAAGGGACATTGTGCTTCTTTTTTGGTAAATGATCAAAGCTTGTCGGTAAAGATACAAAATGCCGCAATGAAAGAATCGGGGTAGCGAATGAATGCTTTTGTGATTACACAACATGTTATTCTTGGATAGGCGAAATGAAAAAATTGAGCTTTTGAAGGCATGGCGTGATCACCACAAAAAGGGAATGTTCTTTTTGGTTGATTACACCCCTGAATACGCCGTGGTAATTGGCGTAGGCGACAATAAAGAGGACAAACTGTATGGTGTAAAGGGTATTAGTCGGTCGCTATCGGATGCCATGCAGCGAGAAATACCGGTACAATTAGAAACAGTATTGATACCCTTCAAAGACAAAATCATTTACGACAGCTATATGACTTCTATGCCAATAAGTTATGGCGAAGGCGCAAAGAAGGTATTACGGGAAATGTGCGAAAGAGCCATTAAACATGGGATAATAACTCAGTGGGGTAATGACATGTGAAAAAGCTAAGTGTAAGCTGCCCTTCAACCCGATACACCATGTTCGCCCTGTAATAGATTGAAAACCCTTCTTCAACCACGTTTACAAGGTAGAGTTTAGGTATGATTATTTTGACTTACTTTTTTGTATTTATTCATAATGCTTTTCATATGGATTCCATCTCTTGAAAAACTCACCTTCATTAATCATCGCCTGAAAAGGTGGATCAATTAATTTGATAATCAATTCAACGACATTTTTTAAGGATAATTCATACTTCAAGATTTTATTACAGAAATTTACCCACCGATTGATTATTTCATCATTATTAATCAATCTTTGAATCACTACAACCGAATCTGATTTATACGGTGTTCCTCTTTGGGAAAGTGTTTCATGGATTGCCTCTTGAAGCTTTCTCCCTTCGAATTCAAAAGAAACAGCCAGGTAGTAGATATCATAGAAATCCTTCATACGTCCTGTAAACTCCATAAAACGTATAATCGCATCAAATTTCTCAGATACAGTTGATTCTAAAGAATATGTTAATATTGTCGGTTGGGTGAAATCTTCAAGAATTGCTGGAAGTGTCCTTTTTATTGCAGACGGAATAATGGTATCACCTACTCCAATATCGACGCTAAAGGGTGTTACCGTATTACTTATATGACCTGCCAGATTCACTCTTATACCATGATATTCTTTTATCTCACTGATTACTTCAATGTTTCGAATAGCTATAGTCGTAAAATCATTGGCTGTCTTTTCGTCTAATATTAATGTGACCATTCTCTCAACTAAGCTTATCTCATTAGAGTGATTTTTCAGCAAATAATCAGCATCCACTGTTGGTCTTGTTGTAAAACCACTAATCAAGTACAAGAGGAATCCCCCTTTAAGAATTAATCGATCTGAATAGTTGCTCTATGCCAATCTTCTTATGAACTCTTCCTGACAAAAAAGGTTTAACAACTGCTGAAAAGGAATTCTCTTCTTTTTCGCTTTGCTTTTTAGCCTTGCTAGTATAGATGCACTTGAACTACTCATTATAGCCACTTCCCTATCTGTGAATGAACTTTCTTTGTGATGTTGAATTCTTCTGCATATTCAAGGAGATGCCTAATGTTCTTTTTCGGATCTTTGATATAGCGCATGACTGCATTTGAAAATACTTCTTTTCCAAGTTTCCGTTCATAGCGCATCACATCACACAGCGTGCGATCTCTGTCAAATATTTTGATCTCAACTCCTTGGATCCTCACTATTGATACACCAACCTTCAACAATTTAGATTCTTGATAGAAAGGTTGAACGATAGGATAGTCGATATCATATTGACTCTTCTCACTATCTCTATCCACAGCAATCTGCCAGGCTGTTGGAATCCTGTCTGTGTAATTATAGTGAAGCAAAGAACTTTCCAGAAAAATAACTGCCTTTGGAAATAGTCTTGCAATGATTATTTCTTCAGCATTTACCTCTCCTGATAGTTCATAGTAACCTTGCTTGATTTTTGAAAGTTCTCTTTGATCAAGCAATTTTCTAATTTGACGACTATTAAGCCCTATTGCATTAAGTTCAGATGTTTTAAGGACACCGCCGTGCTTTTTAAATTCTTCTACAACTCTACTCTTATCAATGATAATTGCACCTCATTATCCGCATTACGTTTTCAGTGCGGGTATTCTAGTGCATATAATAGCAAAAG
>JAXGOZ010000021.1:0-9726 GCA_040767255.1 Caldisericia bacterium
CAAGTTATCGTAGATATTTACTCTCGATATCAATTTGAATCCGAAGTCTTTAAAGCCCGAGAAACAAAGTATCTAGGTGTAGATCAGTTATGTGAACTAATGAAAAATGCTCAAATAAAAGCCTATCGTAATGGACTAGATCATGCTCATTTGCACCCTTACATGTGGATTAACAAACCGCATTATTATATGCCCAGTCGACATTTCTACAATGTACCCTATACCTTTGGAGAATTGTTTGGAAAAAGTCTTTTTGTAGAATACAAGAAGCATGGAAGAGATTTTGTTCCACGATATAAAACACTGTTGCAAAATTGCGGAAAAGGTACTGTGGAAGAAATTGCTTCTACTGTTGGGATTGATGTTAGTCAACCTGCATTTTGGAGACAATCCTTAGAACCTATAAGGCAGAATATTCAGTATGTCTGCCAATAATGTATGACAAAAAATTAACTTTTATTCATTGGATTCTCTCTATTTTCTGATAGCATAACAATTGTTATGGTTCTAAATGGAGGTTTTTAATGAACAGAGTAAAGCAAAAGGCAATCCTTGTTTTGTGTTGCGTATTGGTGATTAGTCTTGTTTCCATGCAACTGCATCCCATTTCAAGTCAAGGCCTAGAAACAAAACAGCCCCTACATTATAATTGGCTTTGGGAAGTATCGGATCTTGACGATTTTACAGATCCAAGCATCCCCATTGATCCATTTTCCTACCACACGCTTGTAAAAGCAGAAGTATTTGATAATCATCTTTTCGTTGCAAGAGGAACGGACATTCCGTGTGAATTTCTATGGATCGATGTTCCTACGGGCGATATTCTATACACTGAACAATTCGAAACGAAATGGAACCCGTGTCTTCCCTTTATCTATTGCGGCACAGAGGTAGTTTTAAATTTTGAAGATTCTGTACAAGAACTAGAACTGGAAACAAAAATTATCCAGCAGTTTCGATCTTACTCTTTCACTGGCCCAAATCAATTCTGTATAGGTTCGTCTCAACAAACCTATATCATTGAAGACCCGTACATGTCGTTAAAATGTATATCAAAGCCAACTTCAAAAGTGTTATGGGAGTATGCCATTGCTGATTCACTTCTTCAATACAAAGCCATTGTATGCACCGATTATATAGCCCTCATTGAAAACCAAATGGATCAGTGGAAACTTCATTTTTTGTCGTTTGGCAGTGGGGAGTCGATAAAGCAATTTGAGCTTCCAAAAAATATATTGCGAATTAGCTCTGAATTCAAGAACAAGACTTCAGTCCAGAAATATTCTACCCTTTCCCTTTCTCTTTTATTACAAGATGGAACCGTACATTTTTTGACATTTACCATCCCCCCTATAACCAGCAGTGAAGAAAATATATCGATGTCCAATTCAACTGAATATTCTTCCCCAATATGGAAATCTGCTGAGTTAACTTCATATCAGCCTTCCACCACAGAAGAAATCAATGGATTAGGCTGGAAAGTATTCCATGCTTCATCAAAACGACTCCTATGTAGTTCTATTTCCAACCCTAATCAAGGCTCTACTTTGCGTGTGCAGTGTCTGGATGACTCTAGTAATGTCTTATGGCATCAAGAATACATTTCTACAGAATCGAATGCTTCCATTCTTTGCGATGCATACCTCATTGATGGAATGATCACTTTCCAATATCCATTTCAAAAACCAAATAGCTCTATCCTTTTCAAGCATTCTGGATTGGATATCCAAACGTAATCAGAATGAAACGCTCTACCACGTTCTAGATCTTCATAAGAATGCCCCTGATAAGGGTTCTGTTGTTTTACCTAACATTCTTAACTTCATGATTATCCTGAATCTTACTACATGGATTCCATTGTGGGATGGTACTTTTATGATCACACATTTGCCCGTGAAAATCTTGTAAAATACAGGTATTCCCCCATGCAATATGATTCTGTAGCCCAACACTCCTACAAGCAAAGTCCAGATGTTTGGAAATTCAAACGATATCCTTCCTTTATCTATCAAGATGAAATTCGATACTTGTAGAATATCATTAGCGAAGATCTCGATAAAATGATATCTTCATGTGCCCGTTTTGATATGACTCAAAAGAAAGATCTCTCTCCCATGGAGTTTCCACAGTTTTACGGTTTTGATATAACCAAAATGGTTCTGCATAATCAGTATCTCACCACTGCTGTTGACCAACACTACGATACTCCGCTTCTAGTGTGTTATGACTTGGAAAAAGGAAAAATCGCTTGGGAGGAGTACTACAAAGTTGTTGGATTATTCAAAAAAACGTTTTTGGCTTGTGAAAGAAGTCAAAGTGGTACAACCTATTCTGCCATACAAGGGGAATCCGGAGAAGAACTGTGGTCATTCACTTTTCCCAGCCAAGAAGTATATTTCTGTGGTTTTGACGATGTTGGACAAGCTTACTTCAAAAGAAATTCAATCCTTAGCATCCTTGGTATGAATGACGGAGAATTAAAAGAAGAAATTTTGCTTTCCTTCCCCAATCCAATCAATATATCTATTCATGGGAGATATATTCTTTTCCAATCCTATGGTTCAACTATTACCTGTATGCATATTCCCAGTAAGGAACTTGTCTGGACAAAGGATTTGGGAGAGTACTCCCAGTGTCTCATTCAGCCAAGAGATATCAATGATCCAGACCAATACATTGCACCCCTTAAAGGAATCTTTGTCTCTGAATCTCATCTTTTCTCGTTTAATCAAGAAGGTTTCCATCTCATCGACATGATGTCTGGAACTCCTTTATGGCTATATCCCACGGACCAATACCAAGTTGAAGAATTATACTCTTTAGGGGAAAATGTCTTCGTAGCACATGCAAAGGATGCAAATGACGATCGATCCATTATGCAGTTTTCTTTAACACCTGGAAAACCCCTTAACATAAATCTCTATAACGTTCATTTGGAAAATCCTGGGTGGGGAACTGGATGGGGACAGTCTATTGATCCGATCATACCGCATCAAAAAAATTTGTTTGCTCTGCTGCAAAATAAAACCAACATCTTTATACTCGATCTTGAAAATCCCATTTTATCTCAATCCAACCATCAACTTTTAGAAGTCAAGCCCCTTTGCACAAACATTTTGTTCTATAATAACTATTTCATTTTCCAGGCATGTACCAGCACAGATAACAGCGATTTTTATCTTCTAGCCTACAACATTGATACAGGGTATCTACGCAAAATTCAAAAAGGTTTTCATGAAAATGTTCATATTGAATGGGGCCTTCTTTTCTTCGAACTGGATGGTCTCTACTATAGCTGTTCCTTTAAGGATTTTAAACCAATGGCTTGTCCTGATTATCATCCCTTCCACTTAGCAGCATATAAAGAAAATGTAGACCGATACCCGCGCTGGAGTGGATATGATCCAATACCAAAAAGCTGGGAAGTTTTAGATATGTACTATATTCAGCAAGTGTTGCATGGGCATTTTACCCAAGAAACAGAAATACAAACGTTGTTTATTACCGGCGATGGAAGTCATTCTAAAATCGGAGTGATTGAAGAGAAGGATAGCTTTTCTGTGCCTGGTTTCCATTATGGTCAAGCTCCCTCTACCGTTGGCTCTCTTGATTTTCATGCTATGAAAAACTCCCCAACTCTTCCCTTTTGGCAGTCAAAAATCAAAGACCTTGATCAAGATGGGCTTGATGAAGTCATCACACTGTACTATTCTCCTGAAACACAAGAAGCAACCATCGCAATATGGGATTACTCCATAGATGGCGATTGCTTAATTCCCAACTCCGTTTTTCACGAAATGAAAACACTCAATCCAGAGCTATTGGAAGTCAATAATCACATCTTTTTTCAGCATGAATCTGCCGACAATGAAGGCACCCTATCTCAAATCACTTACTCATTCGTCTATCAATCCAAGCCTATCCAGTTTTCTCTTCAACCCATGAAAAGAAATCTGCCTTCCAATATGTACATACAACCTAAAGGATCCTCCATAGAAACTTTTCAGTTTTTGGAAAATCACACAAAAAAGAACCTTTTCACAATCCAAAAAAACACTTCCGTGAAGTTTCCGTTAGTAAAAATACTCCCGCCCTATTTTGAACCCACTACAGACCGAGTAACAGAAGAAGAATTGAACTATCTGCAAAAACGCAATGAATATGTTAAAGCGTTTCTGAAACTTCTTGACACCGGGCGCGATCCCTTTGAAGGATCCATCTGTACAATCTGGCAAGGAGATAAAGCCCCCTATCAAAGACCATTTCAGCTAAAATCCTTACCAGATGACGAAGAAAACAATAGAGATTACGAAATCCTCTACAATATAGATTCCCTGTTCCCTGTCCAAGCAGAAGGCAAAGACTACATTGTTGTTCGAGCTTCTTCAAGGAACTATTACACGCACATTTTCCTTTTTAATTCACTGTTTGAATGTATCGACTCTTTCACATACTACCGTCCTGCCAGAGGTGGAGCTACTTCTGATGCCATGGTGAGTCTACAGAATCCCTCTCGATTCTGGATACAATCTGATACAAACACTGGTGTTGATCGTCTTCTTTTTGGAAATATTAGTAACGATCAACTACAAATCAAACAACAATTTGGAAAATTTTACTTGTACGAAAAACAGCTCTTTCACGGCGAAAAGGTAGTATTCATTGAAAAATGGGACACAATCTGTAATATTGACGCAAAGGGCAGCCATCTCACTATGAAAGGGTACCATTTCCTTGATGTTTGGTCAGGACACCAATGTGATCAACTTCTCATGAAAGAAATGGAAGAGCAGCTACCTCTTCTCTATTCCGCACTATTGCATTATCAGTCGTTCTATGCTAAACCCACCCTTATACACCAGTATGGCGGTAAAACAATACAGCTTCCGGATGGGCGTGAAAAACTTCTCTTTCTATCCGATGCATGCTACGTAACACAGTATTTCGAATTTGTGTTTTACTGCTACAGTAAATATTACAAGTAAATTGGTATAAAAGTCGTCAATCTTTTTGACTAGCTTTATCTATTGATTTGTCAGAGTTCTGTCGTAAATACACATTCGTGCATGGAAAGGATATTTCGATATTGTCTACATCAAATCTCTTTTTCAGTGATTTGATTAATTCATGCCGAATGGGAAATGAATCAAAATACGTTGGTAGAGTGAGTTTAATCATGAAGTCAATATTGGATTCGTTAAATGCTTTAAACCGCACCAATGGAACATTTTCATTGTATGGTTTCGGCAAAGTGCTTTGCATTTCAGAAGCTATCTCTAGAATCGATTTTTCAGCTTCTTCAAGAGTGCTGTGATAAGAAATCCCCGCAGAGAAAATAAATCCGTATGATTTTTCGGGTCGCGTATAGTTGGTTACGATACCTTTCAAAGCAATTGAATTTGGTACAATTACCAATGTATTGCTAAATGTTTTCAAATGAGTACTCCGCCACGTAATATCAATGATAGTTCCCTGAAACTCATTGATTTCAATAAAATCCCCCAGCTGATACATGGGGTCGCTAATCAGCTGCAAACCAGCAAAAAAATCAGATAGAGAGGATTGCATTGCCAATCCAACGGCTAAACTGGTTACACCAAAGGCAGTTAGAATGGGAGTAATGTTCATATCAAGCTGCAGTAGGATCATTTTAATCGCAAGAATGTATATCAAGATATCACTAATTTTAATCAGCATATTAGGGGCTTTTTGAAACTCTCTTTTTACTCTCCAGCGCGATCGAATGAAAAAAACTACTAGTTGAGAAAGCATAAGAGATACACCAATAATCAGTCCAATCACCCAGGTATCATTGACCCACTCCAAATGAATATCCACCCATTTGTGATAATGTGCAACTGGGTACAAAGCTCCCCAGGCCGCCAAAAATATACCAATACGAATAATTTTTCGCAGTGCTTTCTCTCGAAGGTTCCAATTAAACTTTTTCATTTACAGCCCCCGTCAAATGAATTCAACAGTGATAAGAAACATACATTGTCAAGTAAAAGCTGATACGTGTACTATTATATTTTGATTCTTCAACTATCCAATCATGGATCAAAAAGTAAAATTTCACAACGTTTTCTCTTCACGAAATTTTGAAAGCTAAAAAAACGTTTTGTCATTACTATTATATTTTGTAACCTTTTTCGCTTGATATCTTCAGTTGCATATTATACATTCGGTATTAGAAATGACTGCCAACGAATGTAACATTATGGTTCTTCGTCATTTACTATGGGAAAAACATGTAAAACAGAATCTAAGTTAATTTTCCCTGCTAATAGATAGATCATGGTAGTAAAGTTCTCCACACTACGATACTCTAGCTTTTCTCTTTGCTGCTTGTATGATGCTGTTGATACCTTCTAGTACTCCATTGTTAATTTGAGATTGGAACCATCGCAGTATACCATCCCAATGTCTCAACATCATATCCGCTACATGCATGAGTGGCTCTAGCTTGCTCTTCTTTACCTGTCAATCCAGTTGAGCAGAACCAAAGCTGCTTCTTTGGGGCAGCAATGCCAAAAGTCTTGTAATTCAATTTCAGTGCATAGGCTTTGGCTGTTTTAAGATACGGATTTTGCAGGAGTTCTTTCAACTGGGTGTTCTGCGTGGGCGTTAAAGCATTCAGATTCTTGAGCCACAACCAGCGTGTTTTATTCAGTTCTTTATTGGTTTTGTTTTCCACTCTACGTACTTCATCCAATGCATGGTTGATAGCTTTCATAATATGGAACTTATCAAAGGTAATGGCAGCCAAAGGAAAGGATTTTTTTGATCCTTGGATAAACGAAGGCGACATCATCCATAGAGACTTCTTGGATTTGAAGAGGATGACCTCCTTGTTCAGAAATAGCATTGGCAATCGATGTACACGTTTCTTTGCCTTTTCCTTTGGGTCACATGAAAGACTTTTCTTTCCTCCATGTCGACAGCCACCGTAACATATTGGTGTCCCTTTGCGAGAAGTTCATCAATACCTATTTCTGTAAGGGCAGAACTATCGATGTTTTTGAATGTACTTTTTCTACATAATGACGTAAAATGGTCCAGATGCGTTTGTCAGATACTTTTGTAATGCGCTGGACTCCCTTTACTGTAGCTTCTTTACAGAGTAAGATTAGAATATCTCCATTAAGAGAGTGAATCCACTGCCGCTTCTTGCCCAGGGAACCTGGATTCGGTGGATACCATCTTTTTACAAGATACTCTGGGAGTACGGGCATGCAGAAACGTTGTGTATTCAAAAAGGAAAGATGTTGCCATATTTTTTCTTGAGTATCGTAGCAGCTACAGATCGAATTACAGATTGGGCAAGGGAATTGACTTCCTTTTTCAAAATCTAGATAAATATGAAGTTCGTGTGTTTCTTGGTTCAATGTTATGTTGGTGATCATCCAAGGGGATTGAATTCCCAAAGCTGCTTGGAAGAGTAAAGCTTCTTGTGAGGAACCTTGTTCATTCATCATATACCCGCTTTCTTGTATGTACACTGAAGTGTAAAAATATGTACGTAAAAATGTTGCAAAATTCTTGAACGGGTATAATATTATATTATTATGTTAATCAATTATAAGGGGTTACCCACACAAAAGTGCGAAGAGCCAACATTATTATTCAGTCATTTTTCAGATTTTCAGAGTCGATTCGTCTGCAAAGACACAGAAGTATATTGGAACCGATGGATAGGAGATAAACAATGAGACAAACTATTACAATGAAACAGACAATATCAATATTGGTCATTATTTGCATCAGTAGTTTGCTTTTTTCTACACCATATCGTGCTCAGGCGCAGACAACAGCTTCTCCGGAAATAACTCCAACCTTGTTTCAAGATATAACTTGGTACGAAAACAAAGCGATATTTGCTTCAAGTACCCATGCCTGTTCTGGGTATAATCACTGGATACTTGCAGAAGAAGTAAACCATGCATGGCAAATGATTCATGCAGAAAGAATTCCAAGTTTCTTCCCAGATAAAGACTCCATACATGATCAATTTGAAACCCTTCGCCCTACCCGCCTTCGTGTTTATCAAAATACTCTCTACGTTTTAGCCACCAATGAATATCATGACATATCCGGTATAAGTGGAAACACAGCCCGTGTTTATTGCTACGACCTACAAACTCTTTCCTATACCCATGAAATCTGCTTTCCTGTCGACCACAGAATCCATGATTTTGTAATCACTGATACTAACAAAATGATAGTTTTAACTGATTCTGCTATATGCAGTTACCAAAACAACATCCTGCAGATGATTCAACCATTGGATGCACCCTACCATGAGCTGCAATGGATGGATACAGCTTCTTTGTGTATAGGTAGCTTTTCCCACAATCAAGATCCTCAAACCGATCTTCTGCAATATGATATAGAAACGCAAGAGCTTACCACCTTATACGCTGGGCAATTGCCCATTCATGACATTGCTGTTGCAAACAATCAAACCATATATGCCATTGCTCAAAATCCTGAAAGCCACCTTTACCAGTTGTACCAGTACCAAGATCATATTTTTTCATTATTTGATCCAGTGCAGCGTCTTTCTTACCATTCGCAAGTCCTTCTTGATCAAGATCATCAAACCCCCATTACAATCAATCCTTTTACATGGTTCAATCCCATTTTGTACAAAAAGCAAGACAACGGCATTGTTCGTCAGCCTATAGAATTTTCTACTTTTCAAGGCTCACCACTACAATACCCCGTATGCCTGCATGCGTCACCATACCAAACTTCTGTATTGATCAACAAAGGTATCTGCATCTATGAAGATGCAAACCCACAACCTTTTTCTTCGCAATGGGAAGACACTTCTCTTCAAATCCCCTATGAAACATGCAATGATATGATAAAGCTAGCAGAACAAACTTACCTGGTTTTAAACACCGACGAATTCTGCATTGTTCACAAAGACGGCTATACCTTCTCGGAATCGTGGAAGAATAGTTATTCTTTTTGCGATCTGATTCCTTACGGGCAAGAATACTACGTAAAAGGTATTGACAGGATAAATGATAATCAGTGGGTATTACTAAAAATCAATCTACAAAATTGTTCTCTTCATGCAACACCCGTATCAAACCTCCCCATTGGACCCATCGCTATTACCAATGAAATCATATTTATCTATCACAATGAAACAATTATCAAGGGTACCATTGAAGATAATTCTTTTGTTCAGCAAGAAGTATTGCCTGCTCCTGCTGTATATTGGGATGCATTTGCCTGCGACACTCTCTTCTTCAATCCCCAGAACAATACTTTTATCCTTATTGAGGTAGAAAATAAAAGATTACGAGCAACGTATTTACAATATAATGATAAAAACGAAGCCTTTCCTGTCGGTCTAATCTATTACTACTATATCGCACCACCCACTCGTGGATACACCGGTATAGACTCCTTGTCCTTCCTTAATGGCCATGTTACCTTTCTCACCAGAGAAGGCTATGGAAGGATGATACAATTTTAGGTATCCCCATTCACTTCATATTTAAACAGTCCTTTTCATTAAAATAAAATCCAAGGTTTCTAAAGTTTTACCAGGTTTTCATCTGTCTGCTGTTTTATCTCTATTTAAGCTATTCTCCACACTTCTTGTCACTTCATTTATATTTTGTAACTCTTTTTTCTTGACAATTTCACATCATTGTTCTACAGTGGTTCACAAGAAATAAAACTCATAATTATTTGTAAGAGCCCCAC
>JAXGOZ010000022.1:0-9384 GCA_040767255.1 Caldisericia bacterium
TTTTTATCCCAAAATGTTGTCTAGACTTTTTTGCATGCCTCCCCACCACCACAGGGCATACCTGGTGTATCAGGTTGTACGGTTGTTGCAATATGACATAATTATGCTATATTTAAGACATTACAATGCAAGGAGTTAACAGTGCCACAAATTAGACCTATAAAAGTTCTGAGGAACACAACAGAAATTTCAGAATTGTGTCACAAAATTGATGAGCCAGTTTTTATCTCCAAAAACGGTTATGGAGATTTAGTGATCATGAGCATGGAAACCTATGAAAAACAATTAGCAAAACTCGATTTATACAAAAAATTAGCTGAATCTGAAGCGCAAATGAACAACAAAAAAGACTTACTAGACGCCAAAGAGGTTTTTGCAGAACTAAAAGCAAAATATGGAAAGCAATAACTTTCAACTAAGGTTTACACCGAAAGCAAAATCTGACTTGGATTCAATATTCAAATATATCGGAAGGTTTTGTCAATAACCTTACGATATATCGAAATGTTTCTTTCCCACCACCACATAGTTTTCCTGGTGTATGGGGCTGAGTATCAGTTGAAGTAAAGTGGAGTAAAGTCACCTTTCGGGAAGAAATTCGTCAATTTCAACTCGGGTCGTTTATTTCAAGGGTGTTGTGTGGGGTGATGTCAACCATAAAACTCACGCCCCAAGAACGATCGTAACTCCAAAAGTCTTCTTCCCACTGGAGAATTTTCATTTTTTCTTTTGAAACTACAGGCAGAAAGGAGATATCTCCTTTGGCTTTTACTTTTTTAAACAGTATCGAATCTGCATCTTTAAACCCTGGTTTGCGTTTGTATTGATTCCAATTGAAGAAAGGAAATGTGATCGATCCACCAGGCTGTATAGTCTGCCCTAACAGTTTCTCAAAGGGTATAAGAATTTCTATACCATTGCTCGTATCATACAAAGTTTCTTCATAAGGGAGTAATCGAAAGCCCACCCATTTTTCATCCTTGTACTCCATTTGAATGGAAAGAAGAGATTCTTCTGTAATAATGATAGGTTCTGAACCTTCATTCATCAGGACAAAAGCAAGTTCTCTTCCTTTGTTTTGTACAACAATATTGGGAATCAACCCCTTTTCTTGTCCAAGCAGTAGAACTTGAAATTCAGAATACAAAGGCATGGTAGTGTCCCCAGACATATCCACTTCAAAAGTTTGTTTTTCTTCGTTCCATTCTTTGGTATACGGATGGGAGTATTTCATGGGAATATCGGGTGCATAAACTCCTTTTGAATACTGGCCTTCAGAAAACACGAATAAACCTTCGAGTTTCAAAGAGATTCGTCCCACTTTTTTTGCACATTTGTATTGCATTTGCATAAAATCGGCTTCTTCATCGATATAGATGGGATCTTTCAATCGATAGATGTACGAGTCTCCCTCTGAAGAAACAAGTTCAAGTGGTGTTTCTCCATAGTCTTTGTGAGAATAAAATGGTCCACATGCTACTGCTGAAGGAAGAAGCTTCTCCCAGGCAAGCTTTACCCAGTCCAACCATTTTCCCACAGAAAAGTCCTGCGAATCCTCTTTACTGAAAGACGTATGGGAAGTATAGGAAAAACTGATGTTGAGTTCTTCGATGAATTCGGGATTTAGTATTTTCAGCTTCACATATTCCACCATGCAAGGGTGTTTCACTTCAATATATGTACCCACATAGCTATAGAAATGATTGGGCATTCCAAATATGGGTTGCCAATCCGTATCTTCATTAAACAACACATTTACTTCTCTATCCTGCAAAGTAGTCCCATAGTAGCTGCTGCCATAATAACCAGCATGAACAGGAGCAACATAAAACAAATCGTAGTACAAAGCATTGCCATGTTGGATTCCATAAAAATCAGGAATGTTCTTTTCTATCGTTTCAACCGAGTTACCCGTTTGAGAAAACAGGAGTGGATTCTGCTGACGCCAATGCTTCTGCATCATTTCTGCTACCTTGGCAGAATCAAAAGAACGGTTGTAAAAGTATACAGAGGGGAAAAAACTAATGGGGGATAAATCGCTACTTGAAGAAGAACCGATGATGAGATCTCCAAGAGAACTACTATTAGGTTTGGACAAAGAAGTAATCGTAACATTCTCTTGCTTCTGTCCATCCAAGTAAAAATCATACCGCTGCAGCGTTTGATCCCAGGTACAACATACATGAAACAATGGGTGATGATCTTGAAGAAACTTTTCTGTAAGAGGAATTTGCATCTTGACGGTTTGATAGTTCTTTACAAACTCCCAATAAAAGGCACCTTAATAATAGATCGAAAAATTGCCATTGGTATCTTCAAAAAAAGACAGCTTTTTGGTCTGAATAATTCCTCATTCTGTTAAAACAGAGATTGCCCAATGGTCCATCGCGGTAATCAATAATCATTTCCAAGTTTCTTACAGCAGAAAAGCACCGATTGCTTTGGGTTTGGAATCACAGTATAGTCTTTCTTCCTCCACACCTCAGAAAATATAATCCTAGCTGTCCCAGTCACCACTGACCTCCGTAATTTTTCCCACGAAAAAGCGGATATGGTTCCATTGTGATGATTCCCGAAACATCAAGTGCCTCCAACAGTTGGCAACTTTGTTGTACCGAAACTGAAAATTGTCCAGTAATATTGGTATCTTGCTTGGTGAACACAGAATCAAAGTTGGAAAAGGGATACCTAGCATCTAGCATGGGTAACAAATTGTTGATTGACTCCACATATACGCTGCTTTTGGGCTGGGCAGGATTGTAACGCAGACGCGTCCAAAGAAGCATTTCTTGGTGATAATCATCATCTAAATCTACAGGGGAGTGGAGTTTGACCATCCGAATCCAGCACGACAATTTGATAAAGATAAAAAGAAGCATTCTGGTACAGGTCTGGAATATGCAATACAGCAAATAAGATGATTCTGGAGCTCCCCAGAATCTTCCAACTGGTCTAATGTATAGGGTTCAGTGGGACCGCCAATAGGGATTCTTCTTTATCGGGTTTTGAGTAAACAATACTACTTGTCGTAAAGTCAAAAGGAGTCTGCGTGATTGCATCTTTCTCCGCTCGAACAGACTCAGTCAAAGCTATACCCCACAGTCCCCCGAAATGGATGCCCCTTACTTCCAAAATTCGAGGCCGTTGTAGAATTGAAGATCTTCTCGTTATCATCCTCCTCCTCCGTACAATGCCTGAGTATAGGTTTTGAAATGATAAGAGCGTCCTTCAAACTCTCCTATCAACCCCGATTTTCAAGTCAGCATCGGCGGTGGAGGAGAATTCATTTCTATACGCTGACTCTTAGGTTGGCAATCGAACCAACAATAGCAATGCCAACGAGTACAATAACAGCAATCAAGACTGCGCTGGAGAATCGTAACATGATCTTTCATAACCCTCCTCTATTTCTGAACTGGAGTCCATTTGATGTGAGCGTTTAAATGCTACCACATCCATATAATTTTGCTTTACTTGCTCAAGCAAAAGTTCATTTTATCATATTTCTGAAGGATATACTGAAATATTTCGCCGTTCTATAGCTTGTGCGAATACAGAATCAAATGGGACTGTGGGTTAGCTTCCCCAGCTCTATTCAACGTCCACGGTTGCAAGAAAGTGCCATATCGGACAAATCATCCGTCACACCAATCCTTGAAATTGCATTTCTTTTCAGTAGTTCCTTAATAATCGCTTGGGACAGCGTTGCAGGATAAGTAGAATCTACATGACCATACACTTATATGAGCAGTCATAACAAAGTCAGCACCTGCATCAATCCCATGCCGGAATAAACTAAGCGACTGCTGCTGAAAGCTTTTGAGTATTTCCGGTCAGGTATTGCCAGGAGGATCGGTGCTTTCCCATTCCTGGAAAATGTTTTAGCGTAGCAAACATACCATGTGCATGAAGAATATCGATAAAACCCTGGTTAAAGCTCATTAGCTCTTCAGTGGTATTCACCGGAACTCGATCCCGCATAAAAGATTGGAATTAAAAAGGAAAATCCACCACAGGGGCCAGTTCTGTATTGAACCCAAACGAAGACAAAAATCTTCACATCCTGATCAATCTTTTTTCCAATACGGAGATCCCAGCGGACAGCAATTTTTCAGCAGTCCCATTCAAAGCACCATCCGGTTCTTCGTCAATCATATGAAATACAAGCTTTCCGGTTGTCTCAATAGCACTTCTGCAAGTCTGCCAATATTGCCTTGAATCCTCAATGTTTCTCCTATAAATTACAATGCCTGCAGGTTTCATTTGTGTCAGAAAAGAATCGGATTTCGTCAATTCTTTCCATCAAATCCAACAATAAAAATTTGTCCAAGCATCTCTTCCAGTGGGGCACAGAATCAAAGAAGAAGAGGTATTTTCCTGGGCTGCAAAAGAATCATCTGCAGCAGGTGTACCCAAGCACTTTCTTGCACAGAACCACGGGATCCTTCATTGCACCATTCTGTACAACCCCAGTACATCCAGAAAAACCAAAACACAACACAACAGGATACCCAAAAATATCCTATTCTTCCACACTACATGAAGGCAATACGCCTTTCTTTCCATGTATCACAACTTTTCTATGTATAACAATAATGGAAACAATAAACAATTGTCCGGTGTAGTAGGCACCGCCATTCTCATCATTTCTTTGCAAGTCTGCTTCTTCGCAGAAGATGTCTGCATTGATCATCTTGGTGCTATTATCGTTTGTGATCCAAAGTTTGCCTTCGCGCATATACCGCTGCCCACTAGAGTTGGTATAGATGTAAAAGGAACTATCCAAATCGGCTTCAAGGGTTTTGCCATCAAAGGAAAGCGATAATTTTTCCTTTCGAGTACTTATTTCGCAAGTGAAACACTCCTGAAAAACTGCAGCATCCACCCATACTCCTTCTTTGTTAACTATTGAAGGAGCTTTGTCCCAGAGTATCCCCTTCCAGGTGGAGCAAAAAATGCTCTGATCAAAAAAGGCTACAAATTTTGATTGTTCTGCTACAAAAACAGGAATTTTCTTCGTGAATCCATCGATATAAATCTCAATCCACTCTTCTTGGTTTTCTGACTTCTCCTGATCCTCCAGCTTCCCTGTCAAGGAAAAATGCAACACTTGGGATGCAAGGTTGCGAACAGGAGATTTCAGAGCAATCCCAGCAGAAGTTTCGATGCTAACATCCTGACAGGTTCCCAGAAGCTGCAGCGATACAGAAAAATCATCTTCAAATGGCTTTGTGTAAACCTTAAATGGTTTGATAATTATTCCGTCTTCGCTGCGAAGATCAGCGTTTCCAATTTCGAAGGCTTGAGAAAAAACTCCCCCGCGCAGGTAATCGTTGATCAAAATTTCACCATCGCACAAATCAAAGGATCGTATCATTGCACTGCCCAAATCATCCGGATTCACCCATCTTTGAAGAATACCATTGTGCAGGATAGCAATGCGCGAAGTGGGAGAGTGCAACAGATAAAGTGTGTCTCCGTTTGCGACCACATTACTGAAACCCTTGTCCATGATGACATTGTGAAGTGGAATTGGTTCTCCAAAACCAGTGGTCGCATTGCAAGTATAGATACAGTTGTTGTAGCTATCAAGTAGATACACAGTGTTGCCATCAGCAACCATATCAGTAATATTCACTCCTCTAGAATTGGTAAAAGGGAATTCATCATCAGGGCAAAGTTTGCATTGCCGCTTCAGGGTGCCTTCTTTTCGATCCAAAAAGATCACCGATCGTTCTAGTCTTTCGTAAATGCAATAATAGTCATCGCACAAAGAAATGTGCGTCATCCAATTGTCGTATTCCCCTATATCAATGCGATCCAGGGAAGGGCGGTAGTTTCCTCTTTTCACATTCTCGCTGAAATCATAGCGGAAACAATAGAAACCATCGTTGTATTCCACAACATTTAAAAATTGCCCCCGTTCAATGTTGGTTAATATGCCCGATGCATGAAAAAGACCATCCGCACTATCTTTATCAAGGGCATAAATGGTATCCTCTTCCATATCCCGAATTGACAAATAATAATCGTTATAATCCAGAATGTATCGCTCTTTTCCGGGCACCTTGTAGGCATAATTGCTGAGGGCTGCCAGCGAATTCTTCTTGGAAGCTTCCGTGATTTCATGACCAAAACAATTTCCATAAATGCTGTAGTTATTGTCGTTAAAAGAATACAGCCCAACACACCACAAGTTCGATTTACTTTTTAACTCGACAGTGTTACTTTGAAGAAGCAGGGGAGTTTTCCCATTCTGGATTTCAATCAATGATCGTATACCATACGTCTTGTGAACATCTCTGGATCGGATTCGCAATATGTCGTTTTTAAACAGATCTTTAACAGGAACTTCAACACAACTCTGGCCCCCATCTAAAAACAGTATGAGGGTTTCTTTATTCTTCAAATACATATGCGTAAAGTATCGATCGTCTGGAGTCTCTACATACCGGATCTGGTGATTGTGCAGGTGATACAGTACAATGGAACGATACGTAAGCCCTACCAAATACTCATCAATTTGGTGCATCCCTATACACCTATCGTAATCACCGATACAGTTTCCGGTATATTTATCAAAAATTGCATGTCCCCAATTTTTGCATACATAAATATAGTCCCCAACAATACACACATTTTCGATACTCTCAAAACACTCTTGAGGGACCAGCTTCTGTGCACAATCCATTCCTTCAATGCTATACATCCATTGGCGAGTTTTTCGGTTCATCACATGAATCACCGATTGCAAGCAAATCACAATGCAATACTCATCCACGTCCAAAAAAGAAGGATCCGATTCACGAATGTGATAGGGCGACTCTACACGGCTCCACCGAAATGACTCATAAATATCCGGGTCTTGCCCCAACCACTCTTTTTTGTACGGAATCGTATCCACTTTCTTAAAATCCTTGTACATATGAATCCCCGAGGGAGTAGCCAAAAACAAACCTTCGGGGGTATTCTTAAAATCAAAAATCGTTAAATTCAGTTGGTTTTCATACGAAAATATATCCGAGTATTCTTCTGGTAAGTCCGATTCTTGAATTTGTAGAAGAACTCTCGATCGGACTGCTCCCAAACGAATAGCTCCTGTCGCTGAATCATATTCAACATCGGATTCAAAAATTTCTGCCAAAAACCGTATTGGTACAACCGTGCGACCATTGATAATCATAGGTGGGCAGTCCAACGGAATTTCTGTTTGCTTGCCGTCCACTTCAACAATTGCGACCGGGTTTCCAATTTGCATCCACACCTTTTTTCCCAAATATTGAATTTGTACCGATTGATTCCCTCCATCCCATTCAATGGAAGCCCTAAAGCCCAGTGCAATAAACGAAAGTGGAACCATGGTTCGACCCTTGATCACAGAAGCACTTTGACTCATCACCAAAGGACTCCCATTAATAAAGGCTTTTGTATTTCCAATTTGAAAATAAATCTGGCAGGGTTCCATCCAGTGTATCTTCACTTCAGAAGGCGTTCCCTTTATTTCGTCCCAAAAAGGAACTAGCTCGATGGTCTCTATTTCTTTCTCTGGCGTTATGAGGGTAGAAAAACTTCCATCCTGATTGACTGCAATTACAGCACAATTTTTTTGTCCCTGCACTTGAACAAAAGTTCCTGGAAATGCTTTTCCTTCCAAAACATAAGAGTCTTCCAGCGGGGCAATGTCATTCTTCTCAATCGCTACAAAGAGCTCTTCCTTCGTTACAAAAGGTTCGATTGCACGGCAACTGAAAACAAAGGTATTGTCGGTGGCTACTATATCTTCAGAAGTAGAAATCGTAAAACGATACTCATTTTCCCCTGGAATCGTAGGAACAATAGTAAACGGTACCGTGATCGTACTTCTTCCGCTAAAATTGGTTATTGTTGTGATTTCACGTCCATTACAAGCAAGAACAGCACTCGAAATCGTCACATTTCCGCGGTTTGCAAGCTTGATTTGCACTGACGTACTGCCCTGGGTGTAAAGTACTCGATCGTCTGTCCTTTTTACATCTTCAATTCCAATGCTGCTGGTAGGTTCCAACATCGACAGCAACATTTCTTTGAACAAAAGGTATGTATCTGGACATTCTTCAAAGGAATGCGAAATAAACATCCCGGTGTACAAGAAAACATTGGATCCATATTGAATATAGCGTAGGCCAACTTGCTCGACTACAATGTATTTCGCATCGGGCAGCAAATGATCTTCATTCCAGTCTTCCCATTTTTGATCTTTATGGGGACACAAATTGAAGAAATTGTGCACTGCATACACATCCTTGGAAAAAGGAGGAGAGATTTCTCCAGTAAACGAAAGTCAGTTCGTTCTTCTTTGGATATTTTCGTATGGATTTTTACATCGGGCTTGATTCCAAAAAATGGTTGTACCTGCTCAATCCACCACCAATCCTCAACAACATCTTCGTCCATGGCACACACACCCAATATTTTCCCGCCTTGCTGCACAAATGCATTCAGCTCTCTTTTCATGGGAGTAGGATCATGGTACCATATCCCATCAAATAAAAGAAGGGCATCAAAGCCCAGTAGATTGTAAGACACCTTCCCCTTTTCATCAAAATAGTACGAAACAGTATGAAGCTCCACATGGTTTCCATCTTCTCTAAAAAACTCCTGGAGCTCCTTAAAATACAGATAGTTGTCACCGATATCGGTTCGAAAATAGGGACTTGTAAGCATACCAATGCGACAAAATGGTTCTTTTTTCACAGAAAAATCGTACAGCAGTTGGTTGTCTGCCAGGTTTTTTTCTTCTTTCGTCAAAAGTTGAATAGCAATTTCAATCTGAAAATCTTCCACCTGATTCGATTCGATAAAGAAATCATACGACAAAAAACAATCAAAAGGCAGACTTCGAAAAATCTTTTCTTTGATTTCTTCCCCATTTTTTAGCACACGAATTTTAAAACTTCCTGTTTCAAAAACTCCATCGTTAAAAACTTGAACCGTGTGCCGAACATTCTCTCCAATGCGAAGAACCTGAATGCTAGATGTTTTTTCAATCCGAAGGTCACGTTGGTACTTCCCATGACAAACTATCCTTACCTCTTTATAATCCTCCGTTTCAAACCGCAAACAACCTTTGGTTTTCACAAGTTCGGTAAACATGTTTGAGAATTCATCTCCTTGGGTTTTCTCCAGTAGCCCAGTTGAAATCAATTGATCGGCAGTATCATCGTAGGAACAATACCGATATTGCAATTTGGGAGAATCCGATTGAACCTGCACTTCAACACCATCATCAATGGAAACAATGGGAAGAAAGTCTGGGGACTCATGAATTCCTTTTGGAACCTGAATATCCGGCACCTTATACATCTCCCCATTTTCCTTTTCTATACAAGGCAAGGTAGGATCGCC
>JAXGOZ010000023.1:0-7990 GCA_040767255.1 Caldisericia bacterium
TTATCACATCATTTCCAAATATTGATGCGGCTCGAGAATCTGTCGACGATATAAACCTCTGCAATTCTTCCTTCGAACCAATATATCTTCTCAGATACAGTACGTACCCACCATCGATCGCCTGGAAGATGAAATCCAATCACAGGATCTAATCCTAATGCCTTTGACCAAGTCTAGTGTGCTGAATAATGGAACTATATAATCATCTCCAATGATGCCTTGGCTCATGCCTAGAGGGAGGAGAAAACTCCGGTTTCTCCTTTCTGGTAGAGGTTGGTGAGGTTGTAAGGGTTCCATTGGTTTGTGATCTTGCCATTGTAAAAGTCATATTCAAGAGTAGCCGAGCAGGATTGCCACGCAGAATCGGTCAGCAAGCACATGTGCCGCTGTGATCGTAATGGAAATAGTATTCTCCATTGTGGTATGTTAGGATGGCATCAATGTGAGTCATAGAAAGAACACGTCCTGTTGGATCGGTAGTAAAGTCTTGGGTAAGAAGAAGAACATCATAGGAGAATACTGCCATGCTTTTTCTAGTCCATGAGGGCCATAGTCTACTAGCCAATAGTATTGTTGCATGCCTCCTGTGGATTTTGCCATATACGTAATTTGTCCGCTGCCATTGTAGGTGAGGGAAGACTAGGCAGTACTGGTTCCGTGTTGTTTCCAGTAACAGTAGAGACTTGGCTTTTTCCATTCCATCAGAAATGGTTTGGTTTCCAGGAAGAGCAATTTGAAAGCTTGCCTAGTCCTCCACTATAGCTAAAGGAAAGGCGTGCCTTGTTGGTTGGGATACGTAATGGTATTGATGGTGCCATTACTGTTGCGAGAAAACGAATAGGTTCCCAGGGTAGAAAACTGAACAGAACTCACAAGACCATCTTGGGCATTGTATCCATACGTAATGGTTCGATTGGCATCGGTCAGGGTATTGACTTTACCAAGGCTCAAGCCAGAGGTGTGGTAAGCAATACTTGTGGAAGTCGTGAAATTGGAAGGAATAGCACTGACGCTATAGCTGTAGGCGGTCATTTGATCCTGGGCATTGTAGGTGGCATCGGAAGATAAATATGTGGTTTGTCCAAGGCTATCTTGAACTTGTACATGATCCAATTGTTTGTTGTTGTAGGTTTGTAGTAGTTGAGTACTATTGGGATTGCTGATATTGGTTAACTCTTTTGCTGTGGACCAAGAATAGGTGAAATTTCCTTGGGTGGGTTTGCTGGTGTTATTGAGAGTATAGAGCCAATGAGTGGTGTTGTAGGTATAGCTGTAACTGCTCGCTTGTCCTTGGGCCGTCGTGCTACTGGGAAGGCCTAAAGATGTAGAGCCACCCGTGTAGCTATAGGTCGCGCTATTGGTGCCATCGTTCCAGGTAAGGACATTGCCCTGGTCGTCATAGCTGCGAGCAATGCCACTGGCAGAAGACAAAAGTCCATCGGGGGTATAGCTCCAGGAATCAGAGCCTCCACCTGTGTAGGAAAGAGAGGTTTTGCGTCCGAGTAGATCATAGGAATAGGTTCCTTGTTCATCGGTGAGTTTGTCCCCTCGGGTGTTGTATGTATAGGAAAGGGTGCCTTGGATAGGATCGGTTTTGCTGGTGCATTGGCTTCGGTTATCATACGTGTAGCTGGTTGTGCCTTGGCTTTCAACAGCAACAGAAGAACGCAAGCTATTGCGGGTGTACAGAATAGTAGTTTGTTGTCCATCGTGAGTAGTGGCCGTAGACAACCTCCCGGCACTATCGTAAGCAAACTGTGTAGTTTCGCCCAGATGATTGGTTTGAGAGGATACAGACCCATCGTCATTGTAACTAGTTGTAGTGTCTTGATCCATAGCATTGGTAACTACATAAGGAGTGGGTTGGTAGGAAGGCATGGAAAGATAAGACAGAGAATGAAGAGCATTGGATTGTACAACTACAGGAAAGGGAGATGCGTGGGCAGGAGATAAAAGAATGTCGGGCTTGGGCATTTTGTAATCGACACTAGAGATTTCTTGTTCGTAGTCATAGGATGTTTGGCATCCGGTGAGATTGGTGGACTGGGTACTTTCTCCATTGTTGGCAAAGGTGGTGGAAGAAGATTGAGAGGTGACACTATCGGAGGTAGCTGTTTGTTGGTTTTTGGTATTGTATGTATACGAAATAGCATGAAGGGGCGTACCAGTAGTTTCGTTTCCTTCGTATTGAATGGATTGGGTTACCAGACCATTATGATTCCACGAATAGGTGGTTTCATTGCCATCAAAGTCAGTCGTTTTGGTAAGAGAGCCACTACTGGGATTGTAGGTAAAGGTGCGAGTTTTGGTACTGGTGGTAGTAGGCTGAGTAATAGAAATAATCTGTCCATTGGCATTGTAATCAAGCTGGGTAGTTTGAGCAAGAGCATTGGTAATGGAAGAAGGTTTGCTGGGCGCATCTTGGTCGGTGTATTGATAGGACGTGAGATTCCATAGATCGCTCGTGACTTTTTCTCGATATTGCGTAACAAGACCTTCTACATCGTTGGAAGGAGAATAGGTCCATTCTTGGATGTAGGAGGCCATCCCTTGAGAAGGTGCAGGATCGGTTTTCTGGGTACAATGTCCTACGGTGTCATACGTGAAACTTTGGGTATTGCCAAGGCTATCGGTGATAGAAGAAACCAAGCCCAGGGCATTGTAGGCAAACAAACGCTGTAAGGTGTCTACGCCAGCGGTTTGTTCTACTTTCTCTAGCCTCCCCGAAGCAGTGGCAAAATAATAATTGACTGCAATGGATTCAGGATTGGTCACGCAACACATCCAATGCCATCGCGAGGAGATATATTGGTAAGTTTTCCACTTGAATCAAAGGTTTGTGTCATACCTTCTAGAGACGTTAAAATATATTCACTGCTAATGTTTTTGGTAAGAGAGCCTGTAAAGCCAGTCGGATTGTCCCAACTTTGAGATTGAGAATCATAGGAAAACACCAGTTTGGCACCCGTTGGAGAAATGTACGTAATATCATGAGTTTGATCGTCTTCGCTTACACATGAATGTAAATTACTTACCCATCCTTTTCCCAGTCCAATATCTTCTCCTGCATTCATAGAGTTGTAGGTTAGAAAGAAAGGAATGGACAAAGAAATGCCTTGGATAGAAAGAAGGTGAGCATGGAACAGAAAATTTCCAGATTCTAGATCCATGGCTAATGTAGTCCAATTTGACGTTGGATGAAAGACATATTCTGCATCCGATGCTTTGCGGCCTGCCGAAGTACTGCCATTGTCAATTAAAGATTGGGGATACAGCCCCCCCCTCCAGTATGTGTCTGAAGTCATGGCACGGGCAAAGGATGAAGGCAAGAGGGTAGACACCATCGAAAAAATGATAACAACAATCAGGGATACACGGTGGAAACGAAAACGAGACAGAAAAATAACAAATAAGTCCTTCATTGGTTCACCTCTATATATAATTTATAAATAAGAGCCTTTTTATTAAAAGAGTACGGTTCATTTCACAAAGTTCCTTCCAAGATTTCTCTAAGAAAACTTTCTATCTGTATATCACAAAAAAAATAAAAAGGCAATGTTTTCAAAGAATTTTATTGTCATTCATTTTGAAAGTATGGTAGCAGAGAATACTAAAGCAGTTGGGAATTGGTTTATGAAAGGAGTATGGTTCTTTCAATTCTTCTGCACAACATATTTGAATCTATCCATCAATTTCAAAAACTTTATATTGAGAAGATAAAGTAGATATGCCGAAATAAGTAAAGTGAATTGAGGAGTTCCATAAATCATTTGTACCTAACGGATCACTTTCAGAAGCTTTATACAGTACCTCTTTGGAGTATGTGAACAAGCCCATAGGGGTTGTGGTCAATGATTCCCATCTCCATTTATTTTCTACTCCGTTAAATACAAAGTAACCACATTCTCCGTTTAGCACTGCATCCCATACGGCGATACATTTTGTAGATGGATTGAAGCAAATCATAGGGTTCTTCATATTGGTAAAAATAGGTAAATCTATTGTTTCAAATGGCTGAAAATTAGGCATTCCAATTTCATCAATACTGCAAGAATATATCTGCAAACATCCATTTGTATCCAATCCAATGAAGGTGTCTTTGACAAAATCCCAAGATATAAAGGGAATATCAATTGGCAAGGGAGTAAATTCTACAGCGTCATCTGAAATATTTGCAATATACATTTCGTTCTTCTTGTTTGAAACAATTAAGATCAAATGGTTTTGAAACGTAGCATTGCAAAAACGCACTTTGGAAATAACCATTGTTTCATCCACCGAGTAATTCTCAACAGAGCCATTGCTTTTCACAATTTCGATCTCTTGATATTCAGATACTGTTGTTGGAATCAGCCTCAATTTATAGGAAATATCCTTATCAACCTCTATCCACTGTTTTTCACTAACACTTGCTTTGCTTTCGTTTTCAACAACATTGTATTTTTCTACAAGTAGAATAATGTTTCTATTGTCGGGATTCATTGTCATGCTTAGTATTTTTTTATTCAAATCCGAAGTAGTTTTGGTATTATTGGACTCAGACCAAATTGGATTTTCCATTTTTACAAAAGGTTTGCTTTCTATCCATGAAGGAGACATATCAACAAAAAGAGATTGTAAACTCTTAAACGTTACAATTGTACTGTTTTCAATCCCTCGCATAGTGATAGAATTGTCCATATTCAGAATCGGATCTACAAAGAAAACATCTCCAAAGACACCATTGAAATTAGCAGCAATTGGTGTTTTTTGGGTGTTATTAATGACAATAGATGCTGTGTCGGTGTCATTGGTAGGAGGATTTGTCGACATGGAACAACCAGCAAAAATGGTACAGAATATGACAAATAAAGATATGACCAAATTCTTCAATGTTTCACCTCTACGTGTTATGTATAATGAAAAGTCTTTTCAATAAAATAGTATGTTTCATTGCACAAAGTCCCTTTCAAGAAAACTTATTATGTATCTGTCACAAAAGCAAAAAAAAGCATTGTTTACATAAATTTCTGTCCTTCTTTTGAAAGCATTGTAGCTGTGGATACATTTTTATTCCTCCTGCACAATATACTTCACATGAATAGTTTGGGTGGAACCAATCCATTCTACGGTGTATCCTAAGGTTTCTGAAATGAATCGCAAGGGTAGGAAGGTTCTTCCGGATCGAATCTGGGGGGTAATATTCAAATTGTCAGGATCAATGGGAGTTTCTTTGCCATTGACTCGTGCCATGGGCCTATCTACCCATAGCTTTATGGTCAGGTCTTCTCCCAACAGAAGCGTTACTTTTTGTTCCTCTGGGTTCCATAGAATCTGGGCATTCTTTAAATAATTGACCACCGGAAGAGATTCAACCAGTTTCCGCACCGGTACATAGCTTCTCTTTTGGAATAAGTAGGGAGCTGCTTCAATGGTTTCTTTCACTTTGTTGACTTCTACGGTGGTAGATCCAATGCGAAAGGTAATCCATACAATGCACTCTAGGGTGACGGGAACGACAATGACTTGATCGTTGCCTGTAAACGTAAGAGTACCATTGTAGATGCCGGCTTGTAAGGTTTGAGCATTCAAATACACCTGGACTTGTTTGGTTTCATCATGGTATCGATTGACACTGGGCAAAAGCCAAGAATCACTACTGGTAATGGTACCTGATAATCCTTGTCCTCCCGTATTGGAAAGAAACAAAGTATCCGATTCACTACTCCCAATGGCTACTTGTTTGCGAATGTGCATTGGGGTGACCACAAGATGAGGTTTGGGAACAACCGTAAGAACAATGGGTATGGTTTGATTGCCTCCATTGCTGGTAGCTACAATCGTAGCTTTGTATATACCAGGAGACAAGGATTCTGTATGGTACATTGCTGTAAAGCTCATTAAATTGTCATCAATCACATGTTCGGAGAGCTGGATCCACGATTCTTGACAGGACAAGGATCCTTCCAAACCAGGTCCACCTGTATTCTCTACATGAAAGAGAGTAGGAGGGGGAGAAGATCCTTCTACGATCGTAGATGTTACTTCGTTGGGAATAATCGAGAGCTGTGGTGGAAGAAGTACAATCAAACGAACGTGTACATCAATCTGTCCTGCATTGGTATCAAAGACAATAGTAGCTCGATGTACTCCAACTGTTTTTTCCAATGGACTTACTTGTACATGAACAGAAGTAAGATGTTCATGTACGCGATGAGTATTCAATCGAATCCAAGATTCTTCACATTGAATGGTGCCTTCAATGTGACCTTGTGTAGTAACAGAAAGAGTATGATGGAATGAATCTGTTGTTCCTACCCAGCAAGTATCTTGAATCTCCAAGGGAGTAATCGTAATAGAAGGAGGAGGGGGTGGAGTGAAGTGGACAATTTGATAGCCGAATAGATCATTGTAAAAAACTCCTTTTCCACACAGAACCCACAGATGATTATCAGTTCCAACAAGTTCACGAGGTGGAGCTCCCTCATACGGTACAGAAGTAGAAAAGAGCTCTTTACCATTCATGGGATCGAAGTATTGCAATATGAGATGAGCATCACGTTGCGTACAAACTACTAAATACTCTTCATTGCAGAAATAAGGAGCTCTTAAGCTGTCATCTCCAACTTGTTTTTGCCATATCAAATCCACTTTTTCAGTCGATAAACATAAAAGATGTCCATCATAGCCTAAAGAAAAAATATCATTACTTTTTGTAGCTAAATGAATAAATGTCAAGAAATAGCTAGGTGAATTGGTAATACGGTAATCGTTTTGTAAACTTACTTTTCCGTTAATAATACTGAGTTGAAAAAGATACGCTGCGTTGACTCGATTCAATACTACATAAAAACTATTGTGTAGAAATAAAGGTGAACTAAGGGATTGAAAGTCATCAATAATCTTTGTGTGTTGATGATATCCAGTCTTAATGTTAATGATACTTATATAACAGGGACTGCTACTAGCAATATACTCGTGCAAACCGGTTGTCCAATACTGTCCTGAAGAAGTGATAAGAAACTTTGATCCTAATGCAATAGAATTGGAATGCCAATAGCATTCTCCCCCAGGAATATCATTGGACTCCCATTGCTTCTGTCCTGTTCGAAGATCGTAGCATAGGATTTTGTGTTTCTGGCTCATATAATTACTTGTTTCCGTTCGTTGAATATCAATCAATTTAACAAATGCTTGGGTGGCACTCAAAGTAATACTATTGGCATAGTATCCTTCAATATCTGCTTGCCATTGAATATCACCATTTTGAGGATGCAAGGCATATACCCGCGAGACAAAGTTTTCTTTCCTCCACCAATCCCCTTCTATTGTTTCCAGTAATAGCAGTTGGTTGGTCGCTTCAGAAAAAGCACATACATTCCCTATACGCATATCTTCTGCTTGAGAGCTTTTTATACTGGAATATTTTCTGCGAAGATTCTGATTTTCTGTTGATAACAATGCAATGCATTGGTTTCCAATTCAATCGAATAATACCGTTGATTAGCAATTATTGGTGCATGGAAGCTTTTAACAGGGAGAAGCGTATCAAATTTCATGGTTGTTGAAATGTAGCTCTTTGTAAAACCCGAGTTTCTTGAATCCATTCTTGCTAAAGGCCAGTTGGTGAAAGTTATGTTTTCTTTTGCAGTACTTGAATAGGTAGGAAACGATAGATCAACACATAATACTGCTACGAATAAAGTCAGAAGAATAGATTTGACTCTTTTCACCTTTCACCCTCCGAGTTTATATTGGATTGAAAACCACTTTTTAGAACAGGTTCTAAAAATGTATTATTGAAGTATATAAGGTATCAAATCTCTATCACATTCACATTTAACAAGTGTACATAGAATTTCACTTTTTGGATAATCAAAGGAGGGCGTTCAAGTATTGGAGGTTTATTTCTTTTACAAAATGGGCATGATAAGCCTTCAACTATCATCATCAATCCATCCATGGGTGCTTTTTGAGAGCAATCGCTAAAGAAATAATAAACCCTGCCAAC
>JAXGOZ010000024.1:0-7467 GCA_040767255.1 Caldisericia bacterium
AGATGACTGGCTCCGTACTACTCCTCGAACTTTTTCTGAAAATGCTTTTGATTTGAAGATAAGTATCAGTACCAGTGATCTTACATCTGGTGATTACACTGGAACAGTTCAAATTGAATCAGACGGTGGAAATAAAGATATCACTGTGACGCTTACCATTGTCGCTGCTGATATTGTGATCGACAAAGAAAAAATCCAGTTTGGAAGTATTACTCTCAAAGAAGCACAAAACGCTAAAGAAACACTAACCATCTCGAATGAAGGTGATGCTGATGCTATCATAGAAATTGCACAAATTCCTTCCTTTATTGAAATGGATGACAAGGAATTCACCCTTGAAAGTGGTGAAGAAAAGGTTTTTACAATTCTACTTAAACACAAAGGTTTATCTGTTTCGCAATATCAAGAAAGCATTGTTTTTGAGCTATCAATGGAGACTATTGAAATCCCTGTTTCACTGGAAATCATTGAAGAACCCGCTGTTCTGAGATTAGAAAGCGAATACCTATCGGAGGATGGAATATTAACCGTTGAAACCGAAGATCAAAATGTTGAAATTGAATTCATCATATACAATGATGGTGAAGCCCGTATGGACGGAACCATAGAGTATGATGCATCGTGGCTTCGCATATCAGACCGCTCCTTTGCCCTTCTTGGAGGAAGAAAAAAGACTATTACTTTAACATTTAACATTGAAAAAGCCCAAAAAGGCAAAAATATTGGTAAGATAATGTTCACATCCAATGGTGGCAACCAGGAAATCGACATTCACTTTGTTGTTACTAAAGAATCTGTTGTAATACAATTCCAAATTGGAAACAAAACTGTATTGATCAACAATAAACCGAAAACAATGGACGCAGCCCCCTTCATTCTAAACGGGCGTACCGTTGTTCCTATTCGAGTGATTGCAGAGGCTTTTGGAGCAGAGATTCAATGGGAAGGATCCACCCAGACGATCACGATCTTGCTTGACAAAAAGACTATTGTGATGAAAGTTGGCTCTACCATTGCCTCGATTGATGATGATCCTATTATCCTGGATGCACCACCTGTCATTCAAAATGGAAGAACTTTTGTCCCGCTTCGCTTCATTGCAGAGGCTTTTGGAGCAGAGATTCAATGGGAAGGATCCACCCAGACGATCACGATCACTCTATGAAGAAATTTGTAAAAATACCAATTTGTGGTATATTAATTCTTTGCGACCTTACTTTTAATGCGTAGGAGTTTACTATGGGTAGAAAAAACAAAACTGGTTCAAATGGTAGAGATTCAAATCCGAAATACCTTGGTGTTAAGCTATATGATGGTCAAATCGCCCAAGGTGGTAACATTATAGTTCGACAACGTGGCAATAAAATTTATCCTGGATTTAATGTTTTACAAGGCAAAGATTTCACACTTTGTGCCACAGCAACTGGACGGGTAAAATTTGAGCGATACGGTCGTTCTAGAAAAAAAGTCTCTGTCTATCCAGATGTTAACTAACAAAACCTTCTTTTATAAAAAAGCCCTTTCGAGAATGAAAGGGCTTTTTTTATTGGACAGGATTACAAAATAAATGTTATTTCTTGACGAAATTACTATTCGTGTAAAAGCTGGTAACGGTGGAAATGGCTGCATTAGCTTCCGACGGGAAAAATACATTCAAAAGGGTGGCCCTGACGGAGGTCATGGTGGTCGAGGAGGTAGCATTTTTTTCCGTGCAGATCAAGGTATATCATCCCTGAGTTCATTTCAGAACAAACGATTCTATTCTGCAGAAAATGGAAAACCCGGAGAAGGTCAACTTAAGCATGGTCGTAATGGTAAACACACCATCATTCCCGTCCCAGTAGGAACCCTGATATACGAGATGAAAGAACCCGAAAAACTTATTGAATCAGGTTCTGAAAGTACTCCCTCAATTCTTTTACTCGCAGACCTTCACAAACATGACTGTGAAATTGAAATTGCTAAAGGAGGGATTGGGGGTAAAGGAAACTCTTCTTTTGCAAACTCAATTGAACACGTACCGCATATTGCTGAACATGGGGCCGCTGGAGAAGAAAAACCATTGTATCTGGAATTGAAAACAATTGCAGATGTGGGATATGTAGGATTTCCAAATGCAGGAAAATCCACTTTACTTTCAAAAAGCACGAATGCCAAACCAAAAATTGGAGACTACCCATTTACTACTCTAATCCCCAATGTTGGTGTATGCTCAGTCTCACCTGGAAAAAACTTCACTATTGCAGACATCCCAGGAATAATTGAAGGTGCTTCCGAAGGAAAAGGACTGGGTTTTCAGTTTCTACGACACATTGAGCGTTGTCGAATTCTTTTGTACGTTATTGACCTTAACAAGGAAACTCCCCAGGAGTGTATTCATGAATTAGATACACTCTTGCAAGAGATTCAAGACTACGATGACGACTTATACCACAAAGCCAGTTTTGTTTGTGGCAATAAAATCGATACCTTGCAAGGACAAAGCAATATGACGTATGTAAAGGATCACCTGGATAAAGCTGGTAGAAAATCTTTTTTTATCTCTGCTCAAACAGGAGAAAATGTACAGGAACTTAACAACACTCTTTATCATTTTCTACAGACCATCCCCGTGCTACAAACAACTGTTGAAACGCACTCTGTACACACCTTAGGAGACCAAGAAGTTCAAGTCATTCAAGAAGATGGGATTTTTATTGTTCGATGTCCTCGTTTGGAGAGAATTATTGCTGGAACAGATTTGCAATATCCTGGAAGTCTGCGATATGTCTATCGCATGTTCCGAAAGTATCACATTGATAACATCCTTAACTTTCACGGTATCAAAGAAGATGATGTAGTTGAACTTGGAGGCAAGCGTTTTCGATGGCTTTAACAAAAAAATCAATCGGTTTTTTTGGTGGCTCTTTTAATCCCCCTCACTTGGGTCATCTTATAGCAGCAGAGCGTGCTCGTGAATTTTTCAACCTAGAGACTATATACTTCATACCAACATGGAGTTCTCCTCACAAAATAGACATCTCTCTTGCTTCACCACTTCATAGGATCCAAATGATTCAATTGGCCATTGAAGACAATGCACACTTTTCTATTTTGCTTGTAGATATCCACAGAAAATGTCCAACCTATACAATAGACACCATTAAAGACATTTCAGTCCAGTTTCCAACGACACAACACACATATTATTTTATAGTAGGCAGTGATACTATCGAAAAGCTTCCTTCGTGGAAGTCCCCGAGAAAAATTCTCGGTAGTTTACATTTTCTAGTAGCGCAGAGACAAAAAAAACCACTGGAAGCAACTTTTTTTGATCGTATCTACAAAGAAATCCCTGAAGCAAAAAATAGAATTCACTGTTTTCCTATGCCCTATATCGATATTTCTTCATCCGTGATTCGAGATCGAGTTTCAAGAAAAAAATCGATTCAGTATCTTGTACCTAAGACCGTTGAATCGTATATTGATAATAACACTTTATACAAGGAGGCATTCATATAGATAGAGTAGAGTTAACAACCGACAATAAGAAAGAGTTCATTGTTGAAGTATTGAAGGAAATGAAAGCAGAGGACATTGTTCTTCTTAAAGTAGAAAAATTGACCACTATTGCTGATTATTTTATTATTTGCTCAGTAGACAATACAACTCAGTTACAAATGGTGGTTAGTCGATTGGAAGAGGACTTAAGGCGTCAAGGCATTAAACCTTTGTATCCGATTCGAGAAAAATCACCTGCTTGGACGATTGCAGATTTTGGAGACATTGTTGTGCATATTTTTATGCCTGAAGAACGAAAAACCTACGCTTTAGAAGAATTTTGGGAAAAAGCACCTCATACCTATATCAACTATTGAACTAGTATTGACTTCACGAAATATTATTTTACCCTTGTAGTAGTTTGGAGAGGTGACCGAGTGGCTGAAGGTGCTCGCCTGCTAAGCGAGTGAGTGGTTTATCCCGCTCCGGGAGTTCGAATCTCCCCCTCTCCGCCATTTCAATACCACTATTGATTCCTCATTAAGTGTTGGAATAAACATGTAATACAGAATCTAAGTTGATTTTCCTTACCACTAGTTGTATCATGGTAGTAAATGTGCATGAGTCAAAATAACCGTGGAGTATGATATACAAAACACAAAGAAAATCCAAATGCCGAAAGGCGCATAATGGGTAGTAGAAGACAAATCGATACATGTATTCTCAAAAAAGGAGTGAACACAATGAGTGCTGGTAGTTTAAAGAAAATATTAACAGACATGATTATGCTTTTGTTGGTTATTGTCCTTCTGAGCGGATGCGAATGGGCGCGTGGTGACAAGTGGTTGCAAGATATGACGGAAGGTGTGAAAACGGGTTGGCAACTAAATTACGGAGAAGAACCCGATGATGTGGAATTTAAGGAATATAAGCAAAACATGAGCGAAAGCCACCGTATGATGGCGGCAATGATTCTCAACAATGCGGGAATGGATTCCGATCTTGATTCGTATAAAGAAGTGTTTCTCTGTATTGTAAAAATAGGTGATAAGGAAGAGGCCATGGTTATTGCCGATGGCAAATCAATATACCCTTAACTTAATAGCCTTCAGATCAGGAATTTGAAAAAGAAAAAAGGCAGCGTTTGAAACACTGCCTTTTTTCTTTTGGCTATAAACTTCTTACAACTTAATCTTTCGAGTTTTGGTTTCTTCTGCTTTTGGCATTCTAATAGTCAAGATACCTTCTTTAAACTCAACTTCAGTTTTATTTTTGTCAATTTTTTCTGGTATAGGAATTTCTCGCATCATTTTACCGCTGGACGTTTCGCGATAGTAATAATCACAATCTTTACATTCTTCATCTTGCCTTTTTTCTGCTTTCAGAACAATGTACTGGTCTCCGATTTCTACCTCGATGTCGTCTTTTTTTACGCCTTGTAACTCTGCTTTCAGAATATATTTGTCTTCTTTCGAGACTAAATCAATTGCAGGAAATGGGGAGTTTGCACCAAAAAAAGGTTTGGCATCAGAAAAGAAATGATTGAAAAAATCGTCCAAAAGAAAAGCTGGTTTTAGTGTTGGTTTATTATAGCCTTTGTCATAAACAACTTTTAGATTTTTATTATCCATGTTTTACCTCCATTGAATATAGGGTTTGTTGTTATAGTTATTCCCAAAAACTAGTAAAAATTGTATACTGTTACTATGTTAAAAAAATTGATCTCCCTTATTTTATTTTTTTGTCTACTGATAACGATTTCGGGATGTTCAAATAAACCTGCTCCTCCCATTGACATCCAAAAAACACCTGTAGAGCACAATGAAATTGCTTGGATTGCACCCGAAATCATGCCATACCCCATTGTCAAAGAATGGAATGAAATCCAAGATGAGAACAAACACCTATATATACGAGGAGCTAGACCATACTCAACCCTGTCTCAATTTGAAGAATTCAATCAACTTTCCTCGCAAATCCCGCAATCAGAAATCGATATTCTTACCCGATTTGCTGAGGAATACCACCATTCTTTCTTAAAGAATCAATTTTGCCAGTACAAATTATGGATACAATATTTCGTATTTTGATCCCACGCTTATCTCAATTCCCTTCACATTTCTCTCCAATTATGGAGGAGCTTCTCCAGAAGACCTTGTTTCAATATTGAATTTTGACATTCAAAAACAAAAAGCAGTTCGGAATTCAGTCCTGTTTTCACCATATCCGCAATTCCTGCGACGTATATCAACTATTTGCTTTCTGGACTTACAAAAACAATTTACCGAGTTTGACCCATCCACTCCAAAAGAGTATATAGAATACGTTTCCTCGCAATATGATTTGCGTTTGCTCAAACAAGGCACCGACCCGCAGAACCATCAGAATTTTGAACACATCGCCATTGTTCCAAATGGCATACTTGTTTTCTTCTTATCTGAGAATATTAGTAAAGAACAAACCGGAATTTGGGAAGTTTTTATTCCTACCGATGACATTGCTTCTTTTTGTACTTTTACCATCAACGATGAAGCTTATTCTGAGATTGTTTATCCATCACATTGGACAATGTATTCCGGTGATGGAAGTTTCATTATTTACCACCCAATTACACCTGTTTTGAATCCAGAACAAGCCCCTTCTAATATCAAGTCTTCTGTTTCAGAGGATGATACGAGTGGTATAGTCAATCTCTTTATTCCCGTATCCTTTTCTTCTTCTCAAAAGAACAACTTCAGCAGTGCTGAAATTCAAATTCAATGGAGCAAAAACACACCATTTGAAATACCAGAAGAATTATCAGAACTACCCACAAAAGAAGAGATTGTTGATGGTGTCCCCTTTATCAGTTATGAATACTCCGATGTAGCCGCTGGTAATATATATGACACAAAAACATACGTTGGTACTTGTATCAAAATTCACTACCAAATTCAATTTATCCTTCACTCCACCCAAATAAGCAACTATGATCCTGGTACAGTTGAACCCTTTTCGAAAGAAGAAGTGTATAAGGCCATCAACGAAGTATTTGCCTCATTTAGCTTCCGCTAACTTCTATATCTATTCGTATTCCTGTATCTCGTCGTACTTATAAACGATTTCTACGCCTGCTTGCTTAAACATCATCTCTGGTTCTTTGTATGCATGATAACGTCTCTCGCAATATACTCGCCTGATTCCACAATTGATCAATAGCATTGTACAGGTACGGCAAGGAGTCATCGTGCAATAAATGGTTGCACCATCAATGGATATGCCTCGTTTTGCTGCTTGGCAGATAGCATTCTGCTCTGCATGAACTGTTCTTTCGCAATGCTCTGAAATCGTCCCATCATCTTTAACATGCTTGCGCATTAAATGTCCAATATCGTCACAATGGGGGAAACCAATTGGAGAACCGACATAGCCTGTTACCAAAATCTGATGATCTTTTGCAATTACACACCCACTTCGCCCTCTTCCGCAAGTTGCACGTTTGGATATTGCATGTACAACTTCCATAAAGTATTCATCCCATGAAGGTCTATTGTATTTTAAATCCGACATACAAACTCCTTTACTTCTTTTTCTAAGTGTTGTAATGTAGCAATATTTAAGATAGTCCAATCTGCAATAGCAATGGGGCCACCTTTGGATGCATTTTCAATTTCATCATAATCTCGCTTTTGTGCTTCGCTTTTGGTTAAAGGTCGGTAGAGTGTTTCAACATCGCCTGTTTGGGTGCATCTACTTTCGAGTCTATTATATCGAAGGCTAGGAGGAGCGTATATGGCTACATTAATGAAATCATCGCGGAATTGCTCTTTTAAAATTTTGTACTCTTCAAAACTGTACATACCGTCAATGACCACATTGCCATTCTTTAGCATACAGAAGATTTTTTGTTGATTAGCAATAGCGAATGCTCCCATGCCATAAGTTTCGCGTAATTGATGACGAATCAACCTTTCGTTTTCCGGGGTAACTTCCATTGCTTTGTTTTGC
>JAXGOZ010000025.1:0-6592 GCA_040767255.1 Caldisericia bacterium
AGACACCATTTCTTTTGATTCCATCCAGAAGTACACCCATTACCGACTTCAAATCCCACATGGAGGAGAATCCATTGACTTTACAAGTGCAAAGCTTCATTTTGACCAAGAACTGGTGCAAAAAAAATATTTTATTGATACGTTTGAAGCCCAGTTTTCAACAGAAGAAGTAGGAACCACTACGGTAATCACCCTGTACAATATGAAAAACCTATCCATTTCTGACATCACCCTTGTGACCGATGAACTCTTTCACCGAACAGTTCGCTACGAAACATTCTCTCCAGAAGAATTGTACAATCTACGCTTCACCGATCAAAACTACCAAGACCTTACCCTGCATCTAAATGGTTGGAAAGAACCAGAAGATACAAGCAAAATTGTTATTGAAAACTTAAATGACCAACCCATCCATATCCAAAAAATCATCGTGCGCAGATTTGCTCAAGAAATCGTTTTCAATGGTGAAAATGAAACAACCTTCACCTTGCTGTTTGGTAGTCCCACACTAACACAAAAACCACAGTACGATATAGGGAGATATAGAGAAAGCATTCTGCAAGAAGGCTACGATGAACTGACGCTAGGCCCCATCCAAGAAGAGACCACATCCCCAGACCGCACAAAAAGCCAACAGCAAATCTTCAACGTCATCATCATCGCCATCGTCCTTCTATTAGGCACAGCCCTGCTATTCCGCCTCAAAAAAACCAACGAACAAATCACCAAATGAGCCAAAAGGAAATGATGGAAGACTAAATCTTTAAATTGAAAGGAATGCACCTGCTTTTAAAATAGATACTACCAAAATAAAGTAAGGAGATCGCATGAAAAAAATACTAATTGTTTTTTGTTGTGTGTTTTTGTTCGGATCTTGTGTTTCTCTTGGTAAAACAATCAAACCATCACAACCACCTTTACTTAATGAATATCCAGAAGAAGTATTGGACGATTTTCAACATTTTGGTTGGAATCGAAGTGTGTACGGAAAAGAAATTTCATATCTTGGTCAAACAGAAACTGAGAAGGGGTATCACCAGATTTACATCCAATGTACTCCTTGTTCAACTTTATATGAGCAACAAGACAATATGATATCTAGTGAAGCCTACTCCTGTGAATTCATTGCACTGCGTGTGAATGAAAGCGAAAAGGGAGGATTGGAATGGGGCTCTGCTTGTATAGAACAGTGGTCGTATCAACTAACAGGAGTGAATATCCAATCAATCTATTTCGACATGAACCATGTCTATATTTCAACAGGGAAAGGACCCGAATGGAAATTCTATGAGGGTGAGTATTATGTACTCTGTTTCGAAAAAGAAACTGGCAAGAATGTTTGGAAGAAAGTTATTCCGGGTCCTGTAGAAAGTCCTTTCTATGTTTGGAATAATTCACTTCTATTTTCAGTATTTGAGTATAGTGGTAATAAAACGGTAGAAATTGACAGTAGAGATGGTTCTATCTTAGGGATTTACGATGATGCAATAAAAGGCCTACAAGTCGATGGTGCAGTCTACTTTACTTATATCAACACAGAAGTAGAGCCAATTTTAGAAAAACATTCACTGAAAACAAAAAAATCAGAAATTGTATGGAATGGAGAGAGTAATAGTTCACCAAGGGAATGGTATAATTCATTTGTGACATCGCCCATCCTTGTTCAGGATTGGTTATGTTATGTTACATATTTATATTCACAAGATAAACCATCTCAATGTTTTCTTTATACCTACAATACAAAAACTAGCTCAATAGACTGGTCAATGGAACTTGATTTAAAGGGAAGAGTAGACAAAATAGTTTTTGATGGAACATATCTATATGCTCTCCAATATAATGCTTCCTGCCTAGCAATTGATCCTTTTAATCAGACTCTAAAATGGCAAACAACATTTAAAGGTTATCTAACAAACCAAATAGTGCCATACAAAGATCGAGTATACATAGTGATTTCCAAGTTAAAAGAGATAAGCAGATGGGGAGTGGGATATAATCACAGGGTATTGTATCTGGATAGAGAAACGGGAGAATTGAAAACTGTTGCTTCCTCCTTTCCTATTTCACTGGCATTACAGAACTCAGATATTAAATGGCCAGTACAGTGATTACCTTTATTACTCAGAGTCCTGATGGAACTTATTATTTAGAGCTATACACAATGACAAAATAAGCATCTGCAGATTGTCGAAAGACTAGGGGGACATGATAAAATCAGTTGCTTTAACCCTTACAATTGGTTTGCTATTTATGTCTTATACCATCGTGTGGTAGTAATGAAACTTTAAAAACCCAGGCTAATGAATCTATCTCTAAATCTATAGAAGAAAATACCCAAGAAGTAACCAAAACTTCTAATCATTTTACAAAAGAAGAAATTGACAATCTTCAGTGTGAATCAATTTCATACAGTCACAGAAATATGTATGGGAAAATCAATACATATCTGGGTCAAACAACCATTAATGATCATGATCAAATCTATATCCAAAGCAGTGAATTCATTAACTTACAAGAATTAAGGGAAAACTGGATAAGAGGAGATAATTTCTATGTCGATCTAATCGCTTTGAATGTTCAGCCCAATGAAGAGCGTATGTCCTGGTACGAGAATGATCCATGCACAGAAGCCTGGTCATATAGAATTCCAAGAACTCGAATTGGGAGTATATGTTTTAATGAAAATCATGTATTCATTGGAACAACAGATGGTCCTGAATCGTATGCAAGGGATGACTATTATTTAATTTGCCTTGATAAAAAAACGGGAAAGGAAATCTGGAAACGACAGGTAAATACCTCTATTGATAAAAAGTGCATGATGCTCATAAATGGAACCTTGTATTACGTTGGATCTAAACTTGAACAAGGTGAGTGGGAAAAAACACTATATGCAGTTAACCCATTCAATGGAAACACAATATGGGATGAAATCGTACATTTTTCCTCTTTTCTATACGATAAAGGTAAGTTTTACTACCTACATGGAAAGCGTTTATATAGTTTTTCTATCAGTAACAGAGAAGAAACCTTTTTGGGGGATTGGCTGAATTGGGTAGATTCTTTAGTTTCTGAAAACTGCGTACTCCAAGGTTTTACTGAAACAGTGGAGGTGGGAACACTACTGTGCAAAGCAATACACCTAATAGAGGACAACGTTCACCACAAACTAATACTGGAAACATACGATATAGCAACCAATGAACCTGCTGGGTCTTGTTCCATAGAAAACGACGGACTAAGTTCTGATTTGCACCTTACTACTGATGGAAAAGTGATTTATTTCTCCTCCTGGGGAGGTGCCCTATGTGTTGCAATTGATCCTAAAACACAACATGAAAAATGGAGAATTGAAATTAAAGATTATTGGCTCGACCAAGTGTACCCTGCATTCAACAAAGTGTATTTAGTTGTTTCTCAGTATACAATGTTTGGAAAACACCAATTACCTCATTCACAATTCGTACTAGGTATAGATCCGGAAACAGGGGAAGTTATCAAAAAGTCATCCATCGTAACATACTCAGGAATTGCCCTTATTGAAGGTACTTACAAGAACAATCTAATTACCCAGGGACAAAATGGAGCCTTTCTTGAGTTTTATTCCATAAGTGATCAGTAATGATTCCACAAGCTGATTACTTTTACGGTGTGTTCTTTTTCATAAGCCATGTATACACTACTCTTCTCCATCAATCCATTCTTCGCACTCTTCTAAAGGAGTGATCATTCCTGCAAGAAGTTTGTCTTGCATTGACGGAGTACTACATAAATAGAATGTCTCTTCTTTACTGGTTTTTATTTCAGGCACGTTTAACCCCCTATGTAAATAAACTCCATATTTAATCATGGTGTTTTGAGTGAAAAGTCAATACTGGACAAGTCATCTGGAAGTCTGGTACCTTCAGGAAAGAATATAATAATAGCTCCCGTTTCAGTATTCTGAACATCCACCGGGTGAGAGCTATTATGAATGTTTACGATATCTTTAACGTTGAAACAAACTCTACGCTCCTTATGTGAAGAAGATCTATCCGCATTTCTAAATTCAATTGTTTTAGTAGGGGTGTCTATATCTCCTTCACATGGATAGCCATTGAAAGTGACTGCGCATTCTCCTTTAGTATCTATCTTTGAAGTTCTGTATTTGATTTGATTTGCATATACATTTTTATTGAATTCTTCAGGATTCACTGTGTCCCCATTTATTATGATTTCATAATGAACCTGTGAGAATGTTGCAACTCCTGTTTTCCCAGCTTTTGCAATAACTTGTCCACGTGTTACAGTGTCACCTTTTTTTATCAATAATTCGGAACAATGGGCGTATCGGGTAAAAATTTGGTCTGTGTGTTGAATTTCAATAAAATTGCCATACCCAGCCAAATAGGATGCTTTCATTACGATTCCATTTGCAGTAGCAATGACATCACTACCAAGAGGAGTTTAAAATCAATCCCCGTATGCCAATCAGGTGTATTCCATATAGGATGAATCCGATACCCGTATGGAATTTCTATATCTCCATCACAAGGGTACCCATAGGGAATGTTTCCAGCTACCTGGCTTTTCTGGAATGCATATTGAATTGCGAATACAGATAAACCAACAAAACACAAAGCCACTAAACAACTGATACTTACTTGCCATTTTCGTTTAATGCTCTCTTTTTTTACTTTTGATTCTTCTTCTATTAATTCCTTTTTCATTCCAATAATATCAACAGATTTATGGAATGCTTCTTGTTCTGACAAGCCCTCATGTGTCATTAAATAGTCTATTTCTTCAAGCAAATGGTCTTTCATTTCATCCAACTCCTTTCTGCTAAAGAGTTTTCTTCTATTCATCCACTGTTCCCACAGGTTTACCCGATCTTCTGTGCTTTGCATAACTGATTCTCCCATGCTTTTTGAAGTGTTTTGTCTACGAATTTCCATTCTTTCATAGACTTATCGAGAAAGCGTAATCCTTTTTCCGTAATGGTATAGTATTTCCGTTTTCTTTTGCCGCTTAATTGCTCCCATCGAGAAGAGATATACTTATCATTTTCTAGCTTGTGGAGAACCGGGTATATAAGTCCATCCGACCAATTCCATTGTCCATCGCTAAGAAGTTTCACCTGTTGGAGTATGTCGTACCCATAACTTTCTCCTTTTCTCAAAATGGAAAGAACTACCATTTTGGAGGAAGCAGCCACTAACTCTTTTGATATACCACTCATGTCTAACCCCTACATAATACATAGAACTTATATGTATAATAGCACAATGTAAAAACAAGTGCAATACTGTCAAGAAAAAACGAATAGCTGACAAATGGAAAATTTATTGTACAAATATGATTGTAAAACAATATCATGATGGGAGGAGATTTTTAATGTTGTACAAAAATCTGAACAAGCTCTTATGAAAGCATTATTCATACGTTGTTTACTGGTTTTCGTTGTAGTGTGTTCAATTTCATGTAAAGAGTTGAACGGTAATCCGTCTTCCGCAACTACACCAAATACAAAGAACACCAAAGAAGCCGTCCAAACGATTGATACCGATGAGGTCGATCAAACAGAAGACACTTTGACAGTAATTCCCATTTTGGATATTACAAAAGAAACCAATCAAATAGTGCAGGGCAATCCTATCGATACCAAGATCATGAATCAATCAATACTCAATGGTACTACGTTGTACACTGTAACAAATCAAGGAGTCATTTTTCGAACTGATGTCACCGCTGATACAATCGAAACAACATATAATCCTTCATGGGTTGGAATTGGTAAAGAATACATTGATATCACTGTTGCCTGGAATACGATCCTTTCAATACAACCACAAGATAAACTCACACAAGTGCTTACTTTGCTGAATCTGGAAACGAAAACAGAGAAATCGAATTCTTTTGATGCGCTGATTTCTCCTATTGCTTTTTGTGAGAAAAATATGTACTGGTTAAGTCATGGAGCGGGGAGTGACTATTATATAAATGCTATTGATAAAGATTTACATGGACGCTGGCAGTATCCACATTCAGAAAAGGACCTTGTATACATTATGTCTGTATGGGAATGGAAGGGGGTATGCCACATCATTACGGCTTCTCAAGAACCATCAGAAGAAATGTGGCATATTGTAGTAAACCCAGTCACAGGCAGCGTAATCTTGAAAGAAAGGATAGGAAAAGAACAATCAGCTTTTCGTAACTCCAAAATAGACACAGTTTATTTCAACGCAGTATTTCAAAACTATGAATTGTGGATTGAAGGAGTAGATGAAAACGGGTTGTATATGCAAGCTTTTAGAATCAAAAGAGATCATTCGATTGTAGAGACTTGGAAGCAGCACATCACCAACTCTGAGTGGGTTCATAATCAAACAAACAGAAGGGGAAGCTATGGTATCCAGTACACTGAGTATCATAACCAGGCTTGTTTGATTTCGTCCGTTTGGGAAGAAGATAGCACAGGTAAAGAACAATCTTGCTACCTGGTTTGTCTTGATGCAACAAGTGGAGATATCATTTGGCAATCGAATCATTATGCTGCTTTGCACATGATAATACATCCAGCAGGAAATGTTCTTTTAGTACATTCATC
>JAXGOZ010000026.1:0-4866 GCA_040767255.1 Caldisericia bacterium
GGGAAAAGATGTTTTGGTTGTGTACGATGATTTATCCAAACACGCAGAAGCATATCGAGAGATTTCTCTCTTGCTTCGTAGGCCTCCCTCCAGAGAGGCTTATCCAAGTGACATATTTTACCTTCACTCTCGTCTTTTGGAAAGAGCAGGGAGTTTCCATGAAAGCATTGGCGGTGGAACCATTACTGCTTTACCTGTGGTAGAAACACTAGGAGGAGACATTTCTCAATATATCCCAACCAACCTTATTTCTATTACGGATGGACAGATATATCTTGAGAAAAATATGTTCAATGCAGGATTGCGACCTGCGATTAATGTTGGATTATCTGTATCTCGAGTAGGAAGTTCAGCGCAAACAAAAGCAATGAAAAAAGTCTCTTCGGGTTTGCGTTTAGAGCTTAGTCAGTACAGTGATCTAAAGGCATTTACTGAATTTGGCACTGAACTAGACACCGAAACCAAAGCAAAACTTACAAAAGGAGAGCAACTGGTTGAAATCATGAAGCAGAACGATCTTGCTCCAATTGAGATTGAAAAGCAAGTATTGCTTCTTTTTGCCTTTAAAAACAATTTAATGAAATCGGTTCCTGTAGCTAAAACAATCCTCTACCAGGAGCAATTGTACCGATTTATGAAATCGCGGTATCCTCGTTTTGTTTCGATTTTGGAAACAAAAAAAGAAATTTCTACCAATTTAGAAAAAGCACTTCTTCGTGTGATTCAAAAGTTTACACAAACCTTTGTTAAGACTGAAAATGAATCCATTTGAGCTAAAACATAAAATTCATACCGTAAGCAATATTCACCACGTTGTCCATTCTATGGAGACGTTGTCAACAATGCGCATTATCCAACTTCGCAAGCAAGCGGAAACAAGAAAAGCTTATTTAAGCGAACTGGAGACTATTTTGTTTAGTTTTTTACATATTGTTCCAACCGAGATTACTCAGAATGTATTGCTACAACCAACAAAAATGAAACTCTCATTATTGGTTCTCGTCACCTCTGATAGAGGTTTCTGTGGAAGCATGAATCAACAATTGCTTGGAATTGCACGAAATCATGTTCGTAGTATTCCTTCTCTTGTAATCAGTATTGGGAAGAAAGCCGGTAATACACTTATTAAAGAAAATGTTCCGGTGATTGGGATGATTTCAAAAAATCTTGAAAAAACTGATCTTTCTTTTTCTCAAAATCTTGCCTCTGACATTGTGCGTGGATTTTTAAATTTTGAGTTTGATTCCGTTTTTTTTGGATATATGGAGTTTCGAAATCTTATCTCTCAGCGACCAATTGTTAGACAGGTTCTACCCATTGTGGATCAATCTGCATCTTATTCTGCTCTTCGATATGACTATGAATCTGTGTATTTGTTGCCATCACCGAAATCTGTATTTTCCAGTCTTGTTCACAAATACATTGACGCACTGGTGTATTCGATATTAATCGATGCTGCTACATCTGAACAAGCAATACGAATGATTAGCATGAAAAATGCATCTGAAAATGCTGAAGATATGATTCAGTCGATGCAGAAGAAATATCAAAAAATCCGACAAGAAAAAATAACCAACGAATTAATTGAACTCAATAACGACTATCTGAACTGAAGGAGCATCTATGAAAGATTCGACGAAAATTGCATCAGACGATATTGTATCCATAGAAGGATCTGTGGTTACCATTCGTTTTTATGATACTCCTCCAGAAATATACGACCTGCTTCAAGTTGTTGATAGTGAAGGAAACGTTTTACTTCCTTTGGAAGTGGAAGAAATCACAGGCGAGAATGAAGCGAAGTGCATTGCCATGGGCTCTACAGATATGCTTTCAGTTAGTTTGCATGTTCAGAATACAGGCCATCCAATTCAGATTCATGTGGGACCTGACTTGTTGGGAAGAGTATTAAACGTTTTTGGTCACCCGATTGATGGGAAAGATCCTCTTCCGCAAACCAACATGACATCCATTATTCCAACATTTCCAGAATTGTATAAAGTTGAACCAATCACAGAGATTCTTGAAACGGGAATCAAAGTGTTGGATCTTTTAGCTCCTTTTCCTAAAGGAGGGAAGATTGGTCTTTTTGGAGGAGCAGGAGTAGGGAAAACCGTATTTTTAATGGAACTCATGAATAATATCTCCCAAGTCCATCAGGGGATCAGTGTTTTTGCTGGAGTGGGGGAGCGAACCAGAGAAGGAAATGAGTTGATTACAAGTATGATCGAAGGGGGCGTTATTGACAACACGGTGCTCGTGTTTGGACAAATGAATGAGCCTCCAGGTATTCGTCTTCGCACGCCTTACACAGCCCTAACCTGTGCAGAATATTTCCGAGACCAAGAAGAAAAAGATGTACTCGTATTCATTGATAACATTTTTCGTTACATTCAAGCAGGTTCAGAGTTATCTGCTTTAATGGGAAGAACACCTTCTGCTGTTGGATATCAATCTACACTAGCAACCGAAGTGGGAATGATCGAAGAGAGAATTCAATCCACAATGAAAGGATCAATCACCTCTATACAAGCTGTTTATGTTCCCGCAGATGACTACACTGACCCGGCTCCTGCTGCAGTTTTTACTCATTTGGATGCAACGATCAGTCTTTCCCGTTCTTTGGTTGAACTTGGAATCTATCCTGCTGCAGATCCACTTGATTCTACGTCCAAAATGCTAAAACCAGAAATTGTGGGAAGCAATCATTATGAAGTTGCGCAAACTGTTAAGTCTCTTTTGGAGAGATATAAAGAATTGAAAGATATTATCTCTATCCTAGGGATGAGTGAGTTATCGGATGAGGATAGAATGATTGTGTATAGAGCACGAAAGATCCAAAAATTCCTATCTCAACCCTTCTTTGTTGCGGAAAAGTATTCTGGCAAAGAGGGAAGATATGTTTCCATATCTGATAGTGTAGAGGGTTTTTCACAAATTATTCGGGGTGATTGTGACGAGATTCCTGAGGACTTATTCTATATGGTGGGAACCATTGGAGAAGTTTGGGACCGGTTTAAAAAGTGAAGTTTCGGTTAATTCTCCCCCAAGGAACTGTATATTCCAATGTGACTGATTCAATCATTGTACCATTAATGGATGGACTTGCTGGTATTAAAAAGGGGCATAGTCCAATGCTAGCAGAACTAGCAGATGGTGTTATCACACTTCGATCTATAGAAGATCAATCATCCATAGTCCGGTATAGAATCCAAAATGCTATGATTGAAGTGTTAGACGACCAAATCACCGTGCTAACCGATGATGTTGAAATTCTAACGCAAGATACGCACAAAACTACTATTATTTAGACCAGCAGCATTTGCTTCATCGGTGTCAATATGGAAATCCAACATGAAGTCTTCCCGGATACGTATCATGACGTTGTTAAAAATGACTGATCGAGGACCTTCTGTTTCCACCGAAACAATTTCTTTGTCTCCAACCTCTAATTTTGCAGCAGTTTCTGGATCCATATGGATATGACGAAGAGGGATAATAACACCTTCAGGAATGTATTTGAAACCAGCAGGACCTACTATTAAAACACCAGGGGTTCCAGAAGTATCACCGGATTCACGATAAGGAGCTCGGATACCAAGAGTAAAACTGTCTGTAACGGATATTTCTACTTGCGTAGAGCTTCTTTCGGGACCCAAAATGCGAACATTCTCAATTTGACCCTTTGACGTAACCAGCTTCACGGTTTCTTCGCAGGCAAACTGACCTGTTTGAGATAGATCTTTTTTGGGAGAAAGAGCGTAACCCTTTCCAAATAAAGCTTCTAAATCTTCTTTAGATACGTGGATGTGTCGATTTGAAATCCCACATGGAATTTTTATTTCACTCATGAAGAGCTCCTTCTACTGCCAGTTTATTTTCAATTGCTAATTGAATGTAATGTTGAGCAGATTGTTTGATTTTTTCAATTTCATTTTTGGTTAGATCTCGAACTTTTTTTGCAGGAGAACCAAGAATAAGTGACCCATCAGGAAATGTTTTCCCCTCGGTTACCAAAGAACCCGCTCCAACCAGAGAATAGTTCCCAATTCTGGCATCATCAAGAACTGTACATCCCATGCCAATAAGAGAAAAATTTCCAATCGTACAACCATGTAAGATGACACCATGTCCAACTGTAACAAAGTCTCCTAGATGTACAGGACCATTTTCTTTGACATGAAGAGAGCAACATTCTTGAATATTCGTACCTTCTCCAATATGGATTTGAGCTAAATCTGCTCGTACAATAGAACCATACCAAATACTACTATTCTTTTTTGCTACTACATCTCCCACAATAATTGTATTGGGGGCGATAAAACAGCAATCCTCAATGTGCGGTTTCCAAGTTTTAAAAGAACAAATCATTCTTACCTCGTTTCCATAAAATACCACATAGAGTATTTAACAAATGTTCTGAAGTTGTAAAGACGAAAATTGTAACTTTTAAAGAATGTTGAGTCCAAGGGTCATTTCCTTTGCATATATACTAAATATAGTATAATAAGAGTATACCCTGCGGTGGTTGTTGTGAATGTAGGCTACGACGCTAAATGATGAATTAACCGGTTGCAATTTACTCGGAGCGGCACCTTTGCTTGCATTGGTTCCCGAACAGTATTTTAATTCCTAAATTTGGTAGTAATGCGGTTAATGGGCCTTCATTTAGACGCCATCACGGGGTTTTTAGTTTGGAGAACAGCAATGTATCGTAAAGCTATTGTTAGAAGAATTGCAGGAAAGAGTGGTTGGGTCGCTTTAATGGACGATAATGACATCACTGCATCGGATTGTTCTTCTGGAAACCAATGCAGTAGCTGCCATATGGATTGTAAAAAGCCTTCTCTTGTTTTTGTAGACGAT
>JAXGOZ010000027.1:0-2842 GCA_040767255.1 Caldisericia bacterium
GGTTCAACGGTAAACACCATGCCAGGTTCCAGATCTACTTCCCTATCCCCAACATCATGCGTGTCTAAACCCAAAAAATGACTCACTCCATGAAAATAGTATTCATCTAGCTCTTCAATTGTATGAATCATATTAATATTCTTTAGGCCTTGGAATAATGAGTCTTTAGCGATGTTCTGTAATTGAGAAAAAGGAAGACCTGGTTCAATGGAATCAATCACTTTTTTATTTGCTTCGAGAACAATACTGTATAGATCTGCTTGCTGTTGGCTGTATTTGCCATTGATGGGATAAGTTCTTGAGATATCTGCATTGTATAAATCCCATTGGGCACCTAGATCAAAAAGTATAAGGTCGCCGTCTTTAAGAACAGAATTGTTTTCCTCATAATGAAGGGTGGTAGCGTTTTTTCCTGCAGCAGCAATAGTATTGAAGGCATGCCACTGCACATTGTTACGTTTCAATTCAAAATCAAAATACGCTTCCATTAGATTTTCTGTCTTGCCAGGAGATAAATTTCTTAATATGCTGCGTAGCCCCATATCTGTAATGTGTATAGCTTTTCGGATGGCATCGATCTCAAACTCGTTTTTATACATTCGTAGGGAATGAATAAGAGGAGTAAGGGATTGTATGGATACATAGGGATACTTCGATTGAAATTCTTGTAGAAAGATTTCAGTCTCAGAATAAGGCATTTTTAAATCCCGTCGGTTAAAAACAGTGAAGAGTTTTGTGAAAGAGGAAGACAGAAAACATTGCCCAAGAAAGGTATTGAGATCTTTTGTATACCGTACATCTTTAATGCCCGAAATTGCGCTTGCCTGATCTTTATGAATTACATCTCCGATCCACCGTACCATTGTTGGATCTCGATCAACTATCCATAAAATCTCTTTTACATCATTTTTTTTTCGGTAGGCCATAAATACAAGATCAGGTTCTTTCATCCCTGTTAGATAGTAGAAATCACGATTTGGCCAGTAGGGAAAAAAGGCATCTGCTGATTTGTGTTGTAAAGATCCGGCAAATAACAATATAACGGAATTCTCAGGTATTGAATCGTATAGTTTTTCCCTGTTTTGTACATAAAAATTCATATACTGTCTCCTTCAAAAGGTACGTAACCGAGTTTTTCTAAAGAAATCAGGTTTTCTCTGTGAATGTCTCGGTACTTCTTCCTCTGATAAGTGCTTAAATTGTCTTTATCATAGATTGCCTTAATGTACTTTGCAGTACTTTTCAGTATTTTTTTGGTTGGTAATTCATCTGCTTTGGTCATGTGACCAGGAATGATTACTTTAAAATCGAGATTTTCGTATCGTTGTATAGTTTGTAGATAGGGCTCAAAATCAGTGTTTTCAAGATAGGGTATAGGATCTTCAATGTTGTCTCCAGCGTATAGGACTTTATCAAAAACATCATAGAGAGAGGCGGAATCGAATGTATGACCTGGAGATTTGAAAATTGTGATTTTTTCGTCAGGAAAGGCAAGGAAATACTTAAATACAATACTCGGAGGTAATATTGTGACTTTTCCTTGCTGGTATTTTTTGAAACGGGACAACTCTGATTCAGAATACATATGAATCATATTGACTATAGAGGCTTGTCCAATGATCAATGAGTCTTCAAAGGCACAATTACCCCATATGTGATCCCAATGATAATGGGAGTTGAATACAATAAAAGGAAGTTTTTCAGCTTCTTTGTATAGATGTTTTTTGATCTTTTCCATGGGTTTTGGACCAAGATATGTATCGCATATAAAATAATGATGCTTACCCTGAATAACATACACATTCGTGAAAGTATTTTCAATGTCATTGAAGGTAAATAACCATCCACGGGATCGAACGCGTTTAATTTTCATAAAACTCCCCTTACTGCTCAACAGAGATGATAATGTATGCTGGTTCATCATTATCAGATTGATAGTAACGAACATCAGCCTTAAAGGATTCAGCAACAAAGCGAATAGGTACAAAAACACGAGCTTGGAAAATCATAGGTTCAACATCGAGTTCCACAGGTTCTCCATTTACATATGCGGTTTTTCGATTTACATAGAGTATTACTTCTATCTCACGATTATCGATGGTAATGGTAATCTTTTTATCATTTTGATCCCATGAGATTTCAGCACCGAAAGCTTCCGATAAGAATCGAAGGGGGACCATTGTGCGACCTGAAAGGATAAAAGGAACAATACTAGAATTTTGATCGTCGATTGGAACATTTACACCGTTAACTTGTGCAACTGCTTGTCCTATAGTAATGCGAATAATGACAACCGGAAAGGAACACAAGACCCGAACATCGTACTCAATTTTTCCACCATTGGTATCAATCAAAAGCGATCCTTGGTGCATTCCGTTATTCAGTTTTTTGGGATTTAAGTATACTTCTATGGTTTGATCATTACTGAAAAAAGTGTTTTCACTAATGTGAAGCCACTCTGTTTGAGATTGGATAGTTCCATACAGGTTTGTTCGGCCTTTGTTTAAAATTCGAAAGGTTGCCGAAGTCATTTCTCGATCACGGACAAGACCAAAATCGAGAAAAGACGGTTGAACTGTAAGGACGGGAGAATTGTCGATAATGATTACATATACATATACTTTAATGTCTCCCCCGTTGGATGTAAGGTAGATTTCTCCCTGGTAGTGACCCTCTAACAAATCTGCAGGATCGATGGATACAATGATTTGAAGAGATCCAAAGGTCGGAATCATAAAAGAACGATCAGAGGTATTAATCCATCGATCAGAGGTAGAAATGAATCCTGACAAAAGACCTTCTCCGCCGTTTTCTAAAGTCAGATATTGTTTGATTCCTTTTT
>JAXGOZ010000028.1:0-2100 GCA_040767255.1 Caldisericia bacterium
TATCCCAACCATCATTTCTTTCATTTCGAAACGGTTCCCAATCGCCTTCACTGTCATACCTACCTCTGCAATCTTGAAATACATAACCAAATCCACGTTGAACAAACCACTGTTTCATTTGTAGTCTTTGTGGATCATTGTTTCCATAAGGAGTTCGTGTTAGGATAACAGGAAAAGAACCTTCTTTGGAGGGTAGAAAGATATCAGTAGAAAGAAAAATTCCATCTCTCATCGGTACTTTCACATCAATTTCTTGGTAGACAGGATATGTTGGATGTATATTTGTCATCTAACAGACCTCTTTTCTGTAAATGAATACTTTTATCATAGCACGAGCAGAAAAAAATTACAGTTCCAGGTTTTCGCTTTACAAAACTCTCTTTTTATCTGAAACTATAAAAAACAAAGTAAGGAGGACACGATGTCCATACGTAGATGTACAACGAATGAAGAAATTCAAACCGCCTTGGAAAATGTTCATGTTGATGTATCTTCTGATGAACTAGATCAAGTGTTAGATGAGTTTGAGTCGGAATATGAGGATCCCGTTGCTGTAACTTTACAAAACTACATGGAAGCACTAGATTCCGTTATAATGGAACAATGTGGTGATTGGATCGATTACATTGACTATGTGAGATATCTGAAAGATTTAGTGGAAGACGAAGAAAACCAATTTAGCTTAGTCAAAATCAATGACGGCTACTGTATTGTTTATCCTGATATGCCTGACTCTATGGATGAAGAAGACGAATTTGAAGAGGACGAAGAAGAAGATATCGAAATAGAGTTACCTGAAGGGTAGATCAAGAGTAAAATTCTTTACAGTTCAATTTTCTGAGATAAAGGTGTTGGGTTTTCTCCACCTAAACAAGCAGTACACAGTTCTTCTTTAGGTATTCGTAAACAAATTGGAAGCTTTTCAACTGTCATATACGTTACTGAGTCGGCTTGAATGAGTTTTGCAATCTCTTCAGGATCAGAATTTGTAAAGGTGATGAGCTCTTCTTTGGTAGGAAAATTCACTCCATAGTGGCATGGATTTATTAAGGGAGGACAGGTTGAAAAAAGGTGAACTTCTTTCGCTCCTCTGTTGCGGATTTTTTGTATGATCCCTTTTGAAGTAGTTCCTCGAACTATGGAATCATCTACTAAAAAAACAATTTTATCTTTTACCACATCTTCAATTGCTCTTACATTTGCAGCAACTTCGTGCTGTCGAATAGTTTCGTTGGGTTTGATGAAAATACGTCCAATGAAACGGTTTTTTTCCAGCACATCTTTGTATTCGCACCCAATTCTTTCTGCAAATACAACAGTTGCTGGTCTGGAAGTCTCAGGAATGGGTGAAACAATAATTTTGTCATTTGAATTCTTGAGTCTTTCATAGAGAGGACTTTCCAGATACAGATCAGCTAAGCGTTTTCCTAGATTACCTCTCGCTCGATTAACACTGATACCTTCAATTTTTGAAGTGGCTCTGGAGAAATAGATCCATTCAAACATACAATGTTGAGGTTGTTTGGCATTGATTATGCGAGATTCTGCTTGTAATCTGTAATCAATAAAAATAGCTTCTCCGCATTTTACATTTTGTACATCATCGACAATACTTTCAATTGCAACGCTTTCCGATGCAAATGCCCAGCAATCTTTACTTTTTCCGTAGACTAGAGGACGAATTCCGTGAGGATCTCGGAAAACCAACATTCCTTCTCCTCGAATCACTGCAATTACCGAATAGGATCCAAGTAAAATATTCATAATCTTTGAAACAGACTCAAAACATTTCTCTTTCACACTTTTTTGATTGGATTGATTGAAGTAATAGGAAAAAAGGTTTAGAATCGTTTCTGCATCACAGTCAGAATCGCAATAAATACGCTTTTCTTCTAAAGCTTTCCGAACATCAGCTTCGTTTAATATGTGACCGTTGTGGGCTAGACCAATACCACCGCTGCTATTATAAAACGGTTGAGGATCGTGCTTACCACGGGTTGTAGGATATCGTACCTGTGCTACACCACATTTACCGTGAATACTAGAAAGCGTGTCTTGATGAAAAACTTCAGCTACGCGTCCTTGGTTTTTTACTAGATG
>JAXGOZ010000029.1:0-1914 GCA_040767255.1 Caldisericia bacterium
AATACTAAAGCGAATAGCAAGATCTGATATTGTGAAATTTTCCATATAAAACAATGTAAGAATTTGTTTTTCATCCTCAGATAGCATGTCCATCGCAGTACTCAAAAGCTTTATTTCTTCTTCATCTATTAAGTTTTCATCAGTTTGAGAAACATCCTCGGGTGCATAATTATCAAAACAATCCCCGCCAGGAACAATGCGATTCTTCTTTCGAAACATTGTATTTGCTTGATTATGCATAATCCTGTGGAGCCATGGTCGAATCGGATAATCTGTGTTAAACCGATCAATCGTTTGGAAAAAAGTCATAAATGCTTCTGCTGCAATATCCTGTGCATCATCTGCATTTTTTGTGACTCCAAAAGCAGCACGTAGGATTTCTTGTTCAAATTCTTTATAGATTACAGTCATCGCTTCTGAGTCTCCTTGTTTTGCTCGTAAAATTAATTCTTTTTCTTCTTTACGGGTTAAGCTCATGTTGTTTCACACAAGACCCGGACCAGTCAATTTCATAGGTTGCCTGCCTCAATATTTTCTACAAATAATAGGATGTACCGCGAAAACGGTTCAATGAAAATAGAGAAAAAAAGAAAAAAAGGAGATAGAGAAGGAAAAAAGAAGTTATGGATTAGATTGTTTTTGCACAAAAGGAGCCTTATCGGCCAATAGAAGAGCTACTTTTTCCAATAGAATTTGATCGTCTTGGGTAAAAGCTGATTTTGTATGACTATCAATGTCAATAACGCCCAAAACTTCATTGTTTCGAATGATAGGAACAACGATTTCAGATTTCACAACTAAACTGCAAGCAATATAGTTATCGCAGGATGATACGTCATCGACAATCATGGTTTTCTTGTAATAGGCAGCTTCTCCACAAACCCCTTTTGGTAGTTCAATCATTGTGTGTTCAGTAGGGTGCCCTAAAAAAGTTTCCAAGTGTAATTCTTCAGCATCAAGAAGATATATACCAACCCAATCATAGCGAGAATTTCCATTTTTCAGGTCAAACACAACATCATTCAGGGTGTAACGCCAAATTGTATTTGCTGAAATGGTTTCAACAATCGTTTGATAGAGTTTTTCGTATTTTGCTTTCATGAGTAGTATTATACGAATATCATAAAAAAATTCTCCTTCTGAATGATTTTTTGATACACTAAGCCATATGAATATGTGGCAGAACATCTTTTACGCTTTCCTGTCTGGCATTGGCATGGTACTCACAATGCGCTTTGTTCTTTTTTTCTTTTTGGGCCTTAGAGAAAAAAGTAATTCCAGAAAAACAATATCTCAATTTTCAGACAATTCACTTTTTTTCAGTGTTTTTATCCCTGCAAAAGAAGAATCGGGAGTGATTATTAAAACGCTACAAGAAGTGTTAAACATTGTATATCCATTAGAGAAGCAAGAAATTCTACTCATTACAGATCAGAAAGAAACTCATCGCGAAGGGGTCGCTTCCACTCGGAGAGTACTTGAAAGCTGGATAAAAGAAAACTATCCCAATATGCGCTATTCTTCTGGTGATAATCAATCCACCTTCAAAGGGGATTCAACTCCCCCTATATGGATTTATGACGTACCTTCCACCTACAATGGTAAAATTCCAGGATCTACCACAAATCAACCAGTACCTTCTTCGAAAGGAAGGGCATTGAATTATGCTCTCTCCTCCCATTCCTTTACAAAACCATATCAGTATTGCACTTTTTTTGATGCAGAAACACACCCTGATGCATCCATCTTTTTCACCATCGACCAGATGACAGCAAAAACTGAACAACTCCCCATTTGGCAAGGCCCAGCACTACAAGTCCGAAATTTTGCACAGTTGTCTCTTTTTTGCAGAATCGCCGCACTAACCCAAGCATTTTCTCACGATTACACGTTGCCATCACTTCTTCGCTGGAT
>JAXGOZ010000003.1:0-150183 GCA_040767255.1 Caldisericia bacterium
AATGAAAGGTGCAAACCGATCACCGTGTTCCCCCAAGATAGAGCGAATAAATGATCGCAGGGCGAGATATACAATTTCACCAAATATTGCCAGTGATTTTGGTTTCCCCTTTTTTACTGCTATTCCTAGTAGTATGAATAATAACAGAAAGATAAAGCCTGCGACAAATGAAGCTACGAGGGTAGAAGAAAAACAAAATGTAAATCCAGCAATTTCAATTTGAAATATGGGTCGAATCGAATGCTGAATAATTTCTTGTAATGATTCTTTCATGAAATAGCATCTCGTTTTTTACTTTGGATTTTTAACCATATCAGCATACAGCCTACGGTTAGAATTGACGTCACAAAAGATACAATCCAATAGAATAAATGAACTAGACCAGGTAAAAATAAAAGCACAGCACAAATAAAAGGAAAAAACACCTGGAACCAGGAAAACATTTTTCTCTGTGCAATATTTCTTTGGATTGCCCTGTAATAAATTTTACTGGCAAAAAAAGTCACAAGAAAACCGTACAAAACAGATAAAGCAATGTAAATCCAAAATAGTTGATTTGTCATATTTGTTAACCTAACAAACTTCTATTGTATTCCTCTAGCTCAATTGTCAAATGAAAAAAATGAAAATTCACCCGACTTATTTTGCTTTATATCGGTGGCTCCTTTCATATACTAGTAGAAGTAATTTGTTTTACAAGGAGCGAATATCATGTGTAGCACTCTGGGTATTATTGGTTTGCAATGGGGAGATGAAGGAAAGGGCAAAATTGTACACCGCTTATCTCGAGATTTTGATTATGTCGTCCGGTTTAATGGCGGCAATAACGCGGGTCATACCATTGTACAAGATGGCCAATCCTTCGTTTTTCATATTTTACCCTCGGGTATTTTACACTCCTCAGTTTATGGAATTATTGGAGATGGTACTGTCATTCATCCCGAGATACTATGGAAAGAAATACAAGAAGCGAACCAACTCACAAACCCTGTGCAAGACCGTTTAATGATCAGTGAAAACGCCCATATCATATTTCCATGGCATATAGAAATAGATACTATTTTGGAGAAAAACCGATCCAACCAAATTGGTACTACTAAGCGGGGAATAGGTCCTGTTTATGCCGATAAAATCAACCGTTTAGGGATTCGAATGAGAGCAATGAAGAATCCTGTAACCTTTTTGAAAGAAATGGAACGCACACTAGCAGAAAAAGAAGTGTATCTAAATCAAATCAGCTCAGAACCGATACATCTTGACTCCGATAAGATTTTTAACGACTATCTACAATATGCGGAAAAACTTGCACCAATGATCCAAGATACTGGTCACATCTTGCGCAGTGCATTAAAGAAAAAAAATAGTATTTTATTGGAAGGTGCGCAAGGGACATTGCTGGACATTAATTATGGATCCTATCCATACGTTACATCCTCACCAACTACTATTGGTGGTGCTGTTATCGGTGCAGGCATTCCTCCCTCTTGCATTCATGAAGTGATTGGGATTGCAAAATCGTATGTCACAAGAGTAGGAGAAGGGCCTTTCCCTACTGAACAAAACAATGCTATGGGAAAAGAACTTGCAAAAAAAGGACATGAATTTGGTTCTACAACGGGTAGACCAAGACGCTGTGGTTGGCTGGACCTTCCCGCTCTCAAATATGCCATTGATCTAAATGGGATCACATCCATTGCACTGATGAAATTGGATGTTCTTGATCAATTTTCTGAAATTCAAGTCTGCACAAAATACAATGAAGGTTTTTCTTCTACATTTGAACAAACTGATCTCACCTATGTATCGTTTCCGGGTTGGAAAGAATCTACTCGTAATTGCAAAACATGGTCTGATTTACCAAAGCATGCTCAAGAGTATATTCAGTTCATTGAAAACGAAGTAGAATGCCCCATATCCATTATATCGGTGGGACCAGGAGAAAAGGAGACGATTCAAAAATGATCTCACGTTATTCTTTTCCAAAAATGTCTCATATATGGTCAGAAGAAAACAAATTTCATCAAATGCTTCAAGTTGAACTAGCAATTTGTAAAGCATGGAACAAAGAAGGTAAAATCTCTGATCAAGATCTTTTACGATACTCCAGAAAGCATGCTTTCAAATTGATCGGATCAAAGAGATTGAGGCGAACACACCATGATGTTATCGCATTTGTAACCAATGTTGCTGAGAATATTGGACCAGAAGGACGTTATGTTCATATGGGAGCAACATCGTCCGACATTTTAGACACGGGACTTGCTCTTCAGCTCAAAGAATCTGTAGATTGTCTATTAGAATTTGCATCAATTTGCTAGTGTTTGCAAGCAAAAAGCAATTGATAAAAAAGACATCCTCACTATTGAAGAACTCATGGTATTACATGCAGAACCCACTTCTTTTGGGTTTGAAGTTTGCGTTGTGGTATTCCATAACAAATCAAAACATCAAACGCTTACAGTCCATCCGTGAAGAAGTGACACAGGCAAAACTTTCTGGTGCAGTAGGCAATTTCATAAATACAAACCCTACCATTGAAAGAATCGCATTAGAGGAACTTGGTCTTATAGCTGCTCCTGTTGCAACCCAGATTATTCAGAGAGATATCCATGCTCATTATGTTTCTACATTAGCACTTATTGGGAGCTGCTTTGATCAGTTTGCAACAGAAATCCGTCACCTTCAGAGAAGCGAGGTTGGTGAAGCACAAGAACCATTTGGAAAGGGTCAAAAAGGTTCCTCAGCCATGCCACACAAAAAGAATCCAATTCTATCAGAAAGAGTGTGTGGGCTAGCAAGAGTACTGCGTGGGTATTCTGTTGCCGCACTTGAAAATGTTGCATTGTGGCATGAACGAGATATTTCTCATTCGTCTGCAGAACGAATAATACTTCCGGATAGCAGCATTGCATTAGACTATTTGGTTCAAAAATTTACTCAGGTTGTCGATGGGCTTATTTTGCATCCAGACCGAATTGCAGAGAATCTATGGTTAACCTATGGAGTATTTGCTTCTCAAAAAGTACTTACTCTCTTGGTTAAAAAGGGCTTTTCAAGAGAAGATGCATATGCTTTGGTACAACAACTTTCCTTTCAGGCATTTCAGAACAAAAAATCCTTTAAAGAAATTCTACACGCTTCAACTGAATTGGAACCATATATCTCTTCTCAGGAAATTGAAGAAATGTTCTCATCTGAGCAATATTTAAAAAACGTTAGTTACATTTACGAAAGGACTGGTATCGATGTATAAAGTAACCATTAATGTGGATCCTAAGAAAGATATTTTAGATCCTCAAGGAAAGACTGTTCAACACGCCCTTCTCAATCTTGGATATACAGCCATCCAACAAGTTCGAATTGGTAAACATATTGTCATTTTGTTAGAGACATCCTCCAAGGAAGAAGCGCAATCAATTGCAGAGAAAATGTGTAACGACTTGTTATCCAATCCGCTTACTGAGCAATATTCTGTAGAAGTAGAACCATGCGTAGAGTAGGAGTTGTCATATTCCCAGGATCGAATTGTGATTTGGATGCAATTCGAGCAGTACAAGATATTATGAAAGCAGAGGCTGTTCCACTATGGCATCAGGACTCTACCCTTTCTGTCGATGCAGTCATACTACCTGGTGGTTTTTCATATGGAGATTACCTCAGGCCCGGTGCTATAGCATCGCATTCTCCTATCATGCAAGCAGTAAAACGTTTTGCATCCGGTGGCGGACCTGTGATTGGCATTTGCAACGGTTTTCAAATTTTAACAGAAACTGGATTGTTACCTGGTACTCTTCTAAGAAACACGACTACCCGATTTATATCCAAAGACATACCCCTTGTTGTATCTTCAAATCAAACACCCTTTACCAGACATTTCCAAGTTGGACAGCGTATCGTTTTCCCCATCGCTCATAAAGATGGCAACTACCAAGTGGATTCTGCTACCTTGCACACAATGACCAACAATCATCAAATTGTTTTTCAGTATGCAGAAAATCCAAATGGATCCATAGAGAATATTGCTGGAATAAGCAATCCCAATCGCAACGTAGTAGGGCTTATGCCCCATCCAGAAAGAGCTTTGTCCGAGTGGACAAGGACAACAGATGGGATACAACTGTTTCAATCTTTGCAATCTTTTTTGGAGGAACAGAAATGAATCCTCAGGTATTAAAAGAATTAAATTTAAACATCAATGACTATCAAGAAATTGTCAAACGACTGAAAAAAGAACCAAAAATAGTAGAACTCGGTCTTTTTTCAGCTATGTGGAGTGAGCATTGTAGCTATCGTAGCAGCAAGAAATATCTATCCCAGCTTTACACTAAGGGAGAACAGGTTGTTCAAGGACCCGGTGAAAATGCAGGTGTAATAAGGCTAACCGATGACATATACCTTACCTTTAAAGTTGAGAGTCACAACCACCCCTCTGCTGTGGAACCATTTCAGGGTGCAGCAACCGGTGTGGGGGGAATCATTCGAGATATTTTTACCATGGGGGCTAGACCTATTGCTGGCATGGATTCTCTACATTTTGATTATCCCAATTCCCCCCGGTCTAGATATCTTCTCAACGGCGTAGTAGAAGGAATTTCTTTTTATGGCAATTGCGTCGGAGTTCCCACTATCGGTGGAGAAACTCATTTTGCTTCTTGTTATGACGAAAATCCATTGGTCAACGCTATGGTTGTTGGAGTATTGGATAAAACTAGCCTGCGAAAAAGTATTGCAAAAACGCCCGGCGGTAAAGTTATTTATTTGGGAGCAAAAACCGGCAGAGATGGTCTTCATGGAGCATCTTTTGCATCTGGCGTTTTAGACGAAGATCGAAAACAAAGAAAGGGAAGTGTTCAAGTTGGAGATCCTTTCTTAGAAAAACTCCTTATTGAAGCCACATTGGAAATCATTCGGGAAGATCTAATTGAAGCCATTCAAGATATGGGTGCTGCTGGCATTACAAGTTCTTCTGTTGAAATGGCCGGAAAAGGTGAACTTGGTATTCGGATTGACCTTGATAAAGTCCCTCGACGAGAACCAGGAATTACTCCCATTGAAATCATGCTATCTGAATCTCAAGAAAGAATGCTTTTGATTGCAAAAAAAGGAGCAGAAAAAAGAATAGAAGAAATACTAAAAAAATGGGAGCTAGATTATGCTGAAATCGGGGTAATCACCGAAACAGGATGTATCGAAATCTTTACTGGTGAAACATGTCACTGTAATGTCCCCATCAAGCTCCTTTTGGATCCTCCGGAAAACACAACTAAACCCATTCGTAACCCCCGCATTAAAACAATCGTCACGGATGTACCTACATATATCCCTGTTGAGAAAACTGAATCTGCACTGTTAGGCAAGCTCCAAGATCCAAATTTTGGGTCAAAGCATTGGATTCATGACCAGTATGATTCCACTCTTTACGCTGGTACTGTAGAAAAACCAGGGGTAGGGCCCAGTTGTATCTATATTCATGGGACCGATCATTATGTAGGCATGACGCTTTTAAGTAGAGGTGACATGTGTTCCATCGATCCGTATGAAGGCGCAAAAACAGTTTGTTCCATTGCAGCAAGGCGTATTACTACATTGGGACTAACTCCTTGCGCAATTACAAATTGTCTAAATTTCGGTGATCCTACACAAGAACATACAATGTGGAGTTTTCAGAGAGTATTAAAGGAATGAATGATGCATTATCTGTTTTTAAAATGCCCTGTAGTATCTGGTAATGTTAGTTTTTACAATGAGGGCGAGAAACAACGAATTTATCCAACTCTGTCATAGGAATGGTTGGTACAGGAAAACTATCTGCAAAACCATCCCTTTCCTTCCCAAAAGAAGGTTTAATCTGCGCAGTTGTTGGTAAAACAAAAAAAGAATATCTACAAACTGGATCAATACCAAGAATTGACATATTGCTTGAAAAAAGAACACAGGATGTTGTTCGAAATCTGATATTACAATCCACCGTTTCAAGCTGTATTAGTATTGATCGGGGCGGTATTTGGATTGCTATGGTGAAGTCTATGCTTACTCACAATATCGGTCTTCATATCAATAGAATGTTTGAAGAGTTTACCCCAGCTTCTTTTCTGTTAAGTGAATCCAATAGTCGTTTTTTAATCACTTTTCCTGAACAGCAATTAAACACAATCCAGAAACAGCTGTTTGGAGTTGCTCCTCTGGATATTTTAGGAAAAACAGTTAACAACATTTTTAAAATTGAAGATGTTGCTGAATTTTCCATTGACACAATCAAACAAATCCACCAAAAATCCTTTGCACAATACTTCCAATGAGGTGAATATGACAAAAAAGAATGTTGCAATTTTTATTTCTGGAAAAGGAAGCAATTTAGAAGCAATCCTTAAAAAACGCGACATGAGTTTTTTAGATTGTAATATCCCATTTGTTTTAGCAAACCGAAAAGATGCAAAAGGACTACAAATTGCCAAAGAACACGGTATTCAAACCTACATTGTTGATCACCGCTGCTTTACTTCCCGACAACTATATGAGGATAAGCTATTGGAAGTGATTCAGAAACACGCCATTGACATTATCGTGTTAGCAGGTTTTATGAGAATCTTATCTTCCCATTTCATTCGTCATTTTGATGGTCCCATTCTCAATATTCATCCAGCATTGTTACCATCTTTTCCAGGATTAAATGCACAAAAGAGAGCACTGGAATATGGTGTCAAATTTGCTGGGTGTACAGTTCATTTGGTTACCGACAATGTGGATGCAGGACCGATTTTTGCACAAGAAATAATCCCTGTATTTAATGACGATTCCGAAGAATCGTTATCACTACGTATCCTTGAACGAGAGCACATTCTCCTTCCAGAAGTTTTGAGAATTGTTCTTGAAGGAAACTATGAAATCACGGGAAGGAGAGTTCTGATTTACGATGATAAAAATTAAGAATGCCCTTATCTCTGTTTCTGATAAAACAAACCTTGAATCAATTCTAGACGCTCTATCAAAAATGAGTGTTCAGATGTATGCCACAGAAAGCACCCATGCTTATATCGTAGAAAAAGGATATTCCTGTAAAAAAGTTGAGGAGTACACCCAATTTCCTCCCATTTTACATGGTCGAGTGAAAACTCTCCATCCTAGAATTTTTGGTGGAATTTTAGGAAGGACACGCGTTTCTTCTGAAGTAGAAGAAAACGAGAAACATCAAATCACGAAATTTGATTTGGTTTGTGTCAACCTGTACCCCTTTTCTCAGGCACATCAAAAACAATCTTTGGAAGAAAAATTAGATCTTATCGATATTGGGGGAGTTTCTCTTCTACGGGCTTCCGGTAAAAACTATCTTGAATGTGTTACCCTATCAGATCCATCACAATACGAAAGTTTTCTTTCCGAATACTTTAACCACGAAGGCTGTGTTACCGAAGAGTTTTCTTCTCAATGTATGATTCAATCATTTTTACACACAAGCCTGTATGATGCCAGTATTGTGGAAGAGTTCACAAATCATGAAGTTCAACCGATGTTCTTGAAAAAAATCCAGACACTACGATATGGAGAGAATCCCCACCAAAAGGCACATTTCTCTCAGCCAGTTTCAAGTTCATTTCAAGAAAGTTCTTTACCCTTAGGGTGCAAAAAAATTCATGGCAAAGAACTCTCTTACAACAATTTCATAGATATTGCACAGGGGCTCGATTTAATGGAAGAATATGGTCAAGATCAACCATCGTGTATTATTTTAAAACATACAAATCCATGTGGAGCAGCTAGTGCAGATGATCTACAAATTGCTTATGAATATGCTTACCAATGCGATCCTGTCTCAGCTTTCGGTGGAGTTTTTCTTTTCAATCAAACCGTTACTACCCGCATTGCAGAGCACATTCACTCCATTTTTGTTGATGTAGTGTGCGCACCTTCCTATTCTGAGGAAGCTCTTTCCATATTAACCAAAAAGAAAAATGTCCGAATTCTTCAACATATCCACAACGACTCTCTTTTCTATCACTTGCGTGATGCAGGAAATGGCATACTAGTTCAAGACAAAGATGGTGGATTGATTGATAACCTAGATGTTGTTTGCGGTAAAGAGCTATCTGAAAAAGAAAAAAGAGACATTCTTTTTGGTTTAAAAACAATCAAATATGTAAAATCCAATGCAATTCTTATCTGCAAGGACTTTCATACTCTTGGAATTGGTGGTGGACAACCAAATCGTGTAGATAGTTGTCGGCTAGCTTTATCAAGAGCAAAAGAACGATTTTGCAACAAAATTCATGGTAGTATACTTTGTTCAGATGCTTTTTTCCCCTTCCCAGATTCTATCACTGAAGCAGCTGAATACGGTATTGGTATCGTTGTAGAACCCGGTGGATCTATTCATGACCCACAGGTAATTGAAGAAGCAAAACAAAAAGGAATTACCCTAGTGTTTACAGGCCAAAGGCATTTTACCCATTAAACGATTTCACTCCAGAGAAGGGAGTTAGCTATGAAATACAATGTTTTAGTCTTAGGTAGCGGGGGCCGGGAGCATGCTCTTTGTTGGAAACTTTCACAAAGCCCTTTCATGGGAGATTTGCATTGTATACCTGGGAATGCTGGTATACAAGAAATTGCTACAATCCATACTGAACCCGATATTTTAAACTTTTCTGCTCTGGAAGCATTCTGTAAGAAAAACAACATCCAACTCATTGTTGTTGGGAAAGAGCTTCCTTTGGTACAAGGAATCAAAGATTATTTTGCTGACACAAACATACTCGTTTTCGGACCTTCTAGACATGCAGCAATGCTTGAAGGAAGTAAGATATACACCAAAAATTTATTAACCAAATACAATATCCCTACCGCAGAATATCATACTTTTTTTAACAAGGATGATGCCCTATATCATCTTGAATCCATTGCAAAATATCCTGTTGTGGTAAAAGCAGATGGATTAGCACAAGGCAAGGGAGTTGTAATTGTACATACCAAGGAAGAAGCAGTAGCTTCTATCCTAGATATGATGGAGCATAAGAAGTACAAACAAGCAGGTGAAAAAATTATTGTCGAAGAATACCTGGAGGGTAGAGAGGTTTCTTACCAAATGATTGTTCATGGAGATCAATACTTCGAATGCATCCCCACACAAGACTATAAAAAAGCTTTAGAAGGTAATCAAGGTCCTAATACAGGGGGTATGGGAAGCATTGCACCAGCCCCATGGATGAATGAAGAAATTTTAGGCAATATTCGAAAGGATATTGTTGAACCCCTTATGAATGCGCTGTATGTGGAGAACAACTCTTTTTCGGGAATTCTGTTTTTAGGACTCATGGTGAATGCTAAGAATCAACCTTCTGTTTTAGAGATTAATGTTCGATTTGGTGATCCTGAATCTCAGGTTTTACTTCCTCTCCTGGAAACTGATTTGTTGCCCCTCATGATCGACATTGCACAGGGTAAAAAAATTGACTCTTATTCAATGAATTGGAAAATCAACACCCATGCAACCTGTGTTGTTTTAACCTCTAAAGGATATCCCGAAAGTTACTCAAAAGGGTATCCAATTCATGGACTAGATAGTGTATTGCAAGAAGACAATTGCGTATGTTTCCATGCTGGCACAAAAATGGATGGGAACTCTGTAATCACCGATGGCGGTAGAGTTCTCAATATTGTCGGTATTGGGAAAAACCTGACGGATTCCACCAAAAAAGCATATGAGGTTGCTGATAAGATCAGTTTTGAGGGAAAAACATCTCGATCAGATATTGGAAGCTAACCGAATAGTCATTCTACAAGTATTATGGGGTATCTTCCGGTAATAAAGAGGTTTTTTTGTTTTTTACCTGCACGAAAAGTGCTGCTTCGATGCGTATTTTTTGAATATCACATCCCAATTCCCAGGGAGTAAAAAGGTTACCATTCATCCTGTAGTTATTCGCAGAACACCCGCCTCCGCAAATGTACCGCGCCCAACATCGTTGACATATGGATTTTGATGAAATATTTGTCGATTGTTTAAAGGTTTCTACTACTTGAGGACGATTTACCCCTTGAAACACATCTCCGATTTTAAATGAAGGATTGTTGTCAAATTGATGGCAGGGGTACAATTCACCCGTGGGAGAAACGGATAGGTATTCTATTCCTGCTCCGCAGCTTGTCATCAATTTTTCTTTACAAGCTCCGTGTGTTAAATTAAGCTCAAAATGGTAAAATGAAAAACTAGGATCATTTCTCATAGTTTCAAGTACCCATGTAGATAATTGTTGGTACTCGTCCTTGATTTGTCTCATGTCTGGAGTTTTAAAACCGATTTCTTCTTGTTCCGACACTACTGGTTCAAAAGAGATTTTTTGAATTCCTTTGGAATAAAGATGTTGGATATCTTGTAAAAAATGGAGATTCTTTTTTGTATAAGTCCCGCGAACGTAATAGCCTTCATCCCATTTTTGAGCAATAGGAAGAATAGCATTCATCACATCTTCATAGGTTGGTTTTCCTTCTGAAGATATTCGGAAGCGGTTGTGATTGTCAGGAAGACCATCTTGGCTAAGAATAAGGCTGATATTGTGTTCATATAGATAATGAATAATCTCTGGGTTTAGCAAAGAAGCATTGGTCGTAAGAGAGAAACGGAATTTCTTCCCTGTTGAAGCAGTGATTCTTTGGGATAACTCGATTGCTTTTTGCACTTGTTCCCAAGCAAGAAGGGGTTCACCTCCAAAAAAATCACACTCTAGCACTTTCCGATTGCCACTGTTTTTTACTAGAAAATCAAAAGCTTTTTCAATAACGGGTGTCGACATCACTTCGTTATCGGAGTGAGACTTACCCTTCTCAAAACAATATGGACAACGGAAGTTGCATCCCCGAGTCATGATAAAACAAAGAGATTTATAGATACGCTGATCTACAAAATGAACCTGTTCTTCGTAAAAAAAACCTTGGAAAGAAGGGCTTCAATATCCTGTATAATTTCTTCAGATGGATGACCTTCTTGGGTATCTTTCACATCTTTTGCAGAGCAAGAAAACACAGAATTGGAAGTTGGATCAAAAAGAAACCCTTCTTCATTCCATATGAAACAGTGTAAAAGACCTTTTTGTAATAGGTCTTTTACCAAATCCATCGTGGGTTTGGTTTTTTTCGCTTTTCACAAGTTTGATTTCCAATCGTACAAGATGTTTTACATGCCGACTTGCAGGGTGTTTGGCATTCTCTGCAATTTGTCTCAGTATGATTGGAATCAAGCAATGTACCTAAAATTTCTAACTTTAATTTTTTCATCGTTATTACCTCCGGATCGAATGTATTATAACATGTTTCACAAGATTTGCTTGTGAAATTGCTTCAAGGAAACTATCTCTTTGACTGGATGCAATCTCGAGTTCAATTTGAATATCTTCTCCATATTCAATATGATTGCACTTTGCAACAAAGTTTTGACACAATCTCTCGAATACGTCATAAGCTGCATATTGAACTGATATGGATAAAATCTCCGTAGGAATGTACTCTTCCATTTCTGTATTGGACAAACTACACTTTCCTGCTTCTAAATACGCGGAATAAAGGCCTTTTTTACCCAGTTTTACACCACCGTAAAATCGCACTACCACTATAGCTCCATTTGCGATATTATGGGTTTGCAACAAGGATAACAAAGGTATACCAGCTGTCCCATGTGGTTCTCCGTCATCTGACATTCTCTCAGAAATACGAAAGCAAGAATCCACAATTCGATAAGCAAAGCAGTAGTGTGAAGCATTTCTATGATTCTGCTTTATGGAACGTAATGACTCCGAAAAGTCACCCTCTGATTGGATAGAAAATGAAAAAGCATGGAAAGAAGACTTTTTGATAAGCAAAACTGCTTCTCCATTTTTGATGATCAGGATTCTTTTCATATTGATAAAGGAGCTGAACAAGCATACTTGTTCAGCTCCTTTGAATACATATTTTGATTGTTATTGTTTTAGTTTTGGATCTAAAGCATCTCGCAAACCATCCCCTAAGAAGTTGAAAGAGAGAATGGTTAAAAAGATCATCATTCCAGGCCATATAACAAGGTGTGGGGCATTCCACATGAAATTTTGTGCATTGGAAAGCATATTTCCCCATGTAGGTTCTGAGGGATCAACACCTAAGCCCAAAAAGGATAGTGTAGATTCGGAAAGTATGGCTCCGCCAACCTTAAGAGTGATTTGGACAATAAGAATAGCTAGGGTATTTGGAAGAATATGGCGAAATATAATACGAGAATTCGAGCATCCAATTGCTTTAGCTGCTTCAATAAACTCATATTCTTTGATTTGAAGAACAAGTCCACGAATCATTCGTGCTGTAGGTGCCCATCCAAAGAAGACAAGAAGGCCTACGATATTCCAGATATTGGCTCCCCAGTAGGATGATAAAGTAACAAGAATGGGTAATGTTGGAATAGAAAAGAATATTTCTACCAATCGCATGAGTAAAGAATCCACCCATCCACCGAAATATCCAGATATAGATCCGATGATTCCACCAAATAGTCCTGCGGGTATTGCTACTAAAAAGCCGATCATAAGGGATGTTCGACCACCATAGAGAAGGCGTGTCCAAACATCTCTTCCAACGTCATCAGTACCCAGGAAATGGCCTGGTGTAAAAGGTGGTAAAAAACGGAAATTAATGTCAGCAAAAGACGGATTTTGCTTCGATATCAATCCAGCAAAAATAGCTCCGATCAGCAGTAAAAGAACGATACAAGCTCCCGCAAAAGCCATTTTATGCTTGCGAAAGCGGATCCAAACCATTTGAGAATATGAGTATTGTTTTGCTGATCCCTGAATCTCGTCTTGCTCAAATTCTGGAACAGATGTGGGTTCTCCTCCCTCAACAGTAGGAATTACCACTTCTTCTTGATCCAAAGATGATTGTGTGTGTTTTTTATCTTGATCTACCATGTTGTTATCTCCTTTCTCGCTTTATCTGTATGTAATTCTTGGATCAAGAAATGCATAGGAAATATCTGCAACCAAGGTAAACGTTACAGTTAGAAAAGATAAGAACATCAAGTCCATCATTGCAAGATTATAATCTTTTTGAAGTACTGCATCGTATACCATTTTTCCAACCCCTGGCCATCCAAAGATCTGCTCAACAATAAGCGATCCTGCAAAAAGTGTTGGTATGGATTGAATTAAAATTGTAGCGATAGGAATCATTGCATTACGAAGCGCGTGACTATAGATAACTTTTTTCTCAATAACACCCTTGGCCCTGGCAGTTCGAACATAGTCTTGTCGGATTACTTCCAAAAGAGCTGACCTAGTATATCTCATCAAGCCTGCGAGAGACAGCAGGGACACCGTAAGCACAGGCAAAATTAAGTGCATAATCCGGTCTCCTAGTTTTACAAACCACGGAGCTTGTGCATAGGGCATAGTCTGCCCCCCATACGTGACAATATCGGAATACATCCCTGTAAAGGGTAATCCTGCGCCAATGCCAAGCCATAAAATCAATACCAGTCCCACCCAAAACGTTGGGAGTGAGACACCAGTAAAAGCAAAAAAGGTTAGGATGTAGTCCCATGTAGAATATTGATGGACAGCAGAAAAAATTCCTAATGGAATGGCCACAAAGATAATGATCAAAAGAACAACTGCTTGCATATACATGGTATTCGGAATTCTACCCATGACTAAGGGAAAAACGTTTTCTTTGTAATCTGGAGATGCCGAAATCTCCTTTTAATGCATTTCTAAACCAATAACCATATCGGATCATCTGTGGGTTGTCCAAACCCTGCTGTCGTTTATATATATCAATTTGCTGCTGCGTTATGTGCGGATCCATTGATTTAATAATATCGATTGGATCGGACATCGCATTTAGAGAAACAAAAGCAAGAAATGATATGATCAGCAAGATAAACAGCCTTTGTATCATTTGTCTACTACATATTGCCATATAGTATACCGCCTTCCAAATACATATTTGCAATCCAATTGCAATAACTGTTATTCCATAGAGCATTTAGATCACTCTATAGAGGTGAATTCGCTATGTAAACATATTAAACTATATAAACAAAGTTTCCAATGCAACTACACTTTCACTAGTTGCACTTCTCGCTCTAGTTGAATAGTTGTCTCTTTGAAACACAATTTTTTCAATTTCTTGGTAAAGTCCAAACTTCTTTACATGTTGCTTTGCCCATATTAATCACAAAATTTGCATGAATCTCCGATATCTTTATATTCCTTTTTTGATATCCTTTAAGCCCTAAATCCTCCAGTATTTTTCCTGTGGATTGGTTGGGGGAGTTCTTCAAAAACACCCTGCACTCTTGGAATGAAGGGGTTGTGAAATACTTCGTTTTGCAGATACATTTGTAATTGTTTTTTCTTTTCGACATCTCCTCGATCCAGAACAAATTCTGCAGATAACACACACCAGGCATTCTTAAGAAAAAGACTACTTCGATAGGCAAAAAAATCTTTTAGTGCAGGAGAATATACTTTTTGTACAATATTTCCGTCGAAATATGTCACTGAGTGTAGAAGCTGGTCCATTCTCCCTCGGTTAGTACCTGCATTCATAGCAATACGGCCCCAATGGAACCAGGGATACCTGCCATGAAAGAAAATCCAGTGATTGTTTTTGAAGAAACCACAAGATGGCCTTTTGCATGGATACCAGCTTGTGCATGTACCACAGAATCTTGTTCTTTCATCGCATGGAAATATGATTTGGTATCAATCACTACCAGGATACTCTTCATCTGGGAATAAAATATTTGATCCATAACCAATAATGATATACGGCGTCCTAGTATCTTTGCAAAGTTGTATTGTACGTACAATATCTTCAGCAATACGGGGTTTTAGTAAAATTTGAGCGTAACCGCCAATGCCAAATGTGTTATAAGATTGTAATGATTCGTTGAAGAATATCGCCAGTAAAGAAAGAAAAGTCTAGATCAAGACTCCTCATATCTGAAAATCCTGGTACAGTTTCCATACATCCTGGTCCCAGCGTAACAATGACAGTATTGGGGATTAAATAGGAATAGAGAAGAGAAGAGGCTTCTTCTAGAGAAGTTGTGCATAAAATTTTTCCAGAGTGTTTACTGTGAAGTGCATGAAATAAATCGACTTCATTTTTCCGATTTTTTTGTTTTTCACCCGCTCCGTACACTGGTAAAACTACCACTTCATCGGCTAATAAGAGAGACTGTACATACTGCGAGAATAAATTTTCCAATCGGGAATACCGATGGGGTTGTATAAAAACAACCAACCGGTGAGAAGGAAAATATGTTTTAGCATCTTTTAGCACATGTTGAATAACCTCTGGGCTATCTCCTTCGTCATCAATTAACAAAGCTTTTGAATCGGTTGGAATAAACTGAAAACGTCGGTCTATGATAGGAAGAGCAGAAAATAGTTCAGGAGGATTGGGAATACGCCCAACAATATCCTCAACCAGTGCAAATGACAATACTGCGTCAATCACATTTCGATAAGAGGGCATAGGTATTTCTGCTCTAAAAGAAGAATGTCGACCTTTCACCTGAAAAGAAGTTCGGAGAAGGGAGCCATCAAAGTAAGTATGCAACTCGGTAATATGGTAATTGCTGCCCTGGTCTCCACAAGTTATCCAGGAATCACTTACAAATGTTGAATCTAACGAATCTTTCACATCTTTGGGTAAAATGACATTCTGGCGAGTATTCTGCAGAATTCCGTATAGTGCTTTTTTCAACTCATTGTAATCATTGTTGTAGTTTGTTAGGTGATCATTTCCAATGTTGGTTAATATTGTATAGGCAGGAGAAAACTCTAAGAAGCTAGGCTGCGATTCATCGGTTTCTAAAATGAAATAGTCGCTGCTAGCATATCTTGCACAGGGATACTTCATCATATCTGCACCAATTAACCAAGAAGGTCGAAGGCCACAATTCTCAGAGATACTGGATAAAAAAGTTGTTGTGGTACTCTTTCCATAGCTACCCGTAACAGCTAGAAGTTGCTTATCTGCTACAATATTCTGCAAAGCTTTGATTCGATGTATACGAGGGATATGAAGCTTTTCAGCTTCTACTAATTCAGGATTATCCAAGGGAATAGCAGCAGAATAAACAAGAGACTGAATATGGGAATGGATATTTTCAACACTTTGTTGATAGTGCACTTGAATTCCATGCTTCTGTAAAATTGAAGCCATTCTAAATGGTTGAAGATCGGATCCTTCTACGCGATCTCCTCTGGCTGCATAATACAAAGCCAATGGTGTCATGCCTACTCCACCAATGCCCGTCATGTAAATGTGGCTAGGGTTAGGCAACAAGTGGAAGCTCCTCTTTTTTTTCCTTTTTCACAGGCAATCTGGCAGCGACATTTAATACAACTCCGATTTCAAAGAGATTAAGAATCAAAGCACTTCCGCCTTTGCTAATGAATGGTAAAGGAATTCCCGTAGGAAGAAAAATTGCTAAAGTAACCGCTACATGAAGCAATGCTTGAAACAAAAGATGAAATGCAATTCCGGCTACAACAACAGAACAAAAATGACTTTTCACCATTCTTGCTACTTGTAACATGTAATAGAAAAGTAAAAAATAGAGAAACAGAAGCAAGCATCCGAATAACAAACCAAACTCTTCGCATATGATCGCAAAAATAAAATCTGTAGAAGAAAAAGCTAAATTGATAAATTTTTGAGAACTTCTCATATATCCTTGGCCTATCCAACCACCCCTGACTACGGCACGTAATCCTTGACGAATTTGGTATGCATCAGGACTAACAAAAACCTCTTGAACAATGCTTAACCGACGTTGTAATCGAGGAACTTTTGACATCACAAAATAAAAGACGACAGAAACAGATATGGAACCAAAAAAACCTAAAATTAATGGAAATCCTCCAAAAATCATGGTAACAACACCAATAGCACCAAAAACAACTGCAGCAGATACATTGGGTTCAATGGCAATCAGTCCTGCTCCAACAATAACCATCACTAAAGGTTTAAAATGGTCTTTTAAAACTAATCTCTTTTTAAAAGCTGAGTAGTAGGATGCAATGTAAAAAACAATAGATACTTTTGCGATTTCTGAGGGTTGAACAGTAAACCCCCCAGGAACATAAAGCCATCGCCTTGCTTCTTCTCCAATCTCGTTTGTAATTGGGGCGTGATATACAAGAACTAAAACTAGCAGTGCCAAAGAAGCGATATAAAAAACGGTTGAAAACTTTTTGAGAATACCTTGCGATACTTTTCGCACGACGAGGAGTATAAAAAACCCGATGACAAGATAAGCAAATTGTTGCAACATACCAAAAAAAGGATTTCCTCGTCCTCCATCATTGAAATAGTGAATAGAAGTTGTTGAAAAGGACATAAGCAAGCCAATTAGACACAATAATATGGTTATGGTAAGAATATTTGCATGTAATTTGCTTGAAGAGGTCATTGTTGGTTTAGTGTGCGCCAAATCATTTTTTTAAACATGTTTCCTCTTTCTTCAAAGTTGGCAAATTCATCAAAACTAGCACATCCTGGAGAAAGTAGAATAAACTCATTTGGTTTTGTTTTTTTAAGTGCTTCGAAAAAGGCACTTTTAAACGTGGGGGTTACTTTGTAATTCTTAAATCCGACTTCTTCTAAAGCAGCTCGGATTTTCTTTCTTGTTTTTCCGTACACAATAACAACTTTTATATAGGGATGAGTAGATATTCGCTTGGCTAACTCATAAAAATCGCTTTCTTTGTCACTTCCTCCAAGAAGTAGAACAAAAGGTTCATTCATACAATGAATTGCAACAATTGTGGTAGAGGGTTTCGTAGACTTTGAGTCATTGATAAAGCCAATCCCATTATATCGTCCAACCCATTCAAATCGATGGGGAAGACCTTGAAAAGTCCGTAATGCTTTTTGACATAAATCAACAGAAAACGAGTCTCGCAGGAAAAGGTAAGATGCCAAAATGCTTACAATGGCATTTTGTTTGTTATGTATCCCTTTCAATCTCATGTTGGCCAGAGATATACGGATTTCTTTACAACCAACAGATAAAACCGCCTCATCGGTATCGTGATTATACCAACAGCCCGGATTCATTTTTTTCTTCATAGAAAACAACATTTTTTTTGCTTTTCCAGTATTTAAGTTTGCAAGACATTCTTGATCTCCATTTAATATGGAGAAATCTTGCTCAGTTTGGTTTTCAAAAATACGGAGTTTTGCAGCGAAATATTCTTCCATGGTATTGTAGCGATTAAGGTGATCCTCTGAAAAATTCAGAAACACAGCGATATGAGGTGAAAATTCTTGTATTGTTTCGAGCTGGAAAGAACTAACTTCCACAACTAATGTAGCTGCATTGGTTCTATGAACAATTTCAGAAATAGGAATACCAATATTACCACATACATACACAGGCGCAATATGATACCGAAGAATATGGCCTGTAAGTTCGACGGTTGTACTTTTTCCTGAAGTCCCCGTAATAGCGACAAACTGAGATTCTGTGAATTGGTATGCCAATTCTATTTCTCCAATGATGGGTATGTGGTTTTCTTCTGCTTTGAGTAAGACTGGTATTCTCTTAGGAACAGCGGGAGAAATGACGATCAGATCTTTATCTTCATACGTCCTTTCAGAATGGAATCCGAGTTCAAAATCCACTCCCATAGATTCAAGCCATATAATTGTCTCTGGATCGATGCTAGAAGAAGCCTCTGTTGCAAAAACTGATGCACCTTTGGATACTAGCAATTCAATAGCAGCTTTTCCGCTTTTTTTAAGGCCAAATACAGTGATCTTTTTGTCTTTAAGAACCAATGATTTTTTCATTGCCTTCATTTTACGAAAAAGTTATAAAAAATAAATCGCACCCGCAAGGGCACATAGTACAATTTCAACGCTGGTAAATAAAACAACGATTTGCGTTTCTGACATCCCCTTTAATTCCAAATGATGATGAAAAGGAGACATTCGAAAAATGCGTCTACCTTCTCCAAATCTTTTCTTAGTATATTTAAACCAACTCACCTGAAGCATTACTGATAAAGCTTCCCAAACAAACAACAATCCGATTAAAAGAATATATAATTCCGTATGAGACAAAATAGCAAGAGAAACAATAGCTCCACCAATTGCAAAAGATCCCACATTTCCCATAAATACTCTTGCTGGATAGGCATTGAATATTGCAAAACCAAGCAGCGTTCCTGCTATGATAAGTGTGAATACTGCGCCAATAGTCTGTCCTTGTGACCATAAAACTACCGTGTAGAAGAAAAAGATTGGGATGGATACGCATGTTAAAAGGCCATCTATACCATCCGTCAAATTCACTGAATTTACAACTGCTAATATAAAAAACACTTCAAACAAAACCCAACCCAATGAGACAATAGTTAATGCTGAAAACGGGAAAAACCAGACTATCACGGGAATAGAAAAAAGGATCTGCAAGGCAATGTCTTCTCTGGCTTTTAATCCATAAGGGGATTGGAGTATTGTTTTGCGGTAATCATCTAAAAAACCTATTGTAGCGTACGCTAGAAGCAGATACAATGGAAGTAAATTTTGAGAAGTGGCATCTACTGCTATGATAACCACTCCATAAATCAGTGCTGTTACAAGGATAAAAAGGATTCCTCCCATTGTTGGGGTGCCAGTTTTAGCTAAATGATCTTTTGGACCTTCCTCTCGAACAAATTGACCGATCTGTTGTTTTTTTAAAAACTTTATCATGATTGGCATCAAAACTACCATTACCAAAAACTACCCGCAAAAATGATTACAAGTATCCAGTTCATAAAATTCTCCTATGATTCTGTATCTGTTATCAATCGATCTACCAAAGTATGCAAACCAATGCCATTGGAAGCCTTGACAAGTATGGCAGTATCTTTCTGTATCCAAGATCGTAATTGATCATACGCTTCGTTTATAGTAGTACAAATTGTGACTTTTTGGGCATCAGAAAACCCTGCTACAAAGGAATTTCCGTATTGTCCTACATGAAAATTTTCTTTGGGTTACAATTTTTCGCTATTTTACCTAATTCGATATGTTCTTGTTCTGCAATATGACCAAGTTCAAGCATATCTCCTAAAATGAGTATTTTCGATGAAACAGGTAAAGACGCGAATGCTTCTAGCGACGCTTTCATGGATAATGGATTTGCATTGTAGGATTCATCAATACATAAACAGCTATTATTCAGAGAAAAAGCTTTCCCTCTACCTTTTCCAGGTTCAAGCTGATTCAGTCTGTCTTGGATATCCTTTAAAGAGGTACTTGGGAACAATGTGAGTACCATTGCAATAGATGCTACGCATTCAGAACATAGTGCTTTCCGAAACAAGGAATAGAAAAAGAATATTCTTTGGATTGCATAGTGAAATGAAAAATGGTTTCTGTACCCTTTATTTCAGAAATCGTAATAGGAATATCCATTGAAGGTGAAATCCGTACAAAGATACAAAAGGATAGTGTTTTTTAAGAATAGTCTCAAGTCCTTCCATGTGTCCATTTGCAAAGCAAGCTTCTTGGTTACTCACTTTATTAAATACCAATGCTTTCGCTTCCAATATCTGCTGTTTCGAAGAGAAAAATTCAGTATGTGAGTTACCAATACCCGTCAGTATCGCGCCTTGTGCAGAATCAAACAAAGGTAACAATGTTTCAATTTCTCCAGGAGTAGGAGGCACTTAGTTCGCAAACAAGCCATTCAATATCTGGTGGAACATCTGTCAAGGCCACTGGAAGACCAATAGGGTATTGTAATTGCCAAAGGTAGTATGAGAAAATGGCATCAATGTACCAAGAATTTGCTTGGTAGTCGTCTTTCCAGCAGAACCTGTTACCAATATGGAATGATATAATTTTGTTATTTCGGAGGCCAAATCGAGTAAAGCTTGCGAAGTGTTCTTCACTAGTAGGACAAAAACATCAGAAGGTACCGAATCAAGGTGAATAGATTCCTGACAAATCAGTCCTTTAGCGCCTTTTTCTATAGCCTGATGAATGTATTCGTGGCCATCAACTCGTTGACCCTTCAAACAGACAAAAACATCTCCAGGATTAACTTTACGAGAATCAATGGCTAGGTGTAAAAAAAAGGAAACTGATCTTGTATGGTCGACTGTATAAGAGAGCCACAACATAACGTGGTTATTTTTCCAACGGTGGTTTTAAACATGATTCTCCTTGTTGGCTACAATGTGTTGTGCAGTAGCAATATCGTCAAAAGCTTCGACACGCCCCTGAACTAAGAATTCTTTCTGATTTCCCCGACCCAAAATAGCAACCAAGGAATTCTCCGGGGCATTCTCTATGGCATATTCAATGGCGTTTCCTCGGTTTTCTAAAATAATGACTTTTTTTGCATCTGTACAAGATAAAGCAGACATAAAATGTCGAAATCCGTTTGTTGGCTCTTCGGTTTCGGGATCATCAAGGGTAAGGATTACTTTGTCTGAAAAAGAACATATCATTTGGCCAAGTTCTGCCCTAGCATCTTTTTCGCCTCCACCCACATTTCCAAATACTGTTATACATGCTGAGAAATTCATGGATTCAATCTCATGTTTGAAGTATTTTAATGCGAGAGGCACATTTGCTTTATCGACAATAATAGTGAGGGGTAGAGTGGTATCAATCTTGTGCCATCTCCCTGGTATGTGATCTATACTCTGCAAAGCACTCTGGAGAGAACTTGTTGGAAAACCGAAATGTCTTCCTACAAGAAATGCTGCACCAAGGTTGTACATTTGGAATTCACCGTGCAACGTCGTGAGAAACGAAAAGGAGTTTTTCTGATCTTGTAATCGAAAATGGTTTCCATTGTTTACAGTGTTTTGTGACTCTCTATGCGCTAGGTAATCGGCACCTTGTTGCTGCGAAATTGTAACTAACATAGAAGAAGGAGGAAATTGCATTTGATCAAAAAGCTCTGCATCTTTGTTAACAACAGTGATTGCATTTTTGTTGGTCATGTAGAAGATTTTTTCTTTCGCTTGAATATAAGCAGAGAGAGTTTTGTGATAACCAGTGTGATGACAAGGTGATAAAGATGTTAAGACAACTGCATCAAACAATATCCCAAATAGGCGTTCTTGTGATAAACCGTGAGAACTAGCCTCAAGTACAGCATATTGGCATTTTTCTTTTACCCCTTGAGAAAGAATATAGTGTAGTTCTTTTGGATCAGGAGTAGTAACTGCACCTTTCATTGTATAGCTTATTTCCTGATTGTTGATATAGATACCACCCGTTCCTATCAAAACTACCCTTTGTCCTAAATTTTGTAACATTTTATACAAAACATGAGCGCAGGTTGTTTTTCCAGAAGTGCCTGTTATGGCGATCATCTTTAATGATTGGGTTGGATTGTTGAACCATGATTGGGCAAGCAAGCTCCAGGCCTGGGGAGTAGAAAAAACACTCCAATAGGAGATTGTATCGGGTAATAAGGTAACATCATATTGATCGGATACAACTACTCCGATCGCTCCATTTTGTAGAGCTTGAGTGATAAAATGATGACCATCTTGTTCGGTCCCTGTTATAGCAACAAAAACATCACCAGGTTTTACGCTTCTGGAATCATTTTGAATATCGTGGATAACACAATCTTTTTGCACCCTTTTTTGATTCGAAAGAAGTATTGCGTCAAGACTACTCAAAAGCATTGGATTGATCCTCAATACGAAGAATCCACTGTGCAATATCTCTGAATGCAGGTGCAGCAATTGTTGAACCGTATGCATTGTAACTCGGAGAAGGTTCATCGATGGAAACTAAAATCAGATATTGAGGATTGTCCGTAGGGAAAAAACCAACAAAAGAACAAATCAACTGATCATCCTGATATCGACCGTCGACACTTTTCTTTGCTGTGCCTGTTTTCCCACCAATCGGAACCCCTGGTATTTTGGCTTGGGTACATCCATAGGGATCTTGCACTACATTCTGCAAAACCGTAATCATTTCTGAGGATGTTTCTTCTGAAATCACTTTTTTCAGAATTTGTTTCTCGAAAGTTTGAATCGGCTTTCCAGTATAGTCTTGAATTTCTTTCACCAAAAGTGGTTTGTAGTAATTTCCACCATTGATAATAGCTGCATATGCACTGATCATTTGAATTGGCGTAACCGATATAGAAGTACCAAAAGAAATGTTTGCTGCTTCAAGATCTGAATACCATTCTCTGCTTGGTAAAATGCCCGTGCCTTGTTCTGTAAGTTCAATGGGTAAAGAAGAGCCGAAATAAAACCTTTCAACAAAATCAAGTAAATGAATACCCATTTTTTGTCCGATCTGTGCAAAAACACAGTTGCAGGAATTCCTTACATATTTTGCTAATTGTTGAGCTCCATGAGGAATGATACATTGAATGGGCTTGTTCTCTATCCAAATTTGTCCTTCGCAGGTATATGAATCTTCGGGTGTAATAAATCCTAAATCGAGAGCAGCAGAAGCGGTGATGGATTTAAAAACAGAACCTGGTTCATAATTCATCGCTAATGCCCGGTTTGAGTACTGCACATCCTGAATGTACTTTTGTCCATCATTCAGATCAAAAGTTGGGTAAGATGCCATTGCAATCATTTCTCCATTTTGCGGATTCATTACGATTGCTACACCACCTTTTGCATTGGACTTTTCAACATGAAGCTGTAAGATTGATTCAACTTTCGACTGAACCTTCTCATCAATCGTTAAAACAAGATTTTTACCATGATCTGGAACTTGTAGTATTTCTTCTGAACCGGGTACCTTGTTACCACTAAAAGTTCGGTTGTAAATTTTATTCCCTGGAATTCCCGATAACAATTCATTATATGCGTATTCAATACCACTAAGCCCAATGTTATCCAAGCCAACAAAACCAATTAGAGGAGCAGCAGTATAACGTTTGGGGTATTCTCGCATTTGATCATCTTCAAATTCGTAATTACAAATTTGTGTATCTTTCACCAATTTTAGTATTCGTTCTTTCTGGCTTTCAGATAGCTTTCTAGCTATATCAACACACATCGTATTAGGGTCTTTCGTCAATTCATTGTATTGTTTCATTAACTCTTGTTCATCCATGTTCAAAATAGGTGCAATCTGGTTCATGAACAATTCAGGATTTTCCATTTGATGAACGTTACATTGAAGGGTGTATGCTTCTTTGCTTTGTGCTAATATTTTTCCATTTCGATCAAGAATTTTCCCTCTCATCGCCAATATCGTATCTGGAGTACTAGACCGATACGTTTTCAGCGCAGCTACTCGCTGGTCAAAAAATCCTCTCCAGAAAAGACAGCCGCAAACAAATAAGAGAAGGAGAAACATTATGAATCCAAAAAACTGTATGCTTACTATACGGTATTTTTTTCTTTTACTCCGAAAAGTCAATGCTAATCACCTCCACTTGCTGATTTTTTGGAAGCTTGATCATTTGTAAAGTTTCGCGGTTCATTGCTTCTTCAATTACATAGTTAACATTGACGACATTCTCGTATTCTTTTTGTAAATCACTCATTTGAACCCGTAACTCTTGATTTTGGAAGGTGACTAACTCAATTTTCTTATCTACCATCCAAATGAGGGTTTGTGTAATACCTACAAACATCAAACATAGAATCATGATCATTAAGCTACGGAGTGCTGTGTTCATTCCGAATACCTATGCGCAATTTAGCACTTCTAGCTGCTGGATTGATTTCAATTTCATCATCTGATGGTTTAATCACTTTTTTATTCCATTTCTCAAAATCAGGAGAATCCCGAAAAAAGAATTTTACTTTTCGATCTTCGATAGAATGATATGAAATGATGGCAACAAGACCTTTAGACAACATAATAAAAGGTAATTGATTTAAAAGATTCTCTAAATGAACCATTTCTTGGTTGGTTTCAATTCGAAGAGCTTGAAATGTTTGTGTTGCGGGATGAGTAGAACGTCCATGATGTCGATATCCTTTCGCTTTTGCTACAATCGAAGCAAGCTCTGAACAGGTTTCAATTGGTTTTTTTTGACGGGCTCGAACAATGAAGTATGCAATTTTCCTGGAAGCTCTTTCTTCCCCATATTCATAAATCATGTCGGCTAATTTTTTTTCAGGATAGTGGTTTACAATGTCGAAAGCATTGTATTGGGATTGATCAGAATCGAACCTCATTAGCAAAGGATCTTCTGATAAAAAACTGAACCCGCGCTTTATTGTTTTCAGCTGAAACATAGAAAGACCTAGATCAGCAAACAAAACAGTTGGATGGGGTATTGTTTTAGATTGAATCAGATCTGGGATATCCGCATAATTTTCTGGAATCAATGTAAAGTTCGAAGCTATTTTCGACAACCGTTGATGAGCAACAGATAGGGCATCAGCATCTCGATCGAAGCCATAATAATGACCATTTGGGATGCAGGGTAGCATAATACTTGCATGACCACCCTCCCCGCATGTACAATCAAAAAAGATAGTGTCATGCTGCAATTGCAATAGTTGAACAATCGAATCTCTAAAAACTGGTATATGGTGTATAATCATATTCTCACATTATTCCACCTTGAGCAGTCATTAAGCCAGGTTCTGTATCCAATGATGGATGGCAATCATCTATCTAAGCGACACACCTACAAACTCGGCGAGCAACCTACAAGCGTTTGTTATTGGTCTTGCTCCAGGTGGGGTTTACAAAGCCAATCGGTCACCCGATTGCTGGTGAGCTCTTACCTCGCCATTTCAACTTTACCTGATAACAGGCCGTGTATTTTCTGTTGCACTTTCCTTAGGGTCACCCCCACTAACCGTTAGTTAGCACCCTGCTCTATGGAGCCCGGACTTTCCTCTGACATAGTCAGTAATTGCCTTTCGTGCTCAAGGTGGTATTCAGTATACCATATTCCCTTTTTTTTGCAGAAGTTCCTGCCGCTATGATTTATGTTCTCTGCTTTTTCTGGTATGATACAAACATACCAATTATGGGAGGCCACATGAATCAATCCGAAGAATATATCCAATGGATGACCAAAACATTAAAAAACCTGTGTAATATTCCCAGTCCATCAGGCTTTACACATCACATTTCTAACCATGTATTTGAAATCCTAACACAACTCGGGTATTCTCCAATAAAAAACTGTAAGAATGGGATCCTTTGTTCCATAAATACAAAAGGTCCTGTCCTTACTTTAGCAGCACATTTAGATACTTTAGGTGGTATTGTTCGATCCATTAAATCCAATGGCAGGCTCCGTATTAGTAAAATTGGAGGTTGGGCAGAAAACACGGTATCAGGTGAAAACTGTTTGATACATACACATGAAGGAAAAACGATATCTGGCACAATGCAGTATACTGAATCCTCCGTTCATACATCCAGAAATATCTCCAAAGAAAAAAATGAAGAAGAAATTGAAGTAGTCATTGATGAAAAGGTATACTCCAAGAAAGATACTCTTGATAAAGGCATTGAAATTGGTAACTATATTTCCTTTGATCCACGTTTCACTATTACAAATACAGGCTATATTAAAAGCAGGCATCTCGACGACAAAGCTGGATCAGTAGTATTGCTAGCTGTTGCAAAATGGATCCAAGAAAATTCTGCTAAAGTTCGTCAGAAAATCCATCTTTACTTCACTACTTATGAAGAAGTTGGCCATGGTGGTTCTTCGGGGGTACCCACAGATACAGAAGAAATGATCGCAGTAGACATGGGAGCCATAGGATCTGATTTAATGGGTAGCGAAGAAAAAGTATCTATCTGTGTAAAAGATAGTGGAGGACCGTATGATTACGATGTTACTTCCAAATTGATTCAGCTTGCAAAAACAAATCATCTCGACTACGCTGCAGATGTTTTTCCGTATTATGGATCCGATGTTGAGACAACTCTTCGTGCAGGCTATCTTGTTAAACATGGTTTAATAGGACCCGGAGTATCTTCATCTCATGGGTATGAAAGAACTCATCAGGAAGGCCTCTGGAATACTCTTCAATTAATCACTCACTATATACAGCAATAAAGGAGATTCAGTATGACTTTTATTGGTTTTAGTATTCTCTTAATCGCCGTTTTCATCGGGTCTTTGATGTACAATAAAAAAAGTAGAGTTGTTCAGTCCTATCAAAGATCTACTCCATGGATTGTTATTTTCGTCCTCATTATTGTATCATTGTGGTCTTCAATGAAAATTGTACCTACCGGTAACGTTGGTATTATATACCAGTTTGGGGGCATTGTAGATCAAAAGCCCGAGGGTCTTCAGATGATTCCACCCTGGAATGAAATGAAACTAGCAGATATTCGTATACAAAAGCATACATTTTCTAACCTAGAATGCTTTTCGTTAGAAACCCAGAATGTAACGTTAAGTCTAACCTTAAATTTCAAAGTTTCACCAACGATCATCCAAGACTTATATAGAAATATAGGTCCTCGTTACTTTGATGTGATCATATTTCCAAAAATCCCTCAAATAGTAAAAGATGAAACCGTAAAATACAAAGCTGTAGATATTGCCCCAAACAGAGAAGCTCTTCGTGTTTCTATCCGTGAACGATTGAAAAGCGATTTGGAAAGTTATTCGATCGAAGTGGTGGATGTTCTTCTCGAAGATATCTATTTTAGTGCCGAGTTTGAACAATCCATTGAAATGAAACAAATTGCTACTCAGAAAGCACTCGAGGAACAAGAAATTGTGAAGCAAGAAAAGTTTAAAGCGGAACAACAGATTACCCGTGCTCAAGGTGAAGCTGAGGCTAATCGACTCATATCAGAATCCTTAAGTCCTGAGATCCTTCAATATACAATGATTGAAAAACTAGCGGATGATATCAAAATTATCATGCTACCTTCCAATCAAAGTTTTATTCTAAGTCCTGATGCACTTATTGAAGCAAAGTAACCCACTCTTTTTTTTGTAAAACATTTTGGGCTGCAGATTTTTGGGATTCTTTTTTTGTCCTCCCACAACCGCAGCCCAAATATTGATTTTTGACAAATACCTTTGTAAAGAACCCACTCTTTGGACTATCTTCAGACAAATGCGTCTGGTAGCTAGGTTCTTCTCCATAAATTTTTCTGGTAATCTCTTGAAGACGAGTTTTCGGATCTTTCACATATCTTTGGGACGATACGACTTGCATAATTTCAACAAAGATCCCTTGAAGCCATTTTGATACAATACTTGGACCACAATCATAATAGTAAGCAGCTACCAATGCTTCAAAAAGTCCACAGTAGGGCTCATACCGAGTCGCATTGGGAGTTGGATCAAAAAACTGTCTACAAAACCTTTCGGAAATGTACTTTTCACCCTTTGACATTAAAAAAGCACGGTAAAGACGATATTTCATCGTGATGGATGTCAGAGTTTCCGATCTTACATATGCAGCCCGTAAAACAGTTAATTCTCCTTGAGTAGAATGAAAATATTGATTGGCCAAAAACAATGATACATTGCTTTGCAGTATTGAATCGCCTACAAATTCCAACCGTTCGTTATCTTGATATGGCCAGTCATTCTCTGCTCTAAAAGAACGGTGTGTGAAAGCTTCGTGATAATACCGCAAACATCTCGGTTGAATGCGGATTAATGGCAAAACTCCAAGTATCCGATCCCGATGCTCCAACTCAATATTTTTAAAATTAGAAACAATATTTTTCGTATCCATTTTTTGGAGTAGTATAATAAAAGCAGCAAACAAGTTCAATCGAATTATGTAACAGAGGATGAAAAATATGTCAATTCAAAGAAAAATTTTAGTAATCGAAGATGAGTCACCAATTCGTACTTTTATTGCCATTAACCTAAGAAGAAATGATTTTGAAGTGGTTGAGGCAGCTTCTGGCGAAGAAGGCCTGGATATCGTGAAAAACGAGTTTATTGATCTTATCCTTCTTGATGTTATGCTTCCTGGTAAAAATGGATACGAAACCTGTGAAGCCATTCGAAAGATAAATGACAAGGTTCCCATTATCATGTTGACAGCGAAAGGGCAAGATCAAGATAAAATTCACGGATTTCAAAGCGGAAGTGACGATTACGTCGTGAAACCTTTTAATCCAATTGAGTTGATTGCACGTATCAATGCTATTTTAAAACGTTTTGAAAACACCGAATGTTATCATTCAGGCTTTATGCAATCGCACGGAATTTCCATTAATTTACGTACTAGAGAAGCTTTTAAAATGGGGGTTCAGCTTGACCTTACCCAGCGTGAATTTAGGCTTCTAAGCTTACTGATGGAAAATCCTGGAGTAGCTATTACTCGAGATGAAATCATGGATCGAGTATGGCATGATGTAGTTACCGAGCAAAAAACGATTGATGTATACATTCGAAGGCTTCGAGGGAAAATTGAAAATAATCCTGCTAAACCCGACTTCATTGAAACAGTATGGGGTGTGGGTTACCGCTGGCGTAGGTAATGATCCGATTTCAATTTCGTAGCATTCGAGCAAGACTGATTGTTGGGTATACCATTGTAGTTTGTTTAAGTATCGGATTCTTTTTAAGTACGTTAATTGTTACTATCCATTACTACTATAAAAATAGTGTAACCAACATTGTTAAAAATCAAGCCTTGCTATCTTCTATGTTCTTTCATGAATATTTAGAAAATCCAAATATTTTTACACAAAGACAGACTATATTGAAAAATTTTTCATCAAACTTCAATGCTCAAGTACAATTGTTTGAATCCAATGGAAACATACTAGCAGACACCTTGGCTACTCCAAATGTTATTCCATTGCATATCAATAACATTTCCTCAATTCGTTCACAATCGTATATTGTTTGGCAGAGTCATACTCTACAAGAAAAAGAACCTATCCTCGGTGTTACAATACCGTTGTATGCCAGCGATGAATTTATTGGGTATGCCAGGTTTATTACATCTTTAAACAAGGTACGCTATAGCATGCTGCAAATTTCTTTGTTTTTGGTTATTTTAGGTCTTTTCGCCATTTTTGTAAGTATTCTCGTTGGAATTCACATATCAAAAAGCCTATCTTCACCCATCAGCAAAATTACTCACGCCTCCCGTAAAATGAGTAATGGCGATTACACGGTAAGGATTTCAGAAAATCGACAAGATGAAATTGGTCAACTAGGAAAGACCTTTAACCAAATGGTTAAAGAAATTCAAGACCGAGAAGAAATCAAAAATAGTTTTATCTCGTCTATGTCTCACGATCTAAGAACTCCCCTTACTTCCATCAAAGGATGGGCGATCACGTTGAAAGAAACGAGTCAATTGAAACTATCTGAACTACAACAGGGAATTGACATTATTGAAAAGGAATGTGATCGTTTGTCGGAAATGGTCAATCGATTGCTTGATTTCTCAAAGCTCAATCCTCAAACCCAGCAAATCAAACCGATAAAAACAGATATTCGAAAAATTCTTGAAGATTCTATTCTTTTTATTCAACCTTCAATCAAGCAGCAACAAATGAGGCTGCGGAAAAATATCCCCAACCATCCAGTGATGGTTTCGGTTGATCCGTTCTATGTTAAACGGGCATTTGATAATGTTTTAGACAATGCAGTAAAATACTCTGGTGAAGGTTCAGAAATCCTAGTTCAAATGAAAACTGTGGGACGAAACCTATATGTTTGTATATCTGATTCGGGACCAGGTTTTCCATCAAAAGACTTGCCATTTGTAAAACTGAAGTTTTACCAAGGGTCTAATAAAAAACAAGGATCTGGTATGGGCTTAGCTATCTGTGACAACATCATGTCACTTCATGGTGGACGACTGATTGTTGAAAATAGTCAGCCCCAGGGAGCTAAGATATGTCTCGTATTTTCTTTGGAGCTAAAGAATGTATAGAAAAAGGACGACTACAAAAAAGATATTCATCTTCCTGGTAGGAATTGTGATCCATCTACACTTTCTTAGCTGCACACTGTTTCCTCCACCATCAGAAATGATTATGAGCCCCGCTGTACAAGATCCGATTCTAGAAATCATTCAATCGGTTCTCCCATTGAATGCCACTATTCTTACGCTACCAAATCAATTAAAAACTTCATTTTATCAACAATACGATATCGATGGCAACCACTGTGATGAAATCCTTTTTGCTACTAGTTTTTCACAAAGTGGTTTGGAGCAGAATACTGTGCAAGTCATGATCATCAAGAAATTTTTAGAAAATTGGAGAATCGTTTGGCAATGTAGTAGCTTTGCACAAGGAATTGACTATTGTTCATTACAAGACATAACCAATGACTCCATTCCAGAAATTATCATTGGATGGAGCAGTGGCACTAATTTTGAAAAAGGACTCGATGTATATTGCTTTACAGACATTCCTTCATTTACAACATTGAAAAGTTTTTCCACTGCATATTCCAATTTTGAGATCCGCAACTTGCTTGGACTACAAGAACAAACTGGTTATCATGACAAAATGGAAATGATCATATGGAAGAAAGAATTTGAAAATGCTTATTCTGTCGATATTTTGCAATTCACCAATGTTACTACAGTAACACAATCAACGCTTGAGCCAGTACCTTTAAATGAATATTATCCCTCTTACTTCTCATCCATTGTCCGATACTATGAACCATTGGTAAATCAACATCCAAACCAGACAATGTATTGGTACTACTATAGCTTTTCACTATTTTATTCTCAGCAATACAAAGAATCACTCGAAGCCTGTTTAAAAGGTATTCAAACAAACAAACACAGCCTTTCTTTTCCTCTATCATACGATTATATGTACTTGCATGGCAAGATTCTCCTGACGCTTGGAGAAATCGATGGTGCGAAAAAAGTATTTGAAGAGCTACGTTTGAAACTTCAAGAAAGAAAACTAATCTCGGTAGAAGAGACAAACCTATTGTGCCAGGCAGAGCTTTGTTTAGCTGAGATATATCTACAGCTGAGTAACGTTGAAGAAACCCATCAATTGCTATCGCAAATACAGCTCTACCTTGATTCTGTATTTCAATACCAATCACCCGCGAAAAGAACGTCCAAAATTCCCTTGGATGCATTGGTTTCCCGACTTGAGTATCAAACCATTCAGACAGAGTTCCAGGCAAACTTGTCGTATCTTTACCTACAAAAACATATTCATAGGCTTCCTGAAGGAGATAATATTCTTAAGGTAACCACTAGCATTTATCCAAATCAAAATTATAATCGTATCTTCATATTCGATCATTTCAGCATCCTTCTTCCATACCATTCAAAGTTACTTGATTTTTAGTATATGTTCAACCTGAATTCTACTTTACAAATGGCATTGATAATGGACTATTGCACCATGCTATTATATGGGGTAAAGAATCGAAGAATAAGATGCAGCGATTATCCAGTTTGCTCGATCCATCTTGGCCTTTAAATGAACAAAGTAGAATTGATCAGTTCTTCAAAAGATGTATCAAAACAGCAATATATCTTTGTATACACTGAAAATCCAATGGTCTTGCTCATGCATTACGAAGAGGAAAATGATCAATGGCTGATTCTCTGGCATCCTCATTATCAAAAATGGAAGGCTAATCAAGGAACTATCAGTATGTCTCCTAGCTTAAATGAGTTCGTAACCACGGGTACATCATTAGACAATTTGATCCCCGAAATTATATGTTTAAAGAAGGGATGAATTCTTTTTATCGGACATTTATTGACAATTCGGCGGTTTGATTCCTCCAATAGCGCATATTACCTCCATCAACAAGATGGTTAAAACACCTGCATATTCCACATTGGTCGATTTTGTATACACGGCAAGATTTTTATCAGTTGGATCATTTGGAGCATCTTTTAGAAAGCAGAACCTTTGACATCCTCGAATATTCATCCTGCTTCTTTCATCCAAAATCCTTTGCACCAAATGTGGGATGTTTCTCAAGATGATATCATTAGCCTACGACCCTCACATTTCATTGTGAGAACAGACCAAGGAAATCATTACCATTGTAAACTTCAACGCAACGGTAATCAGTGGAAAATTACTTCCATTCAAAAAGAAGATTAACAAAGTACACCCTGGTTTTCCTTCATAAATCTCATTTTATCGTATAATAAGGTAAGAAAATCTATTTTTTGCCTAGGGGGTAGAAGTGAGAAAACATATAGCTCTTATTTCTTTGCTAGTTGTTACTCTTTCCTCTTTCAGCTTTAATTGGTTGCGGTAAGAAACATCCGACAATGAACACCTTCCGACCATGAGGTCAGTCTTCCCATGATTGGAGTCAATTACCAGAAAAACAAAAAACCGGAGTACTACGGGTACACAGAAGAACCAATGACCAATATGCAAACTATTGGTATTGTAAGTAGTACAGAACTTGAAAATCCAGCAAAACCAATTACAAGAGGACAATTTGTTAGTTGGATCGTGAAAGCTTTACAATTAGAAGCAGACACAGGATATAGTTTCGGTGATGTTCCAGAAGATCACCCCTATTTTGAAGCAATTTCCACAGCTGCTCAAAATGGCATTATTGAACAAAATGATGCCTTCATGCCCGACGATGAGCTACTTCGTGGAGATGCATCTGTTTGGCTCATCAACGCCAAAGGCGAGGAAGCCAAAGCCCAGGCTGCTTCGATTGTAGAACCTCTCATTCCTGCACAAGATGGCTGGGACGAAACTCTTGCAATGGGCGACGAAGTAGCAAGCGCTTTGAGCGTTTGTATCCTCCCCGACCATCAATTGATGTATTACAGATGGTTAGCTGGTGATGATTTCCGATACATCCGACCAGAATATCCAATGCTTGTCTCCGAAGCCTGCTTCAGTCTGTACATGTTGCTTAATCCACCCGTTCGAGGTGGAAACTTAACGATTGGTCAAGCCCAAGAACCAACAACGCTCTTTAGTGGATTGGATCAAATGAGTGCCATGACACAAATCACGTCGTTGTTGTATGAAAGCTCCACAGGTGGCTTTGATGAATTCTGGGGTCGATTTCCTGTTATGATCAAAAAAATGCCTACCCAAGAAAATGGTGATTGGGAAATCTTCTACAACGAAAATGGTGAAATTGACAAAATGGTAGTTACGTATCATCTACACAAAGGACTAAAGTGGTCAGATGGTGTAGAGATAACAGCCAAAGACGCCCTTTTCTCCTTCTTTTTCTACAACCACCCCGCTGCTCCCGTCATCCACAATGAAATGGATTTTTGGATTGACGACATGGTAGCAATAGACGATTACACTGTCCAAGTTACATGGAATACTCCATATTTGTATGCCAACTCAGGCATTGGTGTAATGCCAGCTCATTGGTTCGAAGAAAAATTTGACTACGTACTAGAACCTTACAATATCAATGATAAATCCTACTACGACTTCGACATGGATAATCCAGACACCCAAGAAAACGAAGCCTACGTTTCACAAAAATGCAAAGATGATGCTGATTTCATCGTTGCAGCAACCCAAGGCGATACAGAAAATCCCTATGGTAAAAATCCTTTGCATGCTGGTCCATACAAAGTAAAAAGCTGGGAACGGGGACAAACAATTATTTTGGAACCCAACGAACACTACATGTATGGAAAACCTTTGATTGACAACATCGTATTCCGTACCATTGAAAATACAGACACCCTTCTTGCAGCTGCCATTGCTGGACAAGTCAATATGACCTTAACCGGTTTAACCTTTGACCAAGCCAAGGAATTGGAAAAACAGGCTACCGATCAAATTCCTGTGTTCACTCCATCTTTAACCTGGGAACACATCGACTTAAACTGCGACAATGAATATTTGTCTGATCCAAAAGTTCGACAAGCCTTGCTATGCGGTATCGACAGACAGTTGATCACGGATCAATTCTATGAAGGTCAACAACCCGTAGCACACGCATGGCTTCCTCCAAAGCATCCTGCTTTTGATGACGAAACCATTACAAAGTGGGATTACGATGTAGAAAAGGCCATTCAGTTATTCTCTGAAGCTGGTTGGAATATTGAAGGTGAAGGCGGCAACGCCAAAATGGTCAATGCTGCTGGTGAACAATTCACCATCACCTACATGACCACTTCAGGCAACAAAGCCAGAGAACAAGTACAAGCCGTTATTAGCTCTGGCTGGAAAGAAAACTTAAAAATCAACGTTGATCTGAAAAATGAACAGGCAACCAGTTTCTTCACTGCCACCTTGCGAGAAAGAAAATTCTCTGGACCCAGTGGCGCAATGTATGCATGGGTAATGGGCCCAACATCCAACCTTTATTCTATTGTAAACTCAGCTCAAATTCCCACTGAAAAAAATGGTTGGAGCGGACAGAACTATACGGCCTACAGCAACGAAGAAGTAGACACTTTAACCTCTGCCGTCCTACAAATGCTAGACAAGCAAGAGATTTACAACAACCTTCGTATTGTACAAGAACACTTAACCCGAGATATCCCCTCTCTTCCTCTCTTTTATAGGGTTGATATTAGCTCTCGTCACAAAAACATAGCCAATTTCCAACCCACCGGTACAAGCTCTCCAATTACATGGAATACTCCATGGTGGTATTGGAAGAAATAACGATTCCAAACTCAAAAAAAAGACCAGGTTCACAAAGGACCTGGTCTTTTTTTTTACTTATACACTATGAAAAAAACAAGCTTTAAAAACAAAACGGCTTTGATCACGGGTGCATCTAGTGGAATTGGTGAAGCTATTGCAACTGAACTTGCCGCTCAAGGAACTCACCTTGTTTTAGTAAGCAGAAATCAAGAAAAAGCTATCAAGCTTCAAGAAAAACTTTCCAAGTACTACGCTATAACGATTCATGTGATTCCATTTGATTTATCCAAATCTAGTGCTGCACTCCATTTATATGAGCATTGCCAAGCTCAAAACTTGCAGGTTGATATATTGGTCAACAATGCTGGCTTTGGTATGGCTACAGAACGTGAATTCTTGGATCCACAAACATTAGAGAGTATGATTATTTTGCAGACAGCTACTATCACTGTCTTGTCTAGTTTATTCTCCCGTTATATGATACAGCAAAAAGAAGGATATATACTCAATATCTCATCTATATGTGCAACTACTCCAGCTGCGTCTACGTTGACATACAGCGCAGTAAAGAGCTATATCATGCAGTATTCTCGGTATTTGCACTATGAGCTTAAGAACAAGAATGTTGTTGTTACTTGTTGCTTGCCAGGAGCAACGAATACATCCTTTGACATACATTCGGATTTACCCATTCCTTGTCAATTGAAACGTTTCTATGTATCATCAGAGTTTGTGGCAACCAAATCAATCGAAGGATTGCGAAGGAAAAAAAGAATCGTCCTACCTGGTGGACAAACGAAATTTCTTCACCTGATAGGACGATGTATTCCAGATCAAATCATCTATACGTGTCATAGAAAATTCTGGGTAGAAAAGAGAAAACAGTATCTATCCAGATCGAAGTAATAAATCCTAAGGTTCTTGCTGTTGTTTTTTCTGTTCTTCCATAAACTGATCGACCATACCCTCCATACCGGGTAGAGTATTTGGTGGTACATCAGATGTTACAACATCTGAGGGAAATACGAGTGAAGGATTTATTACGGGCTCTCCGTATCGCTTCTTTTGTTCATCGATAAAGTCTTTATACACTTGTTCCTTTTTTTCGTCTAGAACAAGATTCCGTACTTGTTCTTTAATTTCTTCAAAAGGTTGTGTATGAGCTTTCCGAAAATCTTTTTTACGAACAATATAGTGCATAGTGTCAATGTTGAAAAAGACAATATCACTATCTCCATACTCTTCATCGTTGAATATATGTCGACTCATTTCTTGGGGAAGATCTTGCTCTGCAACCCATCCCACAACTCCTCGATTTTTCTTAATTTGAGGATCCTTTGTATATTCTTCTGCTAAAGCATTAAAATCTGCGCCACCATGATATTTCTGGATGATCTCCTGCACTTCTTTTTCATCATACGTGAGAATGACATCAATATTCACTTGATCGGGTAGTGCAAATGTAGATGTATTGTCTTTGTAGTATTGTTGTACTTCTTGATCTGATACCGTAACAGAGTCCATCATTGGAGAAAATACTTTTCTAAACATGATTTGATTGTGCATATCTTTGCGAAGCATTTCTTCAGTGACACCGAGTTGTGTTAAATATTGATCGACATCGAAATCATCTTTTCCGCTTTGTTGCCGGATGTTCGCTTTTGTTGATTCAATCTCGCTAGATATCTCTTCTTCGCTAATCTCTAAACCGCTATCTTCAAAATACAATGTTACATAGCCTGTTTCAATGAGAAACGTCATAACATCTTCCTCAAGTTTCTTACGTTGTATTTTTTGATCCGGAGCGGATAGTTGGCTCATCGTTTGTTCAAAGTCTTGAGGCATTACCCGATACATTTCTCCAATAAAATCATCCATAGTAAAGCTATATAAATCGTCTCCTATTGTGCAAACGACTGTTTCAGGAGGACTGACATCTTCTGGAGAATAGTTTTTGGGATCTTTGTTTGTGGCATTTTGCGATGTTTCGGTTTCTTCTTTTGTTACATCAGGCGTAGTAACGGATATTCCTTCATATCGAATAATGAAGAATATTCTCCTGCAAGTACTACAAGAACAACCAACAAAGCAATTAGATTTTGTTTCATAGACATTCATCTCCCAACTTAATTTTGATCTTACTAGTGTAACATAAATATCGCGTTTTCATCTTTTTTTGTTTTGAGTCGAAAAGTGATCTTTTCTTTCAGATAAGAATAACCCATGAGTTCATCTCGTATTTCTTTCTCTATAGATGAGTCTAAAACAAGGTTTTTTATCTTTGGTGCATATAAATTGGATACCCTCTCCCACAAATGGTTTTCTTTTAGGAATGATTCTAATGAGATACGGGCAGGATCTTTGGAATCTGGGAAAGCAAGCTCATTTTTTTTCTCAATCGTGAGTGTATGGTTTTCTCCTACCAAGGTTGAACAATCATTTTCAAAAGCATATTTTTTTGCGATATCTTCCCATTCTTTTTTTTCTTCTTCCAGTTTTTTTATCTCAAAAGTATGCTTTTTGATTTGATACGAGATATCTTCTAGTTTCTGGACGGACTGATATCCTTCGTCGTCCGTTTGATTGTCCATTGAGGAAAGAATATCGCCATGACGATGAGCAGGACAAACATCTTGGTATGGGCAATACTCGCACAAAGGAGTTTCCAATGGTAAAAAATCTCGATCCAATTCGATTCTTCGTATACTGTCTTCAATTTCGAGCTTTATTTGCTCAATATCACATTCTGATTTTGTTAAGGTGACAGATTTATTGAAGCGAAGGAAGTGCCAGGTTAGTAAGATTTCTTTTACATCTGGGTATGTTTCTTCTACAGCTATCTGATACAAGGGTAGCTGAAGATCCACCTCCAGGTTTCTTTTTTGAGGGAAATGGGTGGATGTTTTGTAGTCATGAATAATAAAGGTATCTCCCTGTCTATAATCGATCCGGTCAATAATCGCCTTTAATTTGTACTCACCAAGGGTTACAAAGAATGGTTTCTCTACCGCTATTGTCTTATCTTTCGGAATTTCGATCAGCTCTTTTTCGTAGTATTCTCTTAAAATCGTCAGTCCTTCTTGTTTATATTCTTCAGGATCTTGTGAAAGAAGCACAATAACAATATTTTCATGGTTTTGAATCTGCCACACTTGATCATAAAGTTTCTCAATCTCTGAAAATGTTGGCCATTTTTTTGCATTCATGGAATCGCGATATATGTTTTCCAATGTTTTATGAACGCACGTCCCTACCAAAGCATTCAGGTGTACCTCTCCTTTTGGTGGAACAATTCGTTCAATGTAACGATACTTGTATTTTCTTGGACATGAATTGTACATTTGTATTCTACTAATGGAATAATAACTCATGACATTGGACCATCCTGAAATTGGAATACCATATCTTACGGTGTGATATTCCCGGTTTCTTTCATATATAGATAATCGAGACCTACCGTTCGGGAAGAAACTTTTGGTATAATCGGGATCCTTTGTTTGTACAAGCATCGATAGCACATTTTTATTACTCGATGCACAATTTCTTCTGCAAAACCCATCTCGCATATTTCTTTTTCTGAGAATCTCTGATCTACCCAACAATACAGGATTCGGTCTAAAACTTCATACGGTATACCAATTTCTGATTCATCAGTTTGCCCTGGCCACAACTCAGCTGATGGGGGTTTTTGTACTATTTCTTTCGGAATTTTAAGATGCTTTCCTAAATTTCTTACTTGTGTTTTGAATAGATCACCAATAGGTAAAATTCCTGCTGCGCCATCCCCATACCAGGTAGTATATCCGATCAAGATTTCTGTTTTATTAGAGGTGCCAATCACCAAAGCTTTCTCTCTGGCACTTGCATCAAAAAGATTTACCATACGCAATCGAGCTAACACATTTCCACGTCGCAAAGGTTGTTGAATATCTCTTTCTAAAAATATCTCATCGGCTACTTCTTTGATATCCCAAGTTTCTACTTGAGTATTCAAATCTGTTGTAATTAACTGTATGTGGTCCAGACTGATTGCATTTGTGCCATAGGGCATATACAACAAATGTACATGTTCTTTTCCTAACGCTTTTATCGTTAAATAGGTTACTACTGTCGAATCCAAACCCCCGAAAGAGCTATGACTGCATCTTTGAAACCATACTTGTGCATCTCAGATTGGATGAATTGTATCAAGACATTCTCTAGAAATTTAATATCCTGATAGAAAAATGGAGTATCATTGGGTTGGAGTTGTATTGCTTGTGGAATTTGATTCATACTTATTCTCCTTGAAATGCTTCTAGCACAATTCCATCTTTTCGATCTCGATGAAGATGAAGGGATTTTCTCTTTCGATGTATTGAAGCTATTTCCAGTTCTACACATTGAAGAGACTCTTTTAAAAAAGGAGATTCTCCCGTTATTTGCCCAAAAGGATCAACAATCATGCTGCCTCCATAAAAACAAGTTCCTTCTTCAAAACCAACACGATTAACATAAATCGTATATATTGAGTTACGCTCTGCGTACCCACATAGCATTCTCTTCACAAATGAATGAATTGCAGGACCAGTTTCATCAATATTGCGAAGTGGAATATTGGATGGAATAATCAAACATTGAATTCCTTTTTTCACATAGGATACAATAGCTTCATCATGCCACATATCACGGCATATAAGAAGACCCATTTGAAAGCCCAAAGCTTCAAAAGTATGCAAAGATTGTCCTGATGTAAAATCTTTAGGATCATTAAACATTCCGTTAATGGGTAGAAATATTTTACGATGAACATGTAAAATTTCACCTTTAGAGCAGTAGGCACAAGAAATAAAACAGTGAAAATCTTCGTCTATTTCTGGAAATCCAAACACCATGTCCACTTGCATAGATAGTTTGGCAGTTTCGCGAAGCAATTCATGGTTAACATCCATACAAAAATCGGGGGTTAAATCCTTTAAATTATATCCGGTTAAAGACATTTCGGGGAATACAATCAAGGAAGCTCGTTGTTCTATGGCTTTCTGTACAAATTCTTTATGCTTTAAATAGGAAGCTTGACCATCCCCAAAAACTGGTTCTATTTGCGCTAAAGCTACTTTCACAAGTCATCCTCCTTATTCTCTGTGCTGAGTTGGTAATGAATATAAATGTTTTCCTTTGGTTAATAAATAGGTGACCAAAATACCACCTCCTAGACCCGCAGATAAGAACTGTCCAATCATAATGGAACTAGCAACAGCAAGGTATATGGAAAGAGAGAAATGTTGTAATGAGCAAACCCCGCTATTTGCAATACAGGAAACATACAAGCCTACTCCAAGACCATTCACGATGATTGGGGGAAGAATTCCTAAATAAGCACCAAGTTTTTTATTGGGGATCACACGGAAAGAATATGTGATTACAGCAGCTAAAAATGTACATAATGTGCCAAAGACGATATCGATTAATCCAAATGGGGAGAAGAAGTTTGAAAGTAAACAACCGAGGGTCAAACCCCAAATCGCTTCTGGAAAAAAGAAAGGGAGTACCGTTAGAATTTCTGAGACTCGTAGTTGCACTTGCCCAAAAGATATCGCTTGAAACACAGTCGTAAAAACAAAGTAAAGAGCAGCTATGATAGCTCCACGGATCCATTGAATAGTTTGGAATCGGAGTTTCGTTTTCATTCTTAATTGCTTTCTATGACAGAGACAAAAATAACAGGTTTTCGATGAACTTCCGAGGAGAAAAATCCCGATAAATATCCTTTTGTCATAATTTCTAAATCAGAACCTTTCCCATTCTGTTTTGACCACTTTTTCACCAGTTCCTGAATACCGTGTGTCACCTTTTCATATAGATCGCTAGAAAAATCTGAAGATATTAAACCTTTGGTTTCGATCAGTGGAGAAGTAACTAAAGACCGCTTTTTAACATCTACAATAACGACCACGTTTAAAACTCCCTCACGGGATAGTATTTTACGTTCGTTGATAACAGAATCACCGATATCGCCAACATTTCGTCCATCAATATAGATTGGATTAGCAGGGATTCTACCAACTTGCTGCATAGTATTTTTTGTTAGAGATATGCTAGCGCCATTCTCGCAGATTTTCGTGTGGTTTTCAGGCAAACCAACTTCTTGAGCAATTTTACAATGTGTAAACATCTGCCTGTATTCTCCGTGTACTGGGATGAAAAATGTAGGCTTGATAAGAGACATCATAAGCCGTAAATCCTCCTGAGAACCATGACCGGACGCATGTATGCCTTCCGTTTGATAGACTACATCGGCACCTAATCTCATTAAGTTATTGATGTTTTTCGTTACAGAAGCTTCATTGCCTGGAATTGGATCTGCTGAAATAATCACCTTATCTCCTTTTTTTAGCTTCAACACATCATGCTGATTCCTTGCCATTTTGGTTAAACCAGAAAAAGGTTCTCCTTGTGTACCAGTAGTGAGTACAATAAGTTTTTTATCAGGATAGGATTGGCAGTCTTGCTGCTTAACAAGAAGTTGAGTAGGTACATTGATATGACCCAGCTCTGTTGCCACCTGGATTGTATTCATCATGGATCGTCCATCTACCAATACTTTTCGATTTACTTTCGTAGCAATATCAAAAACTTGCTGAATTCGATGAAGGTTTGTAGAAAAAGTAGCAACGATGACTCTTCCATGCCAAGCCCGTATCAAATCTTCTAATTTCAAACCAACTGTCTTTTCGGAGGGGGTGAAACCTGGCTCATCAGCATTTGTACTGTCCCCTAGATATAGAAGTGTTCCTTCTCTTCCAGCATTTGCTATACCTTGTAAATCAATTGGTTTCCCATCAATGGGAGTTAAATCAACCTTAAAATCTCCCGAGTGAAAAATATTCCCGTAAGGGGTATGAAAAACGGTTGCCATCCCATCAGGGATACTGTGTGTTACTCGCAGGAAATCAATTTTTATTCGCCCAATTTTTGTTGAGGACGGAAGAGAAACCTCATGGAACTGAATGTTCTTTGAGATGTAAGAGGGAAGCTCAGATTTGACAATACCGATGGTGAGTGCAGTTGCATATATCGGTGGATAATCCAAGTCTTTACTGAAATATTTCAAACCCCCGATATGATCAGCATGGCCGTGAGACAAAACAATGGCCTTGATTTTCTTTTTATTCTGTATTGCATAACTAACATCAGGAATAACGCGGTCTATACCTAATAAATCTGCATTTGGAAATTCGAATCCTGCATCCAGGATGATGATCTCATTGTCAAATTCAAACAGGGTCATATTTTTCCCTATTTCATTCAAACCTCCAAGAAAACTAATTTTTATCTTCATTGTTACTCTTTCTTTTTTCTAAAATTCTACTAATTTGGTCAAAATCAGCTTGTATTGTTTCTAGTGTTTTTCTACGATATAAGGCGGCGGCTGGATGGTAGGTAGGAAAATAAAGAATACCATCCTTTTCAATAGGAATCCCGCGATCTTTTGAAATGGAACGCCCGGGTCCAAGCAAAGAAGTTAATGCAGCGCTACCCATTATGACAATTATTTGTGGTTGAATAATTTCTATTTGAGAAACCAGAAATGGTTTGCAGGTTTCAATTTCAAATGAAGTAGGGGTTCGATTTCCGGGTGGCCTGCACTTAACAGTATTCCCAATAAAGATTGAATCTCGGTTGAATCCAATTTGACCTAAGAGTTCATCAAGAATCTTCCCAGCTTGTCCTACAAAGGGAACTCCTTGAAGATCTTCATTTTTCCCAGGACCTTCTCCAACAAACATTATATCAGTATCAAGACAACCTTCTCCTGGGACTGGTTTTGTTCGAGTCTGGTGTAAGTCACATTTAGTGCATGTTTCAATCTGCGTTCGGAGTTTGTCAGCAATTTCTTTCTTCCAATCAACAGAAGTGATTTTTCGATTCTTGAAACTTACTCATTTTCTTGTGGATCAACACCTTTCATGGTAAGACTTACTCTACCATTTTCAGGATCAACAGAAGCAACTTTAACTGTTACCTTTTGACCCATTTGAATAAGAACTTCATCGCCTACTTTCAGTTTACCATTGTCGAAATTTACACGTTTAGATGAAATCTGAGAAATGTGAAGCAGTCCGTCAGTTCCTTTTTTCAGTTCCACGAAAGCTCCAAAATCACAGACTCGTACAACCTTGCCAGTATAAATCTGACCAGGCTCTATTTCACGAGTAATATCATGAATTTCTTTTAAAGCAGCATTCAAACCTTCTTCATCGTCGGAAGCGATAAAAACTCGTCCATCCGGTTCAATGTCTATCTTCACTCCAGTTTCTTCAATGATTCGTTTGATATTTTTCCCACCAGGACCAATCAAATCTCCGATACGGTCTGTGCTGATTTGTACAATTTCTAATCGGGGAGCATATTTTGAAAGATCAGGTCGGTAGGTTTGTATGGTCTCAAACATTTGATCCAATATATCGATCCGAGCCATTCTAGCTTGTTCCAGTCCTTTTTCAATAATGGACAAGGTAACAAATTGTTTTTTTACATCCATCTGGATCGCTGTAATACCATTGCGAGATCCAGCAACTTTAAAATCCATATCTCCTGAAAAATCTTCTATACCTTGGATATCTGTTAAAATGCGATAATCGCTTCCGTCCGATATTAAGCCCATAGCAATACCAGCTACGGGTTCAATAATAGGAACTCCTGCATCCATAAGAGCAAGAACGCTTCCGCATATAGATGCTTGGGAACTAGAACCATTGGATTCTAATACTTCAGAAACGACATGGATGGTGTATGCAAATTTTTCTTCTGGTGGAATGATAGGAAGAATTGCTCTTTCTGCTAGTGCACCATGACCCACTTCTCTTCTTCCAGCTCCTCGTAATGGTCTTACTTCGCCGACACTGAAGGGTGGGAAATTGTAGTAGTGCATAAAATGCTTTGTCATTTCTTCATCAATGCTTTCAATCAGTTGACCTTCTCCTTTTCCACCTAGAGTGACGACTGACAATACCTGTGTTTGTCCTCTTGTAAAAACAGCACTACCGTGTGTTCTAGGTAAAAAGCCCACTTCCATTGACAGTTTGCGAATTTCATCTGCTTTTCGGCCATCTGGTCTTTTATTCTCTCGAATAATCTGCTTGCGTACATAAGCAGTCACATACTCATCAAATGCTAGATCGAGTTCGCCTTCACGTTCTTCAAACATCGGGTCACAAAATGCGTGCATATCAGTTCTCAACTCATGTTCTGCTGCTTCACGTTGTGTTTTGTCAGGGTTGAACAATGCATCTTCGATTCTAGAATCGAGATAATCTTTGACAGCTGCAATTGCATCAGAGGATGGTACTGGCTTCTCAACGATCAGCTTTTCTTTCTTAGGAATCGAAGCAATAATATCTTTCTGCCAGTTCATCATTTCGACATTAGTATTGTGAACGAAACGGAAAGCATCGAGTATAACATCCTCTTTTAGTACCGAAGCTCCAGCCTCAACCATCATAATTGATTGTTCTGTTTCAGCTACAACTAGATCCAAAAGAGAGTTGTCCGATTCATCAGTGGAAACATTTGCCATAAACTCACCATTCACCATGGTACAACGAGTTGCTGCAATGGGGCCATCAAACGGTACATTTGAAATGGATGTAGCGATAGAAGCCCCATTAATAGCCAATATATCGGGTGCATTTATTCCATCAAAGGAAAGAACATAAGCGATGATTTGAACGCCATGTCGTAAATACTTTGGAAACAAAGGTCTTAAAGGACGATCAATTAATCGTGATCGAAGAATTTCCTTATCTGATGGTCTTCCTCCTCGTTTAAAAAAACCTCCGGGAATCTTACCAGCAGAGTAGAGCTTTTCGGAATAATCGACAGTAAGCGGGAAAAAATCAATTTCTTCGTTTGGTTCCTTTGTCATTGTCACAAGGACTAAGACTTTTGTTTCTCCTGCAGTGCATAATATGGAAGCACCAGCTTGTTTGGCAAGTTTTCCATATTCAAAACGGTAATTAACACCATGTAAAGTGCGTTCAAACAACATTTCTTCTTGTTCTTTCATGTATTGTGTTTATCCTCTGATTCCTAAGCGTTGGATCAATGACTGATAGCGATCCAAATCTTTTTTCTTTAAATACTTCTGCAATCTTCTTCTTTGTCCAACCATTTTTAAAAGACCTCTGCGAGAACTATGGTCGTGTTTATGTTCACGCAAATGGTCCGATAAAACTTGGATTTTCTTCGTTAAAATTGCAATCTGAACTTCAGGTGAACCATTGTCACCTTCATGCGTTTTAAAACTTTCAATAATAGAAGTCTTTTCCTCTTTCGTAAGCATACAATCCTCCAGTTCCTCTCACATAGAACTCCGTTGAGGAAAACAAAAGCCCATGTAAAAGGTCGTTCATAAAATGATATTTTGTGTATTTTTGATTTCTTTTTTTAGAAATAAAATACTCTCTCTATTTTAACGTTTGATCCGAATTCATCAAGGTCAATTTTATTTCCTGTAACAATCTGATTAAGTGTGACTATGTTGTCTTTTAACACTTCGAAATCGCATTTGGGGATTTCGGTAATAAAAGGAGTGTTACGAGGAAAAACAGATACAAATGCTCCTAAAGAACCTAAACCCAAATACCCTTTTCCTAAATGAGCATGGTGATCAGTAAATGATCCACATTCTGCTGCAGAATCATTCAGGTGAACAAGATCTGTATGTTGAAAGATGGATGGATAGTCTCTTTTTAGAAATCTCATTGCATCTTTTGACTCAAACTGACAACCTACTACGAAAAGATGAGCTGTATCAAGACAAACTTTCACAGGATATTTTTCATGTAAATCATGGATAAACTGATTAAACTTAGATATATCAGCACTAATACTTTTTTTCATGGTTGTGTTTTCAAGAAGTAACTCGCACCGTACATCAATATCGTATAAAATTGTGTGCATTTCTTCAGCAATTCGACGAATTGGAAAATCACGGTCAACATTGACGTGTACAACTAGACCGTCGGCACCAAGGTCGTCAGCTTCTTGCAGTTTGTAGCGGATTTTTTTCCAGGAGGGTATTGTTGAGTCATTTTTCGAAACTCGTAAAGCTGTACTATCAGAAGCATGTACAAAAACTTTCTGTATAGTTTTCTGCTTTTTTAAACGAGCGAAAATAGCCCTGTAATGAAGTTTTCTTTTTATGGACAATCCGGATAAAGGTTCCAAAAAAAGTTGAAAACAATCAATTTGCAACTCGTCAATACTTTTACGAATAGATTCCATATCATTGGTAAGTCGAAGATGTGTTCCAATCATACAGATGATCATATGGAACTTGGAAAGAAATGCAATGAACAGGTTTCACTTTCTTCTGAGTGAGTATCATTCCTAAGAAATAAAGGTGAACATAGAAATTCAAGGTTTTTGAACTTCGAATTTCTATCTTGACTATAATGGAAGAGGCGTTTGAATTTCATGATCTTATTTTTTGCAAGGAGTTAGTTATGAAAATTGCTGTAATCGGTGGGGGTCCTGGTGGTTATGTTGCTGCCATACGCTGTTCTCAATATGGTGGAGAAGTCACTTTAATTGAGGAAAGCTACCTTGGGGGAACATGTGTAAATGTCGGTTGTATCCCAACAAAAGCATTACTAAAAGGAGTTGAACCTTTGGCTCAATGGTCACATTTTGGAAAACTAGGCCTTGAAGGACCAAAGCCAACTATAAATATTGAAAAATTAATGAAGCATTCTTCTAGGGCAATTCAAATGTCTCGTCAAGGGATCGAATACTTGCTGAAAAAAAACAAAATCCAATGGATTCAAGGCAGAGCTTTTGAAATACAAGATCATACTGTTTTCGTACAGAAAGGGGATGATCAAATCAATGTACAATTCGATAAAATCATCCTGGCTACTGGTTCTGTATCAAGTACAATTCCTGGTATAGATATTGATCATGAAAGAATTATTTTTAGCGATCAAGCATTGAATTTGTCTGAAATTCCAAACAACATGGTCATTATTGGTGGTGGAGTCATTGGTTCTGAAATGGCAACCATATATAACCAATTGGGTACAAAAGTGACCATATTAGAAGGACAAAGTCAACTATTACCATGTGAAGATACAGATGCTGCCCATGCTCTTCAAAAAAGTATGCATTCAAGTGGAATCGATATCCACTGCCACAGCATGGTTGAATCTGTGATTCGTAAAGACAAGACCGTGCAGGTAACATGGAACCACGAGAACCAAACCCAATCTATAGAAACTGACACTGTCTTGATGGCAATTGGTCGCAGACCTAATATTCTCCCATCTCTACTAGATCCCTTTGGTATTGAATACTCAAACAAAGGAGTTTTAACAAGTCCCTATCTGGAAACCAACCATCCAGATGTCTACTGTATTGGGGATTTGAATGGCAAATGGATGCTTGCCCACACAGCAAGTAGAGAAGGGATGATTGCTGCTGCAAAAATTTTTGACAAAGAAACACTCCCCATCCAATATGGTCTTCAACCAAGTGTTGTTTTTACCTTTCCTGAGCTGACAGGTGTTGGAAAAAGATTAGCAGAACAAACTTATATTTTCCCCTACAGTGCAAATGGTAAAGCCCGTGCCAGTGGAATTCGAGATGGTTTTGTAAAAATTTTTCTTGACGACCACAAATTGGTTGGATGCACGTTTTTTGGTGAACACGCCTCTGATATGATCAGTATTGCAACAATGGCAATTCAAAACAAGCTTTCTTTATCTGAGTTGAGCTTTATCACATTTCCTCATCCCACTTTTTCAGAAGTATTTTCAGAATCCATCGAATTAGCAGAAAACATGGCCATACATATGTAATGATTACGTAATTGTGTTGCAAGTCTTTCTTTTTGTTTTAGACTGTAGAAGCAAACTAAGATAGGAGTTTAATATTCAGATGATAACAAAAGAAGAAGTACTAAAAACCCTTCAAAAAGTAATGGACCCAGAACTTCACAAAAGTATTGTAGATTTAGGGATGGTCAAAAATCTCACGATCAATCACGACGAAGTATCTTTCGATTTAAACCTTACCACAATAAAATGCCCGTTAAAACAACAAATGGCAGATCAAGCCAAGGAAGTGCTTTCGTCGATAGGATTGCAAAATGTAAAGATCAATTTTACAGAAATGACCCAAAAAGAAAAAGAAGCAATTGGCATGGGTGGACCCCATATTTTGCCAAAAGGGAAAATTCGAAGAATCATAGCTGTAGGGTCTGGAAAAGGTGGAGTTGGCAAATCCACCGTGGTTACAAACCTTGCCATTGCTTTAGCAAAACAAGGCAAAAAAGTTGGAGTACTTGATGCGGATGTTTTGGGACCCAATATCCCTGTCATGTTCAATACAGAAAAGCATCCTGTAGGAAATGACACTTCCATGCAACCTATTGAACAATACGGCGTTAAGGTAATTTCTATCGGCTTCTTAACACAAGGATCAAACGAGCCTATTGTTTGGCGAGGACCAATGATTTCCAATGCAATTCAACAGTTATATTCCATGACACAATGGGATGAATTGGATTATCTGTTGATTGATTTACCCCCCGGTACCAGTGATGCTATGTTAACCGTAGGACAATCACTACCACTTGATTCTGGATTGGTTGTTACAATCCCCTCCAAGGTCTCCACTGATGATGCAACAAGATTCTTTAAAACATTTCAAAAATTACAGATTCCTGTCGTTGGAATTGTTGAAAATATGAGCTTTTTCAAAGCTCCTGATACAGGTCATACCTACCCTATTTTTGGAGAAGGTGGGGGACAACTAATGGCAGATTTGATGAAAGCCCCTCTTCTGGTAAAGATACCAATTGATCAACAAGTAGGAACCTGTGGTAATAATCAAAAACCAGTTGTCATTGAAAATCCTGATTCACCTTCTGCTGGAAGCTTTTTTGACCTAGCTCAGAAGATCATCTCTTCACTTCCATAAAAGAAAGAAATGGCCAAAGGGTTAAAAGACCCTTTGGCCATTTCTCATTTTTATCACACGATACTATATTCTACACTATCGTGGTTGCGTATTTATCTTTTTCTTTTGGAACAGTGAAGTACTTCACAATGTTATACGCATGATCCCCAATTCTTTCAAGGTTAGTTAATAAATCGTTGATCACGACTGCGTTATCAATGCTCAATTCATCCGTTACCGAATTCATGTACCGATTCACATTGTTTTCTTTGATCACTTCGGATAGATGGTCAACTTCTTTTTCTCGTTTACGAGATTTCGTATATATGTCGTCTAGCTCAGATTGATGAAAATGATCTCGGGAGTTGGCCAAGAGCATGTTTGCAGTCATCATGTTTTCTTTGATTACACGATACAAATCTGTTAGGTTATCAATATTTTCTTGGGATAAATTGGTGTTGTTTTCAAAAATATGCTCAGCGACTTCATACATGTTTGTTGCATGGTCTCCCCATCTTTCTAAATCAGACGAAACGTGCATAAAGTTCAAGGCTATCTTGCTTTCATCTTCTGTTAGATTGCTATTGTAAAGATCTTTTAAGTACACAATTGTGTCTCGGTTAATCTGGTTTACAATTTTTTCAATTTCCCACACTTCTTTGGCATCTCTAAATTGTTTCTCTTTTAAAATCACAAGCATTTGACTGTCTACCATGTCTTTGGCTAATTCTGACATTCTGTGTAATTCTTCTCGGCAAGATTCCAATGCCAATGATGGAGTGCTAATTAAACGTTTATCAAGAAAAGATTTTAGAGCGTATTTGGGCATTTCTCCAGGAATAAGCAGTTTTACAAAACGGGTGAAAAGAGTAACCTGCCAACACCAAAACAATGACCAAGTCACATTGAATACTGTATGGCTATTAGCAATCAATCGTTGAAGTGTATAATGTCCCCCAGAAGTGAAGTTGGTAATTTGCATGACCGCATCAGCGTACCACCCATTAACAATGAAGGGGTAAATAACAACAACCCCGGTAAAGTTAAAGATAAAGTGTGCCATCGCAACTCGTTTGGCGTTTTTATTTGCTCCAATTGAGGCAAGTGCCGCTGTAATTGTAGTTCCAATATTGGCACCCAAAATAAGTGGTATTGCGCTTTTAAAGCTTAATAGTTGCTCTTTGGCCATTGTAACCACCAAAGAAGTGGTTGCAGAAGAGGATTGCACAATACCGGTAAACAAAGTAGCAGCAATAATACCCTGTATGGGAGAATCTCCAAAACCAGCCATAATATTTACAAAGGGTTCGTATACTCGCAAAGGTTTTAATCCAGATGTCATAAGAGAAAGACCCATAAGCAAAAATCCAAACGAAACGATAGAGTTTCCAACAGCTTTTGGTTTTCGACGTTTCGCTAAGAAAACAATTAAGAGTCCAACGGGGACAATAAAAAAACCCCATTCAGCAATATTGAAAGCAATAATCTGGGCAGTAATCGTAGTACCAATGTTTGCTCCAAAAATTAACCCAAGAGATTGTTCAAATGTCAGTAGACCAGAGTTTACAAAGGCCAGCGTGATAACGGTTACAACCGAAGAAGATTGTACCAAAGAAGCTAGAAGCGCGCCTGTGAGTAAACCAATCCAAGGTGATTTTGTAGCAGAATTTAAGATGCTTTTTAGTTGATCTCCTGCTACATCCTTTAAATACTCACTGAAAGTAAACAACCCATACAGGAATACTCCCAGACCGCCAATAATAAATCCAATATCATTTGCCGTTAATGGTCCCATATGCCCTCTTTCTTCTCAATGCTATTGAACGATTATATTCACAAGTCTTGAAGGAATAATGATCCACTTTCGGATCGTTTTATCTGTTGTGTATCCTTGTATCTTTTCTCGTTGTAAAATCCTTTGTTTTAACACAGCTTCTTCAATGTCGGTAGGAACTGTTATCTTATCTCGTACTTTTCCATTTATCTGGATTGCAATCTCAATCTCTGGATCCTCGCATAATTCTTCTTGGTACTGCGGCCATTGCGCACAAAAAACGGAATCGGGATGATTCATTTGGTTCCACAGTTCCTCACACAGATGTGGAGCAAAAGGTGCTAAAAGCTGTACGAGGATTTCAATGGTTATTGTAGGAAGAAAAGAAAGTTTCTGCAAATGATTCACATAAATCATCAATGCCGATATTGCTGTATTGAATGAGTAAGATTCAATGTCTTCAGTAACTTTTTTCATGGTTTTATGCATAAGTCGCATAGTGGAATCAGCAGGAGCTTTGTTTTGAATATTGCCATCTTGGTACAATGACCAAACTTTATTGACAAAACGTTTAACCCCTTCAACTCCTTGTGTATTCCATAAGGATTCTTGATCGAAAGGTCCCATAAACATTTCATACATCCGAATAACGTCTGCTCCATAACGGTCTAATACTTCATCGGGATTAATAACATTACCCAAAGATTTTGACATTTTTCTACCGTCTTCTGCCAAAACCATCCCTTGGTTTCGTAACTTCATGAATGGCTCTGGACAATGTACTACTCCAAGGTCAAACAAAAACTTATGCCAAAACCGAACATACAAAAGGTGTAAATTAGTATGTTCTCGACCTCCGATGTAAGCATCTACAGGTAACCAATATTGAATTGCCTCTTTAGAGGCAAGGCTATCAGAGTTTGTAGGATCTGTATACCGGATGTAATACCAGGAAGAACCTGCCCACTGTGGCATGGTATTGGTTTCTCGCATTGCCGGTCCACCACAGGTAGGACATGTGGTGTGAACCCAATCTTTCATTTGTACCAATGGTGATTCTCCGGTGCCGCTAGGCTCATACGAAGTAACTTTAGGTAAAGTTAAGGGGAGTTGATCCTCTGGAATTCCTACACACCCGCAGTTTTGACAGTGTACGATTGGAATGGGTTCTCCCCAAAAGCGTTGTCTAGAAAAAATCCAATCTCGTAGACGATATTGAGTAGATGATTTTCCCATACCCTTTTCTTCTAAAGCTTTTATTATCTCCTGAATTGCTTTTTCTGAATGCATGCCATTAAATGGTCCTGAATGGATCATTCGACCTGGTAAATCAAAGGCATGATCAGTAGGCATTTCGCCTTCATATGGCTCAATAACCGGAGTAATCGGTAACTGATACTTTTGTGCAAAATCAAAATCTCTTTGATCGTGAGCTGGTACTGCCATTATAGCACCCGTACCATAACTCATGAGAACATAATCGGCTACATACACTGGAATTCTCGTATCTGTAAAGGGGTTACGGCAATACAGCCCTGTGAAGATTCCTGTTTTATCTTTGTTTAGCTCGGTTCTTTCCAAGTCACTTTTTGATTGTATCAACTCTCGGTATTCTTGTAACTGTACTGCAAATTTTCCTGAAACAAATTGATCTAACAAAGGATGTTCGGGGGATAACACCATGTAGGTAGCACCAAAAATTGTATCTGGTCTTGTGGTAAAAATCTCTACTGATTCAGTAGTTTGATCAATTGGAAAAAAAATCGTGGCTCCAGTGGATTTGCCAATCCAATTTCTCTGCATTGTAATAACATCACTTGGCCAGTCAACAAGATCAAGGTCATTCATTAATCGTTCTGCATACGCTGTTATTCGTAGCATCCACTGACGAAGGTTTTTCCGTTCAATCGTAGCTCCACAACGATCACATTTACCATTTACAACTTCTTCGTTCGCTAGTCCCGTTTTGCAGGAGGGACACCAGTTAATGGGTGCTTCTTTTTCGTAGGCCAATCCATGTTTGAAAAGTTGAAGAAATATCCACTGTGTCCATCGATAATAAGAAGGATCAGAGGTTGTAATCTCACGTGTCCAATCATAGGAAAAACCAAAGCGTGAAATCTGCCTCTTAAAATTCCGAATATTTTCTTCGGTGGCTATTTCAGGATGGATCTTTTTTTGGATTGCATAATTTTCTGTTGGCAATCCAAAAGCATCCCATCCCATTGGGTGTAAAACTTGAAATCCGTTCATCATTTTGTATCGAGCCACAATATCGCTGGCAGTATATCCTTCTGGATGTCCAACATGTAGGCCTGCAGCAGAAGGATAAGGAAACATATCCAGGATATAAAACTTCTCTTTTGATTCATCTAAATCGACATGATATAGTCCTTCATCTTCCCATTTTTTCTGCCACTTCGTATCAATTTCTTGAAAAGGAAAATCATCTTTGCGCATATTGTCCTCACTTGTAAAATTTTGACCACGGTATGATTATAGTAAAAATCAGATTTTGTGATAAACTCAAATTGATTTTGATTTGATTTTTAGGAGGATATAGATGAAAAAGTGGTTATACATCTTAGCTGGTCTTATTGTGACAATTGCAGGTATTTGGATGGGCGTCCATTGGTGGTCTATTTTCTGGCCCTTCCTTCTTGGAGTCGGAATCTCTTTTGTTATTATGGCAGGCATCATTATTTTAATTGTCGGCTTCATGACTCCTGCAAAAGAAGAGACGTTTGAAATGCCCGATGATGATACAGATGAAGATTCTTGTTCGCATGATTGCGAAAATTGTGGTGGAACTACTGACAAAAACAATCCCTAAAAATTTCTTAGGTGCTTTGTTGAATTTCGATTGATAAAATACTATTATAGGAATGCTTTCAGGGCAGGGTGAAATTCCCTACCGGCGGTAACAGTCCGCGAGCTTATCCAGCAGGATTCGGTGAAATTCCGATACCGACAGTATAGTCTGGACGGGAGAAGGCATTCCCGCAATAGCCCTTGAGGTAAATACTACTTCGAGGTGATGTATGAAAAAATCTGTTCAAATCTTTAGTATTATTGGCGTATTGATAGCTCTAGCTGTTGTTTTTGAGCTACTGATTGCGTTTCCTATTTTACCCAATGCTCCTTTTCTTCTTTATTCTCCAGGTGATTTACCCCTTCTCTTTATCGGGTATTTTTTTGGTCCCTGGTTTGGTATTCTTGGTTCTGCCATAAAGGCAATTTTATTTATATTGTTTCGACCTGATGGGAATGGACTATGGGGCATGTTGATGCACTTTATTGCATCTAGCACTTTTATTGTGGTATTTTCTTTGATTGCAAGGAGAAAAGTCAAAGGAAGTTTATGGATGGGACTTCTTATTGGAACGCTGGCACGAGCTGGCATCATGATTCCAGCCAACCTTCTCATTACTCCTATTTACTTAAATGCTCCCATTGCAGTTGTAAAAAAATTGTTATTACCTGCTATCATTCCTTTCAATATTCTTCACTCTGGGATCAATAGCGTGTTATTCTCACTGCTGCTTCCACGCTTAAAAACCTTTTTTAACAGTTTAAATGGGTGTTTAACGATAAACAAAAAGTCTCCAGCAAAGTAATTGCTGGAGACTTTTTCTCAATCATCTTCTATAATACTAAAAACCTATTTGTACTCTTCAAAAAATCCTTTATAGGCTCGGTAAAGTTCATACAAATCATCCTTTGCAATGATTTCTTGAGGTGAATGCATGGACAATACAGGAATGCCAACATCTACAGTTTGTATGCCTCGATTACCAAAATAGCCTGCAACAGTACCGCCTCCACCAACGTCAACTTTGCCTAATTCTGCAACTTGATAAGCGATGTCTTTTTTCTCAAACACGGATCGTACAGACCCAAGAAACTCCGAATGTGCATCATTTGCTCCGCCTTTACCGCCAGATCCGGTATATTTCGTCAAGATGACACCTTTGTGAAGCTCTGCAGCATTCTTCGATTCAAACACATCTTTGAAGTGAGGATCTAAAGCAGCTCCTACGTCTCCAGAAAGACATACTGACAAAGACAAAACCTTATGCAAAGAAACCGAATTGTTCTCTTGTTTCATTAGGTCTTCAATGAAAACTTCCATTAAATGAGTCATTGCACCTGTAGTCCCTACAGAACCAATCTCTTCTTTATCGAAAAGCAATGTAATAGCGGCTTTTTCAGGGGTTTTTGTATCCATAAGTGCCTTCATGGCGGGGTAGGAACAACATCTATCATCATGTCCATATCCAGCCATAAGTCCTCTGTCAAAACCTATATCTCTAGCTTTACAAGCAGGAACAAATTCAAGTTCAGCACTAAAAAAGTCTTTTTCTGTAATACCGTATTCTTGGTGTAGGTAATCCATAACGAACAATTTGATAGAATCTTTTTCGTCTGCATTCAGTTGGAAAGGAAGCGTGCCTACGATGACATCTAGGTTTTCATTGTTAAACACTTCACCTACTGGTTTTGATTTGTAGTTCTTGGCAAGATGAGGAAGAATATCGGAGATCATGAATACTGGATCTTCTTCTCTTTCTCCAACATGTATCTCAATTACCTCACCATTTGTTTTTGTCACTACACCGTGGAGAGACAAGGCAATATTCATCCACTGATACGTTTTAATACCCCCATAATAATGAGTATCTAAAAAGGCAATACCAGAATCTTCGTAAAGTGGATTTGGCTTAACATCAAGCCTGGGAGAATCAATATGGGTTGCAATAAAGTTTACTCCACTTGAAATAGGTTGTTTACCGGGAACATAGGCAAATATTCCTTTTTCATTCACTACTCGAAAGTACTTTGTCCCTTTCAGGGGAGTTTGGTTGGTTAATTCTACGAATCCACCTGAGAGAAGAAGATCTTTCATTTTGCGTACAAATATCCGTTCGGTTTTCCCTACGTCTAAAATATCTTTGTATTCCTTCGCAAACGATTGTATGGAAGAATCGTTCGATGTGCTCCAAACATTTTTCTTCTGAAAAAAAAGTTGCTCTCTTTTTTCTTCGGCTACTGATTTTTCTTTACTCATGTAAAAGCCTCCTATGTAATAAACATATGGCCCTTATCATACGCAACCAACTTCTCAAGTCAATTCGTTTATGTTCCTTTTGTGGTACAATTTTCTGTACATTCTGCAAAGGTAAAGGTATTTTTTTGATGAAAAGACAATATCGACGTGCATTGATTTTCCTTCAAATTGTAACGATTTTTCTGAGTTCTATAGCAATTCACAGCTGTTCTCCATCCAATTGTACTATCCCTGAAGACTCAATGCCTCCAGTCTATTCTATTCATGGAAAAGAAGTGGATGAGAATTTCATGCAGAATCGGTACAAGGTTCAAGGTTCTATACCCTACTTTTTGCACAAACACACAGGCGAACCAGATCAACGCATTAATAATATCGTAGATGCTTTCATCCACCAAGAAAAATCCAAATGGGAAAGAAGTGTGGATGAAAATTTACAACAAGATGAGTTTCATTACAACCAAATGCTGTGGATTGAATACGAAACGTTGTATCTAAGCAAGGAACATGCTAGCATACGCATGTTTTTTAGTATTGATTTGGGAGGAGCCCATCCAAATTTATACTCAAAGAGTCTTACCATTGATCTTGAGAAAAAAACGCAAATGAGTGTTCAAGATTTATTCCTCACTCAATCCAATTATCTGATCACGTTATCGAAAATTGTCCAAAAAAAACTCCCACCAATACTTGAAGAAAATAATGCCTACTTAGACCCATTGTGGGTACAACAAGGCACAGATCCGGTTGGGGAAAACTATCAAAACATTTGTATTATTCCTGATGGACTACTAGTTACTTTCGATCCCTATCAGGTGGCAAGCTATGGAGATGGAATTCAAAGCATCGAGATCCCTTTTTCAGATCTTCGCAATGTACTCGCATTAAAGCCCAATCCACTTGCTGATCCTTCTCAGTCTTAATCTTCCACTTCCCATATTCGAATACCATCCGTTTCCATTACAATCGTTCCTTCGTTGTGTGTTGTTAAAACACGGCTTTTAACATTTTGCAATCTTTGAACAACCTCTTGGGATGGATGACGGAATCTAGCATACTCACCACAAGAAATGATCGATAAACTAGGTTGAACCCTTCTTAAGAACTCCTCTGTCGAAGATGTATTACTCCCATGATGAGGAACTTTTAAAATATCTGCACGCAAATCATCTCCGAGCAATTGGATGGCCATTTTTTCTGCCTCGGATTCAATATCTCCCGTAAATAAAAAACGCTTTTTTCCATACGCAAATACGGCGATAATAGAATTGTTATTCTCGTTTTCCTTTTCAGACAATGACACATATTTGCACATTGGGATGATTCGTAAAGAGGAAATAGAAGAAAACTTTCTGGTTTGATCTGTTTGAATTTTTTTAATGTAAGGATAAAAATGTGCATTTTTCTGCATATATCTCACAAATTCTTTCTGATCAGGCCCTTCAGATGAAGGAATCAATATAATATCAACATCCGGAACATGCTCTAAAATCCAAGGAATACCTCCATAGTGATCAGAATGAAAATGGGAGAGAAGAATGGTGTGTATATGGTTGATTCCTCGTTTTTTTAAATAGGGAACAACGATGCCTTTTACAGGGAAATACCCGGAATCAGAAGCTTTTTCACCTGCATCAATCAAAATGATATTCTGATCAAACTCCAGCAGGATTGAATCTCCTTCTCCAACAGAGAAAAATGTGATTCTTGCTGTTGTACTTGGCAATGGAAGGAACAATAGAGAAAGTGACAAACATAAAACAGAAATCATCATTTTTTTCCAAAGAGATTGGTATTGGTTGTAATATGCACAAATCGCCAGTAAAAATGCTCCCACCAATAGGCATAGAGTAATCGTTTGCATATCTGAAGAAATGTACCGATAGGATCCTGGGATCGCATGAAAAGCTCTTCCAATATATTGGAGTCCGTCAAACAGTATTTCCATCAAAGGATATAGAACAATTCTTGATATGCCAGGGATTACAATACTGATCACTCCCCAGAGAAAGAAAGGAGCTAAAAACAAACCAAACACTGCATTACTAAGTACACTCACAAATGAAATCATGTGAAAAGAAATGTAGGACATCAAGGAAGAAACAAGATACAGTATTCCACTTTTTTGTATCCATGAACCAGGAATACATAAAGCTGCAGTGCAAGAAAAACTAAACCAAAAAGACACTTGCAGAACTTGATATGGCGAGAAAAGTAGAATAAGAAAACCAGCCATTAGAAGGGTATGAAAAGGATCTGATTGCCTTCGTACAAAAAAAGACAAAGAAAAAATAGTCACCATGACATATGCTCGGACAGCAGGTATAGGAAAGCCTATCAAAAACAGATAGAAAAACATAAAAAGCTGTAACAATACAATCCTACCAAATGGATTGATTGGTAGCCAGCACAATAAAAGAAGAAAAAGAAGAGAAAGTAGCGAAAAATGCAATCCAGAAATTGACAAAAGATGTGATAGGCCAATTTCTGCATAAGACTCTCGAGGAATATTCGATTTGTGGTTTAACACGACTGCGCTCAGTAGTTGAAGCAATGTTTCATTGTCTCTAGTTGCAATTCGCAAATTTGTAAAAGCTTTTTCCCTGATTTTGTGCATCCATTGTAAAAATATATTTTTTGGAGGTTGTATGGCTATGATGTTTTCAGACTTAAGCCTTACTATGCCTGCAAGATTATTTTTCTTCCTGTATAAATCGATTGTTTCCTTTGGTTTCACGTATTTTTGTAAGTCTTCTACGGTGACTTTGCAATGAATACTTGCACCCAAATATAATGCATCGACCGTTTTTTCCGAAGGAGAGTATAGTTTTACAAGAATTCGCGAATCCTTCATTTTTACAATAAAACGAGATTGATTGGAGTAGTGAATAGGATGCTCAATAATAGTACCTTTCAGTATAATTTCTTGTCCTGCATTGATTTGCAGGGAATTTCTAAAGGGAGTTTTTAGCACAATAAAGCCATAAGAAAACAAAAGAAATAATAGTACGATCGTAATGATCTGTCTTTTTCCTAGCTTTTGGGAACGAAGAAAATAATGATACAAAAGATAGCTTGTAGTTACTCCGATCAATACCCCTATAACCCAGTGGGCATAGGGATATAGAGCAAAAGTAATTCCAACAAGAAAACTAAGAAATAAAAGGGGAAGTAACCGTTTATCCGGATCCATCAATACAAATCAAATCCTGAAAGGCTGCAAATGTTTTGGGTCCTATTCCTGGTACTTCCATGATTTCTTCGATACATACAAAAGAACCTACCGTCTCTCTGTAATCAAGGATGTCTTGCGCTCTAGACTCTCCAATATTGGGTAGTGTCATCAATTCTTCTTTCGTGGCTATATTGATGTTGATCTTTTTCGAACTTTGAGAAGGTTGCACTCTTGTTTCTGTTTGCTGCGATGATTGATCTGAAGAATGCTGAATACAAGAAGGTATCTGAATTTTTTCACCATTGCGAACACTTCTGGCAGGATTAATGGCTTGTAAATCAGCTTGATCAGTAATACCTCCAGCTAGTTCAATAGCATCCATTAAGCAAATCTCATCTTGAAATTGATACAGGCCTGGGTTTTGTACTTCTCCGATGATATAAAATCTCTGGATAGTTTGAATTTCTGATTCTTCCCATTGATTGCTCTGTTCTGTCATAGTACGGTGTATGGAAATTTGTTCCAGTTTTCCGCAATAAAAACCGATACAAAAAATAACAATCATTCCCACAATATATACCCAAGAATTATTTCGCAGCCAGTTCAACCAAGCTCCTTAGATTATATCTCCAACATTATTGGGCAGTGATCTGAGCCCTGCACCGAATCGTGAATTTCTGCTTTTTTTAGCTTTTTCTGTAATGCGAAAGAAGCAAAATGATAATCAATTCTCCATCCTATGTTTCGCTCTCTTGCACGTGCAAAATGACTCCACCAAGAATATTGAACCTTGTTTGGATGCAAAGAACGGAATGTATCAATAAAGCCTTCCGCTAAATACCGGTCAAGCCACTTCCGTTCTTCTGGTAAAAAACCAGAGATATTTTTATTCTCCTTTGGCCGGGCTAGATCAATTTCTTGGTGAGCAGTGTTATAGTCGCCGCAAACAATCATTTTCTCATTTTTTTGTAAAAATGGACGCAGATAATCAAGTAGAGAGCTATAAAAATCATATTTGTACTGCAATCGCGTATCGTCTCTTTTACCATTGGGAAAATAAACATTCACCAAGTGAAAATCAGGAAATTGCAAATGAAGAACTCTACCTTCTTCGTCAAAAATGGGCAACCCAAATCCGTAATGAATTTCCTGGGGAGGTATTTTCGAATAAACAGCTACTCCGCTATATCCTTTTCTTTGGGCAGAAAAGAAATACGAGTGATACCCTTGTTTGTGCTGGATTTCTGGTGTAATCTGGTCAGAATGGATTTTGGTTTCCTGGAGACAAACGATATCGGGGTTTTCTTTGTCCATCCATTGAAAAAATCCTTTTTTAATCACAGCACGAATACCATTCACATTCCAGGAAAAAATCCTCATATCATCTCCTATTACCTAAAAAAACGGGGAGATCGAAATCTCCCCGTTTGATGTTACCTCAGATTAGAAGAGGTGTATCACCTTTGTTGTATGTTATTATTCTTCTGGTACTACTAGTTTATCTTGAACACCTGTAAATACACCTGTTACTGCATTACGTAAATTAGGAACTGCAGCAATAATAACAAGCACTAATACAGCAATGATTAATGCATACTCAAGAACGGTTTGTCCAGATTCATCTTTAAAGAAATTCATGTTAGCCTCCTTGGCAAATATAAAAAATTTACACTTTCATAGTAGTACTGCTTCAAAAAAAGTCAAGGTTTTTCTTTTTTTTTAGTAAGGAAAATATGAAATAGACATAAAGAAATTAAAGAATGCTAGTATTGAATGTTGATACATTGTCCTTGTGGATTCCAGGTCACTTTCCCTCCCAAGGTTTCTGCAATATAACGCAAAGGAATCATGGTTGTATTCTTGTATAGCAGAGGCGGGACATCAATATATCGAGTTTTTCCATTTATGAGTACCATTAGTTTTCCAATTTTCATTTCAATTTGCAACGGTTTTTGTTGAATAAGAATCATCGAATCTTTAGGAATCCACTCAATATTTGCTCCCATATCTTCTGCGATAGAGCGCAGTGGAACCAAAGTGCGCTGTTGCACAATGACAGGTGGAAGAGCAAAAGCCTTTCTTTGAGAATCTAAAAGGTATTTTCTTGACCCAATTTGTAGTTGAATAGCTTTGTTTTGAGGAGATTGAATTTGGATTGAAGAAGGCAAAAAGTGGTATGGAAGAGGATGATTATGGGTATCTTTGATTGTTCCTTGCGATATCCAAAATCGAGCAGTTCCCGGTGAGTTTGCTTCAAATACAAGAACAGAAATGCTTTGAATATTGGATAAAGAAGACGTTTTACCTGTTCCTTGTATTTGTAAATGAATTTTATGGTCCTTCTCATCCACTGCTACAAAGGGTTTCTCAAAACCTTGATAAATAGTCCCTGGATAACAATGTTTGAAGGACAAATTTGAGAATTGTATTTCAAGATCAATTTCCTGAAACGTATTGACACTCTCACTTGTACACAAATACAATGCTACATCGTTTCCTTGTGTATAGATACCCAAAACAACAGGCTCAATTCGCAAATACAAATTTTGAGCTTTTGCTTGAATAAGTTCAGCATGAAGAAATACAAGAACAATCACTATGACAGACAATACAATCTTTTTGGGTGTAATTCTGTTCTTAATCAGATGCATCCCATACTTTCATCATGACTGTTCCTGCATCGAGCATAGATTGGAAGGTACCCGCATCAAACCATTTTCCCTGCACCTTATCAAATTGTAGAGAATGCTCATGCATATACATATTGTTTAAAGTAGTGATTTCATATTCTCCTCTAGCAGATGGAGTAATAGAAGGGATTTTATCCCATGCGGTTGAATCGTATAAATATGCCCCAACGACGGCTAAATTGCTTTTTGGCTTCTGTGGTTTTTCTTCAATTTCCGTAATATAGTTTCCCTCCACACTAGCCACGCCAAATCTCTGGGGATCTGGTACTTCATAGAGTAAAACACGTGCTCCTTTTTGCTTCTGTTGATGAACAAAACCTTCATAAAAATATTGTATAGGTTTTTCAAAAATACAATCGCCTAAAAACAACATCATGGAATCTCCCTTTGTAAATTCTTTTGCTTCTTTTAAAGCATCTACAATTCCCAAAGGTTTTTCTTGCACTGCATAAATGATATGAAGCCCCATATTAGAACCAGATCCAAACACTGCTGCAAAATCACCGATATCTTGCCTATTTGTTACAATCATGATCTCCTGGATGCCACACTGTTTCATATTGGATAGAGGATAATAGATCATGGGATACCGACCAATAGGCAACAACGTTTTGTTGGTAGCTTTCGTTAAAGGATCAAGCCTTGAACCTACACCACCGGCTAAGACAACACCTTTCATAGTAACCTCGCTAACATAGATAGACTTTTATTTTATACACCTCTATGTTAAAGTATAATGAAGATGTTTCAATACCATGAAAGAGAATAGCGATGAAAACGTTTAACTTTCGGTCACACGATAAGAAATGTAGAATGCAGTATGTGCCGTCAGATGCTCTTATTGTGTGGATTGGGAAAAAAGAAATCACCATCCCTCTTCAGGATATTCAGTCGGTTTATTTTTCAGAAATTCTTCGAGATCGACATCGTATCATTATTCTACACATTGATGGAGTTCACAAAGAGTTGCTAGCACTACCCGTTCATTCACAAACTGTAGCTTCTCTTCATCGATGGTTACACTCCATCCCTTCCATATCAGCCAATGTATATGCATGCCCCAAACAACTTCAGCGAGGTAAATCCTCACAAAAAAACACGCTGTTCATTCTTCTTCTTATCGTGTTTCTAATTATTGCAGGAGTTTTTGTCACTCGGTTTTTCTTCATGAGAAAAACTCCCACGCCACCCATTGTCGTGAAAGATCCTTCCCCTACAGAGTTTCAAAAACTCTTCGATGAAGGCGTGCAGCGTATTGAAGAAAATCACTTAACAGACGGGATCCAGCTTCTCTTAGAGGCTAAGAAGATAAAGTCAACACCTGATATTGAAAAGATTTTAAACGATGCTTATTTCGAGAGAGGAGAATACTTTTTTCAGAACAATGAGTTTGAAAAAGCAATGAGAGATTTTGAAAACATGACAATCCTCACTCCAAATGCAAAAAAAATGATTGATCAAATGAAAATAACTCATTCTGGGACTCTACCAGGAATACAGGTACAAGCATTTCAAAACCAACTTCGTGAGTCGTATTATTTAACCTTTGGAGAACCAAAAATGGTTTCTACTGGGAATTGGGTGATAGATGGTCAAATGTTTGATGATGCTACCCAATCAGAACTTAGCTGCAGACTCTACTTGAAAAACCCTCAAGAAGTCTATCGAATCGTTTTCCAAACAGATGCATCCAAAGCTCAAGTCGCTCCAGAAGAGAATGATTTTACAAAGCTTTCTTCAAATTACCTCAGTTTTGCATCAACATTATTTCGTATGGAAAGTGATCCTGTAAAAGCCTCCGAATGGGTATCTAAAACCGTCCCAAAAGCCAAATTTTCCTATGTTCAATTTGATAATATTTTTGTCAACACTGGATTTCGATTATACGGAGAGCAATACAAACGTGTTCTCGAAGTTTTTGTTGAATCCAGATAATCCATGGACTCCCTCTTTAATGAATCATAAGATTTTACGATTACTAACCGTTTTTTTCTGTGTACTTAGCTTTTGTTTTCAGCCACTAGAAGTAAAAGGTGCAATCAAAGAACAAGTAGACTACTTGATCATCTCCACACCTGGATTAACAACGGTATTGAATCCTCTCATTAAGCATCGTCAGAAACAAGGTTTTCAGACCGCAGTATATGAAACCGGGGAAATCTTCAATCAATACGCAGGAACAACCAAGCAAGAACAAATTCGCAGTTTTCTTATTAGTAAGTTTGAATCGTGGAATCTTCGCTATGTAGTATTAGTTGGAGATCATACAACCATTCCATATGAAACATTTTATCCTTTTTATCCCAGAGATTCTGGAATATATAAACATAATCAAATTCAGAGTGATTTTTTCTTTTGCTCATTGGATGGAGACTTGGATAAAAACCAAAATGGTTTCACGGGGGAATTCATCGGAGATAAAGACATATCGTTTCACGCTGCCGTTCGAATTGGCAGGATACCATTTAATACTCCTCAAGAAGTGTCAACTATTATCAATCGGATCATCCGCACAGAGAATCGGCCACCCCAAAAAAAAGCTCTGCTGGCCTCAACCATCCTGAACTATGCCAATGAAGAAACTGAACAAATGGATTTTATTGCATCAAAAACTGATGGTGCTTCTCTAACAGAATCTATCGTTCAAGATCTGTTAAAACCTCTTCACTATAACACGGTTAAAATGGGTGAAAAAAGTGGGATAGAACCTTCTGTATATCCAGCAGAATACGCATTGAAAAAAAAGAATTTTGAGTTTTTACTAGGAAAAGAAGCCTACGACCTTGTTTTATGGGAAGGTCACGGTACTCACACAGAATTGTTAACCAAAATATGGAATACAGATAAAAACAGTAACAAAAAAGTTGAACGTAAGGAACTAACAGAAGAAACAGTATTGGATAATCGTTCTTTTGATAGTATGGGCAAGGATCATGGTTTGTTTATTTCAGGATGTTGTTCCAATCTATATCCAAACCATGATTCAAACTTGGGAAAAATGGCTCTTTTAAAAGGATTTAGTTGTTTTATTGGAGGTACATCCGTCAATTGGTATTCAATAGACTGGAATTCGCTGCAAGATGGTGGAAATCAGACATTACTATACCTTGTTGTTCGGAATATTACGCTTCGAAATCAAAGCTTTGGAGACGCACTGTATAATGCAATTGAAGAATGTAAGGAAAAATACTCTGTACTTGGAAGCTTTGATTATGCCAATTTTTATTCATTCAACTTGTACGGAGATCCTGCATCTCGCATCAATACTTCTTTTGGTAGAACTTTCTCTGCTTCCCTGGATGATCACCATAAAGTAGCCATTCTGGGAGAAAATATTTACTATACGGTCTCTGTTCAGAGTACTGGTTTTGCAGACACTGTATCTCTTTATCCAATTAACTACAATCCTGACATGTTTCAAGTAACTGTGTATCCTGAAACAACTCCCACACCTGGTGAATTTATCGTAAAAATATCTCCCAAGTCATCAATATATCCCAGTACATACACATTGTCACTCCATTTAATGAGTCCGTATAAGTCTGTATTCTTGTGTCCACGGTTCACGTTTTTACCATACGGATCGAAGCAAAAAGCATTTTTGAACTTTCCTCAGTGGCACTTACAAAGAAACACCTACTTCACAGTTGATGTTGTGGGTAAAGATTTAGTAAATACAGATTCTGCTTTTCTTGAGATACAATTTGACCCCTCTTTTGTAGAACTCCAGCCCAATCAGGTTCAATATGGCTCTTTTTTCTCACAGGATGGAGTCGTTCCCAAAATCAGAACCTCTAGACAAAAAAACATCTTTTCTCTCACCATCTCCAGAGAGCGTAAACGTCAGGGGATGAGCGGATCAGGAAATTTAGCTTCTGTCACTTTTAAGACATTGAAAAATGGTTTCTCTACAATTCAGCTCAACAAAGCAATTGTGATGGATCTAAAACAAAATTCACTCTCATTAGAAACGCATGATAGTAGAATCACAATATCGGATTTAGGATTGTATATCCAACCCGATGTACCTTTGCTCGAAATTGGAATGAAAAAATCCTATTTCAGTCAAGGCAAAACAAATGGCAATAAGATTTGGTTTATCGAAGATCATCACGAGATCTTGTTAGACAAAACCGGCAAAGAAAGCTTTATTAGTCACTTCTCATCAAATCGTCGTTACAATACTATTGATTGGTTGGTGCAAAAAGAAAATGTTTTTGCTCAAGTCCGAAGTTTTATTACATTTACCAATGTTACAGAGATCAATCTATGGATTGGTGATTACTGGGCCTTCATCAATGATGAATCGGTTACTCTGGAAAGCCCACCTATACTGTATAATAGCAGGACAATGGTTCCTTTGCGATTCCTGGCAGATTCTTTGCAGGTTCGCATTGAATGGGATCCAAACATCCGAAGAATTACACTTTACCAAGGACAAAGCAAAGTGATCCTGTATGTTGGGAAAAAAGAAGCTATCATAGAACAAGATGGTATTTCAACTACTGTGATACTAGATGCACCTCCAATGATTGTGAATTCGCGTACGTTGGTACCCCTTCGTTTTATTTCTGAAGTATTCCGCACTAGTGTAGAATGGAACCCTAATTTTAAAAATATACTAGTCTCGTATACTTCAATATAGAAAAGAGGATAATATGTTTCTTTTAGTGATTGTTTTGAACAACCGTGGCAGCGTTAATTCGGTTCTTTCAAAATTCTTAGAAATTGATGTACGTGGTGCTACGGTCATCAATTCTCATGGAATGGGACAAATTCTAAGTGATGACATGCCCATGTTCTACCCTCTCAGACGATTTATTTCTGGTGCAGACCACACACAAGAAAATCATATGATTATGTCTGTCATTCGAACGGAAGAAACTCTGAATCGAGCTATCAAAGAGATTCAGAATGAACTTGACCTTAGCCAAGAAGGATCTGGCATCATGTTTGTTCTTCCTGTTTTACAAATCCACGGGCTGGCCAACCCATTAAAAAAAGAAGAAGACTCTTCCTCATGTCATTAGAACCTTTGGAAGAATCTCTTTACTCGATTATTTTCATCCATAAACACCAAACATCAAGGGTATTCATATGGAAATGATTACTTCAAACATTCTTTTAAACATTGGTATTATTGCCATTATCTCTCTAATTGGATCAGTGTTACTGAAAAAATTCAGTTTTCCCGCTGTGTTGGTCTATATTGTTATTGGGATGCTCATTAGTCCCTCCGTCTTAAACTTAATCAATCCAACGCTTCTATCCTATGACTCGTTAATTACACAAGTTACCCTTTCGATCATAGCTTTCTCTATTGGAGAAACCTTTTTAATCAAGAACTTGCGGTTCGTTGGAAAACCTGGCGCAATACTATCTATTCTACAGGCAGTTTTTACAACTGCGATAGTAGCAGGTGGACTTCTCCTTTTTAATAAATGGCTTCAGCTATCCATTCCCGCCATTCTGCTTTTGGGAACTATTGCCGCAGCAACTGCCCCTGCAAGTACTTTTATGGTTATCCGCGAGTACAAAGCCAAAGGTCCTTTCACCAACTTCTTATTAGCAGCTGTTTCAATTGATGATGCAGTTGGTATTCTCTTGTTTGACATCATGATTGTAGTAAGTAAATTGATGCTTGGGAAAAGCATGGTGAATGTTGGTTTTTCAATCTTTGTTCCCGTAATCGATATCATTCTTTCTCTGGGATTGGGCATTGTTTTAGGTCTTATTTTGGCCTATGCATGTCAAAGGATTAACGGTAGCTCAACTTATCTAATCTTTGCATTGGGGATGATTCTTTTTGCTACAGGTCTTTGTGCTTCTTTCCACCTTTCCTATCTACTATGCTGCATGGCCCTTGGAGGAGCTTTTTCAAATTTCTCAAACAAATCCACCGAAGTGTTTTCTGTTGTCGAAAACTTCTCTCCTCCCATTATGCTAATGTTTTTCATCGTTTCTGGTGCAAATCTTGATATCACAATTCTGTCCACCGTTGGCTGGATTGGTTTGGCTACAATTGTATTGCGCTCTATTGGTAAAATTTGGGGAACCCAAGTTGCTGGTAGAATTGCCCAATTACCACCAAAAATAAGTAAATACCTTGGGTATGCTATGCTCCCACAAGCTGGAGTAGCGATAGGATTTGCCTTATCGGTGAAAAATACATTCCCTGAATTTGGCTTTATCACTACAATCGTTGTAGCAAACGTAGTGTATAGTCAGATTATAGGTCCTTTACTTGCAAAATATGCGCTATTCCAAACTGGAGAGGCATCAGTAGAGCATTGAAAGTTCTAAAATGGAATTCATAACGTCCAATCTTCTTTTAAACATAGGTATTATTGGGAGTATTGCATTAGCTGGATCTTTGCTTCTGAAAAAATTTAATTATCCAGCAGTTTTGATTTACATTGTCATTGGTATGCTTATTAGTCCTTCTCTGTTCAATCTAATCAGCCCCACCCTGATGTCCTATGATTCTGTAATTGCACAAATAGGACTTTCTTTTATTGCTTTTTCAATTGGAGAAACCTTCTCGTTAAAAAATTTAAAATTGATTGGTAAATCTGGTGCAGTTCTCTCTATCTTGCAATCTGTTTTTACAGCTGTTATTGTTGCAATGGGATTACTTCTGTTGAATCACTGGTTTCGCTTGCCCATCCCCGCTATTCTCATATTAGGCACTATAGCTGCAGCTACAGGTCCAGCTAGTACTTTTATGGTAGTACGTGAATACAAAGCCAAAGGACCCTTCACCAATTTCTTGTTAGCTGCTGTTTCAATTGATGATGCGGTGGGCATCATTTTGTTTAATACAATCATTGTTGTTAGTGGTTTGATGCTAGGAAGTACAACAGTGAATATTGGTTTTTCTATCCTTTTCCCCCTGATTGACATCGTTCTATCGGTCGGTTTGGGTTTTATTTTAGGTCTTCTCCTAGCGTATGTATGCCAACGCATTCAAGGAAATTCAAACTATCTGTTGTTCACATTGGTTATGCTTCTTTTGGCAACAGGGCTTTGTTCTGTTTTCCATTTATCCTACCTTTTATGCTGCATGGCAATTGGAGCAGCAATGTCAAATTTCTCCAATAAATCCACAGAGGTGTTTTCTGTTATTGAAAACTTCTCTCCTCCCATTATGCTGGTGTTTTTTATCGTTTCAGGAGCGAATCTTGATATTACAACTCTTCCATCCCTAGGTTGGATCGGTCTTGCCACTATTATTCTTCGGTCTATAGGAAAAATATGGAGTCCCCAATGGGCAGGAAAGATCGCCAGAATACCTCCCAAAATTAGTAAATACTTAGGTTACGCCATGTTACCGCAAGCAGGTGTACCCATAGGATTTGCATTGACTGTAAAGAATATTTTTCCAGAATTTGATTTTATTATTACAATCGTTGTAGCAAATGTTATTTATAGTCAAATCGTTGGACCTTTACTTGCGAAATATGCACTATTTCAAGTAGGTGAAGCTGTTTTAGAAAAAAAATAAACTTTTATAACAATGACCTAGGAGGAAACATGAACAATCAAATCGGTTTTGTTGGATATGGTAATCTAGGAAAAGCTATGATTCAAAGATTGTCTGAAAAAGATATTTCCCTTTTGCTATGGAACCGATCAAAAGATGTATTTCAAGATGTATCTTTACCAATAGCACAAACTCTATCATCTCTTGGAAAAGAATGCGCAACCATCTTTCTGAATGTATATGACAGTAAAGCAGTACGAGAAATCCTCGTCGAACTTCTCCCGCATTGCAAATCAGGTCAAATCATCATTGACACAACAACGAACCACTTCGAAGAAGTTCTTGATTTCTATTCGATGTGTAAAGAACGAAAAGTTGAGTATATTGAGGCACCCGTACTAGGAAGTGTTATTCCGGCTTCAAAAGGAGCATTGACAACTCTTGTCAGTGGCCAAGAAGAAACCTATGAGAAGATACGTCCATTACTGTCGGTTTTATCAAGACATATCTATTATCTGTCTGAACCTGGTTTAGCCTCCAAAATGAAACTGATCAACAATCTATGCCTGGGATCTTTTATGACAACATTGGCAGAAGCGCTTCACCTTGGAGAAACAGTTGGTATTGATAAGTCGAAGGTATTGGAAATCTTAAGTAATGGCGGTGGTGATTCACTAGTACTTCGAGCAAAAAAGCCTTCTTTAGAACAAGAGGATTTTACTGCACAGTTTAGTAATTCGTGCATGAAAAAAGATTTGAATCTAGTTGCAGAATTATCACAAAAACTCAATCATACACTTTTCACAGCCGATGCTGCAAAAAACCTGTATACAGCTCTGTGCAACAACAACATGGAAGATGAAGATTTTTCATCCATATACCGCTACATTAAAAAAATGAATCCTATTGAATGAACAGCAAGTTACTCTGGCAACACTTCTGTGAAACGCATTTTCTCACATAGCAAGGAAGGGGTTACTACTCCTCCATAAAAGGAACCATGGAATCGAGAATCATTCCCCACTGCTAAAACATGAGAAAGAACTTTAAACAGATTGTCTGAGTATCGAAGATTCTTGATTGGTTTTTCAACTCCATCTTCAACAAGAAATGTGCCGTCTCTTGTTAATGCAGTTACTTCTCCATCAATTGGGCTCACGGGATTGGCATACCAAAACCGAGTAACACAAATTCCTTTTTTCATTTGCGATCGCATTTCTTCTGGATTCATGGTTTCTTTGGCTTCAAGAACTAAATTCATAGGAATCGGACCTGTTTGTGTTGAGATGGCATTCCCGGTATTCTGAGATTTTAATTTGTTGGCATATTTATTGTCATACACCATTTCTCTGAAACAACCATCTTGAATCATGTGTACCGGTTTTACATGAGGATACCCTTGATTATCGAGATATGGTGAAATCTGTAACGGATGAAGAGGATTCTCGGTGATTTGTAAACAATCATCCATAACTTGCTGATCCATCTTCCCCGACAAGTAGGATCTTTTTTCATCAATTGCTTTTGTGCTCATAGATATGAAGGCTAGCATTCGAAGGATATCGGCTACTGCTTCTGGTTTCAGGAAAACCGAGTATACACCGGGCTCAATCATGGCTGGAGAAAAACCTTTGGAACACGTTTCAATGGATTCTTCAACTACTCTGTCGATATCAATTTCTTTCAATGTCTTTGCAGTAGATTGTGCATAGCCAGAAACTCTATCTTTCATGATTTGAGACTGAAACTGCACGGAAGAAGATTTGGACTCATTTTGAAGGCCATTTGAGTTGAAAAAAGCTACTCGAGCATTGGTAAAGGAAAAACTCCCAAAGGCTTCGAAAGATGACTTTGTTACTTTTTGAAAATAGGGTGGGAAAAACGACAATCCCATTTCATAAAAGGCATCCAGTTCAATTTCTGGATTTTCCTGTAATGAATAAATCTGGGTAGGTGGTGATGGGTACCCTGAAAATTCCTTGTTTTCCGCAATTGTTTCGCAAATTGATTGCAAAGACTTTATCGATGAAACAACATCTTCAATATTCTCTGCATTCAGAGTCGTTTTTGCAACCTGTAATTCTTTTGCCAACTCAATGTCAATAGTGTTCTGGATGGAGCGATTATTCTGGTGAATGTTCGATTTTGCAAAACGTAGCATGGTAGATTCTGTTTGATGAAAAGAGACCTGATATTCCCATCCAGAGAAATGCTCTTCAAGATATTGTTTCGTTTTTTGTGCTAAGCTTGTATTGAGAATACTCATTGTATAACCCCCACTTTTCGATTTCGAAAACGCGCTGGAGATGCTCCATGTGAGAGTTTCATTAAATGCCCTGGTTCTCCTTTTCCGCAATTGGGAACTCCGTATATATGATACTGCGACTCATCTCCTATGGCGTCGCAAGAATTCCAAAAGGAAGGAGACTCACCAACGTAAGTAGGATTCTTGACTACTTCTTGTAACTGACCATTTCGAATAACTCGGCCATATTGAGTCCCAAATTGAAAATTCAATCGTCGATCGTCGATAGACCAACTTTTTATTCCATCAAAAAGAATACCATCATCAATATCACGTATCATCTCTTCAAGAGATTGATTTCCAGGCAAAAGATTGATAGAAGTCATTCGGATTAAAGGATAATTCCAGTATCCATCTGCCCTCATGGCACCCATCGGTGTATCTCCAGTTACAAAAGCAGTCTCTCGAGAATTGAGATAACCAACCAACACACCACTTTTTAACAAGAATACTTTTTGTGCTTTCACTCCTTCATCGTCGTATCCAAAATAACCAAATGATCCCGGTACAGTGGCATCTGCAGTAATATCAACGATTGTGGAGGCAATTTGAGAGATGTTCTTTTTGTCCAAAGTCATATAGGAAGTACCCGCATAAGCAGCTTCGCTTCCTAACACTCTATCAAGCTCAGAAGGGTGTCCTATTGACTCGTGAATTTGTAAAGCCATCTGATTTCCCATAATAATGATATCTTTTGTGCCCGAAGGACAAAGCGGTGCATTAGACAATGCAACTGCTTCCTGTGCACATTGCAGAGCATGCCCGGGTAAATCAGTTTGTTGAACAAACTCGTATCCGTATGTAGAATAATCTCCCCCAAAAGCATTGGGGTAACTTCTATTCTGCATATCTCCCTGATCCCCTTTGGCATATGCCGTAATTCCACATCCGGTTTCATGTCGAATTTGCTCTATAAAAGATCCTTCTGTGGAAAGAAAAAATTTGTGAATCTTTCGAAATGACATGGATGCTTCGCGCAAAAATACTGAAGGAATCTTCATTAAAGAAGAAGAATGTTTTAATAGATCAATCTTCTCATGTAAAGGAACGTCAAAAGGATCTATCTGAGCAACAGATTGCACAATGTCTTCAACAACAGGAACTGCAGCAAGCTGGATATTTTGAGAAGAGACTTTTGCTGAGATTTCAGCCATTTGAACAGCTTGCTTTACGGTTTCTTCTATACTTTGTGGATGCAGTATATCGCTAGAAGAAAAGCCCCAGGCTCCTTGTTTCAAAACTCGAACACCATATCCAACATTAGTGGAGGTACGATTTGCATCTACAGACTCGTTTCGAACACATATCTCCTGCGATTGGATCTCTTCATATCGAATGTCAGCATATTGGACATTCATAGAGCGTGCTAGTTCCAGGTATTGAGATAATTTATTCTTCATTGTTTCCCTCAAGAGCTTTTAGTCGATCCAAATAATACGGTACAGAAGACTGTTTGAGTCGAACCCCTTCGTAGTCTAGTTTTTGTAAAAAATCAATAAAACTAAACTCTGCCTTTTCCCAACCACCATTACCTTGTATAACATAGTATTCATGGATAGCCTGAACAATCTCATTCATCTTACTTTCAAAATCATTAATTTTGGTTTCAACCTCAGGATCTTGATAGAAGTAGGCTTGAATTTGTTCTCCAAAAAGCGTCATGGCTTCTTCTTTGAGTATTGTAATTTCTTCTGAATCATCATATTCACCAACAACAATAGGAGATTCTTCACTAATACCATTGTTGATTGGTGTAGCTTCCTGCTTCGACGAACGAGAACCAAAAAAAGGCACGCCAGGTAGGAAATAATAGGATATCAATCCGACAACAACAATACACACAACCACAATCGATATGATTTTTGGTACATTGGATTTTGTTTTTGATTTTGGTCTAGGTGTCCATGTTCCTGACTCTGAGATTTCAGCATCATCAAGTTCAAAATTTTCATAAGGCTTTTCATCTTGTTTCACGGCATCCTCCATGAGTTCGATTGAAATTCTTTGTATATCAGTCTATCATGAATTCTACTAGAATCCACTCATCCATTCCATGGATCCAAACATTTCAAAAATGGGCAGGTACACTTTTGTTATGACAAAGAGTACCATTAGACCAATTAAACCTAGAGAAACTGGTTCAATAAGTTTTGTTACTCTTTTTTTCTGATCTTCAATTTCTTTGGACATGACTGAAACTAAAAAATCTGTATTTTCGATGAATTGTTCTTTGTTGACACTGGATTTTAGGAAGGCAAGAAAGGAAACTTGTTTTCCAAAATATGGTGCAAACTGCATAAAGTCTAATTCCCCAGTATGGATTTGTTGAAAAATCAATGATAATTCATCTCGGAGGGGTTCTTTCTGAATAGTTTCCAATGATAATTCCAACGCCTTTTCCAAAGGTATTTGATCTTTCAGTAACATAGAGAGAAGAGAAAACAGCGAAAGAAGTTCTTTTTTCCGAACTTGTGATTTATAAACAGGAATTTTCAGTAAAATCCAATCCACCCAATACCGATTATTCTTGTACAAATAGTAAAGAACTACCAGCAATAGGGAGAAACCCAAGATTAGAAATGACCAATTATCCCCCAGCCAATTTGAAAAAGAAGAAATTGATAGAATTGAGGATGGTAATTTCAACTGTAGAGATTGTGCCATTGATATCATATTTGGAATAGCAAATGCAACAATGCTGCAGGACAATAAAAAGGTAGAAACAAAGACAAAAATTGGATAAAAAGCTTGTGATCGTTGCTCTTTCTTCATGTCGGACTGTTTCTTTGCATACGAGTATGCTTCCATTAAGTACGACCCTAAATGCCCTGTTTTTTCTCCACTTTGAAGAATTGCAAAAAAATAGGTAGGGATTCTGAAGATAGAGTTTACAGATTCAGCTACTGATCTGCCATGGGATAGTTGATCTAAGATATATAGGCAACCCTTTTGAATCTTTTTGGATTTTTGGGTTTGAAGCACAATCTCTAGCGACTGAACAATGGATATTTTTTGGCACAACATTAAGCTGATTTGAAAAAGCGTTTGAAGCTTTTCCTGAGACGATAAAATCAGTCGCTTCGATGACATATTCTTTACAAACATGGAAGTACTTCCTGGTATGTAGTTAGTCCATTCCTAACGAGAATAGATGCATGATCTTTCATAGAAAACCGAATACCCTCATTGAGAAGCTGCATGCATTGATCCAAATCTGCATGAGATAAAAAAGAAAAAACAAAATCTCGTGCTCTTTCGCTAATCTGATTGATTTCAAACAATCCAATTCTACCCAAATAACCTGTATTGTTGCAGTAGTAACAGCCCTGTCCTGTTTTTTGGGTTTCAACTTGGAGCAAATCTTGGAGCGGCGTTGGAATTTGTTCTTCAAATGAACAATATGGACAGGTTTTACGCACCAAACGCTGATGGATAATTAGCTGCAATGCGTCTGCAATTAGAAATGGCTCAAGTTTCATTTCGAGAAGTCGTAAAACCACATCTGCTGTTGTTTTTGTATGAATGGTCGATAACACGTAGTGCCCGGTTAATGATGCTTCACATGCCAGCCGTGCTGTCTCTTTGTCCCGAATCTCTCCCAACAGAATAACATCTGGATCTTGCCGTAGTACTCGCTTCAAGTATTCTGCATATGTTAAACCCAATGCTTCATTTACTTGGAACTGACATATCTTTTGATCAACAATTTCAATGGGATCTTCTATCGACAGAACAGATTTGGCCTTGCAATCAATTTCTTGTAAAACTGCATGAAGGGTTGTTGATTTTCCAGAACCTGTGGGTCCATTTACAATAATGGATCCACTTCTTTTTTGGACAGCCATTTGGACAATACGAATCTGGTCCTCTGTCATCCCTAGCGTTTGTAAGGTATTGTATGCTTTTTGTATTGGCAATATCCGAAGAACTGTTTTTTCTCCATATAGAGAAGGTACAATGGACACGCGGATATCAAATTGACCTGCTTCATGGCGAAAACCTCCCTCTTGAGGAAGTCGGTTTTCTGTAATATCCAGTCCAGCTTTTAATTTTATCACACGAATCATTTTTTGGTATTCTTCGTGACGGATATAGTCTACCGTCTGTAAATACCCATCAATTCGATACCGAATACTAACCTTTTTTTCTTGGGTCTCAAAGTGTATATCGGTAGTACGTCTTTGAAATGCATTAGAAAAAAAACACTCCAGTGTTTCGTCTCCTTTTAATGGGGCATTTTCATCTTTTGAAAATGGTATTTCAAGTCCAAGTTCCTGTAGAATAGAATCATGGATTTCTGGAGGCACAGGAATATCTGAATCGAAATGAAGAGAAGAACCATCCCAATCAATATTTCGAATCTGATATTTTTTTCGGTAATGCAGGGGTATTAAATCTTTAGCGAGAAATCGCAACTCCATTTTTGTATCCAAAACTGTTCCTTCTTTCTTCTTTTTTTTGTCCAAATCATATCATTTTCCGGGTCTAGCGGGGGAACCCATATTGCCCTCATGTTACAAGCTTTCGCACCTTTTATGTCTGTAAACAACTGATCCCCAATTACACAAATCCTGGAAGGTTCTACGTTGATTTTTCTCGCGGCTTTCAAGAAAAAATACCGCATCGGTTTTAATGCCCAAGAAACATAGGCAAGTTGTAGGGGTTGAGAAGCCCGACTAATTTTCTTTGTTGAATTGTTGGATACAATGATAACCTTAAACTGTTCCTTCAATGTTAAAATCCATTTTTCTATTGGGGGTGCGATCATATTGGATGTACGGGGTAAAATTGTATTATCCACATCCAAAATCACTCCTTCAATATTCCAGCTTTGCAACAATGAAATTGGGATAGTAACCAAAGATGTAGCAATTTTATCTGGTTTAGGTGGAATAAAATACATACCCTAAATATCCCTGACTACATATTGGATAGAAGGAATTTTTTTTTTGATTTCCTCCAAGATACGTAAAAAAGTTGGTTCTTGATCCGTATTCGTAATGACAATAAACTCACCAAAAGAATCTCTCATGGAAGCTAGAGTAACAAGAGCTGTTCCTTCACTAGTATGTAAAACGTTCTGTACAAACCAGATGTCTTCTTTGGGTAGCCGAACGATATACTCTATTTCTCCCCAATCATGGAATGTATGTGCGAACATTGCGATTATGCTCCTCCAATGATCTGCTAAATGCATGTGTTCCATCACCCTTTGAAACAAAGAAATAATAATCACTTTCTGCTGGCCAAAGGGCTGCACGAATAGCATTTAAACTAGGATTACAAACTGGAGTTGGAGGTAGACCAGGATAAAGATACGTGTTGTAGGGGGTATCTGTTTTTAGTTCTTGTTCAGAAAAAACGTAGCCTTCCCTTGGAACAGCATATTCCAAAGCTGCACAGGACTGAAGAGGCCATTGATCGCGTAGTCGATTGTGAAAAACAGAGGAAACAAGCTCCATTTCTTCAGATCCAACTGATTCTTTTTCTATTATTGATGCAAGCGTCATCACTTGGTTCCACGTCCATCCTAATTCTTTTGCACGAGCGATATAGTTATCTTCAATCAAACTATCATACTGTTGCAACATTTGTTCAATGATTTTTTTTGAACTGACTTGAGAGATGTAATAGGTTTCAGGATACAGATACCCTTCCAAAGAGTCCGTTTCAAGAACTTCTTCTTGGAAGCGAAAAGGAAACCATCCTCCATTCATTTTGGCTAGTTCAATAAATTCCAGCGGATCTTCAATCATTTTTTCCTGGTACAGCATCATGGCAATTTGATTGATCGTCCAGCCCTCTGGAACAGTATAGGTGTACACCTTTTCTTGACCTTGAATTAACCACCCCACCAATTCTCGAACATCTCGGATTCCATCCTCCATTTCATATTCTCCACTTTTTATAGTTGCATCCACTTTTTGAAAACGAAGATACAACTGAAATACTTCTGGATTCCCGACTAATCCGAGTTCATGAAGCTTGGTAGAAATTGAATCGATGGATTCCCCATCTTCAATCACAAAAGAGACAGGACCATGATAGGAAACTCGAATGCCATCCTGGAACCATGAGAATCCCATCCAACCAGCGAAGAATACTATACCCAAAATGGTGATTAAGAGCAGTGTGTTCCGTTTCATACGGCTTTTCTTTGAATGAATATCAATTGTGCGTCTATACTTCATTTTCCCTTCTCTGTAAATAATCTTGTAGTAATATTTGAGCCTCTATCATATCTTTTTGAGATCTTTCTTCTAGCGTTCTTTTTTTGGTTTTATGCTTGGATGTGTGTGTTACTTGTTTGGCAATTTGAGAGGTGAAACGCTCATCAAACAAAAGAATTTTTTTAGATGGAAACAGTTGTTGCAATTCTTGCGAGAACTTTTCAGCATTCTGCGTTGATACTGTACTTTGGTTTTTTAAATTTCTGGGATGTCCCACTATTAAAAGAGAGGCTTCTTGAATTTGAGGAACCTTGGTCAATAGAATCATAGGTTGCTGAGAGTATTCATCCGTAGAAATTGAACACTTTGCAAAAGAAAAAATCTCATTTTCATCGGTTATAGCAACCCCAATATTCTTTGTTCCATAATCAAAAGCAACTATCATAACTCCATTATACCATAGTTATAGAATGCGGAGTGCTAAAGAAGTGCAGTGGGCTACACAGTATCCACATGTGACACATGATTCATAATGAATTTGAATTTTATCTTCTTCAGCACAATACTCCAGAGCATTAAACTGGCAAGCTTTGGTGCATTGCATGCACAAACAGCACAGTGATCGGTTGTAAAACAATTTTTTTCCTTCAAGGTGTAGGTCGTGGACCATTTCAGGAGAATATGTTTTTTCAAATATTGCGATATCAACAATGAGTTCTTGTTTATTTTTTACACCAATTGCAACAGCATGCTTGTATGGGAAATCTCGGATCCACGATAAAGAATCATAAAAATCCTTGTACAACCTTCCACCACCAAGTGGCTTCATAACAAAAAGACCTACTCCGGCATTGTAAAGATTTTTAATATTCTCAATTTGCTGCTCTAGTGTGCCATGAATCAATCCATGCCCTACTTGATTAAAGATTGGATGAATGACTTCGAACTCGGGATGAAGCAGCAGTTGCTTGGTTAACTCAACAGAATGTGTAGAGATACCTATTGCTCGTACTTTACCTTGTTTTTTCGCATCCATAATAGCTTCCAGAGCACCTTTATGCCCTTTTAAGGTATAGATGCTTTCTTGTTCATGGAGCATAAAGATATCAAAATAATCCCGATTGATCTCTTTTAGTCCGTATTCAATCTCTTCCATCATGCCCTCATAGTCGGGCTGATAAGATTTTGAAGAAATTACCATTTGGTTTTTAATATGAGAGGGTATATGGGTAAAAAAAGAATAGGTTTGGTATAGATGAGCAGTGTCAAAAAAATTGATACCTTGTTCAAAAGCATACTCTAGCAGATATTGGCTTTCTTTAGGTGAAACATTGGCCTGTAATGGACTTAGAACAAGCGTGCCAAAGGCCATTTCAGAAACTACAATCTGTGTTGACCCTAAGAGTCTTTTATTCACGGTATTGGAGATATTCCTGGAGCGTTGCAGCAATACCCGGGATATCAGAGGATTGAAGATCGCCTATTGAAACCAACTTAGGATTTCCACCACCTCGCAAGGAATACTTACTTTGCAAGTGCTTGATTACATCTTTACAGTTTATTTCACCAGTACTAGCTATTACTCCTATTACTTTGTCTTTGGTTGTAGATGTAATGAATAGTAAAATTGGTTTTTCTGCTCTGCTTCTTAATTGATCGGCGTATCCCCGTAGCATATCCATATCTGCATCTTTCAGTGAATGGACCAATAAAGAAAATGCTCCATGATCTTTTGCTTTCTTAATTAGGTCACAAGCAGAAGAAGCAAGAAGAGAGTTTCGCAAGGATTGAATTTCTTTGTCCTTTTCTTTCATTTCTTCCTGAAGCATTTGAATAGACTGAATAAAGTCAACACCAGGTTTATCAATAATATGTTTGGCTTCTTTTACAAGTTTTGATTCATTGCGACATTTTTCAATTGCTTTGGTTCCTACAACAGCCTCGATTCTGCGTAGATTTGATCCAATACTTGATTCTTTAATAATACTAAACAAGCGGAGTTCAGAAGTGTTTGCTACGTGAAGTCCTCCACATAATTCTTTCGAAATATCGCAAATCTCTACAATTCGCACTTCATCTCCATATTTTTCTTTAAACAGCGCTGTAGCACCCTCTTGAACTGCTTGTTGCAAAGATTTAACCTCGGTTTTGACGTACTCTGATCGAGCAATCCAATAATTTACATCGTCTTCGATTTGATAGATTTGTTCCATTGTTAATGCTTCAAAGGCATTGAAATCAAACCGTAGGGAGTCGGGTTCAACAAAAGATCCAGATTGATTCACATATTCTCCGATGACTCTTTTTAATGCGGCGTGAAGAAGGTGAGTGGCAGTATGAGCTCTTCGTATTCCTCTACGAAATTCAATGTCAACCGTAATCTGAACAGCATCCCCTTCTTGCACTTGACCTTTTTCAAGTCGTGCTTCATGCACAATTAAGTTTTCAACAGGAGAAAATGTTCGAAGAATTTTTAACAATCCATGATCGGATTGAATTGTTCCCCGATCACCAATGGGACCACCTTTTTCAGGGTATAGCGTCGTTTGATTGACAAAAACGGTATATATTTTTTCAGTTTGATTGGCTGAAGGTACCGGTTCACCTTGGAGTAGTATCTTGCGAACAACCGCACTGGTGGCATCTCTTTCATACCCCAAAAATGTAGTGTTCCCAATTTCATTACGGATATCTACCCAATAATCCGTTTCTGTGATGGTATCGGAAAAAGTATGCAATGTTTTTGCACGTTGTTTCTGCTCATTGAGAAGTGAAAGGAATTCTTTTTCATCAAGGCAGAGTCCTTTTTCAGCTAGTAGTTCTTTTGTAAGTTCTACTGGAAACCCATATGTATCATGAAGTTTAAATGCAATGTCACCAGGAAACATAGACGCCACTTTAGAGGCAGCTTCTTCAAAAATCCTGTATCCATCGGTTAGAGTATTGCTAAATTGTTCTTCTTCATTCGTAACAACGGTCTTAACAGTGTCTTGATGTGAACGTAGTTTTGGATATTGATCCTCCATCTGATGAATGACTTGTTCACATAAAGAGGGTAAAAAAGTTTGATGAATTCCCAACAAGTGTCCCGACAGTTTAGCTCTTCGGATAAGCCTGCGCAAAACATATCCGTGTTTACTATTTTCGGGAAACACTCCATCCGATATTAAAAAAGGTATGGCACGAACATGATCTGCAATAATGTTGTAACGAAATCTTTTTTCGTTCATGCTTTTTCCGCTCAATTTTTCAATGTTCTGAATAATAGGAAGAAAAAGATCTGTGTCATAATTGGATTGAACTCCATTTAATACGCAGGAAATCCTTTCCAGCCCCATTCCTGTATCGATATTCTTTTTAGGGAGCGGAAGAGTTTCTCCCTTTTCGTTCATGTTAAATTCCATAAAAACTAGATTCCATACTTCCAAAAACCGTCCGCAATCACACAAAGGATTACAAGTCGATTTTTTACACCCAATGTCAGAACCAAGGTCAATGTGTATTTCCGAATCAAAACCGCATGGACCGACGGGAGCCATTTGCCAGAAATTTTCTTTGGATTCCAAAATACGCTGAGTAGGAACATATTTTTTCCATATTTTCTTAGATTCTTCATCTTCAGGGTAAACGGTTACCCATAACAAAGATTCATCAATTTTGAATACAGATGTCAATAGTTCCCAACTAAAATCAATTGCTTCTTGCTTAAAATAATCCCCGATGGAAAAATTTCCCAACATTTCAAAAAACGTATGGTGTCTTGGAGTTTTTCCTACATTTTCAATATCGTTTGTTCGAAGACAAGGTTGAGAAGATGTCATTCGTGGCGATAAGGGTGCAGATTCTCCCAGATAGTACTGCTTCAAGGGCACCATTCCTGCTACAGTAAAAAGCAGAGTTGGGTCATCAATTGGCAAAGGAGAAGGATCTAGAATCCTATGGTTCTTCTCTTGAAAAAACTGTAAGAACATTTTTCTAATTTCACTTGTCTTCATGGAAACTCCTAGTTCATCAGCTTTAGTATTCCGGGTAATTGTTTTCCCTCAATATATGCCAGCGTTGCACCACCGCCCATCGATATATAGGAAAAATAATTGGTATATCCAAAAGTTTCTATAGCTGCTGCCGTATCACCACCAGCAGCAACCTTGTAAGCATGCTGAATAGTACCTGCTTGTTTATACAGTTCTTTTGTTCCACGGCTAAATTCTGAAACTTCAAAAATACCCATAGGGCCATTAAACAGAATGGTAGCCGCAGGAATCATTTCTTGGTACAATAACTGACTAGAATTCGGTCCAATATCCACACCAATCATATCAGCAGGAATATCTGATAAAGAGACAGCTGATTATTGTAGGTTCTGGATTCGATCTGTAACAACAAAATCAATAGGTAATACTACATTTGTATCTGTCGTCTCGGCCATTTTGAGAATTCCTTCAGCTAAATCAAGCTTGTCATCTTCAACCAAGGAGTTTCCAACAGAATACCTCTAATGGGCTTTTCAAAAACGTAAAAGCCATTCTCCGCCAATGCTGTGTTTATCTAGTTTTCCCAGAAGGGCTTTTTTTAATAAGCCTAATTTGGAAGATACTTTTGCACCACCTGGTAAAAGAACAAAAGGGCTTTGTGGATGCGCGTTCAGGTGGTTTAATTTCGTAACTTTTTTCAAGCTGAAATCCTGCATAGGATGGAAGATAATCAGGTATACCCGTGACAGAAGCATGGTCGCGATGGCAACAGCTGAAAGCATCATCTACATAGACTTCTCCTGGTTCCGATAGAGCTTTTGATAATTCTGGGCTACCTTGCGTTTCTCCTGGATGAAAACGAATATTTCAGCATTAAAACACTTCCATATGGAATTTCTTGAAGCCGTTTATGTACATTTGGGCCACGATCTCGGTTGTATACTCCACAGATATATCAGACCCAGTATTTGACCAAGTCGAAGTGCAATTTTCTCTGTTCGAAAAATAGACTTGGTTTTTTGGTCGACTCAGATGAGTTATCAAGACCAGCTTTTGCTTTTTGTGATAACAAAATTCAGAGTTGGGATGATTTGCCAATATTCTTTGCTTTCAGAAGTTATGTTCCCCTGGTTATCCAGGGGAACATTCATGTCTACACGAACAAGTACAGTTTTATTGGTTACGTTAGCATCTCGGATTGATTTCATTTGCTTAGTTGCAATCGGACAAAATCAACCAATTGTGCTATCCTCGTAGAATATCCCCACTCATTGTCATACCAGCTCAATATCTTGATCATGTTTCCACCAATGACATCTGTAGACAAACCATCAATGATCCCCGACAAGGGATTTTGTACATAATCCTTTAAACAAGAGGTTCTTCAGAATATCATCCCAGAATACCTTTTAAGTTCTTTTCAGAGGATTCCTTTAGCGCCATGCTGACTTGTTCTTTTGTAACAGATTTTTCTACATTGCATACAAAAAATCGCGCAATTGAAACAAAGTCGGTATTCGCAAAGAAATTCCTGTTAATTTTCCCTTTGCTTGCAGGGATCACAATTACTCAACAGCTGCTGCAGCTCCTGTTGTGGTAGGAATAATACTTTCGCCGCAGCTCGAGCTCTTCGAAGATCTTTATGCGGTGCATCCACAAGGCGTTGGATCAGCAGTATATGAGTGAATTGTGGTCATAAATCCAGACACTATGTGGAAATTTTCATGAAGTACTTTTGCAACCGGAGCAAGACTATTCGTCGTGCAGGAGGCATTAGAAAATGACTTTGTGCTGAGTACCATCAAACAAGCTTTCATTTACACCATCACTATCATCAAATCGGCGTTAGAAGAAGGAGCAGTAATGATGACTTGTCGAATATTCCCCTTCAAATGTTTTGCAGCAAGTTCTCTCTTTGTAAAAACACCTGTCGCTTCAATAATAATCTCAATTGAAGGGTCCCACATCAGGGTTTCTTGGATCTTTCTCGTGTGACATTCGGATTCGATGTTCACCGATGACCAAAAAATCCATTATCAGCGGCACCTTTTGTGGATAAGTCCTACATACAGAATCGTGTTTAAATAAAAAAGCAGACGTCTCAATTGGAGCTAATTCATTCACTTGAACAACATTCACATCTGGGTAGTTTTCCAGCAATACTTTTAATATCTGCTTTCCAACTCTACCAAAACCATTGATTCCAACATTCATAGCAGTCCCCCCATGGTTCTCTAGATTCTACCTCCATTGTATGATCATCGCATGAAAATTCAATGAAGTAAACACATCGTAACTTTTTCACCGAAGACTATGATATAATATGCACAGAGGTCTTTATGAGAGAGAATTACTGGGTAAAACATATACTACATATTTTTTTAAGCTTGGTTCTTGTTCTTTTTTGTAGTAGTTGTTCTCATGGCTTTATGGATTGCACACATGATTGTGATACCTGTTTGCACGATTCCCCAAATCAAAGTTCACAATCTTACAAAACTCAAAGCTACTTTCCAAAAAAATGGGAAACACAGAACCTTCCTGAATACCACGCAGAGATTGTCCAATTTCATCACGAAGACAAATGTGACACTTGTATCTTTTTGCAAAATACGATTATTGAATTATTAAACACAACATTTAAGGCAGAGTCAGAAAAAGGTACTATTATTTATCACAGTGTTACTACAAATTATGCAGAAAACCATGCACTCAAACAAATTTTCTCGGTAATGGAAGAGGATCTATGTAGCTCAATATACATTGAAGGAGAATACACAAGCATTGCATTGTGGCGGGACATATTTTTGCTAGCAGAAAATCAACCAGAATCCGCAAAAGAACTTCTAATAGAAAGGTTAAGAACACTTATCGAACAAATACAGAAAATGGAAAAAACCAATGAAGATTGAACCTTTTTTTTTCTATTTTACTATTCTAGTTAAATCTTTTTTGTCGGAGCGAAAATGATTCATTATTCGAAGAAACTTTTGCTGTCACTTTTATGTATCAGTTTACTTTTGTCTTCTAGCTTGCAACTCTCTTCTGTGCATGCCATTCGTTCTTCTCATATAAACGGATTTCATTCCACCTATACTTCAAAAAAACAAGTTAATGTTACTATTGATCCACGAACCGAGTTCATTTCTATCTTGCAGATGATGATAGGCGCATGGCCTATGTCGGAGCTAGATTTTGATTATATGTATGAAATTCAAGGAACCTTTTTTCAGCACTATGGACATCCTGCTATTGAGATGTTTAGTGTGATGTGGTACAACTATGGCTTCTCCCAAGAAATCCCTTCAACTTTCATGCTACACCTGTCCAATCCACCAGAATTCAAAATCATGACTCCTTTCACGAAAGAAATCATTGATAAGGCTGGTGGTGAGAGAAATTTAAATGACTTTTTAGTTCTTCTTCGCGACTTTGCCAAACTTACCGATTTCATGGGGTTTTATCATCAACACCAATTGTTTTATCAGGATTGTATAGAGCAAGTCGAAAAAAAATTAGGCTCCAAAAACACGATATCAATGCTCGAGAATTATTTTGGGTTCTCAGACCGATCTCATTCTCTTATCCTTGTTCCGCTATTCAGTGAAATTGGGTATGGAACTCATGTCGATAAAAACTACTATGCACTTATTGGGCCGTATGACGTAGAAGAAAAAAAGGGAGATCGTAATCCCTATTGGGCTGGTCCTGACGATCTACACAAGCAGCTTTTAAAAAGCTTTAGCTATGCTTATGTAAATCCTATGATATATGATCACAAAACCGAAATATTCGCTACCTCAAAACTATTCAAACCAATATCAACACAGATGCGATATCAGAAAATTCTTGATTGGCAAAGCTGTCTGACGGAGCATATTGTCAGAGGAGTTTCTCAATATTTCACTTACCAGGAATATGGAACAGAAGCTTTTGATGCCCAAAGAGAACAAGATATTTATAGTTTTTTTGTATACATAGATTACACCAGAGAATGGTTGAAAATCTATGAAAACCATCGCTTTTTTTACACAGACTTCAACCAGTTTTATCCAGTTATATTCAATCATGTTCGGCTCTTATGTGAATGTCCACTCATCCCAACCATGGTTTCTATCGAAAATGTCTCTGAAAATGGTGTTCAAGTAACATGGAAAGATAATACTTCCGAACCTGGAGCTCTTCAAATCTTCCGAAGAACTAAGAATAGCTCCTATGAAGTGATCCATCAAACCAATGACAGAACCATCTCAATCTGGACTGATACGAATGTTACAATCGGAGAAACCTATTGGTATCAGATTGGTATTCAAGGCATTGGTGGAACGATACGATCATATGCTGTTCGAGCAACGATACCAGCATACCCTCCTCTTGCACCGGAAAATGTCCAGGTCGAAAAAGAAGATCAAAAACTTCATTTTCGCTTCTCTTACCAATACAAAGCTCACGGCTTTACTCTATTTGAATGGGTAGACGGGAAAAGAAAGCCTTTGCAAAGCATTTCATATGACGATATGGTGCCAGATTCTGATTGTTTGTACCAGATTACGATTGAGGAGTATGATGAAACAAAAGACCATATTTACTTTGTGTGTGCGTATGTAACAATCCCTGATAAACCATCGAAAGAAAAGACTCTTTACAGTAGCCCCTCAAACTTTATTAACATTACTGGCATAGATTCAGAATAGTTGTATTAAATATCCTTCCAAAATTCTTTCAATAGGCTTGCATAAAGATTTGGATTGTGAATTCCTGGTACATATCCCCATTCTTCAGGTAAAAGCTTACGGTAATTTGGGTGATCGAAACGTTTATCGATCAGTAAGACTACACCCCTATCTTCTTCCGTACGAATCACTCGTCCTACTGCTTGCAATACTCTGTTAATTCCAGGATAAACAAATGCAAATCCAAAACCTGATTCTTCATTCTCGTCAAAGTATTTCTTTAAAACCATATTTTCCAAATTGATCGAGGGTAGCCCTACCCCTACTATAATCGCGCCCGATAGCTGATCTCCCACTAAATCAATACCTTCTCCAAAGATTCCCCCCATCACAGCAAAACCAACTAGAGATCTACCGTGAGGGAAAGAAAAGGACGTTAGGAATTCATTTCTTTCTTTTTCGTTCATATTTGGTTTTTGGAGAATACATGAGGTTTTTCCTTTGATCAGTTGAAATGTCTCATAGACTTTGTTCATATAAGCATAAGAAGGAAAAAAGACAAAGTAGTTGCCAATCTTTGCTTCAGCCATTGATCGTATATACAAAGCAATTTTTTCAAACGATTGAGGTCGTTCTTTGTATTTTGTTGAAATCTCATTTTCAATAACAACATGTAAATTTTCTTAGAAATGGAGAATCCGTCCGAAACTGTACAGATTCTCTTCTCCCCAACATACGAACAAAATACTGAATAGGGGACAATGTTGCAGAAAAGAAAAACAGATGTATAGCTTTTTGTAGAATGTTCTTGCATAGACTGGAAGGATCCATACAAAACTCTTTGCAGCGAAGTCCTGATTTTTCTTTTTTGTGGCAATAAAATGAAAATGGGAATCAAACAAATCATGGATTTTTAAAAAATGTTTCAAATCGTAAAATAATACAACAAGAGAATAGGGTACATCTTTAAATTGCTTCTTCTAAAAAAGTTTTTCATGGCATCAAGGTGTCTTTTTTCAACCTCAATACAAAAATCTTCTGGTACCTGCGGAGTAGTAGTAATTTTCTGTCTCTTCAGCTTCCATTCGATGTTGAATAAGATCAAATGTACTCAAGAAAATCATGCAAAGTCACCTGCAAATCATCAAATGCTTTTGTTTCTTGAAGGACTCTTTTGAATCTGATATTGAGAAATTTCAGCAGAAAACATTTCTTGTGCACGTTTCCATATTATGAGCTTCATCAATCAAAAGCATATTTCCCATTTCCCTGTATTGCCAAAGAAATATCGTTTCAGAAAACTTTCGGATCAAAACACATAATTGTAGTCGCAAATAATACAATCACATTTTAACGACAGATCCAGTGAAAACTCAAATGCACAAATCGAATACTTCTGGGCTGTTAACACAACATCTTCAACAGAATAAAACTGCTGTTTCTCCAGCAAGCCATTGATTGCCTCATTGATTCGATCGTAATATCCTTTTGCATAAGGACATTCATCGCCGATGCAATGAGGAAGACCCATTAAGCAAACCTTTTCTTTTGCAGCTAGCGTTATACATCGATACTGCAGCCCATTCTGTTGCAATAACTGAAGAGCTTTTTCTGCAACTTTCTGGGTAGGAGTTCGGGCAGTCAGATAAAACACTTTTGAGAGCCCTGTTTCGGGAATGCTTTTTAAAGTAGCAAACAGAACTGCCATTGTTTTGCCAATACCAGTGGGTGCCTGTGCGAATAAGGTATCCCCATTCTGCGTCGCTCCCTGCACTGAATCAATCAAATCTTGTTGTCCTTTTCGATAAGAAGAGAAAGGAAACGTAAGTTTTTCAATGGATTCATTGCGATGAATTTGCCATTGATATTCTTGGAGAATACTTTTTTCGTACTGTTGAACCAAAGAATGGAAAAAAGTGAGGAGTGATTGATATGTATACGATTTCTGGAATTGACGGGTTTCTCCTGTTTCCTTCTGATAATACGTTACAATAACATTCATTTTTGCTTTTTGTTTTTCATGTGCATACATAAATGCATAACATTTTGCTTGTGCCCAATGTACAGGAAAGGTACTCTCAGAAATAGATTCAAGAGGTAACACTGTGCTTTTTATCTCTTCTACATAGTATTGGTTTTTTCGAATGATAAGACCATCCATACGACCTGTAAACTGAAACAAGAAGTCATTGGTTTTGTATTCATAGAAAAGAGGTATTTCGGAGGAATAATTTTCATCTTGCTCTTGCTGAATAGTCTGCCAGTTTTTATGAATCTGAATGCCTTCCTGCATCACGTTTTGCAATGACTTTGCAAAAAATAAATCTCCTTGCAGAAAGATGGATTCTACAAATTCTCGTATTGAAATAGAAATGACAATAGGTTCTGACTGAAGCATGGCGTTCCTTTATGATGTTTTTAAATCATGTCCACAGTGCTATTCTTTATTAAAAAAAGGATTCAAGGTGTCTTTCATGTAATCCACTGTACAAGAAACAATCTGGTCATCTCCTTCTTTTTGAAAAGAAACGAATACTTTCATAGGCAGTATTTTGGGATCTTTAAAATAAAACACATCGGCATTGTAGTGTATAAGTTCATGAAACTCTTTGGTTTCGCCTAACAAAATTCCTATATTATCAAGGTTGGTTACAACTTCAATTTGACCATATACATCATGCTCATAGATTCCTTTGTATGCATCAGGTTCTAAAGGATCAAACATCAATCGCAAAGGAACTTCATCGGATTGCATGGCCAATTCATTTGGAGTTGCTTGAAAAAAATCCTCTATAGGAAGTTGCCCCTGAATAAAAATGGAAGCAACCTCATGGTACATGCTTTGATTGCTTGTATTAGTGAGGAGTACAAGTCCTGTTTCCTGGGAGGGGATCATCATGAAAAAAGAAGCAAACCCATATCCAGTACCAATACACCAATATATTTCCTCGTTGTGGATTTTCTCATAAATCCACCCACTACGAGTACAAAAGCTATTCTCCGAAAACATTCCTATTCCTCTTCTATACATCGGCTGTAATAGTTCTTGCATAACTTTTTCTTCCAAAACGGAACTATTCTGTTGATCTAAGGAAAAAAATATTTGAATCCATTTCAGTGCATCCTCACAATCCAAAGAAGCCCCCATGGCAGATTTCATGATTTCAGGTACTTTCATCATGGCATGACTTCCTATTGGATATCCCAGTAATTCTCCATCAGAATCTATATAAGTGGGGAAGGAGCAGAATTCTTGTTGGTAATACTCCGAGGTTCCCACCAAAAGTTCCATGTTTATTATGTCAAGAATTTCTGATTGCAATACATCATACCACATTTTTCCTGTTGCTTCCGAAATCACTTTTGTAAGCCATAGTCGAGTTATGTTTTGTGGAGAATAGGAGTCGCGAAAAGAAGAATGCACCTGAAACTTTGAAGATTGGGCAAGAATATAATCTTCTTCAAATCCCAAAAGTGGCAGAAACTGCCCTGCCTGAGGACTCCAGCCAGATCTTTCAAGCAGGATATCTTCAATTGTGTAAGATTTTGTCACCCAAGGGTTCTCCAATGCAAATTCTGGCAAAAATTCTTGAATCGATGAATTCCACTCAAATTGACGGTATTGGACCATTAATCCGGCCAAAGCAGAGGTAAACAAACGAGTAGCTGTACCAATCTGGAACAATGTATCTTTTGTGACAGATTCACCATCTAATCTAGTTTTGCCATATCCCTTCATCAGCTGTATTTTGTTTTGATGAATCATCCCTATAGAAGCTCCCATGTATTTCTGTTCTTCCAACGAAAGCTCCATGCTTTGATGAATTTCTGTAGCTATCTCGGGACCAGTCTTTTAAACCCATTGTCCATCACTTGTCGGTGTATCGCTTACGCAAGAAACAAGCAACAAACAAAGTGTGCATACTATAGCAATTGTTTTGTTCATCTCAATCTCCTATCCGTATGAATAAAGAAATGATATATTCGTATTATCGAACATGAAAAATTTTCTTTCTTCCATATTTTTCTCGTACCAAATCAATAGCTTTGTGAAACTGACGGTCTTTCTCATAAAACGATGAAAATAAATCTTCGTTATCGACTAAAGAAGACAATCCTATTCCGATTAGTCGAATAGGCGAATGCAACTCCTTTTGAATTAGTGACCATGCCATTTGAAAAATATCTTTATCAAGCTCTAGGTCATATTGTGCAGTTTTTCTTCGGGTGATGGTAGTAAAATTCTTATATCGAATTTTGACAGAAATCGTTTTTGCCTTCAATCCTTGCTTGCGAATCCGAAATCCTACCTTTTCCGACAATCGCATAACTTCTTTTTCAATCATATTTCTATCGGACATCGCCTGATAAAAAGTATTTTCATTGCTGATCGATTTTCTCTCATGCTCTTGTTCACTTTCGTAAGTTGAATATCCTTGAATCAAATTCCATAAAGACGATCCATAGCTCCCAATCTGCCGAATCATCTCTTCTTTGGAGGTGTAACGATATAGATCCCCAATCCGAAGAATTCCCTTTTTATGGAAATAAGGTCTTGTTTTTTCACCAATGCCTGGTATTCGCCCTATTGGAAGATCTTGTAGATACTCTTTCTGACCCCCTTGGGGAACAATAGTTAATCCATCAGGTTTACCATCTTCTAAACAGATCTTCGCTAATGTTATTGTGCTTGCAATTCCTATGGAGATGGTAATCCCAAGTTGTTCATAAATGGCATCTTTAAGTTGAAGGGCTAGTTGCTCCTCTCCTCCAAACAAAGAAAGGCAGGAGGATATTTCTGCGAAACCTTCATCAATAGACCGAACATGAACATTGGGGGAAAACTCTCTAAAAATGGAGAACATTCGATCTGAGAAATCTGAATATGCTCTGTAGTTTCCTTTCAGAAACACACCATGAGGACAAAGTTGATGAGCCCTATACCCAGACATCCCTGCATGAATTCCATATTTCCTAGCCTCATAGGATGCAGCTGTAATGACACCTCTGCCACTAGATCCTCCAACCACAACAGGTAATCCACGAAGAGAAGGCTGTAAGGAGAATTCTACAGAGACAAAAAACATATCCGCATCAGCAAACAAAAATCGATGTTTCATATAGACAGTATACCTAAGATTTTTATGAAAAATGAAAAGATTCATTCATTCGTAACTGCATTTTGAAAAAGAACAATTACAATTGATATCGTGATTTTATTATGCAAGGAGTACTCATGAATATGAAAAATTATATACTGCAAAAAAAGGAAATGATCGAAGAGTTGAAAACAACAGCCTATCTCTTTGAACATGAAAAAACCAAGGCAAAAATCATATATTTAAGCAACAATGATGATAACAAGGTTTTTCTTGTGGGCTTTCGCACGCCAGCTCCAGATGATACGGGGGTACCCCACATTTTAGAGCATTCTGTTCTCTGCGGCAGTCGCAAATTCCCTACCAAAGATCCTTTCATGGAATTGGTGAAAGGTTCGCTACAAACTTTTCTGAATGCCATGACCTTTCCAGACAAAACTATCTATCCTGTCGCAAGTCGGAATCAAAAGGATTTTCTCAACTTGATGAACGTATATATGGATGCCGTCCTATATCCTCGCATCTCTTCGGTTCCTGAGATTTTAAAACAAGAGGGATGGCATTATCAGTTAAAATCTCCTGAAGATACGCCTACTATAAGTGGTGTAGTCTACAATGAAATGAAAGGAGCTTTTTCTTCTCCTGAATCTGTTCTTTTCCGAGAAATATTACACACAATGTTCCCTGATACCTCCTACAAAAACGAATCTGGAGGAATACCAGAATCTATACCTGATCTAACTCAAGAAGATTTTGAAGCATTTCACAAACGTTACTATCATCCCTCCAATAGCTACATTCTCATATATGGAGACGGCAATATCGAAGAACATCTGCAATTTCTTCACGATGAATATTTACAAGATTTTGATTATCAAGCTCCGCATTCTGATATCGAGAATCAAAAACCTTTTTCTGCTCCTATTGAAAAAACCCACTATTACCCCATTTCACCAGATGATTCCACCGACGATAAGGCCTATTTATCCCAGCATTATGTCATTGGCACTTCATCCGATCCTATCAATGTACTCACCTTAGAAATCTTGAATTATGTCTTGCTGGATTCTGAAGCAGCCATACTCAAAAAAGCACTCCTGGATGCTGGTATTGGAAAAGATATTTTTGGAAGTGTGGAATCAGACGTACAACAGCCTGTCTTTTCCATTATTGCCAAAAATGCTCAATCTGATCAGAAAGAGGCCTTTCAAACCATCATTCAATCTACTCTAGAAAAAATCGTGGAAAACGGAATTGACAAAGATCTATTACAAGCTGCCATCAATTCAAAAGAATTTTCGATTCGCGAAGCTGATTTTGGTGGTTTCCCTAAAGGACTAGTGTACAGCATCTACTACATCCTTCCTAGTTGGCTGTATAACAATGATCCTTTCCTGGCACTCCACTATGAGAGTTCTTTGAAAGAAATTAAAAAAATGCTCACAACCAAAGCTTTAGAAGAGTTTATCCAGAAAAACTTGTTACACAATTCTCATTCTTCCTTGCTTGTTTTAGAGCCCAAACCAGGAATGAATGAGGAAAAGCAAAACGAATTTCTTGAAAAAATGAAAATGTTTAAGAACTCTCTTTCCGAAGATCAAATTCAACAAATCATCGAAGACGAAAAGCAATTGGAAGAATTCCAGAAGAAACCCGACACCCCTCAGGATATTGCCTCTATTCCAATGCTGAAAAGATCTGATGTCAAAGAAGAAGTTGATCATTTTCCTTTGGAGATTCAAGACCTTTCTACTACAACAGTTCACTATCACAATATCGACACAAATGGGATTCTGTATCAGACATTGTATTTCAACCTGAAATCAATGCCATTGGAAGACTTGCAATGGGTAGGTCTACTCTTTGACATGATGGGCAAGATGGATACAACACAATACACCTATGACCAACTCGACAATCAAATCAATATTCACACTGGTGGCATCGATGTTTCACCTTCCATTATCTCAAGTGCGAAAAACATGGACGAGTACAAGTGTTTAGCGTCAATTTCGTTGAAAGTGTTACAAGGAAACGTAAACATCGGAAATGACTTATTGCTTTCTATCCTACACCACACTCTGTTTACTGATTCAAAAAGACTACTAGAGAACATTCAGTTTACACGATCTCGCATTGAGATGAACTTGCTCCAACGAGGACATATTGTTTCAATGGGACGAATTCAATCCTATTGGTCAGAAAGTGCCTACATCGCTGAGTTGTTATCTGGCATTTCATACTATTTGTTTTTAAAAGACCTGGAAAAAACATTTGAAAACAAAGCAGAAAATGTGATTCAGAAGTTAACGGAAGTAGCAAATAAGCTTTTCTCCACAATGCCCATGATAGCATCCATTACTTGTTCACCCGATTTAAAGATAGAATGGGAACAATCTTTTTCATCACTCCAAGAGAAATTTCATTCTACTCCATCCAAAGAACTCACCTGGTCAATACCGCTAGAAATAAAAAATGAAGGCTTCATCACCCCTGGTAACATACAATATGTAGCACAAGGATTTGATTACAAACAACTTGGTTATGACTGGTCTGGTCAACTCAATGTTTTACGCACCATCGTATCGCATAATTACCTCTATGAAAACGTTCGCGTTATGGGGGGAGCATATGGTGCGTTCTCGGTATTTCGTAAAGATGGTTCTGCCCTATTTGGATCGTATCGAGATCCAAACCTTTCAAAAACTCTAGAAACATATCAAAATGCCTATCAATACATCCAATCATTCCAGGAATCAGAAACTAGCATGAACAAGTTTATTATTGGTACAATCGGATCTATGGATACTCCTCTTACTCCTGCTTCAAAGGGAACAACTGCTACCATCCTTGCACTCTCAGGCATTACTCCTCAAGATCGACAAGCCGAAAGAAACCAAGTTTTACAAACTACACCCTCTGATATTCAGAAATTTGCCAAGATGATACAGGATGTCACCAACAAAAAAGCCTTTTGCGTTATCGGCAATGAATCCGTAATCAAAGAAAACAAAGACCTATTCAAAGAAGTAATTAAGCTCATCTAATCCAAGTAATCTCCCACCCCTGGACGTTTTTATGGTTTCAGGGGTGGTTCTTATAGTATCAATTTTCAAATATATGGCAATGATTTAATAGAGCTGGCTTTGGATATAATTTTGGCAAGAGTGTCGAAGGGGATTATTCGATCTTTTTAAATTCGTCTTGGAGAGAAGAATAAAGAGATCGGAAAGCGTTGGTATTCGTTTTTGTATGTTTCACTATTTTCTCCGGGTAATATGCTGGTTGAACAATAGACATACTATCAAATACGGGATGATCTTTGGTGAAAGCTTTTGTACTTAAACCTGCCATTAAGGCAGCTCCATATGCAGCACCGTCTGTCTCGCGAACAATTTGAATCTCGTGGTCAAAAATGTCAGCAAGCATTTGTCTCCATAAAGAGCTTTTCATTGCTCCTCCACTGACACGAATTTCATGAATAGGTATTTGTGCTTTTTTCATCAATTCAAGAGAATCCTTTAGTGCAAAAGTAATCCCTTCCATGACAGAGCGTATAAAGTGGGATCGTTTGTGACGAAGACCAAATCCAAAAAACACTCCCTTTGCCATTGGATCATCGTAGGGAGAACGTTCGCCTGTAAGATATGGCAAGAACAGCAATCCTTCTGCTCCGGGAGGAGCGGAAGATGCACATTCAGTCAGCAAATCGTACGTTGTTTGTTGAAGCCTGGAAGAAGCAATTTCTTCAATTTCACCGAATTGTTCTCGATACCAGCGAAATGCCCCGCCGGCCGAAAGAGTAACACCCATGTAGTGCCATTTGTTTTTTGTGATATAGCAAAAGTTCTGAAGTGCTTCATCTGGCAGTGGTTTAAAATCATCTGTAACAGTAAACACTACTCCTGATGTACCAATATTGACAGCAACATCTCCTTCTGAAAAAATACCCGAAGATACTGCTAGTGCTTCTTGAGATCCACATCCTGCAATAATTGGTGTTCCTTCAATAAGCCCAGTCACAAGAGAAGCAGCATGGTTCACTTTTGAAGCAAGTATAGTAGATTCGAATACATCGGGTAAAATGTTAGGAGAAATGGAAAGTCGTTTTAAAATCTCTTTGGACCATTTTCGATTCTTTACATCAAAAAGCCCTGTACCGGATGCATCAGTAACGTCAGTGAAGATTTCTCCAGACAATCGATATCGCAGGTAATCTTTTGGTAAAACAAAACGGTATACCTGCGCAAAATGATTGAATTCATTTTCTTGTACCCATTTTAATTTGGGCATGGTAGATCCAGGAAAAAGACGATTTCCGGTTAATTCTTTTATATGTGCATTACCGATTTCTGATCGGATTCGCGAACAGATTTCTTTGCTACGTTGATCATTCCAAAACATACAAGGACGAATGGTTTCTCCGGAACCATTCAACAACCTACAAGCCCATGCATTTGACCCGTCAAACCGATACATTCTATTTTGAGAAGGTTGAACATTTCCATCCATAAAGAGTTTTTGGATAGCTAGAATGGTTGCTTTCCACCAATCCTGTGGATGTTGCTCTACCCATAAAGGTTTAGGAGTTAATGTTGGGAATTCCATCCAGCTCGAATGATCTGGATGACCTTTTTCATTTACTAACACAACTTTTATCCCTGCTGTACCAACTTCAATTCCCATAAAATATCGGGTTTGAGAGCTCATTTTATCTCCTTATCGGCTAATTTCTTCTTCATTATATCTAAATAAGATCGCATTCCAAAGAACAAGCTGTAAGATTTTTAGTTGGAGATCAATTCGCTTCGAATTTTCTTTTGTAACTTTTTATATTGTTCTACGGGATGAAGAACATCAATCGATTCATACGTATATCGGTGTAAAGCCTCTTGTATTACTTTGGCGATTTGAAGGAAAGATATTTGCGAATGTAAAAATGCATCGACTGCGACTTCGTCTGCAGCCAAATATACAATAGGAGAGTAAGTATTTTCTTGTAGAGCCCAATAGGCAGATGCCAGCGTGGGAATATGATCAGCTTCTACAGCATGAAACGTCAAAGAAGAAGGATTGAAAAAGAATGGTTCCGGTTTTCCAATGTTGATAACGTTTCGATCAGGATAAAACAATGCAAAGGCGATGGGAAGACGCATATCTGGCCAGGAATTTTGTGAGTAAACAACTCCATCTATACTCTCGATCATGGCATGCACAATACTTTGTGGATGAATCACCACTCCAAGCTGCGTAGGGGATAGAGAAAACAATGCCCTGGCTTCAAGTAGTTCAATTCCTTTATTTGCCATCGTTGCTGAATCGATTGTAACCTTTTTCCCCATTTTCCAAGTTGGATGTTTCAATGCCATTTCAGGAGTGATCTGATCCCATTTAATGGCAGATAGATTGGATGATTGTGAATAAAAAGGTCCTCCTGATGCAGTTAAATATACCTTATGGATATACTCTCTTGGATATCTTTCCATTAACTGATATACAGCTGCATGTTCACTGTCAACCGGTAGTAACTGAGTGGTATCTTGAATTGTATCCAGTAGTCCCGTCGATCCTGCCATAACGATAATTTCTTTGCTGGCGATGCATATTCTCTTCACATATGGATAGATATGTAGAAGAATATCATAGTCTTCCACACCCGAGGATCCAAACACTACCGTATGAATGGAGTGTTTCTGAAAAAATTCTACGATATTGTTTCTTCCGATGATCACTTCTTTTTCTATGTCCATCGGTATAGAGACAGTTTCATCGTGAAATGCTATAGTAGGAACATGGTGTTCTTTTGCAATACGTAGTAATGCATCTACTTTTTGATTTGCAGTGATTAGTTGAAGGTGAAAATGATCGGGATATTGACGAAGAATATCTAAACATTGAGTTCCGATAGAACCTGTAGCACCAAGAATGGCAATAGTTGGTTTGGAGCTCATGGGAAAACCACCAAAAGGTAGAACCCGAAGCCAAGGGCATAGAAGAGTAGTCCATCAAATCGATCCCATACTCCTCCATGACCCTGCAGAATATTCCCTGAATCCTTTACTTGTGCCAATCGTTTTAATTTGGACTGAAAAAGATCGCCAAAAAAAGAAATGATGGGGAGTAGAAGAGAAAATATCCAGGTAGCCACCGTGATAGGATGAGGAATTAGAAAATAAAAGAATAGAAGAAAACAAATCATAGATCCAATGCTCCCCCCAATAAAACCCTCCCACGATTTTTTAGGAGAAAGAGTGGGAGCAATTTTATGTTTACCCAAAGTCATTCCAAAAATGTAGGAAAAGATATCCATCGACCAGGTTCCAAGGAATAAAAGTGCGATATATTCCCACCCATAAAAAAAGCGGATCAAAATGGTGAGAGTAAAAGGAATTGCGAGATATATTGCTCCTGTGTAGAAAATAAGCTTCTTTTGCACATGAAAGAAAAGCTGGCTGACCGAAAATAACCACAATATTAAAAGTAAAACCAAACAAAGAATAGGAAGAATTGGTGGTATAGAAAAAGTATATGGACTACTTATACAGTCGTGAATAGAGTAATATGACACAAACAGGATAAAGGAGAGTAGTAAAGAGAAAAGAATCCAGATCAGAACTTGAATAGGAGTATACTTTTTGTGATGAATACGGTTTAATATTTGCCCCACCTCAATAGCACACAACACCCAGATGATAGCAAACAAAAAGGAAAATTGAAGTGAATATACCGTACAAATTGCAATAAGAAGAACACCGATGATACCAATTTGAATACGGTTATAGAGATTGCTAGATTTCATGAGTGAATAGAGCCGAAACGTCGATCTCTATTTTTGTAGGATTCAATGGCCTTAAGAAGGTTTTCTTTACGAAAATCAGGGAAGAAGGTAGGATCAAAATATAGCTCTGCATAAGCAATATGCCATAGCATAAAATTACTAATCCGTTGTTCTCCTGAAGTCCGAATCAATAAATCAATTGGAGGAACTTCTTTGGATATCAGTCGTTCTTCTATAGCTTGTTCAGTTATTTGTTCCACACGAAGTTCGTCTTGAACAATCTGACGTACCGAATGCAAAATATCCTCTTTGCCTGAAAAATCCATACACACATTCAAGTATAGGCCTGTATTGTTTTTGGTAAGGTTGCAGGCAGTATGGAATTCCTTTTGGAGACGATTTGGAAATTTATCTAAACATCCGCAATAATGAATTTGCACATTCTCTTCGTGTAAAGAAGGTGTTTCCTCAATAAGAAAATCAGTAAAAATAGAGAACAAGGGATAAATCTCTGAAGCAGGTCGCTTCCAATTCTCAGAACTGAAAGCGAAAAGTGATAAGTACCGAACACCAGCTTCTTTTGATCCACGAATAGAATCTCGAATAGCAGTTCGGGCAGAACGATGGCCTTCAATACGAGCCAAACCTCGTTGGTTTGCCCACCGTCCGTTCCCATCCATAATAATGGCAACATGAGTGGGGCTACTAGATTTCTCGGATTTCAATCTCTTTATTCTTTATTTCTTTATCGATGGTATTGATATGGTTATCTGTCGATTCTTGTACTTCTTTTTCTGCCCGATGAAGTTCATCTTCAGATATCACTTTGTCTTTTTCAAGTTTTTTTAGATGATCATTGGCATCTCGTCGAATATTACGAACTGCCACTTTGGCACTTTCCCCCATTTTATGTAGAACTTTTGCAAGGTCTTCTCTGCGTTCTTGCGTAAGAGCAGGAAAAGGGAGTCGAATGCGCTCTCCATCATTAACAGGCATTACGCCTATATTTGCTTTTTCAATAGCCTTCTCAATGTCTTTTAAAGTGTTTTTATCCCAAGGTTCAACTACCAGGGTTTTAATATCTTGGATAAAAATGTTGGCCATTTGATTAATGTAAATGTGCCCACCATAGCTAGCAACTTGTATTTTTGAGAGAATAGCGGGATTTGCTTTGCCTGCTCGAATCTGAGACAAGTCTTCTTTCAAGGAATGGATTGTTTTTTCCATTCGGTCTTTCGCATCGTTTAAAATAGCACGTTTTTCAGGATTCATGTAATGCCTCCTTTGCTATATGCCTGTAATCAGTGTTCCAATTTGATCCGTAAAAAATACCTTATGTAAATTATCTATATTTTTGATTGAAAAGACAATAATGGAGATAGAATTATCTCGGCACAAAGACACTGCCGTAGAATCCATAAATTTTAAATTCTTTGATAGCACTTCGGTATAGCTAATCGTATGATACTTTTCTGCATTTGGATTTAAATGTGGATCTTCTGCATACACATAGTCGACATTGGTACCTTTTAAAACAACTTCAGCATCGATTTCTGCTGCTCTTAAGGCTGCAGCTGTATCTGTCGAGAAAAACGGTGATCCGGTTCCGCAAGCAAAAATAAGAACATTCTTATTCTCTAAATGTCGTATAGCTTTCCGCCGGATATAGGATTCAGTAATACTCGGAACAGGAATTGCACTCATAACCCGTACAGGTAACCCGTCTCGCTCCAATATGCCCTGGAGTGCTAGTGAATTCATTAAGGTAGCAAGCATACCAACCTGGTCAGCTTGTGCTTGTTTCATACCAAAAAGATTAGCATCACGGCCGCGCCAAAAATTACCACCGCCAACCACGATGCTAATCTCGATATCATGTTTCCAAATTGCTTGAATTGCAATGGACAATTGGTCTAAATAATGAGGATCGATACCCGATTCATTATTGCCCTGGAATGCTTCTCCAGAGAGCTTTAAAACTACTCTTTTAAACCGAGGATGTCGATGCTCCGAATCCAATTTACTCTTCTCCGACTTTAAAACGCACAAATCGTTTAACGGTCATGTTTTCTCCAATAACACCAATCAATTCTTTGACCATTTCTCCGATTGTCTTTTTACCTTCAAACATGTCTTCCATGTCTAACAAACAATTGTCAGAGTAGAAACTGCTCAATTTCCCATCAATGATTTTTTCAACGATGTGTTCCGGTTTACCAGAATCTTTCATTTGATCACGATAGATCTGTCTTTCAGCCTCAATGCGTTCTACAGGTACCTGATCTCGACTCACATATTCCGGATCATTAATGGCAATTTGCATGGCAATATTGTGGCACAATTTTTTAAACTCTTCGTTGTTGGCAACAAAATCTGTTTCACAATCCACCTCAAGAAGAACTCCAAGTTTACCATCATGGTGGATATATGCTTCTATTCGACCTTGATTGGTTTCACGAGATGCCTTTTTTTCAGCGGTTGCCAATCCTTTTTTACGAAGAAATTCGACTGCTTTTTCAAAATCGCTATTGTTTTCCTCAAGAGCTTTTTTGCAATCACTAATGCCTGCACTGGTCTGAGCACGTAATTCTTTAATCAAATTCATATCTATGGACATCTTTGACTCCTTTCAAGTGTTATTATAGAGTTTCGACAGGGGTGGAATCATCTACTGATTGAGAATCAACAGAAGATTCGTTGGAAGGAACGTCGGATGGAGTTGTATTGTCTTCAGATGATTCAAATGCATCTTCTTTTTGAGGTTCTTCTTCTGTTTGATAGCCTTCTCGTCCTTCAATGATAGCATTTGCGATCAAATTAGTGAAAAACCGTATGGAACGAATTGCATCATCGTTTCCGGGTAGTGGATAATCAATTAATGTAGGATCGCAGTTGGTATCCAAAATAGCAATTGTAGGAATCCGAAGACGTTTGGCTTCTAAAATTGCCAAGTGTTCTTTGTGGGTATCTGTGATAAAAACTAGACTAGGCAAATCATCCATGTTCTCAATGCCAGTGAGGAATTTAGTTAGTCGATCCAATTCTTTTTTTAAATTTGCGTACTCTTTTGTGGGTAGTTTTTGCAATTCTCCACTTGCCTCAAGCTCTCGAAGTTCTTTCATTCGGTCAACGCGCTTGCGGATTGTTACAAAATTGGTTAAAGTACCTCCGTACCATCTTTGATTCACATAAAACTGACCGCATCTTTTTGCTTCTTCTTCTACGATATCCTGTGATTGCTTTTTCGTTCCAACAAACAAGAATCGCTTTCCTTGTGCAGCCATTTCACGAATCATGAAATATGCTCGTTCAGCACGGTCCGAGGATTGACGTAAATCAATGATATGGATTCCATTACGAGAGGTAAAAATGAAATCGCGCATTCTTGGATTCCAACGCTTGGTTTGATGTCCAAAATGCACTCCAGCTTCTAATAAACTTTTCATACTAACAATGCCCAAAGTATCCTCCTAAGTGGTTCGCCTCCATTTCTCCAGAGTCATACCAGATGACCACCACTATGGAGAAATGTGCGGAATTTTGTTCAGGGTAATTGTAAAAAAAAATGTTTAGAAATCAAGAAATATTGTATGAGATTAACAGTCCTCTACAAGAGAAGAGATCTCCCATCGGATTGGTTTGTCTGTCTTGTCCATGCTAACATAGGCTGTTGGATAGGTAATCACTTGCATTGTTATACAGTTTTCTCCAGGTACAATGGCAGATGCATGGATGACAATCTCCTCTTCTGTTGATTCTACGTTGTCTACTCGCAAAGCATACCCGCTATTAGGTCGCATTCCTAGGTTGTAGCCTGCAATTATTTTTTCATCAAAATTGACTGTACATTCTGTGTCAGAACAATAATGCTCCCACTCATCTAAACTCTTGATAGTTACCTCTGAAGGCTCATCATACATTTCATTTTGTATAATCTCGATCACCTCGTAATCAAACTTACCATTTGAAATTTGGTCTTCATTAGTTTTTGGTTCACTTCGGAAAATTAGAACAATAGCTAACACTGCTACAATTACAAGAATAATCCAAAACCAGACTTTACTACTATTTTTCATGTTACCTCCTAAGGTAAAACAAATTGTGCACTAAAAAACAAGTATTAAGCTTATAAAAATTTGGACGTATAACAAGTATGGGAGAAGAAAGAAGAAACTTGAACAACAACTTTACCGGGAATATGTTAAAATTCCAGAATAATAGTCAATGATAAAAAAAGTGTTTTTTGTTGCTTGAAATGAAAGTGGATACATTTTTTCCAAAGAATACTGTTTGGTGAATTTTCCTTGTCCGAACAATTGTATGGTTTTATTCTTCTGATGCAGCAAGGCTATTTCACTATTTTGAAGAAGGACTGCTTTTGAATAAGTATCAGGAATCAATGATTGTAGAGAGTGACAAAAAAGAAAATCACCCGTATAAGTAAACCCTAAAATTTGATTTCCTCTACCATCTACTACGTAGATATATTTTTGATCAGCAAGCACTTGGCTGGTAGACAATGCATAATTTTCCTTAAGCTTAGAGGATGGATAGAACTCTTGCATAATTTTTCTCTGATTGATGTCTACTATCTCAATTCTTCCATTCGAATGTACAAAAAAGAGCATATTTTGAAAAAGAGAAAAGGATTGAACTGTCGAAGGATTGGATACGGGAAGCTCAAGTTTATGCCATCGATTTGGCTGAATTGGATCAAGAGTTACTAAAAGCAATTGTGAATCTTTTTGAAATATAGCATAAATCCACTCTTCTGTTGGATGAAATGAAAAATCAACCAACGAATAACCAGGAGCATAATCGGTGATAACGATCGACCCTTGCCAGTAAAAATGCTCAGGTGAATATATATCCACAATATGTCGAAGGGGTTTCTGCTGTTTCATAACAACGGTTCCATTTTTAGTCACCCAACAATCAGAACTAAACAAAGTATGATGAATATTTGTGTAGTACTCTTTTTCCAACGAAGTAGCAAAGATGGTGTTTTTCCCGATCAAATCGAATGCAAGCCATATTCCTTTAAAAGATAGAAGATCTGTTGTATTGGAACATGCAAACAATCCAATAAAAAGATTTTTACAAACAAAGAATTGTTCAATATCTCCCAGTTGTGCATTGGAAATAGAAAAAGACTTTTTCAAACGAGTAGTTGAACCTGAACTGGAGACGTAAACAGGAATTTCATAAAAAGAATGTCTCTCGTCAGAAATAGCGATATAGATCATTCCCTCATCAGATATATGGAAAGAATGAAACTGATGGTGAGTAGGAAGAGATATTGAAGATCGATAAGCGCCAAAGGAATCAAACACGGTGATTTGGTGTTCCTTGGTTAATACGTGAAGTTGGTCGTGGTAAAAGTCTAAATCGGTTCTATTTTGCTGAGAATCTGGGAAGGTAAAGATTTTCTTTCCAGTTCGAATATCAATAACAGTGATTTGATTCTGCCGATCTAAAACATAAAGGTGGTGGTTGTAAATTTCAAAATCAATCACATCAGAAAACTGCTGGAGTGGTATAACAAAGGTTTCATATACAACGTTTGGTATGGTCAATAGTTTTTGGGATTTTTCAGGGTGAAACACATAAAACGCTTCGTTCCCATAAAACACCACTTGGTCTTGATACAAACGAAATCGATTTCGAGATGGAATCGAAAGCTGCTCTTTAAACCATTCTGGACCGATAGTTTCAATCAAATCTGGAGGATAGGGGGAAAAAGAAAACTCAGTAGGATTTTGAAGGGTTGATTTGTAAAAACCATTTATGGTAGCAATCCAAATGGTATCATTGTATACCTGGCATGAAGAAGGAAAAATGGGTTCTTTGGCTAAATAATCGTTCAATCCTTGAGCATGGGATTGTCTATTCTTGGTTTCATCAGATGGAGTTTTTATGTCTATGGATGGAGAAAAAGTTGCTTGCTTCTGAATATAACAGTTTTTTGCGAATTGAAGAAAATCCAAAAAGAAAGTATAGGAGTCATCAAGGCTGTTAAAGCAGTCAGTATTTAAGAAACCGGTAAAAAGAATGCGGTTCTTATATTCAATGCATGCATTATCGTTAATGGGGCTTGTACCCACAAGAACTGCTTCGTTTAAAAGCTTTGCCTCCTTCCAGCTTGGCTTTAAGGTGGATAAGTTAAATGGAGTACGAAGCCGATATTCTCTACGAAAGCTTTGCAGCCATCGCTTATCTTGGATATACAATTTATCTTCTTTGTTGTTGGTTTGCACAATAGCAAGCTTTTCTTTTTCATCAATTCCAAAAAAACTCTGTAGTAAAGTATTCACTTGCGGATCGCTTTTTCCGTATCCGAAAGGAATCATTCCAATAATCAAACCGCCCTTTTTTTCAAATTCGACTAGGCGATGTAATAGTTCTGACTGATGAGGAGTCTTTTCAGGTTGGGCAAACAGCATGATAATGTCAAATTCCAGTCGATCAAATGAAGTTTGTCCATTGTGATCTGGGGCAAAAGGAACTGCTTGTAATTCAATATTAAACAATCGACGAGACAAATCTTTATTGATATCTTCTAGCATTAATTGCTGTTGAATTTCTTTTTGGTGATCAAGAGTATTGGAACATAAGATACCAATGCGGGTGATAGGTTGACTCGAGACATGAAGTGTTTTTACCTGTGATAATCTTTGGGAAGCAGTAGAAATGGAAAATTCAAGCTGCTTTTCACCTTCTTCAAGGGAAAAATACGAGAAGTAAATAGCGAGAAGAATAAGAGGTATTGTTGAAAATTCTTTCTTAAAAATGATTTGGTTTTTTTCTACCACAGAAACAACCACATTTTCTTCTTCTAAATAGCCTTCATTGTGAATTTGGATCGTATAATCTTTCTTTTTTCCTTTTGACAACAAAAGAAGATCTAATGAGGGAGTAAGAACAAGATCATGCTCTTTTTTGCTGTCGAAATACAATCGTTGCTCTTGTCCATTTTCAGACTCTATTCGAGCAACGTATTCTCCTTTATGCGGAATTTGAATGCATAACTGATAGTAATGGGCACCTTTATCTCTCCGGAGAGTGGGGGAATATATTTGATCCAGTATCATTTGATCTTCATCTGTTCTATACAAAATCAGGCGTATATAGGGAGAGGTAGAGAGAACTTCTAATTGCATTTCTTCATGAAGAGAGAAAACTGGTATGTCGTCAATATCACATCCAACTTGGTTGTTTTTTTCAAATTCTACATTTTGAGATGAGGTAGTTTTTTGAAAGAATGGGTTTGGTGTTGTTGGATCCCCTAAGTAGGCAAATCCAAAGAGAGTTTTCAAATAAGGTTCATTGATACTAAATTGATCTAGCAATGCATAGGATTGAAACGCTTTTGAAACTGCAATACCTAGTGTAGATGAAGAAGTATTCATTGCTTCTAAAAAATACTGAATGAGTGATTCTCCGTAAAAAACACTTTTAACAGTGGGGATTCCCTTATTACACTTATAATCCCATCCACACCAACAGTCACGAGTACTACCAAAATAACTTTGAAAACCACTTTTTGATAAAAGTAGAGATGCTCCAATAGATGGTTCATTTTTAAAACCCAATAATTGCTGATCATAAGAAGCATTACCGCATCCTTCGCTAATCATAAGCCCGTGTTGGTAATCAAAATCCCAATTCAAAATGGAATTTGAATCTATTTCACCATCATCCAACAACAAACTTGAACCGTCCCCATGGCCAAATGCCCAGACAAATGGATAAGAATGGTCTTGTAATCGTTGTATCAACTGGTCGGTTGTACAATTTTCTGATGTGGCGAATTGTTTTTCTACTTCAGTAGAAGGAAAAAGAGATTGATTAAGATGCTTTGCTTGCACTAATTCGGCAAAATATCGATCGTTCTCAAAAGGATCTCCACCAGATAACAAAGTTGGCATTGGCGCATTTCGTGGTACTTCAATCTGCTTCGCAATGTTGTTCACCATCTGCACTGCTTCATCGGCATTAGAACAGGGGATTCTTCCAAAGGCTAGAGAAGATTGTAGCGTAGACCAATCTGTATCGAATTGCGTATAAAACAGGTCTGTAGGAATCCATTTTTCATAATCATACTCTGAATCTTTACTGAAGACATAGTAGGAGGGTGGAATATGAGATGCATCTCCTATTACAGTGACATACTGGATTGTTTTCTCCGGAGATGTATATCGTTCAAAAATATAGTTTCGTATTTGGTATGCCAATGTGGCATCATAACTGTTCAAGTACGCTGGGTGAAAATCCTCATATCCCTGTATGGATTCTGGAAGAGTTGGGATTAGTAATGCTTGTTGAGATATTTCGTTCAACCATACAATATCGGATTCAACATGATTGGCTCGTTGATGCTTTTGCAAGATGTAAGCAGCTTCTTGAAAAGAATCTGGGGCAATAATAATGCCTACTCCATCTTGATCTGAGCTTTGAGGAGAAGTATGAACTTGAATCACATCAGAGGAAGTGTATGAAACTTGAAAAGTGAATTCTTCAATCCATTCTGCTTGATGATCATTTACATATAAAATAGGAAATAGTTGCAGAGTAACAGGATGATCAGCGGTAGGATCTGTTAGGATTCGATATGAATTATAGGGATAAGGTGAAAGCATCTGAGAAGAGTCACATGAATCCAATAGAATTTGTGAGTTTTCTTCGCCCTTCCTATCAATAGACATTACATGAGGTTGTGGAGAACAACACCATGACCCCATAGGTGATTCTATTGGTATTGTTTTAGTGAAGGTCAGTTCAATAGTATCGAACTTGTAATGATCAGGTATTGGAAGAATTACTTCTTTGAACCATATTTGAGGTTTACCTGGAACATTCATATGGTCATATCCATGAACTTGAATAGAAGCAGTATTGTCGTGATTTACCAATTCATAGTCAGAGGAATCAGTCGAGAAAATGAGAGTATCAGAAATGTTCTCAGATCGAAAAGATAAGGGTAAAAAATTCAGAGGATAAGGATTTGTGAGTGCAAAAGCAGGTGAAAAAGACAAGAAAAACATAATAAAAACCAATAAAACAGCAATCAAGGACTGATGCTTTTGCATTTTCTAGAGCCTCCTTCCTTATTATACTACGGAAGAAGAGAATTCCTAGATGTGACTTATTTTGACTTCCGTAATCTGCGTAATCTCTCAACGCGTCTCATTGAATTTTTAGGAGTAAAGATTCCTTTATTGGAATACTTGATTTCATGCACAAGGTAGAATGCTTTTGGATCAAAGCTAAGAATGCATCTTTTTATACTATTCAGTGAAGATCGATCTACAACCGAATAAAGGATATGTACTCCTCCCTTTACACCTTCTGCACGAACCTTGGTAACGCCAATGTTATCTACTTCAAACCGTTTGATTAGGGGAGATACATCAAGTGGTGATATTACCTGGACAAGCACTTTTCCAAAAGCAAGTTTTTCTTCTATCATCATTCCTACATGAGTACCAGTTGCGAAACCACCTGCATAGGCAATGTAACACGCTGGATTAGAGAGATTTTTCATTATTTGCGTCATGGCTAGTAACCAAATGAGTATCTCAAAAAAAGCTATAAGGGTTGTCCAACCCCTTATACCTTTTGACAAAAACATAATTCGTATTGTGCCAATACTCACATCCACAACTCGAGCTAGAAAAATTAATATGGGTAAAAACACCCAGGCAAACCAATCAAAATTAGTAAACATAAAACTCCTACACTTTTCAAGTATAAAAAGCTACATAAAATCTTAACATAAAAAAAGACAATCTTGTAGTACAATGAGAATATGAAAATTACAGATACACATGTCCATTCAAACTGGTCTTCGGATAGTACCTTATCAATGATCAACGCGACTAAAGAAGCCCCTTTTAAAAATATAGGTTGTCTAGCTTTTACAGATCACGTGGACATTGGCTATCCGTCTGCATCAAGTGCTATTCTTGCAGTGCCATTATACCTTCATCAAATAACGCTACTACAGAAAACATCTTCTGTCCGAATCATGAAGGGAATAGAGGTTGGGGTCACACAAAACAATATCAATGATACACAATGCTTACTGGACAGGTTTGCATTTGATTACATCATTGCATCTTGTCATGCAGACAACCACGTTGCTTTCTGTGAGAAAAATGCTTTCACTACCTATAAAGAAAAACTACTTGATGTATATCTTGAGCAGATCTTTTTTATTATTTCTTCACTCCGTTCATACCACACATTAGCTCATATGGATTACATCACACGTTATCATCCCATAAGCAATGAAGAATTCTTGCAACACAAAGAGCAAATTGATCAAATATTCCATGTGCTCATTAAAAGAAACAAAGCTTTAGAGATTAATACGAAAGGCTTGAATTCAGATCAAAATGAACTTTTGCTTCTTACTTTAGTCAAGCGATTTGGTCAGTTGGGCGGAAAATGGGTAACGTACGGAAGTGATGCTCATCAGGCCAACAATATTGGGAGACATTACGAGAAAGCTAAGAGTATTCTTTTGAAGGCAGGCTTTTCTTCTTTTGCCTTTCCAGTAAAAGAAGATGAATGGGTATATTGCGAAGAGTAAAGCTCTTATTTTGTTACTACCATACAAATCATGGCATCGGATATCCAATACTTCGCAGGAGCTACACTTCGAAATTCTCCATCTGCAAAGATTGTAAGATTTCCACTCACTGCAATAGTTTTCGCTTTTCTGTAAGTAACTTCTTGCAATATTAGATGCCTCCCTTTTGTAAGCAATGGAAGTTTAGATAGTAAGCGTATTCGATTTGTATCACGAATCAAACATACATCCAACATTCCATCTTCTCGTATTGCTTTAGGAGTTATTCTCATTCCACCACCATATCGGTCCCCATGACCGACTGCCATTAACAAAAATCTACCCTTGTAATGGTGATGATCAATATGAATACTCATAAAGGGCGCTCGGTATGTAAAGCAAGTAAGAAAAACTGACCGCGATATACAACTAGTTCACGAAAAATGGTTGGAAATCTATTCGCGATCTGATTTACATAAGTATCAAAACCACAGGAGGCAACTCCCAAAGGTTGCTCGTTCACTTTAGCTAAAGGTATCTGCTTTGTAACTCCATGAAACAAGGTTTGAAATACATTTTGAGGAGTTATCCCAAGTGAAAGCAGCAATGTCATTGCCACTTCCACATGGTACAATAGAAACAGGGGCAGATGAATTCATCTGCCCCTGCAATACTTCATTTACAGTTCCATCGCCACCGAAGCAAACAATGTGATTAACCTTTGTATTGTATTGTTCGGAAATCGTACGTCCATGTCCCGAATACTTTGTAAAAATAACTTGGTATTGGCAATGGTTTTGAGTAAACAATGAAAGTAACGTAGGTAGGTATCTTCGATAACCACCCTTCCCTGCAATGGGGTTTACAATGCAGGTGTATTGCTTCATTTATTACTCTTTAATGTATGCTTTTTTGATGATTACGTCTTCTGTTGGTTTATCCAGGTCATCACGAGGAACATTCTGAATATTCAATGCTACATCCATGCCTTCAATACATTCACCAAAAACAGTATGTTTTCCATCCAACCATTTGCAACCATCAAATTTCGTTACGATAAAGATTTGAGAGGAATTGGTGTTAGGTCCTGCATTGGCCATTGCTAACATTCCATAGGTTATAGGTAAAGATGGCAGCGTATAGTCATATTCGTAACCTTGTCTTGTATACTCGTCGATAAGGTTGTTCGCTAAACCAAGTATTTCCGGATTGATCTCATCTTTGAACATAGGAACATTCGGTTTTTGTGATCCATCAGCTGTCATACCTCCGCATTGAATCATGAATTGTGGAATTACACGATGAAAAATAATACCGTCATAAAAACCTGTTTCAACTAAATCTAGAAAAACGCTAGCTGTTTTTGGAGCAACTTTGGGATAAATAGCCAGTTCCATATTCCCCTCTGTAGTTTCAAAAACAACAATCTTGCGCTCTTTTTTGGCTTCTTCTTGTTTCATTGTTAATGTCCCCTTATCTGGTTCCACATTGTCTTGTTTGGTTTGTGGATCTTCTTGTTCCTTTTTTTGGATAGTATCTGCATATTCTTTTGCTTTTTTCTGGAGTTCGTTTACATCCTTCTGGGTTGCCCTTTTAAGCGTGATGGACTCTCCTTCACGTTGTTCGGGCCATATGGAAAGTTGGTCATCTTGGAAAGAATATCCAAAATTGACGATAGCATTTCCATCAGCTTTTAAATTTAATCTGCCTTGGTATGGTATTTCCCATGATCCTTTTACTTCTTGGGTTTGCAAAGAGTCAAAAACACGAAATGAACTACCTTCTTCAAATTCGAAATTTCCAACATCAGGTGTCACCTCTAACCAAACTCCCACTATATTTTTTCTATCTTGTTCCACGCCACTCTTGGTTGTGAAACCACATCCAGCAACAACACCAATACAAAAAATTAACAGAAAGCTTGCAACAATAAGTTTTTTCATAGTTCTCCTATTCGTTATCGTTTTGAATCGTATATCTTGACTAAATTTTCACTACATCTTGAATGGTATTTCGTAAATTCTTAATGAAAAATGAAAACCGTTCTTGCTAATGGTATCAAAAGCAAGACCGTCTTTTTTCCAAACTACAGATGTCATTTTTGCCATAGATTGCCTCCGGTTTCATTATATAGAAATCCAAAGAAGGTTCAAAATTGCTTTTTTTCTTCGATTCACTATACTGTTGTTGGGGAGCATTGATGCTGAGAGGGAGTCTAACTCCGACCCTAAAACCTGATCCAGATAATGCTGGCGTAGGAAATCATAAACTCAGTTTCGTATCTTCCCACATTGATATGAAACAGAATAGCTATATACATCAATCTTTTGCATCTATATCGAGTCACCTCTTCTCAGTCGTTGGACTTATTGTCGTTCTACTATGCTGGGAACTACTTGTTCCTATCTTTAATATTCCAGCATGGATTCTGCCTACCCCTTCAATGATTTTGATAAGGATGATCCAGGATGCATCTCTTCTTCTCAATAATACCTTTGTTACATGCATTGAAGCAGGCATAGGTTTGATCATTGCTATCGTTTTGTCAACCACCATTGCAATACTACTCTACACATCCAAACCGCTTCGGCTTATCTTCTATCCTCTTTTAGTTGGTAGCCAAACGATTCCAATCATCACCGTAGCACCTTTGTTTGTTTTGTGGTTTGGGTATGACCTGTTGCCAAAAATTGTAATTGTAATCTTGATGTGTTTCTTCCCAATTTGCCTTAGTTTTCTTTCTGGTTTGCTACTGGTTGATCCAGCGAAAATTGAACTTATGAAAATACTATCTGCTACTCCAACCCAGACATTAAAACACTGTGCTATTCCATCTGCTCTTCCCTCTTTTTTTTCTGGTTTAAAAATTTCAGCCACGTATTGTATTACAGCTGCTGTTATCGGTGAATGGTTAGGAGCAAAAGCTGGTCTAGGAGAGCTAATGAGACGATCCATGCACTCCTATTCTGTGGATCTTACTTTTGCTGCAATTATCATTGTCTCGTTCCTTAGTATCTGTCTTTTATGGCTCATTCAACGAATTGAGCGAAAAATACTTTTTTGGAAAGAAGGTTCTTGATGAAAAAATCCATTTCTGCTGTTCTGTTCATTTGTCTTTCTGTCATCACTTTTCAAGGCTGTAAAACATCTTCGACTCAAACAAATGTTAAAGTACTACTTGATTGGGTACCAAACACAAACCATACAGGTCTCTATGTTGCTGTTGAAAAAGGATTTTACGAACAAGCAGGTCTTGACGTAGAAATAATCCAGGCCAACGAAGGTGGGACTTCTCAATTAGTTGGCGCTAACCAAGGAACATTTGGAATAAGCTATCAAGAAGAAGTCACTTTTGCTCGTGAAAAAGGAATCCCTGTGAAAGCGATTGCTACAATCCTTCAGCATAATACATCAGGATTTGCCAGTCCCGTTGAAAAAAATATTCAAACCCCTAAAGATTTTGAATACAAAACGTACGGTGGATGGGGATCACCCGTAGAGATAGCAACATTAAAGGCTTTAATGAAAAAGTATAATGCAGATTTTAGCACACTTGATATTGCAACCATAGGGGCGGTTGATTTTTTAACTGCAACACAAAAAGTTGTAGATTTTGCTTGGATTTATTACGGCTGGGATGGAATTGCAGCAGAACAGAAAAATGTCGATCTTCATTTCATAGACGTGGGAAAAGAACACGAAAGTCTTGATTTTTATACCCCCATTATCATAGTAAATGATGATTTGATTCTCTCCAATCCTAATCTTATCAAAAAGTTTTTAGAAGCCACTCAAAAAGGATACCTATTCTGCATTGAAAATCCTGATGAAGCAGCGAATGTTTTAATGAAGCATACTCCTGAATCAGATCCAGATTTTATTTTAGCTAGTCAAAAGTGGGTAAACGAATATTACATTGATTCACCTACTCCCTGGGGTTTTATGGAAACGCAGCGATGGGATCTTTATACAACTTGGTTATTGAATAATGAGCTAATAGAAACTATGGTGGAATCATCCGATATGTTTACGAATGAATTCTTACCATAATAGTCCCGCCCTTAGCATTGATGACTTAACTTTTTTTTGGAAAGATCAGCTTGTTCTTGAGAATATCTCTTTTCAAGTCTCATCCCAGAGCATTGTGTCAATATTGGGACCTAGTGGTTGTGGGAAAAGTACACTTTTACATATCCTAGCCGGTTTATTGAAACCTAATCGTGGAAAGGTATGGATCCACGAAGAAGACGTCACTAATAAAACTGGATTAATGAGCTATATGCAGCAAAATGATCTGTTGTTTCCATGGAAAACTATTTTAGAGAATGTTGCATTGCCTCTTATTCTTCAAGGAGTACAAAAAAAGAAAGCTCTAGATAAGGCAGCACAACATTTTTCCATGTTTGGATTAGAAGGTTACGAAATGTATCTACCAAAAGAACTTTCTGGTGGAATGAAACAAAGAGCAGCGCTTCTCAGAACTCATATGATGGGTAAGCCTATCATTTTACTGGATGAACCATTTGGTGCTCTTGATTCTCTTACCAGAAGAACCATGCAGAAATGGTTGTTAGATATGTATGAAACCTTGAACAGTACAATTATTCTGGTTACTCATGATATCGAAGAAGCTATTTATTTATCTGACGAAATTTTCATTATGTCTTCTCTTCCTGCAAAAATTACTCAAACAATCATGATTTCAACACCTAGAGAAGAAAAGAAAAAAGAAAATTTCTTGAACCAGGAACTCTATACATTAAAAAAAGAAATTTTACATCTTTTGATACAGGACCCTTAGATTCTTTTCATTTCTTGGGGTTTTTTTGCTAAAATAAGCCTACTCAGTCATGGAGGTTAAAAATGAAAAAATCTCTTGCGTTCTCCCTAGTGATAATCATTTTTTGTTCCTTTTTTTCACTCGCTTCTTTTGGTTCGGAAAAGAAATATTCTTTCGAGCTAGCTCCCCGTGAATTTGCTGTTTTCCAAATCCAAGACACAGAAGTTCTTCCTTTTGAAACCTATCAATACTCCCTTCCCGAAAATACCCGGAAGGCAGTTCAGGCATCTCCCTTATGGCTACAACAAGAACTTATAAAAACATTTCAAGATCTTGATCAAAGACCGGTTCAAATAGAAGGTAAATCTAAACCTGCATTTGGTGATGTTAACCACAATTCTTTTCAAGACCTTGTTTTAATATCTTCTAACGGTGAATGTACTGTTTATCTTGATCAAGGCTTCCCATTTCAATATTGTATAAAGAAAGAAACATCTTTTCTCCTACACCTTCCCGATAATGATCCCTTAGAAGAAAAATCCCTTTCTTTCTATTCCCCCTCACTCTTTGACATCAATCAGGATGGATTAGATGACTTGTTCTTTGGTTATAGCAATTGCATCTACTATTGCAAAAATAGTAGCACAGAAGAAGAAATCTCCTTTGATCCAGCGATATTGATCTATACTCCTCCTGTTCCAGAAGAGGATCCACCATCAGATCCCGATCAGATTTCTGAAGAAGATGAGGAAAAAGAAGAAGAGAAACCTGAAGCATTCTCTCCATTTGTCTTCTTGTTGAATGAAACTCCTAGCATGGTAGTTGGTAAGAAAGAGGGCACCTTATTTCTTCTATCTTACGAGCAACAAGAAGATGAATCCTTCCAGTGGGTTGAGAAACCTGCCTATTTTACAAGCTGGAACGAACATTGGCTGGAAGAACCCGAAAAAGAAGGAGTTGCTGTGTATGATTATGCAACCCCGAGTATTCTCCCCCTTGGTAATGCAAATCCATCTTTGCAACTCATGTGCATAGGTTCTGCTTCCGGTAATTTCTCATTCTTCCTTATTCATACTGACTCTATGCTACCCCAAATTCAAACTACACAGGTGTTTCCTCCTTTTGAAACACCCCAATGGACATCTCCTACATTTAAAGACGTCAATCGAGACGGTAGAATAGATTTTGTCTTTGGGGCTGCTGATGGAAAAATCTATACCATTTTGAATGATGGGGATTCTATACAGATGTCATGGAACCCTTTAAACAGTAGAGCAGAAATGAACAACTTAAAGAACTTCTTTGGTGGCATAGGTTTTCATCGTGCATATGATGCACTGTATTGCGTTGGAAACAATACAGACCTTATTGAAAAAGTCTCCTCTTTTATTCTGGAAGTAGATCCACTTTATCAGGATGAAGTAGTTTATTGTATTGCAAATTTTCAAACTACTGATATCGTCCAATATTTCCAATCAGAAATTCAGGATGTCCTTATAGAAAACGCAAAGAGCATTTATGACATGGCACAACAAGTGAATTATTGCTCCATACTGGAAGAAGATGGTTATACCACCCTTCAATACAAAACTTGGTTTAATTCTGATGGTGAAAAAACAGACCAAGTCATTGAAGAAATCCTTCCCAAAGAAATATACTACAATTACCTTGTAATGATGAATCGATATCTATTGATTCCTACTCGCTGGGAGAGTTTTTATGAAAAAAACTTTTATCGAACCTATCTTCCCTACGATAAAACCTATGTGCATGGAGAAGAAGAAGAAAAAACAGATGAGAAACCTTCCTCTGTAACACTTTTTGAGAGAGTAAAGGATGCTGAAACTCTATACGATGCAGCATGGAATATTATGTTTTGGCTTAAAGATGACATTGGGGGTGTTTGGCATACCGGCGAAAAACCTCCTGGTTGGTATAACATCTACCACAATCTTTTAAACAAAGAAGTTGGTATTTGGTGTGGGGAATGGTCCATTATCTATGAAGCATGTGCCCGTGCAATGAACATTCCCACAATCATCATTATTGGATTAGGCGAAGATCATCAGTACAACAATTTTTATGATTACAGCTGGCATCATGTAGATCCGTCAGCTGGTGAAAGTGGGAATACTGGAACATGGGAACCCTATATTGGGAATTCACTTATTTATTATGAAAAATGGGGAAAGCGCATTTTTAGCTGGCCAATGGAATGGGAAGGAAATGGTAAGTATGACCACGTGTGGAGATCTGCCCTTCCATACAATCCTCCAGAGAAGTTATCAAATCTATCCTTTACTGTTGTTGATAAAAACCACCGTCCTGTAGAAGGGGCTAGAATTGAACTTTGGAGTCATTGGCCAATGGAGAATAATTATATTCCAGTTCCTTTCCCAAGTGCATTTGGCTATACAGACAGCCTTGGGTCAAGTTCTATACAAAAAGTAGGCCATCAAAATTTCACATGTGTTGTGACAAGTCGAATTGGAACATCCTCATTCTATATCCCCTTACGCGATGCCGATAATACTCCTGAACTATCCTATTCTGTGGTGTTATCTGAAGCAATCCAACCTCTTTATAGATATACTAATGCAGCAGAACCAAATTTCATCGTTGATGCAATTGATCCACTCCGAATTCCTGTATCAGAAGAGTACCCTGAACCATTTCTCAATGAAGAGAAGCAATTATATTACTGCCCAGTATCACTATTAACGGAAGTTGGCTGTAGCGTAATGATAGAAGAAAACACTGTAACCGTCCAATCAGAGGAGCATACACTGGTTCTAAAGACTGAGGAAACCTCAGCAATACTGGATGGAAAAGAGATGGAACTTTTAGAGCATCAAGTACCCATCTGGTATAAAGATACAGTATATATTTGTTTTGAAACAACTTTACTTATGGAAGTCGATACACGTTTCAATGAAATGCAAAAACAATATGTACTATACGTACTTTCATCACGTCTATGCTCAATCCAATTTGATAAGATCCAAGCGATTCAGAAAAACCATCACTGGATTGATGGTTATACAACAATTTTGGAATACATTGATTATTGGAAACCTCCAGTAGGGTCATTTGATTGTATTGTTTTGTCGGAGAATGAGCTTTGGAATATACGTCACGGAGAATCAGTGAGACAATGTGATTGGACAACGATAAACAGCACTGATGAAAAACCTTCTTTTGGTAGTACATTACACAAAGATGGAAATTACTATATCGTCCTAGTAAATCCTAACTTTGCAACAACATTATCTGGAGAGATCTCTTTCCAAATTAATCCTTAGTAGTTTAACCTCTTCTGTTAATAAAAACCTGTTGGCAGGAGAGGTTCTATATTTTAATGATCGGTAAACCGATACTTCCATGCGGGAGAATACATATGGATTTTGATCCCGTTTGTTGAGATATAAATTCTTGAATATTCTTATTTTTATTCATAAATAGCTGAGATGTTTCTTCCTCTGAAAAAGCACTGTAAAGATAGATTCGATATTGTGAGCCTAAATTGGCTAGGTGATAAAGCTTATGAAGACCGAACAAGAACTGTTTATGAATTTCTTCCGAAATTCTTTCTGTTGATAAATTTCTTCGGGCTTGCTTTTTAAACTCCCTATGGCCCCATTTTTCAGAACATTCGGCAATAAAAAGAATATCTCCACCTTTTTTTACTGCTCTAGAGGACATTTCTAATGCTTTATGTGCTTGGTACATATTGATATCTTTTGGGTATCCACCAGCGGAAACAATTAACAGATCAACCTCCCGTGAAAGTATGATTTGATTCCACCCTAAAAAGAGATCGATTCCCTTTTTCCAAGACATGATAGGATCCCCTGTAACAATACCACATATCTCTTGATTTGAGTTTCCAACAAGATGAACGGTAAAGTCCAAAGGACATAATCGTAAAGAATCTATCAATTCTTCATGAACAGGATTACCATCTAATTGCCCCATGTTTGATTGAGGATGTAGCATTTTGGAATGATTTTTGTATATTGACTCTCGATCAGCTACGCCTGGAAAAATACTCTTTCTTCCTCCAGAAAAACCTGCATGGTAGTGGTAAAGGATCTCCCCAATAGAAATACGAATATCTGCGTTGACTACTACTGCATTTAGTCGCAAACATGTACCTGTAGAAAGATATCCAACCGGTATCAAATCGTCTGAATCACAATCATGACTGATGACACGGAATCTCTGCAAAACATCTTCTCCAACAATTCTGAGGAGTTCTTTGTAAGTCGGTGCTCTGTGAGTTCCAGTTGCAATTACAATGGTAATTTGACTCAGTTGTATACCGCATTGCAGAAGATAAGGCAGGATTACTTCCAATACTTTCTTTGTGGGAGTTGAACGAGTAGCGTCATTTACAATGATGGCGATAGTAGGGTTTAACTTTTTTGAAAGAATGCTTTCCAATGGCAACCCAGTTGATGGTAAATTCAGTAATGAAAGGAGTGTAGATGCAAAATCTTTGAGACCGCTAGTTCTTGGTACAGAAGGAAACTCTATATTGGCAAAATCAGATATTGTACAACAAACATCTTGCCTTCCATACGGAAGTGTTATATCCATGAAAGATTTAGAACCCTTTGTGAGGGAATGATAATGTAAAAGTCGTCCCTACACCTAGCTCAGAAGAGATCTGTAGATTTCCTCCATGAAGTCTTGCTAGCTGTTTAGCAATCGCAAGTCCAAGTCCATTGCCTTGTCTTTTTTTATATTGATCGTCTAGTTGAATCAATGGAAAAGGTTGAAAAATGGTAAGTAAATTGTTTTGGGATATGCCTATGCCCGTATCTTTAATTTCAATAATCACTTCTTTATCTTTAATGTAGCACGTGGTGATAATATCCCCGTGATCTGTAAAAGTAATACAATTGTTCAGTAGATGCATTAATAGAGCGATCATCTTATCACGGTCATACAGCATGATCGCCTTGGGTACAGTTTCATCGAAATAAATCCTCAAACCTTTTTTTTCTGCTTGCATTCGAGCAACAGATAGTGCTTCTTTGATGGTCTTAATAATATCTTCTTCTTCTTTGTTAAACTCAACATTACCTTTGGTTAAGTCGGTGTATTCCACAATATCTCTGACCAAAACATTCATTTTTTTTGTATTGTGGATTGCCATCTTGCATAAATCAATCTGTTCTTTGTTTAATCTACCAAAAGATTCTTTTTCCAACATATCTACAGAAGCCTTTATGTTGGCAAGAATACCTCGGAATTGATCCGCCATCGCATGAACAACTTTTGAATCTTCTTTGCATTGAAAAGAATTGACTACAGCAGAATAAATTGATCGTATCAATTCAAAGCTACTGAGTCGGTTTTTCAAAAGTATATCTTTTGCCCCAATTTTGTACAACCGAATAACATCCTTGGTTTGCAATATATCGGCGAGTGCAATGACGGGAAGAGTTGGGCAGTGAGAAACATAGGTGGACAAAATCTCATATTCAGAAAATTCTTTCATGTTCAAGTCGAGCAAACACACCTGAAATGGTTTTGAGTGGGACAAACGAATACCATCATCTAATCTAGATGTCCATGATATTTCAAAGTTAATGCTATCTATGCCCTGTAGAAGACTCTCGATTAGTCTGGCGTTCCCAGCATTTTGCTCAATCAATAATATAGTTAGATTCGCCATTTGTTTGTTCATTTTTTTTATTCCACATTCTTTTTTATATCACGTTTGAGTATAATAAGCAACGTAATCAGAACATTTATTGCTTTTTTTGGAGTGTGCAATGGCCAAAAAACTCGATCGATCAATTGGATTGTTTTCTGCTATTAATATTGGCATTGGGACAATGATTGGATCGGCTATTTTTGTTTTGGTTGGTACAAGCATGGACTTGGCTGGTCCTTCAGCATTCATTTCAGTTGGTTTAGCTGGTATAGCAGCTATCTTTACAGCCTTTTCCTTTGCTGAATTAGTCACTGTAATCCCTACTGCAGGTGGAGGATATGTATACGTTAAAGAGGCAAGCCATAATGGTGTTTTAGGATTTCTTACTGGATGGGCTTTTTGGTTAGGGTATGCAATGTCCTGTGGTCTTTTTGCTATTGGTTTTGGGACTTTTGTTTCCTATTTTTTTCAAAAAATTGGAATTCCTTTTCCTCCTTCTATCGCATCTTATGGTCTTATCATCACGTTTGTAGTAATTAATATCCGAGGAGCAAAAAACTCCACGGAAGTCCAAAATTGGATTACATCAATCCTGTTAATAATTCTTTTTGCATATATTGGATATGGGATACTCCACATCCAACCTGACAAACTCACCCCTTTATTTCCAAAGGGTCTGAAAGGCACAATTAGTGGTATCAGTATTTTATACATCACCTATATTGGGTATGGGCTGATCACCACCATGAGCGAAGAAGTAAAAAACCCCGAAAAAACAATACCAAGATCCATTTTTATTTCAACCATTATTGTTGTCGGGATTAAGATTCTAGTGTTTTTCATCGCAGCAGGAGTTGTTTCTTGGACCATGCTTACTCCATCATCTACAAATACTCCTATGATTGATACTGCAGTACTATTAGTAGGTCCCTGGGGTGGTTATCTTTTTGCCTTTGCAGGTTTGTTAGCTACAGTGTCAAGCATAAACACGGCAATATTAGCTTCTTCACGAACATCCTATGCTCTGAGTAAAGATAGACGATTTCCAAGTGCTTTCAGTGCTATAAATAGGTTTACGAAAACGCCCGTTTTAAGCATTATCATGGCAGGACTTATTGCTGCTATATCTACTTCTCTGCAAAATCTTGAAAGGATTTCTACCATCACTGCTCTTTTCTCCCTTATTGGGTACAGTTTTGTAAACATTGCTGTCATACAATTGCGAAAACAAAAACCTACTGTAAAAAGGGCATTTAAAGTACCTTTTTTCCCTTACTTCCCCATCATCGGAACAACCATCAATGTGATATTAATTCTCCAACTAGCTGGCTCAGATTACATTTCTGTATTCTCTTCTCTTGGTATTCTTGTCCTTGGAGCTCTGTACTATTACGTTTTATATCCTAAAATTCAACATCTTCCTAAAGGAATAAGTCCAGCTGTTCTGCCTACTATTACTCCAAAGAGTCTTGATTACTGCAAAGATCAATACAACATTCTTCTCCCACTTGGCAATCCAAAGACTGCTGAAGCACTTCTCCACATGTCTTTTATGATTGCCAAAGGAAGCCTTTGTAGTGCTGTAACTCCTATTCATGTTGTTGAATTACCGGATGCAATCCCTATCAATTCAAAATACACGGAGTTTAAAAGTATTTTGAGTAATTTTGAAACATTGAACGCAGTTACTCAAAAAGTATCAAAGCAATACAATATGGAAACAGAAGCCTTGCTGATATACTCCAGAAAACGAACTGAAGCCATCGATCACTTTGTTAAAGAAAACGATGTAGATTTCACTCTTATCGGCTGGCATAAATCGGGTTTAGCATATAACATGCTAAATGGTATGGTACCTCATTTACTAAAAAGCACAATTCCTTCTATCGGTATTTATCGGCCTGTCCAAGGACACACTGATAAAATGCGACGAATTCTATTCCCTTACTCGGGAGGATTGTACTGTAAAGCTTCTGCTTCAATCATCAAGAGAATTGCAGCCGCTAACAACTCGTTTGTGACTCTTCTTAACATAGTTGACAAAGATAGCTCTTATGAAGAAAGAATTGAAATCCAACAAGTTTTCCTTAAATCTCTCCAGGCTTTGCATGTAAATGGGGAAATTAAAACAATTGAAAAAAGTACAATGTCCAGGACCAGCATCATTATTGATGCATCTGAGGATTATGACTTACTAGTCTTAGGCATGGAAGCCGGATGGGGAATTCGAGAGTCTGTAACAGGTTTTTCAACGGATACCGTCACAGAGCATTCTCATTGCAGTGTTTTATTGATTCGCGAAGGCACTTCAGTAACCAACTCGAGATTTTTTCGACGAATCTTAGATAGTATCAACCGTATCTAATTTCGCATGGGGATGCTTGACACAGTAGTTCCTGGTGACATAAAAACGATTTGTTATTTTAACTTACCTGCTTGGGGTCATATATACCCCACTCTTGATCTTGTCCGGTCTTTAATCAATCAGCACCGCAGAGTGTACTATTTTTCAACCCCCGCATTTCGACAATGCATTGAAGATGTTGGAGCTACTTTTGTAGATCTGTATTCTTTTTGGATACCAGGCATGGGAGATGAGTTTCAGCATCTGGATAAAATATTACTGAAAGCGAGTAACTATTATCTGGAAACTATCGGATACTCGTTGAAAGCAAGCTATCATATAGTTTCCCAACTTTCCACAAAGAAAAATGAGTGGAAACCTGATATCATTCTTCACGACAATTGCTGCTTATGGGGAAAATTGCTAGCAACATTGTGGGATACTCCTGCCATATGCACGTATTCTACTTTTATCTTGCAATCAGGTTATTTTCGACACATACCTTTCCTGTGGTTTTTAGATGAATGGAAAGGATACAAGGGGATTTTCCGCTTCATCAAATATCGTTTAAAATTTCGATATCAATTCCCAAAACTACCCATATTGATTCAAGATATGGTCCTCAACAAAGAAACCAAGAATATTGTTTTTCTACCTCAAGAGCTTCAGATGCAATCATATCTTCTGAATCATCAATACGATTTTTTCCCACGAACAAATGATTTTCGTTCCACTGAAGAAGATCTCGACTTTAACGTAAAAGAACCTTTTCTATATGTTTCACTTGGGACGATTCATAAGCAAAACCGCGCACTGCTGCAAAACATGATCTGGATTTTATCTGAATTACAAATCCCATCAGTTATCTCTGCTGGAGAATATTACAAATCTTTCCATAATCCTTCTCCCAATATCATCCAATTGCATTCGTTTGTACCGCAAATTCATATTCTTAAGCATTCTTACTGTAGAGGTTTTATATCTCACGGTGGCATGAATAGTGTAGTAGAAGCTTGGTCAAACAAGATTCCACTATATATCATCCCTCAAACATTGGAACAGTTGCTTACAGGAATTCAAATTCAAGAAATCAATGGAGGTTTTGTGATTCGAAAGAAACATCCATCTTTTCGCTCTTTATACAATTTTCTTCGTCACCACCTTCGTCTCTAAGAGAATGTCTTGTTTTCATGTATGTATTCTGGTTACCATTCACGTTTCATTCCTCCAAAGAAAAGATATACTTTTATTTCAATGCTTTAAAAAGGAATGAGTATGTTACTAAAAAAACAATCAATTCATATCATTAGCTTTGATATTTTCAGAACCTTGGTAGATTTAGACAGCAGAGCTCCCAAGGTGTATGAGAGGATTTTTCTTACAAAGGGAGCACCATCACAAGTTCGACGTTTTTGGTCCGATATCGGACATCGATATAGAATTGAATTGAGTCATTCACTTTCCAAAGAAAAATACGAGGGCTTTGCCCCGCTTTTTGTAAGAGTTATGGAATGGATCAAGAATAAGTACAATTTAAAAGGTTCTGCTGAGAAATACAAAGACATCTTAATTGAAGAAGAAAAACAATCCAGCTTATTCCCAGATGCCCTTGATACCATCCATGCTTTATCAAAGCGTTATACACTTTGTGTTGTGAGTGATACTGATCCAGATATGGTAACAACAATCTTGCCTTCTATCCCAATAAAGAAGAAATTTCTATCATATGATCATCAAGCCTACAAAGAAGATCCTCAAAATAAATTATTTAAAGCAGTAATTGATGATTTTAAAGTCGATCCTACTCACATATTACACATAGGTGATTCTTATTCTGATGTGATTGGATCAAAGCGATTGAACATGAATAGTGTCTGGATCAATCGCTACAAACCGTGGTATTGGTGGAAACACAAAGATATTCAACCAGATCATACCATCACTGCACTTAAGCAGTTGGTTCGGTTATTCTGAAACGAGTCCCATTGAAATTGCAACAAATACCCTCTTTTTAAGGATAGTATGCCGTGAATCAAAATAAAAACACCAATCAAAATCAGGCCTATCTACTTGGTGAAGAAAAAATAAAAAAATCTCTGTTAACGTTATCAATTCCAGCCATTATTGGAATGTTGATCAATGGTATTTACAACTTAGTAGACACCATATTTGTTGGACAAAAAATCGGTACGATGGGAATTGCAGGTCTAGCTGTTTACATCCCAATATTAACCCTTATTATGGCCGTGTGCAGTATGCTGGGGATTGGAGCTGGATCATACTTTTCAAGATCGTTTGGAAAAAAGGATATTGAAACCACCAATCATATCACCGGTAATACAATCCTTTTAAGTCTTCTTTTTGGAGCTATTTTTGGAACTCTTGGCTTCATATATGCAGAACCAATATTGCTCCTGTTTGGTGCTACTGAGACAATTCTACCCTATGCTTTGCCGTACACAAAAGTAATGTTCATTGGAACCACTTATTTCCCTTTTGTTATCGCGATGAATAATCTTTTACGAGCTGAAGGCAATGCGAAAAATGCAATGACTGCAATGCTGATTGGAGCTATTGGGAATATTATTTTAGATTGGTTGTTTGTTTTTCACCTTGACATGGGGCTTGCAGGAGCAGCAATCGCTACCAATATTGCAAAGGGGTTTTCTGTGATCTACATGATTTGGTATTTCCAATGGAGTGGTCACACGATGGTTCACCTTAAATGGAGACATTTTCTGCTAAAAATGTCCATTATGAAGGAAATTTTCTCTGTTGGTTCTTCTAGTTTTGCGATGAATATTGCAGGAACAATAACGATTTCCTTAACTAATTATTTCTTAGGCACTTTTGGGGGAGATATTGCCATTGCTTCGTATGGACTTATTTATCGAATTCTCATGTTAGAAGTTATGGCCCTGATTGGTCTTGTTCAAGGTCTTCAACCTCTTATTGGTTTTAATTACGGTGCAAAAAAGATTGAACGAGTTCATCAAGCAGTCAACATAACAGTTCAATGGACTTTTCTTATAGGTTTCATCGTAATGGCGATTTGTGAATTGTTTCCTTCACTGGTTATTCGAGTGTTTTCTTCAGATCCACAGTTGATTCACTATGCTGTGCTTCCGTTGAGAATTATCATGATTTCAACCATTTTTATTGGAATCCAGATGACATACACCGTGTTTTTCCAATCATTAGGATTTGCAAAAACTGCCTTTTTTCTTTCCATACTCCGACAGATCATCTTATTTGTACCCTTTCTCATTCTATCTTCAGTAGTTTTCAGATTTGGCGTAATTGGAATTTGGGTATGCTTCCCATTGTCGGATTCTATATCGACTCTAATCTCTGTCATCGTGTATCGTAAAAAATCTACTTCACTCCGGCTTTTATATTCACAAAATGTGTAACTTTTATAAAGTCAGGCAGTAGTAGTAGTGTAAGGTTTCCCTCCCATTAACCTTAACCATCAAAATAAGACTCGGTTTTTATAAACCGAGTCTTATCCATTTTTCTTATTGAAACGTTGTGGAGTGGATCATTCCGTCCAATAGGTAGATACAAGATCCGACATCGGACATGTCGACAACGCTCACTGGGCTATGCCCATATCGAGTAGGGATAGAAATACCACAGCTAGGCACTCCCTTTTCAAAAAGATGTATAGCACCAGCATCTGTGCCTCCACGTGCTAAGACTTCTCGTTGATAGGATATCTGATGTGAACTTGCATAAGAACACAGAAAATTGACCAATGTGTCATCACATACAACACTTCCATCCATAACTTTGATTGCGGCACCTTTTCCTAATTTTGTATATCCGTTTGCTGCTCCGGGAGTATCAAAAGAACCGGTAATATCAACAGCAACACCAATATCTGGTTTACACGTATTAACAGCTACTTTTGCACCGCGTAAACCTAATTCTTCTTGTACAGAAAAAACAAAAAACACATCATGCATTGGGGGAGACTCCATTTCAGACAACACTCTCATCAGGATATAACACCCAATACGGTCATCAATAGCCTTAGAAGATACCAATCGACCCGTCAAAGGAGTAAAGGGGCCTACATAAGCAGCAGGTTCCCCAATATCAACTAAGGACATTGCTTCTTCTTTAGATGATGCACCAATGTCTATATATAGTGAATCAAAGTCTTTGTCATCTTTTTCTTTTTCAGTAGGAAGAACAATACCAATCACACCTTTTCGAAACTGGATTTTTTGATAAACCGAAACTCTATTGCTGATTCCTCCCATATAGCGTACTTTTAAAAAACCTTGTTCTGTGACATCGGTAACAGCAAAACCAATCTCATCCATATGCGCTGATACCATAATTCTCTTTTTCATGGGATGATCCGATCCCTTTTTTAAAACGATCAGATTTCCAATATGATCGATAAAGATGTCATCTGCAAACGATTTACAAAAAGAATGAATAAAGTCACAAACAGGTTTTTCAAATCCACTAACACCGAAAATTTGAGTTAAATCATCTAGATACATTTTCACACTCCCAGAAAAGAGACTTCTATTTCATTGTAACACATTGAAATGAAAACCAATGTATTGTAATCGCTACAAATTAATTTATACCATAATCCATGAATACAGAGGCGTTTAACTATATTCGAGCGAATTATCGTTGGAACTTTGTTGTCAATGCAATCGATGAAGCTTTTTGGGTTCTATCAAACAATTTAGCTTCTATTATCACACTTCTACCGGTTTTCATCGAAAGGCTTGGAGCTTCCAATGTTGTTATTGGGATGATCCCGGGGTTAGCTTTTATTTGCGTAATGTTACCTGGCATTATAAGTGCAAATTTCGTGGAAAACAAACCAAATAAGCTGGCATTCGTGAAGAAGATTACATTGTGGGAACGTTTTCCATTCGTTATATTAGCCCTAAGCGCACTCTTCCTTGCCATTCCGTATCCAACTTTAACAATTTGGATTTCGGTAGTATGTGTTGTTTTCATCTATGGTACATCTGGTATAATTCAGCCTGCATGGTTAGGATTCATTGCAAAAGTAACTCCCAGTCGTAAGTTAGGTAGTTATTTTGCAGCAGGCAATGGCTTAGGGGCACTTCTTGGAATTGGCGGATTTGTTCTAGCTGCTTACTTATTGGATGCTTTTTCATTTCCATTCAATTATTTTTTATTGTTTTCTTGTGCTTCTGTGGCAGTTTTTATTTCTTGGTGGATGTTACTTTTAGGTCGAGAACCCGATGTAGAAGAAAAAGAAACAAAAACTTCCTCTATTGATTTTTTTAAAGCTTTACCTGTTGTATTAAAAAACGACTCTTCTTTTACACATTTCATTATTGTACGGAATTTACAATGCTTAGGATCAATGGCGACAACCTTTTTTACGGTATATGCGATTAGATCTTTACACTTTGCAGATTCCTCTGCTGGTCTTTTATCCATTTTTCTTGCTTCATCACAATCATTTTTCTTTTTTGTATGGGGGTATGTTGGTGATCGGAAAAGCCACAAACTTGTTCTTAGTATTGCATCTTTAGGACTCATTTCCACATCTTTAATTCTCCTTTTTTTCCAATCTTGGATTGCTTTATGCATTGTTTTTGTCATGTTAGGAATCTATTATAGTGGTATAGGATGTAGCGGATTAACTCTTCTACACAATATGGCACCTCAAGGGCGATATCCCACGTACATTGCCTTGTATAATGCATTGCAAGTCATCAGTGCATTTATTGCACCTGTTATTGGTGGGTGGATTTCAGAAGTGTATGGTTGGAAAACTATGTTTGTAGTTGCCCTAGTACTAAGTGTTCTGGGTTTTATATGGCTTTTATTATTTGTACAAGAACGAAGGAGTAGATTGAATGATAAACCCCAAATCATCTAATATTGGTAATCCAATCCAGTGTTTCTCGAAAGCATTTATGCAATTGTTAGGTCGAATTGAAAATGTTCTCTTTCTATCTATTCCGGTGAATCTTCTGAAAGTCGTTATATTTGTGGGGTTAACCAGCATTTTGCCCCGACTTGTAGATAATGCAATCGTTGGAATCTTTTTATTGGTCATTATCTTTATAGCTATTTACTTCATTAACTCCTATATCTCATTCATTTATACGATCTTCTTGTTAAACAAAGATTCATCTTTATCTCAAGCTGTTGTAAAGGTGAAATCCTCATATCGACGTGTTTTATCCTCTGAACTATTCTTTTTAGGAGTTTCTTCTCTTGTCTATGTGCCAATCATTGCTTATAGTAACTTCCTTCAATCCGCTAGTTTCTCTCAAGAAGTACCAATATCTACCATTTCGATTTCCATTTATGGTATTTTTGCAACATTATGGTTCTGTTTCTTCTATATCCCCTATCAAAGTTCTATTCGAATGTTTTTACTACACGATTCTGACCCTCGTTTAGTGATCTGGAAAAGAGGGTATCAGATGTATTGGAGAAACTTCTTTACGATATTTAGTTATTACGCCTGTTTCGGTTTATTGTATTCTTTTTTAACCTATCGCCTTTCAAACTACTTGTATTTTGAAATTTTAATGATGATCATGATTCCATTTCATGCCTCTCTGAATGCAGTTTCATACGATACATTAGCCCATATGTATGGATCAAATTTTGGCAGTAGGAACCCGGACAAGGGTTCCTGATTTGGAGGGCAATGAAAGAATGATCTTTCACAATTATTGTACACAATCTGTTTTTAGAATTGGTTACAAATTAGTAAAGGATAGTAACAATGAATAACAACACTTTTGTTAGCGAATTACCTACTTTGATGAAAAAGCTGATTTCAGGAGAAGTAATCCTTTCTTCTAAAATCTTGGATCGATTTGCTGGAATGACAATCGCTTGGGGATTTTTCGGAAATATGTGGAATCAACTCTATTTTACTGCTGCAGTTAGGCCTTCAAGGCATACTTTTTCAGTCATTCGTCTTGCAAGATCTTTTACTGTAAACTTTTTTGATTCCGGATACGACAAAGAGCTTCACTATTTTGGCAGTATCAGTGGGTACAATGAAGATAAATTCTGTAGTGGTGCCCTTCACATTGATACAGCATATTTAGAGCACTTTTCAGCACCAATTGTTGAAGCACGGTATCTTATTGAGTGCAAAGTAAAGGATGTTCATCCAATTGATGCTTTCCAAGTGGGTGAACAAACCGATATTATGAAATTTTACCCTGAAAATGACGATTACCACATCATGCTCTATGGAAAAATTGATACCATGGTGAAACGTGCATAACAGAATTCATATTTGTGAAGAATTAGGTTTTTGCGGTGGTGTTCGCAATGCGGTATGGAAATCTGTTTTAAGTATCCAAAGAGAGAAAAAAACTATTATCTTTGGTGATTTAATCCACAACGATAGAGTATTGCATGAGCTTTTCTTGAATGATGTTCAAATTGTTAAAGATTTACAGCAGATTCTTCCAAACTCACGAATAATCATTCCTGCTCATGGGATAACCAAAGAAAAGGTAGCATTGCTCCATGAAAGAACACAGGACATAATCGATATGACATGCCCGATGGTTGTAAACATGAGGAATAAGTTAATTCATTTATCCCATATGTGTGATTTGGTCATTCTACTCGGTCGAAAAAACCATACTGAGATTGTTGGTGCCATTAGTTTTTCTCAGAAAGAAAAAATTTTCGTTATTGAATCCCTGCAAGAACTGATATCATCAGGCATTCTGGATCAAACTCTTCAACGCATTCCTCAGTGTAAGGTTGGACTGATAAGTCAAACTACTGCCTCCAGCAATGAGTTTAATGCAATTCAGCAATGGTTAACCACTAGAGAGAGTATATCCGTCCATATCGAAAATACACTGTGTCCAACCGTAATAAAAAGACAAAAAAATGCAGAAAAACATGCTCGTATCTCTGATGCCATAATTGTTGTAGGAGATCGGAGAAGTTCTAACACCTACAGTTTGTTTGAGATTGCTCAATCCATTAACCCTCATTCATTTTTTGTGCCCAGTAATTCTCCTATGGTTTTTAAAGACAAAGAAGCTCTAGTTCATGCAAAGAGTATTTCTATCTTTGCTGGTACTTCTTCTCCTTACTATGTATTAGATGAAACCGTTGAATCACTCCAACAGATTTTATCGGAACATACAACCAAAGAAGCTGTCATTGTAATCTACGGCCCTACCGCAGTGGGTAAAACAGAGTTTACCGAGGTTTTATCCAAAAAGATTCCAAGTGAAATCATCAACTTTGATTCAATGCAAGTTTACAAACATCTTTCCATCGGAACTGCACGGCCCAAAGAAGGTTCATCAGATATTCCTCACCATTTATTTGGTTATCTTGATCCAAAATATAGAATATCGGTAGCAGATTACCAAAAGGAAGCTATTCAAAAAATCCAACAGGTATTCAAGAGAAATCGCATCCCAATTCTTGTTGGAGGAAGCTATCTATATGCATCATCTTTGATTGATGGTTTGTTTGAAATGGAACAAGAAAAGAATTTTAGTGAAGTCCGACTCAGGCTTTTTCAAGAATGTCAAGAAATTGGTCTTTACGAGATGTATAACAAACTCCTTCAAATTGACCCCCAAGCAGCTCAAAAAATCCATTCCAATGACAAAAAAAGGATTTTACGAGCATTGGAAGTGTATGAACTTACAGGCAAACCAATCTCTCTACTACAAAAAGAATCTACCAAAAAAGCTCCGTTCTTCTTTGTTAAACTGGGTTTACTTCGAAGTCCTGAAGTCATTTATTCCCGTATCCACAATCGAACAAAAACTATGTTTCAAGAAGGCATGTTAGAAGAAGTCAAATGGCTTCTTGCAAATGGTTACAAAGAATCTTTATATGAGATAAAAGCCCATGGATATCGCGAGTGTGTTGAATATCTAGAGAAAAAAAGAACATTGGAAGAAACAGTAGAGTTAATGGAAAAAAACACCCGTCATTATGCGAAGCGTCAGTTAACTTGGCTTAGACAAAGGTCAGATTTTCATCTTCTTAATCTTGATGCTTCCTCTAATATTCAATCAATCGGCAGTGCTGCTCTAAAGATGATTGAAATGGCAAAGAAACACTCACAAATCTAAAATACATTCGATCAAACCTAAATCAGTTGCAATATACAAAGTATTGGTTTTTTTTGGATGTAGCTGCATTTTGTAAAAACTAGTGTCCGGGATTCCATGAATTGGAATCCATGCTTCTCCATCATGAAGGACATAAAGATAAAGTCCTCTGTACAAATGAACTATACAAGACCCATCTTCGTGCATTGATACAATATCATACCCTGCTGGATACGAAAACATTTTTTCGTCAAACTCTTTGGAAAAATCAATTTTCGAAAACCATGTTTCTCCAAAGTCGCTACTAACTAGAAACTCTCCATTTGCTGTCATTCCCCATACTATCCCACTCCGAGTTAAGTCTACTTCAACAGATTCAATTTCCCATTGTCCATGAATAGTTTTCCAGCTATACCCTTGATCTTCACTTTTAAATAGCTTTTTCTCACCAAATAGAGTCTCACCATGGCAATAAATGACGCTTTTCTCTACTGGATCAAAACAAACATTTCGAATAGTATTTTCATTACCGATTTGCTCCAGTTGTTGCCATTGAACACCATGGTCAACTGACATCCATAAACCATCTCCAGATGACAATTCTTTACCCCTTGTACCAGCAAACCATATCGAAGGATCCTGAGGATGTATCCATACTTTATAAACTTGTGAGTGAGAAGGAATAGTACTGATGGTCTCCCAAAGCAGTGTGTTTTTATCCATTTTCATGAGAACATTGTCTCTAATTCCATACCAAGATGAAAAATCTTGCGAAGAACCAAAAAACACATCCAAGGGGGGAGTATTATTAAGTTCTTTCCATTCTTCATAGGGACGAAAGAAATGATATGCTTTTTGATCTTTGTCCACCAATATCATTTCTTCTACTTCAACAGGTTGAATAGCAAAATCAACTATTGTTTGCGCACTTATTCCTTCTGACAAAGGGTTCCATTTTTGATCGGTTAAGAAATATCGATATATGTTTTGATTTGTACCTGCAAAAAGGTATTGATCTGAAAAACCACTTACTAAAGAATAGACAGACTCTTGTAGGGGAGGAATCGTCTCCCAAGAATAACCTTGATCTAGTGATTGCCATACTCCCTTTTGTGTCCCTGCATATAAAATTCCCGTTTTGGTAATTGCAACATTGTAAGCAGGAGATGGCAATCGAGTTTTTGTTTCATACTCCCATGTTTCTCCTTCGTTTAAAGAGCAAATCACACCTCCTGGATAAAGCAAGGCAATAAAAGATGAAAAAGAGGGATGAATTACTATGTCAGATAGAAGACGATTTTGAAAAGTCGAAGAATCAATTTTATTCCATTGGATACCTTTATCTTTTGTATAATATACATTTTTACCGGCGGATATAGCAAAAATAAAGTTTTCATCAGTATTGGAGATAGTAATTTTTTCCAATGGTGCTTCACCTTCTAGGCATGTATATATTTGTTTCCATTGGTCATGCATATTTTCTTGAACAAAGAGACCTGCTGCGCATGAAACAAAAATAGATCCACTGGGATGAACTACAAGCTGGTAATAGGGTGAAACCATATTTTGCGAAAAAGGAAGAACGTTCCACTCATCACCAAAATTTAAGGAAGCATAAAGTTTATCTTGGTCAAGAATATAACAATTGGACTTCATTGTAGGGTGAAAAGACATAGAAGTAATTCTGGAAGTTGGAAGAAGAATATGCTCCCACTGAGTTCCACCATCCTTTGTAATAAAAGCATGGTTTGAAGACGAGGCTAAAATAAATCTAGCATCATGACTACTTGCAGCAATGCAGTCAATCCTGCCCCCATAGGGTCCAAGACAGTGATAAACACAAGATATATTCTCGGAATACTCAGTATGTTGTTCTAACTGTTGATTGTTATCTTTACAACCTGACATAGACGACACGACCACAAATAAGAACAGAAAAGTAATCAAGTAAAAGGTATGAATTCTCATAAGTATCCCTTCGTAAAATCAAATTTATTTTTCATTATGGGTTGAAAATTCTGAAATTCAAGTACAATAGTAACTAGCCTCTTTTACTCTGCGGGGTGGAGCAGTCCGGTAGCTCGTCGGGCCCATAACCCGAAGGTCGGTGGTTCAAATCCGCCCCCCGCAACTTTCTTTCACCCAATCTTGATGAAAATTTATTTGTTTAAAACGATATCCAATGTTTTTCACTATACTGGAATCTTGTTACTACAACTAAGTTTTTTTTTCCTATTACCTCTTGTTGTAGTTGTTTTGGACCAAGAATACACTAGCTCTTTATCCACCACGAAAGCCTTTGTATTACCCCTTCTCGGTTCAATTCTAATAGGGTTTTTTTTATGTAAAACATGTAAACGCTTCTCATTCACCAACAGTACCCCATTTTTAATATGTACCTTTGTATGGATTCTTTTCTCCATCATTGGGGGTATTCCTCTGTACATTAGCTTGGATATTCCCTTTATTAATGCTTTGTTTGAAGGAACAGCTGGATTCACTACAACAGGAACCACAATTCTTGATAATGTGGAAGTTCTACCCCGTAGCATTCTTTTGTGGAGATCTTTAATGCAATGGTTAGGTGGTATTGGTATTATTGCATTCTTCCTTGCTTTTCAAAGTGGTATTCCTGGTTCTCACAAATTGTATAGCGCAGAGAGTTCAAAGTTGGATATTCAGCGACCCGTACCAGGACTTGTGAATACTCTTCGAATTTTGTGGAAAATATACCTCGTTGGAACCGGGCTCATGATCTTTTTATTATGGGTGCAGAGAGTACCGATTTTCATTGCCATTAATCACAGTTTGACTTGTATTTCCACCGGTGGTTTTTCTACTTTTAATAGCAGTATTCAAGCTTTTCAAACTCTTCCTGGGGTTCAGTTTACGCTCGTGCAATCTACTTTCATGATTGGAATGATTTTTGGAAGCACAAACTTTCTTCTTCATTTTCGGTTCTTCACCGGACAATGGAAAGCTATTTTCGATACAAAAGAGATAAAAACTTGGATACTAATCATGGGAACCTGTTCAGTACTCCTTATCCTATTTGCTCCTCATTTCTCTTTCATGGATTCAATCTTCCAAACCATATCACTTTCATCAACCACTGGCTATACATTACATCCATTTTCATCAGTATTTATGACCCCAATAGTGGCTTTTCTATTTTTCCTACTCATGTTTATCGGAGGTTGCAATGGATCTACTACTGGAGGAGTGAAAGTACAAAGAATACTTCTCATAGGAAAAGTCATATCTAGAGAAGTAAAAAAATTGTGGGTTCCAGAGGAGTCAATTCTACCAATCGTCATAGATCAGAGAATTGTCCCAGAAAATGCAGTTCAACAAGCATTGACTATCATCTCAATTTGGGTGTTAACAATTCTTGTAGGAGCTTTACTCTTGATTCTAACCTCTCCCATGTCCTTAAAAACTGCTTTTAGTGCTCAATTGAGTGCTGTAAGTAATATTGGCCCATCTTTTTTGGATCCTGTTACGTTGGCATCGTCCAATTGGTTCGTTAAAACTATATTAAAGATCAGCATGATTGCAGGTAGAATCGAGATTCTTCCTTTGTTATTACTATTTCAGAGAAAAGCCTGGGCATAAGGAGTAGCATATGTATATTGTCATCGCTGGTGCTGGTATTATTGGAAGGCAAATCACAAAAAATCTTTGTGACAATCATCACGATGTAGTGGTAATTGATGTGAACAAAGAAAAATGTGAGCAAGTCTATTCAGAAACGGGTGCACTCACACTTCATGGAGATGCAACAGATATCAGAATTTTGGAAAAAGCAGGCTGTGCAAAAGCTGATAAATTAGTTGCTGTCATGCGACAAGATTCTGACAATATTGCATGTGCACTGTTGGCTAAAAGTTTAGGGATTCAAGATATTATCAGTCGATTGCGAGTGCCCGAATATAGAAATGCCTTCAAGCTAGCTGGTATCAATCACATTATTTCTGTATCAGGAATCCTATTGAATCAATTTATGATGGAAATTGAACAACCCCAAGTTCGACGCATCGTTCATATTGGAAAACGTAAAGCTGCTCTTTTTTCCGTAGTAGTCCCAGATCACGCTGTTTGTATCGGGAAATCTATTCAACAAATAACCGCTGAAAAATCATTCCCTGATGAAAGCGTTATTGCAGGTATTTATCGAACAAGAGATGATCTATTTGTCGCACCCAGAGGGGATACATATCCTGAAGAAGGGGATTCAGTTTTTTATGTGACTACAAGTGAACATATCGCAAAAGTAGCGAATGCTTTTACAAGAACAAAAAAATAAACTTATCCCGTACATAGGTTTTCCACAATAGAAATCTTTTGTAAATCATGTTTTTGTGGTTTTATCAACACATGTGAAATGTTTTTCCACAGTTTATCCACTTTCTTTTTTAACACAAAACAGCTATAATGCTATGATCATAATTTTTTACGATTTGAAAAACAGATTTTTTGGCTTGCATATTCAAGTTATGTGAGTAGAATATGTATGCTAAATTTTATATGGAGGATTGATTATATGGCTCTTAGAAAAAAGTCAGGTATTGAAGAATCACGAAAAGCGATTAAGCGTCGTGAACACAATAGATATTTCAAAACATCTATGCGAACAGCAATTAAAAAAGCAATTGAAGTAGCTGGAACCGAAAATGAAGATGCTGCTATACGTCGTGCATACAAAGTAATTGACAAATGCGCACAAAAAAATATTATTCACAAAAACAAAGCAGCTAATCGAAAATCTAAAATGATTCTTGCCATCAAAAAGGCAAAAGCATAGTTTTTTTAAACAACGAAACCTTACCCTTTAGTTTTTCTCAATAAAAAGAACAAGGGCATCGCTTATTGACAAGCCGATGCCCTTTTTTCTATCCTGGTCAATTTTCAGTAACATATTATAGCCACAACGAATATTTTCATATGGAATATTCGACAATTGTTTTACAGCCATTTTCATCCGATAGGAATGAATATGTGGCATTTTTTTCTCAATTTCATAGGCATGCATACCCTTAGAAACATAAAACCCAGTTTCAAGCAAAAAGGCAAAATGATTCAACAAGTAAAAAAACACCTCATCATAACTTTTTCCATTTCGAATCAAATTGCCAAGAATATGAAATGCTTTCTCTTTCTGCCCACTAACAATTGTATCTGATAAAGAAAAGATGACTTCCTCAATGGAGGGTCTATGTATAACAAATGCCTTATCCCAATTAGGTTTTTCTACTCCTGCATTTTCTAGACAAATTCGTTCTGTGATATCAAAAATCTTGTCTAGATCGCGGTTGTTCTCAGCAATGCATTTTTTTATTAGTTCCAATGGTGGATGAAGGGAAAAGTCTTGATACTCCTTACGAACCCATCGAACAATAACATTTTCAGGTACTGCAGAGTCATCCAAAAGTGCAAAGTTAGATAGTTCTTTTTTAAAAGCTTTCTTGATGGGGTTTTTATTCCCCTCATCCTCAAACACTAAATATTGGTCTTCACTAATATCGGTAAATGCTTTTTTTGCTATAAGTGATGGTGCATTTTTCGTCAAAAAAGGAGTAGCGTTTCGCAATATCACAAGTTTATTTACACTGAAAAAGCCATTGTCATCTATCGTTTGTAGAAAATCTTGAAGTGACAGATGATCCCCGTATAAAATTTCAGTTTCGTACTGATGATGTTTCTTTTGAATATACTTCTTAATCGTATCTGTGAGAATCTGTTTGATTCTTTGCTGGGGCCCAAACATGTACAGACATTGCTTTTGTAAAGTCCCTTTTGCAAGCTTATCCAGGAAATGGATGTAACTAGTTGGGGAATGTTCTGCTAAATCCGTCATGGATATATGCGTTCAATAGTCCTAGGAAAGGGTATTGTTTCGCGTATATGGTCAATGCCACACATCCAAGCAGTCATACGTTCCACACCCATTCCAAAACCGCTGTGAGGAACAGATCCGAACTTCCTAAGGTCAATGTACCATTGATAAGTTTCGGGGTTTAAACCTGTTTTCTTTATTTTCATAAGAAGGTTGTCCAAATCATCTTCTCGTTGGCTACCGCCAATGATTTCACCGTAGCCTTCTGGAGCCATTAAATCAGCTCCTAAAACAGTTCCGGGATCTGTTTCGCTTTCTTTCATGTAGAATGGTTTACTGTCTTTGGGGAAATTGGTAATGAAAACAGGCTGCTCATATTCTTGAGAAATAATTGTTTCATCAAGTCCTGTAATATCGTCGCCCCATTTTTTATCTCGCTGGTGTTGATTTAACAATTCTAAAATACTCCCATACTTCACTCTTGGGAAAGGTCCCTGAATATTTTTAAGCTTTTCTGTATCACGCTGCAAAATATTAAGTTCTTTTGTGCATTGATCAAGTACTCGTTGAATAATATATAGCGTTAGACCTTCTTGAATTTGCATACTCTCATAAACATCACAAAATGCCATTTCAGGTTCGACCATCCAAAACTCTGTTAAATGTCGTCTGGTTTTTGATTTCTCTGCACGAAAAGTAGGGCCAAAACAGTAAACTCTTCGAAAAGCCATTGCCCCTGCTTCTTGGTATAATTGCCCAGATTGAGATAAATATGCATTTTCTCCAAAGTAATCTAATGCAAACAAGGATGTAGTTCCTTCGGGTGCAGATCCGGTGATAATAGGAGAATCAAAATTAACAAACCCATTTTGGTTTAAAAAATCGCGAATACTTTGGATAACTTCTGCTCGAATCTTCAAGATTGACCTTTGTGTAGGGGTACGAACCCATAAATGTCTGTAATTAGATAAAAAGCCAACACCATGATCTTTTAGCTGAATAGGGTATTCATCTTGCACAGAATGAATAATATCTGCAGATGAAACTTCCATTTCATAGCCCCATGGAGAGCGATGATCTTCTTTAATGATACCAGTAAATACAACAGAAGATTCTTGTGATAAATGCTTGATTTGTTCGAATAATTCTTCACCGATGGCATTTTTCATAACAATACACTGAATAAAGCCCGTCCCATCTCGAAGAATAACAAAGAGAATTTTTCCGCTGCTACGAATATTGTAGATCCACCCTTGAATGGTGACTTCTTGTTGGATGTATTCGTGAGACAAAGATATTGTGAATGACTTCATATGTACTCCTTATGGAAATCTTCCTGTAAATAAAGAAAGACAGAAGAGAGATCCATGGATCTCTCTTCTGTCTTCAAGTGTTCTAGTGTGGGTTGAAGAACTATTTCTTGTATCGAATTGTCGCAGTTTGTGTACCAGCATCCCATTCCACAATTGCTCCAAAGGTTCGGGCAATAAAGCTAATGGGAACAAAGGTAGACCCTTCTTTGATTTCTGGAGGAGCATCCAGCATCGTTTCTACACCATTGACCAAAGCAATGGGACGATCAATGGTCATTTTGATCTCGGTATCGCCTAGGGTAATGGTAACGGTTTTGGTGGGTCCATCCCATCCAACTTCGGCACCAAAGGCTTCGGAGATGACACGAAGAGGAACCATGGTTCGTCCGTTGGAGATGTAGGGAGGGAAAGAGAGCTGGGGTTGTTTTTCTCCATCGACGGTGAACTCAGGATTGCCAATCGTCATTTGAATGACGACTTCGTGGTAGACATAGAAGACGACTTCTTTGCTGCTAGCATTGCCAGCTTGGTCAGTGACATGGACGGCAATGGTATTGCTACCCAATTTCATGGGGACGCGGTAGGCCTTGAAGATATCATGGACCAATTCAGCTTCAATGCCATTGACAACAATCTTTTGACAATCTGGTTCTACGCGGCCTGTTACCGTCATTTCGGTAATATCAATCAATTCGCCAGGGTTGTCGATAAAGATTTCGGATGGAATGGTATCCAGAATAGTACTAATGCTGGCTTTTACAGAAGCACCTTTGGCATTGCGAGCTTCGGCAATAATAGTATTCATCCCTTCTTTTAAGGTGAAAGGAGAAGACCAAGAACCATCGTCTTTGACGGTTGCTTTGATATTGCCATTTAGCGTGACGGTATTGCCAGGATTGGTAATACCGGTGATTTGGACATCGGGTTTGTTGGTGCAAGGAGGAAGTGGATCAATTTCAATAAAGGGTTGATCGTTGGATTCACGTACTTGTACTTGATCTCGTCCAATCACGCGATCTTCTTTGGTGGCTTCGATCAGGATAAAGCCAGTTTCAGAAGCATTGATATCAAAGACAGCAACACCCGAGGCGTTGGTTTTTTGGGATCCAGATACGCCAGGTCCTTTGATGGTGACGGTAGCACCTTCGACAGGAGCTTTGGTTCCCACTTCTTTCACGCGAACGGTAAGGACATTGTCTTTTAGGACATAGACAGGTCCTTCGGTAAGGACTTCAATAGCAAGTCCTAGGGAAGAGTCAAAGGGAAGAAGATTCATGAGGGTGTAGGTGGATGTATTTTTTAGATCGTATGGAGGGGTTAGGTAATTTTTGTTTTTGTTGTAGAAACCAAGGTAGGCAATGGCTTCATTCAATCCAGTAGGAGTAAAGGTAATGGTTGTTTCCATGACCTTGGGATCGTCGGGGCTTGGATATACATCGCCATAGGCAACAGTTTGATGTTGGTTTCCAAAGACAAAGACGCGGCTATTTTGGTGAATAGGTAGATCACGGGAGTCAGCAGGAGTAACTTGAACGACAAAGTGATTTTCAATGGCATAGGTAAGATCGTAATTGTCAGGATTAATGAGATTCTTTCCAAGTTCAAGGCGAGTTTCGCCATGGAGAATCTTGAACTGTGGAGCAGCAATTTGAATTTCGCGGTTGGGGAAAGCTTCCCAGTCTAGGAAGAAGACGTCATCATGAGAATGTCCAGGTCGGAATCGTTTGTGAACTTCGCTAGGATCTTTTTTGTTTAGAGGAGGATAACCAGCTAAGTCAGCTTCATCAGCTGTATTGGAGTAATGGTTTTGTCCTACAAGTCCGCCAACATAGGCGATATCTTCAGCAAAGATATAGAATGTAGTTTGACCATCAACATCAAGACCTAATGAGTCGTGATAATCCATATAACCGGTGCCGTCAATATCAACAAACAAGTATCCGCCATGATAAGGATGGTTGTAAATGGCACCTAATCCCCAGCCAATAGCAGCGGTTCCGGTTGGATTTTCGGGTCGCTTGGGAGCTCCATCGCGAATAGGTTTTTGAGTAATAGGATCAGAGAAAGGTGGCAATTGGTAATTTGGATCAATATCCCATTCACCATTATCGTAACGAACTAACGTAGTATTGTAATATACTAAACCACGATGGATATGATCGAATCCACCAAAATTGAAGAGTTCAGCGTTTCGCCAATCGATTTGTTTGTTATCGTTGAAATCAAATCCTACATTGAGGTTGTATGGATAGAGATCTTGCATAAAGTGATCGGCAAATAAGAATTTGTCTTTTTCACTGAAATTCCAAGATTCTGGACGGTTGGTATAAACAGTGAAACGAGCAGTATTCTTTGTACCACCACCACAAGTGCTGACGCCTTTGCTAACGCCTTTGATCATTAAACCGCGTGCGTCTTTACATGTTACAGTTACTTGGTAAATTCGATTGTCAGCTGCAGTGAGAACAAAATCAGGTTCACCAGGAATCGTGTATGCAGTACCAGATGGATCTTCCGTGTTCAAAATGCTGTAGGAAATGTCAGGTAATTCTACTTTCACATTTCCAATACCATAATGTTTGCGATCAGGGGTGTATACAAACACATTAAAATCGCCTTTGTCATTGGCACAGAATCCATTGAATGCATATTTACCATCAGATGACAGTGTGAAGTCTGGCTTGATTGCATAGAAATTAGGATCGTAAAGTCGAACGTTGTTGGCCAGTGTCATATCTTTGTTATGAAGATCGGTTCGTAACCAATAATACTCTGGTAGCGGATCGGGATGTGGATCTTTAAAGAGATTTTGCCAAATATCTTCTTTATTAACTAGGTAGTTTCCTTTTGCATCAGGTACGCCCTGTGTTAAATCAACAGGTTCACCATCTTCATCGGTAACAACAATAGTTAAAGGACTTGCTGGGTCTACCAATTCAGGAATACAACCAGCTGTTAAGACTGTTGGATTAACAGATACAGACAAATCACGAATAGGAACAATGTCAATGACTTTCATTCCGGCTAAGTATACTTCGTGAGAATATTGAGGAATGTTGTTTCCAAGGTTATACAATGGAGTGAATGCTCTATCGTTGTTGTCGTCGCCATACTTATAAGCGTTGATATAAAGTGGTAAAGCTTCATATTCAGAAATAATATGATCTGGATCGATGTTTACATTACCATTTAGATCAAAACTACCAAAATCTAAACCGATTTGGTTTAAACGTGCGCCGTTACTGGCAGATAAGTCAAACACGTATTTACCGTTGTCACGTTGGAAAGTTCTAGCATCAATAATACCTGAAATCCAAGTATTGGTAGCAAGATGATATGTACCAACAATTTCGGTTTCATAATCTGCAAAGGAGATCAAGCCATCTTCGTTGATATCTAAAGATGCATCGTATTGATACATAACTTCAGTGGCATTGGACGATGCGGGGGGATTGGTAACCCAACCATCTCCAGCTCCATCATACAGACCTGTGGTTGTATTGATAATACCTCTGTCTTGCCATGCTACTAATACAGCATTATTGGCAGGTTTCACTACTTGCATTACTTCATGTTCACTGACATTTAGTTCAAGCTTAGTGTCGGTATCAACGGTGATGGTGTCAAGTGAGGATTCAATATCAATTCCATGAACATCAACGCCATCGGTGGGAGGTTCAGCACAACAATCTTGGAAGATCTTTCTTGTGCCGTCCCAAAGGATAACAGACAATGTAACGACTCCGCTACCGACAGGAATAATTTCAGGAATGTAGAATACATCCGTGAGTCCGCGGTAGTTAAGTTCATTGGAATAACGTAAATACTCGTTGACGTTTGTATAGATATATCCATCATTACCAGTTCTGGTCCAGTCATCGCCAGTAAACATGTAGTCAATTGCATTGGAAGAATCAATGGAGATAACACCAGATCGATCATAACGAATGGGAACATTTCGGACGCCATTGTATTCCCATTTGGACTTTACGCTATTGTTGTCTTTGTTGTAGATGTAAGGAGTGATAAAGGGTCCTTCAATGTTCATTTGACGTATTCTTAAATCAGGGTTGCTGTTGTCAAATGTCAAATGATTTCCTTCAGCATCTTTCAAAATGTAATACATAGAATAGTCGGTCATTGGATAGAATTCAGTACCTAGTCGGTTGAAATCGGTAAAATTGTTATAGTCTAGATCAATTCCATACCAGTACCACCACCACATTGCTGGATATGCATTCCAGCCATTGTGTTCGCCGTCAACACGAAGGAATGAACCAGTATAAACGGATCCTTCAAGTCTGCCAGTATGTGTTTGTCCTCCGGGATAGGCTCGGAAGTCTTTACCCACATCTTTAATGATGGGATCATAGGGAGACTCAATTTGTGGAGCGGGTGTTGGAAGTTCAGATAATGGATCAACACCTGAAGTATAGTTTACTCTGGAATTTTGAAGGGCATGATCAACAATTTTGAATTCAGCAAAATTGACATAAGGATCAGGAGGTAAAACTTTCAATCGGACTGATCCACAATAATCAATACCCATGGAAGTATCATATAGGAAGAAGGGGGGAGGGCTCATGGTAGAATTGTAATCATAGAGGGCGTTGTAGGTGTATAAACGGATATCAAGTTTCTCATCGGAACCATCGACGGGAGATACTGCAATATTGACTTCTCCGCCTTGGTCTCCACCAGAATTTTGATGATAATAGGTAACCTTTGTTGGTACTCCATAATGAATGACTTCGAAATAAGATGTGTCGCCATAAGAGAAATGGTCGCCTCTTGTAATCTTATTAAGTTTACCAAACTCAGCATTATCACAAATGGTACAACTATTTAAACTGTCTTGAGAGCAATCCATGTCAATCCAATTTAGTCTGTCGTAACCAGTTTGGTATTTTGGAGTATTCTTGGCAGGATTTGGATCATTAGGATATAAAGGTGATCCAGCTAAAATATCCTCTTCATCGAGAACATTGGGGATTCCATTGTCTTGCCAGTACCAATATAGATAAGAACCATCTTTGTTCATCTGTACTAATACTTTTGGATGCATGAAATCGAAATGAGTTCCACCAGGGGAAGATTCCATCAAATATCGAAGATCATATGCGGTAAACATATAATCAATGCCACCATCATGAGCATTATAGTTTGCGATCAATGGCATTTCTCCATATGGGATAGAGATACGTATATTGTTCGGGTCGTTAACATCGTTAGGATTGTCGGCATCATTAAGCCTGAGTGTTAAATTCGGGAATCTTTGTGCCAAGGTGTCGATACATTTGGATGAAGATCCAACTTGTATCTCTTCAGGCATAACGTTGTAGGATCTTTCTAGGTAACAATCGTATGCTTTTACAATATCTTTTGGCATAGGAGGAACTGGAGGTGTTGGTGCATCACCAATGACATTTCCGCGTTCATCTTTTTCAGCGAAATCGTAATAGAATGGATCAATGTAGGAATTTGGTGGGACGATATCGTTTACGCCACCAACATCTTTGAAAGCATAAATACGGGCAGGATAATTAGTTTTAAGGTCGCCACAACTTCCACGATAAGGTGTATATTGGAATGTAATCATTTGATGATCAACATCCATTTTCTTATAGACTACGTCGGGGTTTACCATTCCGGGAGTTGCATAAGGAGCATTGGGTGCATAGACATCTTCGAGCATAACATGCACTTCTTCGCCCTTTTTGAGAGGAGTTGTCAAAGAAATATCAATTTGAGTTGTTTGTTCAACTTTTAATGGAGTACTCATCTTGATGGACAGAGATAAGGGTCCTGGCAATACTGGTTGATCAATAAAGCGGAAGTCGCAGTTAAAGCCAGTGCTAATTTTGTGTATGGGGTTTTGATAGTACCAGAAATCTCCGGTAGAAACAGTGCTTCCACAAGTATAAGAACTATCATTGATGGTAACATCCACTAAACGGGTCATGCCGGAAGCTACATAAATGTTCGAATACGCGCCACTATGATCGATCATAACGGCACTATAATGTGGTTGTTTCACATTGTATTCAGTGACAGGAACAATAGCGGTGTCTTTGCTTCGATATAATGCTTCACCGTTATCATACCAGTGATTGGGTTCAATTTCTTCTTCAGGATGATTTTCATCTTTAAAGAAGTAGCGAATATCCCATTCCATTAGCGCTTTAATCAAATTTGTTAAAGTAGCGAAGAAACCAAAGTCGGCATCACCATGATGACAATTGTGCCGGCAGCATGTTAATTCGTTGCAACTACAATGGCTTATGTACGCCGTTGATACGGATGTCACCTTCGTTAACAATGAGGTTAGCAATAGCGTTATAGGTAACAGGATCAGTAGAGTCATCTGCTAAACGAGTGTTCTTATTCTGATAGATAGGCTCTCCTGACATATCTCTGCATTGTCTGGCAAAGATTCCTTGGTCTTGTATGGTGGGATTGTCTGTATCAAAGTACATGACATCATTAACGGAGAACTCAAAATAGGGTTCATAGATGTCGGCATCCAAAGGTTCTATGGTCATTGGAATCAATGCATTGCCATAGTCTTTGGCATCGCGCCATTGACGACACCAATGAATTCTTCTCCACAGCGTTCTTCTTTGAAATCATCGGTGAGGTTTGTTGGGTCAATTGGTCACGTTTTAGATTGATTCCGATATGGTTATCGATGCCGTTGTCTTTCCAGATTTCAACACCAATGTATTCACGGTAGTCGGTTGATGTTCTGGAAGGTAGTGGCAGGGATAAAGAAGGATTGTCCGTTGGGTCCAAGAACGGTATTTTTCTGAATGCGTTGTGCATTGGCGGTTATGTCGCCATTAGGAGAACGTAATCAGGCTGCTGCAGGAGAAGGCATCAGGTTGATGTCCCCGGTAGCAATGTCCACATCAGTTCCCATCCATACATCGGTTTCAACCGATAGATCGTAGGTGGGAGATTCCGCGGCCTGCGGAGAATTTCGGAAGAATCAGAACGTCTCTGGGTTTTGGTGATGGCATCCCAGCCAACCAATCCCATACCATTGCGGTTTCGATCTTGGTTGCGATAGTTGCCAAATACACTGGCGTAGGAGTGAGTTCATGACGATCAGAAGTCACTGGCGGAATAGGGTTCGGTTCCATTCAGGAGAACGGGTCTGTAGTTGTTCAGATCGAGTTTGGTGTTGACGGGAGAATAGCGAAGGTCGGGGAGGTGCCGGTTTCTGGATTGGCGATGGATACTTTGCCGTCTCCGTTAGAGTTGATTCATTGGTGGCATCTTCGTCTCGATCCAAGTAAATGAATTCGGTTTGGAAGTACCCGTAGCGATGAGGGAATCAAAATAAATATGGGTCAGGTCGTGGCATCGTTAGGGTTGATTCCATTGCGAATAGTTTCGGTGTGTTTCATGTACAGAACAAATCCACGAAGAAGCTGCGTTCGTCCCCTTTCGAAAATTCCATTGCCGTCGTAATCAGTGGGAGCATCCAGGTCACCGGGCTGGACAACGGTGTTGGCTTCCGTAATTTTTGACTACGGAACATCCCAGCTGACCTCGGACATAAGACAAGCGAATATACTTACTTGGACAACATCGGGTTCGATATTGGTATAGAAGAGGTGTATAGGTATCAATGTAGTGGGGATTGTCTTGACCGGCTTGGTATTGGACACCATCGATCAAGCAATCATCGGGAAGATATTCAGTTATTCTGACCTTTTCGATAAATGTACTCGTAGGGATCAAAGGATCCATTTTCAGTACAGCCATCAGGTTCATGGAAGCGTTCTTCCGTGAAATGAGGCTGTTGTCGTTGATTGTCGGATGTACGGAATGGAACAAGGGTGAGACCCATCCATTGATAATTTTCGACAATCGTAGGATCAAACGATACGGCATCCTGGTCATTGGGTCGATTTTCGTAGGATGGATTGGCATCGTATATGTTGCGCTGAGGAGGATAATCCACCATGTCAGACCAACCAATTGCCATTTACGAGTGCCGAAGCGGGTGCCTTTTGCCTGGAAGGTTAATCACGCGTATTCAGGTTGTAGAGGCGATGATCTGGATTTGATATAGGTCCCTGTGTATTGTTATCTGACAATGGGTCCACCATATACAGACGATCACCGTGTAATGCATGAGACTTTGTACGACAGCTGCCAGGAATGTAGTGAGGACTGGCAGGATCGGTGTAGGCATTGTACCTACAATCATGGAATCGCCCATCTGGATCGAACCATAATTGACCTGCAGAGTCTAACACAATATACCAATGATCGTATTCTTGCGAATCGCCACCATCAGGTACAGCTGTTAGATAGACATCTTGTCCATGCAACCGGTACAACATCGGATTGGCCGAGTTCTGCGGGAACATTAATCGAGCCCTCTCTTGCTTGAAAAGCATTGGGCATTGGATAGCTCTCGCGACCTGAAACAAAAATATTGGAGTTTTGTTGCCATGGAAACATTCGGGCCGGATAAAGTGGCAATCCATCACGGTTAAAACCTACTTTAACAAAGCGGTTTGCAATAAATGTCACAGGTTGATTTTTGTTGCGGATTCAACACTTGGCACCGAAAAAGATTTTGTACAAAGTAGTAAACGTGAAATGCCAGTACAATAACGTAGGACATCAATTTTCTCATGATAGATCCTCACGAAGTCACAATAATAGGAACCAAACATTTTGTTCATAACATAACAATTCATTAATAGTTTACGTTTCTCCAATAATTTTTTATCATGATAAGAAAAACACCGACAGTTATCAAGATGCATTTCTTTTTTTCGAACACATTGTTTGAAATAAAATCGGAATTTCCTTGTATCGTGAAGCTTTGAACGTCAAAATGAAGTGGAACACGAAATAGGAAAAAACCGGATTTTGTTTCATTCGGTTGTATAGTTCCAAATGGATCGCCAGAAATTGTTGCATCTGGTAAGATTTTTTCTCCCTTTACATTGGAGATAAAAGGTTGATCCAATAAGGAAATATAAAAGTATTCTTTCTCACTCGCGTTTGTGACGTCAAAGGATACTTTCAAGAAAATTTCGTCTTTCAATGGTTTTGTTGCAACACCATAGATTGAAGTTATCTCTAAAGGTGTATCCAACATAACATTTGAATACACTATGGGAGATTCACTGAGTTGGAACTGTCTATTCTCTACAGAAGGAATAAGAGATATCTGCCAAATGAGGCAACCCATACATACCGTAGCGATAAATGCGACAATACACTTCCACAACATTGTCACATGCCGTGAATTTCCCAATAAGACTAATCCCAATGGAGGGATCAAAAGATTTGAGATAAGGAGTACCCAGTTCGATTCATACCATAAACCTTTTCTATCAGTCTTCACGAAAACTCTCCGTTGTTTGAAGGGGTAGAATATACGGTAACTCTTTTTTTTTATTTGACAAGACAATCCAGTTTTTTTAGTCTATGAGAATGTATAACAAAAATATGACTGTACTAAAAACTATCCTGATCTTCGCTATCAGCTACTCATTACTTTTTACACTAGGTTTAGACGAAATGACATTGTCTCAAAAACACCATTTGCAGCAGAATCACAAAAGCATTACTAGTCAATCTACTATTATTGTGACTTGTGAGTTAAATGGGATCCGTTACGAAAAAATCATCATCCCCATGTCTGCTGAAGAATTTTTACAAACCAAAATTGAATCTCTTCCTGCTATATATCGTATCAACTACGATCTATCCTATGTTTTGCAAGATCAGGACTTTTTGAAGATCACCACAATTGAGTACAAGGAATACGTTGTTGAAGAAACAATCCCTTACTCTGTAGTGCACAAATCTATTGACCAAATGGCAAATGGTCTGATTGCAGTTTGAGTCCTGGGAAGAAGGACTTAAAAATGTAACTTACCAAGAGAAGTACGAAGATGGGCGCTGGTATCTACTACTATCCTGCACCAAGATATTCGCAAAAAACCAACCACAGAAATCATTGGACATGGAACTTGCATTTTTAAAGGACCGTACAAAAAAGATGCGCGTTTTAGCTAGTAGTTATAACCCCACAGTAGCACAATGTGATGGTGACCCCTTCATGGCAGCTACAGGTAGAGTTCGGTTTGGCATGGTAGCAGTAGACCCAAAAGTGATTCCCCTGGGGACAAAATTATATGTAGAAGGATATGGTTATGCTTTTGCTGGCGACACTGGTGGTCTGATTAAGGGGAATCGTATCGACTGCTTTTTATGGCGAAAACTAGAAAATGATAACTGGCAGTGGGTACATCAACATTTATATACTAGAGTAAAAGTTGATGTATAATACAAACATAGACAGCAAAAAAGTTTTTATCGTATTCATGGAGGATTCATAGTGTTGTATTCGAAAATGTATCTAAACACTCTTAAAGAAATACCACAGGATGCAGAAGTAGCTAGTCATCAATTGATGATTCGATCGGGAATGATCAAAAAATATCTGCTGGAGTTTATACTTGGCTCCCACTTGGATTACGGGTTTTAAACAAAATCAAAACCATCATACGGAAGAGTTGAGTAAAAAAATTGTAACGAATTGGTTTTACCCATCCTACTCCCGCCAAAAACATGAAACAAACAGGAAGATGGGATGAATACGGACAAGAAATGTTCAAGTTAAAAGATCGAGGTAACCGTGAGTTTTGTTTAGGACCTACTCATGAAGAAATCATCACAGAAACTGTAAAAAACACAATTCGATCTTATCGAGATCTACCTCAATTTGTGTATCAAATTCAAACGAAATTTCGAGATGAACCAAGGCCAAGGTTTGGAGTCATACGATGTAAAGAATTTGTTATGAAAGACCTGTACAGTTTTCACCCCGATGAAGAATGCCTTCATAAAGGTTACAAAGAGATATCAGAAGCTTATCATGCTATTTTTCGCCGATGTGGTCTAGTTTTTTTCCCCGTTGACGCTGATAATGGAACTATTGGTGGATCTTTTTCCCATGAATACGTGTCTGAATCAGAAGTTGGAGAAACTGAGTTTGTAGTTTGTGATTCATGCGGATACAGTGCTACTATTGAAGTTGCTCCTTCGGTTCAACCTACTGCTATCGAAAAAGAAGCCATGTTACCACTAGAAGAAGTGCAAACTCCGAATGTGAAGACCATTGAGCAAGTGTCTTCCTTTTTTAAAGTACTACCAGATGTGATATTGAAATCAGTCCTTTATAAAGATGAAAACAACGACATGTATTTGGTAATCGTACGTGGTTCTGATGAAGTTAATGAAACCAAATTAAAACGCCTTTTGAAAAAAGAAATTACACTGTGCACGCACTCAGTTTTACCTACTGGATATTTAGGTCCTATCCAAGCAGAATCCCTTACGATCGTGGCCGATCCTAATGCGGTATCTATAAAAAATGCAATTTGTGGTTCAATGAAAGATGGATCTCATTTCAAAAATGCTTGTTATGAAAGAGATTGGAAAGCAGATTTTATCCAGGATATTCGATCTCTACGCACTGGAGATCCTTGCCCAGCATGCCAAAAATCCATCACAGTAAAACACGGCATGGAAATTGGTCATACTTTTGTGCTAAATGATCGATACACAAAACCTTTAGAAACAACATTTACAGACCCATCTGGAAATTTAAAAACTGTGTTAATGGGTTGTTATGGGATTGGTGTAACGCGCCTTGCAGCTGCCATTATCGAGCAATACCATGACAATAAAGGAATACATTGGCCATCCTCGGTAACACCTTTTCATGCTGAAATCATCGTTGTAAATCCATCCGAAGAAAACGCATTGCAAATAGCATTCTCTATCGAAGAAGAATTTAATAAACAAGGTTTTGATGTGTTAATCGATGACAGAGATATCAGCCCTGGTATTAAATTCAAAGATGCTGATCTCATTGGGATTCCCCATCAAATCGTTTTAGGCAGGGGATTGAAAGATGGTATGGTAGAATA
>JAXGOZ010000030.1:0-1735 GCA_040767255.1 Caldisericia bacterium
ATTGAATGGGCAAAAGTTGGCGAATACTTCTATGGAACTCCTTCTTCAAATGTAGAAGAAGCAAAAAAACAGGGCAAGTGGTTGCTTTTGGAAATTGACGTGCAAGGCGGAATAAACATTATGAGACAATATCCTCAAGATGTTGTTTCGATTTTTATTGTTCCTCCCACGTTTGAAGATCTATATACAAGACTGAAAAACCGCGGTTCGGAAACAGAAGAAGAAATCCAGAAAAGGCTACAAATTGCGAAAGTTGAACTTTTATACAAAAATCAGTATGATTTTACAGTTAAGAATGATACACCAGTGAAAGCTGCAAAAAAGATGTATCAGTTTTTATTGGAGGAACTCCTGTGCAAGAAAAAGATGTGACCATTGAAGACCTGTTAAACAATATAGATCCTGATAAATACAGTATGGCATTGCGAATCATTTTGCAAAGCATTAAAGTATCGAAACATCGTGAAACTGCTTTTCCTATTGGAAATTTTTATACCAATATCATTAGCGATGCAAAAAAAACGATGTATCTTGGTGAACAAATCGATGATGAAAAACCAGATCCTTTTAAACCTATCGAGTAGACATGAACTTTTCTGATATTCTACACCACTTACCCCATCGTTACCCTTTTTTGCTGGTGGATCGAGTATTGTCTGTATCAGATGATTCTATTCAAGGACAAAAAAATGTAACGATGAATGAACCCCAATTTCAGGGGCATTTTCCAGACAATCCCATTTTTCCAGGAGTTCTCATTGTCGAAGCTCTTGCACAATTGTCAGGAATTTTTGTTTCAGAAAAGCATTCTTCTCATGAGGAGCAAGTGGGGCTTTTTGCTGGAATTGAAGATTTTTCCTTTAAAGGAATTGTCAGGCCTGGGGATGTGCTCTTGTTGAATTCAACTCTTCATCGAAAAAAATTTACTGTGTTTGTATTTGATGTTTCTGCAACCGTTGACGATACCATTGTTGCTAACGGAAGAATCAAAGTTATCCTTAGCGAAAAAGGAAGATCAATGTGAAAAAAGTTCAGATTCGTGGTGTTGGTCATTATGCTCCTGAAAAAAGAATAACAAATGAGTTTTTAGCCTCAATTGTGGATACCAATGACGAATGGATTCAAACAAGAACTGGTATTCAATCAAGAAGGTTCCTGCCAGAGGATCAAACCACTTCTGATATGGCAGCAAAAGCTGCTCAAATGGCAATAGATGAAGCTGGTATTCAACCGGATGATATTGATTTAGTGATCGTGGGTACCTCTTCTCCCGATATGTTGTATCCTTCTACTGCTTGTGTTGTTTGTGACAAAATTCATTTAAAGAATCCAGCTGCTTTTGACTTACAGGCAGGATGTTCTGGTTTTGTATACGGACTCACTACTGCCACACAATTTTTACGCACTGGTTTGAAAAAGAATGCACTAGTAATTGGAGCTGATGCTATATCTCGTTGCATTGATTTTTCAGATCGAGCCACATGTGTTTTGTTTGGAGATGCTGCAGGAGCAATGATATTGTCCTCTTCCGATGAAGGACCAGATCAAATCCTTTGCTCTATTGAAGGTACAGATGGTACGGGAAGTAAATACCTTTCGATGCCTGCTGGTGCGGCTCAAAAGCCTGCTTCAATTTACACTTTACGAAATCATGAACACTCCGTGCATATGAACGGAAAAGAAATCTTTAAATTTGCTGTACGAATCAGCATATATATGATTGAAAATATGCTTG
>JAXGOZ010000004.1:0-141413 GCA_040767255.1 Caldisericia bacterium
TTTCTTTTTATCTCCACAAGAATATACCAAAATGATATACCTTGTAGCTGGTCAAAACAAAGGCAGATATCAGCAGTAAAAAGGCAATACAAAACATCAGCAAAGTTCTTCCATTGGGAATAACAAATTTTTGTAGTTCAATCATGGCAGGTTGAATCAACTTTTTAAACAATGTATTTGATATGGGTTGACTAGACTTGAGCATAACACTTGAAACAAAAAAAGTATTTTTTTCAATCGACAACGACATGGATGTTTCCGGTAAAAAGAATGTTCGAGTGACTTCGTCAAGTTGAAATTGGATAGTCTTCTTTTCAAAACTTCTTTCCAAAGCTGCAACTAAATCATTCGCATCATTCACACCAAAAAAGTAAGTGATTTTTTGAGACGATGTTCTTTTATACAGAATAAGAATGAGGATTAGTCCCAATAAGATGTAGAGCCATATCACACTGTCTTCCGTAAAGTCATACACAACAGCAGGAAAAAGAAACAACCAGGGAATAAAAAGAATATCAGACAAGAATCCAGGTAGGACAAGAATTGTCTTTAAAAAATAGCATTTCCAAAAGGATATCATGAAAAAAAACAGATAAAAAACAACAAGAAACAAAATAAAGACTGAGTTCCAGAAAATGCACTGTGGTACCATATGCCAACTCCAAATCAAGATTACCTATATGTAGTATGGCATGATTTTTGTCCTTTGTAAATATATTCTCATCTTTCTCCAGTTAATTGCCAGACTTCTGGAAAATACGATGTTTTTTGGTATAAATGAAGGTACATTCAGACTATTGGAGGAATTGCTATGAAATTAATCCGAATGATTGTGGTTATTGCTCTTTTTCTATCTATGATGCAAGTACCCTATAGTGCTATTTTTGCCGAAGAAAACAACTATGCTCTGGTGTATTTTCAACATCCACAAGAAATAGAGACATACAAACAGTATCAGCCAATTCTCCAAGAGATTTATTCTGATCACATTCTTTGCAGACTAACCAAGCCTTTGGAAGATTATCTAGAAATCAATGACATTTTCTACCAGACCATTGGCGATATTACTCGTTTTCATTTTGATCAATATGAGTTTAGCTCCAATTCTCAAAAAGATATTGTCTATCCTGCAAAATTTACAGATGAGATTGAAACACTGTCCTTTTCAGATCCTGCAATCCATATCATTCAATTCATTGGTCCTGTAAAAACCTCCTGGGTTGAACTATTAAAAAGTTATAACATCGATCTTTACATGCAGTTAGACAACTATGCATATCTTACAAAAACTCGCGGCATAGATTTGCACAATTTAAAAACTTTGTCCTTTATTCGCTCCACAGGATTGTTCCCTCCTTCTTTAAAAATTCCTGAACTTGCTTTATCTATGGATCAAGAAGAACTTATCAGCATTGATGTCAATATATCGAATGATTTTGACATAGATGTTTTCCAGCAGTATTTCCGACACTCTATCGAGAAAACTCTTTATACATCTTTTTCTGGAAAACAATACCTTCGTCTCATTGATGTTCCTGTTCGAAAGTTAACGATGTTGTCCTATTACCCATCTGTCATACTAATTACACCTTTCATTCCAATGGAACCAATGAATGCAGAAGCTGCTAAAGTTGTAGGAATTCGTGGAGACTTTGACGAGAATATACTGACCGATGATATCCCAACAGGTCTCCGAGGAGAAGGTGAAATAGTCGGTGTTGCAGATACGGGATTATCTACCGGTGATCCTTTAACTATACATCCTGCTTTTACTGCTCCAACTTTTTCCGATAAAGTCGTTGGAACTTATCCCACAGGATTATGGGGAGATTATCATGGTCATGGTACCCATGTTTCTGGTACTGTTCTTGGAACCGGAGTGGGACATTCGAGCGGAACACTCCGTTTCCGAGGAATGGCTCCTGAAGCAAAACTTGTAATACAAAACTTTCTAGGCAACCAAGCCATGTACCAGCCTATCCCTACGATTTTCCAAGAATCTTACAATGCGGGATCTCGCGTACATAATAATAGCTGGGGCTCATCTAATTTTTATGGTACTTATGATACCCGTGCTTCAGAATGCGATGAATGGGTTTGGAATCACAAAGATATGTCCATTATCAAATCCGCAGGAAACGATCGAGACGATTGGTTTTGGTATTTCGGAGATCCCTTTCATCGAAGTTTGGGAGGTATCTCAGCAGCAAAAAATCTGATCGTTTTAGGGGCAAGTCAAAACGATTATCCTAGCGATCCTCATCCTTGTTACTATCAACGCATGGCGAATTTCTCAAGTATTGGACCCACCCACGACAATCGTATTAAACCAGACGTGGTTGCCCCTGGCATGTGGCTAGTATCTACAAAAATTGCTAGTGGATACACGGATGATGATCCAAATTACTACGTTTGGGGCGGAACAAGTATGTCTGCTCCTGTAGCTTCTGGTGCAATGACATTGTTCAGAGAATATTATCGTAAAGTGGAAAATATCCCTCCACAAGACATTTATACTTCATTACTAAAAGCTACTCTTATCAACGGCTGTATCACAGAAGGATTACGGGATCACTAAGGTGTACCCCATTGGTTGGAGTAAAAATCCACCTATTTAAGTTAACTGACTATCACAACATAATTTCATTATACATTCCCTTGTCCAGTATACAATTGATAGGGAGTACGATATTGTAGAGAAGAATGAAAACGTTCATAGTTGCAGAAGTGAATGTACTCACCAATTCGCTGGTTTGCTTCTCTGACATTCTCATAGGCATGCAAGTATACTTCTTCGTATTTAATACGCCAAAAACGTTCCGCGAATATGTTATCGAGAGCTCTCCCTTTGCCATCCATGGACAAAAAGACACCTTTGTCCAGTAAGATATTGGTAAAGCGAGGCGACGTATATTGCGATCGATCGGAGTTAAAGATTCCTGAATTTGATTGATCTGCAAAGCACTTTGAAGGGCTTCGATACAGAAATCGATTTCCAGGATATGGAAGGCTTCCAGGAAAGAATATAGCGAGAAAACCAATCAATGATCACCGTACAATAACAGAAGCCTCTGTACATGGGAATATAACAAATGTCCGAGGACCAAACCTGGTTGGGATATAGAATAGGAACCTTCCGTAGCAAATAGAGATAGGTTGTATTCTCTTTGTTGGGATGACTCGTAGATCGCGTTGGATGAATTCCGCTTTCAATCCCATGATACGCATCAAACGAGCAATTCGTTTGTGGTTCACGGGTCCCACTTCTGGATGCACGATACATATCCATTTTGTAATCCGTCGTACTCCATAAAACGAATGACGGGTATATTCTTCATCAATGAGATTCATGATAGCTTGATCGATTTGACTGTTCTGGAACAGGCTTGTAGTAATAGGTAGAACAAGACAAATCAAAGTTCACATTGCTTTTGATGGACAGAGAAGAATTCGATTGAATCATGCTCTTCTTCTCTTCGATAGAGAGGGAAGCTTGGACAAGTTTTTTAAAAACTCATTCTCTACTGAGCTCTCCAATTTGTTTGTAGAGTTCTTCTACCAATTCTTCTTGTTCTTTGTCCGAAGTCTTTTGATTCTTTCGTGCTAATAAGATAGGAAGCAATTCCAGTGCTTTCTTTTCCAAGCAATGATTTGTACCGAACAAATTTCACTTGGGCAAGCTGTTCAACAATGTTTTCACCTGAAGCTTAAATACTGCTCTGGCTTTAAAAGCTCCATCATGAACTTTTCGATGATTCTTGAGACCCATAATGCAACTCACTTTCATACATTGTTTGCAACTGTAACATATGTACAGTATAGCCAATTTCTAAAGTTAACTTAAATAGGTCTCAGTTTTTGGGGTACACTTCACACAGTGATTATACAACCTACTGGCCTGACTCCAACGATCTTCTAACGATTCCAAGTCCTATTTGTGGCTGGGGACGTGTAAATGCAAAGAATTCTTTGTATCCTGAGACCGGGACATGGTTTTATTATCAAAATCTTGATGGTCTTCAACCAGGAGAAGATGACGTATATTATGTAAACGTCACTGATTCTTCTACACCATTGAAAGTTACTCTTGCCTGGACAGATTATCCCGGAACTCCAAAACCATCTTCTTCTACTGAGCCCGACCTGATTAATGATTTAAACCTTATGGTCTATTCTTATGATGAGGATATTCGCTATCGAGGAAACCAACTACACAGCTATCATCATAACAGTTTTGAGCTGGGTCAACCTTTTGAATCCATAAAACATACTGTTGCATATGACACCGTAAACAATGTCGAAGTTGTTCATCTACCAGTCCCTAGAACTGGTGTATATCAGATTGTGGTACGCGCACATGGTGAAAACCCATACAATCAATCTTATTCGATGGTTTCATCCGGTGATATGTTCCAAACCGTTAGACCTACCCCCCAACCCCCTTTACCACCCTACCATTTTAAAGGTATAACAACCTGTGAAAGCAATCAACTTCAGTGGCAAGCATCTACCATGACAACCTATCCTGTGTCACATTATGAGATCTATCGAGCTCCTGTATCTGGTGGTATACCCCAGCAAATTGCAACTGTCGATAAAAACATAACTTCCTATGAAGATTTTGATGTTGTATATGACACAAAGTATTATTACTATGTTCAAGCTATCGACACAGAAGGATATGCCTCTAATCCGACAAGTGTTATCGTGTGTGGAGAAGCGACTCCCCCTTCACCCTCCTTCATTTGGGCTGTACCTTCAACAAACAACGTTGTACTTCACTGGTCGCCAGCTCGTGAAAACACTTGCCCTGTTTCATCGTATCAAGTTTATCGAAGCTGTACCACAATGCCTGGTTTAACTCCCATAGCTACCACCAACAGTACTGTTCGAACCTGGGCAGATATGAACGTCCAACCGGGACAAACCTATTGTTACTACGTGCAAGCTGTTGATTCTAAAGGAAAAGCATCGAATCCTTCCAATATTGCAAAAGCCATTATTCCAATCCCTGAGAATGAAATTTTCATTAGTGCCGAACTAAATAAAAAATCGTATGGCAAAAACGATACGGTTATTATGAAAGTTAAACTTACTAATGCCGGTCAAGTTGATTGTACAGATCAAAAGCTTGTTCTTTCATTACCTGTTGGTTTAGCCTACTCCACAAATGATCGCGTTGATGCTCGAATTGAAGGTAACGGCGATGTTGTATTTGATATTGGATTCCTGCAAAGAAATTCTTCCTACACTCTATCAATACAATTGATTGTAGAAGAAAACGTATCCCGAGAGCATTCTTTGAAAGCCTTATTGCAAGCTTACTGTGGAACTACTTTCCAAAATAGTCGTGAAGTGTCTATTCTTTTACGGCCTAGTAAAAACCAAAATCAAAGTTTAGACTCCAGCATTCGATTAGGGGGTACACGACAAAATCCAGAAACTGGGCGTGCAACCATCGATCAAGATCAACCCTTAGAGTTTAACATGACCATTACAGGTGGAGAAGCTCCCTACACAGTACGGATTGATTGGGGCGATGGATCCAATCTACTCCATTTAAGCGATGTAAAATATGGACAAGAAATTAAAGAAAACCACTCATTTGAATCAAAAGGATCCATTACCATAAAAATACAAATTACTGACTCATTTGGTCGAAGAAAAATTACCACAATTCAGATAGAAGTGGTATAACATAGATCCACATTCAAATAAAGAGGAGTCAGAATATTTCTGAGCTCCTCTTTATTTTGTTTAAAGACTTCCTAGATGATTACACCAAACCTTTTTTCATTTCATCCAAGTATGATAATATGGTATTCATCAAGGAGTATTTGAATGAAATTTTATATTGTTGCCTGTATTCTGCTTTTCCTTCCTATTCTAGGTTTTTCTCAGTGTTCACCATCAGGATATATCCCACAACAAGATAACTTGTTTGGAATTTATACTGCTACACTACAAGGCAAAGAGTTGAAAATGTTGATAAACAGCTCTTGGCAAGAGATGTCCCATCCTAGGGTTTCTCCAGATGGTAAATGGGTTACCTTTACTAGGTATAATATGAAAGACAGTGATGGAATTGCACAGGAAGCCAATGGGTATCTTCTTACTGAAATCATGATCATGAAACACGACGGTACCGATGTAACAACGTTGATTCCAAAAATGAACGATACTATGAATGCCAACAGCAGTTGGACCCCCGATGGCAATCATTTGCTATATGTTACAACGGATACTCCAAATGGTACACCAGCTATTGCAAAAATCAATATCTATTCCAAAGAAAAAACGTTTCTCAAAACACCTAAAGATGTAATTGTATCCGATCCTAATCAATGCAATGAATGGATATGTTTTCCCTTACGCAAAGACAATCAATCACAGCAGAACCTTTGGGTAATGAAAGAAGATGGATCAGAAATATACCAATTAACAAAAGAAAATATTGAACAACGTCATGAAGATATGGATTTCCTTTTAGGTGATTATGATCCTCATTTTTCTCCTGATGGCAAGAAAATCACTTTTATGCGATATTTCGGTGGAACAGAGTGGCATCTTGTAGTGATAGATATAGAAACCAGACAGGAAAAAGACCTTACTGAGAATAGAATCACGAATCTTCCACTTTGGGCTGATACCACCGCATCATGGTCTCCAGACGGGAAAACGATTTTATTTCGACATATTGAATTGCCAAACATTGAAAAGATCGGTCTTTACGCTTCTTCTCCAGATGGAACAAATAGGGTGCAAGTGCCATTGCCAGATGGGTATTTCTTTGGTACGATCTCAAGCTTCTATCCCGATCCATCTGGTTCAAACCAAGACAAGATTATTTTCCATGCCAGAAAAGATGATCGTTTTTAGGCAATAATAAGCAGAGATGTTTGATTTTTAAATCCGTCGAATTCCAGGGGTTTAAAAAACAGAATTGCTCAATTGTTCCCATATTCAGAAAAGTTCAATATATTAACCACCACCACCAATAATCATTTTTTTTAGTGTGATGTTGTATAATACATTAACCAGCATCCAATGAGTATTTGTTGTGACTATCAAAATTTCTTTTTTTGATATGAAAAAAAAATGTATATGATTGTTTTGGGGAAGGAAGTCTTCATCAAAACATGAAGAGGTTAAGATTTTTACTTTTAACTCCTCTTTTGATTACAGATTACTGTAGTTTCGTCTCTATCTCCATCTATAAAATCTTATAGATGGAGATTTCTATGGATTACCGGTGGCCAAATCCCAGGTATCGATATGCTTGCCGTTTTTGTCAACGACATGTAAATGATGGTAGCAGGATGCAGTAGCACACGCATGATTTGGTACAATATTAAGGATATCTCCTGGTTTTATCTTGGATTGTGTTGGTATTCGTACCCAACCGACTTCCTCGGATAAAGAGTACAAATCTGCATCTGGCTCCTCTACAATCAAACCGAAAGATTGAAGAGTTTGAGTACCGTGCGCACCCTTGTCTAAACCAAGCTGTTTACTTCCTGCATCTATAATAATGCGATCGAAACTGGGACGGCTTAACACGCTGGTTTGTACTTGCAGGGCACATTGTTCAATCCTTGCAACGCCAAGGAGAATTTGAGTTCGATCTAAAAATACATAATTTCCAGGACGTATTTCTGTAATCCCTTCAAAGCACTGTGATGCTAAAATAGTGGGGGTTGAACCGATTGCAAAAGTAAGAGAAGATGGCATTGGGAGGAACGCATTTTGAGCGTCATGAATTGCATATTGCTCATCTTTGGCAATTTTGCTAACTTTTTCAAAGTTGGTAGCAGAATAGACATGACCGGCATGCGTGGAAAAACCATCAAATTGAAGCACAGAATGTTTATTGATTGCATTGATAAGTTCTCGAATGGAGATTGTATGAGTAGGTAAAATACCAAGTCGATGCAATCCAGAATCTATTTTAATGAGGACGTTTACTTTGAATTGATTCTGAAAACAGTTTGCCAAATAGGCAATATGATCAATATGGTCTATTGTAAAAGTTAATTCGACTTGATTGTTCATTTCCTGAAAATAAGGAAAGAGTGATGTTTGTACTTGAGGATAGGCAAATGTAATATCCGAGCAACCAGCAGTCATCGCTAAGACAGCCTCTTTTATGTTACTCACAAGTACGCCTTTAGCTCCTACCTCCAACTGCATTTGTATGATTTGAGAACATTTGTGGGTTTTTACCATTGGACGCAACGAAATTTTATGATCGTTTGCAAGAGTTTGCATCTGTTGAATATTGTGTTTAAGTTTCTCGTATTCGCATACTAGTGAAGGTGTAGTAATCATTGAGTTCCTCATACTTTCTACGGTTTGCTTACAAAGGGATTGTCTTGGATGTAGAATCGCCATGGATAGTCTTTTGCATCTTTGGCATAATCGATACCAATTCTAGGTTTTTGTACTATATTGATTGTTGTAGAATCTGGTGGATGTGCAAGATAAATAGGTCCCTGTAAAAGATTTATTCCATTTTGAACTGTACTTATGCCCATTGCTTGTGCTAGTTTACCTGGTCCATTACAAAGTGCAATCAAATCCGACAAATGGTTTTTTGATTTGGATTTTTGTAAACGTCTTTTCATCATGATATCAATTCCTTCAATTGGTTGTATAGCTCGAACCAGCACAGCCTCGGGTTCATTCACCTTTTTTGTAACGATGTTTACACAATAATACAATCCGTATATCATGTATACATATAAAGTACCACCTTGGCTATACATCGTTTCATTGCGTTTGGTTCTGCGATGATTGTAAGAATGACATGCCTTATCGTTTACACCACAATACGCTTCTGTTTCAACAATGATTCCCGAACAAGTTCCTTCTGGGCTTTCATATACAAAGATTTTTCCAAGTGTATTTTTTGCTACATGGATGGTATTGGCTTTGTAAAATTCAGGGTCTGTTATTCTTTGATACTTCATGTATGTAAAGAATCAGTGAAACCATATATGTAAAATACCCATTCAAAGTACTCAAGTATATAACATGCGCTAGTAGTATACAGGGGTTTGATACGCTTGTCTTCAAGTTGAAGGAAAGAACCACCAGCGCGAGGAATTTTTCCAGGAGTCAATACAAATGACCTGTAGTAATGATAACACGAGTACAAATAGTCGAACTGTTGTTCCATTTCTTGTAAAAAGAATTGGTCAATAAATTCTCCTGACCAGGGATCAATATAATGGTATCCGTCAATATGACTATGTCTTCCCATATCATCAACGTAGAGGAAATAATCCTCCATCATGAAATAAGGCTCTCTGTCTTTTTGAAATAATTGAAAGTAACCAAAACGCATTGTAGAATATAGCAGACCATTCTTTACTTGCATGATACATAGTCGACAAGGGCTTCTGAACATTGAAGTATATAACCAGAAATGATCTGGATGATTCAGACTAACAATGGCATCTGCATCATATTCTGCACCATTTCCTCCATAGGAAAAAACATCAAGAAAATCAAATTTGTCAGAAAAAAGAAAAATATGCCTACCATCCCATACATCTATTGCCCGAATTACAACATAATCTTGATTGCCTTCTCGAATAAGAAGAAAAGTTTCAAGAGAATTTATCGGAATCGTATTTTCCTTCCATTCGAATTTCTCATCAGTTTGTAATTCTACTGTATAGGTGCGACTATCTGAAAATCCGTACAGTGTTACAGAAATGCCTTTAAAGGGATCGATGCCCCGATCCAAAAGGAAAAGGAATTGATCGAGGTAGTAGTTCCTCTTTTCAATATAACGAATTTCACCATCGGAAATTGTATTGGAGGAAATGACAAATTCTTCGGGCATTTCAACAAAGGGAAATCCTTTTGTTGTATTCTTTTTTAATTCCACATATTTTTCTTCTGAAGTAACTGGGTTTTCTAAAAATTGAAATTTTTGCAGCGAATGTATTTCTGGTTTTGCATATAGTTGCGTTTCTACACTTTCATCACAAAGTTCCAATGTATATTTACGTCGGTTTGAAAGCTCAAAAACCAATTTTCTAAGTTTTTGATTTTTGTTATAATCTGCATCGTAGGTAAAATATCGAAAATAAACAGCTCCGTTCTGAATGATAAGCTCAGGATCACCAACATTTTTTCTTTCAAGAACTTTGTACGGAACCATAGTTTGATCGTCTTCTGAAAAGTCCCAAATGTAAACACATGCGTTTCCAATTCCCCATTCTCTCATAAAACCAATCGCAATAATTTCATCAAGACCATCGTTATCGATATCATAGATTTTTGATTGCCAAAAGGGATAAAGAGTAGGTTCTTTTTCTAGTATCTTTGTGAATTCTAGACTACCATGAATGAAAGGGACATATTTTTGATTCTTCTTGTCTATGATTCCCACTTTTGAATGATAACCATCGCCTGTTAGAAAAAGAGTTTCCTCTAGATCAGGTTGTGTAAATTTCCCTTGTAAAACTTGATTGATGTAGTATAAGTCTAGTACACAAAATTCGTCAGGTATGTTTTCTTGATACGAGGGTAAAGAAAAATCTCCAGATTCACTTCGAAATTGAGGATCTGCAAATGAATACTCGGTTCGAGTAGGATTAAACTCTCCAAACGGTGTAGAATAGTAACATCCATACTGGATAAAATACAATAGATTGTTATGGATGAAGAACTTTTCGTGGATTCCTTTGTGGATGGGCGTTATGGATCCATCAAGGGTATTGAATGCTAGCAAAAACCAATTGGAGTTTCGAGTCCCCAAAGAAGCTTGAAAAATAATGTAATCGTCATAGTACAGGAAATTGGAACAATGCGGCTTTAGATAGATGGGTTCCATATTTTTCTCAACTTTTGAAGTGGTAGCTGAAACAATGCGGTATGTAGACTCGGGTATTCTTTGTACAATGAAGCATTCCCCCCGATGTGAAAAAAAGCCTTGTAAGTACTCACTTCTATAGATTTCTTTTTTCTCTGGTAATTTATAAACAATACCTGACGTTAAATCGCTCAATTCAATTTGAATGATGGAGGGGAATAGTTGATTTTCGTCGTCTTTAAGTTCTAGTATAAAAGAAGTATTCGATATCCGATGGATATATTCAATTTTGTAAGGATCAACTTGAAAACGTTTCGTCGGTGTTCCGGTATGTATATCAAAAAGTATAATTCCTTCATTGTCATAGGAAATCATTTCTTTCTCAGAGATCATTTGACCTATCCAAGAAGCAGAATAAAATGTTTCATGCATGAAACATGATGAATATTCTTTCAGATTTTTTGTCCAAATTACTTGTTTTGTGGGAAGGAATAAACATTGAAATGCTTGCTGTTCAATTTGGAAAATCATATAGTTCTCTTTAACACAGATATTTGATCCATAAGGATAGGATAGAAATATTTCATCTAAAAGAGAACCATCCTGCAAATTGATCTGACTTACAATCGCATTTTCTCGATAAAAATATCCCATATTACGGTCATCCACCCACAAAATATACGTCACTTTCTTTAAATTGGAAATCCCATAGATGATTTCCGGTAATGCCATCAAAAAAGTGAGTATTCTGTATACGATTCTGTTTTCTTGACAGTGAGAAACCGATCTCCTATTTGCGAAACCACATCAATTTCTTTCTTCCAAAGAGTTTTTCCAGTGCTCAAGTCGTATGAGACAAAATAATAACCATCTTTACGAGGATGGTGTCCAGCAGTAGTTAATACATCACCTTTAAGTAACATGGCGTAGTTGCTAAAACCTACAAAGTCTTCAAATACGATAAGTGGCTTTTCAGTTTTAGTTGCCATATCATAACTAAATAGACTTACTTCCCATTCCCAACGACCTAATTCTTCGTTGTGATACCAGGCAAAAAACAAATACAACCGTTATATTCAAAAGGAGAATAAAGTGCAGAAGCATATTTTGAATCAAAAGACTTTTCCCAACGTTGTTCAACATCAACATTGTTAAACTGCATGGGAGTAGTTTCAATTTTGAAAAAACCAGTTTTAAACCAGCTGTATCCAGCAATTGCACTTATGTAGTCGAACCGGGAGTACTTGTAAAAATGATGGTATAGGGTAAGAATTTTAAACCTTGATCACATGTTTCACTCCAGAAAAGAATATCTTCATAAAAAGATTGCACTACTCCACCTTTTTTTGTATCCATCCAAATGCAATGATAAATTTTCATTGAATCAGGCTTTTGATAAGGAAACTGAAGCACTAAAAAATCATCTTGCAAGAAAGCATCCTCTACGATACTATTTGCAGATTTCATAGAAGTCAAAGTTTGCTTCCATACTGAAGAATCATCCTCATCTAGACATAATATGGTAAGCAAAAGTGGTGATTTTGTATCAGCAATGTTTGTAGTGATAGAATTGAGAAGGAAGTATTGGTTGTGATGCTTCAATAATCGAAATCCCACTGAATTTACTTCAACTTCAACAGATGGAAGGCATTTTTCTAATACTGGAGAAGTTATCAAAGGTATTTCTTGATGTATATACTTTATATTAACACTCTGAAAAGTTGTAGAACAGACTTGCATAATACTTGATGTTCCGTTTTTATAAAGAAATGCGATATCGATACTATCAGATGTTTCGACACAGTCAATGCGCAATGGTACATCCCAATTTTCTACAATTCGAACATCTCCAGATTGTAATGAAAAACAATACAAGAAAAGCCTATCATCGATCAACTCAAGTAAAAATGCTGATTCTTGAATAACACCTATAAATCGATAAATGGCATTCAGCTTCATGGGATATTCCCAAGCTAATAACAATGTTCCGGTGTCGATACAAAATAAGGAATCATTATTCTTAAGTAAGATATATTCCTCATTAGCGAAGGTGCAGTGGGGATGATTATTAAAAGAATTTGTTTTAATGACATATTGCACAGCACCATTCTCAATAAAACAATACTGGATTTCATCCATAAAGTTCAGTATAATCATAGAATCACGGATAACGAAAGCTTTTTTTCGGTTCCAATGCTTCTCAAAAGAAAGATTCCAAACAATACTACCATCATTGCTTGATATGCATAAAATTTGAGACACGTCACCTGAACCACGTGCGATGTAAACATGACTTTTGTACACTTCAGCATGAATGAGTTGGTGTAAAGAGTAACGTTCGAATGAATAAGTACAGAGTTGATCCATGTCATTCATATCGAAAAACCAACTGTAATCAACGGATTGATTTGTTTCAAATGATTGAATGGATGGTGTATGTAGCGATACAATAGTAATTAACAAAAAGGATACAATACTTATTCTACAAAGTCGGGTTGTCATTTTATCCTCCACATCACTGCCAGTAAGGTATATGATATTATATGAATTCTTTCAAAAAAAGAGAGTGTTTCAGAAAACAAGTTTTCGAGAGCACAAAACACTTTTTTTGAACATTCTTACAAAATTGTCACTTTTTCATACAAATCTAATTATAATAAAGGTAACACCTTATATGTGTAGTATTAGATTTGTCCTTGGTGCTTCGAAAAGAGGGATGTATGATTATGATGAAAAGAATTGTTTTTCTTCTTAGTATCTTTCTTGTTTTTTCTTTATCGGCGTCTTCACTTTTACATGCAGAAATCAAAGACTTTCCTGCTATAAGGTACAGTAATCTAAATCAAAACGACTTTCTTGAATTCAAAGATTTCTTGAAGCCCGTCGCTATTACCCAGTATGACAATAAGTACTTTGTTCTGGATGAAGAAATGAGAGCTGTAAAAATTTTTACACAGGAGCTGCAGCTCTTTAGTACGATTGAGCTGTCAGAGAACGAGAATATTGAACTCATTAAACCACGCGATCTTGCAGTCTGGAACAAGGAGATATTGATCCTGGATTCCGACCAACACTGTATATTTATCTTTGATCTAGAAGGTAAACTGACTCGCAAGATAGGAAGATATGGGACAGGAGTAGGTGAATTCATTTACCCACAGGCCATTTCTATTTGGAATGATCGATTATATGTAGGAGATGCAGGAAATTCCCGAGTACAAGTATTTGCTGTCACGGGTAGCCCAATACAATCTTTTGGGAATAAGGGCAAATATGATGGTGAGTTTTCTCTCATTCAAGGTTTGTATGCAACAAATGATAAAATATATATTTCTGATGGAGTTAATCACACAATATCTGTTTTTACAACAGATGGTGAATTCATCGAATCCTTTGGAACCAAAGGACATGAACGAGGAAAATTGCTTTGCCCTCAAGGTCTTTTTGTCGATACTCTTGGAAACATTATTGTTGCAGACGCCGGGAACAATCGGATTCAAAAAATCAACACCTTGACGCTGCAATCTTCCGTTTATCACGGAAAAATTTTACCAGAATGTTCTGATTACTATAATGACGGAAAACAAGAAACCCCTTCTAAGGGTTTGTCATGCCCTCGCGACATTCTCCTTGACGGTGATTTTCTGATTATTGTAGATACTGCTAATCGCAAACTTCGAAAAGTTCCTATGCAATCTCTTTACTGCATGGACAAGATTTTACTTTCACAAAATAGTATCGATTTTGGTACTATTGCACCTTCTGAAAAGTTTTCCCAAACATTATCTGTACGAAATCTTTGGAACCCGATACAAAATGGAGTTGTACATTTTAACTCCGATTTCCTTTGTGTGGAACCTGCTCAATTGAACCCCGAATCTGATACAATCAAGATCCTTGTAGATGGACACAAACTGGAACAAGGGAAAGTATATATGGAAACGATCACAATTTCTGTAACAGATGATCACTCTATTAATATTCCCACGGTGTTTCGAGCAAATGTAAACAACGATTATTTTATCGAACCAATTGGTTTGCACTGCTTAGAAAAAGATCTTTGGACTGAAATCCCCATTATCGTTCATCCTCAAAATGGATTCGAGGGGAAAGTAACCTTTTCAGCTAACACTGCACCAAAACAAATAAATATCCAATTTGATCCTCCTAGCTTGAATGTACCAGATGAAACAACTGTTACTATGAGGGTATCAACCCGAGAAATGTACCCCGAAAACTCTCAAATACCAATTCAAATTGACTCAAGCGGACCGAACGAAAAAGTTCATTCTACCACGATTTCTTTACCATTTCGTAATCCCCCAGATTATATTCCTACAACAACTATCGGTGAATTGTTTACCGCAACGTGGTGTTTGGGTTGTGTGTTTTCACATATGGCCATGAGGAGGATAGAAAATTTAGTTGGACCAGAGTATGTTTCATTTTTATCGTATTATGTGGAGTCTACTAAGGATCATCCTACCCCACGACTATCCTGGATTGAAAGTGAAGATAGAATGAAATGCTACATGAAAGATAAAGGTCTTCCCACTATCTTTTTTGGTGGTACTGATTATTTAAAAGGTGTTTCAACCGACAACAATACTCCTGAACCAAAAAAAGATCGTATGTTCGAAGATTATTTCAAAAAAACTTTACAAAAATCCTTTCAAACCTCACCAATCCGTATTCAATCGAAGCATGTATTTGACGAAGATACGAATGCTGGGAAGATTCATGTTGCAGTTGAATCCTTTGAGAACCTTCCCCAAAAAGATTTGCATCTGCTAATTGCCTTGGTCGAAAGCAATATTGAATACTCCGCTGTCAATGGTGACGACTACCACCATTTTGTTTTACGTGATTTTTTAACTCCCGCCAATGACAATGAAAATGATTATCTTGGTACCCCCATGCTACTAAACTCTGATAAGAACTTTGGAAGTATCGGGGATCGTTTTGATCTAGATGTCGATTTTTCGATACCCGATTTTTTTAATCCGGATCACCTCTCCATTGTTGTTTTTGTACAGGACAACGTGACTAAAAAAGTTTTACAATCCGTTAATTACCCAATGAAAAATCAAGAATTTCTTTCTTTTCATGTTGTTTCTGATGGATCCATATACCAGAAAAACATCAAAGGAAGTAGTGGCAGCATGGAATTTGATATCATAAATATCGGAAATGTAAGCGATCATTACAAACTTACAACCTTGCATTCATCGGAGAATCCATGGAACTATGATGTTACAATTGATGGGAAAAATGTAGCTGATCAAGCCATATCCATAGACCCTTATGAAAAAGTAACTGTCAAGATTCAGTATGATGTACCAGATCAAGAGGAAAGTGATGAGATACAAGAATTCACATTTCTCATAGAATCGGTAAAAACAAATCAAAAAAAGGAACTCAAGAGTGTGATTCGCGCCATTGAAAATAGTCCTCCTGATTTCAATATTGAAATACAACAATCTACTGATCTAAACGTCATGGCTGGAGAGAAGAAATCTTTAGAAATCTTTATCACTCCAAATCCATATATTGACGATCCTGTTGAGCTAACCCTTTTAAATCCTCCTGCTGATCTTGCATCTTATGTATTTTCTCCTCCCATTGGAAATGCACCCCTACAATCAACTTTTACATTTTCTTTTCATGAGATCACGCTTGAGAAAGATGTAAAACTAACGGTTCAAGCAAAGGCAGGCACTATTTCAAAAACAGCACTCCTGCCTATCCATGTTCTTCGAAATCCTGATGCACATCCACCCGAGCTTCGTATTATAACGCCTTCAGAAAATCTTCTTACGAACAAACCCGATCTATCCATTGCTGGAATAACAGATCCAACTGCGTCACTAACAATATGCGGAGAATCTGTCCAGGTTTCCAGACAAGGTTTTTTTGAATATGTAATGATCTTAAAAGAGGGAAGCAATTCAATTGACTTCATTGCCACAAATCGCAAAGGATTAACCACACAAAAGACAATGACCGTCGAACTGGATATTACTCCACCCATTCTCACTATTGATACGGAAATTCCAAAAGAAACAATAGATCGAGTAATTACTATTACTGGAAAAACTGAACCGGGCTGTATTCTTACGATAGCAGAACAAACAGTTTCACTAGACGAAAAAGGAAGTTTCTCTGCTACAATCCCACTTACGTATGGATGGAACACAGTTGTCATTGAATCAACAGATCAAGCTTCCAACAAAACTACCTTGGACTACGGCATTACTGTCATCAACAAAATTGTGTTGCAAATTGGTAATCGCACTGCGACAGTAAACGGCAATGAAGTTAAATTAGATGTTGAACCCTATATCAAAAATGGACGAACCATGGTACCCCTTCGTTTTATTGCAGAATCCTTTGGAGCTAACATTGAGTATGACCCTGTTGAAAGAATGATTACTATGCAATACGATACCATTACGATATATCTACAAATTGGGAACAAGGTAGCCTATATTGAAGAAGAAGGAGCAACAAGACGTATACCAATCTCCTTGGATGCTCCTGCTGAAATTATCAATGGACGATCAAATGTTCCGCTACGATTTATAGGCGAGGCTTTTGGAGCAACTATTGAATGGGAAGAAAAAACACAAACCATAACCATCAAGAACTGATTTTAATGCTATGATCGTACTTTGTGATGGTTAGGGAACATTTGTGATTTTTTGAAAATCTAGCTCTTCTTCTGTATATGGATCCTTTTCTTCAGCTGAGTAACCAACAGCTATAATGGCTTCGATTTCTTTATCATCCGATATTTCCAGAAGAGTTCGTATGTATTGCGCAGCAGATTGATTATCATTGTGTTCTCTTTCACGAATTTGAATCCAGCAGGAGCTCAAGCCAATGCTTTCTGCTGCCAACTGTGCAATAATAGACGTAATTGAACAATCTTCAATCCAAGCATCTGAAACTTCGGGCAAACCTACCACAACAATTGCTAAAGGAGCTTCACGTAGAAAAGATGATCCGTGAGGTTTTGATATTGAAAGATTTTCGATTAATGAAGGATCGGTAACAAAGAAAAATTCCCAAGGACGACGATTTCTGGAAGAAGGAGACAACAGTACACATTTTTGTATCGTCTCAATCTTCTCTTTTTCAATCCGTTTCTCTTGGTAATGTCGGATACTTCTTCGCTGTAGTAAAAGTTCTAACATAATGGGCTCCTTATTTAATTAAAACTAGATATCATCGTCTTCCCAACGAGGTTTACGACGCAAATTCTTAGTCTTTGCATGTTGTTTTTTTGATTCAACACGTCTTACTTTCGCTGCATATGTTGGTTTCGTAGGAATACGTTCTTCTTCCTCTATCAAGGCTTCTTCCACCATTTTTCGCAGTATCCTCATGGCACGTCTTTTATTGTCAAGTTGACTTCGCGTTTCCTGATTTGAAACCTGAAGGACTTCTCGCTGATAGAACTGAATAATTTGTTCTTTTTCTTCTTCACTGAAAGCAGCAGATTCTGCAATTTTCCAGGTAATCGTTACCTTTGTGTTTGTTTTGTTGACGTTCTGTCCACCAGGTCCAGAAGAACGAGAAAAAGTAAATTCTAATTCACTTTCAGGTATATCAATCACAGACAATAAAAGCTCCTGGTAAAAAGTGTTTCATACACTTATTGTACACGGAAAAATAGTTTTACAAAACCGATTTAGCCCTACTTGTCCTTAGATTCAAGTAAATTTTTCACCTGGGAATCCAATTTATCCCAATACTCTCTCAAGTTTTCTTTCACTTTTTGTGTCGTATTCTCGGGAAATTTACTTGATGTGAACATCTGATTTACATTTTCTTTAAAATCTTCAATCTTGTTGGACAGCTCTTTCTTTTGTGAAGGGGATACAAGTTCTATCTCGTTTATGTCCTCACGTATTTGAGATACATACTGCTTGCTGTCTTCCATGAATTTGGTTAGTGCATCTGATGGAGAAGCATCTTCAATGGTCTTTTTCACATTTTGATAGTATTTGTCAAATTCGTTTTGAATTTTAGACAGAGCATTTTGATAATCTTTGTTCATTCTTGGCCTCCTTGCGAATAATGAATAAAAAACAAAAATGTAACATACTTGTAAATAATCAGAATAGATGGTGATTTTTCATCATCATTACTGATGGATGTATACTTTTGAAGCGATCGTTTGTTGGATCTTTGTGATAAAGAAAGCGAAACGATGGTATCTTGTCTAAATAGTAAATATATGGCAAGAAGTTTGTTCAAAAATATACATTTACTATTTACACTATCAGTGTAGCACAGAAAAGTTGATACGTACACCCTGTGAAAAATGATCCAGATCCTTTTTAAAACAGTTTGCAAAATTGCCAGTTGGCAATTCTAAATAACATAAATTTTTTGCAATGTCGGCTTATGTCTCAACTGAAGGAACTTAAAAGCAGATTACTAAGTAGTATCAAAAAAATTGAAATTAAATTTTTTACAAAAAAATATTTTTGCACTAATTTTTTATATATTGATAAGATGAGAGTTTGATGTGTATAAAGATTTATCTATGTCCGTTATTCATTCTTTACGGACATAGTAATTCAGTTCCAAAAAATGGGAAAAACAACTATGCATTTTTAAGCCATATTTTAGCAACTTTCAAAAATGAATGATCCATATAACGTTAGAAGTTGCAAAGCGTAAAAAAAAAGCACTCTATTTAGTTTTCGCAAAATAGAGTGCTAACTTTCTTTGAGGACTACAACAATAATACTTTCTAATGAACAAATGGTTCAATTATTTCATTTTGCTATTTTCCAAATGTACGATTATAGAATTTTCTTCCATTATATTCAGATACTTTTAACTGATTATTGCGTAAAAGATTCTCTATGACGGAATACGACTCACCAACATTTTGCAAATACTCAAGTACAGCATCTTCTCGCATTGGGTGAACTGCTGTGATGCTCAAAATATCGTCGGCTACATTACCACTATGAGCAAATTCATTGCCTTCGTATCCAATCAATAATTCTGTTCTAAGACCTGCACTCGAAAAAATCTGATAGATAGCATTTAATGAATCTTCGTCTGGTGGTTGAACCCATGATTCTGCAGGTGGTCGAGTAGGAATGCTGATATAGCAATACGCAGGCTGCAATTCTTGTAAAAACGAAGAAGTTGCTTCTGCATTTTCTTGATCGTCGTTCAATTCTTTTACTACCATGGTTTCAGAAACTAGTATCCCTTCATACATTTGGGCAAACGTAAGAATACCCTCAAGTATCCTTTCAAGAGATAAGTCTCGATGGGGATGATCAATTTTCCTCCACGTTTCCTCTATCACCGAATCTACCTTTACCGAAACCCAATCTGCTTCAAAAAGATGGTTCCGTACTTCTTCTATATCAAGCAAGCTGGAATTTGTAATCACAGCTACGGGGATTTCAAATTCTTTTGTCTTGCGGATAAGTTCTCCAAGATTTTTATCCAATGTTGGTTCTCCATCGGGAACAAAAGTGATGTAATCGATCTTTTCACCATTGGCTTTCAGAACTTTCAATTTCTCACGTAATTCAGAAATGATCTCTGTAGGGTTATAAAAAGAAATTCGTTCTATACTCATTTTCAAAGAATGTCCTATCTGACAATAGGCACAAGAATACGTGCAAATCTTGTGGGGAATATGGTTTATCCCTATGCTTTTTCCAAGTCGTCTAGAAGGTACGGGACCAAAAACTACCATAATTACCTCTTTCCGTAAATTGCAAAAAGAATCAAAACAGATTTAATTGTTACTAGATAGTATAGTGTTAATTTATTAGATTACAGCTTGTAAGTTAGGACGGTATGATGAATAAAAAAATCGACTCAATTTCATGGGACCAAGATGTGACGATTTACAACAAGGTTGTTCTAAAACAATTGGGACTGGCGTTTGGTATCCCTTTTGGGCTGATTTTCATTTTTTTATTGATACAGTATATTTCAGATACACGAAAAGGCTATACTGTTAGTTTTGATGGGTGGCAATATGCTCTCTTTTTGATCGGACTCTGGCTGGCATTAACAGCTCTATTTATATTTGTAATATATCGTAATCGCTTCCGTATGCATTATGAAATTAATGACGATGGAATATACATGGGGTTTGCACCATCAAGTCAAAAAAGAATAAGCTGATGGCAACACAATAATTGCAGGTGGATTGGCTGGCAAACCAGGTGTCGCAGGTTCTGGCTTATTGGCTCAATCTCATCAATCAGTGTTTCTAAGATGGTCTCAATGCAGAAAATACAAACTCTATCCAAAAAAGAACCGTATCTCATCTACAGCAAGTTATTGAGTTCATGATCATTGAATGTACACCAGGCTTTCTGAGGTTACAAGAAACAATCTCAAAAAGCTGCTATTAGCATGAGAACGTTTTTTCATCTACTAGATGAGTCTCAAAAACAGTAACAAGTGACCAAAAGTCACTTTGCAAGGCTGAAGCAATATATGGAATTGGTTCCACGCTGCTCTGCAAAAAATATGTTTTCATGAACTCGAATGTTGATGTAATCACCCCCATTGTTAGAAGAATAAGCCCACATAAGATTACCATCTTCTGTATCGATCAAAAACAAATTCCCATTGAAGTCGCTGCCTAAAATGTATTGACCCTTCATCTGCGGAACGATGTCTTGAATATTGATACTACTTGTACATTGATGTACTCTACTATGGATTTGTCAGTCTTTGACCAAATTATACTCCCTGTTAAGGGATCTATTTTTTCAAAAACTATTGTTCTTGAATCTTCCTCGTTGTCATACCTTCCAATCAAGATATTGTCGTCAATGGTGGGAAAACAAAAACGAATCCATTCTTTTTTCCACAGTACGTTTTTGGAAAATGGATCCAACACATGGACATTTGCTTGATAATCAGTCCAAAACACAAGGACAACTGTGTTTTGTACCGAAAACGGTTGTCTGAAAAGCTTGATTCGCCAAGAGGGCCATTTGTGGGCTCGTTTTTCTTCCTCTGTTTTCTGCAAGAAAGCTTCAATATAGGGTTGTATTTCCTCGGATGAATAAGGGTACTCCCATAGTAGCTTGCCTGTTGTTGCTTCCACAAATCGGAAGGGTTCGTACGTGTTTCCGTAATACCCAATCATCCCATCCATGCTTGTGAATACAGGATACACACCAATATGATTTTGTCTCATGAAAAAGTCTTGATGTCTTTTCCATAAAAGCTTTCCACTGGATCGTTCTATGGCATAACAAGTGCTATCTTTACAGGTAAAGAATAGGATATCCTCCTCCAAAAAAACATGACTGTTGATTTCTTCCTGTGCATCAAAACGCCATAGTTCTGCTCCATCTTTGATGCGGATTGCAAAGAGAACACCTTTGGAATTGGTAATGTACAAAACACCATCGACAATGTGCCTACCTAGGAAAAGTGCAGTTTGATCTTCCAAAGATTTTGTCCATACAATCTTTTTTCTTTTAGGCAGGTACGCTTGGATTTCATATGTTCCATCATCTTGTTTTCCAATCATGAATAACTTGTCGTTGTCATGTGCAGTAATATATCTCCAAGTTTCCAATGTGTGGTTGTATGTGATGTTCCCTGTAGGAACATCCATGTGAAACAAATTCCCTTGCTCATCCAAGAGCCAAAAATGATTGTCATAACAGTACCAATCCCAGTCTTGTGAAGATTCCTCCAGCGATAGCTTCCAATTCAAATGAACAGCTTCTTGATTGATATCCGGCTTTGTCCAATCAATCCACCGAAAACCGACTGTATCTTCTTTTTCAATTGTGATATGTTCTACTTTTGAGAGATCTGAAGATTGATTCTCTGTTGTACAGCTTTGAAGTACTGCAGAAAAGGACACAAGGAAAACTAATAATAAAACAGCACTAATCTTCTTTTTCATCATCACTCTATCCTTTTAGGGAATACCAACCAACCATCATCAGGCCTTATCCATCCAACTTTATCGTCAATCTGTTTTATCTCTCCTTTGATATAGTATCAATGAGATCATTCAATTCATTCAATTCCTTTGATTTTAATTCCTTGAGAGCATTTAATTCTTCTATTTCTTTATGTAACCTTTCTTCTACCGATAAATCCGAATTTGTGTCGTGAATTGAAGATGAATCTATTGTCTTTTCAAAATCTTTCAGTTTAACATCTAAAACACCTATTGAGGATTTTAAACGTACAATTTGATCATTCAATTGATTACACTTTGTGTTTAAATGATACGCCCACAAAATAGCACAAAATGTAACAATGATAGCTATTGCTGTAACAATCTTCAAAACACCGTTAACTGAATTCTTACTATCGTTCATTTATCTCTCTTTCTGCAAAAATCCATCTTGCTTCTTGCCAGCAATTGACCCCAATATTCCTTGGAAATGAGCTTCTTTATACAAACGTGCCGCTTCGTCTTCATCATATACACTTACAGCATGTGCTTGGTCCACTATATCATTTTCTTTAGCAAATCCATAATTTCTTCTTCTGTTATGATTCGATCTCGTAAAAAACCATTTTGTAAAGCAGAAATAAGTAAGGATGCATCTTGAAATTGCAGCGGAACCACAGGTATGGAAGCAGAAGGATATACAGAAGGTCTGGGGTGATTGGTCAAGGATTGAAAAGGAATCTTTCTTCTTAATAGCTCTTGCCCAATATATCGACCCGTATATGAAAATGCACCCGTAAGAGTGACTGATACAGATTTCACTTAGCCATATTCTCCTTGCTTTCTAGTTGTTACTTAAATATGAGGAGGAAATTTTAAAAAAAGATTTCCTCCTCATATTTTTCATTTCTTACATTAGATCTTTATCCACAAAAATCCTATAATCGTAAGCTACAGGTAAATACAAGGTGTATGCCATTTTTTCTCACTATTTTTTAAACAGCTCAAAACCTTCTTGTGCTAATAAAATGTTTTTTTTCATTTCATCTGTTTTTATTTGGCACAACCAAGCTTTTTCTTTATTTGTACTTTTTTCTATACTCGTTGCACACATATACAATGAGTTTCCAGAAAGTGTAAATCTATCCAAGAATTCAACTTCTGGATATGAGATTAAAGTTGAGTATACAAGATGTCCTTTTTCGTCAAAATAGCTGATAAAAGAATTGACGTGATTTGATGAAAGCCTCCTTTGTATAGCATTTGAGGTAACTGGAAAATTATAAGAGTATGTTTTTCCAGTCAACAATATGCTGTGATCTTCAAGTACAAAACCTGTTTTGGGAATATCATCTTCTATTCCTCCTAGATAAGAAGCCTGAAGGATTATACTCTGAGAGACATCAAAAATAATGAAAAAGCAAGTATTTTTTTCGATCTCTTCTTGTTTTTTTTCAGTATCATCAAATGAGAAAAAATCTTTTGATGGGGTTCGACCGTACAACAATATGGAGGTAGGTGTTATCCAGTTAGAAGAAACAATGATATCGTCATCCTGCTTTCCTATATAAGCCATATACTCTATTTGATATGTCAAAGGATCCAAAATTAAAACAAAGCCATCCAATTCCCCTGCAGGATTCTCTTGAAATGGAGGTGGAAGGTTTAATGATGAGGAAATACTAGCTATTGCAGAAATCAATGGGTATGTATCAGTATATGTTCCTCCGGTCAATAAAATGCTTCCATTATCCATACATATCGAGACATCACAAGGGAAAAAGTAACCTTGCCCATAATAGGATGAGTATGTCAAAGTAAAAGACTCTGAGAATACGGATAAAAACACATTGTTACTGCCCACTTTTTCTTTTTGTACTGCATGTTCCGATATAGGTATGTTGCCTGAATTGGTACTTCCAGAAAGAATATACATATTGTTTGCATAATCTATCGTTCTAAAAAAATCACTGTTATCTCCTCCAAAATATGTACTATACAGTAGTTCCAAGGAGTCTCCCCGAAAACAAGCAAAAAAACCGTCAAACATAGGGTGACCTAGATTTTGATGCTCCGTTTGTATTGCGTTTGAAGTCAGTGGAAGATTTGTAGATTTTGTACCCCCCAAAATGCATATTGTACCTTTTGGATCGATAATAACATCTGAAACAAAATCATGGTTATCACCTCCATAAATGATTCCTTTTTTCAAGTTCCATTGCGAGTCAAAGATGCAAACAAAGATATTCCCTATGTTAACCATAGGGTCATTAACGGATTGAAAAGATGTTACAGGTGTATGTCCAATTACAATAGTAGAGTCATTGTAGCACAATACCCATGGTTCTATGCTTATCTCTAATTCATCAATTATATGTACTTTTGGATATATGTCATTTCCAGGAAAACTTCCGAATCCGTCAGTTGGTAAGCTGAAGAACAATAACGTAATGATACCAAAGGTTATAGAAAGCTTACATGTATTCATTCTTAAAATACCAAACCGTTATCGCGATTTCCTTTACCTGAGCATGTTGCAGACAATAGCTCATCACTCGCCTCACAATTGTTATTCTCATACGCTTCTTTAAATTTTCTCATAGCTTGTTTTGATATCACAATATTGGGTTTAATTATGGTTTCTAATGCATCTTGCTGCTGAGGTTGGACTACTACCGTTGGATCATTTGGTACCTTATTGTAATAAAAACGATCCTTTCTATTACGATCTTTTTCTTCCTCAGTAAACTCAGAAAAAGGCTTGGCAAGAACCCAACACATACCATTTGTTCGATCCATGAAAATTACAGGAGAGTACCATACAGAACTTCCTTCAACTTCTATAAGATATCTTTGTTCACACCAATGTTTATACACGCTACAATGAAAATCAAAGTATTTACGCAAACACTCGCATTTATCGGGAAATCTTGTTTCATCATCACATATTTTGGGTTCTCGTTCTTCTCCACAAATACTATCTTCACAATCATCATCACCATAAATGGAAACATTGGCACCATTCTGGCCGATTGCAATGGTTAGGTCTGTATTGCTGGCAATGTAATCTTTAACATTGAATCCACCCTTGCCAATCGTGAAGGCAATAGGACTTACGATAGGTTCTTCATACGGAGGCAAGACAGTACCATCTCCTATGTATGGCATTTCGATGGCATAGGGATTATAGCTTCCAATGACTTGTGTAGAATTCTTATCCACTGCTCGTGCCCATACTTCTGCTCCAGTGCTTTGGGCCACCAGGGAAATCAAGTTTCCGCAGGGATCATAAATCGCAGAAGCTTCTCCTGTAAAGCAATTAAATTGGCAGGTATGGTCTTGATAGTACAGCGATACCATTCGTCCATTGGGAGCTGTGGTTGCATCAATAGTAATCAAGAGTTGTCCACTGTTGTACTTTTGTGCTTTCTCTATTCCATAGGGTGAATAGTAATACTTCCAATCGTATTGGTACGTATCATTCAAAGAATAGGTATGTGTCGCCACCCTGCCATCATCATAATACGTCATTTCCCATGCTTTGGTGGTAGCAGGCTGTGTAGAATTATCGGTATAGACATAATTGGTGATTTGCTTTTTAGCATTCCACGTAAAACTTGCGGATTTGTTTCCGGTATATGCAATACTGGATAACAATCCTTGGTTGTTTGCATTGTAGCTATAGCTAGAAATCGTTTGACTGTTAGGATCCACAATAGAGGTTAATCGCCCCGCACTATCGTAGTTCAATGAAAAAGGAGTGTTGGGATTGATATCACTGTATTTCAGACTATTGAGCCTTCCATGGTTGGCATCATATCCATAGGTAATGACCCGTCCAGATCCACTATAGGTTAATGTATCCAGTTTTTCTTTCATGGTTCCCGACGATACATACGAGGGCGAGACGGTATCGGAAAAATTGGTCATGCCGGCTTTGATGTTGTACGTATACCCCGTTAACTTGTCACTGGTATATGACTGAGAAATAGACGCATAGGTGGTTTGGGTGAGTGTATTTTGATACACCTGCGAAGTAATATTCTTGGATGTCCAGGTTTGCTGCATCTGCAAGTTTCCTGGATAGTCCAAATACGTCAGTTCCTTGGCACTGGAGTAAGTATATCCAAACGAAGGAGAAGGAGTCTTACTCGTATCACTGAAGGATGACAACCAATGTTTGGAATCGTATTGATAGCTTTGGCTTCCTACATGTCCAGTTCCGCTCATCGATCCTACCATTCCTAGAGCCGTGGATCCAGTGCCTGTATACGAAAATGTTGCACTGCCATTACTGTTCATGCTGTTGGTCCAACTGGTCAATTGTCCAATTCCATTGCGAGTATACGATAAATTGTTAAACGAAGAAACATATCCTTCGGGAGTGTAAGTAGCTGTATCCGATCCACCGGCTGTATAGGAAAAAGCTGTGGCTCTTCCTAGTAGATCGCGTGTATACGATCCATCTACATTGGTCAGTAGATCTCCTCGCAGATTGTAACTAAAAGATAGGGATCCTTTGACCGGATCGGTAATGGCGGTTGTATTGCCCATATTGTCAAACGCAAACGAAATGGTACCTTGTCCTTCTCGGGCAATGGATGTCACGCGGCTATTCAAATCGTATTGATAGGTGACGGTTCTTCCATAGGCACTGGTAACCGTGGATGTTCTTCCAAAATCGTCATACGCAACCGTACTCACGGTTTGATTCAAATAATTGGTGACGGTATAGGGTGCTCCATTGTCCAGATATTCATAGGTCGTGGTTTGATTCTTTGCATTGGTCGAGGTGGCTGGTAGGGGATCATAGGGCATAATGGGGAAGGTAGGAGCGGGAATAACAGGCAAGAAAATTGATCCATCTACCACCGAAGGATCGATCAAAGAAAACTTCACTGGCATAACAGCAGAAGTAGCATCTTCATAATCAAACGAAGATACACATCCAAGCTCAGAAGTTTGTGAATCAACCGCTGCATTGGCATCGATAGTAAGAGAAGAGCTGAGTCCTGTGACATCACTAGACTGTCCAATAGGAATTCCATTTTGATCCACGGTAATATCAATTTCTTCTTTTAATGTTCCTGTATCAACATCCCCTTCATATCTCTTGGCTGTAATGATATTGCCATTAAGATCTCGAACCAGGACAGTGTCATTACTTAAAGAATCTGTCATTTTGTTTAGGTCTGCTGTCGTCGGATGATAGCCAAAGGTAGTTGTCTTTGTCCCTCCTGTAGTTGGCTGGGTAAGAGATGTGATTTGTCCATGACTGTTGTATTGCAAGGTAGAGGTTTGTCCCAAAGGATTTGTAATGCTGGTTGGTAAACAAGGATTGTTATTGTCTGTATACAAAAAAGACGTGGTTGCATCCACTTGATCGGTGACGGTTTCTTCGGTTTCTTCTAGGACCGAATCAATAGAAACAGGTGTAGAATAGGTAAAGGTTTTTACATACGACGGTTGTCCTTGCTGGGAAGGAGGAAGAGTAATTTGATCGATGTGTCCCACACTATCATATGATATAGTAGTCGTATTGCCATAGGAATCCTTGCTACTGGTTTGGAATCCTGTGGTTCCATCATAGACCATTTCAATTTTGAGTGTATCGGTGCCATTGCTTTGCTGAATCTTTTCTACTTGACCAGAGCTGGCACCAAAGTAGTATTCAATATCGATATCTTCTGCATCGGTTACGGTTGTTTTCTTGTCATATGGCGAAGATGCAGAAGTATACGCAAAGGTTGTTTGATTGGTGGCTGGGTCTGTCCAGCTGGTGACTTTAAACGGAGAGCTTCCTTCATAGCCAATGGTGTACTCATTTCCTACAAAGTCATCATGACCAGTGATTAAATTGTTTCCATCGTAGCTAAACGAACAAGTCATACTTCTTTCCATCCTTTTCCGACCCCTACATCAATCGATGCATTAAAAGAATTGTGCACCAGCTGCACAGACATGGGAAGTCCTGAGGCGGTAGGAATAGACATTACATCCGCCGTAACCAAATGATTGCCTGTATCTAGATTCACGACCAAATAGGTCCAGTTACTGGTCGCCATGGTAGCTTTTTCATCTCCCCGATCAGGCATGCCAGCATCGCTAGAACCATTCATTAAGGTACCTACATACAAAGGACGAGGAAAGAAGAAATGAAACACCTGCTGCATACTTTTGTAAAGACTACTATTTACTAGGAGGGGGCTTGGATAGCAGCATACGTTGATACAGGAACAGAAGCTGTGAACAACGATAACGTAATAACGATGGTAAAAATAGAACGAACAACACGAACACACGAACGGACTGAAACAGAACTCTTACTCATAATTGCGTCTCCACTGGTTTTAAACTTTTGATTAGTTTTTTTAAAAATTCTCACTCTTTAAACTCCTTTAAGAGTTTCAAACAGTTTGTTACTAGTACACTAGCGTGATAACGACGGTATAGTGATCACAACAATAACTCCGCCAAACACTAGTCACGAACCCTCATACAGGTCTCCTTTCAGAACCTACAATGAAGTTCATACAACAAATGAAAAACAGCAAAAACGTGGGGCTCTTACAAATAACTATGAGTTTTATTTCTTGTGAACCACTGTAGAACAATGATGTGAAATTGTCAAGAAAAAAGAGTTACAAAATATAAATGAAGTGACAAAAAGTATGGAGATGAAATCTATTTAAGTGTGATTTGATAAAAAGCACAAAACAAAACAAGCCACCTTTTTTGGAGGTGGCTTGTTTTGACAAAAATAATTAATGAAGGATTGATTACTTTACAGTGATTTGAAATTCCTTTGTTTCGGCAGGGGTTTCGCCTGCTTCCCACTCACGGGATAATTCAAAATTGACGGTTGTGTCACCGGACCCGATAGCTTTGAAAATCCATACGTGTTCTCCGGGTACTCCAACCATTTCAGTATCTGATGGAGCTATGAATTCGTCGGAGACAAATTCCACAACATCCGCATCAGCAATGGTGTAGTTCCATGTATAACCTGTGGTAGCATTTTCTTCCAAACGAATCGTGATAGTATCTTCAATATTCATTTCGTATGCAGCTTCTGTAGTATCTGCATCGATGTTCTTTGGCTTGGAAGAACAACCTGTTAAAACAACGGTACTCAAAGCAAAAATAAGAAAACTTGCTACAACAATATGCAAAGTCTTTTTCATTCTTACCCCCTGGCATTTTGTTACTTCTATTATACAAATTCCTTTTTGTTGTGAAATAGGGAGTGATAGATAAAATAGTGAATATGAAAAAATTGATGCCAATGAAATTGCAATTTCGAATTGATTCTGAGATTGAACTGAAAATGCTTGCAGAGACTTTTTCTTCTATGCTACAAGGAGATGAAATTCTGTATTTGCAGGGCGAACTTGGAGCTGGAAAAACAACGTTTACGAAAAAAATTGCAGAGTGTTTTTCAGTCGATTCTTCTATTGTAATCAGCCCAACATTTGTTTTATTGAAGCATTATCAAGGGGTACTTCCTATTTATCACTTTGATTTGTACCGATTGGAAGAGGAGCAGCAGCTACACGACATCGATTTTTACGAAACATTAGACCTTCCGGGATTGAAAATTGTCGAATGGCCCGATAAGTTTCCTTCCCTAGCAAAATATGCTCATTACATTTGCCACCTTCGCATTTTGGGTGCAACCCAAAGAAGCATTTGCATTGAAAGGATGTCCTAGTTGGAAATACTCCTGCAAACTGTTTTGTCTTCCATCGAGATTGTAGCCTTTCAGCAGAATCAAATGGTGAGTAAAAAGCAGTCTTCTTCTTTGCAAAAAAGCAATAATACCGTTGTATACGACCTTCAAAACCTGTTATTGGAAAGGAAGATGTCATTTTCCGACATTCATCGCATTTGGATTGTGAATGGACCTGGTTATTATACGGGCATTCGAATTGGATTGGCAGTTGCAAAAGCTTTTTTGGACACCTCTTGCATATCTTTACGTCTGGTATCTACGTTTCATCACCTGCGAACCGGAATTTCTTCGGCCATTTCAGAGTGCAATATCTTTATTCCTTCTTCAAAAAAAGAAGGTTATTTGGGACACATGATGGGAAATGAACTACTACAGGTTGAATCTGTGTCCATGGAGTGGGTGGAACAGGCATACAAAGACCAGACACTTGAAAAACCTTTGTATGTACACACAATGATTCCTGCATTTCATGCTCCCCAAGAATGCATTGAAGAATACCAATCTCTTCCTGCTGTTTTTACAGATGTCCACCAATCGAAAGATGTTCAACCTCAATACTGGAAGTCCATTGAAGATTTGTTTGTGAAGAAGGAGAATCAATAATGATGAATATTCTTGGTATTGAGACTTCTTGCGACGATACAGCAGCAGCGATTGTAACCAGCGAACAGAAAATTATAGCTAGCGTTTTATCTTCACAAACTTCTTTTCATGCCAAATACGGTGGTATTGTACCCGAAATTGCATCTCGGAAACATTTGGAATTAATTTCCCATGTTTGCATGGAAGCATTGCAATCTGCACAGCTTACGTGGAACGATATAGCTATCATTTGTGTAACCAAAGGACCAGGATTGGTTGGTTCTCTGTTAGTAGGCGTAGAATATGCAAAAGCGATCGCACTCTCCCTACAAAAACCAATTAAAGGGATTCATCACCTGGAAGGACACTTGCTTTCTCCCACTTTATCACAATCTGTTCAATACCCATATTTGGGATTGATTGTCTCGGGTGGTCATACTGAGTTTATTTATGTAACGAAGCCAGGTTCGTATGAATTGATTGGTTCTACAGTGGATGATGCGTGTGGGGAGTCTTTGGATAAATTTGGGAAATCCATAGGGATTCCCTACCCAGCAGGCCCCATGATTGAAAAACTTGCATTAGACGGCAATGAAACTGAATTCTCTTTTCCTTTGCCAATCGTTCGAAATCGTCCCTTTGATATGAGTTTTTCTGGGTTGAAAACAGCTGTATTGCTTCAAATGAAATCGATGAGTTTGCCAGAGCTTGAAATGCATAAGAATTCTCTTTGTGCTTCTTTCCAAAAAGCTCTTTTTCGGCATATTATTACAACCGCGAAACGCATTCTGGCAGCGTATCCCTCGAAAATGGTTCTTGTTTCTGGGGGAGTTTCTGCCAATAAAACTTTGTATCACATGATGGAGCAGGCAGTAGATTGTCCAGTACTGAAGCCTGGACCTGGTCTTTCTACCGACAATGCTGCTATGATTGCTTGGGCAGGATATTGCCGATACACCGTTGAAGGATCAGATACCCTTGATTTTGAAGTGCAATCTTCTCTACCATTGGCGTCTTACTGAACAAAGGAAAAATTTGCACTTTTTTTAGAAGTTATGTAAAATCATTGATAGCTTTGCCCGATGGTGTAATTGGCAACACGTCTGACTCTGGATCAGAAAAGTCTAGGTTCGACCCCTAGTCGGGCAGTTTATGGCGCCATAGAACAACGGTTAGTTCGGGGGGCTCTCAATCCCCAGACAGGAGTTCAACTCTCCTTGGCGCTACTTGCTTTTATTCATTCTTTCCTACTCTTCTTTTAATTTGTTACTTTTCCCTACCTATTTGTTATTTACATTGATTAGGGCTTTTATATAATCATATTCATGAGGATTCAGAAGGTATTTATTGCGTCTGATCATGCTGGAGTATGTCTGAAAAAGACTGCTGTTGAATGGCTGAAGAGTGCGAATTTTCAATACGAAGATCTTGGACCCTACACAGAAGACGTGTCTGTAGATTATCCAGATTTTGCTGAGAAAGTTGGAAATGCTATTCAGAAGCAGAAGGATACCTATGGCATTCTCATTTGCGGATCGGGAATTGGAATCTCCATGGCAGCAAACAAAATGCATACCATACGAGCTGCCCTGTGTAGTGAACCCTTATCTGCAAAGCTATCACGACTTCATAACGATGCAAATGTTCTTTGTATGGCAGGACGTCTTATTGGCCCTACCATGGCAGAAAACATTCTGTCTGTCTTTTTCACGACCGATTTTGAAGGCGGTCGTCACGAAAAACGAATTCAAAAAATTCATTTGCTAGAGGGGAAAACTGTATGAAAATTGAACATTTAAAAAATGTGGATCCTGCAATTGCACAAGCCTTAGAAGGTGAATTGGTTCGCGAACGCGAGAAAATTGAACTGATTGCCTCTGAAAATATTGTTTCAGAAGCAGTTTTAGAAGCAATGGGTTCGGTCGGAACCAATAAATATGCCGAAGGCTACCCAGGTAAACGGTACTATGGTGGATGTGAGTATGTGGACATTGCTGAAGATTTGGCTCGAGACCGGGCAAAGCAATTGTTTGGTGCTGAACATGCCAATGTTCAACCACATTCTGGTGCACAAGCCAACACTTCTGTGTATTTTGCTGTTCTTCGTCCTGGCGACCTTATCATGGGAATGAATTTGTCTCATGGTGGTCATCTTACACATGGTCATCCACTGTCTATATCCGGCAGCTATTTTGAAACTGTCCAATATGAAGTAGATCCCGAAACAGAACAAATCAACTATGAATCTGTTGCTGAAATGGCTCGTAAACACAAGCCAAAGTTAATCGTAGCTGGTGCAAGTGCATATCCTCGAACCATCGATTTTCAGAAATTTGCTGCTATTGCTCATGAAGTAGGAGCCTATTTAATGACCGACGTGGCTCACATTGCAGGGTTGATTGTAACTGGGTTGCATCCTAGTCCTATCCCTCACGCAGATTTTGTTACTACTACAACTCATAAAACGTTACGAGGACCACGAGGTGGTTTGATCCTTTGCAATGAAGCCAATGCGAAAACAATTGATCGAGCTGTTTTCCCTGGTATTCAGGGCGGTCCTTTAATGCACGTGATTGCAGCAAAAGCAGTTGCTTTTCACGAAGCACTGCAACCTTCTTTTAAAGAATATCAGCAGCAAGTTATTGCAAATGCTAAAAAACTTGCAGAAGTATTGGCTGATAAAGGATTGCGTATTGTTTCAGGTGGAACTGACAATCATCTTCTACTAGTGGACATGCGACCTATAAAAATTACAGGCAAGAAAGCCGAGAAAATTCTGGATGATATTGGCATAACCGTGAACAAAAATACCATTCCATTTGATCCCGAAAAACCATTTGTAACCAGTGGAATCCGTATCGGTACTCCAGCCATTACTACTCGCGGTATGAAAGAATCTGACATGGAAGAGCTTGGCTCATATTTATATGAAGCGTTGATTCGACGAGACGATGAAGCGTTCCTGAAAAGTCTATCTGAAAAAGTGAAGGCAATGACAGATCGCTTCCCCATTTATCCTGGACTGCGTTATATTTAAATGCATACCTTATTTACACAGCGTAAGCTGTAAGGGAGACAAAAAATGGCAATATGGATTATACTAGGCGTTGTAGTACTCCTCATTATGTTTGTTTGGGGTACCTACAACAAGTTGATTCAACTGAAAAACCGAATTCAAAATGCATGGGCTCAAATTAATGTTGAACTAAAGCGTCGATACGATTTGATACCCAATCTAGTGAATGCTGTTAAAGGCTATATGAAGTTTGAAAAAGAAACTCTTGAATCTGTGATTGAAGCCCGAAATACTTGTATTAAAGCGTCGGGTGTTGCTGAACAAGGAATCGCAGAAAATCAGCTTTCTGGTGCATTGCGCCAACTCTTTGCCTTAATGGAAAACTATCCCGATTTGAAATCCAACCAGAATGTCATGAAAATGCAGGAAGAATTGACCAATACGGAAAATCGCATTGCATTTTCTAGACAGTTTTACAACGATATTGTACTTCGATTCAATGAATCCATCATGATGTTCCCAGGAAACATCGTAGCTTCTATTTTTGGGTTCACAAAACAAGACTATTTTGAAGTAGATATGAACACCGTACAAAATGCTCCCACTATTGATCTTACTTTTGACTCTCCTCCCGCTACTTCCACTGGTGCTGATGAAAACACTCCGTAATCTTATTAACCAAAACCGAGGAATTATTTGATTTACGACTCAATTGCGAGGAATAAGCGAAATTCTGTTTTTTTGATGATTGGAATGACACTTTTCTCCTGTGGTGTCTGCTGGTTTGTAGGTGACTACTTTTGGGGTGAAGGTATTATTGGATTATTGATTGGTCTTGGTATTGCAGCCATTTCTGCTTTTACTAGCTATTACGCAGGAGATTCGATTGTCCTTTCTACTGTTCGAGCAGTAAAAGCTGATCCTTATCGATACAAAGTATTGCACGATGTTGTCACCGAGATGTCTATCGCTTCTGGATTACCAAAACCAACAGTGTACGTATACCCAGATCCCTCCCCCAATGCTTTTGCCACAGGTCGAGATCCGCAGCATTCTTCCATTGCTGTTTCGCAAGGATTACTCCAACTTTTAAATCGAGCAGAACTCCAGGGAGTGATTGCTCATGAAATGTCTCATATTCAAAATCGTGACATTCTTTTTGTTACGATGGTATCAGTTTTAGTAGGAGCTGTAGTCATCATTTCTTCCATTTACAGAACCTCCTTATGGTTCGGCGGAGGATCGCGTAGAAGAGATGATAACGGTGGTGAATTGTTTGCCATCATTGGGCTGCTACTCATTATCTTTGCTCCATTGGCTGCTCAGATTATCCAAATGGCGATTTCCCGGCAAAGAGAATTTTTGGCAGATTCTAGTGCTGCCTACATGACAAGAAATCCAAGTGCACTTGCGGATGCCTTGCGTAAAATCTCTTCGCCACGGGCTAAACCTCGATTTACTAACGCAGCTGTGAATCCGTTGTTTATTGCCGAACCATTAAAAGGTGCACATGTTAAAGAATTGTTTTCCACTCACCCTCCCATTGAAAAAAGAATCGAGCAACTAGACAATATGTCTTATTCTGGGAGAGTTTTGATGAAGGAGGCTACTGATGCTAATTAAAATTGGTCGAGAAGTGAATCTTTTAGCATTCAGCAAGAAGTTAGAAAAAGAAGCCGGCACAGATGTCCGTAAATGCTACCAATGCGGAAAATGTACAGCAGGCTGCCCAATGAATTTCGAAATGGATATTTCCCCTTCTCAGGTTATCCGTTTTTGCCAATTGGGAATGGAAGAAAAAGTGTTGCATACAAGAACCATATGGTATTGTATTTTTTGCGACACTTGCTCTACAAGATGTCCTCAGGGTGTGGACATCAAGGGCGTAATGGATGGATTGCGAAGAATGGCGGTAGCACGAAACATTAAGCCAAAATCCAATGTTCGCTTTTTAGAAAAGGCTTTTCAGAGCATTATTTATATGTTTGGAAGAGTCTACGAACCAGGTATGGTTGCTCTTTATAATATGCGATCAGGAAACTTTCTTCATGATGTGGGATATTTCCCACTGCTTCTTTTGAAAAGAAAAATTAGTTTGAAGCCTCATTTCAAAAGAGCAGGAGAAGTTCGTCAAGTGATGAAAAGAGCACGAAAAATTCAGTTGCGCAAAGCGAAAGAACAGGAGGAAGCAAAATGAAATACGGATACTATCCTGGATGCAGTGCGAAGTCAACTGCTCCCGAGTTTGACGCCTCTACTCTTGCCCTTATCGACTATTTGCATCTTGATATCAAAGAATTGAAAGATTGGGTTTGCTGTGGTGCTAGTTCTTTGCATTCGGTTGATAAAGTCCTTCACACAGCCCTTTCTGCTATGACTCTCGATGCTGCCAATGCAGAAGAAAGAGATATTATGGTGCAGTGTCCTGCTTGTCTTCAGCATGTGCTTGAAGCAAAAGAAGTTTTGTCAGAAGAAACTGATTTCAGAGCAGATGTTGTAGAGGCTGTAGGAAAAGACGTTGCATCCGACATGAAAATACGTCATTTTACTTCCATTCTTCATGATGAATATGGAATTGATAAGATTCGTGAAAAAGTTACTACTTCACTAGAATCTTTACACATAGCTTCGTATTATGGTTGTCTGATTGTTCGTCCCCCAGAATTAATGCAGTATGATAACCCAGAAAACCCAATGGTAATGGACAATCTAATGGCTGCTTGTGGGGCTCAACCAGTACAGTGGCCCTTTAAAACAAAATGTTGTGGCGCAGGTACTGCTATTTCAGATACTGATATATCGCTAGATTTAACCTATGAAATTTTACGAATGGCCAGAAACAATGGAGCAGATTGTATTGCAGTTTTATGTCCATTGTGCCAGAACAATCTTGATCTCAGGCAAAAACGCATTGAAGAGCGATATGGTGAGAAAATGGATTTGCCTGTTCTTTACTATACACAACTTCTTGGACTGGCATTTGGTTTGGATCCAAACATGCTTCAGTTAAACCGTTTATTCGTGAATCCTTTTCCTTTGCTGAAAAGCAAGGGAATATTGTAAAGGAGGCTGTGATGGCAAGAATTGGTGTATTTGTATGTTGGTGCGGATCCAATATTGCTGAAACCGTAGAAGTGAGTAAAGTTGCTGAGGTTTCAAAAAGCATTCCTGGTGTTGTTTATTCTGTAGACTATAAATATATGTGTTCTGATCCAGGACAAGAACTGGTTAAGAATGCAATCAAGGAACACAATTTAACAGGAGTCGTCGTTGCTTCATGCTCCCCTCGGATGCACGAAAAAACATTTCGTAAGGCTGCTGCAGAAGCTGGACTGAATCCGTATATGCTGGAAATGGCAAATATTCGCGAGCAGTGCTCCTGGGTTCATGATAACACTGACGAAGGCACACAAAAATCCATCGACCTTGTACGTATGATGGTTGAAAAAGTCAAAAGAAACAAACCTTTGGAAGATATCAGTATTCCCGTAACGAAAAAAGCAATGGTGATCGGAGGAGGCGTAACAGGTATTCAAGCAGCCTTGGATATAGCTGCTGGCGGTATACCTGTGGTGCTGGTGGAAAAAGAATCTTCCATTGGGGGAAAAATGTCTGCTTTGGACGAAACATTCCCCACCTTAGATTGTTCGCAGTGTATTCTCACACCAAAAATGGTAGAAGTTGCACAACACCCTCTTATTCAAATCATGAGTTATTCTGAGCTTGAAAAATTAGAGGGATTTGTAGGAAACTTCAAAGCAACCATCCGAAAAAAAGCACGATACGTTGATATTGATGCTTGTACAGGGTGTGGTACCTGCTGGCAAAAATGTCCTGTCAAGGTAGATTCTGAGTTTGAACAGGGCATGGGAAAACGTAAAGCAATCTACATTCCCTTCCCTCAGGCAATCCCCAGTAGACCTCGTATTGACGCAGAGAATTGTTTAAAATTGACCAAAGATCGCTGCGGAATTTGTGAAAAAGTCTGTCCTACGAAAGCGATTCATTACGATGATAAAGACGAGTTTATCGAAATCGATATTGGAGCAATTGTTGTTACGACAGGGTATAAAATTATGCCTGTTTCTGCTTTCCCCGAATACGGAGCAGGTCAATATGCTGACGTTGTAACATCGCTACAATTTGAAAGAATGGTTTGTGCCTCAGGTCCGACCTTGGGCGACCTGAAACGACCCTCCGATGGCAAAGTACCGGAAACAGTCGTATTTGTAAAATGCGTTGGCTCTCGAGATCCAGAGCATTATCATTCCTATTGCTCCAAGATTTGCTGCATGTATGTTGCAAAGCAAACCATGTTGTATCGTCACAAAGTGCACCACGGAAACTGCTATGTTTTCTATATCGACGTCCGATCCAATGGGAAAAACTACGAAGAATTTGTCAGACGTGCCCAAGAGAAAGATGGAGCCCAGTATATTCGCGGACGAGTTTCAGCCGTCTACAAAGATGGCGAAGATATGGTTGTCGAAGGAGCGGATACTCTGACCAATTCTCAAATTAAAATCAAATGCGATTTGGTGGTTTTAGCAACCGCCATGGAAGCACCAGATGGGATCAAAGAATTGGCTCAAAAACTAGGTATTGGGTATGATCAACACGGATTCTTAACAGAAGCTCATCCTAAACTGCGTCCTGTGGAGACAGCTACAGCTGGTGTTTTCTTAGCTGGTTGCGCTCTGAGCCCTAGGGATATTCCCGATAGTGTGTCGGAAGCGAGTGGTGCTGCAGCAAAAGTTCTTGGACTTCTATCCAAGGAAACCCTTGAAAAAGAAGGCGTTGTTGCTGTTGTAAACGAACTTACATGTGTTGGATGTCAGAATTGTATCCGAGTATGTCCATACAATGCAATTGAATTAAAAGATATTTGCAATCGACAGGGAGAATTACAACGACAAGTTGCTAACGTAAATCCAGGTCTTTGTACTGGTTGTGGAACTTGTACACCAAGTTGTCCTTCTCGAAGCATTGAACTGCAAGGTTTCCGAGATACTGAACTGTATGCAGAAATCAATGCCTTAGCTGAGTTGTAGGAAGGAGATGCATATGTCAGAAAATTGGGAACCCAAAATTATCACATTTGTCTGTAATTGGTGTACGTATGCTGGTGCTGATTTAGCAGGCACTTCCAGATTTAAATATGCGCCAAATATTCGGATTATTAAAACCCCCTGTAGCGGGAGAATTGATCCTATGTTTATTGTGTCAGCCTTTGAAAAAGGTGCTGATGCAGTTTTAATTTCTGGATGTCATCCCGGCGATTGTCACTACAATGAAGGCAACTATAACGCTAGACGTAAGTTTACTATGATGAAACGATTGCTTGAAACCATTGGCGTGGATACTCGCAGAGTCATTTTTGCCTGGTGCAGTGCTTCAGAAGGAATCAAGTTTTCTCGCTTGGTTAATGAAGTCTCTGAGAACATCAGAAAACTTGGACCGTACAATGAGTATCATCAGTTAAACCAGGAAGAGAGGTAGATCGATGCAAGAATTAATTCAGAAAGCAAAAGAACTTTTGGACAACAAAGAAGTCGATTTACTGATTGGATATCAAAGTGATGGAGACAAGAAAACGAAACCCTTGCTAGTGAAAAATTCACAGCAAGCAGAAAAACTTGTCTTCAATGAATACTGCGTGAACAACCTTACTACCTATCTGAAAAGATCCGATGTGAAAAAGTTGAAAAAAGTTGCAATTGTTGCCAAAGGTTGTGACATACGAGCATTGGTTATGCTAATCACAGAAAATCAAATCCATCGCGATGATGTCTATATCATTGGAATGAACTGTGATCACGTTGTTTCATCAGATGGAATAGGCGAAAATGAAAAATGTAAAGTATGCAAAGTTAGGCATCCTCATGTTGCTGACATCATTCTTGGACCAGAAGTAAAAGAACGATTATCCAAAGATCAATCCATCCATCATGCTGGTCTTGAAAAACTGAATGCAATGTCACCTGAGCAGCGATGGGAATTCTGGTCTGAAGAATTTTCCAGATGCATACGGTGTTATGCCTGCAGACAAGCATGTCCATTGTGTTATTGCGATCGATGTATTGTCGACTACAATATGCCTCAATGGATTGATACTCGTTCAAACCCAAGAGGGAATTTTGCGTGGAATATTGTACGAGCTCTGCATTTGGCCGGGCGATGTATCGATTGCGGAGAATGCGAAAGAGTTTGTCCAGCAAACATTCCATTAATGTTATTAAACCAGTCTCTTCAAGAAGAAGCGCACGATAAATTTGGTTGGGAAGCAGGATATGATCTTGAATCTCAACCACCTTTAACCACCTTCCGTAAAGAAGACGATGAAGAATTTATTCGATAGGAGGGAATAATGGCTGAAACCTATATAACTCAATCAAAAATGGATACGCTCCTAAGAGAATTAGCGAAAAATTCTGATATGGAAGTATTTGGACCCGTTAAAAAGGGAAATGATGCTTTCATTTCCAAGCTGACAGAGAAATCAGAGCTGTGCTTCGATTATTTTACAACTGTAAATTCTATCAAAGAAGCCATATTCCCGAGATTTGAACCCATTTTGAAATACAGAATTCAGACCGAGGGAATCACTCTAGAAAATCTTCCTCCTTTAAAACCACTTGTCGTTTTTGGTGGGCATCCATGCGATGCTGCCTCCATCCCAATCATGAAAGATCTTTTTAACTGGGATTACAAAGACAAGTTCTACCTGCAACGCATGGAAAACGTTGTGATCATTACATTGGCCTGCGATGAAAAAGACAAAGATTGTTTCTGTACTTCTCTTGGAGGATCTCCTCATGGAGAAGCTGGTTCCGATATACTACTGGAAAGAGTTACAAAAGATGGATGGCAAGTAAAACCTATCACAGACAAGGGAAACAAATTCATTAAAGAACATGAAAGCTTCTTTAAAGAAAAACTAACGCCTGAAAAAGGTTATCCAAAACTTCAAGACAAAGATGTTCCTGTGGTGTTTGAACCGAAAAGAGTGAAACAATGGATAGAAAAGAACTTTGAAAATCCCTTATGGGAAGAATTAGCTTCAAATTGCTGGAGCTGTGCAGCTTGCACTTTTGTTTGTCCAACATGCCATTGTTTTGATATCACCGATGACGCCACAATGTGGCAAGGTGTTCGTACGAAAAATTGGGATGCCTGCACACTACCTTTCTTCACAAAACATGCATCGGGACACAATCCGCGAAGTGAATCGTATGAACGATACCGACAGCGAATTTCTCACAAATTCAGCTACTATATTGATTTGTTTAATCACGTATTATGTACGGGCTGCGGCCGATGTAGTCGAGTTTGTAAAGCTGGTGTGAACATCTTGGATATCCTGAAAAGAATTGATGTAGAATCTACAAAAGGAGAGAAATAATGCCCGAGAATATCTATGAACCCTATTTGATGGAAATCACAGAGATACTACAAGAAACTCCTGACACACAGACTTTTCGATTAGTCTTTAAAGATCCTTCTGTAAAAGAGAAATTCTCATTCAAATCCGGTCAATTTGGTTTGTATTCTGCCTTTGGATCAGGTGAATCTACGTTCTGTATTGCTTCTCCTCCTACTCGTACAGACTATATCGAATGCACTTTCCGAACAACCGGACGTGTCACGACTGAACTTGCCAATATGAATGTTGGTGACACAATCGGATTCCGCGGGCCTTACGGTAATTTTTTCCCTCTCGAAGAAAAGTTTTATGGGAAGAATATTACATTTGTAGCCGGTGGAATCGGACTTGCCCCTGTTCGATGTGTGATTTGGAATGTACTGGATTTGCGCGATAAGTTTAAAGATGTGCATATTGTGTATGGAGCAAGAACCTATTCTGATTTGGTGTATAAGCACGAACTTAAGGAATGGGAAGACCGTAAAGATGTTCATTTGGTCAAAACCGTAGATCCCGGTGGAGACACCCCAGAGTGTGGCTGCAGCATAAAATGGGATGGGTGTGTTGGTTTTGTGCCAACTGTACTTGACCAAGCGGATATCAAGGGCGGAAAAGATGATATTGCCGTTGTTTGCGGACCCCCCATTATGATTAAATACACCTTACCGGTGCTAGAGAAAATGGGTTTTGTTCCAGAAAACATCTATACTACACTCGAGAACAAAATGAAATGTGGTTTGGGGAAATGTGGCCGCTGTAATGTCGGGAACTTTTATGTATGTAAACATGGTCCTGTCATCAACTATGCCGACCTGTCGAAACTTCCTCAAGAATACTAGAAGCTACAAAAACAGCCCAAAAAGCGGAGGTTACAAGCCTCCGCTTTTTGTGTTCGTAATAGAAATTTTGTAGAACAAGAAAGAAGTACAATGGATTTTTTAGAGTCTTTCAAAATTCCTCAGGTTGAGTATGGTCCAGTCCCGGTATGGAATTGGCAAACCAACTCCTCCATGGATAGTTTGCTGAAAATGATACAGGAATACGCTTCTCATGGTATACATGAGTGTGTCGTGGATGCAAAAGTTTTAACCAATTTTGCTTCAAAAGAGAAGCAGAAGCTTTTTACTCTTTGTACTTCTTCCAACTTTTCATTGTGGCTCTATTTACGAGGATGGATTTATACACCTCATTCAGAACTTAATTTTTCTACCCTTCGTCTGTTGCGATATCCAATTTTAGAAAACCGAGTTTTGAATTTGGCGCAATACGATGGAAATGTACGAGCAATATTTTTGCAAAAGGGTGATGAATTTAAGCATATTCCAAATGTGTCCAGCCAGGATCAAGTAGTCCTGCTGGCCGACGAGGCAGACCAACTATTGATTTTTCAAGAAGAAGATTATGTACCCTCTGCAGACGAAATCACAGATCTGGACTACTATATTCATTTGTACGAAAACGAGTTTAATCATGTGATAAAGGGGTTATTTGTTGATCCTATCGGATTTTATCGATTTGTTCGCGATATTGCCTCACAATCCAATGGGAAAAAAGTGTTATGGAATTCTGATCTGGTTTCGTCTGAGAAAAATCAAAAAGATACCATTGATATTCGACATATCTATCGACTTTGGATTGATGAACCAAATCGTATTAGTCGATTTCGCGTCCAGTATTATACAGCCCTCAATAGTTTGTTTAAAAAGCATTATTCGAAGCCTATTTTGCAGCGATGCAAAGAAAAAAATATTGATGTGATTGGAAGATTTCATTTTGATGAATTTTTAAACGAATCCATTCAAAATTATCGACACTCCGATATTTCGACCGCGATTTTTTCGTATGCCGAAAAATTAACGAGTTCTGCATCCTGGATTAATCAAGAAAAAAGAACGATTTCCGAAACCTATGCCTTTAGTCAATGGGAACCAACGCTTCAGCAGATGAAAGCAAATGCTGATTGGGAGTTTCTCAAAGGGATTGATAAAGTACTATTGTATGGAGATCCAGACGATCCAGATGTATCTAAATATTCCTACTGGGAGCACTTTAAAGTGTTCTCTGATTATGTCAAAAGAATGGGATATGTATTGTCCAATAGCGAGCGTTTATGCAAAGTTGGAGTGTACTACCCCATAAAAAGTTCATACGGTCTTATGGTGCCTAATCGTTGGGACCAGGTAGATATTTTGGAATCTTTGCTTAGTGAGCTTTCAAATTTGTTATTATCGCATCAGATGGATCACAACTTCCTCAATCATGAGAAATTGATGGAGGAAGAATTAGAATTTACAATGATCATTTTCTGCCGTTGTAGCTGTTTGTATCTTTCTGAGCTAAAACGGCTTCAACGATATGTGGATCAAGGTGGAAGCGTGTTGTTTCTGCATACCATTCCTAGCATTAGTGTAAACGAGAAAAACCAAGATGAATTTGATGTAGCTATAGCAACTCTTTTACAATCGGATAAAGTTCAGTTTTTTTCACAAAATGAGATAACCAATCCACTTACTTTCTCCATGAATCCTAGACCTATTTTTCAAGCATTTCAAGACCACAATATTGGATCAGAGGTTCGACTACTTGATCCCGATCCCAATATTCACATTATTCACCGTATTAAAGACAATAAAAATTTCTACTTTGTCGCAAATCTTGGATCGAGTGTTATCAATAATGCTTTAATTTTTCCCGATCAGCATAAATTAGAAATGTGGAATGCAGAAAATGGTCGAGTTCAACCCATTCGAGTTCGATACCACGAGAAGAAAGATGTGTATTCTGTTCAATTGTATCCACATGAATCTAAATTGTTTGTCCATGACCCCTCAAAGGATATTATTCCATCTTCTGTGTTTGTTTTTCAAAATGGGAACTATAAAATCGGAGGCATACCTCTAACAGTGAATGGAATTCCTTCCTCTTTTGTTTTGCGAGGAGATTGGGAGATTTCCATCAATGGCGAGGAGCCTTTTATTTCCAATCTTTCCTCTTTGCAGCAGCTATACGTTGACCAAGATGGAGTATTTAAGGTAGTCTACAAAAAAGACTTTATTGTCCCCAACGAGTATTTGCATTTCGGTTTGGTCATTGACCTAGGACAAGTGCGTGATAACGCAGAATTGTATTTCAATGGAAAATTCTACGGGCTCCGTTGTTGGCCTCCCTATCGGTACCAGATTTTTAAAGCACTACAAAGAGGAGAAAATTCTATTGAAGTCCGTGTTACAGGAAAGATTCCAAAGCAAACTATTGGATTAAACCGTAGAGAAGGCTTAATGGGCCCTGTTCAAATTATACCTTACCAAGCACTATAATGGAGTAATAATGAAAGAAGAATTGGTTCAAATTTTAGTTGATAATGGCGATATAGCAGGCTTGTTAAGTCTCCTGCGAGATCCGCGATACCCCTATCGTCTCGAAATTGTCAGGGCATTGAGCAAAATGAAAGATCGAGAAGTGTTTCAAGCTTTGATTGATGTTCTTCGTGCTGACCCTTCTGAAGAAGTACGCAGTACGGCTGCAGAAACACTGGGATTTACAAAAAATATCTCTGCTTTAACTCCGCTGATTACAGCGTTGAAAGATCCCTCGGGGATGGTTCGTGCAAAAGCTGCCCAAGGACTCGGACGATTGGGCGATAAACGAGCAGGAACACAATTGATGAAAATCTTGGAAGATCCACATCCTGCTGTTCGTAGGAATGCAGTACATGCTTTGGGGGTAATAGAGTATACAAAGGCTTTCACCAGCATTTGTAACCGTTTGGAGGATGAGGATCTTTATGTAAAGTCAAACGCAGCAGGCGCACTGGGTAGACTGGGTTGCCAAAATGGAATTCAGGTACTAAAGAAGATCTTACAAAATCCATCTGATAAGATTGTACGATCTGCTATAGAAGGCCTTGGGAGACTTTTGTATCAAGATTCTTTGGATGTTTTGGAAGAATTCGAAGCATCGAAACAGTGTCCTCCCCGAATAGAAAACGTTCTCAGACAAACTATTCAACGACTGGCCACAAAACTGGGGCAGAAGGAAATGCAAAATATGGTCGATGATATCAAGCAGAATGATGCTAATATAACGTACAAAAACTTTAAAGAAATCATCGACAAGATAAAAAATGAAGACCTTTGATACTTTTGTAATTGGTGCTGGTCCAGCTGGAATGATGGCCGCTATAGAGGCTAGCAAAAAAGGTACTGTTTGTATTGCTGACACCAATCCTGCTCCAGGAAAGAAGCTTCTTCTCACTGGAGGAGGTCGGTGTAATATTACAACCAACCAATCTGTCAAAGATTTTTTACTGGGGATTCCGCATCATTCTGCATTTCTATATTCCTCGCTTCATCAGTTTTCTCCGTTGGATACTTTTCGTTTTTTCCAAAGCCGAAACGTAAAGTTGAAAATAGAAAAGAACAATGCCGTGTTTCCTGTTACCGATAAGTCCGAAACAATACGATTTTGTTTAGAAGAAGAACTGAAGAAAAAGCATATCTTATTTCGTCAGGCAACTGTTCAAGATGTTCAAAAAGTTGATGAAACCTTTACCATTACAGCACAAGAAGGTAGTTTCACAACAACATGGAAGTCACGGTTTGTCATTTTGGCAACGGGCGGGAAAAGTTATGCTCATACAGGTTCCACGGGATTTGGCTATACACTTGCCCAACGATTGGGGCATACAATAGTGCCTACTGAACCTGGATTAGTACAGCTTGTAGTAGACTCTAATCCTTGGAAAGACTGTCAGGGGATCTCACTTTCCAATATTGGGCTCCGTTGGAAAGAAGGGAAGAAGTATCTTCAAGGGGATTTTTTGTTTACCGAAAAGGGATTCTCTGGTCCGGTGGTTTTTGATATGAGCTTGGATTTCTTTACAGAACGCATACTTTGTATTGATTTTTTACCACATTGTTCCAATGAGGAATGGGCACAGAAAGTACAAGAATGGCGCACAATTCACTCAAAAATGCAGATGAATACCTGGCTTCAGCAGTGGTTTCCAAAAAAACTTGTTTCTGTATTATTGAAACAAATTGGATTTTCAGATACCATAACAGGAGCAGAATTTTCGAAGAAAGAAGAAGCCAGACTGTGGGCATATCTTCGAGGTGGCAACGAGAATATCGTTCGCAAAAGCTCTATTGAAAAAGCAATGGTCACATTAGGCGGTGTGCATCTAAAAGAAATCCACCCTGGGTCTCTTGGATCGAAAATTCAACCTGGTTTATTTTTTGCTGGAGAAATTTTAGATATTGCTGGTAAGACTGGTGGTTATAATCTGCAAATTGCTTTGTCTACTGGTTATGTAGCTGGACAATTAAATTCAACATCAAAACGAGGTGAGAAATGAAAATTCGAAACCTATTCTATATGGTGATTCCCGCCCTTGTTATTCTTTTATTGATTGGTTGTGGTCGTAAACCAAAAGTATTGGTATGGGAAACCAATGTCGGTACTATTGAGATAGAATTGTACCCATGGGTTGCCCCCAAAAATGTTGCCAATATTGTTCAGTTAACCAATGATGGTTTTTATGATGGGAAAAGGTTTCATCGCGTGATTTCCGGGGAAGTCATCCAGACAGGAGGCTTTGATCGAGGAAGTAGTTCCATGGATGTACTGGATTACAAGATACCAGATGAAATCAATCCCAAGGATTTAAAACTATCTGATGAATTGATCGTGCAATACGAAGAAGCCGGGTATGTGTTTAATTATAAAGTTCGTTCCATGCCACTTCGTTATGGAGTAATGGCTATGGCTAATCAAGGACCCGATACCAATCAATCTCAAGTATTTATCGTAACAAATCCTGATGGACTTCAATATTTAAATGGTCGATATACTCCTTTGGGACAAGTCATACAAGGAGTTGAAACCATGGAAATCATCGATGAGGCTGCAACAGATAAATTTGATGAACCCCTTGAAGAATACTATATTGAGAAGGCATACATCCGATAAAAGGTTCTTCATCAAATTAATTGGAAGCTACGATGATTCGTTTTCTCTCTTGATCAATTTCAGCGATGATCAGTTCTACGGATTGCCCGATTGGATACAATCGAAAGGCCTTTTCAAGAGGAATTTTGAGCGGCATAAACCCGCTGCTTTCGCAACCGATATCAAAGAAAATTCCAAAATCAGTAATGTTCGTACTACAGCCGCTAATTTTCATGCCAGTGTGTAGCTCTTCCAAGCTAAGACAAGTAGCCTGATGAGGGGGTTCTTCTAAGGTGTCTCGGAAATCTCCATCTCGAAGAAGTAGAAATGCAAGAATCTGTGCTGTTGATTCTTGTGTAACATCATTTTCGCTGCAAAATGAGGCAATAGGAAATGATTGTAGCTTTTCATCTACCCACGAAGGCTTTTCTGCGTAATCCTTTAAAGATACCTGAACATAGGCAAGTATTTTTTGAGCGAGTGCATACGACTCTGGATGCACCATTGTGTTATCAAGAATGCATTCCCCATCAGGGATACGACAAAAACCAGCACATTGCTGGAATGTTTTTTCACCGATGCCACGAATCAAGAGTAACTCAGATCGATTTTTAAAAACTCCCTTTTCATTTCTATATTGAATAATTTTTTCTGCAATCGAGTTTGAAATACCAGAGATGTGTTGGAGCAGTTCAACAGATGCAGTATTTAAATTAATCCCAACTTTGTTGACTGCCATTGATACTTCTCCTGCTAGATATTCTTTGAGTTGGGTAGCAGGGATATCGTGCTGGTACATACCAACTCCCAAAGATTCTGGAGGGATTTTTAAAAATTCAGATAGAGGATTCTGTGCTCTCCGGGCAATGGAGATGGCACCACGATATAGTACATCAATATGCGGGAATTCTTTTCTGGCTTTTTCAGATGCAGAATAAATAGAGGCCCCTGTTTCGGATACCCGACGAAATCCAACATTGATGTGTTTTTTTTGGATCCATTGAGCGATCACTTGCGAAACTTCAAAACTAGCTGTACCATTTCCAATGACAATGAAAGAAAAAGGCATGGTTTCCATACATTGATCCAAGATTTGAAAGGTCTGATGGATTTCTTTTTGTGGAGGAGCAGGAAACATCAGTCCTATTTTTTGCAGAGCTCCTTTTTCATCAATAAGAGCCCACTTTGAACCCATTTTGAAACCGGGATCAATTCCTAGGATAGGCTGGCTTCCCAGTGGTTTTTGTAGGAGCAGTGAACGAAGGTTCTTCCCAAATACGACTAGACTACGATTTTGGGCATATTTCAGCAGTTCTGAGCGGAGTTGTCGAATAACGCTGGGGAGAATCCTTTTTTGTAAAGCATTCTTACCGATTTCGACAATTTCTTTTCGGTAAGGGTGATGAGTAGAGACTACAGGATATCGATCGAGAATCCGTTCTACCCATTGATTAGATTGCGAGAAATGAACTTTGAGTGCCTTTTCTTTTTCACCTCGAAAGATTGCTAGTAATTGGTACGGTTTGCAATTCATTAGAGGACAGGTGAAGTGATGATAGCGTTTATAGGTTTGCCCAGGGTCATTGTCTTGTTTTGCTTCTGTAACGATACTGGAATATCGCTTTTGCATACGGTACAACTCTTGATGATAAACAGGCTGTAATACAAAGTCTTCCTCGATTAAAGAGCAAATGCCTTCCCATACTTCTTTTTCATTTGGATACTCGGTAGAGATATAGGAGGAGAGGGGCAAAGAGACTGTTGTTCTTGCTTTTACAATTTGCTCTTTCAATTTCTCCAAACCAGCTTTTCTTGCTTTTTCTGCTGCAGTGACTCGAGGTTGCTTATAGGGTTGGTAGATTGCTTCAAGCTCTTCTATGGTTTGTGCATTTTTTAACCGTTCTTCGAGAAGGGGATACAGTCGTTCTTTTTTCTGAAGAATGTTCAGCACCGACTGTTTTCTTTCTTTCAGTTCAATGCGAGTATCTGCCCACTGGAAAACATCTCGCAATTCTTCATCGGACAAATTCTTTGTGAATTCTTTTCGATACCGGGCAATAAAAGCCAGACTACACCCTTCTTCTCGTAAAGTTAGTGCAGCTTCTATCCGACTATGAGCAATACCCATTTGCTGTGAAATATAATGTACATCTTGCTGTTCTACATGTGTCGACTCTTGGTTCATGGCACTCCTTTCATAATAATGTTATAATGAACATGTCCAAATTCAAAACTTGGAGGGATCTTATGAAAGGATTTACGTTTGAAAAAGCTTTTGCTGAAGGTTTTTATTTTCTATCTCGAGTAGGTCGCCGTTGTAAAATATTGTGGGGATTGTTTTTTGCAATGTGGGGATTGTTTCTGACTAGCACAATACTAAACAACACAGTTACAAAAACTTTGCTCCAGAACTATGTTTCGCAAAATTATTCCAATCTTGATCTGGGCATCGTAGGAGCTGCAGATCCAGCTGTTTTGGAATCTGTGTTGACAGTTGTTACAAGCCCATGGTTTTATATCCCACTACTACTTGTTGCTATATTCACCACAATTATCGAGATTTTGCTTCGTAGGGCTGCAATTTTGTCTCATCGTTTTTCGGGAGAGGATATCGAACCGAGTTTTTTTAAAGTACCCTGGAAAGTGATTCTAAACTATTTCTGGCTCATATTGCTTTTTGGGCTCCTCCAAACTGCTGGAATACTTTTATTCATAATACCTGGCATTATTTGGTCAGTAACGTATACATTTGCACCCTTTATGCTCCTGGACAAACAAAAGGGAACCATCCATGCATTTCGCATGAGTCATCGACTAATTGATGGTGTCCGATGGAAATTTTTCTTTTCTGTTCTTTTAATCGGAGTCATTGGGGGTATTTTTATATCTGTTCTAACAACCCCTGTTACCATCCTGTTTCCTGAATCAATTACTACTCAATCGTGGTTTTCTTTTCAAAACATATGGAGTACTTTTCTCACTACCTTTGTTACTTTTTATAGTATTTTCTTTGCTGCATCCATCTACCGTCAATTGATTGAAAGCATAAAATATAATCCTGCAATTGATCCACTATTTGTCCAAGATTATTTCGTGCCCAAAGATTCTTCTCAGGTGCAACCTGCAGACAATGTGGAAGAACCTGCTATTGACGATCACCAAGAGCAGCACAATACCTTTTTGGTATCTTTTTTTGAAATTTATTGGAAAAGTTGAAAAAAGTGTTACAATTTCTACTAAAGAGAAAGAATCCTCTTTTGTCTTCATCAAAACACCCCATGGGCTCCGCGCACACCCAAACGAGGAGCCCCTTTTTTTTGGATGTAAAAACATGAAAACGGTCCGTTTTTTTTCAATTGTTTTACTATTTATCGTTTTCTTTGTTTTTTCATTTTCTTGTGTTTCTGAAAAGAACCTATACAATATTTCTTCTCCGTTTCTAGTCTCAGAGCTTCCAGACTTACCACCTCTGTCATGGGACGGTTTACCAGAGGATGAAATCGGAGCTTTTTATCACTGGGCAGACTACTACCTACAGCAGAGTGTTAGCATACAGTTTTTTTCAATGGAAGAAATTCAAACACCTGCTGCATCTTTGACCAAAGCTCAATTTCTTTCAAAGCTTTGCAGGTGTATTGAGAGACCCACCAAGATATCGGGTGATAGTCCTTATGACGATGTACCAAAGAATACTCCACTATATGACGATATTGTTTTGGCTGCCCAGGTTGGCATTCTTGATATTCCGGAAGCAGATCAACTTCACAAGCTTTCTTTTCATCCCCAATCTCCTATTACCAGATGGGAAGCTGCTATCTGGCTCACAAATGCCAAAAAAGTAGAATTCTCTTACTATCAAGAAAATGTGCTGTATATTCTTACACAAGATGGTCTTTCGGGATTTCCTTCTGAAAGAGCAAGACTAGCAATAGGAGTTAGCCTGCATCCTGCTCATCAGCTTCTTCCCTATCGCTGGTCGATCAACCATGAATATCGATTAGCAAAACCTTTTGGTTTATTGAATGTTGCTGAAGCAAGCTTTGCTTTGTTTCATTATCTTTTTCCACCCCAGGCAGATTCCACCATACGAATTGCAAAAGAAGGGCATGTCGAATTGGAGCAACCAATCACCAAGGAAAGCTTTGAGTTGCTTTCACCCTATGTATATACACCAGCCATAAGCCAGCGTGATATGAATTGGGGGTATGCGCCACTACTTGTGACAGAGATTCCCTCGGTGGATACAGGAAGCTTGCGTTTTCTGGACGATGGCCGTGTGCAATGTATTTACACAATACGCGATCATCTGATGTGGTCAAATAACGACCCCATTGTCGCACAGGATGCTATCACGGGATTTCAATTCGCCAGGCACTATCTACAGGTATCGGTACCTTTTGAATGGTTACTGGGCATAAAAGTAGAAACACCCAATACGGTGTTGGTAACGTGGAAACGACCTTTTTATGGAGTGGAACGTGCATTCTTTCTCTATCCTCAATCGTTAACGTTTCCACTTTTGTGGGAGGATTACCAACATTGTGCACCATTTTTAATCGACTACTGGAACAATCAAACTCTTGCCCTTGCAGAGAATGGAAGATCGGTGATAGGATGTATCCCGGATGCTTCTATTCATATTGATTTTTTCCAGCATTCCCTCCCTGCGATGGAAGATTACGACATGATGATTCCAGCCCAATATGAGGCATTGAGTAGCTTTGATACCAACAAGGCTCAACAGGAAGAAACTAGAGTTTTCGTTGCACCTTCCATGCAATGGGAACATATTGATTTTAAATTACCCAACAAAACCTTAAACGATATATCCCTACGACAAACTCTTTCTGATGCGATCTCTGTACCCGCCCTAAACGATGAAGTCTGGCATGGTCATGCTACAGCATCTTCAGGTTGGTTTTTACCTTTACATCCTTCCTTACAGAAAAAGGATAGCAGTTCCAAAAACGTTACCAAGATTGAACCCGTACATATTGAAGAAACGATTCAGCTTATCGTTTTATCCGCAGATGAAAAGAGAAAAAAAACAGCACAGTATATCGAGCAAAAATGGGAATCCGCGGGACTAGAGGTAGATATTGAATACCATCCCAAGGAATCGTTTTATGATTTGCTTGCATCACCCTCAAAAGAGGTTCCACGAGCTTTTCTTTATGCTTGGATTTTTACACCCCAATCCAATCTTTTCTCCATCCTTCACTCGAGTTGTATTCCGGGGGTGAAAAACTATCAGCTCAGTGAAAATTATACTGGCTTTCAAAATGCTAATGTTGATGCATTGCTCGTAAAGACTTTATCAGAACCTAATGCTGAAAAAAGAGCACAATTTTTGCGTGATATCCAACTTGAAGCAATGCAAGATGTTAGGACCATCCCCTTGTTTTATGTACCCAAAATTGCAATATGTTCCAGTCAAATGCAAGGCATTAGGATTCCACAATCTGGAATACCGATTGATTGGGCCCCCTATAATTGGTATCTTTTTTCATCAAAGGAGTAGTAGATGAAAGCATTACACATTTCATTAGACAATTTGACAGAAGTACTTCCAGAGAATTTAACAGAAGAGCAAAAAGCTCGGGTGAAAACTTTATTTTACAAAAAACTATCTCTTGAAGCTCATTCATTCTATAAAGGAAAAATGCAAACCTTTCCAAAAGCAGGTGTGTTTGGGTTTAACTGGTTCAACGCCTGGTATACTCCAGGAGTGTCTAGTATCTCCACTGCCATTCGTGACAATAATGATATATCATTTTCAACCTCCAACCGAGGCAATCTAGTGGGGATTGTATCTGATTCTACCAGGGTATTGGGCGATGGTGATGTTACTCCTTCTGGGGGATTGGGTGTCATGGAAGGAAAAGCTTTTCTAATGAAATATCTAGGTGGTGTAGATGCGAATGCTCTTTGCATTGATAGTCGCAACGAAAAAGGAGAACCGGATCCTGCTATTGTGATTGATTTTGTGAAGCGCATACAGCATAGCTACGGAGCAATTAATTTAGAAGATATTTCTCAGCCCAATTGTTATCAAATTCTTGATACCCTCCGGGAAGAATGCAATATCCCTGTTTGGCATGACGATCAGCAAGGTACTGCGTGTGTCATTTTAGCTGGTCTTTTGAACTCACTCATTCTAGCTGGAAAAGAATTAGACAAGGTTCGCATTGTTTTTAATGGAGCTGGTGCTGCCAATATGGCTAATGTTCGACTTATCCTAGCAGCAGGAGCAAAGCCAGAAAACATTTCTATGTTTGATGTATCAGGTGCTTTGAATCCTACCCGTAAAGATTTTATAGATGATCCTCGATACTACGCCCATAAAAAGATTTGTGAAACGACGAATCCTCAAAATTACTCAACTCTTGCGCAAGCTCTTGTTGGAGCAGATGTTTTAATTTCCTGTTCAAAGCCAGGCCCAGGGGTTATCAAAAAAGAATGGGTGTCTTCCATGAATGAAAAATCGATCATTTTTGCTTGCGCCAATCCAGTTCCAGAAATCTACCCCTACGAAGCGAAAGAAGCGGGAGCTTTTATTGTGGGCACAGGAAGAGGAGATTTTCCCAATCAAATCAATAATTCACTTTGTTTCCCAGGAATATTAAAAGGGGCTTTGTTGGTACGATCCAAGAAAATTACCGATCAAATGGCAATTGCTGCAGCAGAGGCGATAGCGGAGTATTCTCGGAAGCAAGGAATTCATTCCGACCAAGTGATCTGCAAAATGAATGACCTGAAAGTCTATCCATATGAAGCAGCAGAAGTTGCCATGGAAGCAGTAAAAACAGGTATTGCACGAACTCAAAAAACATGGCAGGAAGTCTACGATGAAACCTATGCGGAAGTACAAAAAATACATGCAATGCTAGATGATTCAATCGAGAAAGGTTGGATTCAAACTATTCCACAAAGTATTTTACAAGATGCTTTGCAATGGGCATTAAATGAGCTTGAGTAAAACAACTTCAAGAACTGGAGGTTTTCATGACACAAGATAGACGTTTCACCCGAGAACAACTCTATGATTTTTGCATGAAAGTTTTTGCAAAGCTTGGGTGTGATGAAGTGCGATCTTCTATTATCACAGATGTTTGCTTGGAAGCTGATATGCGCGGAATATCCTCCCACGGAGTTGCTCGATTACCACGATACATTTCCTATATGGAAAATGGATCTATTGTGATGGATGCTGAACCAGAACTTCTTTTCAAAACCGGTGTATCGGCTGTATATGATGGCCACCATGGAGTCGGGCAATACATATCAAAGATTGTTTCTGAAAAAGCCGTAGATATGGCACAGAAAAATGGTATTGGGATTGCAGTTGTACGAAATTCAAACCATTATGGAATAGCAGGATATTGGGCTGAACAAATCATGAAAAATGAAATGATTGGAATGAGTTCCTCAAACACTGCCCCCTTAGTAGTTCCTACATTTGGCAAGGAAGCAATGTTAGGCACGAACCCAATTGCAATTGCATTTCCAAGTTATTTCCAGACCCCAATCATGCTAGATATGGCCACCAGTGTCATTCCAAGAGGTAAACTAGAAGTATATGCCCGGCGAAACCAAACAATACCACATGGCTGGGCAGTGGATTCTCAAGGGAAGCCTACAGACGACCCCGTTTGTGTGTTAAATAATCTGAAGAATAAGAGCGGTGGAGGAATTGTCCCTCTTGGTGGTGAATCTACAACATTTGGGGGTCATAAAGGATTTGGTTTGGCCTTGATGGTGGAGCTTTTAACTGCTGGTTTAAGCCTGGGAGAAGCATCGTCAGATACTTATAAAAAGAATGGGTGTATCAGTCATTTCTTTATGGCAATTCGCTTGGATTTATTTGGCGATAACCATGCTATATTAAATCATGTAAATCACATTACTACCGAGATAAAAAATTCAAATCCATCAGAGGGGCATTCGGAAATTTTTATTCACAATGAATTGGAATACAAAAAGCGAGAAGATTCACTATTGCATGGTATTCAGATTGACAACCCGACCTATCAACAAATGTTACAAATTGGTGAAAAATTTATGATTTCTTTGGGATAATTTTTGGAAATTCCTAGAGGATTGATGTATTTCATGCTATACTCAAAATAGTTTTACGTTGAGTCTATCATAGGGAGAAGCCGTGCGCGATATTATTGTATCCATCATTATTGTTATGGCTATTGTTCTTAGTTTCATGGTGGCTTTCGTCCTATTAAGAAAATACATTTTGCAAGTGAAACATAGAAGGGATGAAGAAGCCAAAAGAAAGATCTATGCCGAAATTGAAGACAAATTGTTCTCCCTAGCCCCAGAAGATTTTAAAAAGGCATTTGATGATCCAAAAAAACGACCTTATATATTTGATGTTCTTAAGAAACTCGTGATCGAAAATGGGTATGATTTTCATGGCATCTTTGACGAAATGAATTTCACACAAGAAATGATTGAACGAATTGAAAAAAATTCTGATCGCCAGGCACTGAAAGATTTATCTGTTATTAAATCTCCCGCTTCGTATGAATATCTCTTGCATTTACTAAGTTCTAATGATATTGAACTAGCGTATCGAGCAGGCTACGCTCTTTCCTATATTTCCCTCGAATCCTATCAAAAAAAAGAAGTTATTCAAGTACTGCTGAAAACTACTATCACCAAACAACGTTTGATTGAAATCATCTCCACTATGCAACCCTCCCTTAACCTGATTTTGGAGTTATTGTCGGTGCAAACTGCTGACCGAGAAAAAATCATTTTATTGAATGCGATGAAACAGAGAGTGATTGGTTTTACAACCCGATTTCGTTTTTTGGAAAAAAAGCTACGGATTCAAAATCAAGTCATTATCGACCAATTGAAAAGCTATCTCCAGGATACGGAGGAAGTTGTTGTTGCAGCATTGGATGTAATTAGTGATACAAAACTACCCCTGGCACTAGATCTAATTTTACAAACTGCCGAATTGTGGAGTAGTCCTACTATTCTAGCGGCCGTTGCAGACTCCTGTTCCAAATTTCCTCCAGAGCATCGTTCTTTGTCACTTTTGTATAAATTGGCACAACATGAAAACTACTGGGTTCGACTGACATCTTTCGAGTCTTTAGCAAGGATGGGAGAAGAAGGTTATCGAAAGATCATTGAATTGTCGATGAATATGGAATTCCTTTCAAAGTATCCATCGACCTATTATTTAATCTACCAGATTATTTCTGAGATTCCTCAAATGACATCTCTCATAGAGCGTTTTAAGCGAGAACAATATACGCAGGATAGAGCATGGCATGCTAGTTAAGATTTTTAACATCGTTAGTTGGATAGTATTTGTTTATTTTATTTTGATCTGTATACAATATGTTTTTCTAATCGTTGTTTCCTTTTCCCGAATTCTGCATTACAACCGTGAAGACCGCACAGGTTTTCCGTTTGAAGAGTCACAGGCAATGCCCATATCCATCATTATTCCTGCTTACAACGAAGAAAACACCATCTGTGAAACGATTCAATCTCTTCTATCCTTGTCATATCCGAAGTTTGAAATAGTTGTTATCAATGATGGTTCGCGGGATCACACCTTGAAATATGTGATTGATGAATACCAGCTCCGCCGTGTAGATATTCTACCACATGGCTCAATTCCAACAGAAAGAATTAAGGCTGTGTATTCTAGCTACAAATACAACAATTTGCTACTCGTTGACAAGTACAATGGAGGAAAAGCAGATGCTCTGAACGCAGGAATCAATATTTCTTCCCACCCACTTTTTTGTTCGATTGATGCCGATAGCGTCATTGAAAAAAATGCTCTTATGAGAATGGTGAAACCCTTTATGCTAAAAGAAGATGTGGTAGCAGTTGGAGGTATTGTCCGAGTTGCAAATGGGTGTGATATCGTAAATGGAGAAGTGAAATCGATTCATTTGCCTAGCAACCGGTTGGTTCGATATCAAATCATTGAGTATTTACGAGCATTTCTTTCGAATCGAATTGGTATGGAGAAATTTAATTGCCTAGCAATTATTTCGGGTGCCTTTGGTTTGTTTCGGAAAGATATTGTGGAGAAAATCGGGGGATATGAAAACACAATTGGGGAAGATATGGAAATTACCCTTCGTATTCACCGATACTTGCGGAAGAATCGAGTTCGCTACTTTATTGATTTTATTCCGAATGCGGAGTGTTGGTCACAGGTACCCAATGATTTTCGTAGTCTTCGGATGCAACGAATTCGTTGGCAAATTGGTTTGATTGATTCTCTGTGGATTCACAGAGCCATGTTTTTTAACCCATTGTATGGATCTGTAGGGCTTTTTGCAATGCCCTACTATTGGTTTTTCGAGATGGCTGCACCACTATTTGAATTTCTAGGATATTTCATTTTTATTCTTCTTCTCTTTTCAGGTGCAGTCTCGTACATTGTGGGAATCGTTTTTCTAATGGCCCTTATGTTTGGATTTTTCTTTTCTGTTTCTTCCATCATCATGGAAGAGTTTTCGTACCAGCGGTATAGCAAAATCAGTGAGATTGCAGCATTAATATTGTATTCCATTTTTGATCAGTTTTGGTATCGACCCATGCAAGCCTTTTTCCGACTCCAGGCATTTTTTATCAGGCCAAGCAGGCGACAGCAGTGGGGACACATACGAAGAAGAACCTTTGCAGAAGATTTTGAGAAACAGCAAGTATAAAGTACCGTAAAGGATAGATATGGAAGAACAACCTCAACGAACGCAAACAACGAAAAAAAGAAAAAAAACACAATTTTCTGAAACAAGGATTGCAGGGATCATATTTACACTGATAGCACTTGCAATAATCATAATACCTGTGGTACTCTGGTCTTTGCAACCTTATCATAAGCTGAATGTCTGGATTCTGGACAAAACTGTTCCCACCCAGGAATATCGAGAACATCGCGGAACCATGTGGGCCTTAAACTACTATCGTATCACCGACAAAAATATTGATCATACTCACTATCGCTACAATAAAGACTATTATGGGTTTTACCCGCTTTCCTCCAAAGATTTTTCTATCCGCGATCTAGTTTACGCACCCCCCAATCCCGATCTAATCCTTCTTACTGATACATATGGTGTTTACGAAGATGATTATTGGATCCCCAACAAAAAAGGGAATCGATCTCCCAAAATCTATGGTGGATTAACCCAAGAAGATCTTTTTATGATCCAAAGCAATTTGAAAGACCAAACCACTCTTGTATCTAGTTTTAACACATTCAATCAACCTACAGATGAAAAAACACGAAAACAGTATGAAAAAATTCTTGGCGTAGAATGGAAAAGATGGATGGGGAGATTTTTTATCGATTTGGAAAAGGGGAAAGAAGTGGCGGTTTGGATGGTTGACAACTGGGAGCAACAACATGATGCCACATGGACATTTACCGGTCCTGGATTTGTTCTGTGTTCGGATTGGGACCAAGTAGAAGTTTTACAAGAGGGTGTTCATTTCGAAAATGGTAAAGATATTTTCTTCCAGTTTCTAAATCCCTTCAATAAAGAGTACCATAGCGAATCCAAGATATCGTATTATTACTGGTTTGATTTCATCCAACCTATGGATGGTACAGAAGTACTTGCGGAATATACCATGGAAGTAACTCAAGAGGGACAAACCATGCTTACTTCCTTGGGTCTGAATTCCGCTTTCCCGGCTATTACAAAGAAAATCACTCCCGACTATACAGCTTACTATTTGGCAGGAGATTTTGAGGACCATAAAACTAGCTCTTTTCTATGGCATGTGTATGGTCTTGACACTATTCGAAAATGGTTTAGCCTTGATTTTCGAGGAGAAGCGTATGAGTATTACTGGAGAGGGTATCTTCCTTTCATGAAAAAAGTATTGCAAGATGTAGTTGCGAAGCGTGAAAACTACCAACCTCCGCAAAAGCAGATTGTTGCAGAAGTTGGAATAGATGGAATTACCCGAGTAAGCAAAACTGATGAGAAAAAACTAAAAGTTTTTTCTGATTCTTTGTGGGAAGATTATTTTGTAAAAGGCATTAACATGGGCATGGCACTACCAGGTCATTGGTTTACAGAATTTCCTAAAGACGATGATGTGTATTTTGACTGGTTTCAACAGATTGGTGAGATGAATGCCAATACAATTCGCGTATATACTCTGATGGACCCCTCCTTTTACCGAGCATTATACTTGTACAATATGGAACATCCTCAAAAGCCACTTCATTTGTTACAAGGTATTTGGCCAGAAGAACATCCTCCCCAGGATGATTATTGGGGAGAACAATACATGGAGAGTTTTGTGAAAGAGATTCATTGGGGAGTAGATGCGATTCATGGCAATACGGTTATTCCTCAGCGATCTGGACGTGCTTGGGGTAGATATGTTGCCGATGTGTCTCCTTGGACAATCGCTTACTTAGTGGGACGAGAGTTTGAAGCAATGGAAGTGTCAGCAAACAACTTAATCAATGCTGGCAAACTGTATTCAGGCAACTACATTGGTGTATCAGAACATGCTACTCCTACAGAAGCTTGGATCGCCTGGGCATGCGATCAAACCATGGAGTATGAAACCCAGACGTACCAGTGGCAACGACCTGTCTCTTTGGTGAGTTGGCCTACCCTGGATGTTCTCGAGCATGAATCAGAATGGGATGATCTCACCGATAAATCCAATCAGTTTAATGATATGGAAACGGTGGATATTCGACACTTCCAGACAACACCGCAGTGTGTATCTGGCTTTTTCGGGAGCTATCACATATATCCAAATTATCCTGATTTTATGAACAATGAGCTTCATTACCGTGACTATCACGACGAAGAAGGAATGCTCATGTATGGAGGATATCTACAAGAATTTATGAGTACCCATGGTAATTATCCAGCCCTTGTGGCTGAATTTGGAATGGCAACAGGAATGGGTACTGCTCATGAAAATCCCAATGGATTTCATCATGGAGGCGTTACAGAAGTTGAACAGGGAGAAATGACTGTACGAATGATGAAAGCTATGAAACGCGAAGAATACATTGGTGGGTGTATATTTGAATGGATGGATGAATGGGCAAAAAAAACCTGGACAACCGAATCGTTTATGGTTCCTTATGAACATCATGTATATTGGCACAATGCCATTTGCCCAGAACAAAACTATGGAATCCTAGCCAATGAAACAGTGAAACCCCAAAATCCTGATATGATTATGACTGAAGAAAATGAAGAGATTCTTCGCAAAATCGAGATTTATCATGATGCCACCTATGTTTACATGGACTTGTTTTTTGCCAAGCCCATTACTTTGGATCAATATCAACTGAAAATAGGAATTGATACCTATGATCGTTTTTTAGGTAGTTACCGGTATTCACCCACTCTATTATTCCATGCGCCAACGGGCATGGAATTCTTGTTGGATTTTTCTGCAACGAAAGCAGAAATACGTGTCAATCCTGGGTATAATATCGGTCGGATGAAGTTTTCGTCTCAAGTTGACTATTCTGGTGTCTTTGAGGTAATTGACCCCATAATTAACAAAGAGAGAATAACACAAAATGGTAGATTTATCCCTGAAATACGTGATAACGGCAGTATTCTTTCTGAAGGCAAATTTCTTGGGAGTACACACAATTTTTATTGGGAAGACTCTCAAATCCTACATATTCGTCTTCCGTGGGGCAGACTCAATGTAACAGATCCTACTAGCCGGACAGTACTGGACGATAGCAAAAAGTATAATTATTATCCGGATCGGGATCAATTTGCTACAAAAGTATCCTCTGGGTTTCTTGTCACAGCAGTTTTGCAAGATTCTCAAGGAACTGTTGTAGACGTATTCCCCGGAACTGTTCGTTTTCAGCAGGAACAGATTGTGAAATGGGAAACCATCAATCCCTATACATGGAAAGAATGGACATGGGCAATTCCCACGTATCAGCAAAGACGTAAAGCTAGCTGGTGGATTCTACGAAAGTATTTCCAGGAAATCGGACCTTAAAATTTATTTGCTAGTTACTGCCCTGGTGGGCGGTATTTCATTTGCAGAGTGATTTCTACTTCTTCTTTATGATAAGGTTCTGTTGCGCCTTCAATGAGCCATACATTGATCATAAATTTCATTTTGTCTTCTTCAAAGGGGATATAGATTTCATCTTCACTAAAAGAGGTTTGCTGAAATTCTGCTTGATAATAAGGATAGTGCCGGTTCATATCAGCGTATTCATGCTTAAAAGGATCAAACACATACGACCGGAAAGACAGATAAAAATCCTCCCACTGAATTTCATGTAGTGTCTTTTCGTACTCTTTCATTTGTAGATAAAAGCCGTCTGTGACTTGAGGAATGGGTGTTTCACCATCTTGCCAGGCAGGCCACAGGACATACCAGCTGTTGTGGTCAATATCCATCCATTCGCCCATTTCATTTTGTTTAGGAAAACCCCATTTGGAGAATTCCAGATCAATTTCTGCTCGAGCAGATGGATTGGCTGGATCAGATTTGTACAAAAAAATTCCTACCACTACATTTTGGTCAAGACGCTCGAGATTTTGATCAATGATAAATGAGTAGGTTCCATATTGTGCAAAATCTTTTGAAATGATTTGAGAGCTGGTCCAAGCATCCAGTTGGTTGTCATACCGAAGGGTGAGACGAAGGGTATCGTCCTTACCCACACTAACATTTCTTTCGCTGGATGAAAAGTAGTTGGATCCCGGTGGGATTTTGGATCCATACGATTCGGAAACAAACCATTGCTGACCAGCAAAATGGATCATTCTTCCAGAATCCGAAAAGCTACTTTGAGGAAAGCTTAGCCAAGAAGAAAACACAAACAATGTAAAAAAACCAACCAGAAATGCTCTTTTTATGAAAATCATTTTGTCTCCTTAGATACTTTTATATAATACCTCTTAAAGGACTACATGTTACAAAAATAATGTTTCAAACAAGTGCACGATGATATAAGTATATCGTTTCGTGAAAGGATGAATAGAAAGATGAACAGCATTTTCCTCAAACGTATGATAGTACCGGTTGTGTCCTTTTCTTTACTGTTACTTTTTGCCCATTCTTCTGTGGATGCTATTCCAAAAAATCTGATCTCTCTTTATCCTACCCAGTCAGATTATCAAGAGATATCAACCATGGAAAGTGGCTGGAGAAACTACTATCAAACCGGTAGGATATTTTATGATGACTTCTACTGCATTGAGGGAAATACCTCTTTGGCCATGCAAACCGACACTCGAGATGGAAAAAATATTGTAGGAGCTTCTCTTTCTTTTCCACCCATATCCCTAGAAACACGTGCGCTGCGATTTTTTGTGCGGTGCACCAACTGGGAAAACGTTGAATTGTTGAGTGTTTTGATTAATAGTAGCGGAGTGTGGTATGATATGTTTGCTGTGGATATCAAACCCTTAATCAATCGACCCAACAATAACGAGTGGATTGAGGTGGTGTTGTCCAGAAGTGAATTTTATCCCCTTCAAAATCCTTCCTGGGCTTCGATCAACCAAATCATGTTTCGCTTAATATCCACTCCTGATACTGAGCCCACTGTATGGGTAGATCATCTTGGTCATTTTGAATCTGCAAAAAAACCCATTCTATCGGTTGTTTTCGATGATGGTATGTCGGTTGTGTATGATCATGCTCTTCCTGTCTTTGAAGAGTATGGAGTACGTGGAACATGCTTTATTATTCCCGATTTTGTAGGGTTGGAACAAGATGGGTTTATGTCTCAGAAACAGATTGATTTTCTTGCCTACTGGTATGGCTGGGGAATTGGTGGCCATGATTGGATGAATTTAGTGGAACTTCCTCTGGAGCATTCTCCAAACGATCCCAGCTGGCTATATACGCTGGATGAATCCTTGCAGCGAAATCAAGCCTATTTTAAAGAGCATTCCTATCCGGGCAAAGATTGTTATGCCATTCCATATGGTCTTCATAACGACAAGGTGATCGAAACCATTTCGAAGTATTACACCTATGTAAGACCTCATAACAATTATTCTCAACCCAGCGGATATATATGTCCTTATAGCATCAACTCTCATATTGTGTATTCGGGCCTTCCTATTGAAGAAATTCAACGGTGGATTCACAATGCAAAAGAGAATCACGATTGGGTGATTCTCGTTATGCACCGCATTGTTCCAAATCCCAGACCGGGCATCGAAACAGAAAATTCAGTAGAGTTTTTGCGACAAATACTCGACTATGCCTTGAACATAGAAGAAATGGATGTGCTACCATTTCATGAAGCATTGGAGGAATACTTCCCTCCCGCAGGGTAACTCTATTTTGCTTTACCCTGATTGGCAACTTTTTCGGTAGCTGCTCGAATGGTTTCCTCGTCTCCAAGATAGTAATGTCGTATAGGTTTTAACGAATCATCCAATTCGTAAACCAAAGGAATTCCTGTGGGGATATTAATATGCACAATCTCGTCATCGGGGACATGATCCAAGATCTTTACCAAAGCACGTAAGCTATTGCCATGCGCGGCAATGATTAAATTTTCTCCAGATAGAATATCCTTTTGAATGGTATTTTCCCATAAAGGCTGAAAACGAAGAACATTGTCTTTCAGGGTTTCTTTCAAGGGAAGTTCTTCTTTTTTCAAATTTTTGTAGCGAATGTCGTTTCCGGGATATCGTTCATCGCTTTCTTCTAACATGGGAGGTGGAGTATCATAGCTTCTTCTCCAAATATGTACCTGCTCTTCTCCATATTGTGCAGCCATTTCTGCTTTGTTTAAACCCTGCAGTGCTCCATAATGTCTTTCATTGAGCCTCCAGTCTCGAACGACTGGAATCCACATCAGATCCATTTCATCTAGCACTATCCAAAGCGTGCGAATCGCTCTTTTCAGGTAGGATGTGTATGCTTTTGTAAATGTATATCCTTGTTTTTTTAATGTTTTACCTGCGTCCAGGGCTTCTTGCATTCCTTTTTCAGAAAGATCGACGTCAGTCCATCCAGTGAAGCGGTTTTCTTTGTTCCAAAGACTTTCTCCGTGTCTTAATAAAACTACTTTTTTCATGTGTAACCTCCTATGGGAAATTTCTACTCTGTATTATATGGAAATGACTAGAAAAATCTGGTGAAGAAAAAAAGAAAGGGGATGAAAAATGCATAAAAAAAACTCCCCGAGAGGGACTCGAACCCCCAACCTATTGGTTAACAGCCAACCGCTCTACCATTGAGCTATCGAGGAATTATTAACAACGATGATTATATTGACCTTTTTTAAGAAGTCAACAATGTTTTTTTAGAGGATGAACATTGCATCTCCAAAACTATAAAACCGGTATTGATTTCGGATGGCCTCTTGGTAAGAGGAAAGAATATGTTCTCGATCATAAAGGGCGGAGACTAGCATAAGAAGTGTGGAACCAGGCAAGTGGAAATTGGTAATCAATCGATCTATGATTTGATACTGGTAGCCAGGAGTGATGAATAAATCGGTTGCTCCTTTTCCCGGGATTACCTTTCCATTGTTGGCGCAACTTTCGAGAGTTCTTACAACGGTTGTACCTACTCCAATGCAAGCATGACCATTCTGCCTTTGCTTCATTAATGACATCGGCTGCTTGCGGAGAAACTTCATACCATTCAAAATCCATTTTATGGTCCGATACATCCTCTCACATTTCACAGGTTTGAAGGGTGCCAGGTCCAACATGAAGCGTGATATGTACAATCTGCACTCCTTGCTTTTCAATGGTAGAAAGCAGCTCATGAGTGAAATGTAAACCTGCTGTAGGTGCCGCTACGGATCCATTGTATTTTGCATATACAGTTTGGTAATACTCTTTCCATTGATCTGGATCAGATTTGATATATGGAGGAAGAGGTGTTTTTCCAATCTCTTCGAGTAGTTGGATGAAAGGCTGGGACATATCCCAGGAAAATTCAATCAATCGCTCGCCCCCTGGTAGAACATCTACTACCTTGCCTTCCAGTTTACCGCTTGGGTGATGTAAGATTTGACCCAGTCTGGCTCTTCTTCCAGGGCTTGTCATACTAATCCAAACCTGGTCTGTCTCAGGTCGAATCAACAAAACTTCAACATGTCCTCCTGTGTCTTTTCTCTCGAAAAACAATCGAGCTGGGATTACACGCGTGTCATTTAATACAAGAACATCCTGAGGATTTAGATATTGAACAATGTCTTTAAAAGTAAGATGACATATGGTATGTCGATCTCGATCCAATACCATTAACTTAGCCATCTCTCTTTTTAATTCAGGAGTCTGAGCAATCAATTCGTGGGGGAGTTCAAAACTAAAGTCCGTTGTTTTCATTCCTATGTAACTTCTTTCTAAGGATTTCTAATCGCTGTTTAAATTGTTTTTCTTTTCCTTCGTCGGAGGGAGTATAAAACTGTTTTCCCTGCAGTAAAGATGGCAAGTATTCTGTTGCCACAACTCCGCTAGCAGTATGTGGAGGATACATATAGCCTTTCCCATAGCCGATTTCTTTCATCAGTTTTGTAGGGGCATTCCGGAGAAACATTGGCACTTGTGCATTAGGATGATCTTGATGAGTTTTTTGTGCATTTTGCACGGCCTCATATATGCGGTTGCTTTTGGGGGCTAATGCCAGATAGACTACGATTTCTCCTAAGATAACATCACATTCTGGACTACCAATTCTATGGCACGCTTCAAATGCATTTTGTGCTAGTACTAGAGCAAAAGGATCTGCAAGACCAATATCTTCAGCTGAAAAACGAACCAGTCTTCTGGCGATGTATAAAGGATCTTCTCCTGCATCTAGCATTCGGATCAGGTAGTAAAGAGATGCATCTACATCGCTTCCTCGCATACTTTTATGCAATGCTGAAATAAAGTTGTAATGATATTCTCCTGTTTTGTCATAATGCGCAATTTTCTTTTGAACAATGGATAGAAAATCCTCTCTGGAGATTGGTTCTGTGGATAGACCAATGGAGGCATGAACAAGCTCCAAAAGGTTCAGGGCCATTCTAGCATCGCCTGATGCATAGTTGATGATAATCTGGATGCACTCCGGGGGCAAGGGATTCTGAAACTGAATCCCTTTTTCTTTGTCGGATAGTGCCCGGTGAACTATCAATCGAATATCGTTTTCTTCTAAAGGGTGTAGAACAACAATTTTTAAACGAGAAAGTAACGCATTGTTAAGGGCAAAAGATGGATTTTCGGTTGTTGCTCCAACCAATACAATACTTCCATTCTCAATAAATGGGAGGAAAGCATCCTGCTGGGCTTTATTGAATCGATGGATTTCATCAATAAACAGCAGAATGGTCTGATTTTGTTGATCCACTTCTTTCAGTAGTTTTTTTATCTCCGGAATTCCTGAAGTAACTGCGCTAAAAGGTACAAAAGGAGTAGAAACGTGATTTGCAATGATGCGAGCAATGGTTGTTTTACCAGTGCCAGGAGGTCCCCAGAAAACCAGAGAAGGAATTTTTTTGGACGACAGAACTGCATTTAAAAAACCCTTCGTCCCCACTATATGGTCTTGACCAAGAACTTCTTCAAGAGTGGAAGGTCTCATCCGTTCAGCCAATGGTTTTCTATGTTTGTTTTCAGACACTGACCCAAATAAATTTTGCATGCAACTACTGTAACGAAACACCGTTATGAGTCAAGCAGAAGCTAAACTCTAGGTGAAAAAAACTAATTATTGATCCATAGACTCAAGTAGTTTATTATCTAACATTCTTGTGCCTACAAGTCTGTACTCCATTTTCTTATTCATTGTGATTAATGAGAAAAATGAAACGTCTCTTTTTGATTTATCGATAATGGTGTCAACGTGGGAAGGTTTTACAGAAGCAACACAATGAATCATTAAATTTAGTGTATACCAATCCTTAGAGGAGTGTTTGTTAAAAATCCAGGAAGATCCTCCCATGGTGGATTCCCATAAAAGAATATCCCCGTTTTTGGAAGAAAGAAGGATTTGTGGATTGTAGAACCGGAAAAAGACATGTGAAGGAATGGTTTGTAGCCTTTCTACTTGTACAGAATTATCCTTTGGTGAGATAAAAAAGGAAACCAAGTGCGTGTTTTGGTCCGAAAGATGGGCAACCAGCTCATTGGCATCTTGATCCCAACACAAAATGGTATCGCTAAAGGAGGCAATACGGGAAAAAGAAACGGTGTTTTCTTGTGGAGAATAGGGGGCTATGAAAATGTTTCTAGAAGATTGGGATGAAAAGGCAAGAAGATATTTTTGACTTCTAGCTCCATAAGTTCAATTTTTCCAAGCACTACATTGGATTAGATGTTGTATGCAGGACCTTGGGATTGATCAATTAGATTTACGCTGCGGAGTAGTTGTTGGAGTAGTGGAGTGGTTTGGGTTACGCAAGAAGGAGAGTATCACCATCTAGGGCGATACTCTCAATGGTTTCGTTATCGAATTCAGAATTGATCCATGTAGGATAGTCTGGAAATGAGGAACTGGGTGCATTTATTTTTACAGGATGTCGCTTGATCGTCCCTGCAGTCATTCCCAGAGAGTACATGTAGTCACCATGGAGGAAGGATTCTTTGTAGAATGTATCTTCCTTTGAGTCCATATGCTTGTATTTTGGTCAGTGACATGATAAATTCTGGCATCTTGCCCAAGAAGAATTCTATATCTTTATATGGTCAATAGGGTTTTGTGTTTCACAAGCAACAAATGATATAGCTAAAGTGCATAATAGAAAGGTCACAATTAGTCTTTTGTGATTTCGTAAGAATAAAAAAGTGGATGTAATAACTTTACTATATCTCATTCTTAAAATTCAATCGTATCATCCCATTGATCCTTAAGGATACACACCATTTTAACAGGTTTTTGCTTTTTACCGTTGTCGTGTTCTTGTTGTAAAGTATAGATAACCGGAGAACACTTTTGATCTTCTTCTTCTTTTTTATCTACTAGACACATTTCGCGGATAAAATCTCCACTGTGCTCTTCGGCATATTTAACAGTATACAGTTCAGGGTCATCAGGATCTCGAGGGTCATCTCCGATGATATATTCGTAGCAATCATAACAACAGACCACCACTGCTACTTTCCCACAAGTCCCTTCTGTTGGATTACCACTGTTGCTCCATGGGGTTGCACGGACGTCTATGCCTTCTTCGGGGAAACCAATGACAATGACACCTGGGTCAGTTCCGAGCTCAGGTTTCATCCATGGGGGGATATACACATAATCCTTTCCTATGGGTGCTGTTCCAAGGGGTAGGATGGGGGTTCCTGTTATACCTTTCTGTAAGAAGGGGTTCACAATGTTTTGAGGATTCCACTCGTTACTGAGTTTGTTGGTGAATATATCATATTCATAGGAAGCTACAGGATTTCCCATTTGGTCAGTGATCAAAACAACGTTACCAAAATTGTCATTGTGGAAATAGTATTCTCCATTGTTTTGAGAGCCTGCAGGAGTAGTGTCGGTATAGGTCATGGAGAGGATTTTTCCAGTAGTGTCTGTAGTAAAGCTTTGTGTAATTTGCAATGTTTGATTGGATGCAAACCGATATGCTTTTTCAAGACCATTTGGACCATGGTGAAATACCCAGTGGTGCAGTTGAAAACCGTCTTGATAGGTGGTCAAGGAGTTCATTTGCCCTCGTTTGTTGTAGTTTATGTTGTAGGAAATCATCGAACCCATTTCCGTGTAGCTAATATTGGTAATCTGATTTTTGCTATCCCACGATAGCTGCATGTTTTTATTTCCTGGAAAGGATACGCCGGACAATTTACCCAAACTAGCACTGTAGCTAAAAGTAGCATTTCCAACCCCACCAGGATATGCAATTTCACTGATGGTGCGGTTGGTAGCAGATCGCTGAATGGTATACATGCCCAGCAGAGAATCCTGAATGGTCTGTAGCAATCCATCAGTTTGAGAGTAGGAATACGTATAGGTTTGATTTGTAGATGCAGTAGTGATGGATTGAAGTTTACCAGTATGACTTCCAGTGGGGACATATTGGATGGAATGAGAATCTGTGAATTGGTTTTGACCAGCAACAACTGTATGTTGATAGTTGGTTCGTTGATCCAATCCATTGAATTGAGTGTCGGTTGCCATGAGTTCAATTTGACCAGTAGAATCTAAAACCTTGCTTTGATCGTGAATCTTATTGGAGTATGTTTGTATGTATTGTGTGTTATTCGGATTGGCAATGGAAGTGAGTTGGTATTGATCGTTGTAGGTGTAAGTAAAAGAACCCTGGAGAGTTTTTGAAGTATTGTTTAAAGCTTGCATTCGGTGTTGGTTATTGTATTGATAGGAATAACTGCTCAGTTCTCCACTACCAGTGATAGAGCTAGGAAGATGAAGCTTGGAGAATCCACCTTGGTAGTTGTAGGTTGCGCTATTGCTTCCTTCCTGCCATGAGTGTATACGTCCTGTAGATGTGTATGTGTATTGAATTCCACTGGATGATTCTTTGTATCCATCGGGTGTGTAAGACCATGTATCGCTACCACCACCTACGTAATTAATGGCAGTCTTTCTGCCAATCAAATCGTAGCTGTAGGTACCTGTTTCATCGCTTAAAACATCGCCTCGAATGGAATATAAATATTGTATTGTACCCTTAATGGGGTGGTTTTCTACTGTAACTTGCCCAATGTCGTTATACTGCCAACTTGTAACTCCTTTTTTAGAATTGGTAGAAGAGGTGGGGAGATTGTTGTTGTTGTAGGTAATTTGTGTCGTGGTTCCATCGGGGTAAAGGATTGAGTTTTTGTTATAGAATGCATCATAGGAATATGTAGTGGTGGTTCCAAGGTGACTTGTCTGGCTTTTGGTGTAACCATTATCGTAATAGGTATGAATGGTTTGATGTCCGTATGAATTTGAAGTTGAGTAGGGATTGGGAGAATACTTGGGGACAAAACTTTCTGGTGAAGACTGAAAACTCATGTTTAGGATGCTGTGAGGGTTGGCATAGATCGACATTGGTATAGCTTTAATGTCTCGGTTTGACATGAGAACAGAGTTTTCTCCAATTGTTTGAGTATAGGAGAAAGATTCAGTACATCCTGTTTCACTTGTCCATGAAAGAGTTTCGCCGTTGGATCCATATTGTTGAGAGGTTTGGTCATTGGTGATTGAATCAATGGTTTGCGTGATGCGATTGGTAGAATCGTAGGTATAAGCTTTTGCTGCTATGGGGATACCATTTTGAACGGACCCCTCAAATTGATTGGCAGTGGTAATATATCCATTGTGGTTGAACTGAAAGGAGGACTCATTTCCATCGGGAAAAATGATTTGAGATAAGAAACCTGTACTAGGATTATAATGATAGGTTGTAGTAGCTGTTCCGGTTTTGGTAGGAATCGTAGATGATATCATCTGACCGAGTGAATTGTAGTCGTAAGCAGTTGTTTCTCCAAGAGAATTGGTAATACCTGATGTTAGATTGGGAGCATCAACGTCATTGTATTGATAGGTGGTTTCATTCCAAATAGAGGGGGTGGCTTTTTCTTTAAAAGAAATCAGTTTTCCATCTATACTATCTTGTGGAGAATAGGTATATACCATTTCAAAATAGTCATTCCCAGAAGAGGGGGGGGCATCTTTATGTGAAACAAGATGTCCAACATCGTCATAAGTAAAATCTGTGTTGATTCCGTTGGAATCTTGCACTCTACTCACCCATCCTTGCTGTGTGTAAGAAATAGTTTGCTTAGACTCAACCCCACCATTTGTTTGTGATATTTTTTCTAGGTGACCGCTAGTAGCTCCGAAGAAATATTGCACAACCTTGTTTTCTGCATCTTTTACTTCGGTTTTCTTAGCATAAGGAGAAGAAGCTGTTGTGAACTGGTAGGTTGTGGTATCTCCGGAAGGGATTGTCCAGCTGGCAATGGGATAAGGAGCTGCCAGGGAATAATTGATATCATATTCAAAACCAGCAAAATCGGAATGTTCCACTAATAAAAAGTTTGTGTCATAAGAAAATCCACAAGAGGATGTTGAACCAGGTTTTTGAATAGTCGTGAGAGTGTCTTCATTAGCATCATAAGACAAGTTCCAAGTTTGGTTCATACCATCTGTGATGGACTGTAACATACCGGAGGCATTCCAGGAAAGTGTGTATTGAATAGATGAATGAATGTCGTCTGTAATCTCAACAGGTAGGTTGTTGGTGTAGGAAACGGAGTAACCAAACCCTTGCGGAGACTTTACCTGAGTAAGTTTTCCTTGGGCATCAAACTCGTAGGATATTTTGTTAAGTAGTTTGAGAGTAAAGGAACTATCTGGATTTTTCTGGAGTTTTCCTTTAAAACCAAACGGATTGGAGTAGGATTGTGTTGCAGATTCATATGTAAACGACAAAATAGCTCCAGAGGGGTCAATATACCGTACATTTTGTGTTTGTGAATCTTCTTGTAGACAACTAAAATAGGATAAAATCCAACCTTTTCCAAGTCCAATGTTTTCTGTGGCGTTGAAAGAATTATAGGTCATTTCCAGTGGGATGGGAAGTGAGATGCCTTCTAATTTGGGAAACTGTACATGAAATAGCACATTGCCTGATTTCAAATCAGCAAGAAGGGATGTCCATTGAGAAGTTGGATGAAAAATGTATTCTGCATTGGAACCATAACGACCAGCCTGGGTATGACCATATCCTGTAGTAATAGAGGCAGGATGTGAAATATGCGGTAAAGAGACATTGTGGTTCATTGAATATACGAAAGAAATTGAAAATGATTGGAAACACACACATAACGCAGTAAAGATAGTAATAAAAATGCATTTCTTCGGCAAAAAAATTCCTTTACTCATACAGATCTCCTTACATTATTGAATGAGTTAAACACTAGTTTCATTATAAATCCAAATGCTAAATATGAAAATACAAAAACAACGAAATTTTATCTTTTTGTCAAAAAAAGTTGTCAATTTTAATATTTTTCGCGAGATCTGAAAAAGTTTTGCCTCAACCATTTTCTAATTTTCTTTTTTCGTACATAATAGAAGTATATTTTTATAGATTATCTTTTACAAGGAGGTAGAAATGATACGTAAAAGTTTTTGCTTTTTTTGTGTTGTTTGCATCTTTTTAATGTCGCCGTCATCAACTGTTACCGCTGTCACAAAACCACCTCCTACGTTTCATGAATTGTATTGGTTTATTCCTTCTACAATGAAAGTGGATCGTATATATGAAGAATTTACCTTTCAAGAATCACAACAATTAGAGGTGGCTGCGAAATTTTTTAATCCGCAGGCGACTGAATACTCTCATTCTGTTATTTCGCCTTGTGGAGGAGCTATACATCTCCACCCAACCGCCTCTAGGGATAGGATGATAAAATTTTATCCTACTCTTCGTACTACATCGTATTACAAAAATCCCAGCGGTGAAGAAGAAAAAACACTCGTTTTTTTAACATGTGCTAAAAACATGGAAGGAGAATGGTTGTTTTTTTACTTTGATCTGCATGGAACCGTTTATTTAAAAGCACTTTTGGTGGATCAGGATGCTTCAATTCGATGGTCATATGAAGATGATACGCCCATAGAAAAAAACAAAGATGGGCTGATGACCATGTACAATGCAGTGTGGGATGCATTCGAACAAAATGAATGGACCCGGCCACAGGAATTGCTGTCTGTATGTTTTTCGGGAAAGCTCTGGGAGGATGTCTTATTCTCCTGCAATACTTTTAAAGTAGAAGAAGATCTTTTGGATGAACAATCAGAGTCATTTGAAAAAGCAGAATCATTTGATGATCTGATGCACTGGCATCAGCAGGATTATGAAAAAACAAGAATTGCTGATTACTCGTTTAAAGATGAAGATCGAGAAGCATTGGCGAATTTTCTTAATCAAACCAGGGAGCGCATGGAGCTGCCATACACTCGATTTAATGTGATAGCTTATACGGACCACTGTTATTATCTCGAAGATGAATCACACCGCAGAATCATGTATGTAGGGGAGATCACCTACTGCCCAATACCCGAGAGTTTTAAATACCGTAGTTTAAAAGCACTAAAGGACGAGAATGGTACGTGGTCTTTTTCTTACACAACAGACAATATGGTAAAAAACAAGATATTCTTGAAAACATTTGGGATTTCTCCCCTATTGGAATGCTCTAGCAAACAAGAATGCTTGTATCTGGAATACTTAAATGCTCTTGGACTCCTGCTACTTAACTGTGAAGATGGCTCTTGCAGCGAAGAAATTACTATGCTTTTCTCTTTACGTGCTCACGATTCATTTTCCGATGATCCATATACGGACAAAAACTAGGTTTTTTGCTTGATAATGGATGCGATTTCCTGAATATGAGATATTTCAATGATCTGATCGGGTGCATCATTTTGTTCGATGCTACCGGCAGGGATGATAATCGGATGGAAGTGCCGCCTAAGAGATTCTTTAATCCTTTTCTCGGTACCCATGACAGGTCGGATTTCCCCAGATAGTCCCAATTCTCCAAAGGAAACCAGTTTTGCTGATAGGGGAATATTCATGACTGAAGATAACAGGGCCATGGAAATGGGAAGATCCGACGCAGGATCCACTATGCGGGTTCCACCGGTGATATTCACAAAATAATCCATGCCAATAAAGCTCTGCCCAATTCGCTTTTCCAAAATTGCAGCCAACATTAAGGTACGGTTTATGTCGGTTCCATTGACAACTCTTCGGGGAATGGGAGTATAGGTTTGTGTGCACAATGCCTGGATTTCTAAAAATATTGTTCGAATGCCTTCCAAAGAAGGGAAAATAATGGTTCCTGATTGGGAACTCTGGTTTTTACCAAGAAATACTTCAGAAGGATCTTGTACGGGAAAAAGACCCTTGTCCTTCATAGTGAAGATTCCTAATTCTCCGGTCTCGCCAAATCGATTTTTATTTCCGCGGAGCATTCGAATCATCCCGTTTTTGTCTCCCTCCAGGTATAACACAACATCTACTAAGTGTTCTAAAAATTTAGGACCTGCAATATTTCCATCTTTCGTTACATGACCAACAATAAAAACTGTAACATTGTCTTTTTTTGCTAATTGAACAAGACGCTGGGTAGATTCTCGAATTTGTGAAATGCTTCCTGCTGTGCCATCAATATCTTGTGTATAGGTAGTTTGGATGGAATCTACAATCAAGATGCGAGGCAAGTACTCTTCCACCAGATTTTGTAGGTTGGAGATTTCTGTTTCAAAAGAAACAAAAATGGCATCTTGGTGAATACCCAGTCTACTCGCTCGAAGTTTGATTTGAGAAGGAGATTCTTCTCCGGAGGCATACAACACTTTTCCATGATGGGATAAAGCATCTGCAATCTGAAGAAGAAGTGTCGATTTTCCAATTCCCGGTTCTCCTCCAATCAAGATGACACTTCCTTCGACAACACCTCCTCCAAGAACGCGATCTACTTCTTCAAGCTTCGTAGGGCAACGATGACCTTCTTGATCGGCTAATTCAAACAAGGCAACAGGTTTTGCCTGAGAGGCTATTCGATTTGTACTATGCAGGGGATCATTCTGAACTGATTCAAAACTGTTCCATTCTCCACACTCGGGACATTTCCCCAGCATACCAGGAGATGTATACCCACATTGACTGCATTGGTACAGTATGGTTTTTTTCTTCATGTTAGTAAAGTGCGATTAAAAGGATGCCCAGTGCAACGCAGTAAAACCCAAACCAATGCAGGTTTTTTGTTTGCAAAAACCAACGCAAAATCCACAATGCTCCTAACCCAACAAGAATGGCTATCATAAACGAGATGAAAATGGGGAGGGTAAGCATGCTTTGCACAGATCCTAGCTCAAACATTTCAAGTACAAAAGCACCCAATATGGCGGGGATAGAAATCAAAAAAGAAAAACGAAACGCTTGGTCTTTTTTCATTCCAACCAGTAATGCACCTACCAAGGTAAAGCCAGAGCGTGAAAATCCTGGAACCAATGCAAAGGCTTGGAATACACCAATCAAGATACAATCCACCCAAGTGATGGATAGCATATCTTTTGAACCTTCTTTTAAAAAGTAAGTTAAAAATAACAAACCAGCAGTACCAAAATATGCCCAACCAACCAATTGAGGGCTTTGAAACATATGAGCAATGGGCTGTTTAAAAAAAATGCCCACAAGAGCAGCTGGAACTACTGCTATGACGATTTTTAAGAATAGATTCCATGTCGTTTTATTGAATACCCACAATCCTTTTGCAATGGCTTGAATATCTTTCCACAAAAAAATGATAACAGCAACAAGGGTGGCTACATGAAGCATAATGTCATAGGCCAAAGGTACTTGTTCAGGAAACTGAAACAAGAACGGGATTACAGCTAAATGACCGGAACTGCTAATGGGGAGAAATTCTGTAATACCTTGTGCAAAAGCCATGATAAATGATTGGAAAAGTGTCATACACCACCTCTTTTAGAGAAATAGGTTTCAATGTCGTCAATGTCGGATTGTTTATCGATATCTACTGCAAGTTGGGCATATTCGGTAAAAATTCCCTTTACTTGAATGCCCGATGCTTTTAAAAAAGCTTTCTCCAGCTCTGGGATTGATATAGACTTTGTAACGACGAGTTTAATCAGATTGAAGATACCAAAGTGGAAAGCGAGTTTAATTACACTTTTTCGATTTTCAATAAATTGATTCATGATAGCATCAATTTTTGGGAATCCGTCTTTTCGTATAAGAAAGCAATTTGCTACTTTTACAGAACCTTCTTTGATTTTTCCATAGGTTCGGTGTGAACCTGGAAACAATTGATCAACAGATGATTTTTCAATGATGGGAACAAATAGATCTATATCGGGGTAGTCCTGGATGGGAGAAAGCAAAGACTGAAGATGTTCCATTTCAATGCAGGGAATATCGCCAGTAATAATCAAGGTGTATTCTCCTTGGGAGGCTTTCATACCAAGACGGACATTATCGGATAGTTTGTTTGTTTCAGGGGAGGAGACGTATGTATCAAATTGATCAGTGATTCCCTGATTCTGTAAAACATCCGTTCCTAAAAGGATGGAATGAATGGAAAATTGTTTTTTAATCTCTGGATTTTTCTGCATGGTTAAAATTGCATCAAGAACCCATTGGATGCAGGGTTTGCCATGAACAGAAATGAGAGCTTTATTGTCGACTGGAGGATCTGCCCATGAAGGAGCACTTCCTCCTGCCATTACAAGAATATCAATATTTCTCATGGTACATTTGTTTCGGGGAGTACAGGAAGTAGACCTTCAATGCTACCCTCGGAGGTATCAATTCCACATCCGAACGTGTTGATTATTTTTTCATGAATAAAGGACCAACTTTTTTCGTTCCCAGCTCGGTCATAGGGGATGGTAAAATTACCCTCTTCGTCCATCGTTACATAGGTATCTTCTCCACCGCGATCAATAAACAAACCCAGCGTCAGTTTGCCATATCGCCAGGAAGTTTTGGGAAAGAGTTCGCAACTGGCTTTCCCAAGGTTGGTTGCATTTGTTCTACGAAGTTGATACATGTCATCTCCTTGTGCATCCACAAAAAAACCAAGACCATTTGTGTTTCCTCCGCCCAATGCCAGATTTGGCGAAGTATATGTATCGTTGCCTTCGCGATCAATCAAGTAACCAAGAGAAACGTCGTGTCCAGCACCTTGTGCCATGTTCAGTAGAGCATCGTAGGTATCGTCGCCCTGGTCATCCATGAGCATGGCAATACCAAAATGAGCAGCTCCTCCCTGCACATACCAAACGCCTTTATATGAATCATTCCCACTTTGATCGTAGAGAACACCAGTACCTGCCCAATAGCCTGTACCCTGGCCAAAAACACCGCAAGAATAGGTATCGTTACCTTGCATATCAATCAACATTCCAATACCGCCAGACATTGAGTTGCCTTCTGCAAGATCTGCTCTTCTTCCAAAGCCTGCTCCCTGGCAAAAACTAGTATTATGATCAGAAGATTGGGGATTGGTTCCTGCTACATCTTCATCATTTGCGATATAGATGTCATCTCCCTCATCGTCCATCAGTAGCCCAAATCCTTTTACATACCCAAAACCCTGACTGAAAGAATAAGTATGATATGTATCACTTTGAGCTGAATCATGGAGAATTCCAATACCAAACACGCCAGCGCCTTGGGCGAGGTAATCACAGTCATAGGTATCTGTACCATTTTGATCCCATAAAATACCTACGCCAAAGCAACCAAAACCTTGGCTATACTGAATACTTTTATAATGATCATCGCCTTGCATATCGACCAGTGCCCCGAATCCAAAAACTCCTGCACCTTGAGAGTATACAGATGGATCTTCTACTCTGTAGATGTCATCCCCGTCCATATTGATGCAAATAGAGACTGGATTAAACCATGAATCATTTCCACCCGCACTATTCAGATAAGTGTCGCTACCACCCAGATCCAGCGAAAACAAAACATTTCGACTAGTGTGCAAGGTGTCTTTTGTAGGGTGAATTTGAATTGAACCCATGGGAGTTTCAGCTGAAAATGATGTAGAGTCAGGTATTGCAAGTGAGGGTAATGTTTTCAAGAATGCATCCAGATGATGACTCAAAACAATGCTAGCAAAATATAATTGTCCGAAATTTGCATCAGAGGCGACCTGATAGGTTATTTCATCCCACCCATCTTCCACTAGAATTGCAGCAGGGCTTTGGAATGCTTTGATCAGATCCAGCTCTGATATGGTAGCAAATGCTTTATCTCGCGCAAGTTTAAATTCCATTGATGCATATAATACTTTGGCAATTTCTTTTTGAACATCAACGGGGATGTCCTTTGTTTTGGACTGTAAAAGGGAAAACGAATAGGCAGAAAGTGGCTTTTGGTGGAGTGTATAGATATCGGATATGGCATATAAAAGAGGAGCACTTTCCACAATGCGATGGTCATACGTAGGTTCGTATTGAGGATATGCTGCTACCATATAGCCTAGTCGATACGATGTATACCAATGAACATTCCGAAGAGAATCTCGATTGGTCATACAGTAGTCAATGTTGTTTTTCAATATACTTGGTGTTTGCAAAGGATTGCGAAGTTGTTCATTGAAGAAAGGAAGTCGAAAAGGATCGTTTCCATATGTTTTTTGAATGGCTTCTTCACTGACTACACACATTTCCTTCGTGAAGTCAATGGTTTGTAAAACATCTTTGACAATGTCAACTTCTGCTAGAGACATAGGAGCGGGAAGAAGAAAGAAAACGGTACATAGACAAACTAAGTTCCGAAGAAATGTATGTTTCATAACAACCCCCAAGATATTGTTTTCATCTATTATACTCAGTGAAAGAAAAGAAAGAAAACGGAGGACGTCATTTCCTGGATTCTTTACCAAGCAGCTTGCGCAGAAAAAGAATAGTGGATGCTTTGTGCAATATCTGGTTGTCATTTCCGCATTTTGGGGAGTGAATACAGGCAGGGCATCCATCTTCTGCATCGCACGAACACCCTTCAACTAATTCCAGAGCAGATTGCATTAGAGTATGAATAAGGGAGTACCCTTTTTCGCTAAGTCCAATTCCTCCCTGGAAACCATCATATATAAAGATTCTTGTATGGCTCGTTTCAGGCTCGTAAAGCGTTGACATTCCCCCTAAATCCCTTCGATCACAAAGAACATACAAGGGCATAATTGCAATGATGGCATGTTCAGCTCCATGTATGCCTCCTTGAAGCTTGCGGGTATCAACAGTTTGTAGTAGTTCTTGTTGTGTTCGCGGATCAACATCTATCCAAAAAGATGTAGTATCAAAGCGGTTTTGTGGTAAATCCAAAGGCACTTCTTTTATGACCATAGAACCTTTTTTTACTTGATAGGAGTAATATTCTTCGGTAACATGCACCTTGCCAAACGTAAGTTGAAAAGAAGGAAATCTCTGCTGATTCCACCTTTGTAGAATTTTGACATCAGTATGAATCATGGGTTCGGTTGAAAAAGGCGTATGAGCGGGAGTTGCATGAATGGTGTGTTGCTCCAGGTTCAACGAGTTGATCAAATAGGTTTCTCCCTGGTGCAAGTATATTGCGCCTTCGTATGCCTCTCGAAATGCCTGTTCTTTATCAAGTGTTTCCAATAGTTTGCCCTCGGAATACAGCAAAAATATTTCTGAGCCTATATTGTTGATAGACACTTTTTTAAAGGGTTCTTCCGAAAGGTTGTATAGCCACTTGTTGTTTGATTTTCGAAGAAACTCTTCTTGGGTCAAAACATCTAGTTCTTCTTGAAGCGAATCACCAAAATACAAAGTATCGTCAAGAGTGATAGGAACTTCTTTTGCAGCACACAATAAATGTCCCCATAAAATGTAGGGATTGTGGTTATCTATGATGGCATATTCGGGCTTGCGATCAAAAAACTGCGAGGGATGTTTCATAAAGTATTGATCCAAAGGATTTTGTCTGGCAACAAGAATCGCTAAAGATTCATCAATACCTCTTCCTGAGCGGCCAGCCTGCTGCCACGTAGAAATCATCGTACCGGGGTAGCCATTCATTAGTACGGCATCAAGAGACCCAATATCGATGCCAGCTTCCAGTGCGTTGGTGCTAACAATACCTTTAAGGGTTCCTTTTTTTAGTTGATTCTCAATCGTTCTTCTTTCCTCGGGCAAGTATCCACCTCGATAAGAAGACACCATTGGACCTTTCCGCAAGGGGAATCTGGATTGAAAATGTTTCTGTACTTGTCGGGTAATCCATTCAGTGTTTCTTCGGGAAAGGGAAAAACAAAGTGTTTGTATATTGGCTTTTACCAGTTCTTCCAATAGCCATTCTGTTTCAATGTTTGATGTAGAACCTTCTTCCTCTTGTTTGTAAGGGTTGTATAAAAGGAAGTGTTTTTTTCCTGTTGGAGCTCCATTTTCGTGAATATGAAAACACTCATCCCCGATTAATTGTTCAGAAAAGGAGTCAGGATTTTCAATGGTTGCTGTAGAAAGAAAAAAAAGAGGATTGGAGTCGTAAAAAGAACAAATACGCTTTAATCGACGAATGAGCATGGCCATATTGGAACCAAATACACCTCTATAATAGTGTGCTTCATCCAATACAACATATTCAAGGGAAGAAAAAAAGTGTCCCCATAAATGATGCCATGGTAGGATCATATGGAGCATATAGGGGTTGGTTAGAATGATTCTAGAATGTTTGCGTATTCGGGATCTTTTTTGACGAAGGGTGTCTCCGTCGTACACTGCAGGATGCAGGGATTTATCTAGCTCTGCATCCATTTTTTTTAAAGTTTTCCATTGATCATTGGTGAGTGCTTTTGTGGGAAATATGTACATTGCCCTTGCCTCGGGATTTAAAAGCAACCCTTCTATAACAGGAAGATTATATGATAAAGTTTTCCCGGAAGCAGTTGGAGTAGTGAGTATGACGTGCGAACCTGATCGCATGGCTTGCACGGATTGTGCTTGATGAGAATACAATTGAATGTGGTTGGATTCAATCCATTGTTCAAGTAGGGGAGGAAAAGGTGTGGGATTGGATTGAAAACTAGCCTTTTTTTCTTCAAGAATGCGATGCGCCTCAAGGTGACGCAGAACACGTTTTGAAGAAAGCAGCTTAGAAATTTTTTTTTGAATCTTCATGACATTTCAAATGGCTCTATCGCCATATTTGCTGCAGTCGAAAGAATATTTTTGCCAAGGATACAATGTCTTGCTGATTATGCTGAATGATGGGTACAACAGTGCCTATTTGGTGGGTTTGCAAATAGTGTTGGTAAAACATGGGACAATATGCTCCTGGAACATCGTCGATCCGATGGATATTCAAGATTGCTTTTTCAATGGTTTGTAGCTTGCAATTGGGTAAGTCCTTTTTCCAAACTTTGCGTGCAAAGAAAAGAGCATCAAAGTTTGCTGGATATGTTGGGTGATCGAGATTGTGATACCGAGAGCGATTCTTGATAAAAGGAATATCGAAATATTCTCCATTAAATGTGACAAAGAAGTCCTCGCGTTGCAGGTGATGATAAAAACAAGATAGCATCGAAGCTTCTTCTGTAATATCTCGAGCAAAATACTGTGCTAAACGCAGGGAGTTTCCTTGTATTCTCCCAAAGCCAATTAAAGTAATAGGTTGAGAGCTCAAACCCATGGTTTCGATGTCTACAAACACAAGATTTTCAAGCGGAATTAACCGTGACAGTTGCAGTAAATCGGGGTGATCTTTGCCATAGATTTGGTGAAATTTCCAAAACAAATCGCCGTAGGGACCGTTCTCACTTTGATGAATATATGCTTGCGCGTTTGTATAAAATCTAGAATCTGTGGGGATCTGAGAGAATGTGAAAATCCTCTGGTGATGGAGAAGGTGTTCTGTTTGGTGACCAATTCCTGGGATGAGCTGAAGAGAAGATTGTAATCTTTTTTTGGTTATTTCAATTTCTCGAGCAGGTTCAGAAAAAGGAATTTCGTTTTCAATACAATAACACAAGCCTTCACTTGTGGCGATTTCTTTCCCTTTAAAAACATCTTCAAGAGACACGTTGAAATATTGGTAGGAGAGCTTTTTGTAGAGTTGTTGAATGTCAGGCGGAAAGGTTCCCTGAGATGGTTGATAAGGAGTTTTTGATTCAGAAACGATAGAGGACTGAACGGACTTTTGTTGTTTCCATCGCTGAGAAAAGGGTTCCAGAGGTTTCATTAATAGGGTTGTTAAACAATCTGTTTAGATGCATACAGTTGTGATACAGACATGATCATACACATGAAAACAGGAAAAACAAAACTTCGAATAACATACGTAATCATAAGAATCCATAGGCATGCAATCGTTTGCCAAAAGAAGTGCCTAGCAGAGTGACCTTCAATGAGAATAAACTCTAGAGGGTAAATGAACGATCCTAGTACGAGAGTCAAAATATCATGAAATGGAGAAAAGTGGAGCATTACAGCGGGAAGAAAAACGAGGCAAAAGAAGGATGTTATGGGGGCAGAAATAAAGATTTTATAGAGTGAAATCCATATTGGCTTTTTTGCTCTGTGGTTTACGGTTTTATAGTGATGGTGAGAAAGCTTGTCTTGAAACCGATTCTTCCGATATCGGTACGAATACAAGCCCCATGCAAGAATGAGAAGAGACAGTATGATGGTAAGGGTCCATGCATAGGAGTTCATGTTAATGATATAGAGGGATGGAACAATGTCTGGAAGAAAATAGATCCCAAGGACAACCAGAATGAATAAAGAAAGAATACGTATAAAAAAATCCAGCAAAACCCACTGCAACCTGGTTTTTGCTCTCTTGTGCAGCCAGTCTATCATATAATCACCTTACAAATGAAAACTTACGTTCTCCTCATTATACTCATTTGGAAAGAAAAATGTTTAGCAAGTACAGGTAAGAATGAAAAAAGAGGAGGAGGTGTATAATATGGGAAAAACCAAAAAAAAATGGCGGAGAAAGAGGGATTCGAACCCTCGAGGCAGTCATCCCGCCTACACGCTTTCCAAGCGTGCGCCTTCAACCGCTCGGCCATCTCTCCGCGATCAGCGACAAATGATTATATCATTTTTCAAAAAGAAGTAAACCAACCCCCCATATTTGGAGTTTGTACTAAAACATGCTAAAATGTTTCAGAATGCCAAAGTGGCGGAATTGGTAGACGCGCTAGGTTCAGGTCCTAGTGAGGGTTAAACCTCGTGTGGGTTCGAGTCCCACCTTTGGTATAGTTCGATGAGCATTCTCAACTTATCCAATGCCCGGCCCCGGTGGCTTACTTTGTTTTTTAGATCCGACTGGATTTCTGCGAAAGTTTTGGAAAATGGAGGATAGTAAAAAATGGGATCATATCCGAATCCTCCGCATCCTCTTTCGTAAGCAAGGATAAATCCATTTACTCGTCCGTCAAAATAGTAGATTCTTTTTTTGTAACGGCAACACAACACACATGTAAAGTGGCATTTTTTTTGGTCAAAAGTGTAAGATTCTAGCAAATGAAGAAGTTTTTTTCGGTTATCCTGGTCTTTGCCTGATGATGCAAACCGTGCAGAATGAACACCCGGTCTGTTTCCCAACACTGAAACCTCTAGTCCAGAATCATCCGCAACAATCATAAAAGAATCTGGATCTTTCAATTGCTGGTAAACGGCATTGCATTTTGCTTCTGCATTCTGGTGGTAGGTATGATATTTTTCAACATCAGACTCTATTTGAATTCCTAATGTTGAACAAAGCTGTACTTCAATAGAGCAACCCTGAAGCTTGTCATCAAACTCTTTTGCTTTATGGGCATTGGCAGACGCTAAGATGATTTGCATGTGGGTGGAGGTTGGATTTGCAATGCTTGCTCTTGTAATTCCATGAGCTTTTGAATTCCCTGGTATCCCAAAGAAAGAATAGTGTCCAGTTCTGCTAGGGTAAAAGGTTTTTTCTCGCCTGTACCTTGAATTTCAATGATCCGACCTTCTTCGTCCATTACAAGGTTACAATCTACCTGAGCCTGAGAATCTTCTTGGTAGTCCAAATCAAGTAAAAGTTCGTTGCGCACCATACCAATACTAATGGCTGCAATTTTTGTACTGCAAACATTTGGACTGATATTACGAAGCCGAAATGCAAGCATACTAGCCACAAAAGCTCCTGTAATGGAGGCAGTTCGGGTTCCACCATCAGCTTGAATTACATCGCAATCTACCGTAACGGTCAGGTCTTTCAAATAATGCAAATCGAAAGCAGTTCGAAGAGCTCTTCCAATAAGTCTTTGTATTTCCATGTTACGACCATTTCGGTGTGCTCCAGTATCTCTTGTATTTCGTCCATCTCCGCTACAGGGAAGCATGGAGTATTCTGCTGTGATCCAACCAATATCTCCATTTTTGAGGAAAAAAGGTGTTTTTTCTTCAATTGTGGCTGCGCAAAGAACTTTTGTATAGCCCATTTCGATTAAAACAGAAGCAGGATGTTTTTCTAAATAATACGGAGTAATACGAGTTTCACGAATTTGATTGTAGGGTCTTTCTCTATGCATTAGTCTACCGTCAATGTTTTGCTGATATTTCTGGGGAAATCTGGATTTAAACCAGCTTGAACACTTGCATAATAGGCAATCAGCTGAAGAACGACTACAGTAGTAAGAGGAATGAAGTAATGATCTGAATCGGCACTGCAATCAACCTTGTTGCGGCTTTCGCATATCCGTGGTATTGTGGGGATATAACAATCACATTGCCTTTTCGAACTCGAATTTCATTGATGTGACTGATGACCATGTGATCATCGGCAGGACTCGCAGGGAAAAGGATTGGATATCCTTCATCCACAATGGAAAGTGGACCATGTTTAAACTCAGAAGAATACATGCCTTCACAGTGCTTGTAGTATACCTCTTTGATTTTTAATGCACCCTCTAGTGCTGTACCATATTGGATTCCATATCCAAGGCAATATAAGTCTGATCCTCTTTTTACTAATAGATCTGCTATTTCTTTGGCATCTTCTTTCGTTTCTTCCAAAGTGGCTTCTAGAAGCTTCGGAATTTGGGGAAGGTAGTGATCAATTTCTTTTGCTTTGTCGAAGCCTTTCTTTTTTCCAGCATAGGTTGCCAGGTACAGAAAAGCGAAAAGCTGATTCATGTAAGATTTTGTTGCAGGAACACTTGTTTCCAAACCTGCAGCAACGTTCATTACGATTTCCGATTTTTGAGCAATAGAAGAGCCAATTACATTCACCATACTGATGATTTTGGCACTGGTGTTGTGGAGAATTGGATTGATGACATTGATTACATCTTTTGTTTCACCACTTTGGGATACACAAAAGATCACGTCTTTTGCTGTGGGGGATACGTTGTAGTATTCATTGAAATAACCTGCCAAAACAGGAACAGCATGGATACCAGCTAGATGGTTGAGATAATATGCACCAACAACAGCTGCATGATAGGAGGTGCCAGAGGCGACCAAATATACATGATCAGATTGATTGATAAGCTCAATCATGTCATCTGTATTGGATTGAGTGTTTTCGAGCAGATCGTATAACTCTTGAACCTTTTTGGGTTGTTCATGGATTTCTTTCATCATGTAGTGATCGAATCCAACTAAATTTGCTTCTTCGATACGAATATCACATTGTTCGACTGGACGCTGGATTTCTTTTCCCGTATGGATGTCATAAATGTGGTAGCTGTTGTGATCGTAAAGAACAAGATCGCCATCTTTTAAGTAGACAATATTGCGAGTAAATTGGAGAATGGAACCCAAATCAGAGGAGCAAACAATAAAATCCTTACCAACTCCCATATACAAAGAAGACCCCATTTTTACAGCCAGCAGTTGGTGTCGGTCAATGTTTCCACAAATGAAAGCGTAGTCACCTTGTAAAATGGTCTGTGCTTTCATCATCGCTTGTTTTGGGTCTTGGAGTTGGTTGAAAAATTTTTCGTAAGCATGCACAACCATTTCTCCATCATTGGTTCCCCGTACAATCATCCCTTCTTGCGTAAATTGCTCGATGAGCTGTTCTGTATTCACAATGTTCCCGTTGTGTGCACCAATGATATCTTTGTCGGAATCATAATGAGGTTGGGAATTCTCAGCATTTGGTTCACCAAAGGTTGCCCATCGCAGCTGAACAATACCCCGGTTGCCATAGTACTCCGAGATTTTTTCCTTCTGAATAATACTTTCAAGCATTCCCGGTCCTTTTTTTAAAACCGTGGCACCGTTGTCTTGAAATGCAGCAAAACCAGCTGAGTCATATCCTCGGTAGACCAATTTTCTTGATCCTTTAATGAGAATATCTCCTAATTCATTTGTATCGTTGGGAAATATGATTCCAAATACTCCACACATAAAAAACTCCTTGGTAGTTGTTTATTTTCCTCGCAGAACGATCATTAATACCCAGTTGAGTATGGCAAATGCTAAAGAAGTGAGAAATGCATAGGGCCAAAAAGAAGGGATAGTGATTCCATCTATGAAAGAGGATGTTAGGAACAGTACAATTGCGTTGATTACAAACGCAAACAAGCCCAGTGTTAAAATATGTAAAGGCAGCGTAATGATAGTAAGTATGGGCTTAATGATCACATTCACCAGACCTAACAGAAGACCTGCAAGAAAAGCGACTTTCCAATTTGCTACGATTAACCAGGTGGGGAACAACTCCCCGATGATGAGGAAACACAACCAGTTAGAAATAATTGTAATCAGTAGTCGACGCATTAGTTCTCCTCCATTTCGAATCGTTCTCTTCCTTTGAATGCAGCTTGAAGTGTTTTCGAATCCGCAAATTCGATGTCAGTCCCCGTTGGAATGCCAGATGCCAAACGTGTGATATTCATACTAGTACCTTGAAGCTGATGAATGATATACATACAAGTTAAATCTCCAGCTTGGCTGAAATTCAGGGCAAGAATAATCTCCTGGATAGGTTCGAGCTGAATCCGATCAAACAATTCCTTCATTCGGATTTTTTCAGGCCCGATACCATTGATAGGATTGATAGAACCTTCTAATACGTGGTAAAGACCTTTGTAAGAACCTGTTTTTTCAATGGCCAGGACATCTCGTTCTTTTTCTACCACACAAATCGTATGTTGATCCCTGTTACTATCCGAGCAAATAGAACATATTGACCCTTCTGTTAAATGAAAACATTTTGTGCAAGGGTGCACCTTGTCTCTCATTGAATGGAGAACATCCATGAATTGATGAAAGTATTCAGGTTTTAAGTGCAAAATATAATCTGCTAGTTTTTCGGCACTTTTTGGACCAATTCCCGGAAGTTTGCTTAATTCTTCAATTGCTCTCTGATATCCAGGGGTGTAATAAGGCATGTGTTACATGGGCAAGTTGAGACCCATTTCCTCCGCTAACTTTTTTGTTTCTTTTTGAGTGGCTACTTTTGCTTTGTTTAAAGCCATGTTGACAACATCTCGAATGCTTTTCTGTAATAGTTCTGGACGAATTTCTTGGATATATTCTGGATCAATTTCAATGCTTTTAATATTCATATCGCCTTTGACTGTAACTTTGACAGTTTTGGATTTGTTTTCTGCTTCATAGAGCATTTTGCTTAACTCAGTAGCAATTTTTCTATATTTGTTTAGATTTTTGGCACGATCAATTACGTTCATATTTACTCCTTATACGATTTTTCTACAGTATCTATACTGGTTTTGAATGTTTCTAACGTATCTATTATAACGGGATCCTTTATGATTTCTTCTTTTTCTTCCTCTTTTTTAAATTCGTAGGTGGCTTTTTCATGATTAAAACCAAGTTTTGGCACCAAACGGTAAGAAAGCTCTGGATATTTTTCCTGAAATTTTTGGTGAAGCTCTTGAAGATGCTTTTCTTTTTTAAGCTGTTCGTAGCTAAATTTATTGTCGATGGAAAAGACAATGTAAGCAGTTTCTTCACTAATCTTGACCAGCTGAGTTCGCATAACATGAATAAACAAATCGGGAGATTCTGTTTTTAAAACCTGTGTGAACTCTTTCCATAAGGGATCTTTGATTTCTGGGGGCTGCTCGATAGTGATTTCAGCGGATTGTGCAGCTTTTTTTTGAGAAGAAGCAAGGGTTTCTTCTGTTTTTTTCTGCGGAAAAGTACTCACAGACGGTTTCTTTTTAACAGGATGATCGACAAGATGTTTCATTTGTAGCAAACTTGTTTCTAAAAGCAGTTCTGGTCTTGAAAGATATTTCATGGTTGGAAGAGCATTAGTAAGAAGGAGTGTGAACTTCATCAGTAGTGCCATAGGAATCTTTTTTGCTTGCTCAAAGTACACATCATTGTCGGTTTGGGGATTGTGGTCAGAAAAGAGCTTTTTCCAAATGTTTCTGCCAGGACAACATTGTCTCTGCAATAGGACAGTAAATCCTGCGTGAATAAAAACACATCGGTTCCGGAGGAGACAACCCCATGCAATGCATCCAATAAGGAAGGAAAGTCCCCTATAAACAGACTATCCATGATGCTATAAAGTGTTTCTGTATTGGTTTTTCCAAGAAGCGATAATACATCCGATTCATGAATTTTTTCTTCAGGACCGGATAACACAGAAAGCTGATCCAAAATGGACTCAGCATCTCTCATTGCACCATCACTACTCTCTGCAATTCTTTGCATTGCTTTCAAATCGATATGAATTCCTTCTGCTTCTGCCTCCATGCGGAGTTTTTCTGCAATCTCTTCGGCAGAGATTCGACGGAAATCAAACTTTTGGCACCTACTAATGATTGTTTTTGGCAATTTATGAGATTCTGTAGTGGCCATAATGAATATGGTGTGTTGAGGAGGTTCTTCCAGCGTTTTTAGAAGAGCATTAAAAGCTTCTCCCGTTAGCATGTGAACTTCATCAATAATGTATACTTTGTATCGGCACTGGACTGGAGTGAGATGAACTTTTTCGCGAAGCTCTCGAATATTATCAACTCCGCGATTGGAAGCTGCATCGATTTCAATGACATCCAAATTGATTCCGGAGTCAATCGATACGCAAGATCGACACACCCCACAAGGTTCGATGGTAGGACCTTCTGCACAATTTAAACTTCGTGCCAGTATTCTAGCACAAGAAGTTTTGCCAGTCCCCCGGGGACCGCAAAATAAATATGCATGGTGTATTTTGTCTAGTCTGATTTCATTTTTGAGGACTCGAACGATTTCTTTTTGGCCAATGACATCATCAAATTTCTTTGGTCTCCAGGTACGATACAGTGTAGTGTGTTCTTTTTTCATCACATTCTCTCCGGTGCATGAATTCCAATCAAGGAGAACAAAACAGATAACAATTTTTCAATGCTGATCACGAGCAATAAACGAGCTTTTGTGCGTTCAATTTGATCAATATCAATCACACGACAATTTTCGTAAAAGGAGTGAAAATCGTTGGCTAGAATTTGAATATCTTGTGTAACCAAATGAGGTGCTAATGAACTACAGGCGCGTTCTAAGAGCTCTGGCATGATGGCAAAACGCCGGAGAACTTGCAACTCAGCAGGGTCTTTCAACAAGGAAAGATCTACATCTTCCCATTTTTGCGGGATATCAATGTTAACCGCTTCTGCTTCTCGACAAATTCCCTTACATCTTGTATAGGCATACTGGGCATAAAACACGGGACTCTTGGGATCTCGGTTTTTTGCTATATCTAAATCAAAATTCAAGTGTTGTTCGTTGCTCCTGCTTAAATAGACAAAGCGACTTACATCTGGACCAACTTCATTGAGTAGTTCTCGCAGTGTGATGTAGTTACCGCCGGATTTGGACATTTTTACTTCTTGATTGTTTCGAAACAAGTGAACAAGTTGAAATGTAACAGTTTTTAGCTGGTCTTCACAAAATCCTAGTGTATGAAGAGCCCATTTTAGAGGATTTACGTGGCTTTGATCTGCACCCCAAACATCAACGCAGAAATCATATCCTCGTTCCAGTTTGTTTCTATGATAGGCAATATCGCCAAGTAAATATGTAGCTAGTCCATTGGATCGAATGAGAACGCGGTCTTTTTCATCGCCAAATTTTGTTGTTAAAAACCAGTATGCACCTTCTTTTTCTTCTACAACACCCTGATTTTTTAGACGATTGAAGGTATCTTGAATGTACCCATTATGGAGAGAGCTTTCGGGAAACCAGGATTGAAAATGGATATGAAAATCGTCAAGATCTTCTTTCATTCTCGAAATCATGGTAGAGAGGCTAAATTGTTTTAAAAGCTCGATTGCTTTTTCGCGAGGGAGAGCCAGAAGGGAATCCCCTTCTTTTTGAATATAGTCGCAAGCCAGTGTTTGTACATAATCACCAGGATACATTTCATCGGGAGGTGGAACAGGGTGCTGAAGTTCAGCCATTGCATAATAGAAAACAGATGCTGCCAATTTTTGGGCTTTTGCCCCCATGTCATTGATGAAGAATTCTCTGTCACATTGATATCCTTGTAATTCTAGGAGATTGGCTATAGTATCCCCTATGGGAGCACTTCGTCCATTGGCAACTGTTAGAGGACCGGTAGGATTCGCACTCACAAATTCAACCAATACTTTTTTCCCAGCTCCTTCTTGACTGCTGATATATTGCTTTGGTTCTTCCAGTAGAGACTGAAAACAAGTGAATAAAAATGCAGTACTAAAGAAAAAATTGATATACCCATTGGGAAGAGGTTGGACTGTAGAGATTTCTTCCATGGAAAATTCTTGTGCAATTTCTTTTGCGATATCGAAGGGTTTTCTTTTCAATACTCTAGCTAGAGCAAGTGGTAATGTGGTAGCAAAATCTCCCATTTCAATTTTAGGGGGTTGTTCTACAACGATGTTTTCCAGGGGTATCTCCCACCCTTTTTTTTCTGTAATCCCATGAAGGGTTTTTACAATTTTAGATCGAATGAGCATACAGTCTCCTTAAGGAAGAGTTTTAATCTTTGGATATCCATTGAAGCCAGATTTTACGCCTGCGGGGACCATCAAATTCTGCAAAGAAAATTCCTTGCCATGCACCCAACTGGATTTGTCCATTCTCAACAATGAGAGTTTCCGAGGTATGGGTGATGGAGCTCAGAATATGAGAGTCACTGTTTCCTTCTGCGTGTAAATAATGATCTTGACGGGGAATCAGGGATTGCATTTTGGATAGAAAATCAATAGCGACATTGGGATCATAGCTTTCGTTGATGATGATTCCTGCCGTAGTATGTGGGACAAAGACTGATAAGATGCCGTTTTTCCAATGGTAGTTCTGTACGGCGGATGAAAGTTTTGATTCAATCCGAACCAGTTCCTTGTTTTTATGGGTTTCGATGTGAATCACTTTCATGTTTCACCTCTTTCTTTTTTTAGGTTGACACTTTCACAGCTCATTATACAATAATCTATTAGAATTGCATATTTGCGGGAATAGCTCAGGGGTAGAGCATTAGCTTCCCAAGCTAAGGGTCGCGGGTTCAAATCCCGTTTCCCGCTTGTAGTAAGGGGCGACATAGCCAAGTGGTAAGGCAAGGGTCTGCAAAATCCTCATCGACGGTTCGAATCCGTCTGTCGCCTTTTTTATAGGAGGATACCATGAAAAAATTCTTTTCCCTTTTCCTATCCTTTGTTCTCTTTTTCAGTTTGAGTTCAACAGTTTTTGCAGGTGAAGTAAAAACCATCAAAATGACAGTTGGGGATAAACAGGTCTTTGTAAATGGCGAACCACTAGAACTCGACGTACCCCCTACCATTGTTGAAGGAAGAACTCTTGTCCCACTTCGTTTCATCTCGGAAACATTTGGTGCAGAAGTGGAATGGGATGGAGCAACGCGCACGATTACATTAACTGCTCCTGATCTTGAAAGCCTCCAAAAAATTATCGACGAATTGCAAACCCAAAAGGACTCTTTGGAAAAAGACAATGAAACATTGAAAACCGAAAACGCTGACCTAAAAAACCAAATCCATGTTTTAACTGAAGAGAATGAAACCTTATCTGAAAAAGTCGGCATGATGGATACATTGATTACAAAACTAGAAGACCAAATTACAGATCTTTTAAAGGAAAATGAAAAACTCTCCAAAGAAGTGGAAGAGTTAAAAAAGAAGTTAAACAGTGGCAATGAACAAGAAGATACCGAATCTCCTGTCATTACAGTGAACAATCTATCTGCTAAAGAAATTCTCGAAGAAGAATCACTGACTCTCGATGTTACCATCGAAGATGATTCTATGATTGTCTTTTCCAGAGTGTTTTTTGAATTCCGCTTTGTTAACCGAAACGCTTGGAGAATACGGAGAAATCCAACCTTCAAAATTAGTAAGTGGTGAGTATACACTGATTGTACAAGCTATCGATGGATCGGGAAATGTTGGAACTACATCCGTTCCTTTTACAATCAAACATGATTTGAAGAAAGAACCCATTCGATTCAAATTGCAGGCTGTTGATGCAGGTGGTATGGCTGGACCTGGTCCACGGTCAACGGATGCTCTCACAGCAGATTCTACGATGCCCTATCTCACAGCGCATTTTGAAAATCGCAGTATGGCTTCTTATGAAATCATCACTGTTCGAACTTTTGATGCATCCGGTACCGAATATGAAGTAATGCCCGGAATGAATTTCTTTGATATCATGAAGATACAGTTTGGCCTTCCCGACCACTTAATCATAGTGAGTGGAGATACATATTCAGCCCCTTGTGCAATTAGTTTGGAGCCACAAGATATGACACCCGAGGAGTTTTTTGATGGATGGGAAGTAAAAATCACCATGTATGACTCGATTCGGGAGCTTGAATTTATTAAAACATTAAGTTATTCTAAATAAGCGTTTTTTTACATGAGTGCCGGAGTGGCGAAATTGGTAGACGCACAGGACTTAAAATCCTGCGGTAGCAATACTGTAACGGTTCGACTCCGTTCTCCGGCACTTTTTTCATTGGAGGTTTCATGAAAAAAATCAGTATTCCAAAACATGTCCAGAAGTACATTATCGTAGCTGTTCTTATCGTTGCTGTGGGCCTCGGCGGATTTTTTATTGTACGAGGAATCATCCAAAAAAAGGAAGCACACAAGGCGTTCCGAAATGATATTGAAAATGTGTATTACTACCTGAAACAGAAATCCAAAGACATCTACCTGTTCTCTAGTTTAAAAGATGGTGATAGCGTTGCTTTGTCAGCCTGGCACAACACTCAATCCACAATAGCAACCCAAATTCGTGAATACGAAAAAATGTTCACCAAACACCAAAAGGATTCCACACAGTTTGAAGAAATTGTCCTGGTGGCTGATATACAAGAATACTTGAAAGATTTTAGTGATATTGCCGCGTTTGTTTCTCTTCGCATATCTCATCCAACTGATTTTTCTGATGCCCAATATCAATCCATGAAAAAAGAATTGGATGAAAAGTTAAAATTGTTTTCTGAGAAGGCAAAAACCTACAATATGGACCTTCGCTAAATCTTTACAGCAAGGAAGAAGTAGCTATGAATGAATTGTTTGAATGTCAGTTAAGAAAGTGCTGTGAGATTTCAGATTTTCATACTGAAATTGAAAAGAATTTAACTCCATCCTTAAATATCATTGGCCAAGATCGTGCCATAAGAGCCATTGAGACAGGACTACATACAAAAACAGATGAGTTTAACATTTTCATTTCCGGTATGTCAGGTACGGGTCGAAATTCCACCATACGTATTCTTTTGGAAAATTTAGCCCCTAAAGAACCTGACCCCCCCGACTGGGCGTATGTTTATAATTTTCAAGACCGGAATTTTCCAAAAGCTATTTCTTTCCAGCCTGGCCAAGGAAGTCAGTTTAGCAATGATTTTGATGAGTTTATTTCGCTTATTCGTACGAAAATTTCGGATGCCTTTCGAAGCGATCATTATGAAATAGAAAAAAACAAAATTGTGACCAATGCACAGAACCAGATCAAAGATGTTTATCAAGAGATGAACAAAATTGCTCTGGAAAAAGGTCTATTGATTAATACTAATCCGGAAGGAATCTTCACTATACCTGCTGTTGAAGGTCGGGCGATGACACAAGAAGAGTACAATGCCTTGGATCAAAAACAAAAGGAAGACTTAGAACAAAGCAGAATAGATTTACAATCCACCATTAATAGTGGATTGAAAAAAGTTCAAGATTTAGAAAAAAGGACTCGTACTGATCTATCATCCTTGGATCATCGTATAGGGGAATTTGCAGTCAAAATCTTAATTGATGAACTGAAACAAAAATACAACGACAATCCTAGACTGATTAGTTATTTGGACGAAGTAAAAGAAGATATCTCCGAAAATATCGATTTTTTTAAGAATTCTGAAAGTCCTTCCGAGGATGAAGAACAAGACAAAAAAAAGGAAGATTTTTTCCTACGAAGATATAAGGTTAATCTTGTAGTACGGAACAAAAAAGGAAAAGGTGCACCCGTTATTTTTGAGATGAATCCAACCTACTACAATTTGTTTGGATCTATAGAATATCATCAAGAAATGGGTTCTTGGGTCACTGACTCCTCCTTTATTCGAGGTGGATCTCTGTTAAAAGCCAGCGGTGGATATCTTGTTCTCCAAGTGAATGATCTTTTGTCTACTCCTTATGTCTGGGATGTTTTGAAAAGATGTATCAAAGCAAAAGAAATCCAGATAGAGAACTTGGATGAACAGGTAAAAACAATCCCTACACTATCGTTGAAGCCTGAACCGATCCCATTCCATACAAAGGTAATCTTGATTGGAAGTGAAGAAGTTTACAATCTTTTATACCAGCTGGATGAAGACTTTCGAAAATTTTTCAAAATCCATGCTCAATTTGACTATGAAATGGAACGGAATGAAAAAACAGAAAGTCTTTATGCGTCGTATATTGCCATTCAGTGCAATAAGGTAAACGAAAATGTACATTTTACTCCCCAAGCAGTCAGAATCATTATTGATTATGGATCTCGCATTGCCGAGAACCAAGAGAAGCTAACCACACAATTTACACTGATTTTGGATATCGTGAAGGAGAGTATCCACTGGGCACAGCTTCACGGACGAGATGTGGTGAACGACGAAGATGTTAGCAGAACGTTAAAGGAAAAACGATATCGAAGCAGCTTATACGAAGAAAAGGTACACTCTGCTATTTTGGATGGACGAATTCATGTGGATGTAGAAGGCAAAAAAGTTGGCCAGATTAATGGATTGTCCATCGTTGGAAATGGTGAGTTCATATTTGGACAACCTAGTCGAATTACGGCTACTGCTTTTCCTGGAAAAGGCGGGGTAATGAGTGTGGACAAAGAGAGTGAGATGAGTGGTCCAATTTTTGACAAAGGGGCCATGATTATCAACTCCTATGTTGCTTATACTTATGGACAAGAATATCCCTTGCCCGTTTCTATTTCGATGGCTTTTGAACAGAACTACAGTGGAATTGATGGAGATAGTGCTTCTGCTGCAGAAATTATCGTTTCGCTTTCTGCGATTAGTCGACTTCCTATTCGCCAAGATATAGCAATTACAGGATCAACAGACCAATTAGGCAATATTCAACCCATTGGGGGCGCAAATGCCAAGATTGAAGGATTCTTCGATATTTGTAAAGAAAAAGGATTAACCGGCACCCAGGGCGTTGTCATACCAAAGAAAAACCAAAAAAACCTAATGCTTGCACAAAGGATTATTAATGCCGTGAATAATGGACTTTTCCATGTGTATGCAGTAGACCGCATTGAAGAAGCAATTGAAATTTTGTTTGATAAAAAAGCAGGGGAAGCCGATGAAAATGGTATTTTCCCAAAGGATACAGTGAACTTTTTTGTCGCACAAGCCCTTGATAATTTCCATGAGCTTGAAGAAAAAAGCAAGCACTTTGAGGAAGAAGAGGAAGAAGAAGAATAAAAAAGACCAAAGAATAAAATTCAGAATAAATAAAAAAAAAGGGGAGAAATCCCCCTTTTTTATTGTGTATTTCGATAACATCGGTATGCGAGAGGCGGGACTTGAACCCGCAAGGTCGTGAAACCACTGGATCCTAAGTCCAGCGCGTCTGCCAATTCCGCCACTCTCGCGAAAAAGGCAAAAAAAATGGAGCGGAGAACGAGATTCGAACTCGCGACATCGACCTTGGCAAGGTCGCGCTCTACCACTGAGCTATCCCCGCACCTTATGGGTCGTACAGGACTCGAACCTGTAACCCGCTGATTAAGAGTCAGCTGCTCTACCAATTGAGCCAACGACCCTTGTGTTGGACGAAATGTATTATAATACATTTCTGGTGATTTGCAAATGGCACGCCCAGCAGGAGTCGAACCCGCAACCTACAGATCCGAAGTCTTTCGCTCTATCCAGTTGAGCTATGGGCGCGTTTACTATTTTCAAGTTTCAATGTCGTACGTGGGCCTAACAGGATTCGAACCTGCGACCTACGGTTTAGGAAACCGGCGCTCTTCCCCTGAGCTACAGGCCCAAAAAAAGGGGTGGATAATGGGACTCGAACCCACAACATCCGGTTCCACAGACCGGTACTCTAACCAGTTGAGCTATATCCACCACCAAGCGCGCGCCTGGAGGGATTTGAACCCCCGGCCACTTGCTTAGAAGGCAAATGCTCTTCCCCTGAGCTACAGGCGCATATGCACTATGCATTTATACGGAATATTTTGAAATAATCAAATTTTTTTTACTTCTTTATGTTAAAATAATACTAGCATATTACAAGGGAGTTGTATGAAGACAATATCTTGCCTAGACGTTACCAAAACTATCAAAGAAATGTGCATGGAGACGAATATCACTCTAAGCCCTGATATAATTGCTCTTTTAGAAGAAGCTCGAAAGCAAGAAACGTATCCTGTAGCCCAACAAGTTTTAGACCAAATCTTTGACAACATTACCTATGCAAAAGAAAGCCATATTCCTCTATGTCAAGATACTGGTGTTACCATCATTTTTGCACAGCTAGGCCAAGATGTGCACATCTCGGATGGTAATCTTTATGAGGCTGTTCAAGAGGGAGTCAGACAAGGATATAAAGAAGGATATCTGCGCAATTCCATGGTATATGATCCTATTGAACAGAGAAAAAACACAAATGACAATACTCCAGCCTACATTTATTGGGAAATCGTTCCCGGTAGTGACCTTACATTCCATCTATCACCCAAGGGAGGAGGTTCCGAGAATATGAGTCAGATTGCCATGCTAAAGCCTTCCCAGGGGAAAAAAGGTGTGGAAGAGTTTATTCTCCAAACAGTGCAGACAGCAGGGGGCAATCCATGCCCACCCATCATTTTAGGAATAGGATTGGGAGGGAGTTTTGAACAAGCTGCTCTGCTCTCCAAAAAAGCATTGTTTCGAGACTTCCTCCAGCCCAATCCCGACCCTGTTTTACAGGAGTGGGAACTTTCGATTCGAGAGCAATGCAACCAATTAGGAATCGGTCCGATGGGCTTAGGAGGACGAACGACGGTGCTGGGGGTTAGCTTACTGTGGAAGCCGTGTCATATTGCATCTATGCCTGCTGCTATCAACATCCAATGTCACTGTGCACGGCATCAGTCAAGGACCTTGATTGGAAGAGAGATATGAAAACTTGGCATTTACAATCTCCTTTACATAATATCGATTTGCGTGATATCCACATTGGGGATACTATTCTACTGTCGGGCATTATTTATACTGCTCGAGACGCTGCTCATAAGAAATTAACGGATAGAATCCTGCAAAAACAAAAGCTTCCTTTTCCTTTGGAAGGCGGAGTGTTATTTTTTGTAGGCCCTACTCCAGCTCCACCGGGATATCCCATTGGGTCATCAGGACCAACTACAAGTGGTCGGATGGATGCATATTCTCCGTTACTACTTGACCATGGTTTGAAAGCAATGATAGGAAAAGGTCCTCGAAACAAAGATGTTGTTCGGTCGATTGTAAAAAATAAGGCCTTGTACTTAATTGCTGTTGGAGGGATTGGAGCACTTCTCTCTCAAAAAATAGTAGAATCAACCGTTATTGCATACCCTGAACTTGGAGCTGAAGCAATCCGAAGGCTTACAGTACAGAATTTTCCCACCATTGTAGGAATTGATACACACGGGAATGATTTATACAAAGAAGGACCGAAAGATTATTTAGGGGGAAGGCAAGAATAAAAATGGTCGGAGAGAAAGGATTCGAACCTTCGACCTCGTGGTCCCAAACCACGCGCGCTACCAAACTGCGCCACTCTCCGAATACCAGCTATTTATTCTAAGCGTTTTTCAAAAAATTACAACAATAACTACTTAATGCATATATTTTTTTTATTTTCGATACTCTTCTTGTACGAAATTTTAAACTTTATGAGAAGGAGAGTAACCTATGACAACCGTAGAATTAAATGGTTATGTAACCGTGTATTTGTCTACTGGCGGAGAAGATCGCGTCAGTTTCAATATAAGTAATGTTAAATCTAGTGCTACAGACCAGGATGTGTATGATGTTGTTACTTCCATTGTAGCTTTGTTAGAACATCCGCTGGATGAGATTCTTCGTCATGAAAAATCCAATCTGAATGCTGACTAAGGAGGTTAGAGTATGGCAGATTATTCAAAAAAAGTGTTGCAAATGATTTTTGAGAATTCTCTTGGTAAACAAACCACAATTTCCATTCCATACCCCAAAGATACCATTACTGCTCTTGAGCTTGAAACCTTGATGAATACGATGGTCACGAAAAACATCATCTCCAATGATGGAGCAGAGCTTTCTTCCATCAAAGATGGTGGAATTGTTGAAAAAACATTTACAGATCTTGTTGAATAAACTGTAAATGGGTACGTAATTTACATATGGTTTCACCATATGTAAATTAGTAAGAGTTTTCTAGAAAAGTGGGCAATATTTTGCACAAATGTGAAAAATATTGCCCACTTTTTTTGTTTTTTCCCGTTTTTTTCTGTGTTTTTTCTATTGTTGAGGATAGAGCACTTCATATACTAATGATGGGTATCTTATCCAATCTGTTTCCGATGTTGAAACTTGATTTGGAAAAATATGATGGGCAAGTGCTGGGAAGCTTTACCGTTTCTCCAACATGGACCACTTAGTTTTCTAACTCAGTCACTGAAGAGGCTGGTTGAATACGGTATCAAGTGAGTAAAACGAGAGTTTTATTTGCGAAAACTATGTGTGAATCTTCAAGAAAGGAGAACATGAATGAAAAAAACACTTAGTTTACTAGTTACCATCATGATGGTGGCTGGATTATTCCAGTTTGGTTTCATGTCTGCTCCAAAAACAGTTGAGGCCGCAGAAAACGTAAACGGTACATTTATTGCCGTACGTTTTGTACCTGTAGGTTTTGACCGAGATGGAACAGAACTAACCAACAAGGATTTTCCTTGGCAAAAAGCCGGTGAAGACGTCTGGGGACGTACTGGTTATGGCATGCCAGATTCCAATGTAGCATTTGAGAACAACATGAACATTCCTGCTACATCCGTTGATCTGCGTGTTGAACCACTTTTCTGGACGGATTTTTATCTGAATGTAACACCAGCTGGCGGACGCTCTACCGTATCTGAGCATTGGTATGCTGTATACGATGAAGCTGGCCAACTGTGGTTAGATCCAGATGGTCGTTTTAACGATTGCCGTTATTACGAACCCGCCGACCCAGCAAATTTGAATGGCCGTTACATTTCCGAAGAATGTAAAGCCAATCCATTTGCAACTGTCGACCCATCAACAGGTAACAACACACAAGGACCTTACATTTTAGATCCTCAGAATGATCGTTTCAATGCAACCATTGATAGCGATGGAAACACGTCCATTTATTTCTGGGATAAAAATCGTACGGGTCGTTTGTTCCGAATGGGTTGGATTGATATGGACGATTTCCCACTAGTGAAATCTTCCGAAGGTGTAACCTATTCTGTCGTACAGGGCAATGGCGAAGACATTGAAGGAAACGAATATGTCGTCACCACTGACTGGGATGCTGCTCCATTTGGAGCTGACACCGGTTATGAACTGCACGATTTTGTCTATTGGGGTAATTATGACTGGAATTGGATTTACGAATTTGGTGAATTTTCACCCATTATGAATTTGTGGGGTCCAAATCCTAATCAAATTACTCCTGGAGATCCCGGTACCAATCAATACCGTGGAAACACACCTCCCTACCTAGATTGCTCTTGGTATTTCAACAGCGACAATGTTGATCCCGTAACCAGAGATGAAATTTATTTCCATTATGGTGACGAAGTCCATGCTGCCAATATTGCCATGGAAGAGCAATTTGTCCAAGATCCTCTAGAAGATGGTGAAACACATTGGACCGTAGTGGATAACTACAATCCTGGCGAATTCATTTATCGCAAGGGTATGGGTGCCTATGAATATCCAGTGTATTCCACCTATGTCCAAGAAGGGGACGTTCGTTTAACTCACGTTTCTATTTACAAAAACGGCGAGACAAAGAACTATCCTCCAAACTCCATTGTAAAAGCAACCGATTGGGACTGCTACTACAATGAAATGGGTATGATGGTCAATCCCGAAACACAATTGGCATTATACCGATTCCCCATTCATTTCAACAAAGATGGTGTGCGTGAAGTCTATGCCGGCGACCAAGTTCATGCCGACAACAAAAAGACTCCTGCTGATCACAAATTTCAAGATCAGTGGTATACCTATGAACCAGGTGAATGGATTTATCAAGAAAACGGAAACATTCTTTCTGATCATGGTTTCGTAACTGTTGGCGACTATCGTTTAACCAATGTGAACGATCCTGTTGACATCGGAACAATGAAGAAAGAAAGAAATCGCGGATATATCTCCAGCGATGTTTCCTTGGTTCAAAGCCCACAAATGAACGGCAAGTGGGTACCCCGCGTACAAGCAGACCTTTTGGTCTTAGCCGAAGTATTATTTGGCGGATGCAATCAACCTGCTTACAATCTTTCTGTTGAAACTGACGTATGGGAAGGCATGGTACCTTCTGTAACTGCAGCAAGACTTCGCTCTCCCAACAACGATGTAAAAGTTTCTGCTCAAACTGTTCAAAAGAACACCGTATTGGGACAGAAAGGTTCTGATTTTAATATCCCTGCCACCACTTTCCAAAATGTAAACCTAAAATACCGTGAATACATCGGTGTTGAAATTTGGAAAGACGATGGAATTGACAACAATTGGGGTATTAATTTTACCGGTACTCCTCCTCCACCCGTAGATACTCTTTATCCTTACAACCTGTCCGACGACTATCGTGCAGGCCGTACAGGCGAAGAATATCTTGGAGCCAATGATGGAATGTACGCTGCCAAAGATTTTGGCAACGACCTTCTTCCATTCCCTAACGATATCATGTTCTATGATACCGAAGGCAATGATCAATATGGCTGCGGAGAAACTATTTACAAAAACAATGACGATGACAATGATCCTTTCACCCTCGAACTCGTTTCTGAAGGCGACAAGAGATTAACTGCTGTTACCGTCAATGTTGGAAACAATGTCATTAAGTACAAAGCTGGAACAACTGTTGCAGCTGGCGATGCTGATGTTGGATTTGAGCTCAACAATTTCCATGCATGGGATCTTTTCCGTGATGAAAATTGGCCCAACGACGACATTCCTTACAATTGGACCTATGATGTTGGTGAATATGTATACAAAGTTGCCGATGATGTCAGAAATGGCTTTGTAGGTGACGGTTATAAATATTTCATGGGCGTCCGCGATCCTGCTTTGACAGATCCTGCTCCTGATATGTTTACCAACATTTTGTATGCTGATATCGACAACAGCGGTACAGCATCTCCTGGCGATATCCGTGTATTTGATCCAAGTGGTCGATACGAAAACGGATCCGTTATGAACTGGAAAGATTTGGATTGTTTAGGTGGTTGGTATTACATCGATGTCAACGACTTAAGCTTGAAAGATGTTCCTGTTGGTGGATTGGTTTCTTATGAAATCATTTACCGTGATAACATGGCATTCAATTCCATTTCTGGTGCCAATTGGCAGTATGCTCCTATGGCCTATTTGGACGTAGATGGTTCTGGTGATATGACTGTAGGCGACGTGCGATTAACTCGCATCTTAACCTACAAACCTTTCACTGCCATCAAAGCTGGTGACACTGACTTAGTAGCTGGTATTGATTCTGGCGAATGGAGCTATGTTGCTGGTGATTTTGATATCGCTCTGTTTGATACAGTATATCGCAATCTTCTAGTGTTACAGGGACCTTCTCCTGACAACAGAATCATTGACGATGGCGATCTTTGGTTAACCTCTTATTCTGTACGTACCGGCGACATTCGTTTGACCGAAGTTACAGAATCTGATGTAACCTACAGCTGCGGATCCAAAATTGGCGACAACCAAGATTTCTGGATTAACCAAAGCACCGTTCATGGTTTATCCATGGGCAAAAACTGTGACTTCCGTTACATCGACTGGGAAGTATATCCTTCTAATCAAATTGGTATGTCTGTTAAAATTGACAAGCCATTCCAAGTAGAACAAACTTCTCAAATTGATATTTCGGTTGATCCTGCTCCTCGAGCTGCTTACTGGGAAGACGGCGTGTATCATGAAGCTGAAAAAGTTTACATCATGCTCAGTAACACCGAAGGCCCAACAAGCGACAAGATTTACGAAGATTACAAAGTAATCACCGCTGACAATCCAGTTGCAACCTTCCAATTCACTCCTTATCGCGGAACTTGTCCTCCAAATGGACGATATGAAGGCTTTAAGAAAGTTTGGGAAAATGGCAAATGGGTCTTAAAAGATTATGATCTACGAGTTCGCATTGTGGCTATTAAGGACGACGGTGGTGTAACACCAGCTCCAGAAACCCACTATATCGACGAAGCTGGAAAGACCAAAGACTACACATTGGTAGATCCTTTCTGGAAACTTCACGATAACAAAGGCGATCTCCGCTGGGGTCACATTGAAGGTACAAAAGCTTGGGGTCCTCCAAGATACCAAGTGCCTCCATTCCCAGAAGATCTTATGAACAAGTATGATTGTTATGCTCAGGCCAAGTACAACGTAGCTCCAGAAGGCATTAAATTCAGCGCTTCCAAACAATGCGTTGGCGTTCTTGATCAAAGATTCCCCAACTTAACCATGAAATTGGAAGATGTTGACAATCCTAACGATGTAAACGATCCCAATGGCATTCGTATTTCTGTACCAGATGGCGAAGAAGTCGCTGTCTTCTACAATGCACACAATGCTGGTATCGATTATCTCTTTACTGGATTTGCAATGTCCAATGGCGTTGTGACATCACAAAAAGTTATCGTTCAAGTTAACCTTGACGGAACTTATCTGTATTGGAACTGGGACGATGTAGGACCACACCCTGGAATGTTGGATGCTGGAGACGTATTATGGAATCCAAATCCAAAATTCCCCAATGAAGGTCCCGAAAGAATTCCAAACTGCGTTAAAGTAGAAGAAAGACCCAACTTCATTGATGCTGATTGTTCACAAGACAAGAATCAATGCAAAGTTTGTGGCGATGGCTTCGAAAAACTCGGTTATGTCTCCTATGGCGACATTTTTGGAGATTTCTTTGTCAGCACCTTTGGTGTACCTTCCTACCTCATGAACTATGGCGAAAGAACCACCACCGATGAAGGTGGCGAAATCCAAGTCGCAGTATTGGCTCGCGATGCTGCAACAAAATTGGAAGTTCGAGTTTGGACCGAAAATATTATTTTCGATTACAACTCCACCATTACCCATCCTCCTTATTTTGTAGTTGATAAACCCGTAGCCCCAGTGGGTGAGTTTGACTTTGACGTCAACCGATATCCCAATGTACCTTACAGCGGTGCACAAAACTGGACCACCATGGGAATCGATTACTGTGGTGTTAAGACCTTCAAAGTATTAGCTCCCGATCCATACGTGAACTTTGTTGAAATGTCTACCGTAGACCATGCTCTTCAAAATTCACAAGTGAATTACACTGCTGGACCTAGTGCTTTGTCCAAAATGAATGTACCTACTCCTCAGATTCAGTATCCTTACAACCCCTTAATTCTTGATGTTGGTAAAGACTGCCGTGCTTATCCTGGCGGACAAACCCACACCGGAAGAGTACAGGGTGTTGTTACTGCTGGTGGCGTAACCCGAACCGACCAAGATCACTGTGGTTGGAACGCTTACCCCGCAATTTGGTGGTGGTATTGGTATGATGATGTGGATTACAACAATTTCACAGACTTCAACCGATTAGGTACCGAATTCTTCCCATTAACCGATTACGGTCTATACTTCATCCTTAAAGACATTGATGGAAATCATTTGAGCTTTGAAGAAGATACTCCTATTGACTATAAGCTTCGCCGCGTGGTCATTAGCGGACCTTTCGCACAGCCAAAAGTCTTTGATGATAAGAAAAATACCGTAACCTCCGATTATGAGTACAATGGTCTGCGTCATGTACCCATTGCTTATGATTGGACTGGGGAAGTCGTTATTGATTCTGCTAACATGAATGATTATGAACATGCTTGGGGACAAGATTGGACCAACGTGGATCGTGATGGCGGTACCTATCGCTATACCAATCCTCTTTGCTGACAACAAGCAGCTTCAATTACACTGGTCTTGAAAAACATTTTCCGTTTCGAAGAATGGATTCCAATTTCCTATGGTAAATTGAATGTTTCCGTTACTCTTTGGGATGGAACAGTCAAGATCTATCAAGATTGTTGCGCAGAACCTCCAAACTGACGGAATTGATATTCATGCATTGGAAGTTGTTTCCGACAAAGACAAAGTAACTGCTGATGTGGACAACAAGATTGAAATTACCGTTAAAGAATACGAAGTAATGCAATCTGTCCAACCCACCAACGATGCATTTGTCTATGCATGGCAAGACCGTGGTATTTTAACCAAGAACCAAATCTTTATGATGGTGCTGGAGATGGCTGGGTAACCAATCCTCCTCATTCTTCAGATTTCTCTGACTGCAGTTCTCAGTACTTCAGCGAAGACGACCTGAATGAAGACGGAAAGATTTCCTTTGGCGACAAAGAAACAGAAATCATCGGTTCTTACGACTTAGCCACCAATACCTGGACAGGCGGTGTCATTGATGCCAGAACCTTCCAACGTAACACGGTGTTTGCGTATTTGATCTCTCTGAAGCCAATGGTTCTCGAATTGATACCGTTGGTGTTGATTTCGGTGGCGATAGAGGCGATCCTGATCACGTAATTTCAGAATTTGAAACTTTACCCGTCATGGTTACCGCTTACAAGTATGGCGACGACAACAACGACGTAGTTTCCGTCCGCTTCAATTCTTCCCTGGAACAACTCCTCAGTACTCTCACGAGTTTATCTCTCTGGTCAAGCCTTCATCGAAGTTGCTCCTATTATGGATCTTTCTGTATCCGTACGTACCTTAACCATTAACTGCTGGTGTAACTCCTGAATTGTTGACTCCTGTTTCCCCATTGTCCTTCTCTTTAACCAATGAAGAAGGGGAACTCAAGGATTTAACTCCGTGGTGGCCCACAGTGATGGAAAAACCTATGTAGAAGATGACGACATTTAATCATCTCTTCAAAAGACATCCATCCTGATCCATTACCAGAATATTACTGGGTTCGTACTGATTCACAATGATGACAATACGAAGATTTCAACCGTGAACTTTACAAGATTCTGCAAAAACCTTTCCAACCTATCAAGATTACTTCAGTCTTGCCAAAGATGGAAAGTATGCATTCAGAGGCTTCTGTGCCAACGACGAAGGTGAATTTGATGTCTACATCTATACACCTGATCGTAAACATGCTGCTAAAGCCACGTTAAAGTTGTATTGCCAACTGTTGAGTATTCCATTGTCAACACCGAAGATCCATCTGGTACTGAATATCAAGTACCAGGAGAGCCAGACTTTGTATTGACTGCTGCTGATAATAGAATCTACAAGATTACTATTACCGCCAAGAACGCACAAGGTTCTCTGAAGGGTGTTAGCAAAGGTGTAAGTACTTGTGGTGGAGGAATTAAGAATACCGCTCGATTCACTCCTTATTCCACTCGACCTGCTTCCTTTGATTTTCACTGAAAAAGATCGTTATCTCTTTGCAGAACATTTCTTACAAGATCTGTATCCGTTTACACTGAATGTAGGATTTGACTTCAACGATAACGGTAAAGTAGATTGGCGTAATGCTGAATTGTTCAGCTTAGGTGCTTTCAACCACTTCAAAAGAGCTTCCAATCAGATTACTTGCAAAGTATATTACAATACTTGCCTTAGTAAATGTAAGGATGAAGAATCCATTAAGGGTGGTTGGGGATGTAACCCCCCAATCCTAACTTACTTCTCCTCTCGTTGGATGGGGTCTTGTGCTATTTATATTAGCGCTTTCACAAAGGCGGTTACCTATTCTCTGATATCGATGGTAACAAACGCTTAGATTATCATGATTCTCTTGGTTTTGACGTCAACGCTCAAACAACTTTCTACATCTTTGCTGAAGATCTTTGCTGGATTGGTGGATTGGTTGGAGACAACGTATACTGTAACAATCCTGACGAAGCCGATCTCGCTGGCTACCCACCACCCAACAAACAAGACCTAGCTTCTGTAGAAAAACGTTTCCACAGAGCTCAACTTCTCTGATTACAAAGACTAATGATGGATCTTCTTACTGATTGGGAAGCATTCCCCAACAAAGAAGTACAAATTGGATCTCCATCCTTACGCGTACTCAGAGCTGAAACAAGCGAAGAATTAGGAAAAGATCTTGTGAATCCTTCCAATTACGACCTTGTTTATGCGATTGAAAACCATTTAATCGTCGAAGTTCGTCCTGCTGACAACCGTGATCGTGAAATGCATGAAGATGGCCGCGTCTATATGATCGGTAACCAACATCAAACTGCTATTTATGGTCATACCAAAAAATCAGCAACCGATCCAAAGGTTATGGTAACCACTCTTCACTTCACTCCTACCGGACTTGGTGAAGATATTGCTGGTATGGGTTATTTCAACAAGAATAAGTATTACTTAACAGCTCCTTATGATCTGAAGAATACTTCCACCTATACCGTTCGCAATATCATCGAGTTTGACTCTGTCGTCGGACTCCAAGTTCATGTCATTCCAGAAGGTCCATTGCATCCTAACAAGACCACTGGTGTGAATGTTAAAGTCACAGAAATTGGTACACAAGCTCCTGTCGGGCGCCAATGTCACTGCCAAAGGTCCTGGCGTAAATGCTTCCAAGAAACCGCCGATAAAGACGGTAAGGGCTGTCTTTGAAATTACACCAAATGACAAAGGCATGGTCGTGTTTACTGCTACCAAAGAAGGACGTATTATCGAGTAGCTGAACTTCCTGTTATTCCTGATACCTCTGCTCCTGGCTGCAACTCGATCCTGTGAATCCTTTAACCAACAATCCTAGCCAAAAGGACTGTCGCACCAATCCTGGTAACAAAGTTACCTGAATGGTACCAGCTCAAGTCAATGATGACGGTTCTTCACCGGAACAGTTACATTGAAAGAAGGATTGAACACTATTGTTAAGTAGCTGTGAATCCAGCTGGCTTGAAAGTTCGCAAACTTATCACTGTCACTCCTGATACAACTCCTCCAAACATCTTCTTAGATGATTCTGGAAAGATTATATACAAGAAAGACATTGATCCGTATCAATTCACTGGCCGCAGATATCTATTCCACCGTCACTATTAATGGTGGTATTGAAGTTGTCCATGATATCTGGAAGGCTAAAGTTGCCATTAAACCTGGCACCAACACCTCTTACCATGGTTGCCGTGGATCAAGCTGGTAATAGCGCTTACTGTTACTGCTGAAGTAAAGCTTGGGAACGAACTATCATCAAACTTACCGTTGGCAACAGAGAATGGACCAAAAATGGGAGTGAAGTTTCCAAAGATTTAGAAGTTCTTGCTCAAATCATTGCTGTTTGAACCATGGTCTTCTTCGTGCTATTGCTGAGGCATTTGGTGCCGTAGTCGAATATGATGCTATTTCCAAAGGCATTACCATCACTTTGGGTGACGAGATTTCCATCGTTATGACTATTGGTGATGTAGTTGCTTATGTGAATGGCGAAGAAGTAATTCTTGATGTGGCTCCTACTGTAACTCAAGAAGGTCGTACTTTTAGTACCTATCCGTTTCATCTCTGAAGCATTTGGTGCTGAAGTATTGTGGGATGCTGCAACTCGTACAGTCACTATTATCCGAGATAATTTCTTAAATAAGATTCATCTTATTTAGTTGAGATCTAAAAAAGCTCCGGGGGGAATTTCAGGGTTTTTTTTATGCCTTTTTTCTGAGTAAAATTGGGTTTACCTAGTGAAAATGAATCGTGAAAATCTATTTTGTCGTTTTTGCTGCAATCGTTACTTTTTGTGTTTCTTAAGCTTCCTATTCAATAGAAGCTCTAGATTTTGCCAATAAAGCGAAGAGGCACTTGCGAGTCCGTCCTTCTACAATGATAGGCGGAGCATCAATAGAGATTTCTTTTTCCAGCTTATAATTAAGTATTTTCTTGCCAACAAAAAGCGTAACTACAAAATCCCCTTTTAGAACGTAACCGAATCGTTTTCTGCGTTCCAGTCTACTTGTGCTTCAAACACTTTTTCACTAAGGAAACGAATGGCGACATAGGTGCGAATTGAAAAATAGCAGGAATGCTTCTTGTCTAGTGGAATTTTCAATGGTATCATTCAGCATTGCAACTTGACTACCGATTTGAATAACAATCTTATTTCCCACTGCTTCAACAGAACATATCAATGATTCTGGAATCGGCTTTGAAGATCTTGAAATGATATCGTAATGTTTGCTGTGTTCAGTTCCCAACACTCTAGTTTTGATCCATCAATTTCATACACCATTTTGTCTGTGGGGTATTTACACTCTGGCTTGGGAAATGAAAGCCAGGGTACATCAGAGCTAAGTGTATAGGAGAATTCTCCGTCGGTTGGATCAACCGTACATGGGATTGTAAAGGTTTTTGTTTCAAAAACAGAGAATTTCTCATGAAAAAGCGATATGGTGGGAAATGTAGGGACTGGTTGCTTGTCTTGCGTTAGCATTGTTTTATGGTACCGGAAATTCCCAAAATCGGATACATAGATCGGATCATTTTTTGTAGAGTGATTTTTTGCCATACGGACTTTCCACGCACCAAAGAAAAGATCTGGATGTAAATCGTAATATTCTTTGCTGATGCCAGGCTGTATGGTTCCTCTAGTGCCATAACTCTGAAGGATATTGCCATACATATCAAATTCATATATTTTATCTGCCATCACGTCGGTAACGACAAAAGTATCTCCGCGAAGAGCAAAGGATGAAAACACTCCCCATACTTCTGTCTCTGCATCCATTGTTTTTAGTGGGATGACTTCGATCAAGTCTTCATCGGAATCAAAAACAAGAAAGGTTCGATTGTCTGCATCTAAGAAGTAAAATAGTTCTTCCTCGGTATCGTAATAGAAATCTAGCCAGAAAGGATTCTTCTCTGGGTCATAATCTGAAGATTCGAACGTGAAATAGTATTCTTCCACGATATCTCCCCACAAGTCTATGGCGTAAACAACAGGGTATTTTCCTTCATCCTCATCCGTGCCCAGAACATATACAATTTCATCAAACACTTCAATGCTAGTTGAGAACAAAAGAGGAGAATTACTCATGATATCAGAGACATGGATAAGTTCCCATTCTTCTGTTTCGAGTGAACATCGACAAATGGAAAGAGAGGTTAAAAGAAAGGCATTGGACAAATACAAGTATTCGCCTTCAATTTCCATATCAAGCATTAGGGGCATAAAGTCGATCATTCCCATTACACTACTCACAACTTCAATATCAATGGGAATCTGCTTCTCAAATTCACCTTTTTCGTTAAAAACATTGATCATGTTTTGACCCAGGCTAGTTTCGTACAACCAATGATTTTCATCTACTGCAAATGCAGATGAACCACAAATCTGTCCTTCTTGCGATGGATATGAACCAATACGAGTAGCAGTCTCGTTTTGAATGCAGAATGTTCGGTATTGAAATAAATCTTCCATCATACCTAACGTGATCAAGATGGCAGTTTCATTTTTTGCATCTAGAAAAGCAGGGAAAAGACCAGTTTTATTTATCCTCAGTGGCTTCTGTTTCTCCAGAGTTAGCTTTTCATCCTCTTCTATAATTTTCCAAGGAACGATTTGGCAACCTTCCATGCTCATTAATCCCTCAATATTCATGCCACTTGCATACAGCGTGTCATTGTTAAAAAATGAAATTAATTGAAGGACTTCTCCCTTTTCTTCGTAGTCGTATTCCAAAAGAATTTTTCCTTCTGCATCAGTGATGTACAGTGTATCAAAACTACAAAAAATAATTTTAGATTGGTCAGGACTTACAGAGAAGCTGACTAGGGTAGAGTAGAAAAATTCCGTTTCTTGAATTTGAAAACTACGCAAAACATTTCCATTATGATCGAGGATAAATAGTTCGAGTTGAATTCTAGTTTGATCGTCTTCTGCTACGTATTCCTCGAGTGAAAGAATGTACAGTTGATCATCGACTGTACAATACATGGATTGGACATAGCCGTCTTCATGAGGAGTAGAGATTTCTGGGAGAGAGATGGATCGTACTTTCTTTCCCTCATCAAGGGAATATACACTCAGAGATTTTGCATCTTCTACAATGACACACTCGTTGGTGGATAAGATTTGAAGAGAAGGACTTATGGTGGTGGTTTCTTGAGGTGTGAACTGTCCTGGGTTCATCATTGGACCGTTACTGAACAGTGTGGATATCATCCGCAGGCTGTCGATCAATTGTAGATCTTTGTACATTGGGGATTCAACGGGAAAACTGCGGATAAAAGCACCTGTATCGGCTTCAAAAAGTGATATTCCAAATATATCTGCAATATACACGATTCCATCTGCATAGGAGCCAGCGTAGGGCATTACTATATCGCCACCGACTGGTCCGTACCCGATGATAGTGGTCTCATTTTGTCCTTGAACTGATAACAAGGACGAGAAAGAACAAAGGGAAAATAGGATAGCAACGGAAATAAATACGGATACAATTTTTCGAAAATGATTCATTTGTTTCCTCCTAAGAAATCCAAATATAACAAAAAAAGGAATGATCTATTCTACCACTGGGGGATATTTTTTAAAAGGTGTCTGTCGGTTTTCCAACTTGGGCAAAAAGTTGTAAGGTATTTTTTAAACTCCTTGCCATGATTCATATGTTGCAAATGGCAAATTTCGTGAATAATGACGTAATCAATTGCTTTAGGAGAAGCTTTTAAAAGTTCTGTGTTAAGAGTAATTACCCCTTTTGTAGAGCAACTCCCCCATCTTCTTTTCATTCTGCGGAAACGATATCCACTGGGCATAGGATGGGGGAGAAAAGGATGGCTGGAAAGCAGATGCTGTATTCGTTCCGACAAATAGCGTGTCGCTTCTTTTTTAAACCATTTTTGTAAAGTGGCGCGAATTGTCTTTTCTTCAATATCTTTGCATTTCACAATGACTTGGTTTTGAGACCAATGGATTTCATTTTTCTTTTTTTCATGCTGCTCAATTCGTAATAGGATATTTTCTCCAAGTAGTGGGATTGTTGATCCATCTTTGTACTCGATGCTCTGAATCGGACTCTTCAACCAATTATTATAATGCTTCAGAACCCACTTTTCACGTGATCGTAAAAACGAAAAGCATTCTTGTACCTTTGTTTTCATAGGAACACGAACAACTAGATGATTTGGTTTGTGTAGCGTAATAGAAAGAGTTTTACGCCTTGAATGGTGAATGGTAACAGGAAATACAATATGCCCAAAAGTAATGTTTGTTTCCAAAACTGGAGGAGTTTTCTTTTTTATGAAGGAGCACCTGCAGGCGGATTTGCTTCTGAACTTGAAACAGGATATTGCATGATGGGGGTTTGTTTGAGTTGAATTGTGAAAGTACATCCGTGGTTATGATGATTTTCAACATATAAAGTACCCCCCATAGCTTCAATAAGTTTAGAAGAGATAGAAAGATCAAGATCATACAATCTTGAGTCGGTAGAAAGGTTAGTGGAAATCTCTTCCAGGGAGGAAAATGGAATGGCTTCTTTGATTTCTGGTATGCCTGAACTTGCATCCTCTACAGTTATGACAAAAGATCCTTTTATATCCTCGGTAACATTATCAGTGTGTAGGTCTGATTGTATAACGTTTTTCAAGTCAAGATGAATGGAAATATTTCCAGAGGGTTGTGAGTTTTGATGAGCGTTTTGTAGTAAATGTGACAAAGCTTGATCCAGTTTTTCCCGATCAAGAATAAGGCAGTAGTTTTTTTGGATACCATGAACAGTAAGGTTGATCTTTTTCTCTTGAAACAGGGGAGTAAATTTTCCGATCAAATGCTTTTTCAAATCATCGAGTTGAATAGGTTCTTTGCGGAGAGTAAGTTTTGGGGAATCAAGGGAAATCAATGCTTCTAAATTGTTGGTAAGAGAGTGAAGGGATTGGTAAATTTGATCGATTCCAGATAATGCGACGGAAGAAGTAGATGTAGATGCCTTCTGTTGAAACTTTTCTAGATGTTGATGCAATTCTTTTAACAATGGATTCAACTCGTGTTGTACGGTCTGAGATATACGTTGTTTAGATAAGTCAGCCTGTTGAACCTTTTTGCGCAATGCATTGAGTTCTTTTTCGTAAGTTTGTTGAGCAGAAACGTCTCTGAGAAGGACTTGACAATATAGTTCGTTTTTCAATACAAAAGGACTAATTGTGATCAAAACGGGCTTAAAGTTGTCGTTGGCAGTTTTGCAATATAGCGATAGAGGAGAGAAGCTAAAGTTATGCATCGCTATTTTCTTTTGCATTTTTAGAAGCAATGTTTTTGTTAGAGAACCATCTTGTTGAGATTCAGGGAAAAGATCTAGAAAATGTCGAGAAAGAAGTTTATCCCTTGAAGTGTAGCCAAAAAAAGAGAGTGCTTTTCGATTACACTTATATATGCTCCAATTCTTTAGCATTAAAATAGGATCGTTGTTGGTGTCAAACAGCATCCGGTAAATCAACTCGTTATGTTGTATTTTTTCCTGGATCTCAAGTAATTCCTGGTTTTTGTACCGCAATGAGAGGATCGTTTTTCGAATAACAAGCACCGCAAGGATGAATATGGCAATGACAACAATCCGGGTTAAAAATGAAAAATAGGAGACGTTCAGAAATAGCGCATCAGAAAAATAAAGCGGCTCATTAAAAAACAAAAACGAGACTTGCTGGTTCAGTGTTAAAAAATCGTAAACAGCATAAAGAACCCAAAAGCCGATAGAAGCAAGTACAACAAAAACTACAAACAAGGTATTGCCTTTTCTGTCAAATGTATGTTCCATTTATTTCTTTCTTGCTTAGCTCCTTATAAATTTTATTCCATTATACTAAGGAAATTAAAATTATAAAATAGGAGAAGAAATAAAAAAGGAGGAACCTTTTGGATCCTCCTTTTTTATTAGTTCAAAATATTGGTTCTACATTTTCGGTCTTGCTTGATTTACACGAATATTCCGTCCTGAAAAATCTTTACCGTTAAGTGCAGCAATTGCTGTTTCGGCACTTTCTTCATCTGGCATTTCAACGAAACCAAAACCTTTTGAACGTCCAGTAGCGCGATCTTGAATAATACGAACAGAAGTGACTTCTCCGAAGTTCTCAAAAGAAGCACGAAGATCGTCTTCGGTAGTTTGATACGGCAAATTCCCAACGTAAATGTTCATAAAAACTCCTCTGGCACCATGCTTTTTTGTCTATCAATCAAGACAGTCATTGTTCATGGCTCAAATCATAATACTTGTACGTGCTCAAATAGCGTACAATTTGCTTTATATCAATTTTTCCCGCAAATACAAGAAAAATTTCGAAAATATGTAAAAAAGCATTACAATTTATACAAAAGCTCTTGATTTTTAAACATTTTACTTGTTTTTGGAGGATGTATGAATCGACATGAAGCATTGGATATTTGGAAACAATACAACTGTGAAGATCATCTTTTGCGGCATGCACTAGCAGTGGAAGGTGCGATGCGTGCATATGCAAAAAAATATGATCAAGACGTTGAATTATGGGGATTGTGTGGTTTATTACATGACATTGATTTCGAAAAATATCCTGATGAACACCCAAACAAAGGCGTTGAAATACTGCAAAAACTTGGATTGGAACCGGAGCTGATTCAAGCTGTAAAAGAACATGCCATAGAAACCGAGAAACGAGATAGTCTACTTTCCAAAGCTCTATACGCATGTGATGAAATGGCAAGCTTTGTAATAGCAGTTGGATTTGTACGTCCAGAAGGTTTGCAGGGAATGAAGCCATCTTCTGTAAAGAAAAAAATGAAAAACAAACAATTTGCCGCAAAAGTTGATCGAGAACAACTCGAAAAGAGTGCACAAGATTTGCAGGTAGAATTATCCGATCATATACAAACCATCATTGAGGGTCTTCAAGAACATGAAAAAAGAGTATGCGAAATGGATGGATTCGAACTCCTGTCGCACACCAACAAATAGTTGATTAGCTTTTTTTCCAGCTTGCTTTTCCTTCTTCGAACGATAAATCGGTCCAGATTTCTTGAAGAGCAGATAACAATTCTTTGGCAGGGATGGAACCAAAAATATAGGTATATTCTTTGGAAGAAGTAGTAATGCGAAGTTTACCAGGACGAAGTCTCCGCGGGGGAACATCTTGCAACTCGTTGGCATCGAACGTATATATGAGTTTTAAAATATCCTGCATTGGGATACGGAAATTGTTTTCATGTTCGTCAAGAATGTCTTGAGGAGAAAGATCAAAATACTTGGAATAGAAATACAGTGTGACTCCCATACGAATATTTCCTGTTTTGATTGGGGAACCAGTTTCATTTAAATATTCTTCTTTTTTTCTTTGGATTTCTTGCTGAAGTAATTTTTTTGTGAATGTTGCATGAACGATTTCTTTTTGAAACAAGACAAGGTTGCAATTGATGGATTGGAAAAAAGATTTTTGAAGTCCAGCATAGGCGATCACAGCTAAAGCTTTTTGTTCTTCTCCGATTGGGGTGTTTGAGCTTTGCACACCACACTCCTTATTGATATTTGATTTATGCACATTATTATATACTCTTTTTCTTATCATGGAACTAGCAATCTTATGCATTGTGTTGTTTTTTGGCTATTTAGTAGGACAAATACAGATTAAAGGTGTGTCTCTTGGCACTTCTGCGGTCTTGTTTGTTGCTTTGGTTTTTGGTTATTTTGAATACTCTCTATCCCCCATATTGACAGAATTTGGATTGGTTCTTTTTATGTATTCGGTTGGTCTTTTAGTAGGACCCCGATTCTTCCGTATGTTCCGTAAAACCGGCATCAATTCTATTATTACGGCAGCAGTAACTGCTTTAAGTGGAGCTATTGGGGTATGGCTGGTATTTCAATGGTTGCATATCCCTTTTGACATTGCTACTGGTTTGTATTGCGGTGGTCTCACCAATACCCCTGCTTTAGCAGCCGCTATGCAAACAGCAGAGAGTCAGTTCTCTTTGGATGTTGCTGCTAGCATATCCTCTGGATATGGTATTGCCTATCCTTTTGCAATGGTTAGCGTAGTCATATTCAATCAATTTCTTCCGTGCTTATTCGAAAAAACCGTTAGAAGAGGAAGAAAAGTGGAAGAAATCAACTGAAAAAAATGTATCCACCCCTTGTGTCATTCCAATGCAAAGCAGAGAACCCCGGTATTATTGGCAAAACCATCCAACAGATCAATCCCGATCGAAGATTTCAAACCAATTTTTCTCGAATACTTCGCGATAATGTTATCTATATAGCTTCTCCATCTTTTGTCATCGAAAAAGGCGATATTATTCGCTTGGTAGGACCAGCATCGGAACAGTCCATTTTAGAACAAATGATTGGCAAAGCCTCCATGGAATGGATTGATAAAAAGAGCAAAGCGAGTACGCGATGCGCGTGTTATGGAAGCACGCGTGATCGGGAAACGATTGCGGGAACTTCCCTTTTTTGCCAAACATGGTGTTGTAGTAACGAGAATTATACGTAGTGGATTTGAGTTTTCTCCAAGTGGAACATGGTGTTGGAAATGGGAGATATTGTTCGCATGATTGGAGATACGACTTCGTTAGAGGAAGTTAAAAGAATTGTACAAGGTGATACAAAACAACTGGAGTATACCGATTTTGTACCCTATCTTCTTGGGCTTGTCATTGGAGTAGGTATTGGTTTCATCCCCATTCCTATCCCGAATAATCTAAGAATCACGCTTGGAGCTTCTGGGGGTGTGTTTGTCACAGCTCTGATTTTGGGACACTTTGGTCGCATTGGTAGATGGCGTTTCTATGTCCCCACATCGGTTCATAATTTTTCCATGGAATTTGGCTTGATGATATTCTTAGCAGGTGCTGGTATGTTGGCAGGTTCTCGCATTGTTCCGATTATTGTAAAACATGGCTTTATATTATTTCTTGCAGGTGCGATAGTGACGTGTGTTACTATCCTAATAACTTTTTTGGTTATGTGGAAGATTTTGAAAATGAATATTCATGACATGATGGGATCTATTAGTGGAGGAATGACCAATCCTCCAGCTTTGTCAGCTGCTAATAAACAGTCTACAATGGGTCTTCCTACCATAGCATATGCAGGCGTAATGCCTATGGCTTTAATTTTTAAGATTCTTGTTGCACAACTACTCCTGCTGGTTCTTTCCTGATGGAATATATCGGAATTGCATTTTTGTATACCTCTTATTGCTGGTTTGTCTACCGGTATTGGGGGATTGATTGCTTTTTTTACCAAACAAACCAACACTAAATTTCTATCGGTTATTCTAGGTTTTTCTGCTGGTGTGATGATCTACATTTCTTTTGTAGAAATCCTTGCAGAAGCATTTACAGAATTGCAGCATTTACTTGGATCTTTTCAAGGCTCCTTGATTACTATCGTTTCCTTTTTTGCTGGGATTGGTTTAATCATGTTAATCGATCGATTTGTTCCCTGTTATGAAAATCCCCACGAAATTAAACGAGTACGAAGATATTACCACCTCTCAAAAGAAACCCAAGACGGTAACTATGCAGTGCAGAAGAACACACCAAAAGTGTTTGCATCTATCGAAAATAAATCCTGCTAGATTAAAAAGAGTCGGAATCCTAATGGCAATTTGCATTGCAATTCACAATTTTCCAGAGGGATTTGCTACCTTTATCTCCGTATCCAATGATCCTACACTAGGTCTAATGATTGCAATCGCAATAGCCATCCATAATATTCCCGAAGGGATTTCGGTTTCTGTTCCCATTTACTATGCCACTGGAAACCGTCGATTGGCCTTGTTTTATTCTTTTTTATCAGGTTTGGCTGAACCCCTAGGGGCTGTATTAGCCTATGTAGTACTTCGTTTTTTTATGTCCGATACCGTTTTCGGTATTGTATTGGCAATCGTTGCAGGGATTATGATTTTTGTTTCTTTTGATGAACTTCTTCCCGTAGCAGAAGAATACGGAGAACACCACCTGGCAATCTATGGACTTATTAGCGGAATGGCATTCATTGCTGCTAGTATGTTATTTATATAAGTACCAGTGAACCTAAAAAAAAAGAGAATAGAGCCAAAACCCTATTCTCTTATAATGCAAAGCAAGGATTTAACTATTTCAACTTTTCAATTTCCTCTTCGACTTCTTCGGCACCTTCTTTGTAAAACTTTTCTTCATCAGGAGCTAATTCTTTCAGAAGTCGTAAAAATTCTCCCGCGTGCACTCGTTCTTCGTCGGCAATATCTTTGAGTACTTCCTGTGCCAACTTGTGATCAATTGATTCTGCTAGCTGCATATACAGCTGAACCGCTTCATACTCAGCAGAAATCATAAAACGAATAGCTCGGATCAATTCTTCATGAGTTAGTTTACGGTCTTCTTTCAATCCAGCAAATGGATGTCCAAAATCTGGCATTTGTGATCTCCTTTCCAAAACAATTTAAAAAGAAACAACACTACTATTAGTATAGGAAATCAGCAGCTAGACTCAAGATGTAGATTTCTGTCAAAATGACCCCTTTCGTGTGCCTGATTTCTTGATTATGCTTGTTTATGAAACCAACCAATCTAGAACGTTTATTTTTTTGATTCCTGAAAAATCTTCATTGGGGTCATCATCAAGAGTAAGGATGTATTTAGGATAATGATCCGGTATTTTCTGCAAGGAGAGTAGTTCACGATGCAATGTTTTTTCATCTCGAACGGAAGCTGTTACTTGATAGTAAATAGTACTTTTAGAATTCAAAGCAACAAAATCAACTTCAGTGTTATCGACTTTTCCTACAAATACACGGAAATTTCTGCGTAATAGCTCAAGATAAACAATGTTTTCTAAAATATGACCCAACTCAAGAGTTCTTTTTCCAAGCAGTAAAGATCTTATCCCTATATCAACACTATAATATTTATCTAAAGTCTTCAGATATTGCTTGCCTTTTATATCGTATCGCTTAGCTTGATAAAGAATATAACTATTCATTAGAGCAGAAATGTATTTTTCAACTGTTTTTACATCTACCTTCCTACCTGCAGAGAGCATAGAGTTGCTGATATTTTTTGTGGAAAGCTGGTTTCCGATGTTGTCAAATAAAAAACTCAGAATGCTCTCGAGCATCATGACGTCAGAGATATTATATCGACTCACAACGTCTTTTAAAATAACCGTACTGTAAACTCCTTGTAAATACTCGTTGATTTCCTGCTGATTTTCTTTCAATTTTGAAACGTAGGGGAACGAACTAGTTTTGATATAACGGGTAAATTTGTGATTTAGATCATTCTTGTTTCCTGTGTTTCTAACGAATTCAGCAAAAGAAAGGGGTAGCATTTCAATGGTGATATACCTACCAGAGAGATGAGTTGCTAATTCTCCAGAGAGAAAATATGCATTTGAACCAGTTATGGTTATATCAATGTTCTTTTTTAAAAACAAACTGTTTACTACTGTCTCAAAGTCTTACACATTTTGAATTTCATCCAGGAATACATAGGTGGTAGTGTCTATTGAAAGACGATCCATTATGTAGAGGTATAAACTCTCTGGATCTCGTAAATGTGAGGTTGCAAGGTCCTCAAAATTGATTGATACAATCTGCTTAGGTTTTACACCGTTAGAAAGAAGATAACTCTGGAATATTTCCATAAGTGTAGATTTACCACACCGTCGTACCCCGGTAATCACCTTAATGATTTGTTTATCTTTCCAAGCAATTAAGCGATTGAGATACTCTGTACGTTCAATCATATGGTTTCCTCCAGAATTGATATACTCCAACTATATCCAAAAACATAAAAGAAAGCAATAATTATAGGAAAACAATCCTAAAAAACAGAACAAATTAAAAGTTATTGGAAATAATTCCCAAAACTATTTCCTATGAATGCATACGAGAAGGAGTAAATCCTGATACACAGGAGATCCTGTACTATTCTGCACTCTGAAGAAAAAGAATGGATAGCTATATCACCCAAGCGGGAACAAGATAATTATTCCGATCTATAGGATATAGTTGATCACAAAGACAAATCACGTTTCCCGTACCAATCTTTTTTCCTGTTTGTTCCAGTACTTTGAAGTTCTTGATAGCATCTCCTTTTGGATTGCTACTTTTTTTGATTTCAATAGGGTACAGTGTATTGTTTTGTTCTATAATCAAGTCGATTTCTTATTATCGGTATCTCGATAATAATAGATAGGAGGTCGTTTCCCAGCATTATAAAAACTTTTAATGATCTCACTTACTACCCAGGTTTCGAAAAATGCTCCTGCCATTGATGATACTTCCAATGTTTCGCTATCAGACCATCGAGTAAGGTAAGCACACAAACCTGTATCAACAAAATACATTACAGGAGATTTAATAATCCGCTTCAATCTATTGTTAAAATAAGGTTCAACCAATACGACAATGCCAGAAGTAACTAAAATGGATAACCATTTTTTTGCGGTGGGAGCACTAATCCCAACATCATTCGCTATAGCAGAATAATTGAGCATTTGACCTGTTCGTGCTGCGCAGCTGGTCATAAATCGTAAAAATGCCAACAAATCTCCCACCTGGGTTAAATCTTGTACATCCCTTTGTAAATAGGTATTTACGTAGGAAGAAAAATAGAATTCTAGGTCTTGTTTTGTTTCATATAAAGCTGGCATAGAACCCATAAATATTTGCTGGTACATTTCTTTTAATTGCAATGGTGTCGCATTCTTGATTCTTTGTTGTAATGCACTAGGATTCGTTTCATAAGGAGTACTTGTATGATTGTGGATTTCTGCATTAGATAAACCTAGCATATTTACAATCCCCACTCGCCCAGCTAAACTTTCACTTACATTTTTCATCAAATGAAACAACTGTGAACCTGTCATCCAAAATCGCCTTGTTTATGGGTATCAGCATGCATTTTGATGTAGGGGAATAGATCAGGAGCGTATTGCACTTCATCAATCAAAACAGGAGGGGATGCTGCTGCAAAAAAGCGATGGATCTCGTTTTGCTTCATCTCTTACTATTGGATTATCCAATGTCACATACCGTCTGGATTTCTCTGCTAATTTCTTCAAAAGTGTCGTTTTCCCTACTTGCCTAATGGTCCTGTAACAAGAACAACAGAGAATGCCTGGTTTGCCTGTAATGCAATTTTCTCTAAATCTCTGTGAATATACACACGTTTACAACTCGGTTAATATAAAAATGTAATTTTACTATACACGCCATTAAGAAAAATGCAAATGAATCACGCAACTTGCCTTTGAAATTCTAGAGATTACACTATGAGTATCGTTCACTGAACGAACTAAATAGATTTTTAGTTAACCCTTACAAAAGGGGAAAGGAGACAGTATAGAAAACAATACTTGGTTCGCGGTGTATTTCGTATTTGTGAAGTAGTAAATTTGTGAAGTAATCTTACGTTATGACGACTAGGAAAAATGTGTTTTTCAAAGTATTTGTGTACACTTAAATGATTGAATTCACGGAGTAATTCATGAAAAACATGAATTCTTTTTGCGAAGAGAGAGAGAGTATTTTCCATTCTTGTATTTCCTTACTAACGATTGTAACCATGGCATTGACTGTTATCGGTGTATTCCTAAACCAAACGTACAAGCCAATACTTATGATGTTGTAATTGAAGCGACCATGAGGACAAGAGGACTACAAAAAGTCCTCGAAATTAATAACACAACTGGCGATGTAAAAGCTTCTATGAATTTACTGTCGATGGTGACCCTGTTCTGGATGGCAACAACGATCAAACTACTTTTGTTCCCGGTGACAATGATTTTGAAGATCGACTCACCTACCTGAATGATGTCATCATTTTTTCTTCTTTAACCATTGCTTCTTCGAACGAGTTTGCCCTTCCTATATTTGTAGGAGATGGCTATTATGGAGATACTATAACGCAAGTCTGCTATGATGGAGATTCATCTACCGATTATCGAGTTGTTCAATACAATGAACTAGATGCTCCTTTTATCCCAGCCTCTCTTATTGGCACCTTTGCCTATATGGAAGTAGGCGAAACAACCTATACAGGTTTCCGCTATACTCCCAATTCCCCCCTAGGTCAATGGGATCAAGCTGCCATCAATGGACCAAACTCCAATTCAACTTCCGCTGAAGAAAATAATGACCCTATTAGCAGACCAGTAAAATATACCATAATCGGTACAACATCTTCTGGCAAGACAGTTAAAATTGAGGATACAGGGGATGGATCTGGTCCTCATGTGTATGAATGGGTGGATAAAGATGAAGATGGAGAAATTGATGAAGACGAATGGGAAGAAGTCGAAGATGACGAAGAAATTGAAGAAATAGTAGATGAAGTTTGTGATGATATTGAGAATGGATTAGGTTCCTATGAAGTTAGTGCTTTTGATCAAGACGGAAATCCAGTAGATGTAATCATTTGGTTTAGAAAATCTGATGGTACGTATTGTGCATTTAGAATTACCTATACTGGTGATGGCACGAATCATTCTTGGACTAATGAAGCGAAAAATGATGTATCATCAGATTGCAGAAGATATCTAGGTTATACTCCTGCTTCGGGGGATTCAAATCCGACGGGTTCTTGGTCAATTGGTTCAAGAAAACCAGGGGTAGGTGATTCCTATGGTTGGCAGAATTTTGCGAAAATAGGAACAAATGGAGAGCAAGTTCAGTTCTGGTTTGATGGTGGGAAAGATCCGAAACCTTACAGTTCTGAGGGAAGTTTCTACTACATTTATAATTATCTGAATGATTCGTGGCCCACTGAACCTTGTCCTCCACTTTAATTTTAGAGAAGCGAGGTGATAAACCAATGATGAAAAAAATTGTATTTCTTAGTATTTCTCTTTGCTTATTGTTTGCTACCCTTTTTGTTCCTGTACAAGCAGATGAAAAAGATCTTCCCGAAAGCTATCAATACACTTTTACTGTTGGATCGCTGGATTTTCATGGCGTGGTGGATGGAGTTGAAGGAACTGGAGCTTTGTTGTACCCTATTTACATCGATGAGACATGTGGAAGGTCTAGCATCAGTCACCGAGTACCTTTTCCCAGTAGGCTTGATTCTAGTATGTTGCTTTACTCAACAAACCCAGATGAATTCACTATGATCTATGGATACTCTAAAGAAACGAGACTGTTTTTACATTATCCAAGCCAGAAGGCATATGTCAATGATGAAGAAATTCCAAATCTCTTTCCTATGAAGCGCGTACGTGAAGGAGTAAATCCTGATGCACATTGGAATGGAGAACTTGTTTCTCCTGGAGCTAGTAGCTCTTTCATCGCCCCCCTCCGCCTTGTTTTTGAATTCACTGGTCATAAAGTAGATTGGAACCCCGATACACAGGAAATTACGGTAACCTATCCTGCACCAGAAGCGGAAGAGTAGATCAATAGGCGATGTGACGTAATAAACATGATGAGATAAACACCAAGTGCCTCTGAGAGTAATTTCAGAGGCACTTGTCGGAATAGTTTCTATATCAGTTGCACTACCTCTTTAGTTTACATTAAACAGAATGCTCAAGTAGTCTCGTTTCCCATATAAAACTCTGTCAATAAAGATTTGTCATTTCTTTTCTTTGAAATAGGTTTGAATCTCTTCATGAGAAAACCATCCTTCTTTGTCTCCTGATTGTCTTCCTGCTTCAAGATCTCTCATCAAGTGTATAGTTGCTTGTATTTTACTATATTCTTCGATGTCAATAATCGCATATCGTCCTCTACCATTTTTGGTTAAAAAAACAGGCGCACCCACTGCAACATCTCGCAGAACTTCATTATAGTTTCGTAAATCAGAAACGGGTTTAATGTTTGGCATATACAACTCCTTTCATACTACCTATATTGTATAATTATCTTCGTAATATTCAACGTAATATACAACAGCGTTTTAACTTTAAGTGTATTCTACATTCCATCAACCTTCTCACAATACAATTATGTTTTGTATCCAAAAATTTACTTTTTTATCTTGCATTTGAAATTCTAGAGATTACACTATGATTATCGTTCACTGAACGAATAAATAGATTTTTAGTTAACCCTTTACAAAAGGGGAAAGGAGACAGTATAGAAAACAATACTTGGTTCGTGGTGTATTTCGTATTTGTGAAGTAGTAAATTTGTGAAGTAATCTTAATGTTATGACGACTAGGAAAAGTTTGTTTTCAAAGTATTTATGTACACTTAAATGATTGAATTTACGGAGGTAATTCATGAAAAGTATGAATTCTTTTTTGCGAAGAGAGAGAGAGAGAGTAATTTTCATTCTTTCATTTCCTTACTAACGATTGTAACCATGGCATTGACTGTTATCGGTGTATTCCCTAAACCAAACGTACAAGCCAATAATTATGATGTTGTGATTGAAACAACCATAGGACAAGAGGACTACAAAGTCCTCGAAATTAATAACACAACTGGCGATGTGAACTTCTATGAATTCACTGTCGATGGCGACCCTGTTCTGGATGGTAACAACGATCAAACTACTTTTGTTCCCGGTGACAATGATTTTGAAGATCGACTCACCTACCTGAATGATGTCATCATTTTTCTTCTTTAACCATTGCTTCTTCGAACGAGTTTGCCCTTCCTATATTTGTAGGAGATGGCTATTATGGAGATACTATAACGCAAGTCTGCTATGATGGAGATTCATCTACCGATTATCGAGTTGTTCAATACAATGAACTAGATGCTCCTTTTATCCCAGCCTCTCTTATTGGCACCTTGCCTATATGGAAGTAGGCGAAACAACCTATACAGGTTTCCGCTACACCCCAATTCCCCCTAGGTCAATGGGATCAAGCTGCCATCAATGGACCAAACTCCAATTCAACTTCGGTCGAAGAGAAAAATGATCCTATTAACAGACCTGCTAAATTTACAATTATCGGTACAACATCTTCCGGAAAAACCGTGAAAATCGAAGACACAGGCGATGGATCTGGTACTCATGTGTATGAATGGGTAGATAAAGATGGAGATGGTGAAATCGATGAAGACGAATGGGAAGAAGTCGAAGATGACGAAGAGATTGAAGGTATAGTAGATGAAGTTGGTGATGATATTGAGAATGGAACGGGTTCCTATGAAGTTAGTGCTTTTGATCAAGATGGAAATCCAGTAGATGTAATCATTTGGTTTAGAAAAACCGATGGTACGTATTGTGCATTTAGAATTACCTATACTGGTGATGGTACGAATCATTCTTGGTCAGGAGAAGCCAAAAATGATGTATCATCAGATTGCAGAAGATATCTGGGGTATATTAGCTTCTGGGGATCATAATCCTACTGGTTCTTGGTCGATAGGTTCAAGAAAACCAGGGTAGGTGATTCCTATGGTTGCAGAATTATGCGAAAATAGGACCAAATGGAAAGCAAATACAGTACTGGTTTCATGGGGAAATAACTCCGCAACCTTTTAGTCTTACTCATAGTGGGTATTATACTTTACCCGCGACTATGGTAATGATTCATGGCCGACAGAACCATGCCCGCCAGTTTAGATTATAAGAAGTGTGGTGATGAATTATGTTGAAGAACTTCTATTGATTAGCATTTCACTATGTTTGCTGTTCACATCCTTTTTTGTTTCTGCGAAAGCAGATGAAATAGATACTCCAAAAAGCTACCACTACACCTTCAAGTTGGATCGGTTGATTTTCGTGGTGTAGTGGATGGAGTTGAAGGAACTGGAGCTTTGCTGTATCCCATATACATTGATGAAACATGTGGTAGAGCTGGAATAAGTTTTCGTGTTCCTTTCCCAGATAGACTTGATGCTCATATTATACACTCACTAAATCCAGAAGAATTCACGATGATATACGGATACTCTCAACAAACAAGACTGTTTTTACATTATCCAAGCCAGAAGGCATATGTTAATGATGAAGAAATTCCAAATCTCTTTCCTATGAGGCGCGTACGTGAAGGAGTAAATCCTGATGCACATTGGAATGGAGAACTTGTTTCTCCAGGAGCTAATAGCTCTTTCATCGCCCCCTCCGCCTTGTTTTTGAATTCACTGGTCATAAAGTAGATTGGAACCCTGATACGCAGGAAATCACCGTAACCTATCCTGCACCAGAAGCGGAAGAGTAGGTTAATAGCCGATGTGATGTAATAAACATAACAGATAAACTCCAGGTGCCTCTGGTTTTTCTCAAAGGCACCTGAGTATAATTCAATTATGTTTTGTATCCAAAAATTTACTTTTTATCTTGCATTTGAAATTCTAGAGATTACACTATGATTATCGTTCACTGAACGAATAAATAGATTTTTAGTTAACCCTTTACAAAAGGGAAAGGAGACAGTATAGAAAACAATACTTGGTTCGTGGTGTATTTCGTATTTGTGAAGTAGTAAATTTGTGAAGTAATCTTAATGTTATGACGACTAGGAAAAGTTTGTTTTCAAAGTATTTATGTACACTTAAATGATTGAATTTACGGAGGTAATTCATGAAAAGTATGAATTCTTTTTTGCGAAGAGAGAGAGAGTAATTTTCATTCTTTCATTTCCTTACTAACGATTGTAACCATGGCATTGACTGTTATCGGTGTATTCCTAAACCAAACGTACAAGAATAATTATGATGTTGTGATTGAAACAACCATAGGACAAGGACTACAAAGTCCTCGAAATTAATAACACAACTGGCGATGTGAACTTCTATGAATTCACTGTCGATGGCGACCCTGTTCTGGATGGTAAACGATCAAACTACTTTTGTTCCGGTGACAATGATTTTGAAGACCGCATGTTATATGTTGGTGAAACATTATTAACCAGCAATTTAACTATTACATCTACTATTTCTTTTGACCTACACATCTATACCCACGACATTAGTAATTCAAAACTAATTCGAGAAATTGAATATGACGCAAATAATCCAACTGACTATTGCATTGTTGATCATCCATGTTACGGATCCCCATTCAATCTCGCTTCAGTAATTGGAGAATTCCTATATGTAAATTACGGACAAACCACTTACTCCGGATATTATTATGTACCAGATAACCTGCTATCAAAATGGGATAAATCTTTGATTAACGGTCAACTCGACCCAACTGATTTATCTAAACAACCCAATCGAAGTAATGGAAAAGTGAGTGGAAGACCCAAAACAACGATAGAAGGAACAACTTCTTCGGGAAGAAAAATAAAAATAGTTGATAATGGTGATGGAAATGGACCTCGAATTTATGAAGATAAAAATGGCGATGGAGAATTTTCAGATGATGAAGAGATAACAGACAATAAAGAGAAAGAGAAAATTTTTAATGAAGTAGCAAATGACATTAAAAATGGAAATGGATCCTATGAAGCAAGTGCAGTTGATGCAGATGGGAATCCTGTTGATGTGATCCTCTGGTTCAAAAATAGTGATGGAACCTATACTGGAATCAATATTGATTATAATAGTAGTAGTGGAACTTGGGGTTTAAGTGCAAAAACGAATTGTACAAGTAGTTGTCTTCGTTCTTCAGTGTATTTTCCTTCTCATGATGATCACGAACCTACCTATGCATGGTTTGTTGGCTATAAAACACCGGATGCACCTTGCTATGGATTTGAAAGGTATGCTCGTTTCAATGAAAATGATGAGTTAGACGAAAATGGAGAGCAAAAGCCTTATAGGCACGAATACGACAGTGGGAATTATACGGTTACTGTATGCAAAAAGCATCAAGGAGAATACCTAATATACACAACTCTAATTTGTGATCCGTGGCCAAATTGTTGCTAGTGTTACTTCTAGGAAGGATATAGAAAATGAAAATTAACACTATATTGATTTGTTTTTTTGTATTAGCTTTACAGTTTCCTTGTCAAAGCATCGCTTCTCCTATTGATACGATCAAGTATCAGTTTAAACTAAACTCCAATGAAGTCATAGTGAGAAAAAACAATGAGAAACCAGCTATATATCAAATGTTATATCCCATTATTCTAGACAAAGATAGTAACAGAGCTGGTATTTATGGTGAATTGTTCTTTTGTATGCCAGAGTGTATCATCACTAACATTGTAGCTGATATCGATCAAGATTATCAATATAACAAGACCTGGTATCATCTACACTCACCTAAAGAGTATAATACTGTGTTAACAATCGTATGTCCCAATGGAGATGCTATTCTTGAAATAGAAAATCAAAATGGCGAAGTCACTACTACCGAAATACATCTTCCCTTTAGTCCATATTTCAAGAGTATCGAAGAGCCGGTCGGGAAAATTGGAATTCTACCCCTCCGAATCATTTTTGAAAATCTCTATCACAAAGTAGATTGGAACCCTGATACACAGGAGATCACGGTAATCTATCCTGCACCAGAAGCGGAAGAGTAGATCAATAGGTAATGTGACATAATAAACATGATCAGATAAACACCAAGTGCCTCTGCGAATGATTCGGAGGCACTTGTCGGAATAGCTTCTATATCAGTTGCACTACCTCTTTAGTTTACATTAAACAGAATGCTCAAGTAGTCTCGTTTTCCATATAAAACTCTGTCAATAAAGATTTGTCATTTCTTTTCTTTGAAATAGGTTTGGATCTCTTCATGAGAAAACCATCCATCTTTTTCTCCTGATTGTCTTCCTGCTTCAAGATTTCTCATCAAGCGTATAGTTGCTTGTATCTTACCATATTCTTCGATGTCAATAATCGCATATCGCCCTCTGCCATTTTTGGTTAAAAAAACAGGCGCACCCACTGCAACATCTCGCAAAACTTCATTATAGTTTCGTAAATCAGAAACGGGTTTAATGTTTGGCATACACAACTCCTTTGTTTTTTGCAAGACCTTTTTCCCCAAAATTGCAAAGCCTGAGGAAATTTAATAAGGTGGGGAATTTTCTTCTTTCATCAGTGAAAATTTCATCCGATAACTCTCCTTTACAAAGATCAGTAAATGACTGTAATGAATAATTCGATCAATCATTGCAGACGTTAGCTGTTCATCCTGAAAGATTTGTACCCATTTGCTGAACTCTAGATTTGTGGTGAGGATAATACTTCGTTTTTCATAACACGACGAAATCACTTCAAATAGAAGCTGCGATCCTTCTCGATCAGCAGGAACAAATCCAAATTCATCCAAGATCAGTAGCGATGCTTTGTTCAATGTCCGAAGAAAGGGTAATAAACGTCCCTCTTTGCGTGCTTCACACAATCGGTTCATCAGAGTGACTGTACGATAGAAGTACGTGCGATATCCCTGGGCACAAGCATGCATCCCTAACACTTTGGCCATATGTGTTTTCCCAGTTCCTACCGGCCCATACAAAATGAGATTTTCACACCGAGGAATAAATGTCCCTTGTACCATATCTTCAATGGCAATAGAGGAGGGAATTTTAATTCCCTCCCAATCACACTCATGCAATCTCTTGGGTCCATCAAAGTGGGCTTGTTGAATATATCGATTGGTTCGCCTGAGATGCCGTCCTTCCAGTTCTTCTTGAAACAGTTGCAATAGCTGTGTAGGTAGTTTTTCCGGCTCCAATGCATAACAGTGATCCACCAAACTGGATTGCAATTTCAATCGTTTGCAGCAGTGTACCAATTGGTTTCGAAGGTCTTGTCCTTCAGCTTTTACTGGTTGTGTCATGAGACACCTTCTTCGGACGATTCTTCTGTCGGTTCTGACAAAGAGAATCATATGCTTCCAAAGAAAGAATCGAAGAAGGGACCTTGGCACATGTGGTGAAAGAGACAAAAGAGAGGGCATGGGATCTTCTTTGTAAATCCGTGCTAGCATAACCACTGCATCTTCTTCCCAGTGACCTTGCTCCACCGATTGAGTTAATGCTTGCAGAGCCGATTCAAAGCCAACTTCTTGGGTGGTTTTCTGCAAGACATGCAGGAGCTGTTTCTGTTCTTTCCAGGATGCATTTTGAAAGGCATTTTGGAGAGATGGTTTCAAATGTGACCACAGTCCTGAGTAAGGAAAGGATCGAGGTTTCTTTGCAATCAAAGGAAGATAAGTAAGCCAGTGCATACTTTCCTTGCATTCAGACCCAAACAAACGAGGATGCGTAACAATCTCGTGAAACTGACGATCCAAAATACGTACTGTATCAGCACCTAAACACACCCATACTTTGGTGGATGCACAAGCAGGCCCTACTGAATAGATTTTGGGCCCTTTTTCTATGCGAACCTTTCCATAGGAATCGGTTTGTACAAGAATACGTTTTTCCACCAGAAACTCTTCCTTGTTCAAAGGAATCGATTTGTTTTGATCCTCTTGAAACAAGGTTTGAATGCACACCTTTTGAGATAATGTGTCTTTTGATTGTAGAGGGTGCATCGCCTGAGTAGCTCTTGGTTGGTTTCTTGCAAAGAGGTTACTTCTAGATAGGAGTAAATAGATTTCTCCTGTGGTAGCCTACTTTGTTCTCAACTCCACCCTTTTCATACGCAGAATGTGGGTTACAAAAGACAGGAGTAAATCCATAATGGTTAGCAAAGCGGTAAAACCGATCTGCAATGATCCGCTTTCCTTCTTTGAGGATTCGTTTGACCAAGGGCGAAGCATTGTCAAACCATATCCGAGGTGGAACGGATTGTGTGTCTCAAAGATATTCAGCAAGATTAGAGAAAACACTCCAGGGTTTCCCCTCGAAACAGTTGTGTAAAGCCTGCATTGCTATAGGGATAATCAGAGAGAAGAACGATCCTTCGCAAGAACGATGAAAAGCATCGTAGTAGTATGTGGTTCCAAAATCACCTTGTGCTTCCCCAGGAGTGTACAAGAGGAATGTAGGCTTCTTTCTGCTGTTGCAGGTTGGTACGAATCTCTTTCACAGCATAGGCCAATGTGCGGTAGGAACAGTGATAGGGTGTCGGGAAAGCTTTTTCTTGCAATAGGTCGTGGATGCGAGTAGTTGTAAGTCGATTTTTGTACCACTGATGAGAATTCTCTTCGATCCATGTTCGAAGAATCGGAAGAAAGGATCGATACAGTGTGGTTTATCTTCTTTAGAGAGGTTCTTTCACTGCAAATCCTTTCTGCCGCAGTGTCTTGCGTACTGTTTTTCGATCGTGTCCTGTTACCCGAGCAATCTCAGAAATACTCTTTCCATTGCGGAAATACTCATTTTTGATACGATTAATAATAGCCATTGTGATCATCCTTTCCGTGCCTCCTTGTAATGAAAAAGGTTTGTTCATCTACAAGAATACGGCAAAAAGAGTTTGTTACAAATGGCTTTGCAAAAGCTGGGGAATTCTTCTTGCAAAGGTGAGGAAATCCGTTTGCAAAATTAGGTACCACTATTATGCAAACACACTCCTTTCATACTACCTATATTGTATAATTACTTCGTAATATTCAACGCACATACAACAGCGATTTAACATTAAGTGGATTCCCCTCTACCAACTATCTTACAATTCAATTATGTTTTGTATCCAAAAATTAACTTTTCTATCTTGCATTTGTATGTCAAGTGATTAAACTATGATTATCGTTCATTGAACGAACAAGTGGATTTTTTGTTAACTCCTTAAACAAGGCGAAAGGAGGCAGTATAGAGAATAGTGCTTGTTTTGCGGTGTAATTCGTTATTTGTGACGTAACAATGATTTCGTGACCGTCAGGAAAATTTGTTTTGATGGTGTTTTTGTAAGTACAAATTTGTAAAATTAATGGAGGTCTTTTATGAAACGTTTTTTTACCTTTTCCAGAGAGAGTAATTTTCATTCTTTCATTTCCTTACTAACGATTGTAACCATGGCATTGACTGTTATCGGTGTATTCCCTAAACCAAACGTACAAGCCAATACTTATGATGTTGTAATTGAAGCGACCATAGGACAAGAGGACTACAAAGTCCTCGAAATTAATAACACAACTGGCGATGTAAGCTTCTATGAATTTACTGTCGATGGTGACCCTGTTCTGGATGGCAACAACGATCAAACTACTTTTGTTCCCGGTGACAATGATTTTGAAGATCGACTTATCTACCTGAATGATGTCATCATTTTTTCTTCTTTAACCATTGCTTCTTCAAGCGAGTTTGCCCTCCCTATTTTTGTAGGAGATGGCTACTACGGAGATACTATAACGCAAGTCTGCTATGATGGAGATTCATCTACCGATTATCGCGTGATCCAACACAATGAACTAGATGCTCCTTTTATCCCAGCCTCTCTTATTGGCACCTTTGCCTATATGGAAGTAGGCGAAACAACCTATACAGGTTTCCGCTATACTCCCAATTCCCCCCTAGGTCAATGGGATCAAGCTGCCATAAATGGAAGCAATTCAGGATCAACATCAGCAACTACAGGAAACGATGGGATAGCACGACCAGTAAGGTTTACCATCATAGGTACTACTTCTTCTGGTAAAGTCGTGAAAATTGAGGATAAAGGAGATGGAAGCGGACCACATGGATATGTTTGGGAAGATGACAATGGTGATGGAATAATTCAAGATGATGAATGGAAAGAAGTTAAAAATGATCCCGATGGTGACCCACCAACATATGAATTAGATGAACTTATGGAAGAAGTTGCAAATGACATAGAAAACGGACTAGGATTTTACACTGGTGAAGCATATGACGCGAATAATGAAAAAGTTGACCTTGTGTTGTATTATAAAACACACAGTGGCTCATACGTAGGAATCAGAATGGATTATTCTTCGAGTAGTGATTCTTGGGTTTTAGATGCCAAAAGCAGTATCAGTAACGAATGTATGGTTTATTTAGGGTATATTCCTGCTGAACAGGATTACAATCCAGATGGTGCTTGGTCAGTAGGGAGTCGACCCGGAGGAAGCATTCCAGAAGCAGGATATGGTTTCCAAAACTATGCTAGGTTTGATGACGATGGGAACAAGGACCCTTATGGTACACAGACACAGTATTGGTATGGTGGAGCGTCAAACACTACTCCTGATCCTGTACCCAATCCAGGAAGTGGAAATATAGTTGCATTCCCAGTTTTAACTCATGGTGCTTGGCCAGCAGATCCCTGTCCACCTCTATAATGACCTACAATTTTGAACAAAGGATGATCATGAAAAAAGTTTTAACTGCATGTATTTCGGTTTGTTTGCTGTTTTCTGTTGCCTTCTCCCACACACGCACACAAGCGGAAGAAAAAGGAAATCTAACCAGCTATCAGTATGTTTTTAAGGTGGGTTCATCTAATTTTCATGGGGTAGTGGACGGAGTAGAAGGCAAAGGTTCGCTTTATAACCCTATTGTACTTCAAAACAGTGGAAGAGCTGGGATTGATGCGTTTTTTATAGCGCCAACCAACATATCAAGCCCACTACTTGAGTATTTTCAAGAAACAAATGTGTCAATTATCTACTTTCAATACAATAATTCTATTCTGAAAATGATTCATCCAACTCAAAAATACTACATTGATGATGAAGAGATCCCGTCTGAATTTGATATCATTAAAACAATAAGAGTTCAACCTGCTTACTGGAACGATGAAAAATCTCCCAGCAGGACAAATTACATAATCCCCCTCCGCCTTGTTTTTGAATTCACCGGTCACAAAGTAGACTGGAACCCCGATACACAGGAAATCACGGTAACCTACCCTGCACCAGAAGAGGAAGAGTAGATCAATAGGCGATGTGACGTAATAAACATGATGAGATAAACACCAAGTACCTCCGAATCATTCTCAGAGGCACTTGGTGGGCGTTTGATAATGAACTAGTTATGCATTGATTGTAAAGGAGGGTTATTGATATGAAAAGAATTGTCTTTTTACTGGTGTGTTTTTGTATGTTCTGTAGCTCTTTATTCATTGGTTTTTCTTTAAGTGCAGTTGAAAAGCCTTCATACGATGACATGGGCTATTACCCCTGGCTTTCCCTGTACAATCATTCATCACTGGATGGATTTACCCCTACTTCTTTGCAAGGACCTTTAGAAGAACACGATGATTATCCGATTTGCTTGGGAGAATACAAAAAATGTGCTAGCGAAGGTATTGTCTGCTACAATGGACAAGCTTATATCCTTTTTTCTCAATATGACGAAGCAGATCATTCTGAATTATTGGTCTATGATATCGAAGAGGGAGAAGAACTGTGGAAAGTGTCGGTTAAAGGGAATTATGTTCGATACCCTTTGATTGTTCCTGAAACAAAACAAGTGTGGGTGTGTGCTACCAATTCTTTGGAAGAGATTCTCGAAGGAAAAACAGCTGCCTATATCACTGCCATTGATTTGGATAGCCAAGATATTCTATTTGAAATACCTGTAGAAAACCAGATCAATGGAGAATTGCAATATGCCAATGGGAGCATCTATTGCAAATCCATCCATTGGGAGAAAAAAGAAGAGGGAGGAGCGATTTCTGAAACTTCTACGATTACAAAAATCGATGTAAAAACAGGAGAAATCTTGTGGGAGAAAACTCTTTCAACATCAGGACTTGCCGATTGTGGTATGCCAACGATCAAAAACGAATATGTTTATGTAGCTGGATATGCTACTCAATATGATGGAGAGAAAGTAAGAACAAATGGGAATGCTTCATTAATTTGTTTGCGTGAAGATACGGGAGAAGTTGTATGGTCAAAATCTTTTGAAGGATACGATCGGATTTGTAGCCCCAGTGCTGATGATACACAAGCATATTGTATTGTGCACAAAGGGATGAACGACAAATTTTACGAATTTGAATGTATAGCATTGGGTGCAAAAACGGGAGAAACCAAATGGTCCTTTGCCAAAAAAGGACTGGATGCTCGTAACTTTACTCCTAAACTATCTACGGATACGGTTATTGTTACTGCCGATTATGGATACATTTTTGCTTTGGACAAACAGGATGGAAATGTACTCTGGGATAAACGAATCATGTTTGATGATTATTACATCAATTTCTATTGCCCTGGCATGATTATTGCAGGAAATACATTGGTGTTCTCTTGCTATCATTATGTAAGGTCAGGAATGCTGTATGATCTACACAAAAAGATTCTGATGCTTTCTATGGAAAACGGGAGAACTCTAGAAAAACTAGAACTGGATGATGATTTTTCATCGTATATATCCCTGGCTGTATATGGGAAGGGAATAATGCTGCTAGATTCCAAGAACAATCTTTCCTATATCGAAGCTTCTATGCCAGAACTTACTATTCAGCCAAAAGAAGTAGATTTTGGCAGCGTAGAGCAGGGCGAATCTGTTACAAAAACAATTACCATTCGAAATAGTGCCCACGAAGGATTGTCAGGAACAATATCTATCTTGGAAGAGGCATCGTGGTTAACAATAGAACCTACCGTGATTAGCGATGAAACCAAAGAGATTGTGATTACTGCTAATACCGATGGTTTATCTTTGAAGGATTACCACACATGGATTGAAATCTGCTCCAATGGAGGAAATAAACGGATACCTATCACAATCAAAGTTGTGGATTCTACACCCCCAGAAGTTATCCTCCAAACAGATTCTATGAGAAAAATAGACGATTGGTACTATACCAATCAAAATCCTTATCTTCTGAAAGGAACTACAGAACCAGATGCAGCCTTATGGATCAATGACAAAGAAATAGAAATATCTCCACAAGGGTCCTTTCAAATAGAAATATCTCTGCAAGAAGGTGAAAACAAAATTGAGATTAATGCTAAGGATGCTATTGGGAATACCACTACGATCTTGTGTAAAATCATGTTAGATACCAATCCCCCAAGCATTGAAGTAGAAAACGAAAACTATCAATTGTTTACCTCTTCTGAGGGTATTTTAAAAGGAATTACAAAAGACTGCTGTGAGTTAACAATTAACGATGAAATCGTGAAAACCGAAGAAAATGGGGATTTTTCTGTACAAGTAGCATTGCAGCCTGAAATCAACGAATTTGTGCTGAAAGCTGTGGACTATGCTGGCAATACAACCACGGTGTATCACTATCTAGTATTACCTGAAAAGAAAATCATTATTCTTCAGATAGGAAATGTAACTGCTGAAGTAAATGGAGAATTGTTTGACATGGATGTTCCTGCTTGTATACGGAACGGTTCAACATTGGTCCCCCTTCGGTTTATTGCAGAAGCATTTGGAGCTGAAATTGATTACGAATCCGAAACTCGTAAAATCACCTATACTTTGTATGGTACCCGTATTGTTCTTTGGGTGGGCAAACCAGAAGCACAAGTGAATGATGTTTCCGTTGCATTGTCTCAAGTGCCTATTGTGATTGAAGGTAGAACTGTTATCCCAGTACGATTTGTTTCTGAAAACCTGGGAGCAAAAGTGGGGTGGGATGGTTCCACCCAGAAAGTGTACATCACATTCCCAAATCCTGACATGTAACATTACACCTTTCTATTTTTGCATATCCATATTCTTCTAGTCTAACCAGAAGAGCAACGTATAGGGAGAATTTTCATTGGTATACTGTAGATAATCTTCGATTTCGATTATATTGCTCAAATCTGTTCCCACCCCCAGATAGTAAGGAGGTTCTTCGCTCTCTAGATCGTATAGGTAAAGAGAACTTTCTTTTACGTCTTCTAGGGTATATGAAGAGTAAGGTTCTGCGAAGAAACCACCTGTAGCCACAATGGCATATTTACCCGAATTAGAAATAGTTCTTGGAGTAATGGGAATGATATAATCACCATTTATACTTCCAGGTGGATATAGTCTGTTAAAACAACCGCTCACGTCGTTGTACAAATATAGAATAGTATTCTTGTCCATGTCAGGGAAAACCAATTCTTTGTCGATAACAGCATTTGAAAAACGAATAGTTGTTCCTTTATCTGGCAAATCGTACTCCATAGCCATCTCTGGGTGATATGTTTCAGGATCAAAAATTCCATCAAAATCATGGATCATAGGTTTGAAATTTTTCGTAATTGCGATAAAACGATAAATGCCAGATTTTAGCAACTCTGAATGTCGTAACGTAATTTCATAGCTTGGCATAAGAAAAGTAGATCTATAAACAGAATCGGTAGGAACCTCATATAACACTTCTTTTTCAATACTACTTTCATCCTGTTTTGACATTGATATAGGTGGAAGAGATATCTGCAATAATCTGGTCATTTCGGAATCTTGCGACTTCACAAACAAGTTGTTTTGAAACGATTCGACAACGAGTATCCTTTCGTCACTGTCGATGGGTATATTGCGTAAACCATATTGGGGATGTACTTGGTAAATTTTTTTAATGTCTTCGACATCATTCAGTATAGTTACATAGATAGATTCTGTATCCAATATCCCCCATTCATAATCATAGGTTGGAAAAGGATACTCACGGCATTCTTTTTTTACAATATCATAAGAAGACAATTTGTATTTTTTTTCAAAGAAGAATACAGAACCAAACTGCTTCATAGCATCCCGATATCCATATCCAATGAGTGTAGGTTTTTCTTGAAATGATAGGTCAATTCTGTAATATGCATACACATTCCGATCAATTAAAAAATCTATATCTTGTGTTTTTAATACGGACTCAGAAACAATCAGTATATTGGGTAAAGAAGTAAAATATGATGCCTCAATATTGCTACATTGAAACTCTGTAGGATAGTGAAGTTTTTGATCACAACCGCTATACCAACAATAGTTAGTTGTATCCGGTGTTATAAATGCAAGATGATAACCGCCATCTGTAGAATTTACAAGTTGCAGATCTTTTCTGGGTAGGGTTACAACTTTTTCTAATGTTTTCAAAGATACGTTATAGCACCATACTTCGGTATAAACCTTAGTGCTAAAAAAGGATTGATCATGAATTTCCAGGCAAAAAATAGGTTTGTCCTCAGAAGATACAAAACCTTTAAATGAGATTGATTTTGCAGAGGGATATGTTTTTAGAGAGATAAATTCTTTTGCTTCAGTAGAAAAGATGCCAAGAGAATGATCTTTAATACATAAAAATGAAGAAGGAGTATTTTCCAAAATCGGGGTTAAATTTACCACTGCGTGTGCTTCCGAAACACATCCTTGCAATAATAAAGAACAAAGTAAAGCAACTATACAAAACAAACTATTCCATTTTCTCATGATTCACCTCATTTCGTCAAATCGGTGGTTCCCATTGATTGGATTAAAATCCAACACATATAAATCTGAATGCTAACATCGCTTCATTATAATTCTTTTTGTATGATACACAATTGCATTCCCAAAACCTGAATAAATCGTGAAAATGTTACAAAAATAAGTTGTAATTTTCCTAGTTTCTCCTATGATTGAAGAAATTAAGCAGAAAAATTCTGCTATAACGCAGAAGAACTCTGCGGAACGGAATGGTGCAAAAAATGATAATCCCGCGACTTAAAATTGGTAAACGATTCGCATCTATCCCCATCATACAAGGTGGCATGAGCGTTGGAATATCCCTTTCTGGGCTAGCCTCGGCAGTAGCAAATGCTGGCGGAGTAGGTGTGATCGGTACTGCTGGCATTGGGATGCTAGAAAAAGACTATTTAAGAAATTTCAAAGAAGCTAATCAACGTGTTTTACGACGTGAAATACGAAAAACAAGAGAACAAACCAAGGGTATTATTGGAGTCAATGTTTTAGCTGCTTTATCGGATGCAGATGATTTGATTGAAGCAGCACTCGAAGAAGAAGTAGATGTTATATTTATTGGTGCTGGACTGCCACTTCATCCACCCAAAAATTTACAAAAAAATGTACTTCGTAAATACCCCACCGCTATATTCCCCATTGTATCCTCTGCAAAGGCTGCAAGATTAATTTTTAAATATTGGGATATGCACTATCAACATGTTCCAGATGGCATTGTTGTGGAAGGTCCATTAGCAGGAGGCCATCTTGGATTCCGCGAAGAAGCAATTGAAAATCCAGAAAACAAGCTAGAAGTAATTCTTCCTGAAGTTGTGAATGAAATTCGCATCTATGAAGAGAAATACCAAACAGAAATTCCCGTTGTGGCAGCTGGAGGTATTTTTACAGGAGAAGATATTGACAAATTTATGCGCTTGGGTGCCAAAGGCGTTCAAATGGCTACTCGTTTTGTAGGTACGTATGAGTGTGACGCAGACGACCATTTTAAAAAAGCATACCTAGATTGTGAACAAAAAGATATCGTGATCATTAAAAGTCCTGTAGGATTGCCCGGTAGAGCAATAAAAAATCCTTTCTTAGACGACGTTTCCCTGGGTAAACGAAGACCACTGAAATGTACCTGGCAGTGTTTGAAAACTTGTAATTATAGGAAAGTAGCATACTGTATTAATGAAGCCCTCACAAACGCGAAACTAGGAAACTTAGCAGAAGGATTTGCTTTTGCAGGTGCCAATGCCTATCGCGTGAAGAACATTTTATCGGTGAAAGAATTGATGAAGGCACTCCTTTGTGAATATACAGTAGCTGCGATGAAAGTATTTCCATTACCCTAAAAAATCCCTAGATCCACCACATAAAAAAATCCCCGAGATCACAAAATGTTTCTCGGGGATTTTTTCTTAGTATCTTCTTTTAACGATTATTCACGCCATTCGTAGTAATACTTATAGCCGTACAAGTTGCCCAAATGAACGATAATTGCCTTTTTTGCACCCTTTTGACCCTTCAATCCTGATTTCATTTCAAGAGTGCCATTGTAGTTTTCAATAGTGTTTTTGCCATCGGAAGATAAAAACGGAATATTACCACCTGAGGCACCACCCGGATTAATATCAGCACTATCAAATTTTGCACTCAGGCCATTGATTCCCCAGCTTGATTCTGTAGCCCGTGTTACAGAAAACGAAGCTTTATCATCAGGTCCAAAATATGTGGGAGGATCTGTCCATGTTGTGACAGAAGATCCAGAGGCGATAACCTTGCCATTGAATTGACGCCACGCTTTGGTGGTGAAATTATTTTTATCACCATCTCCTTCTACAAAATCGGTATAGATTTCTCCTGTGGCATAGCGTCCTTGTTTACCCCCTACAACTGAAGTGTCGTTTGGGTTTTGAACATACTCCCAGTGAGTATAGTACCAACCCGGCTTAGGGGCTAATGTGAATTTGCCATTTTCAAATGGAAGTGGTTCAGAGATAGTAGGACCATCATGAATTTCAAAAGGTAATGTAACAGAAAGTCCCCGTCCGCGAATAATCACCTTGTATTTACCTAATGCCCAGCCATCGTCGGGACGTTCTAAAATGAAAGCTCCTCGACCAAAATCATCACCAGTCTGTGATTGAAAGGTGTGAATGGAGTAATCATCTTCTACGTAAATCCATTCGATTTCAAGCGTATCGTTATTGAAGTTGTCATACACAAACCAAGCAAATAACTTGGCAGAATCTTTAGAATACTTCGATACGGTATCGACGGGAACAAAATCTTCAATTTGTGAAGTCATCCTTGCTTCAAGAAAACGAGGGTCCCCTTTTTGGGTGATATCCCCATATTTTTCTTTGATAGCTTCAATCATTGCTTTTTCTCGGGTAGTTTTTCCAAAACTTCCCGGTTTAAAGCTTCCCGTAATATCTTTACAACCAACAGAAATTAGACACAAAGCAATCAAAACAATGAATACTGAAATGAAATTTTTTTTCACTGGATTTAACCGCCTTTCGGTGAATTTTCTTCTATTATACCACCATTGCAACAGAAAGGAGCATATATAGACTGCTTCCCAGTACAATCATCGATTGATCGGATTGAATCAGAGCGTCTACTTTTTTGGAACAGTCCAAAGAGTTTCCCAGTTGATGTGATAGGTAACTTGCATTTCATGTTGATCGCGTGATTGATCAATGGTTACTTCTGTTTCAGCTATGTGTAGTGTACTTCTTGATTGATGAAGAAGATTGGATATTTCCTCTACCAAGCTTTGCTGTCTCTCTTCAAATGAACTTCCTTCACCTCTTCCTGCAAATTGGGAATGATGATCAACAATGTGCAAGGTTAAACCATTATGACCGATGTCTAGTTTTTGTCGTAGATACTTCCAACGCAGATATCCATATTCATTAGGGAGGATTTTGCGATTTTCATTCAATTCGTCTACCAGATAATAGATCCCATCCACGCGATAATTCCATTTTTTTTTCAACTTGATGAAGCGGAACAACCATACCAAGTAACGCTGTACAACCAAAGGATTCCACAACATGATGACTCATTCATCATTAGCACCCTCCATACTTTCTACTGTCCTTCAAGGATTAAGTAAGTTGCTATTGCTTGAGAAGTTTCTTCGTTTTTAAAGAATAGAAAATACCCCTTCTCTTCTTCGTTACTAAAAGGCATTGCATATTCCAGAAAAAAACCTTCTTCAGGAATTGTTACGGATTGAATCTCTGAATTCGCACGCATATCAACGATTTCTATGTATTGGATAAGATCGTTATGTTGGATTGTTGTAGTGCAATCAGAAACCCGCAGAGACAAGAAATCAACTTTTTGATATCTAATGTTTGCATTTCATATTCCTTTCAATACTCAACAACCAAAGAAAGATCCATCTTTGAGTGTTCACTTTTTTACCTATTCATAAGCAAAAAAAGTAACTTTCAATCCATCCTCCCTCTTTCACACAGGCAATAAAGGAGGATGGATAACGTTATCTTACCAGACAGTTTTCAATTGATATCGATAACAAATTTCATGGTATTCCCAGGATTAAATCGTGTTGTGCTCTAATAGCTATAAGTTTTAGAATCATGGCACCTCGTGATAGATGGAGATGGTTTTTTCTGTATCATTATTCTTGTAGAATACAAAGAAGCCTTTGGAATCATCGAGCTGGTAAGGAATAACGTAGTAAGGAGAGTATCCTTCTAGTGGAGTGGGTATTGTATCAATAATATTGAGAGAATTTGT
>JAXGOZ010000005.1:0-136878 GCA_040767255.1 Caldisericia bacterium
TATATATCAATACAAAGTTAAAAAAAGGGGTAGAAGATCTTCGGATTCGACAATTGTCCTATCTTGGAGCATCAAGGATTTTCCCGGGAATGCAATTCTTATTCCCAATTGATCCGGTTTACTTACCCCAAATTGCTTTGATCTAGCTGAACTTTTCGTAAGTACAATCCCTGCGCAGGTGCTTTTATACTACATGCATTATGGTAGAGTTGTACAAACTCTTGAAAGTTCTTACATGGTAAGGTCGAATCATCTTGTAATTGCTGGGAGGCTACATGGACCATACATCCACACATCCGGCGTACTTGATTATGAAGAAATCGATTCCCTGTTACGGATATAATGAATCCATCAAACCCCCTTTTAAATGGAAAATCAACCGGAATAGACGCTTCTTTTGATAGATTTTGAGCAGGTATTAATTCAATGGAGTGAACCGTGCAGATTGTACTGTCATATTGCTTTGCATCTTTGGCAAAATTTTTGTAATCATTGGTTCCGCACAATATCTCAGTCATTTGATGTAAATGTCTCACCGACACTGCTTTCGGAATCATCCAACAATAGCGTGATAAGACTACTCCCTGGTTTTCATTCGAAATCACATACCAGTATTCTTTTCTTTGGATTGAACTGCGTAAATTGTAATCGGGATTAACCGAGGTAATAGATCGAAACTGAATTGTAAATGGTAAGTGGTGATTCAGAATTTCCAACAATACCTGATCGGAAAAATACTGTGGGGCATCAAAGCAAACAGGTTGTCCAAGGGCATGAACGCCAGCATCTGTGCGGGAAGAAAACGTGAAGTAAAGATCGGAGGGAAGGATTTTGAATGTTTTACACAATACTCTTTCTATGAACCCTTGTACGGTGGATATATGGTTGTTTTTGGCAAATCCATGGTAGAAGGATCCATCATAGCAAACCCATCCCAATCGACGAGCGACACCCATCAGAAAAAGATGGAGATGACAATTACATAAGAAAGAGAAAACAGAAGAAAGAGATAGTCTTTCAAGTGAAAAACCAATACATGCAAATGAGTTCTAGGTTTCCCAACCTGAAAAGATCTTGCTTCCATTGCAATTGCTAAATCATCTGCCCGGCGAAGTGCAGATATAAATAATGGTACAATGATGGGGATTAAATTGGCTATTCGCTTCATTAAACTCCCTTTTTCAAAATCGACACCCCTGGCGGTTTGGGCTTTCATCAATCGGTCTGTTTCTTCCATGATAGTGGGTACAAATCGAAGTGCAATGGTAATCATCATGGATATTTCAGAGACAGGAAGACCTACGTATTTGAAGGGATGAAGGACATATTCCAGAGATGCAGTTAATTCCATTGGTGTAGAAGTTAATGTAAGTAAAGAAGAAGCAAAAACGAGTAAAATCAATCGTAAAAAAATAAAAATGCTTTCATAGACTCCGTCCATTGTGATTTTAAAAATCCACCAATCCACAAGGATAGTTCCCGTTTTGGTAAAGAAAAGTTGAAGAATTGTTGTGAAAATCAACAAAAAGATGATAGGCTTTAAAGCGCGTAAAAAGTGTCGAATTGAAATTTTAGTTGCAACTACACTAAACAGCATGTAAGCTAGAAGAAGAAGATAGCCTTCCACTGTATGAATAAAAAACACACAGACAATGAAAGCCATCAAAAAGATCATTTTAAAACGTGGATCTAATTTATGCACGAATGAATTAGTTGGAATGTATTGGCCAATCGAAATACTCTTCTTAAATTCCATGACCGTCTCTTTTTCGTTGTAGAAATGACTGGATTTCTTGACTCGTTTCATCAATATCAACATGACGAATATTGACAGAGGAATCTTGGAGTTTTAAATAGGACAATATTTCGATTTGTTCAGGCACATCAAGTTGAAGTTGACGCAATTTTTCATATTGTGTAAAAACATCAAGGGTTGGACCCTCAAGCTTGATTTCTGCTTCACTCATCACGTACACATATTCAGAAACAGAAGCTATTTCTTCCATATCATGAGATACCATGATAACCGTCATGTTTTGCTGACGTTGTATCTGTTGAATATTCTGTAAAAGCTCTTTTCGGGCAACTGGGTCTAAGCCAGCTGTTGGCTCGTCAAGAACTAAATAAGAGGGATTCATAGCAAGGATATCCGCAATTGCGACCTTTCTTTTTCACCCCCACTCAATGCAAAGGGAGAACGATCATAGTACTCATCATAATTCAGCCCTACTAACTCCAGAGAATGCCGAATTAGAGAAGGAATGTCTTTTTCCGGAATACCTAAATTCTTAGGTCCAAATGCTAGTTCTTTTTCTACTGTTTCTTCAAAAAGTTGATTTTCAGGATACTGAAAAACAAGTCCCACTTTTTTTCGTAACCAACTCAAACTACCTTCTACAGTAAAAAGATCAACACCATCTACTACAATAGTTTTCTTTTTCTGAGGTAGGATAAGTCCGTTGAAATGCTGAATGAGAGTAGATTTACCTGATCCTGAATGGCCAATAATTCCAATAATTCCTTCATCGGGAATTGTCATGGTAATATTACGCAAAGCTTCTTTTTCGTAGACAAGGCCCTTATCATAGGTAAAGTCTAATTGGTTTATTTGTATTGACATAAAAATTCCGCTAATTGTTTTGCATTTACAATCCCATTTGGAAATTGGACTCCAGATAGTTGCAATTGATTCATAACTTGAATCAATGGAGGTGGATACAGATGATAGTTGTACAGAGTTTCTGTATCAAAAGAAAAAGCCTCGATAGGATTTCCCTGAAATACGATCTGCCCTTTGTTTAGGATAATAAGAGTGTCTGCCATCAATATTTCTTCCATAATATGGGTAATATATAGCACTGTCATGCCTTTTTTGTACAGAGAATGGATTTGTCGCAAAACAAGTTTTCGACTTACAGGATCAAGCAGAGAAGTGGGTTCGTCAAATACAATACAAGATGGTTCCATAGCAAGAACAGAAGCAATGCAAAGTAGTTGTTTTTGTCCGCCCGATAATAAATGGGGAGGTCTTTCACGGATTGATGTTAAGTCCATGTCTTGGATAATTGCATTTACCCGTTCTTGAATTTGTGGTGTTGGTACTTGTAAATTTTCTAGCCCAAATGCAATTTCTTCTTCTACAGTTGTAGAAACGATCTGATTATCAGGGTTTTGAAATATCATTCCTACTTTGCTTCGTATTGGATATAGATTTTCAGGATTTGAAGTATCCAATCCATCCACTACAACAGAACCCTTGGTAGGTGTTAAAAGCATGTTACACAAACGTCCAAGAGTAGTTTTGCCGGAACTATTCGCTCCAACAATAGCTACAAATTGACCTGGCTGGACTGAAAAGGAAGTATCCCGAAGCGCGAAGACTGTGTCTTCTGCTTCGGGATACTGATAAGTAACGTGTTCAAATTGAATGAAGTTCAATTTTTGTATAGTCGAAAGAATTCTAATTCACTAATTTCAACATACACATTTTGGCAGCATCACCTCTGCGAAATCCTGTGTGGAAAATGCGAATATAGCCGCCATCACGTTCTTGATAACGATCATGCAAAGGACCAAACATCTTTTTTACTGCATCTTTGTCGCGCAGTTTTGTAAAAGCCATACGTCGATTGTTCAATGAATCTTCTTTACTAAGATTAATGATAGATTCTGCGTATCTTTTTACTTCTTTGGCTCTTGCATCGGTGGTATTTACACTTTCTTCTTTAATCAGGGACACTGTCATGGTACGAAGTACACTTTTTCTTTGTGCGGAATAGAAATTCAATCTTCTATTTTTTCGTCTATGCCTCATACATTACTCCTCTAGTCTTCTTTCAGTGATAGACCATAATGACGTAAGAATTCTTCAACTCTTTCAACATTTTTCTTCGTTACTTTATGGTCTCCAGTTAACAATTGTTCTCGAGTTACATCAGTTAAGTCACCGATCACTTCGATTGCATATTTTTTGAGTTTAGCAAGCTGTTTTTGGGAAATCCCGATATGTTTTGCTACATCATCAATATTGAGTTTCAGGACTTCTTCGGCCGGTAGTGTATCGTATTGTGTTGGTGGTTTTGTTTGAGGGATTACTTCTTCAGGTTTTTCCTGAGTAGGTTCAATCGGTTTTTCAACTGGTTTGGAAATTTCTTTTTCAGGTGCTACTTCTTCTTCTACAGGTTTTTTGACTTTGGGTTTCGGTTTTGATAAGTCAGAAAAATCGACGATTAAGGGGAATCTGTCTTTGTTCTGTAAAGCTTCAATCTCTGGTACTTTGAGCAGTTCCTCAATTGTACTGTATAAAGATTTTGCACCGAAATTCTTCAGAGCCAGCAATTCTTTTTTAGTTTTCTCAAAAAGATCACTGACGGTATATATTCCTGCTTTTTTGAACACATTCCCGGTTCGAACCGAAAGGGGAATAATATCATCAAGTGCTTTTGTAAGAATTTCTTCTGACTCGTCATCGGTTTGGACTTCTTCTACTTCTTCTTCGATAGGTTCTTGTAAAATATTTCTGAAATACTCTACAAGTATTTTTGATGCTTGATCTAGCGAAGTTCTTGGATCGATAGCTCCATTGGTTTCAATGGATATGCTCAGGTTTTCAAAATCCAGAGATTCCTGCACCATGACCTGGCTCACTTTAAACGAGACATGGCGTACAGGACAATACATCGAATCAATTGGAAACGTATCAATCGGGTAGGAAAGTTCACGATTCTCTTCTGCAAGCTTATATTCGATTCCAGATTCGACGTACAGTTGCATGTTTAGCGTGAACGCATCATCAACAATATTCATCAACACTAAATCTGGGTTCATAACCTCAATGCCCTCTGGACAGAACAAATCTGAAGCCTTCACGGGACCAGCTCCTTTTTTGGTTAATTCCAGAATTTTTCGTTCAGAGGAATGGGATCGTAATACAAGCCTTTTTATATTCGCTACAATCTGAATCCCATCTTCTAAAACTCCCTCAATAGGAGTAAATTGATGAGATATCCCTTCGATGCGTACAGCAACTACTGCTGCACCTTCGATGGAAGAAAGAAGAACTCGGCGAAGAGAGTTGCCAATGGTAATTCCAAAACCTTTATGTAAGGGACCAATGATATATTCTCCTTCATAAGATTTTCACTCACTACATTTAGATTCAATTCTTCCAGGAATTGGTTCTCATGATAAACCTCTCAATTCATTATCCTCTTTACTTGGAGTAGAATTCAACAATAAATTGTTCGTTAAAGGGTACTTGAACTTTTTCTTTCTGTGGTAAGGATAGCACTTCTGCTACCAAATTCTCTGCATCAAAAGAAATCCATTCATCAATAGAAGCTGTTTTTGACAAAGCTTCTTTGACGAATACATTCTCTCTAAGAGAGGGCACAAAGCTAATTTTTTCACCTGGTCGGACGCTGTAGGAAGGGATATTGCAGAAATGATTATTCACTTTAACTTTGCGGTGTAAAATTATCTGTCTTGCATGTGCTCTGGACGTAGCTAAACCTAAGCGATAAACAACATTGTCCAATCGAGATTCCAGTAGCTGGATTAGTCGATCACCTGTTGGTATTTGTCTTTGTCTAGCAGCTTCATTGTAGTATCCCTTAAATTGGGATTCCATGACGCCATAATAAAATTTCGCCTTCTGCTTTTCATGAAGATGGATTCCATAGTCTGTAATCTTTTTTCTTCGTCCGGATTGCCCGTGCATGCCAGGTACTGTAGGACGTTTTTCAAAGGGGCATTTTTTCGTATTGCATTTATCCCCTTTGAGAAATAATTTCTCGCCATAACGGCGGCATCGTTTGCATGATGGTTGTATAAATCTTGCCATAACTAACTCCTAACTTCTTCTCGGTTTACGTGGTCTGCATCCATTGTGGGGGATGGGGGTAACATCTGCAATATAGGTAACATCTAAACCTGCTGCAGAAAGAGCTCGGATAGAAGTTTCTCGTCCAGGACCAGGCCCTTTGACATATACGCGAACTGTTCGCATTCCCATGGAGATAGCTTTTTTTGCAGCATGTTCTGCAGCTACTTGGGCAGCATAAGCAGTACCTTTACGGGTTCCTTTAAAGCCACCAACGCCAGCTGTTCCCCAACTAATAACGTCACCATTATTATTGGTAATACTGACAACGGTGTTATTAAAAGTAGCCTTTATATATGCTTTTCCATCTACTGGAGCTCGTTTTTTCCCTTTTTTGCGGGATGATTTTGGAGCAGAAGAACTCGATGCGGTAACAGCAGCGCCATCCCCGGGCTGAGTTGCTTCGGTTCCAGGTGTATTTTCATTTTGGTTCATGTTTACTTTTTCTTCAGCCATTGAAAATCCTTTCTTTACTTTTTACCAACGGTTTTGACAGGACCTTTACGGGAACGAGCATTGGTACGAGTTCTTTGTCCTCGAACAGGTAAACCTCTTTTATGTCTGGTTCCTCTGTAACAACCGATATCCATTAGTTTACGAATATTCTGTGTGACTTCTTTTTTCAAGTCTCCTTCTACTTGGAAGTTTTCTTGAATAACATTTTGAAGCCTCATAATCTCATCTTGAGAAAGATCTTTTAATTTAACAGTTGTTTCAATACTTGCTAGCTTGCAAGCATCTATTGCATTGACAGGACCAATACCATAGAGTCTGCGAAGTGCAATATCAATTCTTTTGTTATCTGGTAAGTCTACACCAGCGATTCGAGCCATAAATTCCTCCTTAACCCTGACGCTGTTTGTGTTTAGGGTTTGTACAAATCACATAAATACGACCTTTACGTCGTACTATTTTACAGTCTTTACATCGTTTTTTTACTGATGCTGAAATTTTCATATAACGTTCCTCCGGTTACGTTCGATAGGTGATGCGACCTTTAGTTAGATCGTATCGGCTAATTTCTACCTTTACACGGTCACCAACTACCAATCGAATATAGTGCATTCTCATTTTTCCGGCTATATGTGCCAAAATGACATGTCCATTTTTTAACTTAACGCGAAACTGTGAATTTGGAAGTTTTTCCACAATGACGCCCTCAGTTTCTAGTATGTCTGAATTGCTTTTAGTTGTACTCAAACGCATTCTCCCTGTATTTTTGTTAGAATTTCTGGTCCATTTGGACCGATAAAAATTGAATTCTCAAAATGGGCTGAATCTTTTTGGTCTGCAGTGACCACCGTCCAGCCGTTATCTTGTGTTTTAACTTGCCATGTTCCCTCGTTTACCATTGGCTCTAGGGCTAAGGTCATTCCTTCTCGAAGAGATGGGCCTTTGCCTTTTTGACCAAAATTGGGAACCTGTGGTTCTTCATGTAGCTGTAATCCAACTCCATGTCCACAATATTCTCTAACAACAGAATAACCGTTTTTCTCTACATATTGAGCAACAGCAAATCCAATATCACCAACTGAATTGCCGATGATAGACGTCTGTATAGCAATGGACAATGCTTGTTTTGTTACCTCAATCAATCGAGACCTTTCTTTACTAATGGTACCTACTGGAAATGTTCGTGCCATATCAGAATGATAACCACCCCATATGCATCCCATATCAATTTTAACGAGATCTCCATCTTGCAATGCTCGTGAGCTGGGTATACCATGAATCACTTCTTCATTCACAGATGCACAAATGGTAGCTGGATAATTGTAGAGCCCAAGGAAATTGGGTTTTGCATTGCTTGTAAGAATATAATCGTAGGCAATAGAATCCAATTCAGAGGTTGTAACACCAGGATGTATAGCCTCTTGAAGCTTCATCATTGTACAAGCAATAATATGCCCAGCTTTTCTCATTCGTTGAATCTCATCCTTACTTTTTAAAAGGATCATTCTTATCCTTTTCTAAACAGTTTTTTAATTGGGTAAACACTTCTTCAATAGACTTTGATGCATCAATAGCACATATTCGGTCTGTTTTTTCGTAATATTCACACACCGGTAAAGACTTTTTCTGATACTCTTTCATGCGGCATATAAGTGATTCAGAGGCATCATCTTCCCTTGGTACGAGTGGAGTATTACAACGATTACAAAGCAAGTTTTGTGGAACACGCTCTTTGGAGTAAGTTGCCCCACAGTTTTGACACTGATATCTTCCGGCAATACGATTGGAAAGTTGTTTTTGTGAAACTTTGTTTAAATACAATACACAGTCTACTGCAAGTTGCTTGTTTTTCAGGAAATCATCCAACAATTCTGCTTGACGAATTGTTCTTGGGTATCCCTCAATCAAAACACCTTGCTGCAAATTGTGCTTTTCCAATTCTGTTTTGACAATATCAAATACAATGTCATCAGGAAGTAAATTGCCACTATTTACTTTCTGTGCATATTCATTCTCATCCGAATGAATCATATCTCGAACCAAATCTCCCACTCCAATAAAAGGAATATTGTATTCTTTAGAGAGCAAATGTCCCTGCGTACTCTTACCAGAACCAGGAGGTCCGATTAAAACGACAATCATCCGCGTAAGAAACCTTTGTATTGTCTCATAGCTAAGAAAGCTTCCATCTGGTTCGAAGTTTCAATTGCTACACCAACAATAATCAGGATGGATGTACCACCGAAATAGAAAATAGAGAGGTTGGTAGAAAGAAGCAGTATGTTTGGTACAACAGCTAGAGCACCCAGGAAAATGGAAGCGGGGAAGGTAATACGAGAAAGTACGTAACGGATAAACTCCGATGTTGCAACTCCGGGGCGAACTCCAGGGATGAAACCACCTGATTTTTGTAGGTTTTCAGACATTTGATCGGGATCGTAGGTGATTGTTGTGTAAAAATAAGTAAAGAACACAATGAGTAAAAAGAATCCAACATTAAAGACCCAAGTGGTTTGGGATGCCAAATAAGTTTGTGTAAACTCGGCAAATGCTGTTCCTTGTACAAATTGTGCAATAATAGTTGGGAATGTTAAAACAGAGGATGCAAAAATTATGGGTAGTACACCGGTTTGAACCAACTTAATGGGGATATAGCTTGTTTGGGTACTTGATCCTCCTCCGCTGATTCTGCGTGAATACTGAACAGCAATTCTACGTTCCGATTGATAGCAAAAGATGATCCCACCTAAAACTACAACCAATACAATCATTGCAATTAATAGTGTAACCCACGATAATGTTCCTCCCTGCAACATGGTAGAAGCTTCACGAAATGACATGGGTATTCGAGTAATAATTCCCACAAAAATGATTAAGGAAACACCATTTCCTAACCCTTTTTCCGTAATAAACTCACCGAGCCATATTAACAGGAACGATCCGGCCACTAGTGTAATGATGATCACAATCTTTGCCATAATTGATGTATTGGTTAATGCATCTGTAAAAACATAGTTCGTGAACATGAAAGCTTGTAATACAGCTAAAACTAGAGCAAGATAGTTTGTATATCGTGCAATTTGCCTTCTTCCGTCTTCTCCACCTTCTTTGGATAGATATTCAAGATGGGGGACAACAACTACTAATAGTTGTAGGATAATGGAGGAGTTAATATATGGAAGGACACCTAATGAGAAAATGGAGAAATTTTGGTATCCACCACCAGAAAAAAGGTCAAGCAGTGCTAAAAATCCACCTTGACCGACCATTTCCGCAATAACAGCACGATCAATATAGGGGATAACCAAATAATACCCAAGTCGAATAAGAATAAAGATCCCAATTGTGATCCATATTCGTTTCTGAACTTCAGGTAACTTTAGTGCAGCCAAAAAGGATTTTAACATTTATACCCCCTCTACCTTCCCACCTTGTTCCTCTAAAAGGGTTTTGGCAGATTGGGATGCAGTTCCTTGTACCGTTAGCTTTTTTTCTATTGAACCAGTAGCAATAACTTTGAAGGATTCTGCTTTTGGGGAAACGATTCCTTTTTCTTTTAACAGACTAAGAGTTACAGTATCTCCATCTTCAAAAAAACGATTTAAAGACTGGAGTGTAACTCCTACACATTTATAGGGTGTAAGAGAAGAAAACCCTCTAAACTTAGGTATACGACGGTAAAAAGGAGTTTGTCCTCCTTCAAAACCGATTGATTTACCTCTGCCGGAGCGAGCTTTTGCACCTTTGTTTCCATAGGAGCATCGGACACCTTTTCCGGAACTAGAGCCTCTACCTAAGCGTTTTGCAGGTTTTGAACTTCCTTTACGGATGGGTAATTGATTCATATCCATAATAGCCTCCAAAATCCTATATACCAAACAACTGCTTCATGGGTACACCACGCTGCTTACTAACCTCAACGGGATCTTGCAGTTGTTCGAGAGCATTAATGGTTGCTCGAGCAGTGTTCACGGCATTATGAGATCCAATAATTTTGGCAACAACATCTGTTATACCGGCTTTTTCAAGAATCTTTCGTACCGATCCGCCTGCAATAATCCCAGTACCAGGAACAGCAGGAAACAAGTACACCTTTGCAGATCCTTGTCGTCCGATTACATCGTAAGGAAGAGTCCCTTTTCGGATAGGAAACTCTACCATTTCGCGTTTAGCTCCATTGACTGCCTTGCGTATGCCATTGGGTATTTGGTCAGATTTACCAATGCCAATGCCGACAGTTCCTTGTCGATTGCCTACAACCATGAGAACGCGGAATTTCATTCTTTTTCCGCCCTTAACAGTTTTTGAAACACGGTTGATATGGATTATCTCTTCTTCAAACTGATCAGCAGCTTCTTCTTCGATAACTTCTTCATTGTAGAAATTCTGTTTTTCTTTATCCATTAGAATTTCACTCCTTCCTCACGGATTGCATCAGCAAATTCTTTAACAACACCGTGGTATTGGAATCCACCTCGATCGAATACACAAGAAGTGAAACCAGCTTCTTTCATTTTCTTTCCTAGAAAAGAGCCTAAAACTTTTCCAGCTTCTTTGCATTTCAGTGAACCTTGCTGAATTGAAGATTTAATATCTGCATCTTTTGTAGAAGCAGCCATTAATGTATGTCCCTTTGTGTCATCAATTAACTGAGCATACAGAAAACGGATGCTTCGGTAAAAAGATATTCTGGGTTTTTGTTCGGTTCCAGAGAGATTCTTTCGTAGCCGAATATGTCGAATTTGTCGTAATTCTTGTTTTCTTAGCATACTAAGCACCCTTTCCAAGAGCTTTGCCAGCCTTCTTAATCAACACTTCGCCACTGTATTTCACGCCTTTATTTTTGTAAGGATCTGGATTGCGAAGCTTTCTGATATTGGCTGCTACTTGACCCACTAAATGTTTATCAATGCCTTTAACTTCAATGATAGTTTCAGCAGGGCATTCAAAAGAAATTGAATCGGGTGGATCAATAACAATAGGGTGAGAAAAGCCTAGATTCAGAGAAATCTTTTTTCCCTCCACTTTGCATCGATATCCAACACCATTCAACTCAAGTCTTTTTGTAAATCCATTGGTTACGCCTTCTACCATATTGGCTATCAAGGCTCTGGTTAAACCATGCAACATTTTGGATTTTTTCTGTTCATTTTGTCTTTTAACTTCCATCACTCCATCATCAATAACAAGATCAATAACCGGAGAGAAGGCTTGTGAAAGCTCCCCTTTGGGACCTTTCACTCTTATAATCCGATTTTCTTGATCAATATTTATTGATACGGAACCGGGAATATTGATTGGTTTTTTGCCTACTTTTGACATACTTTACCTCTCTACCAAATATGACAGAGGACTTCTCCGCCAACTCGGATTTTGCGAGCTTCTTTATCTGTCATAATTCCTTTTGAGCTAGATATGATTGCCAGACCCATTCCTCGTTTGACTTTTCGAATTTTATCACAAGGAGAATAAATTCTTCGTCCAGACTTCGAAATTCTGACAATATCGGTAAGTATTCGTTCGCGATCAGGTGTATACTTCAAATAGATTTTGATTTTCTTTCTACCATTCTCATCAAAAACATTAAAATCTCTGATGAATCCTTCATCTTTAAGGATTTGAACAATAGAACTGATCGTTTTACTCGAATACGTTTCTACAGAGGGTTCAAAAATTGTGTTTGCGTTTTTCACCCTGCAAATAAAATCTGAAAGTTGATCTACTGCTAACATACGTTCCTCCTACCAACTTGCTTTCTTTAATCCAGGGATTTTCCCTTCATTTGCGTACTTTCGCAAACAAAGTCGACATAAGCCGAAGTCACGATAATACGCATGGGGTCTTCCGCAAATTTTACAACGATTATATGCCCTAGTAGAAAACTTTGGTTTTCTATTGCTTTTGTTTATTAAAGCTGTTTTTGCCATTAGTTTTTGTCCTTTCGAAATGGAAAGCTAAACGCTTCAAGCAGGGCTTTTCCTATCTCATCTGTTGGGGCATTTGTGATAATGGACACATTGAAACCCCTTACCTTGTCAACCTTATTGTAATCAATCTCTGCGAAGATCAATTGTTCTCGAATACCAAATGTATAATTCCCTCGTCCGTCAAAAGAATTAGGGTTTAGTCCCCGGAAATCTCTAATACGGGGTAATGCTTCATTATTCAACTTTTCTAAAAAAGCATACATGCGTCTACCTCGTAGAGTTACCATTGTACCGACAGGTTGGCCGGCTCTTAATTTAAAATTCGCGACGGATTTTTTGGCTTTTTTGACGACGGGTTTTTGGTCAGTAATTGTATACATTTCATCAAGCGAAGACTCGAGAGCTTTTGTATCGACTGTAGCTTCACCTACTCCACGGTTGATTACAATTTTCTGGATTCTAGGTACTTGCATAACAGATGTAAAGCTAAATTGCTTCTTCAATTTTGGGACAATATCGTTGTTGTATTGTTCAATAAGAGCAGAAGCTGGAATTTCTCTCTTGGTTTCCATTTTTTGAGTTTTTTCTTGATTTTTCGCTTTAGCCATCTAGTAACGCTCCTATAATTTGTCAATCAACTCGCCACATTTTTTACAATAGCGAGCATGTTTTCCATCTGCAAGATTTTTTCTACCAACGCGTGCGGGTTGAGCACAAGAAGGACAAATCAGCATTACTTTGCAAGGTTGAATTGGTTTTTCTTTTTCTAAAATACCCCCTTGTGGCAAATTCTGATTTGGTTTTACATGCTTTCGACACATATTCAAACCCTCTACGATTACTCGTGGATGATCTGTTTTCGCATCTACAACTCGCTGTATTGTACCGCGTTCATTTTTATCCTTACCAACTTGGATAAGGACTTTGTCTCCCTTGCGTAATTTGAGTTTCATCATATCACCTCGGGTGCTAAGGATATTATCTTCATATATCCTTTTTCTCTAAGTTCTCGACAAACAGGTCCAAAAATACGGGTTCCTTTAGGGTTTCCGTCATCATCGATAATGACTGCTGCATTTCCATCAAATCGAACGATGGAACCATCTGGTCTACGAACAGGAAAAGCAGTTCTAACAATAACCGCTTTTTCTACGGTTCCTTTTTTGATTTGTCCATTGGGAATGGATTGTTTAACAGTTACCACAATGCGGTCTCCAACAAAACCATATCTTCTTCTTGAACCACCCACGACTCGGATAACAGAGACAACTTTGGCACCACTGTTATCTGCAACTTTTAGCCTTGAGTAAATTCCAATCATTTTGAAACTCCTTCCATGCTATCCGACGATTGAATGGATATAACTTTCCATCGTACGGTGGCTGAGTATGGCTTGCTTTCTTGAATTGTAACCACATCACCAACCTTAGAAGTATTTGTTTCATCATATACATGAAACTTGCGAGTTTTATTCACTAACTTCCGATAGAGTTTATGTCCAAGAACACGGATTTTTTGTTCTACAACACGGAAATTCTTGTTTTTATCACTGACTACAACAGCGGTTAGAACTTTTCTATTTTCTGCACTCATGAATCTCTCCTCTCACGAAGGATTGTTTCCATTCGTCGAATATCAAGGCGAAGATTTCGGATTTTGAGAGGTTCATCAACCTGTTGCATCATCATCTTAAACCGATATTCAAACAATTCTTTTCGCAACTCAGGAATTCGTTTTTCCATTTCTTCTGTTGAAAGCTCTTTAATCTGCCATAACTTCATTAAAAAGCCTCCTGTTCTTCTCGAATAACAAGCTTTATTGGCATAGGTAGTTTTGCACTGACAAGTCTGTTTACTCTTCTTGCATCCTCTTCTGGGATACCAACAAACTCAAACATAATTCTACCGGGTTTCACAACAGCTTCCCAACGATCTACATCACCTTTTCCTCCACCCATACGGACTTCGGCAGGTTTTTTTGTAACCGGTTTATCGGGAAATATTCGAATCCAAAAACGGCCTGTTTTGGATACGTTTTGTGTAATAATTAGACGGCATGCTTCAATTTGTCTTGCGGTAACGCGATGTGGTTCGAGAGCCATAATCCCATAGTCTCCAAAGGACACTTTAGAGCCTCGGTAAGCTTTACCACGCATTCGACCTCGGTGTTGCATTCTGTATTTTACTCTTTCTGGTAAAAGCATTTACTATCCTCCGTATTCTGCGTACAAAGTAGGTAAACTGGAAGGATCGGTGGGTTGATCTCCACTATATATCCATACTTTTACGCCAACGCAACCAAATTTCGTATTTGCAACTGTTTCATGATAGTCAATCTTTGCACGAATAGTATGTAGAGGAATTCTTCCTTCGCGGAACCATTCAGTTCGAGCAATATCAGCACCATTTAAACGGCCTGAAACCATAACTTTAATACCTTTGGATCCAGCCTTCATAGTGCGGAAGATGGCTTGTTTCATGGCTCGTTTAAAAGCAACACGGTGTTCAATCTGCATTGCAACGCCCTCAGAAACAAGTTTTGCGCTCATATCGGGAGAATTGACTTCAATCACTTCTAGTTTGATTTGTGATTTTTCTACGATTTTTTCGAATCTTTTCTTCAACTGCTCAATGTTGGATCCTCGTTTACCGATCAATATTCCGGGTCTTGAGGTGAAAATTCGAATACGAAGTTCGTTTCCACGGCGATTTATGATCACTTTAGAAATGCAAACTTCTTTACCTAGCTTATCAATCTCTTTTCGCAGTTTGATATCTTCTACTAAAAATTTGTTGTAATCACTTGGTTTAGCAAACCAATGGGTTCGCCAATCATAAATGACTCCAACTCGATATCCAAATGGATGTACTTTGCGACCCATAGTTTAGTTCTCCTTTTCGCGAACGTAGACAGTAACATGAGATGTACGATGATACATAACATCAGCACGACCCATTGCGCGAGGTTTGTATCTTCGCATTGGTTTAGCAGCATCTACTAAAACACGACTCACAGTTAACAAATCTTCATTCATTAAGTAGTTTTCTTTTGCATTTGCTACAGCAGATTTGAGTGTATTCGAAAGAATACGAGCAGCTTTATGCGGCAAAGAACCCAATATTCCCTGGGCAACTTCCACATCTTTGTTGCGGATCAATGCTGCAACTTTACGTGCCTTAAAAGGAGAAAGTCGGATGAATTTTAATTTTGCATATGTTTCCATGTGTTTCCTACTTTCCTACAATACCTTTGCCGATGCCCTTGTGTGGTCGATAGGTTCGAGTAGCGGCAAATTCACCAAGTTTATGTCCAACCATGGCATCATTCACATAAACAGGGACATGGGCTTTCCCGTTGTGAATGGCAAAGGTAAAGCTTACCATTTCGGGGGTAATAGTGGAACGTCGACTCCACGTTTTAATAATTCGTTTTTCACCGGTTAACTTCATTGCCTCAACTTTCATGAGAAGTTTAGGATCCGTATAGCCAGCTGCACGATTTCGTTGGATTTTTTTATCTTTCAATCGTAAACTCCTTTACTATTTTCGTCTCTTCAAAATGAGGCTATTAGATTTTTTCTTTTTGTTACGAGTTTTGTAGCCTAAAGCAGGTTTGCCCCAAGGAGTTAATGGTCCAGGATGTCCAATAGGAGCTTTTCCTTCTCCACCACCATGAGGGTGATCAACAGGGTTCATAGCAGATCCACGTACACGTGGTCGAAATCCCATATTGCGGCTTCGTCCAGCTTTTGCTAAAACCGTATCTTTATGCTCAATATTACTCACTTGCCCAACGGTAGCTCTACAGGTCAAAGGAACATATCGCATTTCTGAAGAGGGAAGTCGCAAATGAGCATATTTTTCATCCTTTGCTAAAAGCTGAGCGTATGCTCCAGCACTTCTAGCCATTACTCCACCACATCCGGTACGCAGCTCAATATTGTGGACCAGGGTTCCTGTTGGAATACTTTTTAGAGTCAAGCAGTTACCTGGGTGGATATCAGCAGTTTCAGACGATATAACGGTATCACCCACATGTAAACCCTGAGGGGTAAGAATATATCGTTTTTCACCGTCGATATAGTGAAGCAGGGATATTAATGCACTTCTGTTAGGATCGTACTCAAGAGTGGCTACTTTAGCTGGTATATCGATTTTGTCACGGCGAAAATCGATAATGCGGTATTTAATTTTCGTACCCCCGCCAATATAGCGCATGGTAATTTTGCCTTGATTATTTCGTCCACCGGACTTTTTCATAGACGATGTGAGTGCTTTGAAGGGGGTATTCTTATTCCCTGTACTCGTAGACCGTATAACCGAAACACGACCACGTGTACCAGGAGATGTAGGTTTGTATTTCTTTAGTGCCATTGCAGTTCCTCTCTATTGTACCTTCAGGGTTTCTATGACAAACCCTTCAGATAGTTGCACTTCAGCTTTTTTCATGACAGAGGTATGTGTATACCCAGTACGAGTTCTTTTTGGTTTTGGATAAATTTTGGTAGTACGTACTTTGTCGACTTTCACATCAAACATATCTTCAACAGCTTGTGCAATTTCAATCTTGTTTGCTAAGCGATCTACAATAAAAGTGTAAATGCCCGATTCTTGCTGTTCCATGGATTTTTCACTGACAAGTGGCCTACGTAGAATATCTCTATTTTTTGGCATAATCAATCCTCTTTTCTAAGCCCTGAACAGCTTCTTCGGTTATCAAGACCCGCTTACAATTGATTAAGTCGTAGGTGCACACATCTTTCCATTCCACAGGAATATAAGAAGGTACATTTCGTAAACTTAATAGAAGCTTGCCATTTGCAGCTGGATCGAAGATGAGTAGATTTCTTCCTTTGGCGAAATCCTCATGATTCAATTTTTTCACAATTGGATTCGTTTTCCCTGCTTCATCATTGAGTTGAGAAACAAGGTATACTTTGTTCACTTCCAAAATGTGCTTAATTGCTGATGCAAAGGCTAATCTTTTAATCTTCTTAGGGATTTGAGTTGCATAGCTTCGTGGTCTGGGAGGGAATGTAACTCCACCTCGTACCCAGATAGGGGATCGTCTTGTTCCGGCTCGCGCATTTCCTGTTCCTTTTTGGCGCCAAGGTTTTCTAGTGCTGAAATTTACTTCAGCTCTTGTTTTTGCGCAGGCTGTTCCAATACGAGCATTATTGCGCGTCTGAATAACAACTCTAACAATCAAATCTTGATGGGACTTTTCGGGAAGTCCTTTGAATTCAAGATTGGTTTCAGACAGAGATTTTGTATTTGTGTTGTAAACTGGTACTGTGCTCATTATTTACGCTCCCACTTGTTAATAAAGACCTGGGAACCCTTGCTTCCAGGTACGCCGCCTTTGATTAACAGCAGATTTTTCTCTGGCACTATCTGAACCACTTCTTTTCCCATCTCAGTAACTTTTGTGTTTCCTAGATGTCCAGGCATTCTTCTTCCTTTGATTACTTTACCTGGCGTTGAACGGTTTCCAATTGAACCCGTTCGTCTATGAGACATAGCTCCGTGGGAATTGGGCTGTCCTCTAAAACCATGCCGTCGCATGGCACCACTAAATCCAAAACCTTTGGATATACCGGAAACAACAACTTTTTCCCCTTCGGAAAAAAGCTCTACATTAATTTCCTGATCATCCTTAAGTTCTGTATCTCTCATTTCGTACATAGTACGAAATCCGCTATCATAATCTTTTAGTTGACCAAGAGTAGGTTTGTTCACTCGACTTTTATCGACTTTTATTGCTGCAACTTTTACAGCATTGTAACCATGCTTTGCGGTTTCTTTCTTTTCAATAACCACCGTCTCGGGTACTTGAATAACGGTTACTGGAACAAACTTCTCTTCTTTCCATATATGGGTCATACCAATTTTAATACCCATTAGTCGAAGACTCATTGTGTACTCCTTCCAAGACAGTCTAGAGTTTAATTTCGATATCCACACCGGCAGGTAAATCGATATTCATAAGAGCGCGTGTCACTTCTTGAGAAGGATTGCAAATATCGATTAAACGGTTATGAATACGTAACTCAAACTGTTCGCGTGAATCTTTGTCAATATGAGGGGATCGTAAAACAGTGTATACATGTCGTCGAGTAGGTAAAGGGATGGGACCTTTTACTTGAGCCCCACAACTGAGTGCTGTTTCTAGTATCCGTTTCACAGATTGATCCAGTATTCGATGGTCATACGATCGTAGTCTAATACGCATTTTTTGACTTTCCATTCACTGTCCCTTTCTATTATTCGTAAATCTTGGTCACAACTCCTGCACCAACAGTACGACCACCTTCACGAATAGCGAAGCGGAGTCCTTCATCAATGGCGACAGGGTAAATGAGTTCGACTGTCATTTCAATGTTGTCACCGGGCATGGCCATTTCAACACCTTCAGGAAGAGCAATGGCACCGGTTACGTCAGTGGTACGGAGAAAGAATTGAGGACGATATCCACTTACAAATGCTTTGTGACGTCCGCCTTCTTCTTTGGACAGAATATAGACTTTGGCTTGGAATTTGGTGTGGGGATGAATGGTACCAGGTTTGTTGATTACTTGTCCACGAGAGACTTCGTTTTTGTCTACACCACGAAGGAGAAGACCTACGTTGTCGCCGGCTTCCCCATAATCGAGGATTTTACGGAACATTTCAACACCGGTTACGACGGTTTTCTTGCGGTCGGCAGACAAACCAAGGATTTCCATTTCTTCGCCTGTACGAATCTGTCCACGTTCAATACGACCTGTAACAACTGTGCCTCGTCCGGTAATGGAGAACACGTCTTCAATAGGCATGAGGAAGGGTTTGTCAATGGGTCGTTCGGGAAGAGGAATGTATTCATCCACAGCATCCATCAGTTTCCAGATGGCACCGGACCATTTCCCTTCTCGGGAGGTATCATCGTCTTCCAAGGCTTTGAGTGCAGAGCCAGGAATAACGGGTACTTCGTCGCCAGGGAACTCATAGGTGGAGAGAAGATCACGGACTTCTTCTTCGACCAATTCAATGAGTTCGGGGTCGTCGACTTGGTCAACTTTGTTCAGGAAAATGACCAAACGAGGAACGTTGACTTGGCGGGCCAAGAGCAAGTGTTCACGGGTTTGGGGCATGGGACCATCGGCGGCGGATACGACGAGGATGGCACCGTCCATTTGGGCAGCACCGGTAATCATGTTTTTGATATAATCGGCGTGTCCAGGACAATCGATGTGGGCATAGTGACGATTGGTGGTTTCATACTCGGTATGGTGAACATTGATGGTAACTCCACGAGCTTTTTCTTCGGGAGCATTGTCAATTTCATCGTACTTTTTGGCAACCGTATTGCCTTCGGTTGCAAGAACTTTGGTAATGGCAGCGGTCAATGTGGTTTTACCATGGTCAATATGTCCAATGGTTCCAACATTGACATGCGGTTTTGTTCGTTCAAATTTTTCTTTAGCCATTTGTTCCTCCTATGATTGTGGCTAATTGTGATTCTGGAACAACTTCATACTTGAAGAATTCCATCGTATAGCTGCCTCGACCTTGAGTAATCGAGCGAAGATCTGTAACAAATCCAAACATACTCTTCAGAGGAACCTCTGCAGAAACAATTTGAGTTTGACCTACAGACTCAATTTTGCCGACTTTCCCTCTTCGAGAACTAATCAAAGAGATTGAGTCGCCTAAATAGCTTTCTGGAACAACAATCTGGACTTTCATGATGGGTTCCAGAAGTTTGGCAGAAGCCTTTTTTAGTGCATCATGAAAGGCTTTTGCTCCAGCAGTACGAAATGCCATTTCAGAAGAATCGACGGGATGATAGGAACCATCCACAATTCGAACTCCTACATTGACAACTTCATAACCTGCTACAGGACCATTCTCCAATGCATATTTTATACCTGTTTGGATAGCAGGGATATAATCTTTAGGAATCACTCCTTGCTTAATATGGTCCTCAAAAATGAATCGTTCTCCTGTTGTAATTGGGAAAACTTCACAAACAACATGTGCGTATTGCCCATGTCCACCGGTTTGTTTAATGTGTTTTGCTTCTCCTCTGGCTTCGAATTCAATGGTTTCTTTGTATGCAACACGGGGGCTACCTGTGTTGACTTTCACACCAAATTCACGAAACAAACGATCAATAATCACTTCAAGGTGCAACTCTCCCATTCCGGAAATGACCGTTGATTCTGTTTCATCGTCGTAGGAATATCGGAATGTAGGATCTTCCAATTGGAATTTCCCCAGACCTTTTACCAGTTTGTCTTGATCCTGCTTAGTTTGAGGTTCTACTAAAACAGAAACAACTGGTTCAGGAAATTTGATTTCTTCCAAAGAAATCGGGTATTTTTCATTACAAATGGTATCCCCCGTATAGCTTTGTTTGAAACCAACAATTCCAGCAATATCCCCTGCTTGTATATGGTCAACATCTTCTCGTTGATTAGAATGCAATCGGACGATTCTAGAAACTCTTTCTTTTTGTCGTTTGTTGGTGTTGTAAACGTATGAACCAGCTTCTAAAACACCAGAGTAAACTCGTGTAAATGCCAAAGCTCCAATATATGGGTCAGAGGCTAATTTAAATACCAATGCAGACAATGGTTCGTCATTTTTTGGATAACGGACTTCTTGTTCATCATTAGTAGGATTGATTCCTTTAACAGGATCAATATCTAGAGGTGAAGGTAAATATCGAACAATACCATCTAATAAGGGTTGAATACACTTATTCCGGTAGGATGTTCCACAGAATACTGGAAAGAAAATATTTTCTATGCAACCTTTTGCTATAGCGTTAATAATCTCTTCTTCAGTCAAATCTTGACCTTCCAGGTATTTCTCCATTAAAATATCATCAATTTCAGCAACAGACTCTATAAGAGATCCTCGATAGAGAAGAGCTTCGTCTTTCAATTCATCTGGAATTTCTTCGACGGTAAAATCTCCTGAAGCGTCATCGTTATAGATATAGGCCTTCATACTGATGAGATCGATGGATCCTTTGAAGGTATCTTCTGCACCAATCGGGAGCTGAACCAAAACAGGATTGGCTCCTAATTTTTCTTTAATATCTTGAACAACTCGATGAAGATTTGCTCCAACACGATCCATTTTGTTGACATAGATAACTCTAGGAACACGATATTTGTCAGCTTGATACCAAACTGTTTCTGATTGAGGTTGGACTCCACCAACACTGCAAAAAACTACGACAGCTCCATCAAGCACTCGTAAGGATCGCTCTACTTCTACAGTAAAATCTACGTGACCCGGAGTATCAATCAGATTGATTGTGTGATCCTTCCAACTACAGGATATAACGGCAGATGTGATTGTGATGCCTCTTTCTTTTTCTTGAACCATCCAATCCGTAGTTGTATTGCCGTCATCTACGTTACCAATACGATGAATTTTGCCTGTATAGTATAGAATTCTCTCGGTTGTAGTAGTTTTTCCCGCATCAATGTGGGCAACAATACCGATGTTTCTTAAATTCTCTATGTTAATCGAATCGTTTTTTGTTGGATTATTACTCATAAAATATCACGTTGTTATTTAAAATGCGAGAAAGCTTTGTTTGCTTCTGCCATTCGATGCATATCTTCGCGTTTTTTATAGGCACCGCCGGTTTTACGGATAGCGTCTACAAATTCGGAAGAAAGCTTTCGAACCATGGGAGCACCTTTCTTTTTTCTGCTTGTCATAACAATCCAACGGATTGCTAACGTAATTCCTTTGTCGTATTCGACTTCTGTAGGAATCTGATAGGTAGCTCCACCAATTCTTTTTGGGGTTACTTCAACCAAGGGACGTACTGATTCAGTAGCAGTCTCTAGTACTTCAACAGGTTTCATTTTTAAAGAAGAAGAAGCATCATCAAGAGCTTTATAGAGAATGTTCAAAGCTCTTTCTTTCTTCCCATGAAGCATCAATTTTCCTACATATCGACTCAACAAGATGCTGTTGTATTTGGCATCGGGTGCAGGAGGTTTTCTGGGTAATAGTTTCGCTCTTGGCATACAATATCTCTCTTTCTACCCTTTAGGTCTTCGAGTACCATATTTAGAACGGCTTCTTTTACGATCGGTAGTACCTTCTGTATCCAATACACCGCGCACAATATGATAACGAACACCAGGCAAATCTTTTACACGACCGCCACGAATAAGAACTACGGAGTGTTCTTGTAAGTTGTGGCCAATACCAGGGATATAGGCAATAACTTCATATCCATTCGTTAATCTGACTTTGGCGACTTTACGCAAAGCAGAATTAGGTTTTTTTGGTGTCATCGTCCTAACAATAGTACAGACACCTCGTCTCTGGGGACAACTATCCAGAGCTCTCGTTTTCGATTTTTTCTTAACAATTTTCCTGGGCTTTCTCACCAGTTGATTAATTGTGGGCATAACTCACCTCTAACACATAAATAAAATCATAGCAATACACTATATATCAAAAAGTTTCAAACCAAAGTACGATTTTATCAAATACTGACACTAAGTCAACAAAAAGTTCTGAGAGTTTTTTTTTCTCTCAATTTTATTCTTCGTCTGTTGGTTCAACTATTAAATCCATTTCCTCCGATATCTCGTTTAATCCATCAAAAACTTCATCATTGTTTCTAGAAGCTTCAATTCCTTTCAATTCATGATCAGTTTCTTGATCTTTCATTATGCTGGTATCTCGTGGAACATACAGATCTTCATTATGAATACCTAATTTTCTTCGATAATAACGAAGGCCTGTTCCGGCAGGAATTGGATGACCGACAATAACAGCTTCTTTCATGCCCTCTAAATAGTCCCGTTTTTCTCGGATTGCGGCTTCAGCTAATATTTTTGGAGTTTCTTGGAAAGAAGCTGCTGAAAGGAAGCTTTCACTAATAGAAGCGGCTTTGGTCAATCGTAAGAGCTGTAATTCAGAAGTAACTTCTTTTTTATTCTGACTCTTAAGCCATCGATTTGTCTCTTCAACTTGATTTCGATCAATACGATCTCCGGGCAAGAAATCGCTTCCACCAGGATCCTTACAATCATTCTACGCATGAGCTGTTTTACAATAACTTCAACGTGTTTATCGTTGATATCTACACCCTGACTTTTTGTATACTTTTTGAATCTCTTGAATCAAATACTGTTCTGTAGCCATTTTACCACGAGTTTTTAAAAGTATGTGGGTTTAAGGAACCTCTGGTTAACTGATCTCCAATCTCAACTTTGTCGCCATCTTTCACTAAAATTCCACTTTCATAACGGATATCATAGGTTTTTGGAGAAGAAGGCTCATTTTCAATCAATATAGTTAAATGGCGTTGTTCGTGTTTAATTCTGATTATACCAGATTCTTCGGCAATAATCGCTTCACCGCGGGGTTTACGGGCTTCAAATATTTCTTCGACACGGGGTAAACCCTGGGTGATATCATCTCCAGCAGCACCACCCTGGTGGAATGTTCGAAGTGTAAGTTGGGTACCAGGTTCTCCAATAGATTGAGCAGCTATTACACCAACTGCTTCTCCTGCTAAAACATCTCTTCCAGTTGACAAGTCTAAACCATAACACTTAGCACAAACACCATTTTCTGAAAGACAGTTTAGAGGAGATCGTAGCTTAACGGAAGCAATCTCAAGTTGATCAATTTGATTCGCATGCTCTTCAGTTATCAGATCGTTCCGATTCACAATAATCTTCTTACCTTTTTTGACATCTTCAGCGGCATATCTACCGATGATTCTTTCGCGTAAAGGCTCAATGACATTATCGTCACTGATGATGGATTCAACCTGTATACCTTCAACTTTTTGCATCACTTTTACTTCTACTATGCCCATCTCTTCAATTGCCATAGCAGAATCGTAGTCAATATATGAGCCTTTTTTCAAGAAAATTTCTTCTGTTTTGGGTTTACGGATATCCTGGTCTGCATAGAGTCCAACAATTTGATTTGAAATCCTACGTATTGTTTTTCCTGCTGCAGTTCTCGCGATTTTGGTAGTATGCTCACAGTCGTTCTCGCGAATGATAACAGAGTGAGCTACATCAACAAGACGTCGAGTGAGATAACCAGAATCAGAGGTTTTAAGAGTCGATCAGCTTGTCCTTTTCGCCCGTGTGTAGAAATGAAGTATTCGATGACGGTTAATCCTGATCGTAGATTATTTTTAATGGGATACTCAATGGTTTTACCAGTTGGATCCTGCATTAAACCTCGGATACCAACCATCTGGGATACTTGAGAAGGATTTCCTCGAGCACCCGAGATGCCATCATATGAATGGATTGGTTGTATAAAAGTTCTTGAATGCCGTTTCGATGTCCGATGTACATTCGTTCCAGTTGTCAATGATCTTTTTGTGTCTCTCGGAATCTGAGATTAAACCATTTTCATAGGCCTGTTTCAGTTGTATTTCTTTAGTTTCAGCTTCATGAATACGGTCTTGTAAGTTAGTGATTCAACCATATCGTCGATTCCAACAGTTACCCCTGCTATGGTAGAGTAGGTGAATCCAAGGCTGTTTGATTTTTTCCAGGAATTCAACCGTAACTTCCTCTCCAAATTGTTGGTAAAGTTTGTAATGATTCGTTTTAGTTTTTTTGACGTTAACGCTTCATTGATAAATGCTAACTCAGATGGGTCATGCAAAATCTACCAGCAATTTACGTAGATGGATGTTGAAAATAACTCGACCTACAGTGGTTTTTATCATTTCACCATCTAGATATACGCGAACGCGGTCATGAATTTCACTTTCTTGTAGTCTAACGCAATTTGTACTTTTCCAGAGAGTGGAATACATAATCCTTTATCATGCTTTTTGTAACGCGAATCTTTCCAAGTCAAGGGTTAAATAATAAGAGCCCAAAACAACGTCGTGAATGGGGGACATATTGGGTAATCCACTTGCAGGGGACATTAAGTTTCGACTGGACATCATTAAGGTTTCAGTTTCAACAATGGCTGGAATAGAAAGAGGAACGTGAACAGCCATTTGGTCTCCATCAAAGTCAGCGTTAAAGGGGGGGCATACCAAAGGTGGGATTTGAATTGCTTTTCCTTCGCAAATTGTAACTTTGAATCCCTCAACACCAAGTCTATGAAGTGTAGGAGCACGGTTTAAAAGAACTGGGTGACCTTTAATCACTTCTCCTAACACACCCCATACTATGGGATCGAATTTCTCAATTTTCAGTTTTGCAGAGCGTAAACTCTGCGCCAATCCTTTTTTGGTTAAACGTTCCATGACAAATGGCTTAAAGAGTTCTAATACCATTTCTTTGGGTAGGCCACATTCATTCAGTTTCAATTCCGGGTTAACAACAATGACCGATCGTCCAGAAAAGTCAACTCGTTTTCCCAATAGGTTTTGACGGAAACGACCTTCTTTTCCTTTTAGGATGTCAGATAGTGATCGAAGTGGTCTATTGCCAGTTCCCAAAACAGGTCTGCTGCGTTTACTATTATCCATAAGTGCATCGACAGCTTCTTGGAGCATTCTTTTTTCATTTTGGATCATGATGTCTGGGGCACTTACATCAAGGAGTTTTGACAATCGGCTATTTCGGTTGATAACTCTTTGGTATAGAGTATTTAAGTCCGATGTAGCAAATCTTCCTCCATCGAGTTGGAGCAGGGGTCTAAGATCGGGAGGTATCACAGGGATAACAGACATAATCATATCGCTGGGCTTCCGTTCTGTAGATAAAAAAGCACCAACTGCATTCAATCTTTTGACAAGTTTGGTTTTTTTCTGTTGAGAAGTGGTATTCATCTGCTCTTGAAGTTCTTTTTTGAGAGATTCAAGATCAAGTTCATCCAGGAGAATTTGAATTGCTTCAGCACCTTTCCCAGCTTCGAATCGATGACCCTCTTCAATAGCTTTATGATATTCTTCGTCACGGATAACTTGGTATTTTTTGAAATCTGTATCACCAGGATCAATAATGATGTACTTAACAAAGTAAACAACTTCTTGTAGTGATTTTGAAGTCATATTCAAAAGCAACGATACAAAGGGAACGGTCTTCAAGTACCAAATGTGGATAATGGGAGCAGCTAAAGAAATATGCCCCATTCTCTCTCGGCGAACAGTCGATCGAGTAACTTCAACGCCACAACGATCACAAATGACGCCTTCATATCTTTTTCCTTTGTACTTACCGCATCGGCACTCATAATCTTTAAATGGTCCAAATATTTTTTCACAAAACAATCCATCTGGTTCTGGTTTGAAGTTACGATAACTAATGGTTTCAGATTTCCTTACTTCACCAAAACTCCAGCTCAGAATTTCATCTGCACTAGCTAGATGGATAGATATCGCTTCGTAATCCGTAACGGACGGTTTTTTTATTGTTTTGTCTCGTGTTTGCTGTTTATCCAAAACGAGAACCCCCTTTGCATATGCTTATATTCTTGCTCAAGAAGCTTCGTCTTCTTTCGCTTCTTCAATCACTTTTTGTGCAGTTTTTGGTGGTGCTTCTTCATAATGTGAGAATTCCATTTCATAAAAACCTCTAGCACCCGAAACAGATTTAATGGTTGTGATGTAAGTTCCTAATTCTCCAAGTGGTGCTTGAGCTTCAATAATCTGCCACCCTTTTTGATCTCCAACTTTCATACTCATAATACGCCCTCTGCGCGTATTTAAGTCATCAATCACAGAACCCATTGATTCCTCGGGTACATGAACTTTTAGATTCATGATAGGTTCTAACAATATTGACTCTCCTTGGTCTAATGCTTTTTTTAGTGCAATAGAACCAGCCATCTTAAATGCTTGTTCGGAAGAATCAACAGGATGATAGGATCCATCATAAACAGTTACTTTCAAGTCAACAACGGGATATCCTGCTAAAATGCCATGCTGCATTGCTTCAAGGACACCTTTTTCAACAGCAGGAACATAGGTTTTTGGGATTGCACCCCCGAAAATTTTGTTTTCGAACTCAAAGTGCTCTCCTCTACTAGCCGGCTGTACTTCTAGCCAGCAATGACCGAACTGCCCATGACCACCCGATTGTTTTTTGTGTTTTCCTTCTACTTTTACAGGTTTTCGGATGGTTTCTTTGTAGGCAATCTTGGGTTGTTCCAGCAAGAGAGAAACACCAAATTTTCGTTTGGCCTTTTCCATGGTTACTTGCAGGTGGGTGTCCCCCATTCCGCGTATAATGGTTTCACCAGTATCTTGATCTCTTTCAATAATAATACTGACGTCATCTTCTTGGATTTTGGGAAGAACTGCTCCGAGTTTGTCTTCGTCTGATTTTTTATCAGCTTTAATGGACATACGAGCATTTGGAATAGGAAGCTTTATCCATGGAATAGTAAGTACTTGATCTTGCTGAGAAAGAGTATGGCCAGTCTTGGTTAATGTAAGTTTTGTTATTGCGCCAATGTCCCCTGCAGGAATATGATCAATCGTAATATCTTTTTTACCTATGAAGGTTGCAATTTGACCTATCTTATCGCTTTTTTCCTCTGTAGTATTGTAAATTTTGGAATCTGAATTTAAGTCTCCAGAAAAGACTTTCACTAAAGAAATTCTTCCGACGTATGGATCTGTCATTGTTTTAAAAACGAGTGCAGCCAAAGGTCCACTTTTGTCTACTGAAAGCTGAACTTCACTACCATCTTCTTTTACTGCTACAATGCCTTCTCTTTCTTCAGGACTTGGCATATACGTGGCCATAAAGTCAAGTACATGATCTGTTCCTTTTGAATCTGCAGCTGCAGTAAAGAGGATGGGGAAAACTTTTCGTTGTAAAAAAGCCTTTTTAAGCATTGAAGAAACTCATCATGTGAGATTTCTTCTCCACCCAGATATTTTTCTACAAGAGCATCATCCACTTCGATAACAGATTCTAAAAGTGCATCGTAACTGTCTTCTACAATAGATTGAAGATCTTGAGGGAGTTCTTCTTTTTTCCCATCAAGCGTATAATAAGTTTTGTGAATAATGTCTGCTAAACCTTGAAGAACGTTTCCCTTGATGTAGGGGTAAAAAATTGGATGACATTTTTCAGAATATTGCTGTTGGATTGCTTGCAGCATATCAGGGATATTCACATTTTCTCGGTCAATTTTATTTACAACAAAAGCTGTGGGTAACTTATGTTCTTCTGCATAGTAAAATGTCTTTTCAGTTCCTGCTTGAAGACCGGAAATAACATCTATGACAATAAGTGCTCCATCAGCTGCAATCATTGCAGATTTTACTTCACCTACGAAATCAAAGTAGCCTGGAGAATCAAGAAGATTGATTTTTAAACCATTGTACTCGATGGGAATAAGGGATAAACTAACGGATATTTGACGTTTTGTTTCCTCTGGTTCAAAATCTGAAACAGTATTTCCATCCTGAATTTTGCCTAATCGGTCAGTAATCTTAGTTTTAAAGGCAATTGCTTCCGTTATTGAAGTTTTTCCAACTCCTCCATGACCGGCTAGCACAACATTACGGATGTTTTTTGCTTCATACAGCTTCATTCATGATCCTCCTTGGTTGTATCGTTAAAATTATCAGAAACAGTACTATTAGACTCACTCATCATATCTTCGAATTCTTCACTTAAACTATCATCTTCACTGATAAACTTTTCAAAATCGGAATCAAGAGTTTCAGTAGAATCGGGACTTAAAGGATCCTCTAGTGGAGACCTTGAAGAATCATTATCGTAAGTTGAGTCCTCAACAACTTCCATTTTAATACCGAGTCCTTTAAGTTCATTGATGATAACATTGAAAGATTCAGGATTGCTGCTTGGTTGGATTAAGTGTCGGTTACATATGGCTTCATATGCTCTGACTCTGCCTTCGGTATCGTCAGATTTGATAGTCAGCATTTCGTTTAGCGTATAGGCCGCACCATATGCTTCCAGAGCCCAAACTTCCATTTCTCCGAATCTTTGTCCACCAAATTGAGCTTTACCTCCCAGTGGTTGCTGGGTAATCAGTGCATAAGGTCCTATGGAACGAGCATGGATTTTATCTTCAACCATATGATTCAGTTTCATAATGTAGGAATATCCCACTGTAACAGGTTTATCAAAAGATTCGCCTGAATAACCATCATATAAAACTCGTTTACCGTGTTTTGAAGATTCGTCTTCTTCTAATTTTTCAACTAATTCAGCAGGAGTCATTCCAGCAAAGGGAGTAGTTACACAATAAGAGTGTGAATTATTGGCAATCCCAGTAAACACTCCAGTATCTGAATCTACATTCATTCGAGATGGTACACCTAGAGGGTTCAGGACAATATCAACAGGAGTTCCATCATCAAGATATGGCATATCTTCAACGGGAAAATCTTTTGAGATAACACCCTTGTTTCCGTGTCTTCCAGAGAGTTTATCGCCAATCTGTATCTTTCTTTTCTCTCCAATAAACACTTTCCTAAATTCTATTTACTCCAATTGGAAGATTTTCTTCATCTTCTCTGGATAATACTTGAACATCGATAACGGTTTCTCTGTCTCCGGTGGTACTGAGGGAGGAGTCTTTTACATCCTGTCCCTTTTTGTCAAACATTGCTCTCCAAGCCATTTCAGGAGTAAACTCTTTCTGCTTTAGGAGTAATCTTTCCTACTAAAATATCATTAGCCAACTTCTGTTCCTACTGAATAATACCTTCTTCATCTAAATTGCGCAGTTGCTCCTCAGGAACATTTGGGATATCTCTAGTAATCTCTTGAGGTCCTACTTTTGTATCCCGAACTTGAACTTTATGTTCTTTGATATGAATAGAAGTTAGAGTGTCTTGTTCTACTAATCTTTGACTAATAACGATGGCGTCCTGGTAGTTATAACCTCTCCAGGGAAGATAAGCTGTTAGAAGATTCTGACCCAATGCTAATCTTCCTCTATCGCAACCTTCTCCATTAATGATTGTGGTTTTTTGTGTTAGAATATCTCCTTGTGTCACTAAGGGATATTTATTTACTACGGTATCCTGGTTTGTTCTTCTAAATTTTGTAATGGGTACTTTTGTGGACTTAAAGATGTCAATCACTTCTACGTTGTGTTTCACAAGATCTATAATCAATGGAAAGTCTACGGTATCCCCTTTGTGTGCGGCTACTTTACCACCAATGTAAACATCTTTTGCAAGAATTACGGTCTTTTTAAGTTTTGGATTGAGAATGAAGGTTTGAGCAAACTTTAACTCTTCTATTGAGACAAGTGTTATTTTTCTAACGTTGTGTTCTTTTAACTTTGTGAAAGTATTTGGGGAGATCTGCTTGCCATATTCAATGTCAGGACAATATGGATCAGAATACACAAGAATTCGTTCAACAGGAATGTTATCCTTATGGACATACTTGACTTCAAAAACAGGGACTTTTTCAACTCCACCGGTCCATCCTACAACATCGACTTCGGGGATTTTAGCTCCGATGAGTCGATCCATCAGTCCTTTTGTAATCTCTCGGCCGGCGTTAATAAGCACTTTATTTGTTTTGGTATATACATCGCTTACAAGTTTTCTGCCAATCAAGGCTTCGTTTTTTTCATACAAAACCAGTTCAGCCAAATCAATGGTTTCAAAAACATCTGAATCTGTATATGCAATCGATAAATTTTGGTTATAGAAAAGCTTATGGAGAATGTTACCATCGATAGTTTGTCCTACTTCGCCAATATCGGGTACAGTTTCTGCTAATACTTTTTCAATAAGAGATGTATTGAATTTACCAATTTGAACTTGTTCGTGGCCATTATCAGGAGAGGTTATATAGATAGATGTAGAATCGACATATGAAACAATACCCTCTTGAGGAGAAAGCTCAGATGCTCCAGAATCGATGGCTGCTTTTTCTTCTAATCCAGTACCAGAATAAGGAATTTCAGGATGAATGAGAGGAACTGCTTGGTGTTGCATATTACAGCCCATTAATGCACGGTTTGCATCGTCATGCTCTAAAAATGCAATAAGGCCAGCAGACACAGAAAAAACTTGTAATGGAGAAATATCAATGAGATTCACTTTTTCTTTGGGTACAGTAAGATATTCTTCGTAATATCTACAAAGAACTTGATCTGATGTAATATTGCCATGTTCATCAACAGGGGTATCAAATTGTGCGATATATCGGTCATCTTCATCATCAGCAGTCAAAGTTACAACTCTATCGGTCACTTTTCCATTCTCTACTACCTTGTATGTTGCAACAATGAAACCTCTATCGTCTATTTTTGAGTATACTGACAATGAGTTGATAAGGCCAACGTTTTCACCTTCAGGTGTTTCGATGGGACAAATTCTTCCATAATGAGAATAGTGAACGTCTCGAACTTCCGCACCTGCACGCTCGCGGTGAAGTCCACCAGGCCCTAGAGCTGAAATTCGGCGCTTATGGGTTAGGGATGCTATTGGATTGGTTTCATCCATAAATTGAGACAGCTGACCCATGCTGAAGAACTCTTTGATGGAAGCCTCAAGGGGTCTTGGATTAATGATGCTTGAAGTATGTTTATGGATCTCTTCCCAGGGGGTAACGGATATTTTCTCATACGTGTTTTTCATTACCCGATGCAAGCCAACTCGCATATTGTTCTTTAATAATTCCCCAACAAGACGAAGTCGTTTGTTGCCCAAATGATCCCTATTGTCTGTTTGGCCAGTATTGTGCTCGATTTTAGCAAAGTACTGAATTAGTTTTAGTAAGTCATCCTGGGTAACAGTACGATCTAAAACGTCTAAACCTAATTTTTTGTTCATTTTATAGCGGCCAACTTCACCTAAATCATTTCTGCGAGGATCTGTCAGCACTTGTTTAAACTGGATGTCAGCATTTTCTTTTGTATATCGTTCACCGGGTCTTAGTTTTAAAAAGATCAGTTTCTTTGCAGACTCTTCATCGGTGGTATTGTCTTCTTCCAATGTAGCAATGGCAAAACGTGACAAAGCGCGGTCATAAATATGAATTCGGCTAATTCTCGTTTTGGCGATTTCTTCCAAAATTCCAAAAGTTAATGTTGTTCCCTTCTTATAAAGATCTTCTCCGGTTGTTAGGTCATAGATATCATCGTACAATTTTTTTCCAACTGCATCAAAGTACTCTTTTGAGTTTACTCGAAGTTCAACAACAGTCTCATCTTTCAAAGCTTCTCGTAAGTCTTCGTCAGTTAAGCCCATAGCACGTAAGACTACGGTAGCTGGAAGTTTTTTACTTCTTTTGTCGAGGTAAACGAAAACAACACCGTTTTCATTGGTTTCAAATTCGATCCAAGAACCTCGATCTGGGATAATGGTAGCTTTGTATAAAGGTTCTCCCGTTTTCAACGAAGGACTTTGTTCAAAATATACACCTGGTGATCGAGTTAACTGTCCAACAACCACTCTTTCGACACCGTTAATAATAAAAGATCCTGTGGGCGTCATATATGGAAATTCCCCAACAGCAATTCGTTTGTTTTTATCCTGTAAATGGATTTCTTCACCAAGCTCTGTGTTGGTGAGACGTATAGATAGGTTTAATTCCCCGTTGTATGTTTTTCCTTTAATTTTACACTCATCAGGTGTTGCTTTTGGTTTCGTTATTTCATATCCTAGAAAACGAACCAGTACCTTCCCACTCTCATACGTTGTGTCAGTTTCTTCGAATTCGTCTAATAGTTCTTGGATGCCCTTGTCGAGTAACCAATCAAAAGATTTCCTTTGCATATCAAGAAGATCAGGTGCCTGAAAGTCTTGTTTTATTTTGTTCAAATCTCTCAACACAAATGATTGATGTGACACAATAAACTCCTTATTACCATGTGAAATAAATCACAAGGCTATAAATAACCATAGAAACCCTGCAATCCACAAAAAAAAATCAATTTAACAAACATTCATTATATAATATAATGTGTCAAAAAGCAAAAAAATGATTCGAGGCAAAAAATGATTTCATGTGGAATCGATGTTGTGAAAATTGACCGTATTGAAAAAATGTGCAATCAGTATCAATCCGATTGGTGGATTCACTATATCGGTACAGAACAGGAATGGGAGTATTCCCAACGAAAAAAAAATTTTGCTGAATCATTAGCGGGTTTTTTTGCAGCAAAAGAAGCCTACATAAAAGCAGTAAGCTGCCAAATAAAAAAACCTGCCCTTCGAGATATCGAAATACTTCATTCACCCGAGGGCAGGCCTTATATTCTTTCAAATCGTAGTGATTTACGTTCAAATCAACTACAAGTCAGCATATCGCACGAAAAGGAATATGCGATTGCAATAGTTATGTTTCAGTGGGATTAGTCGAATAATTGTCGAATCCGCCAATCTTCATTCATCATTAAGTGATTGATGTCCAATAGATCAATTCTTCTATCGTCATTGAAATCACCTTGTTTTAGGAAACCTTTATCACCCCGTAGAGTACCGAAAGATTTCCCTAAAAAGATAACGTCACTATCATCGACACTTCCATTATTATCAAGATCATAGATGTTTGGGACTACTTGCACTCCGCTAAAGAAAGACAGATCGATAAGTTCAAAAGGAACTATATTGTTGTCGGGATCAGAAGCAGAGAATTGAACAATCTTGAAAACAACACCACCTTCACCAGTATCCTTTTTGAAGTTTACAAGCAAATCAAAAAGATCTCCGGATCCAGAAAAAGGCCTATCGAATGTAACGACAATCTCTCCTTTTCTTTGATGAAACTCAATTGTGGCATTGTTCTTGATTGAATCGGGAAGTTTTGCAGCTTCGATAGTGTAGTAATCGTTGGCAGCCCAGAGTCGTACAACAAGTCTCTTTAAATTGCGAGTGTTGTTGACCTTGTAGGTCATGGTATCAAGAGATGTATGCTTCTGCTGGAGTCCCATCTGGGGCACATTCCAGTAAAACAAAGCAGGGTTTTCGTTTGAAAATTTGTATAGTGCAGAGCCAACGATTTCTTTTGTTTCTTGATCTTGAAGAAAAACTACAACTCCACATTGAACAGCAGCTTTTGTAGTTAGAACAAACTTTCTATCTTCTTCATAGATCTGATCAGCTTTAAGACGAACCGGTTTACCGGAAACACCGTAGGGCATAGTCCGAACAACATGACGATTTAAGTATTCACCATTCTTCTGTTCAGTTATGACCCAATCCTGATATATTGCTGCAATCATATTAATGTTTCGTTTCCCAAAGTCTTCTCGGGCTTTAATTTTTAAACTGAAAGAATGGGCATCAAAATCAGCTGTTAATTGGATATCCGCAACGTCTCTTCTTGCATTATCAGCTTCAAGAATTGCTTCCACATATTGATCGAAATCAATATATTGTCCATCATTAGGAACACCAACAATCAAGTCTATTCACAACAACTACGGAGGAAATGAATTAACAGTGTAGTATTCGCAACGCTTTTTCGGTATCAGCGGATGCTAGTGAATCACGGTAGTGATAAGAAAGCGGAACGAAAACATCTTCCGTTTGATTAAGTACTAAGTCGCAATAATCCATACCAGCGGAAGCATAGGGACAAACTCCGCACCATCCACCTGTAAACCGTTCTACAATGACAGGAGATGGAGACGGTGTAAAATCAGTACCGTTTGCAGCATAAGCTTGTATGGTGCTTGGTAATGAGAGAATAGAAGAAGGAAGATAAACACTCCTGAAAAGCTAACTGTAAAAAGCTTCTTAAAATTCAATCTCATACACCGCCTCCTCATGTTTTTTATAATTTTGGATAGGTTATGGTAATCGTTTGGGTTGAGTTTTCCCATCCAATTTCGGCGCCAAGATTCTCAGATACAAATCGTACAGGAACCATTGTGTTGCCGCTAATAATCTGGCAAGCTACATCATGGTAACATCTTTACCATTTACTTTTGCAATGTTAGAACCAATTTTAAGTTCTACTTTTGTTCCGTCAAGTTCTAACCAAACAGTGTCAACCAGTTTAGTAGTAGGATTTTGTGTTAGCCTACTTCTGCTCTAGTGCGCAGCCAATATAGCCAAAAGGTACTAGGGTTCGACCATTTTGAATATTAGGAGCCATAGAAAGGTTTTCAACTTCACCGTTTTTAGTAGCAGTTTTTTTGCCGATAACCAGCTTAATGGTATATCCAAAGGTAATATGAAGTTCTTTTTCAGTCATGTTTCCAACTGGATCGGTTGCAACGAAATCAAACTTCATTTCCCCAACTTTTCTAGCTGTAACTTCGTAGGCGAAAGAACCATCTTGATCTAGATATACAAACTCACCATTAATAGTAAGCTGTGCAGTTGGATCGGTAACACCTGTAATGGAGAATCTTCGTTTGGTAACAACATCGCCCTCTAAAGGATATGTGATATCGATTTTGGGGGGTTCTGTGTCGTAAATAACTTCGTAATCAAGACGTTTTTCATGTCCTGCTTCATCTTTTGCAATGATAACAAGAGGATTTACACCTTGTTCAAGATCGACGGTGGTTCGGAAATAACCAGTTTCAGGCTCAACAGTGATATCTTTACCGTTAACTGATGCAAACAAGTCAAATTCGAGAGAATCTACACCAAAACGAATAGTTTTGATAAGAGTAGTGCGTCCAACTACATCAATGGTTGGTTTTGTCGTAATGGTTCTAGCTTCTTCGGGTTTTTCCATTACAACTTCAGGAAGAACCGTATCGACTTTCACTACAAAAGATTTCCTAGGTTCGTTACCAGTTATTGATTCAGCCCAGAAAGTTATACGGGATTCATACTGACCTATATCAAGTGGCTTACCGCCGCTTTCGGGGTCAAAAGTTATGATTTGATTATCTTTGTTATCCCAGAAAAGTTTAATGACGGCAGTTGGGTCATCACAAGAAAAAGAAACTAAAGGTGGTTCAGTATACCATCCGTTTTCCCCTTCAGTTCCACCAGTGATATGATATGAGGAAACAGGCAATTTGGGTGTGGTATAAAATGTTGGTGATTCGGCAACAAAATCTTCAGTACTAGATGTTACTTCTAGAATATAACCCACTTTTTCTTCAGTTGGATTACGGAAACCAGACTCTAATGTTGTTAAAAGAACAAATTCAACACCGCCCTTGATGGGTTGAGTGACATAAAAATGTGCAGTAACGCCATCAATTGTAACTTTTTCTGTGGGTTCTTCGTTAATAGTAACCGTAGAAGGATCTACTTCTTCGGGCATTTCAGTATTATCAGGAAATGTTACAGCAATGTAGTCTCCTTTTTGTAAGGCACCATTGTCCCCTGTAAGTCCTTTGATAGTCCAAGAAGTAACCGAATAAGCATTTTTTGGTTCATTGGAAACGTCAAGAATTTCAAGTCGGGATTCAATCAGCTCAACAGGAGAAGTCATCAGGTATTCTGTATCACTCTCTAGCTTATAACCAAGTTTAATATCGCCAGGTTCAGTTGTATTCACAATCCCAGCTCCAACTTCAAAAATCACATCAACAGCGTTTTCAGAATCAATGTTTACAGCAGAGGTTAATGAAACTTCGAGACCATTCACAGCTATTTCAGAAACAGATTCTCCACCAATTTTGATTTTGGATTTGTCAAGAGAAGAAGGAATTACTGTTCCTTCAGGAAATTGAACAAGAATCTTACTTCCCTTATTCAGAGATTTACCAGCTTCCAAGATGAATGAGAAAGAGTAACGAGCTGGTTTATTTACTTTGGCGGGTACGATTTTAAGTAGTGCTCCACCTTTTTCTATTTGATATGGTTTGGAGGCAACCCATTCTTTATCAGCGGGTATAGTAGAAACCTCTAAAACATATTCTCCAGGTTTAGGGGGATTGATAATGCCAGCACCCTGATCAATGAAAACTTCAATGCGTCCGCTATCAGGAATTTCAACGGGTGTAATGAATGTAAGTTGATTTCTGACAGCAAGAGGAGGACTGGTGATAGGCTTTCCGTTCACCAAAATAAACTTTTCGCGGATATCGGATTCAGTAAGTTCAGTTCCTTCAGGAAAACGTACTCGGATACGTCCATCACCTTCTTTGAGCCATCCACCCTTACCTACGTTAAATGCGATTGTATAGGATGCATTTGCACGGAAAGAAGAAGGAAGAACTTCAACTTCTGGCATTCCTTCGGGTACTCCGATAGCACTCTCTACAACTTCAAAAGGTTCAGAAGAAACAAAGGATGGTTCTGCTCCAGTGGCAAATTTCCACTGGTATTTGGCAGGCTTTGGAGGAGTAACAAAGCCACAAGTATCGGGTACTGTAACAACGATATCTCTGTATCCTTCAATTTCAGGATTTAACTCGATATGAGTATTGAAACGTAGAGAAATGCCGCCTTCTGGAGTATCCTCAATCACGGGTAAACCTTGACAGGCAGAGCAAGGAGAAAGTCCAATAGACATAGATTCGATGATTTGCGTAAGTCTTTCTTTGCGCTTTTTTTCATCTTCTGGTATTGGAGGATCAATGATAGTACCGGGAGGCCATACCAATGTGATTGATTCATGTAATGCGACAAGTTTCTTTTCAATGGTCACATTGAAACGATATGTTGCTCTAGTAGCAACTTTGCGAGGTTGAACAATCATGAAGAAATTTGTCAAGGCATGTGTTTTTGTCGGTTGAAAAACAGAAAAAACACTGCCCAATAAAATGAATGTCAACGCAATACTAAGAAATTTATTCAGTCGATGCTTCATCGTAAAAAACCCCCTTGAATTACAATTCATCAAAAGCTGAATCATAACCCATATAAATTTTTAACAAATACTTGAATTTAAGAAAATAATACACGATCTATGGAACAAAATCAATTCCATTTAGTAACACTCTTGTAACTTTATTGAGTCCAAATCGATATGGGAATTCCTCCAAGACTCAATTGAAAGTACGAGTAAGTCAGCTCTTTTGCCCGTCTCCAGGATACCTACTTTCTCCTGCAAACCACAAGCAAACGATGCATTTACGGTTGCTGCATTTATGGCTGCTGGTATAGTAAGACCCATTTGTAAAATGGCAATTTCTATCATCATTTGCATCGAGCTACACATGCACGTACCTGGATTTAGATCAGTTCCCAGTGCAACAGGTATGTTAGCATCGATAAGACGATTTGCGTAATTGTAATCTTTTTGTCCATGTGATAATCCAAAGCAGGTTCCAGGTAAAACGACTGCTGTCCCCCCAGCTTCACAAAAAGCAGGAAACTCGGAGGGTTTTGAAACCATCATATGATCAACTGAAATTGCTTTTAATTCTGCAGCTACAGGTAATCCCCCTATTGATTTAAACTCATCGATATGGAGTTTTGGTTGCAAATCGTATTCTATTCCCTTTTTTAATATACGTTCGGCCTGATCAGCAGTAAAAACTCCGTCTTCGCAAAATACATCGATGTTTTCTGCTAATCGATTCTCACCTACATAAGGTGTAATTGTCGTATTGATGTAGTCTATATATCCTTCAACATCCCCTGTAAACTCTGGGGGAACTGCATGAGCTGCTAATAAAGTCCGAGATATACAGACTCCAACGCGCTTTGAAGCTTCTTTTGCAGATTGTAACATTTTAACTTCATCTTGAAGTGTAAGACCGTAACCACTTTTTTATCTCAAATGCAGTGGTTCCATAGACTAGACTATTCTTTCATACGAAACACGGTATTTTGAATAAGATCATCAAGACTCGTATTTCGAACTGCACGTACTGTTTCAAGTATTCCTCCACCTGCAGCAAGAATGGTTAAATAATCTGCCCCCTGTAAGCGCAATGCAAACTCTTTTGCTCTCTGTCCAGCAAAGACAAGATGCGTATGTGGATCAACAAATCCTGGCATAACCACTTTTTGTTTTGCATCAATTTCTGGAAATTCAAAGTATTCTTTTGGACATGTATTCATTGGACCAAAATCGAGAATTTTACCATCTTGAATAGCAACATATGCTTGAGGAATACGCAGAATCTCATTTTGTAATTTTCCACGAACTGGCTTTCCGTGGTCGCTTTTAGGAACGATGAGTTCTGAAATATTCCAAATTCGTCGAGTCATCTTTTTTTCAAACATTTTTGCTAAATATTAAATCGGACATGCATAATATCACCATCTTGCAAAACATACTCTTTACCTTCAACAAAAAAACATCCATTCTCTTTACATTCTTTCATTGAAAAATTGTGTTTTTTAAAATCTTCATAATGAACGATCTCAGCTCGTATAAAGCCCTTTTTGATATCACTATGAATCTTTCCCGCAGCTTCCAGAGCGGGAGTATTTTTTTGTATCGTCCACGCTTTCACTTCATCCTCGCCAACAGTAAAAAACGTTTGTAGCCCAAGATGATCATACACGACATGAATAAGGTGGTTGAATCCTGGTTCATCGATAGAGTATTCTTTCATCAGATCTTTTCGGTCGTTTTCAGGTAATGCACTTAATTCTTCTTCTAATGCAATACAAATCTTTGTGTATGGAATTGCACTGTAGGACTTCCTCCATGCTTCTTCAAAGGTAGCTTCTGCTTGAATATCGTCTTCTGCTATGTTAAAAACAACAATTCTGGGAATCACAGAGTGCAACCCTAGATTTTTGACTACATCTGAATGGAGAATATCAGAGTCAGATATTTTCTGTTGATTCTCAATGAGTGGAATGAGTTGTGCACATTCCTCCACTTCTTTTTTGGCTTTCGGATCTTTCTTGTGACGATCGATGAATTTTTCAAGTAGCTCTATATCCTTGACTCGAAAAAGCATATCAATATCTTCGTATTCTTTGATAACATTTACCTCATCGCCTGGATACTGTGCATATGCTTTAATAACAAAAACAAAAACATCGGAGGATCGCAAGTCTTCAAATGGAAAAACAGGTTCAAGTGATACAGAAAGAAATTGGAGTTGTGCATATGTAGTCTTTTTAGGATTGAATACCGAAGACATTGCTCCTACTCTTTGATCTGGAACATTGGCAGAACCAAGAAGCTTTCCCTTACTTTTGAACGTATTCCCTTCCGTTAAAATATCAAACAGTCCCTGTTTGCCACTAGTTTCATTGCCTATAATAGTTGCTTTCATTTTAACAAATCTGCCACTTGTGAGGGTATTGAAGCGACTTTGACTCCAACTTTTTCAAATGCTTCTACTTTTCCCTGTGCGGTTCCCATTCCTTGCGATATAATTGCACCAGCATGCCCCATTCGTTTCTCTGGTGGAGCAGTAACTCCCGCAATAAAAGCAACTACTTTTTTTCGAATATTTTTCTGAATATAGTCAGCTGCCTTTTCTTCAGCATCTCCACCTATTTCCCCAATTAGGACAATGGATTCGGTTTGAGAGTCTTCATTGAACATGGAAAGAACATCAATGAAATCTGTTCCAATGATCGGATCTCCACCGATGCCGATACATGTGGATTCTCCAAAGCCTGCTGTTGTGAGACCATATACGATTTCATATGTAAGTGTTCCACTTCTTGAAACCACTCCAACGTTTCCTTGTTTAAAAATATGTCCAGGAAGTATTCCAACTTTACTTTTCCCGGGAGAAACAACTCCAGGACAATTAGGACCAATAAGCCTTACATCTGGTTTCATAGCAAGGTAGGCTTGTGTCTTTAACATCTGGTTTACGGGTATTCCTTCGGTAATACATACAATTAGCTGAATGCCTGCATCAGCAGCTTCTATAATAGCATCTGATGCATATGCAGGAGGCACAAAAATGAGTGAAACATCTGCTTGCGTATCAGAAACAGCATCTTGCATAGAGTCAAATATGGGAACTCCTAGAATGGTTTTTCCACCTTTTCCTGGAGTAACTCCGCCAACAACATTCGTTCCATATTGAATCATTTGTTCTGCATGAAATGACCCATCTCTTCCAGTGATACCTTGCACAATTACTTTTGATTTTTCATTAATCAGAATACTCACGTTATTCCCCTTTCGCCATTTTCACTACGTTTCGAACTGCTTCATCCATATCCGAAGTAACAGGAATCTGAATCTCTCTCATGATATTTCTGGCTATTTCATCGTTGGTACCAATGATTCTACAAGAGATTGGAAGGTTAAAATCAACCTTTTCAAGTCCTTGTCGGAAACCTTGAGCAATATCGTCACATCGGGTTATGCCACCAAAAATATTGATTAAGACAGCTTTTACTCTTGGGTTAGAGGCTATAATCTTTAAAGCATTGACAACTTTTTCGGGATTGGAACTTCCTCCAATATCAAGAAAATTGGCTGGATTCCCGCCAAAATGCTTGATTGTATCCATGGTTGCCATTGCTAAACCAGCGCCGTTTACCATACAAGCAATAGAACCGTCCAGAGATATATATGTCAAATTGGCTTCTCGAGCCATTTTTTCTTGTTCTGTTTCTTCTGCATTGGAAAGAATGTATTTTTGGAATTCAGGATGAAAATCCAATCCGTTGTCATCAAGAAGTATTTTTGCATCAAGAGCCATACATTCTTTTTCATGAATAATGAGAGGATTGATTTCAACTAGGGTAGCATCTTTCTTAAAATAAACGTCAACAAGTTTTGTGAGAAAAGCTTTAAACTCATGATATGTCGGAATGTTTTGTTGGTTGTGAAACATTTTTTTGTAGATTTTTGTCAAACTATAATCTTTGAAACCTACGATAAAATCGTATTCTTCCTGAAAAATCTTCTCTGGTTGATTTTTGCTAATGTCTTCAATGTCTACTCCACCAGCAGGTGACATGATGATCATGGGTTTCTTTGATGCACGGTGAAGCACTACGCTCAGGTAATACTCGTTTTGAAACGATATTGCTTCGGAAACAAGAATTTTATCAACGAGACAACCCTTAATATCCATACCCAAAATCTGTGAAGCAAGTTGATGAACTTCTTGAGAGTTATTTGCAACTTTCACTCCCCCTGCTTTACCTCTTCCTCCTACAGGTACTTGTGCTTTGATCACACAGGGATATCCAACAGACTCATTGGCTACTTTTACTGCCTCTTGAGAGGTAGTCACCATCGATTCTCTTGGTATTCGTATACCAGCATCTCGAAAAACTTCTTTTGCTTGATATTCTAATAATTTCACATCATCCTCCTAGAACAAAATTTCAGATAAATTGTCGTTTTTTCGGATTGTGATACGTTTAATACTCCAACCAGAAGGCAGTGGAAGAGTGTTTACTCCTCCCCCAGAATTGAACGTACCTTTGTACCCTTGATTCCGAACAATTTTATTTAAATCATTGTTACCATAACCAAAGGGAATAGCTAAAAAATGCACTTTCTTCTGAATCTTCTCCTCTATGATTTGTTTGGACAATAGAAGATCCTCCGAAACTCTTTTTTCGTATTGAGTAACAGACTCAACAGTTCCATCTGGTAAAGGCATTCTACTGATTAAAGCAGCATGTCTACCTTCTGTGTCATCCACAAAATAGTGGGAATTCAGTGTATGGGATTCAATACTAAAAACTCTACTAGACTGCATTTCCATGCATTCATCCCAAGAAACATAATGTTCGGTTGTGCCGACTCGACTTACAAGCAGAAAGAAGAATCCTGACAAACCCAATTCTTTCAAAACTGGATATGCATGTGTATACACACCTTTTAAGCCATCATCAAATGTTATTAATACGGGTTTTGGAGGTAAATCGGCTCGACCTTCAATGTGGCTCAAGTAAAGGGTTGGGGAAACAAACTGAAATCCATTTTCAAGAAGATATTCCATATCAGCTTTGAACTGATCGGGTGATCTGGAAAACACATTTCCGTCTTTGCAAATATCATGATAGTTCAAAACAACCAATCCTTTAGAATAATACTGAATGGCCACTTGCTGAGAAGGAAAAACACACATTGGTTTTGAATCCTTCTTTGCATGAACAGAAAAAGTATTCAGACCATCCTTCAAAAGAATGGGTTGAGAAATCCAGTCCCCTTGATGATCAGTTTTTAACTCTTCGATAAGCTCTTGGTTATTGGGTGATTTTCGATATAAATACAAAGCACTGCCCGGACTAAAGATTCCTTTTAATATGATAGAATTTGTGAGAACAGATAGTCCAGTAGAGGGATAGGTAAAGAAGGGTTCTGAATTACAAATCATGAAGTTTACATCACTCTGAACAATGGATCCTTTGGAATCTTTGCAGATAATTTTGATAACATGAGAACCTTCAGTCATTGTATAAGGAACAAAAAAACGAGTCATCCACTTTTGTTCTTTGGATGAATACTGCATGGCGATTTGAATTCGATCATCAATAAGTGCGTCTACATGTTCCAACTCACTGGTAGTATCAAGAAATATGGTAAGGGATGTTCCACTTCGTACTAACTTTGACGATACTCCAGCTTGTAAAGAAGGTTGTGTGTTGTCTATCACCACTGATGTGACAGGAGAGTCTAGTATTGCCTTTGAGTCATTTTGGACAACATACAAATAGTGACTACCATTAGGAAGACTTTTTGTGTTTAGGTTAATGCGATAAAAATGATCTGAATAGGATAAAGAGTAGTTATTGGTCTGTCCTTTTTTGTCAATCACCTTCAGGGATAAAGATAAAGTATCACTACTTGCTTTCACAACAACAGGGATGAAACCGGAAATTACTTCACCGGGAGAAGGTTCTATGATTTGAAGATCATTTGAGGCAATAGACGGATTAATAGGAATAAACAAACCAATAGAGAAAAACACAACAACTACAGATATAGCTATTTTAAATCTATCAAACAGCATGATGAAACTATATTTTCACACTTTCCAAAGTCAAGTCTTCGATGAGAAATGATCTACTATCTTCTTGACAAAAATATGATTTCTACTAACTTTGTCCTTATGGTAAAATTTACAACGATTGACGAACACGAATTGACGGCTTTGCACAAGTTTCCCTCTAACAAAATCATTATCCACTTAAACCATTTAAAAAAAAATTTTCAATGCATTCAAAAAACAAAATCCAAAAATACCCAGATCATTGGAATGATAAAATCCAACGCCTATGGTCACGGCATTGTACCCGTATCGTCATTGCTTTCCAACTTACAAATTGATTCTTTTGGTGTTTTTACGATCGAAGAAGGAATTCTGCTTCGAGAGCACAATATTCAAACTCCAACCCTCATCTTTGGTTCATTGTTAGAACCGCATATGAAGGCTTTGCATCAATTCCACTTAACACCTGTTATTGGTTCTTTTAAAGAATTACAGGTCTTTTTAGAAGATACAACCCTAGACTCTTTGTCTTACCACTTAAAAGTTGATACAGGCATGGGTAGGATTGGTTTTCTTCAATCTGAGCTAACAGAAGTTTTTCGGTATATCCATGACAAAGCAGCCAAAGATAGACTAAAAGGAATCTGTACGCATTATGCTGATGCAAGTGATCTTTCATCTGATTATACCCAGTGGCAAAGCCAGAATTTCGAAAATGTTCGGAAAGAAATTCACAGTTTTATTCCAGAAGAACCCATGTTACATACATGCAACAGTGCTGCATTTCTTCGATATCCACAATACCAGTACAATGCAATTCGACCAGGACTTTTACTGTATGGCATTAGTCCCTTTCCAAAGGATCAATCAAATTGGAATCCTGTTCTTTCTGTTCTATCCTATATCAGTGTCATCCGAACCCTTCCAAAAGATTCATACATTAGCTACAACCGTACCTATAAAACAGAGCGTCCTACAAAGATAGCCATTATCCCCATTGGATATGCAGATGGGATTCCTCTGTCCTTGTCCAATCGTGGTTGGGTGTTATACAAAGGAAACAAGTACCCAATTGTTGGAAATGTTTGCATGAACCAGTTTGCTATTGATATTACATCCTGCGAAGATGCAAATATAGGTGACCAAGTTACCATTATTGGCAAAGAAAAGAATGTAGAAATTACTGCCCAAGATGTTGCTAGCTGGGCAAATACTATACCCTACGAAATCATGTGCAACCTGTCTACTGCAATCCCAAGGTTAGTTGTTCAAGAATCAGACTAGGGATTTACTTTTAAGATAACTGCTGGATAGGTAGAGGTATTCCCTCTCATATTTTTTGATTCCACCAAAACATGGTTTATCCCCTCTTTTAAAGAAACCGAGACGACAAATCGACCATCATTTTGAACTGGAATCTCTTCCTCAAAATAAAACATCTTGTACCCGTCAGTTCTCCCTGATATTTGTATTGAATCCTGCCCCGTAATGAGAGGATAGGGATCCAATCGAATACTTGGGTACTTATCACTCAAGCGATATGCTTCTACTCTGACGATATGAGTCCCTGTCAAGGATTGAATTTCGATGATACCTGTGTTCTTTCCATTTGCCATAAAGAGAGGGTCTAGTTGAATATAGATATAGCTTTCTGAAGAGTGAATCTCAGTTGGATTACATTGTATCCATCTTGCCTGGGAGTATACCTTCAATCGTACATCATTGCCATGAGTTTCTTCAACATACAAGTACGAAGAAGGTTCATCTAGGACAGTTACGTTGTCAAATGTAAGAAGCGATGTGGAATAATATAGATTAATATCGGGCTGAGTAGAAGTTTTGAAGGGAACATAAAAATCACGATAAAGGTTTTGTTGGTTAACAGATTTAAATGAATCCTCTCCACCCTTCACTACAAGAACATAGCCTGTGTTAGGCTTAAGAAGACGGCGGGGTGATATGGTCAATGATTTTAAAGTAGCATTATAAGACCATTCAGATTCGATGATTTCACCCTCCTGATCAATAAAGAAAAATTGATCAGATTGAAGAGTTTTGATGATGATTCCATCGTGGAATTGTATCTCAAACTGATGATCGCGAGGAACGCTTTGTTCGAAAACTTTTGGGGTTGAATCAGCAATCATATGTGAATAAAGGGAACAAAACTGTGAGTTATAAATCTCTTTGGTTGTTAAATTCTGAAAAATACAAAGGGTGCTATAAAACTTCGAGTCTACAGATTCACTCATCGGTAAGGAAAATTGAAGATGATAGATTTTTTTTGGCTGGAGAATCATATGGAAGCCATCAAAAGAAGGGAAAACACTCTCTGCAACATAATCATGGACAGAATCATCTATTGTGATTCCACTCACCATGGTCAATCATAAAATCTCCCTCAATTTGACGGTGAGGAGAATGCAAAAATACATCAAAAAAGATTTCCTGATCTCGAACGGTGATGTTGGAATGCATTGCTAAATCAGGGGATTCACTTAGCTCATTTTCAATAACCTTAGAAAACTTTTCTAGCCAATCGTCTGAAACACCGGTTTGTTTAGTGTTGCCGTTTGCTATAACTGTAGGATATCCGCTGACGCCATAAAAATAGATTCGATCTTTTATCGTATCCATAGAAATCTCATCTTGACAGTGGTATCGAATGTTGGTGACTGTTTTTTCGCCATATACGTCGCGCAAAGCTTCAAACAAATCGTATGCCTTATAGCACCAACCACACCATGTAGCAGTAAAAATTTCAAAGGTAACATTTTTGTCGAATACAATCCAATTTGGATATTCTTCCATGGAATACTCGTGGACAACATCTGCACTTTGAGCACTGCTAGAGTAAAATCCTAGGGAACAACAAAAAACAAAAATTAGAATTGGAATAAATATTCGTTTTTTCATAGTACTTTTTACCTCTCTGTATAATAGTATAATACACCCATGGAAAAAAAATTACAATCTCAAAAAATTTTTAGTGTTCAGCGTATATTTCATTGTTTCGTCCTTTTTCTTTTCCTTTGCTCTGTATTGCATAACGCTGGGTGTTCATCCAGACATAACAAACAAACATTTTTCTCCGCTGAGGAGGTTACTTCAGAATTTGTTTTTTATGCTGACCCAAACGGACATGGTATTCGGTTATTTATGCTAACAACCGGAAACGTCCAAGCGTTGACAAATGGAAATGATGATTTTCCTTACTATTCCAAACAGCAACACCGTTTATTCTTTGTACGATCTATCGAACAATACAGCTCCGTACCTGAAAAAACAAACCTAACCTACAACATTTGCTCCATGCAAATGGATACAGGTAAAGTGGAAACTATGTCAAATTTAACCATTTATTCACCAAGAAAAGACAGAAAAGACCAGTTGTTCTTCGTTGAAGATGGTAGAAAAATTGTCATTTGTCCCATTCATGATAGTCCCTTTGTTGTTCGGACTGATACAGCACAGAAAATTCCAGAAGAAAATGCTCAAGCCTATTACCAAACTATTAATCAATACGACTCAGAGCAACAACGAATATTTGGATTTGCCCATACAGATCCCTACCAGCCCTATTTTCAAAAACTGGACGTAGTGGAAGATATCCAACCCCAAAAAACCTTAATCAGGTGTAAAGAAGGCACTACTGTTCAAACCATTCAATCACTCAAAGGACCTGATAGTTACGATCATTGGTTTTTTGGGTATTCCTGGTCTTCTGCTGGCAAAGTATTGTTTTTTAGTCAAAACTATAGTTTACATATGTGGAACGGCACCCAAACAAGTATCATTGCTGAAGGCATCCATCCATTTACCATTCAAGAGGAAATATGCAATCAAGAAATATGCACCTTTCCTTTTTTCAAACTCTATTCGTGGATTCAACTAGAGAATGAATCAGACTATATGTTTTCTGAAAATAATTATCTCTCCATTTACCGAGATGGTAATTTTCATATCCTTCAAAACCACGAATTTTTGGGGGGGAAAACAATCGAAAAAGATCCCTATTATCTCTTTGACCACCTTGTTTACCTGAATACATTGAAAAATCCAGAGAACGTCTATATATTGGCTTCTTCAAAAAAGAATTCCCCTGTTTCACCGGATACCATTGCAAAAGGAAATGACCAGCCTGATCTTATCAAGATTTTCAACCTTCATGGTACCGAGATTGATGGAACGTTTGATCACACAATATTTTCTGCAAGTGGATATTGGGATCTCTCTATGCAGATGGAGTACTTAGCCTCCCCCGCGGGACAATATCCTGAAATTGTGCTTCGTTATTCTGCCTCCAATTTTGAAGGCACTGAAAGAATGCAAGCAGCGGGAAGAGCTATCCAGTGGATTGATGTTTACACATTTGATTCTAAAGAAAACGAATATGTACTAGCAAACCATATGTATCCTGAAATCTTTGAGAAGCTACTTCAGCAGCTTGAATCTATCTATGAGTTTGCGATCCAATCAAAAAGATCCTACAATCCTGTTATGTGCGATGAAGATATGAAAATTCTCGAGAAAAAGATCAAAGAAGCTCGTAATCTTTCTCTATCCACTCAGGGTAAGAATTAGTTTCTAGGGTTTCATCGACCTCATTTGGTTCTGAATTGCATTCATTCGCTTTTTCACAACTTCTTGAGCTTTTTTCAACATTTCGCTTTTATCAGGGCAAGGTGTTTCCATAAAGGGACCCTTTTGAACTGATTTCTCAAAATTCCAAAAAGTATCTTTGTTTTCCCCAATTTCTTGCTGATTTGGTGGGAATGCATCAATAGCATGTTCTGTCCCCTCTTCAGAAGAAAGAATGGAGTAGTTGATAATCTGATAATTACCCTTTCGATCGATAAACGATATGATTTTGATTAAACAGCCTACTGAAACATTTGTATCCATCATCAATACATGAGAAAAGTGATGTGGAATATGCAATACAATACGCCTACCATCTTTAGAACCTAGTACCAATGTGTCGTCACTTAGTGAAATCAAATACCCGGTAAAAGAGATGGGTCGATCAGGTCGCAATGGTTTGATCTCAAGAAAAAGCAGTTCGTAGCGATATTCGGAATAATTGTACATAATCTTTGCTGCAATAGGACTGCCGATCTGGATTTTCTCAAACAATGATAAATCTCCAACAACAAAAATTGGATAAGGGAATTGCTCAACAAAAATACTATGATTATCAAAATCAATTTGGCGAATTCGTCCTTGCAATGCAAAACCTTCTCTCGGTATTGATCGATAGGAAGCTTGAAAGTCTCGCAAGAATTGAATGCATTGTTGGGGTGTAATCTTTGTGTGACGGGCTATAACTCCCCATTCCAAACGGTTTTTTCTCATTCGTATCAAATCGTTTACAGGGATGTTTGCTTCTTTAGAAACCAAAAGCAGAAATACAGCATCGAAAGGCTGAACGTTGTATATGTAACGAGTTTCGAGAAACTCCACTGGATCAATCCCATACTTTTGCTCAAGTAACGAAGAAAGCATATATGGTGCAATCGTTTGATCATGAACCATAGTGTTGGATTGGTTTTTAAAGTCGTGGAGACTACGGTTCAGTTTGTAACTATTGTATACATCAATTAACGATCCTTTTTCACTACCAAATACAGGAAAAAGGGAAGTTACAGAAATAACTAGAGCGAGTGCAATAGGCACTGCTATTCGACGACTTAATGAAAAAGTTCTTTTTTTCTTTTTTTGAGATTCCACATTCCTCATGACAGAAAGGAACATTGTATCATCAATTGAATGAGTAGGTGTAATAGATTCTAAGAATTCTTGGATGACCTTTTTATCTTGATCCATTAGACATCTTCCTTTGTTTCAATAATTTGCTTCAGTTTTTTTGTTGCTCGATGAATCCGAACTTTTGTGTTTGTAACAGTAATTTTCAATGTTTTTGCAATTTCTTCTACGGTTAACTCCTGAAAATAGCGCATCATAATGATTTCACGATCCTTTGGGCTTAATTCTTTCATATACTGCTGAATTTGGTGAGTTTTTTCTTTTGTTTCGTGCTGCGGAGAAGGGATATTGTCAAGCACAAAGTCTTGGTTTGTGTAAACTCGTCGGTTCTTTTTAATATGTGTCCTTGTTTCATTGAGAATAATTCTAGATAACCAAGGATGGAAAGAACGTTCCATATCAAAAGATATAAAATTTGTGAACACTTTAATAAATACGTTTTCAACGATATCATCTGCTTCATCTTGATTTTTTAACATGTAGTATGCAGATCGAAAAACATAGTCTTTGTAATACTTAAAAACTTCAGCCTGAGCCATTCTATCACCATCTTTAGCAAGTTGTAGTATTTCCCTGTCGATTTCAGTCACGTTTAACCATCTTTCTATATGTATTACAAATTAACACGAGTTTTGTTACACTACTTTTACTATTTTTTGAAAGGAAGTACAATGAACCGATTCCTAGCAAACAGTATAGAGAAAATTGTATCAAATGAAGGAAAAAAATTTCTTGATATGACCCAAGGCTATGACGCATCCTTATTGCTATACCAAGAAGCTCAAAACCCTTCACTTTATGTACATATTCCATTTTGTCAGAAGATTTGTCCTTATTGTTCCTTCAATCGTTATCCATATCAGGAAGAATTAGCCACCCATTACTTTAAAGCTTTGGAACAAGAACTACTCTATTACAAAAACAAAGGTTTTCATTTCCATGAAGTATATTTTGGTGGAGGAACCCCAACAATCAATATTCCTCTGCTCAGAAATTTTATAAAAGCTCTTCATACCCATTTTTCGATACAAGAAATCTCAATTGAGGCAAATCCAATTGATTTAACCGAAGAGACTATTCGAGAGTTGCAACATATCGGCATCAATAGATTGTCTATCGGAGTACAAAGCTTTAAAAATGAGCTACTAGTCGACATGGGACGTCGTTCGCACACATCAGAAGAAGCTATTCGCGCTATTGAAAGAGTAGGTAATCGATTCAACACTGTCAACATTGACTTCATTTTCAACTTTCCAAACCAGAAGCTTGAGGACTTTTACAATGATATTCAAACCATGAAAAAAATCGGTGTAAATCAAGCTACATTTTACCCATTGATGCCTTCTCCACATAAACAAAGTGCCTTGGAAAGAAAATTTCACACCATTGACACAAATAGAGAATTTTCTTTTTACCGAATGCTCCAAAATGAAATGAAAAGAGAATTTCAACCGTCAACTTGTTGGTGTTTCTCTAAGGGAGACCAAAGAATTGATGAATACATTATTCACCATCCAGAATATGTGGGTTTGGGTGCGGGTTCTGTAGGTTTTCTGCAAAACACTTTTTTTGTGAATACCTTCCACCCAAAGAAATACATCCAGCAGATACAACAACACAAGGTTTCAATTGTCATGCATAAACAAGCTACAAAAAAAGAAGCAGCACGCTACTTTATGCTTACACAACTCTTTGGCATGCAATTGGATGGAAAAGAACTTACAAAACGGTATCAAAATGCTGTACTTCCTGAACTTCTTTTGCTACAGGCCAATTCCATCATTAAAAAAAGAGGAGATCATTATGTAACAACCACAAAGGGCATGTACTACATTGGTCTCATGATGAAGCATTTTTTTATTGGGTTAAACGGTTTACGAGAAATCTGTATCCAAAATCAGTTGTAAAAGTAGCAATTCTACATTGCCAAAACATAATGATTCAGTAGAATTAAAGAATACTTTACCGTAGGGGGTAGTTTGATGAAAAAAATCATCTCTATTGTTGTTATGCTATTTATGGTTCTTGGTCTTAGTTTTTCTATGACCAGCTGTACTGATAATTCCTCTGACAATGGTGGTCAAGTTATCAGTGACGGGGGCAGCGGAGGTGGTATAATATCACCAGAAGAAGCCCGAGATGCTGGTGATTGGACATTACCAATCGTTGCTAATCCAAATCCTGAATTAGGAATTGAAGCAGAAGTTAAACTGCAAGAATTGATCGATAATCCTGATGTCAAACTAATTTTAGTTGATTTTTGGGCCACTTGGTGTGAACCTTGCAAAGAAGAAATGCCCTATCTAGAAGAAATATACCAAGAATACAAAGATCAAGGTTTGGAATGTTTAGTTATCACCATTGATTCTAGCAAAGCCCTTGAGAAACAAATCCTGAAAGATGTGGAGCACTTAGCTGTTACATATCCTATTCCTTGGGATTTAGATTCTGCAGTCAAAAACTCATATGGAATTCAAGCCATTCCTGTAACATATCTCATCGACAAAAATGGCAAAATTCGCTATGAGCACTCTGGATTCACAATGGCACTCATGGACCATTTATGGGAAGCAGTTGAGGAATTAATCAACGAGTAATGAAGATTATTTCAGGAAAAAGGCGCGGGAAAACACTTGTTTCTCCCGCGCATCTTCCTTTACGACCAACCTCAAATAAAGTTCGCGAAGCTCTATTCAATATACTTCGACTAGAGATTCCGGGCTGTTTTTTTTTAGATTTATTTGCAGGAACAGGGGCAATTGGAATCAATGCTCTTAGTGAAGGAGCAAAAAAAGCAGTATTTGTTGAAAAAAATGCCACTTGTGCCAGAACCATCCTGAAAAATTTAACCAATGCTGATTTTACAAGTGACTCTTATCTGCTGTTTCGCGAAACAGCAGAATATTTTCTTACTCACCGAAAAATTGATCAATTTCAGTTTATTTTTCTAGATCCTCCCTATAATTATTCTACAGACCAATATCTATTTCTTCTGCAGAAAATTGAAAAAAAAATGAATCCGCAATGTATTATTATTCTGGAACATATAAAAAAAAGCGAGATTCAAGCCATTTCCAAAGTGCTTGAGTTAGATTGCGAGGAACGAACGTATGGAAGAACCAAGCTGTCCATCCTTGGAAAAATGCAACAATAAACATGCAGTTTACCCCGGCAGTTTCGATCCATTAACATATGGACATATTGACATTATTCAACGTTCCCTTGGTTACTTTCAAAACCTGACTATTCTCATTGCAGAGAATAGAAAAAAAACTCCCTTCCTACGTTTGGAAGAAAGAGAAAGTTTAGTCAAAACATATTTCCAAAACAACCCACGAATTCATGTAACCACTTGGCAAGGTCTTTTAATCGACTACATGAAAGAACACCAAATCCCTGTATGCATACGCGGCTTACGAGTTCTTTCTGATTTTGAAAATGAATTTCAAATGGCTATTACAAACAAACAACTGTTTTCGGAGTTTGAAGTGATTTTCTTTATGAGCAGCATGCAACACGCCAATTTAAGCTCTTCCATGGTTAAAGAGATGATTCATTTTCATGGAGATATTCAATTGTTCGTCCCTGACATTGTTGCTCAGTACCTAGAAAAAAGGAGATAAAATGAGCATTATCGAGTCTTTGGATCAACTTCTTTCCATTTTAGAAAATGCAAAAAGTGTTCCACTTACCGGAACAGTGATTGTAAATAAAGAAATCGTGGAAGAAATTATTGAAAAAATTCGCTGTAACTATCCCCATGAAATCCAAAAAGGACAGAGCATTCTTCTTGAACGGTCTGAAATATTAGAATCTGCAAGAATAGAAGCCACTCAAATAGTAGAAGATACAAAACATCGACAAAAAGATTTGATCAACAAAGAAGAAATTGTTCAGCTAGCAAACCATAAAGCACAAGAATTAAAAGACAAAACAAAAAAAGAATGCATCAAGCTCTTACAGGACTTACATAAATCTTTCAGAAGTCTGATAAAACAACAAGAAGAAGAACAGACAAAACGTCGCGAACACATTCAACAATCTTATCAAGCCATCCTTCATCAAATGGAACAATTTAAAATAGATCACATTGACCAGCTTTAAGCCATGAAACTTATCCTTATATGCCTCCTTGTTTTCCAAAGTATTGTTCCGAGTAAAACCAATACCAGCTCTTTCCGATACCTTTCGAGTACTGGTGATCCTCCTATCCTATACGAGTATGCATGCTCACAAGCATCTCCTCAAAGAGCTCTGGAGACGATTGAAATACTCTCTTCACCAGTTTTTACCGGAAGGCAATCTGGAACTCAAGGATGCAAAGAAGCTGCAGAATGGATTTCACAGTATATGGAGAACTTGCATTTAGAACCTTGTCAAATCGATGATTCAGGTAGCTACTATCAAAAATTCTCTGTTCCGCTGGTTCAAGTGATGGATTCAACCAAATGCACGCTTTACGGGAAAGACAATATTGAATTTGAATACCGTAATGAATTTTACCCCTTTATCAAAAGTGATTCAGGGTCATACAAATCGGAATCAATATTTGTTGGATATGGCATCATTACTCCAGAATACAATGACTACCATAATGTTGATGTCCGAAATAAAACAGTCATCCTTCTGAGTGGTTCCCCTTCCTTTCTCCAATCCTCCGATTATATCGACATTGCTGATATCCAAAGAAAATTTACTACCGCAAAAAAACAGGGGGCAAAATCAGTTTTGTTAATTGATCAAAATGCAACCTCAAAGACAAGAAACTGGAATCGGAAAGAGGTATGGGATCCAGGAGTTATTTCCGATGTCCTATGCGGCTTTCTTTCTCTTACCGCAGGAGAAAAAATATTCAATACTCAATCATTGTCCATAAATTCTGTAATCCAAACAATTGATTCATCAAAACAATCCTATACTTTTTCAGTGCAAGAAGAAATTGAGTTAACCATCTCTATATCAAAACAAATCAAACCCACTTCAAATGTCATCGGATATATTCCTGCCCAAAAACCCACAACGAAATCTTTCCTTTTTACAGCGCACTATGACCACCTAGGTCAAGATTTAGTGAATGGAGAAATTTTTGCTGGTGCCAACGACAATGCCTCTGGAGTATCGGTAATCCTAGAGGTAGCCAGGGTTCTTCAACAATATCACACATCTGCAGATTATCATATTGTGTTTATAGCATTTAGCGGAGAAGAAGAGGGGTTGCTTGGATCAAAATGGTATGTTGATCACCCAATGTTTCCCTTAAATGACATTGTAGGAGTCATCAATCTAGACATGGTAGGAGTTGGAGATAGTGTAGAATTATAGCAGGCACAGACCCAGATTTCTTTCCAGAATTAGGTCAAGCTATTCGAATTTCTGCAAAAGAGTTTGACATACCAATCCAATTTCATCGAGGAAGTCCTTTAGGGAGTTCAGACCAATATTTCTTCTATCAGAATAATGTCCTTTGTGTATTTTTTGGAGAAGTGGTTTAAATGTTTGGAAACATATCATACACCTCAAGATGTTCCTGAATTAGTTGAGCTGGAAAATTTGAAAGAAAGCTTACAGTTGTGCATCTATACCGTTCTTCTTGTCACAGATGCTTCACTTTCCATATCACCAATCCCTTTACTTTCTCAACAATTTAGTTATCAATTTGAAGCATGAAAAAAAAGAATGGATACGTAATTCGATCAATACAGCATAGAAAAAAACAACAAAATAGAGTTTTTGTTGTTATAGTTGTCGGTTTGCTTATTGCTCTTGGATACTTTTTTTATCTTCATCGCTTTGATGTAAAAATATCGAGTGCAAAACTTTATTTTTTTGATGCTGAAAAGACAGAACTCGTCCCAATAAGCCGAAAAATCAACCTATCTGGTCATACAGAAAAAATTGTTAAACTACTTGTAGAAGAACTTTCAAAACCACCAAAAGAAGGAAATTTACAATCTTTTATTCCCGTTCATGGTTCTATTGCAAGCGTAAACCTGAATGAGGGTATCTGTCATGTAGTCGTAGAAGAAGACTTGATATCAAAATCCATCTCTTCCGTTTCTCAAGAAGCAGCTGCTGTATATTGTATTGTGAATACATTAACAGAACTTGATTCAATTCAAAAAGTACGCATCACTGTGCAAGGGAAAAAAGACCCCACTTTTAAGCAATATATTTCTTTAGAAGAACCATTGATACGTCTTTCAGGACAATTGCCAAAGGGACAATATGTTCGGCTTTATTCTTACAGCATATCTCTCGATAGCCTTGTGGTTAGAAGAATTGAAATTCCTGCCTCTGGCAAGATTGAAGAAACCGTATCAAGTATTGTTCATCAGTTCATTATTCAAAGCAATAAGAAGGAAGAAATTACCAGCTTTTTTCCAGAAGATGTCACCATCAATAATATCTTGATCGAAAACGGAACTCTCTTTATTGATCTTTCTCCTGAGTTTCAGAGATTTCATTATGGAGCTACCGAGGAAATGGCTCTAGTGAATGCCATAACTCTTTCTCTTACAGAATTACCACAAATTCAACAAGTCCAGATTCTTATCAATGGAAGTATTATTGATACTATTGGTGGTCATTCATTATCAATCGCTCCGTACAAACGATGGTATGGCTACCAGAGAGAATCTTCTACCCTTCTTTACTTCGTTTACAAAAAAGATCAAAATCACTATTTAGTGCCTACATTTCGAAATCAGGATACTCAGAAGCAACTATCCCCTGAAGAAATACTGAAAGAACTTCTTAAAGGTCCCTCATCGGAAGAGAGAGAGATGGGTATTGTTAGTGATATACCCTCAGGAACAAAACTGATTACAGCAACCCCTGGAGAAGAAAATAGCTTAACGATCAATTTAGAAATGGAAATGAGTGAATTCTTAAATGCTCAACAAGAAGAGAATTTCTTAGAACAGCTGATTTTAACTCTTTCTGAAAACACAAGTTTTCGTTTGTTTCATTTATACTTCCAGGGAGAGGCACTAGAGTCTCTTCCATTTGGAACAGAAATAAATAATCCACTTCGACGGGAGATCGAATGAAAAGAGATTTTCAAACTAGACATTTTTGGACATGTATTCTATTGGTTCCCCTTTGCATTGCTTGTGTACTATCCCTGCCCTCTTGTTCTTCCTTCAATCATCATTATCAATACAAACTCATGAAATCTGAAAACATGCCTCCCCCTCATTTTCAATCCGTCGCATCAATACCTTATCCATCAGACAATCAAAAAGTCTATTTGCATGCTGCCATTATCGAGGATATGATAGATGAAAACGAAACTTCACAACTCTTGATATTCCAAACTGATTCATCTGGTCAGATTCTACAATCTCGGGTATTAATACCTCCTGAGGAGACCATTCTCAACCAAGATCTTCTAGGGTGGTTTCAATCCCCCCATAGCACCTACTTATTCTTCGAAACATCCTCAATCGATAAAGAACCGAACTACAACATCCATTTTCTACCCTTCCAGGTTCAGCTTTTTGATGAAACACCCAACATTGATGTTGTCTCATTTTCTAGTCCTTCAATAACAATGCAAAACTATTGCAGCTCTCGAAATCACTTCTTTCTGGCAGGATCTTATGCAAGTCCAAGTCAAACGAATTCATATGGGCTGATTGTTGACTTTGTTGAAAATACACCCGGGAAAATCGAGATTTCTAACACTTCGGTCATACAAGTTCCAACAAATACAAAAAGAATGCATGCCACAACAGGAATATCTAGTATTATTCCAAACAATTCATCAGAAGAAAATGACTATTCTGTACATTTCTCAACACAGAATAGCTATGTAGGAACACTCTATCCAGGTGAATTTGTAAAAAACTGTTATTCAGTCCCTGGTTTCTATCCTTCCTTTCAAAATAAAATGTACACTCATGGGGAAACTATCGTTGTAGAAAACCACCCTCAATCCTCTTATGATGCAGATCTTATTCAAGTACTTTTAAATGGTAAAACAAATCACATCCACGTTTTTAACCAGTACCCAAATCTTTCTTACAATTGGATTGCTAAAAAAAGCATGTATGATGCTAGTCAGGGAATGATTGCTCTGGGTTTTTCAGAAAATCAGGATCTTTTTCTGGTTGGAGACCTGGATAAAAATTTATCTACTGTACAGGGATGGCAATCACAAAACCACTATCAAATGACTCCAAATCCTTCTGTATGTAGTAGCTCATCGAATGTTTTCATATCAAGCCTTTTCTCTCAGTTAGAAGGAGGAGTTTCCGAATCATCCCTCTTAAAATCTGATACTCCCTATGTAGAGTTTCTTCAAAATCCTTGGAAAGTATCAAGATGGCGTCCGACTCTTAAGAAAATGAAAAAAAATGAGATTCCTGATCCTGAAAAAACTCACATATACTACAATGATCAGCAAAACAATACATTGGATTTAAAGAAAGAACAGCGAGAAGTCACTTTTGTGAAACCTTTTCATGTCTCAAATATGACTGGAAAAGTATTCGAGCAAGACAAAATGACATTTACATCTCATGATTTCTCCCGCATATCAGGTGTGAAACCTTTGCCTTAGTTATTCTGAAGAAAAGCATCAAAAGAATATGTCAGATGCAGAGATATTTCTGTAGTTCAAAAAGCCTTTCATCGATAGGTTTTACATGACTAGCGACATCTTCCATCGGTATTGATACAATCTGGTTATCTTGGATTCCAACCACCAAACCAAATCTTTTCTCCTCAATGCATTCAACGGCTTTCACACCAAAATTTGTTGCTATAAAGCGATCTTGGAATGTTGGATTGCCCCCGCGTTGAAGATATCCTAATACACTAATGCTTGCATGGATACCAGAAACAAGCTCTAATGCATCGGCAAATTTCTCAGCCTTTGCAGAACCTTCTGCTAGAACTACAATAAAATGTTTTTTCCCCAACTCAAAATTCTTTCGAATTCGTTCAGAGATATGATTGATATCAAAAGGTCTTTCTGGAATTACGATACAGTCAGCACCTACTGAGATTCCACAATTTAAAGCAAGAATTCCACGATCTCGTCCCATCACTTCAACTACAAATACACGCTGATGACTAGTTGCTGTATCACGAATTTTGTCAATGGCTCCAACAGCATTGTTGAGAGCGGTGTCAAAACCAATTGTGCTATGTGTACCATACACGTCGTTGTCAATGGTAGATGCCACTCCAACAACGGGAAAACCTTTTTTATGAAGTGCAAAAGAACCTCTTTGGGTACCATTTCCACCAATAATTACAAGGGCGTCAATTCGGTGTTTCTCTAGAGAATCCAAAGCTCTTTGAATACCCTCTTCTGTATGAAACTCGGGTGCCCGAGCAGTAAGAAGAATGGTTCCTCCCAGTGAAAGTATGCTTCCTACATCTCGTGAACAAAGCTGCTCAATTTCACCGGTCATTAAACCTGCATATCCTTTCTTCACACCCATTACTTCATATCCTTTGTATATGGCTGTCCTAGTAACTGCTCGTATAGCAGCATTCATGCCAGGAGCATCCCCACCAGAAGTTAAAACTGCGATTCTCATACTTCACCTTCTTGAAAACATTTCATCATCGAATGGTAAAACTTGGGTGTATACTTGATAAAATCAACAAGATCATCCCTATTAGAAGTATACTCCATATCAATGACAGTGTAAATTTGAACTACGTATTCCTCACCTCTACGATTACATTGATCAAAATAATCTTCTATGGGTATCTTTGTGTACTTCTGTCCATAGGTTGCAATTCGAATTGCCTCCACCATTTGATTACAGAAAGTGTCGCTGGTTTGGAGAACAATGTCTTGCAATTGCAAGTCGAAATACTGCAGAGCATGTAAAAAAAGATATTCAGGAGCATTTTCTGAAAGTAACTCCACAAAAACTTCTTGCGATCCAAATTGCAAATATCCATTTTGGACATTCGTCAAGGAAACAATTAGGAATAGGTCACTCAATCTAGTTTGTAAATCCATCACAACATATGCATCCATCGCATAAAGTCGGGTGGGACAAAGGATGATGTGGACAGTTTGGTAATTGTATCCAAAAAAATCGTACGTATTCTGTAACTCATTTTGGACGAGTTCTTTGTATTGAAAAGTATTGACAATTTGGACGTAGGCATCTTTCATGTGGGCAAGATAGGAAGAAAAGTTGGAAACACTTGCAAAATCTTGAAGCGCTTTTTCCAGTTGGAGAATGTTTTGTTGATCTTTACTTTGTAGATTCAAAGAAGATACACTTTTCTCCCAGGGTTCATTACGAAGTAATAACTGATACACATACGGAAGTAACTCGTCTTTTTCTACTGTAGTATAGAGTTGCACAGCTTCATGGTTTTTCCATTTTGAAAACTGCTGTTTTGCCTGATACAGAAAGACACTGGTTAAAAATTGACAATTGGAGTATTCATCTACATGTGATAAAAAGGCAACTACATGAAATAGCTCAATAGAATTGTGTGCATATACTGTAACGGTTGGGGTGTTTGTTTCATGAGAATACAGATATCCTTTATGTCCTGGTACAACTAAACTAATCAATAATAGCAACACAATGATGTTTTTCTTCAAATCAAACACTCCAAATTAATATGTTTACTTAATAGTAGCAGATTACAACAAAAAAAATGTTACAATACATCGTAAGAAATGCAAAAGGATAACAAAACAAACAAAAACCCAAAATGGGATGAATTAATTCAGAACGTGCGCACGTTTCCTGACTCACCAGGCGTATACATCATGCGAAATGAAAACGAGGATGTTCTGTACGTTGGAAAAGCAACATCATTAAAAAAACGTGTTAGCTCTTATTTTTACAATCAAAAAAAGAATAAGAGAATTCGTCAATTGATGAATAATGTTTACTCAATTGAATACATTGCTACAAAATCTCCCTATGAGGCCTTAATACTGGAATGTAACTTTATCAAACGTCTTTTACCAGAGTTTAATCGTGCATTAAAAGATGCAAAGGGGTATCAGTATTTAACTTTCACAAACCATCCCTTTCCTTCTTTTTTAAAAGTAATGAGAATGCAAAAGGATGATGGTATCTATTTTGGTCCTTTTACGAGTTCCAAAAAAGCTACATATCTTCATCGTTTGATTTTATCCACGTTCAATTTGCGAAATTGTAAAAAGAATTTATCAAAAAAAGAAAACAAACCCTGTCTTCGATACTATATGAACCAATGTCCGGGATGTTGTACCGGACAGATCTCCCACAATGAGTATCAAAAGCAGGTTCAATATGCTATCCAATTTCTAAAAAATGATGTTCATGCAGTGCAAGCAAGGTTAACAGAAAACATGACATTGGCTGCGAAAGAACAAAAATACGAGTACGCTGCACTTCTTCGGGATCAGATTCAATCTATTAGTGCTATTCAGGAAAGACAGAGGGTAATCACCAAACCAGATTTCGATGGAGATTTACTCGCCATTTATTCTTTTCAAGACAAAGCGGTCATTGATTTAATGAAAGTTCGAGAAGGAAAAGTCATTTACGAAGATCATTTTTACTACTACCAAACATTTGGTGAAGAAGAAGAGGGAATTTTGCAGAGTTTTCTTCTCCAATATTACTCTGACCTTAGCTTCTTTCCTCCACCTAAAGATATTCTAGTTAGTACCGAGTGCCCGGATCTGCTTGAAATCCAACAGCAGATAAAAACGAAATTTCCGAAATCTTCTTTTCAGATCAAACATCCTAAGAGGGGATCAAAAAAGCAACTGATTGATTTTTGTCTTGATAACGCTAAGAAGCATTTTCAAACAAAATTTCCTCATTATTTCGATCAACTGAATCCCCTTTTAATTGAGATTCAGAACATGTTTCAGCTACCTTCCATACCATACCGTATTGAAGGATACGATATCTCTCATATGCAAGGTGAAAACACCGTAGGTTCCATGGTTGTTTTCATCAATGGAAAGCCAGCAAAAAAATACTATCGATACTTCAAGGTTCGCTTAGCTTCTTTACCAGATGACACTGGATCTCTCCGTGAGGTTATTCAGAGAAGAATACAGCACGATGATGAAGATTTTGGAACACTGCCCGATCTTTTTTTAATTGATGGCGGGTTGGGACAGCTCCATGCAGTATCGAGAGTTCTTCAGGAGAATCAAATTGAGTTACCGGTACTCTCTTTGGCAAAAAGAGAAGAATTGATTTTTACAGAGAAAGGATCTAATCCAGTTCGACTAGATCAAGAAAGCTCTACAATACTTAAACTATTTCAGCAAATTCGTGATGAATCTCATCGTTTTGCCAAGAAACAATATCAATTGCAACACTCAAAAAGTACTCTAAAAGAATAGTTACAATATGATTTCAAGAGGTAAGATATTTTGAAATGCTCCTTGTAAGATTTGATCTCCCATGATCTCCATCTCAGAATAAATGGATCGATCAACAAGAAGGGGCTGGAAATGTGGAGCAATACTCTCATAAATCTTTTTAGCGGTAGAGCCCATCTTGCTACGATCCCGAAATTCTAAGCACTGAAAAGCGGTAAGGAGTTCAATTCCTATGATGCGAGAAGTATTCCAGACTATTTCGTGTAGTTTCATGCAGGCATTTGGCGCCATACTCACAAAATCCTCCTGATTTGCTGATACTGGTATGGAGGTTGCTGTGGCAGGGTATACTAGGGTTTTATTCTGAGAGACTAAAGATGCATCTGTATACTGAACAATCATAAGACCTGAGTTCAAACCTGGTTCTTTTGCAGCAAAAGCAGGAATTCCACAGCTTAGATTAGGATCCAGCAGTTGATTCACACGGTGTTGAGAAATTTCACCAACGGTCTGCAATGCTATGGCTAAGTAGTCTGCAAATAATGCAATAGGTTGAGCATGGAAGTTTCCCCCAGATATCACTTGATCTTCTTTAACAAACAATAAGGGATTGTCTGTAGCAGAATTCATTTCCGCATGATTTACCCCGATACAATATCGTATTGTATCCAGAACTGGTCCAATCACTTGAGGGATACATCGAAATGAATATGGATCTTGAACCCGAGGAGAAGAATCTATCAAATGAGAATCTTGAAGAGATGCTTCTAGTATTTTTCCTGCAAGTTGCTGTCCTTGATGGGGTTTTTGTTGGTGTAGCAAAGATGAAAAAGCCGGTTTGCAGCCGCAAAAAGCCTCCAAAGATAAAACTATAGAGCAAAACGCACTATCCATCAAATGAAGGACATTCATCAGGGTAATGGACAGCATTGCACAACTCATCGATGTTCCATTGATAAGAGCCAAACCTTCTTTAGGTTCTAAGGTAATGGGTCTTAGTCCATGATCTCTTAAAACGAACCGAGATGGAATCTTTTCATCATTCTGAAAGCACTCCCCTTCTCCCAGCAAAACCAATGCCAAATGAGCCAATGGAGCTAAATCTCCGCTTGCACCAAGTGAACCTTTAGCTGGAATAAAAGGTACAATTTCATGATTTAGTAGATCAATCAAGGCATCAATAACCTCTTTGCGAACACCTGAGCATCCAACCAAAAGAGAGTTTACACGAATAAGAATCGTAGCACGAACAACTTCTTCAGGAAGCGGTTTACCTACACCAACTGCATGGCTTCGCAGCAAATTCACCTGAAGATGCGTTGCTTGAGATTCATTGATTGTTGTGCTTGAGAGTTTTCCAAATCCAGTGTTGATACCATACACAACTTGTTCGTTTTCAAGAATCCTACTTACCTAATCTCTGGATTCTTGAATTCTGGGTATTGCATCAGGATGGATGCCTACTTTTTCCTTCTTATATGCAACAGACCGAATCGCATCCAGTGACAACGAGTGGCCATCTAGTAAAATACTCACCGATCCCTCCTACGAAGCTGGGGAAACAACAGTACATCACGTATAGATTCGCAGCCTGTGAGAATCATCACGATACGATCGATACCAAAACCCAATCCTCCCGTAGGAGGTAGTCCAAATTTTAAAGCCTCGATATAGGAACGATCAAACGTATGTGCTTCTTCATCACCGTGTTGCCTTGCATCGCTCTGGGCTAAAAATCTTTCTTGTTGGTCCACAGGATCATTAAGCTCTGTGAAAGCATTTCCTACTTCCAAAGAACCCAAGATTAATTGAAAACGTTCTACCCATTGTGAGTTTTGTGATGTTTTCTTTGCCAAAGGAGAAAGTGGTAGTGGGTACTCATACAGGAAAGTTGGATCCGTTAGATTTGGTTCCACTTTCTTTTTTAACACCTCATCAACAATATTTGCCCAGCTCATATGCTTATCGACATGTATTTTCTCGTTACGTAAGTACTCCTTTGCGTATTGTTCATCCTGCAATTTGTGAATATCAACATGAGCATAATAATCAAATGCTTCCGCAAGTTTCATTCGTTTAAAAGGAGCAGAGAGATGAATAGTCTTCCCTCGATACTCTATAATATCTTTGTGTAAAACATGATCACGTATTCCGATAAGAAGCTTTTCGGCGATATCCATCATGGTTTCATAATTACCATAAGCTTCGTACAGTTCCATTAGCGTAAATTCAGGATTATGGTTGACAGAAATACCTTCATTTCGATACGCTTTACCGATTTCAAAAACTTTATCGAATCCCCCTATAATCAAACGTTTCAAATACAATTCAGGGGCTATTCGAAGGTAAAAGTCTTGATCAAGAGCGTTGTGGTGAGTCATAAAAGGTTTGGCCAAAGCACCTCCATAGATCTCTTGGAGAGTGGGAGTTTCAACCTCCATATACCCTTCCTGGTGCAATGTTTCCCGAATAGATCGGAGAATATCGGAACGCATATGAAATGTGTTGCGAACATCTTCGTTCATGATCAGGTCTAAATATCTTTGTCGATACCGAACTTCAATGTTTTCAATTCCGTGAAACTTTTCTGGGAGAGGACTTAGTGCTTTCGATAACAATTCACATTTTGATACACTAACAGTAATTTCGCCTGTGTGGGTTTTAAAAACCTCGCCAGTAACGCCAATAATATCACCTACATTAATTCTTTTCTTTACGAGCTGAAATGTAGCTTCATCAAGATTATCTTTGCGGAAATAAATCTGAATTTTCGTTCCACCCGATAAAAGATGGGCAAAGCCAGCTTTGCCGTGAAGTCTTTTTGTAACAACTCTTCCAGCAATGGTAACAGTTTGATTTTCTAGTGTTGAAAAGTTTGATAGAACATCTTTTGCTTGGTGAGTAGGAAAATATTTTAAAGGATAGGGTTCTGTTCCTTCTTCACGTAATTCCTGTAGAAGAGCTAGTGTTTCGGTATCAAATAGATTCTGATCTGACATTAAGACTCCTTTTTTCGTATCTCCACTAATCGATATCGTACTGCTCCTGTGGGGAGTACAACTCGAATCACATTCCCTACTTGATGTCCAAGAAGAGCGCTTCCTAATGGAGAAAGATTTGATATTGCATTTGTAAAGGGATCTGCTTCTAAAACAGATACGATTTTGTATGTTTGTTTTTCTTTTGATTCAATACTCTCTATGACAACGCTGTGCCCCATGCGAACTGTTTCACTATTGTCATCGTTATTGTCTTCATCCACGATGATGGATTTACGAAGCATATTTTCAAGTTCAGAAATGCGGATTTCGACTACGGCTTGTTCTCTTTTAGCATCTTCATACTCGGAGTTTTCACTTAAATCTCCCAATGCTCGAGCCTGTCGAATTCTTTCAGATATCTCTGCCCGTTTGACAGTTTTAAGCTCTTTTAACTCACTTTTTAGTATTTCAAGACCTCTTTTGGTTAATTTAAAACCGTCACTATCTTTTTCCTTGTACCCAGATGAAATATCAATCGTAGAGGTTTTACTGGCTTTAGGTACATTTTTTGAATCAGTAGAAGTTTTGGTTTTTTTTACAGTGGACTTAGATTCTGTTGGTTTTTTTTCAGAAGTTGGGGTAGTTGTTTTTTCTTCTAGTTTTTTTTCTTTTTTTACTTTAGTGCTTTTAGGAGCACATTTGGTGGTCTTTTTCTTCGAAGTAGAAGTGCTTTTCTTTTTTGATGCTTTTTTGGCAATCGTCTTTTTTTCTTCTTTTTCTGTCATTAGACATCTCCTTCATCAGATAATTTAATAATTCTTGGTTGAATAGGATATTGTTGAAATAAGTCCATAAAATCTTCAATAGGAATTTGATCCGGTGATTTGTGAAAATGAGCACAAACACAAGCTTCTAAAACATTCGTTCCAAACGAACGACCTTGAAATTCCGGGGTCACAGAAATTACATATCGTACACCTCGTTCTTTCAAGATGTTAATTTCTTCTTCTGTTAATGTATTAGTAATGATGGTTTTGCCTTCCATAGAATCGGGAAGATGCTTATAGATCAAATGAAAATCTCCTGCAACAATATCTGCACTATCATAGGCTTTCTTGTATTTTGGTACAATGATATCTTGATCTTTAACAGGATATAACCATTGAAAAGGTACTTTCACTAATATGGGCCAAGCTACGTAAGCGATAAAATTCATCCATTTCTCGCTATCCATAGCATCGTTTCCAATCCCAAGTCCAAAAGCTACATCTCCCCAGCGAACACGAAAGCCTTCTTTCTGAAATGCTTTGTATAGAAAATAGCGAGAAGTGGCAGAAGGTATCATGACAACTTGGTCAGGATGAATGATTCCTTGTTCCACAAGAGTATGGACACTCATAGCTTCTAGAGTGCTTTTTACTTTTGAACCATCTGCAACTGGAGTTTGTTTGACATTTTGAATAACAGCAGAGGCATCTTTAAAACGGTATGTTTTATGTCCATAATGAACCCATAAATCAAAACCTCCCATACCAAACGCATCTACTTTTCCATCATATGACTCATATAGTTCTTTAAGTTTCTTTTTATCACCATCGGTGCCAATTCTTTGAACTTGGAAATCTTCACCAAACAAAGAAACATCTGCAACATGGTCTCTTCGAGAAGATCCCATGCTTAAACTCAATACTTTTTTCATGATGTACCTATATTTCTAATGAATGTCGCACGATAATTATACATGAAAAAAAGTGCTTTGATAATTCCTGAGAATTCGAAAAAGTGACTCACTGTCTTTTGCTTTATTCACTTGATCCCGAACGGATCCTGACTTGGGTAATCCTCGTAAGTAATCGTGAATTGGCCTGCGCATTTCACGAATTGCTTGATTTTCTCCTTTTAGAGATATTTCAAGCTGAATATGCTCCTGTAAGGTGTCGAATATCAATCCAGAAGAAGGTCTTCTGTAATCCACGACTCTGGGATCTTCACCATTGTAAATATCTAGAACATCTTGAAAAAACCATGGTTTTCCCAAACAAGCTCTTCCTATCATAACTGCATCGGCTTTGGTATAAGATAAAATCTCCAAAACATCGCTGGGTTTTTTGATTCCCCCATTTGCACAAACTGGGATCGTAACCGTTTCTTTTGTTCTAGCAATTTCATCCCAGTCTCTGCTACCCTTTGAGTTTTGTTTCACGGTAGCTCCATGAATTGCAATAGCAGCTATTCCTTCCTGTTCTGCAATCTTGGCCACAGAAGATGCAATTGGTTGATTAGGACGATACCCGACTCTGGTTTTAACCGTAACAGGTATAGATACGGCATTTACAATTGTCCGAAACAGCAAAGGAAGCTGAGACAGATCAGATAGTAATTCTCCTCCGCTACCACTTCTGGCAATTTTCGGAGCAGGGCAACCCATATTAATATCGATCATATCATAGCCTAATTCTTCTCCCATTTTTGCAGCTTGAGCCATTTTCTCGGGATAAGCACCAAAAATCTGCAAGGCAACAGGGTGCTCTTCTGGGTAAAAATGAAGCATGTCAATAGTTTTTTGGTTCTGGAAGCACATTCCCAAGCTGGTAATCAATTCTGTAACCACCAGCCCTGCTCCAAACTTTCGACAAATTTTTCGAAAAGGGGCATCGGTATACCCCGCCATTGGTGCTAAAACAAGATTATTTTGAAAGGAGAGATTGCGTATCTTCCACGTTTTTTTCATAAATCGATAGTAGTCCTTTCAAGTTTAAAATTGGATCAATGATGTCAATTTCAGGGACACCTTGAGCAATATCTCTGCACAATCCTCCGCAGCCGATAACATAGGCGGGTGAATCTGGTATTTCCTTTTGGAACCCTTCTATCATTGTTCGAACCAAGCCTTGAAAACCATAAAAAATACCAGATTGAAGAGACTCTTTTGTATTCCGTCCTAGATAACTTCTTGGTTTTTTTATCTCGATACGGGGTAGTTTTGCTGTATTCATGAAAAGCGATTCTGCAGATCGAATCATTCCAGGAGATATGGCAACACCAAGAAGTTCTTTTTTTGATGATATGGCTGAAAACACAGTAGCAGTACCAAAACTAATCACAATGGCGGGTAATCGTCCCAAAAAAACAGCTCCAGCAGCACCTGCGATAATATCTGCACCCACTTCTTTAGGATTCTCAGCCATAATCACTATCCCTGTTTTTACACCAGGCTGTATAAACAAGGGTTGGATATGGAAATATCGCTGGGCCAATGATTCAAAGATTGGGTTCAATGGTGGGACTACCGAACATATGACAATATCTTTTACAGAGGAAATCGTGAATCCAGATCGCATACAAAACATTTCCAACAGAAGAATGTATTCATCAGAAGTTTTTCCCCGATCTGTTGCGATTTTAAAAAAGTGAGTGATGGTCCTCTTCTTTGCAAATCCAAATTTAATATTTGTGTTGCCCACATCAATTGTCAAAACCATTGCAAAATCCAATCCAATGAAAGCTGTAAATCATTCATCATAAAGCAATCTTCTTTCTTGGTTATCTTCCTAGATACGGTATGGTAAAAACATATTTCAACGGATACAAAGCAGCTACAACAGCAGAACAAATAAAAGCAGCAGCTACTGCTTCAATAGAAGCTGGAATGATGCTTGCATAAACAACTGTTAAATTTGCTTCAATTGATTCGCCAAACAAGCGAAAAATGGTAGCTAAACCTAAAGTAAACACAGTATTTGTAAGAGACCCAGCTATAGCAGCAACAGAAGAGGGTACAATAGTATGTTGAACTCCAGTTTTTTGTTTGTTACGAGTTGATAGAGCAACAAGTCCTATAAAGACATAATGAGCCACAACTCCAATAAACATTTTTGCGGGAATCACGATCCAAAAAGGAAATCCAAGCATGGATGTAAAAATACCGAATATCACACCACAGATTAATGCAATATCTGGGCCAAATAAAATACCCGCTAAAATAACGGGAATATGAAAAATAGTTGCCGCAATGGTAGGAGTACCAATTGGGATGAATCCCCATCCGGTAAAACCTAGTAATAAGGTGATAGCAATTAATAACGCAGCTAAAGTAACTCGTCGCGTCCCAGTAATCATAGAATTCTGAACCATAATACACTCCAATCCTTTCTGGTATCGGGTAGATCCATATATAAAAATTGACTAGCAGACTTTTTTTAAAAGTTCCACCTTGCAAAACATTTTAAATTCAGTATCATATTTTTGCAACGGTTTACGTTTACTATGTTTTCGCATGGATTCGTTTAAAGCCGAAATTTTAAAGAAAGGCAAGTAACATATGAATAGTATTGCAACCATCCGAACAATCGTAACAGCACTTGTTTTCATTTCCTCTGCTGGCATTATATTAGGATACTTGCTGCAAGCACCAAAAGCATCTGGTCTTGGCGCTATTTCTGGTAATGCTACTGTCTATAAATCAAGAAGACCCCTTGATTTATTTTTAGATAAAGTTATTCTATGGTCTGGCATTTTATTTGGAGTTTCTACTCTCATCCTTGCCGTCCTTAGAAGCGGTTAAATCTTACTTTAACTGTTCCTTGAAAACTGAATATTGGACATACGCCGAGGTGGCGAAATTGGTAGACGCGCACGCTTGAGGGGCGTGTGGAGAGATCCTTGTGGGTTCGAGTCCCACTCTCGGCAGAATAAGGGCGGATAGTTCAGGTGGTAGAACGCGCTCCCCAGCACGCACAGAGGAAGTCGTAAGGTTCAAATCCTGCTTCGCCCAGCCATTATCATGGGGTCGTGGTGTAGCGGTTTAGCTTTGCCAGCCTGTCACGCTGGAGACCGGGAGTTCGAATCTCACTCGAATCTCCGCTTTAACTACAGATAAGCTCAGTCTTCGTCAGAACTGCACATACCTTGTCCCTATGGTTTTATTCAATGTATAGGCACTTTTCTCCTTCGTGGGATGATTGTGTCAGTACTAACTATCACGGGGTCGTGGTGTACGTAGTTTAACACGCTCCCAGCGCTGTCTTACGTTCTCTGGAACCAGGAAGTTCGAATCTCCTCGATCCACGCTTTTCATCAGGTTCTTCAACTTTTCTAAAAAAACGAAATAGGATAATTCACTGTTTCCTGTTTCTTCACCCAAAAAAATCTTTGCTTCTTTTCTTTTTTCCCCAAGCCATTTTGACCAATAAAATAATCATCTGATTCTTCTCGAATCCGACGGGGAATATCATCATGCAGAAGTTTTACACAATACACTTTACTATTCCAATCTGGTGAGAGTACTCATGCTTCACTTTTTCCTCGATAATCCATGTAAACAATGGGTGAAAATTCCTCTTGCATGAAGGAAGGACTCGGCTTTTTAGAAACAACTTTTTTGATGTTTGAGGAAAAATCGGAAACTCATACAAATCAGCTAACAATCCAGTTTCTTGACGTTTTGCTATCAAGATATACTCCTGTTGTTCAATGACTGCAACTGAAATGTCTAGTACCGGGTTTTTGGATTTTCCTTTTTTCACAGGTAATTATTTTGATTCCCGTCAAGGATAAGCACTACAGTTCGATTGCAGAGGACAAATCTCGCACAAAGGATTCTGGGAACACACAGAGAGAACCAAACTCCATAAGGACCTTCGGTAAAAGTCTCTTGCCCGTTCAGCTGGAACATTCTCTTTTTTAAGTACAATCCTAACTTTTTGGTGAATGCAGGTTTTTATATCCGATGGATCGTTCTTCCACCTACTTATAAATCGCAAGGAAAACGTTACCATCAACTGCTGGATATGGCCAGTTATATGCTACAACTCATGATTGCACTAGCCGTATAATTCTCATTCCTGAGTTGTTTGACAAGTTCCTCATAGAGTGTTTGGAAAAACTCCATAATACTTTTGCACAATCATTTGTGCTGTGATGTCAATATATTTTTGCTCTAGTGTAATATCCCAAGCCCTCCCACAATTTATATAAATCCTCCAAAGAAGCTTTCGCTAAGGATTCTACAGTAGGATATTGTCAAAGGAAGACAGTTTGTAACATAGGTATTATTCGGCTACGTGTTTGTTGCAACATTGATTTCGGATATCCATACTTTGTAAGAGATCGATCTTTTTCTCCAAGGTAAATCCCGTTTATTGATATGAAACCAATCCGTAGAAAACTTCAGTTAAAGTCAAAACATGCCTTATAGTAGGTACATGCCTTCGAATGAATGGACAAAGATTCCATTTCATTGTACCTTTTTAGATTAGATTTTTCCCTTTCTTATTTCATTATCCTTCATAGTTTCATTGTGAAAAGAGATACACCTTCATAGAATCATGAATCTTGCACGATCCAGCAAAAATGTAACGTATGATTTGTATAATGGATTGCTGGATCTTCAGCATCGAGGACAAAGATAAACTGCTGGAATGTTTATTGATTGACCAAAAACAATATTCATCTAGTAATTAAAGGACCCAAGGACGCGTAGCTGAAGTTTTTCATCAAGACATGCGCTTTCTGAGTATTCACGGTAAATGTGGTGTAGCACAGGTACGATATCCTACAACCATTATGGTAAGCACGATCCTCAACCGTTTTATAATAGCAGCAGTGAGCGTTGGTCTAGCCCACAACGGTCACATATTAAACGAAGCTGATGTTCGGAAAGCTTTAGAAGAAAAGCGTATTTATTGCGATTCTGACTGTGATGCAGAAACGATTCTAAACCTTTTTTCCTATTACTTCAATCAATCCAATCAAAAAAGTGTGAAAGAGAAATGTTTTGAGTCTGTTTCAAAGATTATGAATATTTTACTTGGATCCTATTCGGTAATTGCAGTGATTCGAGGAGAAGGAATGTTGGTTTTCCGAGATCCTCACGGAATTCGTCCTCTAGTCTACGGAAAAAGTAAAGATTGCTGGGCATTTGCATCGGAAAAGCGTTGCAATTGAAAGTATTGTCGATGATGTACAAAATGTAAAATGCGGGGCTATTTTTATTGATTTACAGATTACAAGCAGAATCTCGCATAATCAATGCCAAACAACCTCAACATTGTATGTTTGAATGGATCTATTTCTCCAGGGCCACTTCAAAAATTGAAGGTATCAGTGTTAATCGAGCGAGAGGTAATCTAGGAAAACGCTTAGCTGATCTGTATCTCAGGAAAGTCCTCTCTATGAAAGAGCTCAAGAATTCAAATGACAAAATTATTGTTTCACCCATTCCTGAGACTTCCAGACCAGCAGCTGTTGTATTTGCAGAAAGAATTGGGTGCGAATACAAAGATGTGCTGGAAAAAAACCGTTTCATTGGACGTATTTTCATCAAACCCAACGAAACTATTCGACAGCACGAAGTTGCTGCAAATCGTAAAGCAATTGAAGATGTGGTAAAAGATAAAATTGTTTTTTTTAGTAGATGATTCCGCAGTTCAGGAACTACTTCAAAAAGGGATCATACAAAAAATCCCGCAACAGAGGAGCGAAAGAAGTTCACCTTTTTTCAACCTGTCCTCCCTTAATAAATCCATGCCACTATGGAGTGAATTTTCCTACCAAAGAAGAGCTCATCACCTTTACAAATTCTGATCCTGAAGAGATTGCAAAACTCATTCAAGCCGACTCAGTAACGTATATGACAGTTGAAAAGCTTCCAATTTGTTTACGAATACCTAAAGAAGAACTGTGTACTGCTTGTTTAGGTGGAGAAAACCCAACACCTTTATCTCAGAAAATTGAACTGTAAAAGAATTTACACTCTTGATCTACCCTTCAGGTAACTCTATTTCGATATCTTCTTCTTCGTCCTCTTCATTCGTCTTCTTCATCCATAGAGTCAGGCTTATCAGGATAAACAATACAGTAGCCGTCATTGATTTTGACTAAGCTAAATTGGTTTTCTTCGTCTTCCACTAAATCTTTCAGATATCTCACATAGTCAATGTAATCGATCCAATCACCACATTGTTCCATTATAACGGAATCTAGTGCTTCCATGTAGTTTTGTAAAGTTACGCAACGGGATCCTCATATTCCGACTCAAACTCATCTAACACTTGATCTAGTTCATCAGAAGATACATCAACATGAACATTTTTTCCAAGGCGGTTTGAATTTCTTCATTCGTTGTACATCTACGTATGGACATCGTGTCCTCCTTACTTTGTTTTTTATAGTTTCAGATAAAAAGAGAGTTTTGTAAAGCAAAAAGAAAACCTGGAACTGTAATTTTTTTCTGCTCTCGTGCTATGATAAAAGTATTCATTTACAGAAAAAGAGGTCTGTTAGATGACAAATATACATCCAACATATCCTGTCTACCAAGAAATTGATGTGAAAGTACCGATGAGAGATGGAATTTTTCTTTCTACTGATATCTTTCTACCACTCAAAAGAGTTCTTTTCCTGTTATCCTAACACGAACTCCTTATGGAAACAATGATCCACAAAGACTACAAATGAAACAGTGGTTTGTTCAACGTGGATTTGGTTATGTATTTCAAGATTGCAGAGGTAGGTATGACAGTGAAGGCGATTGGGAACCGTTTTCAGAAATGAAAGAAATGATGGTTGGGATACTTTGGAATGGATCTCTTCACAGCCATTTTGTGATGGAAACATAGGAATGACAGGAGGAAGCTATGAAGGATACACCTCTTGGATACAAGCTCCTAATTCTCATCCTTCTCTAAAGGCGATTATACCCATAGTGCCACTGCCAGATCCTGTCCTGAATGTACCATACCAAAATGGAGCCTTTTTCTGGAATATGATTGTTTGGGGATTGTTTGTTCATGGAAAAACGAACCAGAATCTTTCCTTTGTAAACTGGCCTTCAATCTATCAATATAGGCCTTTAGAAGATATGGCAAAAATCGTTGGAATGGGAAACAGCAAAACATGGAAACATTGGATGGAACACTATCAAAAGGATTCTTGGTGGGAAGAAGTCTGCTACATGCATAAATGGAACGAAGTAAACATCCCCATTTTACATGTGTGTGGTTGGTACGACGATGATGGGATCTCCACCTATCTCAATTATCCAGGAATGAGAAACAATGCAAAGAGCAAGAAAGCTTGTGATCAACAAGAACTCATTATTGGTCCATGGCCACATAAGTTAAACAAAAGCACCCAATGTGGAGATCTAGATTTCGGATCTGGTGCTCTGATTGACTTAGAAACGGAAATGTTTCTATTCTTTTCTAGACACCTGACAGGGAAAGAATACTCTCAACATAGCATTTCTAAGCTTCCGTACAAAGATCCTAAAGATCGCTGTCGCATATTCATCATGGGGGATAATCAATGGTACAGTTTTCAAGATTGGCCAATACCCGAAGCAGTAAAAACCAAGTTCTATATTCACAGCAATGGAAACGCCAACAGTATTTTTGGTGATGGTGTGTTATCGACTCAACCTCCAACAAATACTGAGCTACCAGACCACTTTGATTACGATCCGCAAAATCCTGTCCCCTATGTTACTGATCCAGTAAAGTTACAATTGGGAGAGGCTTGTGATCAACAATCCATTGAAAGAAGACCGGATGTTCTGGTATATTCCACAACTCCCTTGCAAGAAGACTGTATAGTTTGCGGTAGAGTCTTGTTGAATCTTGTGTGTAGTTCGTCCGCACCGGGTACAGATTTCACAGCCAAATTAGTAGATGTCTACCCCTGTGGTAAAGCCATTCAGATATGTGATGGAATTCAAAGAGTAGAATACCGAAATTCCCTGGAAAAACCAACCTGGATCAATAAAGATGAAGTTATTACTCTCGAAATTGATCTATGGGCAACAGGAATACGTTTTTTCAAGGGACACCAGATACGACTAGAAATTAGCTCTTCTGCATGTCCTAAGTTTTATCCTCACGCCAATACTAAAGAAAATCCCTCCAAGGCAATTCAAACTGAAATTGCCCATCAAACTGTTTTTCATTCATTAGGAAAAGAATCCTATTTGATACTCGATGTAATACCCGAAACATTGATGGAAAGAGCAATATGAGACTTACAGAATGCGAAAAAAGAATGCTCCAGGGTGAATATGGTCAAATACGTGCAAAAGCTTTAGATTACCTGGTGCAATTTGGAGAGGCTTTTGGAGCAGAAAAACTTGTTGACATATCCTACAGTCACTATCCTTCAGAAATGGCCATATATGACGGTTTTTGTGAAGATGTTGAGCAATATGCAAACCAGAATATCCAGGTAGCTGTTCCTACTACTAGTTCAACACTGTGTTGCGATATAGATGATCCTAGTTTAACAAACTGTCCATTAAACCTTTCCATTCTTCAAGAAAAAACAAAACATGCCTTCCAAAAAATGGGGATACTTGAAACGTTTACTTGTACACCCCAGCAAATTGGCTTCGTTCCTCCTATGGGCAGTTATATCAGTTCTGTAGAAAGCAGTGCTATCATCTACTTCAACAGTGTACTGGGAGCACGTACAAACCGGGGAGGTTTGTTTACTCGTTATTCGTCTGTTACTGGAAAATACCCCGCTATGGGATATCTATTAGATCAGAACCGATCTCCTTCTTGCTATTGCAAACTGACATTGAGCCCAAATGATTTATCTCGAATCGACCAATGGTCTATACTTGGCTACTTGATCGGAGAATACGCACAAGATCAAGTTCCTTTTATTCGCTCTTCTGAAAATCCAAAACCAACCATGAGTCAAATTGTTTCCTTAGGTGCTGCCATGGCAACTTCTGGATCAGTGACATTGTTTCACTGGAAAGGAATTACTCCTGAAGCAAACCAACACGATACATCCAGATTGAAAGATCTACCCTATCTCCATATATCAAAAAAAGAGGTAATGGAAACACGAGAAAGATTTACAGCAGTCCAAGAAAACCATCCTATTGATTTTATCGTTTTAGGTTGTCCACACGCAACCCTTTCCATGATACAATATGTAGCTAAAAAAATAGAAGGAAAAACAATTCATGAAAATGTAGCATTTTGGATTTGTACAAACCGAATGACAAAATTGCAATCATCTCACTTAGGATTCACACAAACACTTGAGAGAGCAGGAATACGTTTGATTGCAGATACGTGCCCCGTTGAGTCACATATGCGAAGCAATATTTGTTCTCGTTTCAGTATTCCTTTCCCATGTTATCAAACAATGGCTTCCAATAGTCTAAAAATGCTCCATTATTCGAAGAATCTTCTTGGTGTAAAATCAGTTTTACTATCTACAGATCAATGTATTGAGAGTGCAATCGTAGGAAAACGTGTTTCTATGGATTGGGAAAAGGGTGATTGGAATGAAAGAATATAAAGGGAAAAGAATTGTAAAGGGTTCAGTTCAATCGGATATTATCTCTGCACCTTGCATCCTTTGTCCACATAGTCTTTCTTTTTTAGGAGACATTGATAGTCATAGTGGCAAAATCATACGCACCGATAGTCCATGTAAAGATATATATATTTCTCAGCAGATACTAGCTTTTACATCATCTAAAGGATCCTCAAGTGGCTGTGTCATTTTGTCATCTTTAGCAATACAAGGCAAAGGTCCTGTAGCAATCATTACCTTGCAACCAGCAGATTACAACTTAGTAGAAGGAGCAATTTTAGGAGATATTCCGTTTATAGCAGAAATAGACCCACAGTTTTTTAGAGAAATACAAACGGGTATGCGGATAAAAATACAGGGAAATACCTGTGTTCTTGTTGAAGAAAAACAGTGATATGAGTAACTGTTTTATTCGCTTGAATCTGTTACAGTCGGTATATCTATGATAACAGCCTGATTTATAAGGCTGATTTTGAAAGTAATCCTTTGTTCGTTCATCCGGCCAGGATTGGCTTCATCCAAGCCGATTGGTGCAATAATATGAAATTCACCCGCAACAAGATCGTACTCATCTTCTGTTAGGTATAGAATTGCATTCTGTTCTGTCTTCCCCTTGGGCCAACTGGCAACAAATTTACGTAAAGGAAAGGGTGTAGGATTTTCGGTATTGGGTTCTTGAGATAAGGATCCGTCTTCTTGAATATACCAGTTTACCATACCCTCTTCTCGAAACTCGGAAGGTTCTTCCATAGAGGCATTAAAAAGAATCAAAAGATCTTGTGGTTTTTGAAGCTCAGTACCACGAATTTGGGAGGCATCAAAAGAAACCCAATCTTCATCCATTAAAGTTTTGTAATAGATTTTTTGGTTGGAAATAATAATTTCTTTTTCAGACACAGCTGTTCCAGTATTGTCGTCAGTTAGCATTTTGCAATAGATATCACCATTTGAACTCAGCATATATTTTGTATACGTGATTTCTTGATCTGGCATGTTAATGTACTGCTGCCACGATGATTGGAATAAGAAAGATTGGTAATGTTGAAGCTCCTTAGTTGCTGTATTTATGATGTTGACATAAGAAAGAGGTTCCAAAACTATTTTATACTCTTTCTTTTCGATAAATTTTGAAAAGGACGTTGGTTTTGTTAAGGGCTTATAGCCCTGTTTAGAAATAAATATCGATTGCTTAGGTACCATGGAGGTATGAATCTCAAACATACCATTTTCGTCTGTTTCTGTAGAATTTTCACCTAAAGTTATGACTGCATTTGCCACGGGTTTTTGTGTAAGTGCATCCTCCACTGTACCAGTCACATGGACTCCGGTAGAGAATAAGAACCACACCAGAACGATTCCGATAATGAGAATCCCTAAGAGGATAAGTAAAACTTTCTTTTTCATATAGCACCCTGAACATTATTTTCTTTTAGTATAGTAAAAAAGCGGGAGTAAATAAAACTCCCGCTTATCTTTTTTTTGTGAGACGAATTAATTCAGAGAATCAGTAATTTTCCAAACACCGTCAATTTTCGTTAAAACATACTGGCCATGAGGTTTTGTATCTCGACCTTTTTCTCTTGCTATCAGGGTGAAGGCGACAACTTTTTGACTTTGTCGTTCCGTAGGAGTAACTTTTTCTATCTTTACACCAATATAGACGGTACCATGGTTTCGAGCATTTTCAAACTGAGCTTGAAAAGTTTCTACGTCTTGTTTGGTCTTCTGATAATTTCCTCCCAGTAGCTGAAACGCTTCTTCATATTGTTCTTGTGCAATATGGTGGAAATATGTTTTTACAGTTTTTGCAGGAGATGGGGCGTATATGCTGTAAGCCCACCAGGCTAATAAAATTACAAGTATTCCAACACCAAGAATATACAAAATTGTTCTTGGATGCTTTTCAGAAGAGTCGGTAGCGGTTGTTTTCTTAATCATGATAATCTCCTTCTATTGCTGAGGGACTAGTTTTTGTGCTTGGTTTTTATTGTATTCGGTTGTTACATTCCCTACAATTTTCCAACCTTCACCAGGAATCTTTTCACATAGATAAGCTCCAACACTGGTAACCAATGATCCCTGATAAAACACATCAATTTCAACAACTACAATTCGCTGATTCTTTTCTTTGCCTTTCAGCTCATCGATAACACGAATCGCACGGGTACGTGTGCCGGATCGTACAGCGGTATCATAATCAGAGGCAAATTTTTCGTAAGATCCTCTACTCTTTTTGTAATCTTTGGCAATAAAAGAATATGCTACAGAATAGTTTTCATTCATAAGTGCATAGAAGAAATTTCGAACTGTTTTGGTGGGAGTAGGAACAACCAGATAAAGAACAAAAGAAAGGAAAAACAGAATCAAGGCTCCTAGGACAATATTACGAAGCCATCGAAGACACTTTTTTGGTTTCTTGGATGACGAATCTTTGTTTTCTTCTTTGGATGAATCTGTTGGTACTATTTCGGGATTGGTGTTTAAAACATTCTCTTCTGTGACATTTTGTTGCAATGAATGTGAGTCTTGATCTTCGTAAGAAACGTATGTCATTTGGTAACTCCTCGCAAACGATCCCACCATTCCAGGAAATGAGTCCATCGATTTCCTACAACCATGCGACGTTCATATTGATCCGAAAGGCGATTCATGAATCCATTGACAACCTGGTCTTGCTTTTGATAAATGACATCTTCTTCAATAAGATCCCGTACTTCTTCATAGGTATTTTTCTTCTCTTCAGTTCTCTCATCAACTCGCAAAATATACCATCCATCTCGAGCTTGAAGAAGATAATACTCACCAAGTGCTAAATCTGGAAAGAAGACATTGTTTGCTATTTCTGGATACAGCTCTTCTTTTGTTACCCAGCCCATATCGCCTTTGTCAGACATTACAGTAGGACTAATCGATTTTTCTTGAGCAAGTTTTTCGAAATCTGCTCCTTCTAAAAGCTGATCCATAATTTCTTTAGCAACATTCTCTTCTTCAACAACAATGAAATGAAGATTGGCTTTTGCAGGTACATCGTAATATGGGGCAAACTCGTTATAATGAGCTCGCATTTCTTCTTCTGTTGCCTCTACTCCATTTCGGATAGGTTCCAAAACTTTGTCGTAAATGGTTTGATACTTCATATCATTCCAAAATGAACGCCATGGAATTCCATAATCAGATAGCGTAGCTCGAATGTCCACTTCTTCTTCGGGATTGGAAGCATACGATTTAGCATATTCATCAATTGTCGCTTGTACTTCTTCGTTTGTAACAGTAATGCGATTTTCTTGTGCATATAGATACACACATTTTAGTTTGATTAAATTTTCCAGGGCTTTAGCTTGAACGCGCTCTTCGGTAGTAATACGATCTTCTTCATCCATGTTTTTCAGTTTTTGCTGATAATCGGGAGGAGTTAGTCGTTGCTTTTCGATTTCAAGCTCTTGTGCAGTAATATCAAGCGGACCAACGCTCATAACGATATTCTTCGATTGATAGAACCATGTAAAGAGAAAAGCTAAAACAAGGATCGGAACAATAATGAATAGCATTTTCCACTGGATTCTTCTGGAAGAACCATCTGAAACGATACCCTTGTTTTTGTTACGGAGTAATTTGTCTTTTTTCATAGTTTATGTCCTTACGGGGTTTGAGTTTGTCCTTCAACTGGCACATCAATAGATTCCATCGAAGATGGGTCGATGGTTATAGTTTGAGATGAACCATCTTCCCCTTGAATTGGAATAGTCATAGGAGTACCAGAATCACCTGGTGTAGGAGTTAAGTTTTCGGGAATTGGATCAACAGTAAAACTACGAACCCAATTCTTGACAGATTCAAAGAATCCTCCAAAGGTTTGATTCCACCATGATGCCATGCGGTCCCATGGATTGGAATGAGAAATTCGAGATTGATCACGAAGAGTTTCTAAAAATGCTTCTCGTATTTTGTTTCGTTCTTGGTTTTCCATTGATTGTATTACACGATCTTTAATTTCTTCAAAGACAGCTGTTTTTGCAGGATACTTTTTCACAATTTTCACAATTTCAAAGGTTGTTTCATTCGTTTTAATTGGATCAGAAATTTCCCCCTCTTTTAAAGAACCGAAAACGACTTCGTCTAAAGGAGGATTGGAACCCTTGTATATAGGATTAGGTGTCAGTCCTTGATCTGGAACAGCAGAATATGTAGTTGCAATATTCTCAAAAGTTTCTTTGCCAGATCGCATCGTATTAACATAACCACTGGCTTTAGTTTGAAATTCATTAATCTCTGCTTCAACAGCCCCTTGTGGTGCTTCTAGAATAATTTTCAAAATATCTGCATGTTCAGGTTCGTTATATTGATCTCGATTTCGAGAAACCGATAATACTCGAATAATACTGAAGCCTTTATCAGATTTTACTATTCCTGATATATCGCCTTCTGCTAATGTTTGAACTGCTTCCCAAAGTTCAGGTTCTTCTTCATATGCGCCTTCTTGAAGGTACATTTTTCCTTCATTAACCTTGGTAGCGTTATCTTCAGAATACTCTGTAACAGCTTTTTCAAAAGACAGTTCGTTGTTCACGATTTTGGTTCGTATATCGGTGATTTGATCTTCTTTTTCTTTTCGTGTTGCTTCATCCATTTCAGGATCAGTAGCAATGAAAATTCTTTGAGCTTCAACACTTGCGGGAGCATTAAAAAATATTCGTGCATCTTCTTCTGTGATGTTGATTGCATCATATTGATCAGCTAAAACAGCATCTTCAAGAAGTGCTGGTTCAATAGATTTACGTATCTCTTTACGAAGATTCTCTTCATTGCGCAAAGGTGACTGACGAATCTGATTTAAAAACTCTTCTTCAGAAGCATATTGAGAACGAATATTCTCCATTTCTTTTTCAATTTCTTCATTCAGCTTTTCTTCAGAAATAGTCACAGAATGATCTTTTGCATACTGCTCAATCAAAGTTTTATTGACCAGCATCTCCACAACGCTGCTTCTATATTTCTCAACGTTCGCTGATTGCTCCGGATCATCGGGGTTTATGCCTTGTTGCTGCATTTGGCTTTTAATTGGTTCGAGCAATTCATTTACTTCATTGTTCGTAATTCGTGTTCCGTTAACAACAGCGGTTGTATCTTTCGCTGAATATGCCCACATGCCAAATACAAGTACAACAATAATGATGGCTGTTGGAATCCAAATAAACATGTTCCGTATTGCAGATTTTCTTTTTTTATCTACCTTTACAGACTTCAAGATTCCTTCTTTGCGAAGTTGTTTAATTTTCTGTTCTCTGCCCATGTACAATCCTCCAAGCTATGATTAAAAGCATAGAATCTATATACTATACTTCGTAACGCACGAAAAATTACAAATCATTCTTCAAAAAAATAAGTATATTTTTAACTGGATGAATGTAAAGAATTTATATATACCTAGATAGACAAACAAGGTGGTTTCATTACATGAGTGTAGAAAAAAAAACACGAAGAAGCTGGTATCAATGTTGGTGGGTGTGGGGCATTGCTTTTGTCATCTTTGCAAACATTGCTCTATTCATCATCAGCTATAGCGGTGGTATAGTTCAAAACGTCAATTTGTCTTCTTCAGAACAAAAAAAACAGATTGCTGCAAACCAAGAATCACTTGAGGCACTGGTTCAAAACCCAGACTTACTCTATATCAACGAACTGGAGAATCATACAAAAAAATGGGCTGAATTGTTTTCTGATCTCCACCGAGTATTACAATCAAAAGGGTCTGATGTAGAAACTTGGGAAGAAAATATCTATGAAGTTTTGTTCTATATGCAGGCATTAATTGAAGAATCCGAAATCATTTCTCCTTCTGAAGATCTATTGTACATCCACAAAGAATATTTAACTGCTATTGATCATTTTGAGATCATGGTGACAGAACTTCCCAATGCTATTCACACGCAAGACATAGAAGCCATAGAATCCAGTATGGAAGAGTTACGAAAAGGTGTTACATATTTACAAAAAACCCGAGATTTGATTACAGCTTATGCAGATCAATCCAATGAAGATAGTGAAAATTAACGAACAAAGGAGATAGTATGAAGAAGTTTTTAGTTAGTATCATTTCATTCGCTTTACTTTTCTCTGTATGTAGCCTTTTTGAAACGCAAGCAGAAGAAAAATTGCTTTCCCAAACAAGTTTTATGGTATCGGTAGCAAAGGGCACTACAACTTATGTTGAAGTTCCTTTTACTAATTTGTTAGACCAGGAAAGTAAGTATACAGTCTCTGTAACACGTAAACCACCCAAAGAGATTGGATTAAAAGTTGAGTTAGATAATTTTTCTGTACAAGAAAAATATGATGTTGGGCCCTTGCAACCAAAACAATCAACCAAATTGGGATTCCGCATTCTTTGCTCCGATGGTGCTGATAGTGAAAGCATTACCAGTGCAAAGTTGCTGGTAGGTTCTGTTGAAAATTCTCGCTTATCCTCAATTATTAACATTTATATCAAACCCATGGAACAAAAAGTACTGCAGATGCATACTGACAATGCCGATGCACAAGTAAACGGAGAAAAGCTCGTACTGGAAACCCCTCCACTGGTCGTAAACGGCAGAACCATGGTACCATTTCGATGGATTGGTGAACAGTTAGATGCTGAAGTATCGTTTACCATGTCTGAAGAAACAAAAAAAGTCGATACTGTCTCATATGTAATTGGTAAATCTACAATTACCCTGACAATTGGATCTACTACAGCTCAAATAAAAATAGATAGAGATGTATTTGAACAAACTCTAGATGTCCCCCCCTTTATTCAAAACGGAAGAACGCTAGTACCACTTCGATTTGTGTCGGAAACATTGGGAGCTCAAGTTAATTGGACTCCTCCAAATACAATCGATATCGAATATCCGAAAGAAGTTCCAATTCGTGAAGAAGAATGCGTAACCTTTTGGTCTGATATCAAAGCAGATGATCTACAAGAAAAAGTAGAGGAACAAACTGAGCTTCTAATTTTCGATCTTCGTGATGAAGCTACGTACAAAAATGGTCATATTCCTGGCGCATTAAATGTTGATTTTAATACTTTAACAACTGATTTTCCTCTTGCTACCGAAAAAACAGAATCCATCCCCGTAGTCCTGTACTGCAAAACAGGAACAAAATCTCGATTAGCTGCTGAATGGGTTGTCAATGCAGGATATCAAAATGTCCATTCTCTTCTTCAGGGTTTTCCAAGTTGGCAAGGAGATATTGAAAAAGCAGAATGACGGTCTACAAATAAGAAATCTAGCGATAATGGTAACAAAACAGTTACAGTACTCATTATGGAAAGATTTCAGGTAAATAATCCCCAGACATAAGCCTATAATGAGGCTGATACGCAATCCGATAGACTTCTGAATGCGTAGGTATAGACGAAGAATTGTTTTTGACTTCTTCCCAAAGAACCAAAAAACCCTTCTCTACATCATTTAGAGAAGGGTTTTTTGTTAATGTTAAAAACTCCTGCATAACAGTTTTATATTCAAGTAGGTTTTCAGCAAAAGTTTTACTGGTTTCTAAAAAAAACTCCCACACCAATTCTGGTTGCACACCTTTCTTTTTTAAGGGTCCAAAGTGTACTCGATAGAGGGGTGTATGGTAGGAGATATCTTCAAAAAGCGGTGTGTTACTTATATGGGTGGTAGTATTTTTCCATTCTTGAAAAAAATACTCTTTTGCTTTCTCCAGGTGATGTAAAGAATGAACTGGACCGCGTGTAGACTGAAAAAGTAATTTGTGAAAATCCTCTGCTTGCATCAAGGGATACATAGCATAGTGACGAAGAACCAAATCAATTAGTTTTGTCATCGAATTATTGAGTTAGCAATTCTTCAACTTTTTCATTGTCATCATTAGACACGGTTTCACTCTTAGATTCATCTACTTCAACAGTACTCTCATTTTGATACTCTTCTGTCGTATATGGTACATCAGAAAAACTTTCTTCTGGATTTTCCTGTTCATTTTGAGCTCGTTTTGTAAAAAAATGACTTGAAGTGAAACGAGATGATTCCAGATAGAATTTCTTTGGAGTCAGAATAAAAATCCCCAAGCAAACCAAAACAAAACCGTAGTTCAACTGAGTTCTTGTACTATCGTTCACATAGGCATTTTGAAAGACAAATTGAAATAGCACCAATCCCACGATAAAAAAAACAATTCCCAGAACAAGAAGAGAAATACCGCTATTGTTTATTTTTTTTCTAGACGAGATTCTCCCGCAAATGATTTGTCCAACACCAAATGCCCCAGGAAAAATCAAAGTCCATGCATATGACCACCAATAAGGATTTTGCAAAAAACTCTGAAGTAGAATAAGAAGTCCGGCCATTATTAACATTGAACCGGTGATAAGGAAAAAGGGACGTCCACCATCGCGAAACATGCTACCCATTTGTATTAGGGTTAAACCAAGAACGATAGGGAGTAAAGGCCAAAAATAAGACCATAAAGGCATTTGAGGAAATAGATTCTGCAATAGGAAAAACACTCCCGCTACAATCACTATGATCCCTAAAAATAGATTGAATCGATCGTTATTTCTTTTTTTCTGCATATCTGTTCCTCCTATAAAAGATTTTTCTTTCTTAAGATAATGATCAAAACTGCGGTAAGCATGAGCATAAACACCATTGTCATCCAAAAGGCACTTAGTGGCTCAGAATCGAAAGGAAATGCAACATTCATACCCAATATACTAGCAATCAATGTGGGTATAGAAACGATTAAGGTGATACTGGTTAGAAACTTCATAACCATGTTCAGATTGTTTGAAATCATGGAGCTAAAAATATTTCCCATACTTTCAAGAATTCGGCCATATATCCCCGCCATTTCAATAGCCTGCTTATTTTCTGTTTGAACATCCTCCAGTAGTTCCTGATCTTCTTCATACATAGCAAGAAACTTTCTTCCTTCATGAAGTGTTGGATCATTGGTATACCCGAATTGTGAACTACGAAGTCTGCCCACAGTAGCTTCATTGGAACGCAGAGAGGTTGAAAAGTAGGTGATACTTTTTTGGAGATTCAGCAGTTGCGTAAGCTTCCTGTTCTCGGTTGCTTTATGCATGGCAATTTCAAGTTGGTCAGTTTGTTGGTCAATTCGACGTAGATATCGAATGTAGACTTGCGATGTTTTATACAAAAGTTGTAGTAAAAATCGAGTTCTTTTAAATGTATGAATCTTTGGTTTTCCATTTTCCAGTTCAGAGGTGATGGAGTTTTCCTGAAGACATACAGTAATGATCTTGTCCTTCAATATAATGATTCCTAGCGGAATTGTGTCAAAAAATCGTTCGTTCTTCATATTTTCATCATAAATGGGGATGTCAACAATGACAATCATTTGATCATCCTCGATTTCGATTCGAGAGCCTTCTTCCATATCTAATGCTGCACGGAGAAATTCCATACTAGCTCCTGTGGCTTCAGAACATGTTGTCAGTTCATCAAAAGTTGGCCGAATACAATGTATCCAAGTATTTTTCATGGTTAAGTCTGAAACCTGAGTAGTTTGCATTGTTTCCTGATCTGAATAGTAAGCTCTAATCATGATTTCTCTTTTCTTCATACTGATAGAATGCAATACTTCATCTGTATATACTATAATAAACACAAATGTTTTTTTAAAAAGAGGCAAACATATGAAAAATACGGGAAACATCCTCATTCGGAATGGGTATGTTTTTATCAATTCTTTGGAGGGGTTTCAAAAACTTGATGTTCGTATTCAGGATGGCATGATTGTAGAAATATCAGACTCAATCCCCAATATGAGTGACAAAGAAATCGATGCAAGCAATCAGTTTGTTGTTCCAGGCTTTATTGATATCCACTGTCACTTGCGCGAACCAGGTCAAACTCACAAAGAAGATATTGCTACCGGAACACGATCTGCAGCTGCAGGAGGGTATACTACCGTTGTAGCAATGGCGAATACTACTCCTGTCATTGACTCATCAGAAAAATGGAAAAGCCTTCGTGATACCATTCATCAAAAAAGCTCCATTGAAGTTATTCAAGCTGGATCCATAACATCAAGCTTGGAAGGCAATGAATTATCCAGCTTGTTCATGCATAACCACTCCATCCCACCTTTCAATCGAAACATTGAGATACCATTTGTATTCTCTGATGATGGAGTTGGAATCAATGATCCACCTTTGTTTCGAAAAGCTATTCAACAAGCCAAAAAAGAAAACTATGTTTGCATTCTGCATGAAGAGGACGCAAGCATTTCATCCAATGGAGTCATCCATTATGGAAATACTCCTACAGAATTAGCATTTCCCGGTATCCCTTCCTCATCTGAATCCACATGCGTTGCAAGAGATTTATTGATTTGCCATGAGGAAGGATACTCTCCTCATTTTACTCATTTATCCTCTAAACAATCTATGGATGTGCTGATGGGTCTCTCTGATGCTTCTTACCATTTCACAGCCGATACTACTCCCCATCATCTATATTTTTCTGAAAAGAACATCGACCTAACCAACACAAACTTTAAAATGAATCCCCCCATTCGCTCTGAAGTAGACCAAAAAGCACTAAAAGAAGGTGTTCGATGTGGGATTATCCGATGTATTGGAACCGACCATGCTCCCCATAGCACATCTGAAAAGAATACAAGCTTTTGCAATGCTCCTTTTGGTATCATTGGATTCGAAACTGCTTTCGCAGCTAGCTACACTGCTCTGGTTTCTCCAGGTTGGATATCGTTTCCTCAACTCATTCAGCTGTTTAGCAATGGACCAAATTCTATTCTAAAACTACAAAATCATGGCTTGATTCAACCCGGTATTCTTGGAAACCTAACGATAGTTGATGAACAAGAATATGTTGTTCCGTCCGTGTTCTTCTCAAAAAGTAGTAATTCTCCTTTTGTTGGTGAAAAGCTAAAAGGCAGAATCCGAGCCACAATTTTTCAAGGAAAGGTTGTGTACTGTGATCAAAACAAATGGTGAAATCATTGAGCATAGGTGCATTGCAAAGAATATTTTTATTATCACTTCAATATGCCCAATCAGATGTAACTGTACAACCAGGACAATTTATCCAACTTTCCTGTCCGGGTAAACATTCAACACTGTTGAAAAGACCCTTTAGCATCTTTGATGCCTCTCCAAATACTGTTTCTGTGGTGTACAAAGTAGTAGGAAAAGGAACAACAAATTTATCGGAAAAAAAAGTTGGAGATTCCTTGGAAATGCTCCTCCCCTGCGGTAATTCCTTTTCCATTCCTCAAGAAGAGGGACTCAATGTTCTGATTGGTGGAGGTTTAGGGATCGCTCCCTTGCATTTCTTAACAAAATATTACCCCAATACCCCTTTTGAGTTGTGGTATGGAACATCCTATGAGGAAGAATGGATTCCCGCAGATCTAGTCCAAAGAAAAGGTATTAATTTGCATTTTCACGCTGATTTTTGCAATTCCAACGATTCTCTTCAATTTAGCGAAAACTTATTACAGAAATATCAAAGAGAATCCACTACTTCTCCCTTGAAAATCTATTGCTGCGGTCCGACAAAACTTATGCAGAACTTAACAAAACACTGCCTTGATCACCATATTCCGATTGAAGTATCTCTCGAGTCTAGAATGGCTTGCGGATTTGGCATTTGCCTTGGATGTTCTTTTCTAACCAAAGAAGGCATGAAAACCGTGTGCAATGATGGTCCCACATTTGACGGATCGAGTATTGTATGGGAGAGTCTATCATGAGGAATAACTGCATGCAGGTCACTCTTCAATCTCAAAGCCATATGATTCAACTAAAAAACCCAATTGTTCCGGCATCGGGAACCTTCGGAGATGGCTCCATCGTCAATTCTCTATACGACGTCAATCAGTTGGGGGCATTGTTAACTAAGAGCATCACTCTCCACCAAAGACAAGGAAATCCTTCTCCAAGAATATATGAAACTCCTGGGGGAATATTAAACTCCGTTGGATTAGAGAACAAAGGAGTAAAGTGGTTTCTGGAAAAAGTAATGCCTTTTGTTTTATCCCTCCATACTTCAAAATGGATTAGCATTGCTGGCTTTACAGTTGATGAATTTGTTGAATTAACACGTGCCATTGATCCATACGAAGTGGATGCAATTGAAGTAAATGTATCGTGCCCCAATATTCATAAAAATGGGATTCAATTTTGCCAAAACAAAGATGTGCTGCAGGATACTCTTCGTCAAGTCCGAAAAGCTACAGATCATTTCTTAATTGCAAAAATTGCTCTAGAAACGAACTCTCTTTCTGGAATATTAGAAGTAATCCAACAAGAAGGTTTTGATGCAGTTTGTATTGGCAATACAATACGAGGCATTGCGATTGATCCCATCAGTAGAAAACCCTTCTTTCATCAAATCTTTGCAGGATTGTCCGGTCCTGCCATCAAGCCTATTGCGCTGCGCGTTGTTTGGGAAGCATACTCTTCTCACCCCACTTTGCCAATCATTGGCTGTGGTGGAATACAATGTGCTACTGATGTAATCGAATTCATTTGTGCAGGTGCAACAGCCGTAGAGGTTGGAACAATGAACCTGGTAGATCCTTTTATACTCCCCACCATTATTCAAGATATTGACACATACTGCACCAACCATGATGTAACACTTTCTTCTATTATTGGATCATCTCACCGTTCCCTTTAAAAGTAGGAGGACACGATGAAAAAACAGTGTGGTGCCATAAGCATTAGGTTATTGTTAAGGCGGATATCCATAGTTCCATTTTTCCTTTTCACATTTGTTGCCTGTTTTCTGTTTTTTCCAACTCAATCCCCGGTCGGACAATGTAAATCGGTTGATTGCACACACACAATGATGGATGTGCATATACTAGAAAACGGAGTTGTAACCATTCAGGAAACCCGACAGTTTTCTTTTTATGGAACTTTCTCATATGGATACTACACTCTAGACAAAAAAGATTTTGCTCGAATGGAAAACTTTTCTGTTTCAGTTGATGAGACACTTTTTACTGAATCATTAAAAAATGAAGCCACACCCTTTACGTTCTATATTGAAGAAACTTCTAGTGATTACACCATCTACTATTATTTTAATGCGACCGATGAAACCAAAACCATAACTTTTACCTATGATATTTTGGGAAGCATCGAACTTTATAAAGACTATGGACAATTCTATTGGCAACTTCAAGGAAAAAACTGGCCACTGCCTGTTTTTGAATTAGAAGCAACCATTCGATGGGATCAGCCCTTTCCCATGGATCAATACAATATTTGGGGGCATGGTCCTACGCAAGGTGTTACAGAAAAAATCAATGAAACAGAATTCAGAGCTTACTGCGATCATATTCAACCAGGAGAAATCATCGGTGTAAGGCTTCTGCTTCCCTCCTCCTATTTTCAAAGTTTTGATAATTCGTGGGGTGGGAATAAAAGCGATGTAACCGTTCTTGAGAGTATCCAAGCTGAAGAACAACGCCTAGCACTTGCTGCCAATGTCAAAAGGGGATTGGTGAATCGTATTCCTTTGTACATAACCATCCTCCTTGTTGGTCTTTTTGTTTTGCTGTATTTTATCTATGGAAAAGAACCTCAAGTAAAAGAAATGCCATACTACCGTGAACCACCCACTGATGAACCTCCTGCTCTAGTTGGTATGCTATTTTACTATCAGAATTTTCACAAAAGATACATCAGTGCAACAATATTACACTTCATTCATCGAAAAATTATTCAATATGAGCCAGTTGTAGAGGATCCAAATGATGCTCAATTAACCTGGGTGCAAAAAGATATCTATCTCCATGATTTCGAAAAAACATTGTTGCAAGATATTCTTTTCCGTAGCAAACAAGATACAATCACCGTCAAAGAACTTCAAAAAAAGATAAAACGGTACAAATCAGTGTATGCCTACCCATATCACAGATTCCGCACACAGCTACAGAAAAACGCAAAAGAAAAAAACTGGTTTCATGCCGGTTCCTTAAAAGCATCTGCAACTATACGATCTCTTGGATCGTTCCTAATTTTCGCAACTTTAGTTCTCTTTGCTTTTTCACCATCGTACCTTTTATTGGTGATACCCACCCTGTTGTATTGCATTTTTGCACGTAACTTACGTAAGCGATCAATAAAAGGTAAAGAAGAGTTTGTCAAATGGAAAGCATTCCAGCGGTTTTTATTAGATTTTAGCAATCTGAAACATTATGAAGTAGACTCCATCATTATCTGGGAAAAGTTCCTAGTGTATGCAACCATGTTTGGAATTAGTAAAAAAGTATTACAAGCTTTCAAGCTCCATTTTCCTGACTTTGAGGATAGACAAGTATCTACAACCTTCTCGCAAAATGTATTATGGACCAGTCCGTTTCTTGTAGAAACTTTAACCAAGCGAATAACTGCTGTTGGACCCACTCAACATACATTACACAGAATAAATACAAGTCCTGGTAGAACAAGTGGCTGGAAAAGCAACTGGTCTAGTGGTCGTGGATCTGGTGGTGGCTTCTCAGGAGGAGGAGGTTTCTCTGGTGGAGGCGGAGGTTCTGGTGGGGGATTTGGCTAATGAGTTGGCAAATTCATACGATTGGCAGGAGGCCACATGATATTAACTGATTGCACCTTCCTAAATTCACAAATGGAATGGGAAATGGGTCATATCACAATTCAAAATGGTATCATTCAGTCTATTTCCAAAGATAACTCTTTCCAAGTTTCAGAAAAAGAAGAGTGTTACTCTGGAAAAGGAAAACTTCTAATTCCTGGGCTGATGAATCTTCACACCCACATTGCTATGACTCTTTTTCGCGGATTTGCTGATGATTTGCCATTGCATGAATGGTTAAAAACAAAAATATTTCCTATTGAAGCAAAATTAACTCCTGAAGCAGTCTATTATGGCTCACTATTAGGAATTGCAGACTGCATTCGATCTGGATGTACTTTCTTCAATGATATGTATTTTTTCACAGAAGAAACAATAAGGGCAGTTGAATTATCCGGTATTCGAGCTCTTCTATCACCAGGCATGATGGATACCGCTGGAGAAGAGAAAATACAAACAGTTCTTTCGATGCATCGCGAATTCCATGGGTCTGCAAACGGACGTGTATCGATTTTTTTTGGACCTCATGCTCCGTATACTTGTAACTTATCTTTTCTTAAAAATGTTGCAGATGCTGCTCAAAAAAATGGCGTTGGTATCCATATCCACCTAAATGAAACAGAAAAAGAGGTTCATGATTTCCGAAAGGAGCATCATGGAGCTCTTCCAATCATTGAAATTGCTCAAACTGGTCTTTTTCATAATCCAACCATTGCAGCTCATTGTGTTCATGTATCAGAAGAAGAACAACAAGTCTTATTGAATCACAACGTTTTAGTAGTGAATATCCCCGCATCAAATCTGAAACTCTCCTCTGGTATCGCTCCTATTCAAAGTTATCTGGAAAAAGGGATTCCAGTTGCAATTGGTACAGATGGTGCATCGTCAAATAATCAACTCAACATGATGCTTGAGATGAGACTTTCTTCACTTCTGGGGAAAGTGGTACCATCAAAGAATCCAAAAGCTATAGATGCAAAAACAACATTTTCAATGGCCACAAAAATCCCAGGTCAATGGCTATTTCCAAACAAATCTGGTTCGATTCAAGAAGGAGCATTTGCTGATTTGGTCTTTTTATCGACAATCATCCCTCTTCGACTCCATGCTTTCATCCCATCTCGAATATTGTTTATGCCTCAAATGGATCTGAGGTTGAATCTGTAATCGTGCAAGGTAAATTTGTAATGAAAGACAGAATCATAACTACTTTTGATGAGAAACATGTCATTCAGAAAGTAAATGAGATTGTCTTCAAACTCACTGGAAAAAGGAGTTATAGCGCATGAAAATAGGTATTATTGGTGGATCTGGTTTTCGATCATTCCCCCCGATAGAAACTATTTCAGAGAAAACAATGCATACTCCCTATGGGGAAGCTTTTTTTGAAGAGATTCAGTTTCACAATCAAAACCTCGTTTTCCTTCCCAGGCATGGCAAAAAACACCACATACCTCCCCATCAGATTAATTATCGAGCAAATATTTTTGCTTTACACGAAACTGGTGTCACCCACATCATTGCAACAGCAGCATGTGGCTCTCTTCGAAAAAAACTACAACCAGGAATGTTTGGTACTTGCAGTTCGTACATCGAATTCACTCGAAATCGTAAAACCACTTTTTATGATCATTTTATTCCTTCAGCAATTCATGTTGATCAAACCAATCCATACTCAGAATTTCTCAATCAACACCTGGAAACCGCACTTCGTACTCTTCAAATTCCTCATCAAACCAATTTAACAATGATTGTTACCGAAGGTCCCCGATATGAAACAACAGCAGAGATCAAGATGTATGCTTTGTATGGAGGTGATATTGTTAATATGACTGGTTATCCTGAAATTGTACTCGCTGGAGAAATGGGTATCGAGTACTCTTGCATCAGCATTATAACAAATTTTGCTGCAGGCATTTCGCCAGTACCCTTATCCCAGAAAGAGGTTGAATTACAGATGAAAGCATCGAATCATCAGTTATATGAAGTATTCCATCATGTTGTTTCGAAACTCAAATAAAAAAATGTCAGTACCATCATCACAATTACCTGGCTTTTTTCTTCGTTGTACCTATCACCTTTACGTTTCACATTCTCTCAAGTACCGCCAATACAACGAATTGTGGGAACATGATTTTGGTGCAATACCTGATGAAATCATAGACCTACTCTGCACAAAAGAAACACTTCGCTTTCTTGAACAAGAAAAAGAAAAAGCATTGCAACAGGGAATTCGAATACTCCCCTATCATCACAATGATTACCCCTCCGCTTTAAAGAAACACAAAGGTATGCCTCCAGTGCTGTACGTCAAATCAAATACTAATTTTGAGTTAAACCAACCTTTTTTTATTGCTATTGTTGGCTCGCGAAAGGCAAGTACATACGGAAAAAAATACGCGTACCGTTTTGCTTCTGACCTTTCTGCCCTTGGATTCACAATCGTTTCTGGTTTAGCATATGGAATTGATGCAGAATCCCACAAGGGAGCTTTATCTCAACAAGGAAAAACGATTGCAGTGGTGGGTACAGGGGTTGATCTTTGTTATCCAAAGCCAAATTTCAACCTTATGCAATCCATTGAAAATAGCGGTTGTATTCTGTCAGAATTTCCTATCGGTACACCTCCTAAACCTTATCATTTTCCCTCAAGAAATAGAATCATCAGTGGAATTTCTGACGCAGTACTGCTAATGGAAGCAGCTCAAAAAAGTGGTGCTATGATTACGGCAGATCTAGCTTTGGATCAAGGAAAAGAAGTATTTGCTCTTCCTGGCTCCATCGATTCTCCAACAAGTCAGGGAACAAACGATCTTATTAAACAAGGAGTAAGGGTATTGACTCATGTAGAAGATGTTACTAGTTTGTTGGGATCTCCAAGTCGTTCAGAGCTTTTTGATGAGGAAAAAACGTTTGAGAGTAACGAAAAAAAGATTGTGATTGCCTTGAAACAAGGTGATATGGATTTCTCTTCATTGGTAGACCAATTACAAATACCCTCTTCCGAACTGATGAAAGCTTTGACTATGCTAGAAATAGAAGGGATCATCCGAAAAGAAAAAAATGTTTATAGCTTGTTTCAAGCTGTTCTTTTTTCTTAAATCCAGGTCGTTAAAACCCTTTTGCTAGACGCTTAATCAAAAATTCAGGAAATCCTTTGGATTCCATCTTCTCTTGCGTTTTATAGATTGGATAAGGAAACCTGAGTATTTTCAGTTGCATAGCCTCTGAATCAAACAGTCCAAAAGAACAATCAGGATTCCCATCTCGACTTTGTCCCACACTTCCGACATTGATAACATACTTACAATTTGGTTTGAGTACCCAGTCTAACCCTAATTTTGCTTTATGTACTTCAATGTTGTTGTTGCTTGCTATCTCAAATATACAGGGATTATGAGAATGTCCAATAAATAAAACATTATTTTTTTTGTTAAGAGATGCGTTTCGGTATGCAGTATTTTCATCTAATACATATCGATAAGGATGTTGAGGATCGAGAAAAGAATGAGTAATGGTAAATTTCTTATCAATTATTGTGTTTGGTAGTGATTTCATGAAGTCAATTTCTTTTTTATGAACCAATTTCTTTTGAATATTGAGAGCTACTACGGCATCTTCATTGAAATAAATATCCATAGAATCGGTCAAAAAAGCCTGGTCATGATTACCATATACGGATTGAAGAGAATACTTCTGAAGGGAGTGTATGCACTCGACGGGTTCTGGTCCATAGCCCACTATATCACCACAACAGATGATATCCCGTACATCAATTGTGTTTAAATACGATAGGATTGTATCCAAAGCTTCATAATTGGCATGGATGTCAGATAATATTGCGTAAATCATAGTATCATTGTACAAAAAAAACGGGGAAATAGTGAATTTCCCCGTTTTTTTTTAAACTCATGTAGTGAAAAGAGTTACTTAACTTCGATGACAGCTCCGACAGCAGCTAATTTATCTTTCAGATCATTGGCTTCTTTTTCAGAAACTTTTTCTTTAACAGCTTTTGGTGCACTATCAACTAATGCTTTTGCTTCTTTTAATCCAAGACCAGTAATTTCGCGTACAACTTTGATAACTTGGATCTTTTGAGAGCCGGCATCAGATAGAACAACATCGAATTCGGTTTGTTCTGCTCCACTATCTCCACCAGCACCATCACCCGATGGAGCTGCAGCGACAGCGGCTACAGGCATAGCTGCAGAAACACCAAAGCGTTCTTCAATGGCAGCTACTAACTCAACTAACTCTAAAACTTTCATTTCTTCAATGGCTTGTAAAATTTCATCTTTATTCATCATATCCTCCTATGATTCAGATTGTTTTTGATCTTTAACGGCATTCAATGCCCAACACAATTTAGTGATGGTGTTGTTAAGCACAATTGCCATATTTCTCATTGGACCATTCATACAAAATGCTACCTGGCCAAGAAGTACTTCTCTTGGTGGTACAGAAGCTAACTTTACGACATCTTCTTTTGAAAGAAGCTTACCTTCAAAAAACCCTCCTTTGATTGTAGGGGTTTTTTTACCTTTGGTGTAATCCTTTAAAATCTTGGGAGCCATTAAAGGATCTTCTTGGGAGTAAACTGCGCCGGTCATACCGGTGAAAATGACTTTTTCTAGGTCAGTGTCAAACTCAATACCAGCATTTGCTGCAGTTTTTCGATACAGAGTGTTTTTCGTTACGAATGCAGAACAGTTTGCATTATTCACTATTTTACGGAATTCAGTCAAACTTTCGTCGTTCATGGATTCATAGTTGTAAAAAACAAGACTTTGAGCATCATTCCAAACTTGGGTCATCTTTTCAAAAATCTCTTCTTTTTTCTTTCTTGTAATCATACTTCCTCCTTTCTAATAAAAAATGCCTTCCCAAAGTGGGAAGGCATGAATTGATGACAATTGTATTACCTGCCCTATGCGAGAGAAGTTTTAAACCCGAAGGGTTCCCGCAGTCTTTGGGAAGAGTGAAAGAGCTGTTGCTTAAGTACCAGCAGCACTCCTTACTAAATTCGTAACATTCAATTTAAGTGATGGACTCATAGTTAGAGCAATATAACAGCTCTTCATATATTGTCCTTTAGCAGAAGAAGGTCTGGCTTTAACAATAGCGTTTGTCAAAGCATAAATATTCTTTTTTAGATCATCTTTTGCAAAATCAGCTTTACCGACAGGTACATGGACATTAGCAAATTTATCAACACGATACTCAACGCGTCCAGATTTCATTTCTTTGATTGTTTTTTCGATGTCGTTCGTAACAGTACCGAGTTTTGGGTTTGGCATTAAACCACGAGGACCCAAAAGTCTTCCTAACTGACCTACGACTCCCATCATATCTGGGGTAGCGATACAAACATCAAACTCAAACCATCCGGTTTTAATCTTGGCGACATTTTCTTCATCGCCTATATAGTCTGCACCAGCATCCTTTGCTACTTGAATCATGTCACCTTTTGCAAACACCATAACTCGAACTTCTTTTCCTGTTCCAGCTGGTAGACTAACCATACCTCGAATATTTTGTTCGGATTTTTTTGGGTCTACACCTAAGGAAAAATGGAGTTCAACGGTTTCGTTAAACGTAGCGGTTTTTAATTTTGGGACTAAATCAAGAGCTTCATCAATCAAGAACTCTTTTCCGACAAGATCAAGCTCTTTTACAACATTTTTGTACTTTTTTCCGGGCATAATAGTTCCTCTATGCTACTGCAATTTAAATTTCGACGTCAACGCCCATCGATTTTGCAGTGCCGGCTACCATTTGCATAGCAGATTCAACGCTGATCGTATTCAAATCCTGCATTTTAATCTCAGCGATCTTTTTTACCTGGCTAGCATTGAGCCTTCCCACTTTTTTCCGATTGGGTACACCGGATGCTGTTTCTAGTTTTAGTTCTTTCTTAATCAACGCAGCAACTGGGGGCGTTTTTAAAATAAAACTAAAGGTACGGTCAGCATAAACCGTTATGACTACGGGTATCACGAGGCCTTTTTTGTCTGCAGTTTTATCATTAAACTCTTTTACAAACTGCATAATATTGACACCTTTTTGTCCTAAGGCTGGTCCTACGGGAGGAGCTGGAGTGGCACCACCAGCAGGGATTTGTAGCTTAATATATCCAGTAACTTTTTTTGCCATCAGAAATAACTCCTTCTGCGATGTTATATTTTTTCAATAAAAGGAAAATCAATTTCAACTGCCATTTGGCGTCCAAACATTGTGAGTAGAACTTTTGCTTTTTCGGTTTCTTCATCAATTTCTTCTACAACACCTGTTAAATCTTGGAAAGGTCCGTTGTTAATGCGGATATGGTCATTGACACTAAAGTTCAACCGAGCTCTTGCTTCTTCTTCGGTAATACGGTTCAACATAATCTCAACTTCTTTTTTTGTCAATGGAGTTGGTTTTCCTTCAGGACCGACAAACCCAAGAACATTTGGCGTTCTTCGAACAGCGTACCAAGTTTGATCATCTAAAAACATTTTAACAAGAACATATCCAGGATAGACTTTCTCTTCTACAGGGTCTTTTTTACCGGGTTTTCTTTGGAAATCTACTGGAATTTCGATATCAATAATTTTGCCTTCTAATGCAAAAGATCGGATTCTTTCTAGCAAACATGTTTTAACATGTTTCTCCTTACCGGAATAAGTGCTAATTAGGTACCACTGTGCTTGATGGTCTTCCTGGACAATTGCCATACTAAGCTCCAGTTACAAAGGTCATAAATGCTTCCATGGCCTTGGCAAAACCAGTATCAACAAGTCCTAGGAAAGCAGACCAGACAACAACAAACAACAATACTATGAATGTTGTTTGCCACAATCTGCTGAAAGTTGGCCAGGTAGTTTTATGAACCATTTCGTACCAGACGTCGATAAAAAACTGAATGAATTTGTTTGTATGTTTTTTCATAAAAAAGCAGGCGCGGGAGGACTCGAACCCCCAACACTCGGTTTTGGAGACCGATGCTCTACCAGTTGAACTACGCGCCTATCTTACCTCCCTGTGTTCTGTATGTTTTCGATCAAAGGGACAATACTTACTTAATACAATGCGGTCGGTTGTATTCTTTTTATTTTTAGAAGTCGTGTAATTTCTATGTCTACACACGGTACATTCTAAGGTAATTTTATCTCTATTTTGTTTGCTTTTCTTTGCCATTTGAAACTACACCTATTCTTTCTTTAGAGTTGTTTATTCGTAAATCTTGGTCACAACTCCTGCACCAACAGTACGACCACCTTCACGAATAGCGAAGCGGAGTCCTTCATCAATGGCGACAGGGTAAATGAGTTCGACTGTCATTTCAATGTTGTCACCGGGCATGGCCATTTCAACACCTTCAGGAAGAGCAATGGCACCGGTTACGTCAGTGGTACGGAGAAAGAATTGAGGACGATATCCACTTCAAATGCTTTGTGACGTCCGCCTTCTTCTTTGGACAGAATATAGACTTTGGCTTGGAATTTGGTGTGGGGATGAATGGTACCAGGTTTGTTGATTACTTGTCCACGAGAGACTTCGTTTTTGTCTACACCACGAAGGAGAAGACCTACGTTGTCGCCGGCTTCCCCATAATCGAGGATTTTACGGAACATTTCAACACCGGTTACGACGGTTTTCTTGCGGTCGGCAGACAAACCAAGGATTTCCATTTCTTCGCCTGTACGAATCTGTCCACGTTCAATACGACCTGTAACAACTGTGCCTCGTCCGGTAATGGAGAACACGTCTTCAATAGGCATGAGGAAGGGTTTGTCAATGGGTCGTTCGGGAAGAGGAATGTATTCATCCACAGCATCCATCAGTTTCCAGATGGCACCGACCATTTCCCTTCTCAGGAGGTATCATCGTCTTCCAAGGCTTTGAGTGCAGAGCCAGGAATAACGGGTACTTCGTCGCCAGGGAACTCATAGGTGGAGAGAAGATCACGGACTTCTTCTTCGACCAATTCAATGAGTTCGGGGTCGTCGACTTGGTCAACTTTGTTCAGGAAAATGACCAAACGAGGAACGCTGACTTGGCGAGCCAAGAGCAAGTGTTCACGGGTTTGGGGCATGGGACCATCGGCGGCGGATACGACGAGGATGGCACCGTCCATTTGGGCAGCACCGGTAATCATGTTTTTGATATAATCGGCGTGGCCAGGACAATCGATGTGGGCATAGTGACGATTGGTGGTTTCATACTCGGTATGGTGAACATTGATGGTAACTCCACGAGCTTTTTCTTCGGGAGCATTGTCAATTTCATCGTACTTTTTGGCAACCGTATTGCCTTCGGTTGCAAGAACTTTGGTAATGGCAGCGGTCAATGTGGTTTTACCATGGTCAATATGTCCAATGGTTCCAACATTGACATGCGGTTTTGTTCGTTCAAATTTTTCTTTAGCCATTTGTTCCTCCTATGGGAATGGTTCCTAAAACTTTAATTTCAAACATTATCTTTCTTCGTAATAAGCCCACGGACAGATTTGAACTGTCGACCTCATCCTTACCAAGGATGCGCTCTACCTACTGAGCTACATGGGCATAAATTCAAAAAAAGCGGGAAACGAGAGTCGAACTCGCGACAACTTGCTTGGAAGGCAAGGGCTCTACCACTGAGCTATTCCCGCAGAAATGGTGGACAGGGAAGGATTCGAACCTCCGAAGACACTGTCAACAGATTTACAGTCTGCTCCCGTTGACCACTTGGGTACCTGTCCATTTAACTGCTTTTCTATTATACGTACAATTTGAAATTTTCAAGTTGCAATTCAAAGCCGACGATCCGGATCGAACGGATGACCTACTGATTACAAATCAGTTGCTCTACCAGCTGAGCTACGTCGGCACACCGGAGAGATATTTTATGAGAATTTCCACTGGTGTCAACTGGTTTCACTACTTTTCTTGTGTAAAAATTTCATACCCAATAATACCAAATGCAACCGACACATTAAGAGAATTTGTTTTTTCTGAAATTGGGATTCGAACAAGATGATCACACTTTTCCAACGTTTTCTTTTTAAGACCGCTATTTTCATTTCCCATCACAACAGCTATGTGCGATTTGTAATTAATACGGCGTGGATTTTCTTCTCCTCGAATGTCTGTTCCAACAATCCAAAAACCATGATTCTTTAAGTATTCAATGGTGCTTCCCATATTGTTCACTCGGCATATTTTACATTGAAAAATGCCCCCTGAAGAGGCACTCATGGCACCTTTTCCGAGAAGAGTGGAGTGGTGCTTTGTAATAACAACAGAATGGAATCCAAAGCATGCTGCACTTCGAAACATTGCGCCAGCATTTTGAGGATCTTCGATTTCTTCCATCAGGAGAATTCTTCCATATTCTCCTAGAGGAATAGTAGCAGCTTCTTCAAGTGTCGATAAACTAACATCATCGCACAATGCAACAACCGAATCCATATCTGGATATTTTTTTTGAAACACGCTTTTTTCTAATTGAATGATGGGTATTCTCTGATCACGAAACAAGAGAAACAATCGACTTGGAAGATGGTAATTTTTTGGAATAATGACTTTTAGGATAGGTTTTTCGTTCTGTATGGCTTCTTCAATTTCATGCTTTCCGCTTATAATCATTGTTTTTCCAATCTATAGGTAGTTTTACCTTGAGAATCCTCTAATACGATCTGATGCTTTAGCAATTGATCTCGTATTTCATCCGAAAGAGCAAAGTCCTTGTTTTTTCTAGCCTCTGTTCTTTTTTGAATCAATCGATTCACTAAATCATCCAAAGATAAGACTCCGTCCGGAAGTTCAATATCAAATGAAACAACCACATCCCGTAGTGCATTGGTAATATCAGAAGTATCCAACACAAAAGTAGTATCTTCTATATCGACAAATCCAAGGGTTTCAAAAAAATCCTCTAAATAGGATTCAATCTTTTTCATCGTAGTACTCGTTAAAGATTCAATGTCATCTAAAACACGGTTCAATTCTCTCAAAGTGACATGTATAGTTCCGAAGGCAGCAGGAGTATTAAAATTGTCTCTCAGGTGATAATGATATTCATTACTGTACACGAGAAAAGAATTCCAAGAGTTGCCCTTCATAAGAGGGGATTTCAGAAGTATCTTGAGTTTTACATCTCGAAATCTCCGAAGAGAAGTTGCAATTTTTTCAACATTTTTCCCTGCTCTTTCTATTGCCTCAACGTTAAACTCAAGGGGAGAAGAATACAGAGTTGCTAAGAAAAAATACCGCAAAACATTAGGATGATAATGCTTTAATGCATCTTTAATACGAAACACATACCCGATGGATTTGGACATTTTTACTTTATCAAGGGTAACCCACCCAGTATGAATCCAGTATCGGCAAAATGGTTTTGCACAGGTTATACCTTCGGCTTGTGCAATTTCATTTTCATGATGTGGAAAGATTAAATCTTGTCCCCCGCCATGTATATCAAAATGATTTCCCAGATATTTGAGTGCCATGACGGAACATTCAATATGCCACCCGGGACGTCCATTTCCCCAAGGACTTTCCCAAAATGGTTCTCCGGGTTTCGCTTCTTTCCATAGGGCAAAGTCCAAAGGATCTTCTTTCTTTTCTCCGGGAAGAATGCGAGCACCGGATATCAACTCATCAAGCTTCTTCTTGGATAATTTTCCATATTCTTCACTTTTTCGAACTCGAAAATACACATCTCCCGACGATTCGTAAGCAAATCCGTTTTTAATAAGTTTTTCAACTGCTTCAATGATCTGAGGGATGTGGTCCGTAACTTTCGGATACATGTCTGGTTCAGAGATATGCATCTTTTGAATAACATCAATATAACGGTGCATATATCTTTCAGCAACTTCTTGTGCTGTACTGTTCTCTTCTTGTGCTTTCTGGATGATTTTATCGTCTATATCGGTGAAATTGCTGATATATTTTACTTTGTATCCATTTTTTCGGAAAATTCGTCGAATCACATCAAAAACAATGGCAGTTCTGGCATGGCCAATATGAGAATCATTGCTAGTGGTAAGTCCACAAACATACATACTCATTTCATTAGGAATTCTTGGTTCAAATTCAACTTTTTTGCCTTGCATTGTGTCATGAAAATAGATTGAGTCCAATGAATTCTCCTTTCAGATTTTTGTTTGAAGTTCTTGTAAAATACCAAGAACTTTCTTTTTACCCATAAGATAAATGACCAAATATATCTCAGGACCTTGATCTTCATTGGTCATCATGATTCGCAGTGGCATCCACAAGTGTTTTCCTTTTACTTTGGCATCTTTACCTGCTTGCCGAATCGCATTTAAAACAGAATCAGGGGTCCACTCCGGTACATTAGAAAACTGCTGGAGTAGAGCAGGAAGCAAACTTTGAGTTTCTGGAGTCTGTATTTCTGGTAATCGATCTGATAGAATCCCGTTGTAGGTTGAAATAGTTTCAAGATTCGTAATGATATCCGTTGTTAAAACCAAATAATCTTTCATGTGTTGAAATGCTTGCAGGTAAAACTCCTTGTTTTTCTCATCGGTTAAAAAACCTTTTTCTTCAAGATTTTGTTCCACCATAGAGAATAATTCTTCATTCGATTTCTGACGCAAATAATGGGCGTTATACCACTTCAACTTCTCATAATCAAAGATAGCTGGGCTTGTGTTTACATTTTTGATTTCAAATCTTTGTATCAATTCTTCCATAGTAAAAAATTCTTCTTCAGTTTTTGGTGACCACCCTAAAAAAGCCATATAATTCACGAATGCTTCAGGCAAAAAGCCCATATTGCCATATTCTGTAATAGCAAAAGCACCATGTCGTTTGCTTAGCTTTGTTTTATCATCACCAAGGATCATGGGCATATGAGCAAAAACAGGAATTGGATAACCAAGAGCTTCGTACAACAAAACCTGTCTAGGTGTATTACCAAAAAAGTGGTCTTCTCCTCGAACAATATGGGTGATTTCCATGGTAGCATCATCCACCGTTACAGCTAAATTGTAGGTTGGCATACCATCAGATCGAGCAATGATAAAATCATCCAAGGAAGACACAGGAAACGTTTTTGTACCCCGAATCAAGTCAACAACTTCAACACTTTCTTTCTCAGGAAGCTTAAATCGAATGACATATGGATCTCCCTTTGCAATTCGATCTTCTATCTGATCTTTCGTTAATCCCCTACATCGTCCGCTGTATCGTGGAGGCATATTATTCTTTCTTGCTTCTTCTCGATCTTCCTCAATTTGTTCAGAAGAACAAAAACAGATATAAGCATGGTTTGTATCAAGTAGTTTTTGTATATGTGTTTGATACAGTTCCATTCGTTCACTTTGTTTGTAGGGTCCATGTTCTCCACCAATTAAAATTCCTTCATCCCAGTCGATGCCCATCCACTTCATGGCTTCAATTTCATTTTGAATATATTCATCTCTGGATCTTTCTCTATCAGTATCTTCAATGCGAAAAACAAAAGTACCCTCATGATGTCGACAAAACAAATAATTAAACAAAGCAGTTCTTGCATTTCCAACATGCAAATTGCCCGTAGGGGAAGGGGGAAATCGAACTCGCAGCTTAGACATGTTTCACCTCGAAGTGGAATAATTCTTTAATTTCTTGAATTGTTTGTTTTGCAACCATTTGTGCCCTTTCTCTGCCATTTTGGATTGAATACTGAATGATGGATTTCCCATCCGGAGTATTCATTAAATCATCTTTTTTGTTCGGATTGGTGCTATAAAGTCGTTTAATACTTTCATCATACGCTTCTTACATTGTGCACAACCTATGGTGGCACTTTTACAATTTTCTCGTATTTCTTCCACTGATGAGGAATCTAATATCTGGTAATAGGAAAAAACATTACATATTTCTGGATTCCCCGGATCTGTTCGATACACTCTACCAGGATCTGTTACGGCAGATTTAACAGCCGTTTCAATTTCCTTTTCAGTAGCGGTTAAAAATATAGTATTGTGAAGAGATTTGCTCATCTTTTTACCATCAAGTCCTTTTAATAAAGGTACTTCAGTCAGTTTTTCCTGAGGTTCTGGGAAAAAGTCCCCATATAGATGATTGAAACGTCTCACGATTTCACGAGATAGTTCCAGGTGTGGAAGCTGGTCTTTGCCTACAGGAACAAAATTCCCTTTATACAGCGCAATGTCTGCAGCTTGTAAAATCGGATACCCAAGAAGCCCGTGGGTGACGTTCGTCTTTAAGTCGTAATCTCGTATCATTTCTTTTACGGTTGGATTTCTTTCCACCCACCCAATGGGTGTAATCATGGAGAAAATAAGGAATAGTTCTGCATGTCCAGGAACATCAGATTGGATAAAAATAGTAGATTGATCGGGATTCAAACCAATGGCGAGAAGATCTGCATATAGTTCAAATAATTGATCTCCCGCATTCTGAGGATTTGCATAATCTGTGGTAAGTGCATGATAGTCGGCTAAAAACCAAAAACAATCATAGATGTTTTCATTTTGAATCTGAACCCAGTTTTTTAACGAACCTAAGTAGTTTCCTATATGCAATCTACCGGTTGTTCGTGCACCACTCACTATTCTTTTTTTGCTAGAATGATTCATATGTTTCTCCTCGGTTACAAACGATGTATACTTTATTATACTTTTCAATCAGATTTTGAACAAATAAGGAGTATGATATGGATTTGATCGAAGAAATCAAAGGAAGAGAAATCATCGACTCTCGAGGATTTCCTACAGTCGAGGCAGTGATTACTTTATCCTCTGGCATTGAAGCGAGTGCTGCTGTTCCCTCTGGAGCATCAACGGGCAAAAGAGAAGCTCTTGAACTCCGCGACACCAATTCAAAAAGATTTCATGGTAAAGGCGTTAAAACCGCAATCGACAATATTACCACTGTTATTGAATCTGAACTTATAGGATACAGCGTGCTTCAACAGCATGTTATTGATTCAATTTTGCTTGATCTAGATGGTACAGAAAACAAAGAAAAGCTTGGAGCAAACGCTATATTAGCAGTTTCTTTGGCTGCAGCAAGAGCAGCATCAAAGCTCTTGAACATACCTTTATACAGGTATTTAGGGGGTGTTCAGGCCAATACTATGCCAATTCCAATGATGAACATTATTAATGGAGGAAAACATGCAGACAACTCTATTGATATTCAAGAGTTCATGATAGTACCCCACGGTTTTAACACATTTAAAGAATCTCTTCAGGCAGGTTGCGAAACTTATTACACGTTAAAAAAACTACTGCAAGAAAAATCTTTATCGACCGGTGTAGGAGACGAAGGAGGATTTGCACCTAATCTAGATTCAAATCGAGCTGCTTTGGATATCTTGGTGGAAGCAATAGAAAAAGCAGGATACAAGCCTGATGAGCAAATTTCTATCGCTCTGGATTGTGCTGCAGATAGTTACTACAAAGAAAATATGTATGTCCTGCATGGTGAAAAAGCAATGAATTCAGATGAATTAGGACTTTATTATCAAACCCTCATGGAAACATACCCCATATATTCCATTGAAGATCCATTTGAAGAAGACGACGAAACTGGTTGGATCAATTTTACTAAAGCAGTGAAAAACAAAGTACGCATTATTGGAGATGACGTATTTGTTACAAACTTGAAAATTTTCCAGGATCGATCTGTCAAAGGCATTGCTAATGGAATTCTTATCAAAGTAAATCAAATAGGTACACTTACCGAAACATTACAAACCGTCAAATATGCACAAAAGAATCGCTATGGGTATGTTATTTCTCACCGCTCTGGTGAAACAGAAGATACGTTTATTGCTGACCTTGCTGTAGCTCTTGGTGGTGGATTAATTAAAACTGGTGCTCCCTGTAGAAGCGAAAGAACTGCAAAATACAATCAACTTCTACGCATCGAAGAAGATTTGGATCATTCTGGTTCATTTGGGAACATTTGGATGCCTTCATGAGGAAAACAACCAAAAGGTTGTTCGGGATTCTTCTATTAGTATCCCTGTCCCTGCAAGGTTTTTCATTACAACCAACCAGTTCTTTTGGACAAGAAGACATGTTCACCCCCGGTAGACTGGTATATGCTATCCATGATTGGTCTTCTGTAGAAAATGAAGTATTCGATATATCCACAACCATGAAAGTGAATTGTCCAAAACACCAAGTAACCGAATACTACTGGGGAGTTCAATTTGTCTTTGATAACGGCAATATTGGTTGGTTTGGTATGACAAGTTCCTGTATGGGTGTAGGTGGTGGCGGTTTTATTTTCACAATCTGTGATGCCATATCAGCAGAACCCTCATCTGAGGGGTACTTAAGTAAGAACATTGAACCAGGAAATGGGTTGTCCTGTGTTCTTCCTTATGAGTGGAACAATGGGATGGAGTATCGTTTCACTCTTACAAAAATTCTTCCCCGAACTACATCTACCAGCATATGTTGGAGTTTACAAGTAGAAGAAATTCCTACATCGCAGTTCTTTCACGTTGGAGATATTTTTACATCACCTCAATGGGAAATGTTCTACCCTTGGTCGAGTTTTTTTGTTGAGTATTTCGGACCCATTTTAGACTGTAAAGTAATGCCCAGAGGTACAGTAACATTTCATCCCCTGGAGATAACAGGTCCAATAAATGTACCGTATTCTGAAATCTATATCACAGAAAACTGTAAAAATCAGACAGAGGTTTCCTTCGAAAAAGAAGAAAAAATCTACATAAAGACAGGTTCAAAATATTAAATCATTTGACTTTACAGACTTTTTTTATAAATTTCGTAGCTTGATATTTTTATTTGATCGAGAGGAGATTTGTTCGTGGTAAAAATTAAACTAAAAAGACTTGGAGCACCTCACAAACCTTGTTTCCGTATTGTAGTTCAAGACGCACGCAAAAGTCCCGTCAGTAAATACATCGATCTACTCGGCACCTATCAACCACTGGAAAAAGATGCCAACGACAAAGTACAAATCGATGAAGCTAAAACAATCGATTGGTTGAAAAAAGGTGCACAACCAACCGACAAAACATTGGCACTACTTAAACACACCAAAATTTGGAGCAAATTCATTGACTCGAAACATGACAAGGAGGACACCCAATGAAAGCATTAATTGAAGAAATCGTGAAAACCTTAGTAGACAACCCGGATGCAGTAGTAGTAAGAGAATCTGGCGAAGATTTAGAAGAAACTGTCGCCTATGAAATTAAAGTTGATGAATCCGATAAAGGAAAACTTATCGGTAAAAATGTTAAAAATATCAATGCTATCAGACTTTTAATCCGTGCTGCTGCAGCAAAAACCGGAAAGAACGCCATCATTAATCCCGTAAGAGATTAGTATGAGCAACATCACAGTCCCACGCAAGATTATCATTAAAGCCATTGTTACTGCTAGTTTTAAAGCAAGCTTTAAAGCACAGCTTGAGTCTTTACGCAAAGAAATGGCTGATCATGTTGACAAAATCAAAACCGAGGAAAGCAGACTTCTACTTAATGTAGGGGGAGCATTTAGTCAAAATGAACTAAACTCTGCTAGATCAAAATTGGCTTATGATCGTCAGCAACAAGAAGCGGGGATGAAAGAGATTGATGAAAAACTGAAGGAAATGGAAACCCTTAAAGAGGGTTCCATTTATCCTTACACTCAGTTAGATAGTTTTGTTGACATTCAAGAAGGCGATAATCTTTTTGAAAAGTTAAGCCCTGGTGAAATTACTATTCGCGATGGAATCATTATTTCCATTAAAGAATAACGAAACACACCTGTGTGAATACAAGGCTACAGTATGTAACTACTTTCCCTGGAATTCTTGATGCCTACTTCGGATACAGTCTTCCAGGGAGAGCAGTTCAAAAAGGCTTAATCTCGTACCAAACCATCAACATTCGCGACTTCACGCAAGATCTTCATCGTACAACCGATGATACTCCTTTTGGTGGTGGACCAGGAATGGTCATGAAGCTTGAGCCTATTGTCAAAGCCATACAACAACATCATACCTCAGAAACTCTTGTTATCCTTCCTACACCAAAAGGACAGCTCCTTACTCAGGAACTGGTGCACCACATTAGCTCTTTCAACAATATCATGTTTTTATGTGGTCATTACGAAGGTATTGATGATCGGATATTTCAATATGTAGACATGCCCATATCCATTGGAGATTATGTACTTGGTGGCGGTGAAATCTCTTCTATCGTAATTACTGATGCAGTGATTCGTTTTGTACAAGGAGTTGTGGGGAATCAAGAATCTACCCAAAAAGAGAGTTTTGAACACAAGCATCGTTTAGAATACCCCACATTCACAAGACCTGCTGATTTCGAAGATTTCTCTGTACCCTCAGTGCTTCTTTCAGGTCATCATAAGAATATTGAAGAATGGAGAAAACTCGAATCTCTCCGTTGGACGCTTTTACTAAAGCCCGAGTTGATACAGACCGATTCTTTATCCAAAAATGATGTCAAACGATTACGGAAAATTCAAGCTGAAATGAACTATACAATTGATCAATTGCTTAAAAATCATGGATAAAACTTTCCCTTTATATGTCTCATTGGTTCACTACCCCGTCTTAGATAAAAATGGTGCAACCGTTACAACATCGGTTACCCTGTTTGACATTCACGATATTGCTCGTTCCTGCGTAACATTTGGCGTTTCAGCATTTTACATCATTAACCACGCTCCAAAACAACAAGAAGTGGTGCAGCGCGTCATTGATTTTTGGAATACAGGATTTGGTAAAGAGTACAATGCAAATCGAAAAGAAGCCCTTGATATTGTCCGCACCACAAATTATTGGGAGGATTCCAGAGATGCAATTGAAAAAGAAACAGGACAAAAACCCATTGTAATAGGTACTTCAGCACGTAGACATCAAAGCAAGTTGTTGACAAATGAACAAGCACAACATGTTTTGCTCAAAAAGCCTGTTTTACTCCTGTTTGGTACTGGTTGGGGATTAAGCCCAGATATAGTTCAATCTGTAGATTATATGCTCCAACCTATTGAAGGACCTACAGACTACAACCATCTATCGGTTCGATCAGCAGTGGCAATTCTTCTATATGAACTAACGAAAGTATTATAACCCATCGAAAAGGGTTAGTTCTGATCTCCAAAAAACATCCCACCACCCGAGCGATGCTCTTTATTTTTTTCAAAGTATCTTTGGTAGATCATAAAAGCCAGAATCCCTAATACAAGGACGAAAATGATGATCACAAAAACGGTGTTTACTTTATCCGGTGGCAGAGTATGCCCCCTCTGAAGAAGAATCACATCATTCACTTCCAGCTCTGTTTCACCTCCATGTTCTTCTCTTGCAGAGTGGTAGATACCTTTCAGTAAAAGGATGTCTCCTTGAATCTTATACCTTCCTAAATATTGAATATCATTGGCAAAATTCCCTGGCATATAACAGCCTAAAGAATTGCCATCTTCGTCCATTACATTTAACCAGCAGTAATCACCTCGATGCATTATCTGCCCAATAGCTTCCCCGTGAAACAGGATCTCTTTTTCATTATATATAGATGGAAACGTGATTAACTCCGCTACTTTCGGATTGTCTAGATGGGATAAATCTTCGACAGTAAGGTAGTCTCGGATGAATAACTCGGTATTTTTTTCAATCTGTTCATCTGTCATTCTTGCCTGTAAATAACGATCATTGAGTTTTTCTAAGTATTTCCCCAAAGATCCTTTCATCCAGTCTTGCTTGGCAAAAACACTTAATGGCGTAACAAAAACAGGAATACAGATCAAAACGACAACACCGACTACGATATAATTGCAAAATCGTCTCATAGCAATTTGCTTTCTTTGTTTTTACGATGAAGAATACCATTCACAATATATGATATCAATACGATCACAGCAGTAAACTCTAATCGACCTAGGTACATGTTAATGATATAGGTAATTTTCATATTCAAGGGCATTGCTGTGGAAGTTATACCGCAGCTTAATCCTACATTAGCCGTAGCAGAAACAGATTCAAAAAAAGAATCTACCAAAGGATATCCGTTCAACACACCCACAACTGCACCGAAAAGATGGATCAGCATATACAAGGCAATAATATTCATGGTCGTCTTAATAGTTTTCACATTCAATATTCGATCGGCTAAATGCCGATATTTCGAAACATAAACGCTGGTACGGGGGATCAGAAACTGCTGTATATCAGAGAGGATGGATTTGAAAACAATACCGATCCGAATAGCCTTAAAACCTCCAGCTGTTGAAGCTGACCAACCTCCAAACAGCATTACTAAGATAACTGCGATCAGTCCGACATCTCCCCACTGTGTCAAAAATTGCGTAGCATAAATCGTCATTTGACCAGTACCTGAATGGCCTGATAAAAGGATGAAAAATCCTTTTCGTACCAGGGGAAGGAAAGAGGAGTAAATTTGATCCTTTAAAAGTCCTGCTGTCAATAAAATGCTAGTGATGGTTAAAGTAATAATGAAAGATCGAGTTTCAATGTCTTTCAGCAATTCGCGACTATCTTTAAACCATACATAATAATGAAGGCCAAAGTTCATGGAGCCTAGAATAAAAAAGATCATACAAGCAAACTCATACAAAAAACTGTGGTAATACATGGTGTTCATCATTTGAGGCGCAAAACCACCTGTACTCCAGGAAGACATAAAAATACAGAAACCATGAAATAGCGACCATCCTGGTTCCAAGCCAATAAACAAACCAATAAAAAAATAGATTAAAAGACCAACAAACATGAAGAAAAAGCTGATGAACCAGATAGCCTTACCAGTATCTTTCACATTTGGAATTAGTTTTTCTTCCTTGCCTTCTCCCACCATAGCCTGAAAACCAACTGCTGCAGGGGGGACAAATGATAGAGCTACCAAGATAACCCCTTGTCCACCAATAAATGTAAGAACATGTCTCCAGATATTCAAACTGATAGGAATGTGGTCTACATTTTGAATCAAAGTCAAACCCGTAGTAGTAATCCCACTCATTGTGTCAAAACAAGCATCAATGTAAGAATTGAAAAAACCACTCCAGTAATAGGGGAGTGCGGCTATGCACATAATAATCAACCACGATATAGCTGTTGCACTCATTCCATGAACCCACTGTGTATTTGTGTTGTATCGAAAAGTGTTCCGTAATAAAAGTCCAATAGATACGCATATCATAAAACCCAATGCAAAATCAACGAGGGTTTTGTATTCTCCGAAAAAGATTGCTACAATAATGGGAACCACCATAGTGAAGCCATAGAAATAGGTAAACGTACCAGTCAGGTGGAAAATTGCATGCCAATCTTTGGAACTAACTTGTATTCTCATGGCTTCATCAATATATAAAGAACATAAATGATACCAAGATTGAGCAAGATGAGTCCAATAGCAAAAGCGAACTCTTCCAGTATATGTAACAAGTTTTTGCCTGTCATTCTTATCATATTGTATCAGTATAGAACTTAAGATGGTTTTTGGTATATTTAAAAAATATTTTTTTCTGCGGGGTGAAAGCATGATTGATCAAATTAGCAGCGAGATTACCCAATGGGAATTTGCTCGAACAGAAGAAGTGCTACAGCGTATTCATCAATGCCTGCAAGATGCAATGAGATACTACAATAGCTTTACCGATTATTTCATTTCGGATTTTTTACAAGGAAAGGAAAGAGAGGCTAAGTCTTTCTTCCTCTTCTCTGAATCAAATTTGGTTGTTTTTCCAAAACTCTTTGATCAAGACCTTATGCAAATACTACCTTTGCAAAAACAAATCCAATTTGTAGAGATCAAGAAAAAATCATTCGATGACCCAATGCAAGCAACATTGAAGTCTCGATACCTGGTGAATGCAACCTTTTTACAGCATCAATCGATCGAGTTGAAATCATCTGGTAAAAATTGTTCAAAAGCTTTTCACATCGTACAAAAATATTTGATTCCAAACCTTCTTACATAAATAGTTGTACTCATCAAGAAGAAAACATAGGGAAGGTAGTGTTAAAACCTTTTAAAAAAGTATTCAGCTGTTTGTAAAACCAAATTTCTAAATTCCACTTCCAGTCATCAAGTATTACTTGAAGTCTCTTTCTGAAAAGAAGATAAATCTCTTCTATAAGAGTTTTTTTGTCTGTTTCTGGGGGATATGCAAAAAGAAAATCAATAGGTTTTTGAACAAAATGATCGATGGAAACTTCCTGTATGGTGTCCTTCAAAGGTGCATAAACCAATAATCTTAAGCTTTGCGTATCTTGAATAAGACCTACCACCGCATAGACCTGATTAGAGTCTATATGAAGTACTACTGGTTGTTGATTCATTAAAAACGGTGTCACTGTGTTTTTTAGTTCTATCTCTGACAAAGTACTCCGCTGCTGTTCTACTATTAATCCATGTTTTTCAAGAAAATGATGCAAGAAAATATCACCAGAATGAAATGCTCCTTGCGCTCCATTTGTAAATGTTTCTCCAGATGGCAATGAATAGGTGCTAATAAGATACGTTGAAAAGGGATGAATTCCTTTTTTAGTAGAAACAGCCTTAATGGGCAATAGCTTATAATACGATAGTAGTACAACCGCTACACATGATATTGGAGCAACTGGGGACTGATATTCCTTGGGAATATCTTGTTCTAATGAGATGGGAAAAATGTTTTCCTCATCAATCCGGATTTCGAAAGAATTGTTATCGGAAGCAAAAGAAAAAGGAGTGCAAAGAAAAAGAAAGACCAAAAAGGCACAAACACTCATAACATACCTGTTCCTCGAAGAAAACCTTGTTTTGCTCATGCCTTATCCTTGTTTTTCTTGTAGCAACCTAACAATCTCGTTTCCAAACTTTTTCGCAGCAGCAGGACCATTTGCAGTTACTATATTGTCTTGTACAATCACACTTTTGTCTTTAAAGATTGCTCCTGTCTGAATAAATTCTTTTTTCGCAGATTCATATATTGTACCTTTTACGCCCTTCATTAAACCACATTTACCTAGCGTTAAAGGTGCAAGACAAATAGCAGCTACAACCTTTTCATCTTTATTCATTTCTATTGCAATTTCATGCGCCTTTGGGTGATCCCAGTACTCAGTAGATCCAGCACCACCAACAAACACTACTGCATCGTATTCACTAGGCTGAACGTCCTGGAGAAGCATATCTGCTTTGATTTTCATTGAGAGCATGCCTGGTATCACTTTTTTTGTGGTAGAGGCAATGGTTACAGAATAGCCTGCTTTTTCGAATACTTCTCGAGGATACTGATATTCCTCATCCCGAAAGTTTTTACTAGCAACAATCATAAGAATTTTATTGGTCTGCATGTTACACCCTTTCTTTTCATAATTTACTTGTAGTATAGCATTTGTCTCTTTCAAGAAAAAGAAAACCTCTATAGTAAAAAGTTTCCTCGATACTATAATAGAATTGTGCGTTGTATTACTAGTTTCCCTGGAGGAATGAATGAACAATCTAACCAAGCATCGGTTTTTTCTGAAATCCAAACTGAATTGGATGGAAAAGAAAAGAATAAAAACTGATCAAGAACAGAGATTTCCAAGGCCCGACCTTTTCAAGCCTTATGAAAAGAAGGGATCGACTTTTGTATATCTCCCTATTCCAGAAAAAACTGTTGTAAAGAAACAGGATTTTTTTCAAATCCTTTTAGATCGTCGTAGTCATCGTAATTTTACTGCAGAATCAATCACTCTTGATGAACTTGCTTGGCTTTTGTATGCTACCCAGGGCGTCAAAGAAATTGGTCCCAAACAAGCATTTTCACTTCGTACAGTACCATCTGGGGGTGCAAGACACTCGTTGGTAACATACGTAGCTATACTAAAGGTTGACAAAGTAGAACCAGGGGTTTACAGATATCTACCCCAAGAACATCAGCTCATCCGCACTATACAAGATGAAGAACTTACGACAAGTATTAAAAAATGCTGCCACAATCAAGCTTTTACTGAAAAAGCATCCGCTGTCTTTTTTTGGACTAGCATTCCCTACAGAAGTGAGTGGAGATACCATTTAGAAGCTCATCGGTATATTTTAATGGATGCTGGCCATGTTTGTCAAAACCTGTATCTCGCTGGTGAGTCGATTGACCTAGGCGTATGTGCGATTGGCGCTTATGATCAGTTGTTCACTGACCAATACCTAAAAGTAGATGGAATCAATGAACTCACCGTTTACGCTGCAGCAGTAGGTAAAAAAGAAGAAACCAAGTAGAATCAGTCCATGACTTTTTTATTCTTGTCTGTTCTTTGCAGTTCTGGAATTGCTATTGTTTTTTCCTGGAGTGAAGCAAAAAAAGGGCAATGGTCTGGCATTTTAGTAGCAAATTATTTTTTTGCTACACTGCTTAGTGTTCCTTTTTTTTGGCAGAAATCGATTCAATGGATCCCATTGCACGATTCTTTCTTTACTTTCCAGCAAGAGTACTTGCAAGTGTTTTCAACCCACGCTACATTCTCTCCATCTGCTACCATCTTCTATAGCATTCTTTTAGGTATTGTTGCTGGTCTTCTCTTCTTTGGAAGTCTTGTGTTATATCGGTATAGCATCCGCTACAATGGTCTTGCCATATCAGGAACATTTGCCAAACTTGGCATAAGTGTTCCTGTTCTCATGTCTCTCCTACTGTGGAACATCTTCCCCTCCTTGCTGCAATGGAGCGGAATAATTTTATCCATGGTGGCTGTGTTGTTTTTGTACAATTGGAAACAACCAAGAGCAACTTCTCATTTCTCTTTGTCACTTATTTTTGTTTTAGTTCTGATGGGATTAGCTGAGTTTTCGAATAAGATTTTTCAACAATACGCAGTATCGTCCTACAAATCTCTTTTTTTATTTGTGGTGTTTGGTACAGCTTTTCTATATTCTGTTCTGAATCAATTGATCAGAAAAACAAAATTTGGAAGAAAAGAACTCCTATTTGGCCTATTGATAGGAATCTTGAATTATGGATCTTCTTATTTCCTCATCCAAGCATTGGGATCAATCCCTGCAGTTATTGCATTCCCCATGTTTAGTGCTGGAACGATTCTTTGTATCAGTGTATTCAGCAGAATTGTGTTGAAAGAAAAATGGTCTCAAAACATGATTATTGCCATCATCTTATCGACAATTAGTGTCATTTTGATGAATAGCAGATAATCATTTACTCTTATTTACACCCTTTCGGTTTGGCATATAATAGTATTTCTATGAAACAAATTTGGATTTTTGTACGCGAAAACTTACGCTGGTATATTTTTATTGGGCTTCTCCTTCTTATTGTCAATGGCGCTCAATTGGTCATGCCTATTTATATTGGCAATATTATTGACTATATCAGCACAAACAATCCGTCTTCCATTGCAAACTATCATCCCATATGGATAAACGCTATATATTTTACAGCAGCTGCCTTTGCTATTGTGATATTTCGTATTATTTACATTAACATCATGCGACGTTTCGCCATACACTTTGAACACACAAAAAGAAAGCAGCTCTTTCAAAAGTATCTTGCCCTACATGATTCTTTCTTTTTCGAAAATGAGATTGGTGACCTTATGGCTCGTGCCAATAACGATACAATCGCTGTTCGTCAATTCCTGGTTATGGGTCTCCTATCCATGTATGATATTTTTGTTCTAGGCATTGGGGCAATCGTGATAATGCTTACCAAAGCTCCAACTTTAACACTTTGGATTGTTCTACCCTTAGCAATTCTCATTTTTCTCTCCCGCTTTGTATCCAAACGTATTCATAAGCTATTCAAACGAATCCAAGAAACTTTTGCAGACATCACAACACGGGTTAGGGAAACTCTTGTAGGAATGAACGTAATTCGTACTTTCTGCCGTGAAACCTACTATATGAATAGATTTATTGATATCTGTTCCTCGTATCTCCGTATCAACTTAAACCTTGGTAAACTTATGGGTTTGTTCCATCCTGCTATTGCGATGGTAATCTCTCTGACCATTCTTTTGATAACGATTATTGGTGGATATCAAGTCATGAAAGGCATGATTACCCTGGGTACATTGGTTGAATTCACCCAATATATTCAACTCCTTGCCTGGCCCATGATGGCGGTAGGTTTTGTAGTCAATATGTATCAACGAGCAAGTATTTCTATGGGGCGTATCCAAGAAATTCTAACAACTCCCTCTGCAGACGCAGAGCAACGGATTGTTTTAAAACCCCACCTGGATATGAAAACTATTTCGATTAAAAACCTCTCATTTGCTTATCCCCTGCAGAATAAAGAGGGTGCCATTCAAGATCTATCCTTGCAATTCCACAAAGGAGAGAGTATTGGTATTACAGGAGCTACCGGAAGTGGTAAAACAACTATTCTTTCCTTGCTTCTTCGGATTTGGGATCCACCAGAAAATACCATCTTTGTGGATGACATTGATATAACGCATATCCACATTGACACATTGCGAAAGCAATTTGCTTATGTTCCGCAAGTATCCTTTCTCTTTTCTAACACCGTATGGGAAAACCTGAAATTTGGAAAACCCGATGCTCAAAAAGAAGAAATTATGGAAGCTGCAAGAATTGCACGCGTTTTGGAAGATGTTGAAAAACTAGACCATGGTTTTGATACGATTATTGGTGAACGAGGTGTCACTCTATCCGGTGGTCAAAAGCAACGCCTGGCTTTAGCAAGAGCACTCGTAACACAAAGACCTTTCTTGATATTAGATGATTCCCTATCCGCTGTTGACCCCGAAACAGAAGAGATCATCATTCAAAATTTGAAAGAGCATTTGCGCAAATCCGGACAAACTTGTATTATCGTTTCGCACCGAATCACGACGCTATACTGGTTGGACAAGATTGCCGTAATTGAAAAGGGCAAACTCACTGAATTTGATTCACCCAGCGCATTGATTGAATCACAAAAAGGATACTTCTATCGTCTGTATCACTATCAATATCTTGAAGGATTGGAGGGTTTACAAAATGGAATTTGATGATTTTCCCGCACACGATTCTCATAAAAAACCCTCTATGAGCGTTCTTCGGGATTTGATTCCCTATATGCGTACTGTAAAAGGAATTCTTGTCGCCACCATGATCTATCTCCTTATAGCCACCCTTACCTCAACGGTTGTTCCTCTTCTTCTGAAAACAGCTATCGATGATTACATTGTCCCAAAGGATTTCCAAGGCCTTCTTATGATAGGGCTTTATTCTCTTCTTCTCATTTTAGGTACCTATGTTTTCCAATACTTGGGAACGTACTATTCTTTTGTGGCTGCACAAAAGATTGTGCTCGACCTTCGAAGAGATATTTTCCACAAACTCCTTACACTTTCCAATCGATATTTAGGGAAAACTCCCCTCGGAGTTATCATTACCCGAACCACCAAGGACACAGAAAAGCTCTCAGAACTCATGAGTAGTGGAGCTGTACAACTTATCAACGATGCAATACTACTGATAGTAACGTTGTTTTTCCTTTTTTCGACCAATGTTACGCTGTCACTATATTCTTTGTGCTTAACTCCTCTAGTGATATGGTCTGTAGTGTTCTTTTCAAAACTCATACGAAAATCATATGACTTAGCTAGAAATAAACTTACCCAGCTCAATATCAATCTTCAAGAAAACTTAAGTGGTATTTCCATCATTAAAATATTTAACCGACAAGCAAAAAATCGAACTTATTTTGATTCTATTTCTGAAGCGTATGGCAATTCTACCTATACAGCACTAAAACAACATACTTACTTCAATCAAACCATCAACATTTGTAGTTTTCTTTCCCGTATTACTGTTGTTGTTGCCGGTAGCTATATGGTCATTAGAGGAACAAGCACAATAGGAACATTGACTGCTTTCCTCTTCTGGGTCAATTATTTTTACCAACCCTTGCGAGATATGGGGGAAAGATTTAATATCCTTCAAGATGCAGCCTCATCCATGGGAAAGATTGGAAACATTCTTCACTGCGATGAAGTGATTCCCGACAAAGCACTTCCATCACCGAAACCTCCCGTTTTTGAAGGGAAGATTGAATTTAAGGACGTAGTATTCCGGTATAGCGAAGAAAAAGAGATTTTAAAGCATGTATCGTTCACTATTGAACCCAGTCAGAGAATAGCATTGGTTGGACCCACAGGTGCTGGTAAATCAACCATCATGAATATTCTTCTCAGGCTTTTTGATATTGAAAGCGGTTCTGTACTCATCGATGGTATTGATATACATTCTATCCCCTTGCAAGAACTGAGAAGCAATATGTCCATTGTTCTCCAAGATGTGTTTATTTTCAAAGGCACTGTGATGGAGAATATCACATTGGGACAAGACATCCCAGAAGAAAAAATTATTGAAGCGTCGAAATATTTAAATGCCCATCCGTTTATTTCCGCTCTATCCAAAGGATATCATACCCAATTGAGCTCGGAAGGATCCAACTTATCTCACGGTCAAAAACAACTCATTTCTTTTATACGAGCCCTTGTTCACAATCCCAGAATATTATTATTAGACGAGGCAACATCGAGCGTAGATACTTATACTGAAAAACTCATCCAAGAGGGAATCAACAAACTCATGCAAGGAAGAACTTCTATTGCCATTGCTCATCGACTTTCCACAATAACAAACTGTGATCAAATATTCGTGATTGACCAAGGCAAAATTATTGAAAAAGGGAACCACGATGAGCTACTAGCGAAAAAAGGTTTCTATTACGATTTGTACACGACGCAATTTCAAGACACCCTATAAACCCTCTTTTTCTCAGACAACCATAAAAACTTAACAAATTCCCTGTAGCTCTAGGTTTATTGATGCAAGGATCGAATCGCAGAAGCAATCCAAGAAAGAACATCTTTCATTTGAGCTGCCTCCCCGATTTGCTCTTGTAAAGAATCACATATCTCACTTAACTTTGCAATGGATGTTTCCGAATGATCCAATAAGGTATCAACATCTTCTTTCCAGGAAACAATGTCATCCATCTTATTGTTCATTTCCAATAAATGGTCATCTATACTTCGAAGTAAAGATAAGAATTCTATCGTTTCAGCATCATTCATACTTTTCACTCCTTCTATAAAGACTTGCTTTTCACTGTTTTCCTCTATTGTGTCATCATGCGATCATTTGTAAAGATCTAGAACATTTTTTTTATCCATATCATATTTCTGGTTGCAACAAAGGCGTTTATCAATAAGATAGAGTTTCAATCATTATATGAGGTAAGTATATGAAAACATTAAGCAAAGAAACTGGTATCGGAATACCGAGTATTGTGTTGCCCCGCTCCGATGTTTCTCTTCGCAAATGGGCTGTCATTGCTTGTGATCAGTTTACAAGCGAACCTGAGTATTGGGAAGAAGTTGAATCTATTGTTTGCTCTTCTCCCTCTACCTACCGTATCATTTTTCCAGAAGTTTTTTTGGGAAAAGGTAGCAAACAAAAAAGAATTCAATCCATCAATGCACAAATGAAAGAGTATATCGATAAGAAAATCCTGCAGGACGCAGTCCATGGGTTTATCTATGTAAACCGTACTTTCCCCAGCGGTAAGCATCGAAAAGGACTTTTGGTCAGCATTGATTTAGATCAATATGATTTCCATGAAGGCTCAAAAACCTATATGAGAGCTACTGAAAAAACTGTATTAGAGCGCATTCCACCTCGCGTTGAAATCCGTGAAAATGCACCCCTGGAACTACCTCATGTGCTAGTTCTCATTGACGATCCCGAAAAAACAATCATAGAGCCTTTAGTAGAAAAAAAGCAAACACTTCGAAAGCTTTACTCCACAGAATTAATGCTTGATGGTGGTTCAATTGAGGGGTATGCAATTGAAGATGAAACCACCATTCGAAGCATCATGGAATCTCTTGTAGATCTAAAGAAAGCAGACGGACTTCTGTATGCAGTCGGTGATGGAAATCATTCGCTTGCAACTGCAAAACAATGCTGGGAAAATCTGAAGGGCACTCTGAGTCCAGAACTGCAAGAAACTCATCCTGCCCGATATGCACTTGTTGAATTAAATAATCTCCACGAACCAGATTTAACTTTTGAGCCAATCCACCGATGGATTTCGAATATTGATATCGATGATTTCCTTTCCTTCATACAAGGGGATGGTAAAGAAGTAGAAATGATCCAAAATGGTGCACATAAGACCATACAATTGAAAGACATTCCAGGTGAGTTAACACTAGGAATTCTTCAACATCTTCTTGATGAATACAGATCCAATCATCCAGAAATGACAATGGATTACATACACGGTGAAAAAAGTTTGGAAAAACTATCCCAGCAACCTTCCAGTGTAGGATTTCTATTAAAAGGCATTGATAAGAATACTCTTTTCTCTGTTATATCAACCGATGGATGCCTTCCTAGAAAAACATTTTCCATGGGAGAAGCCAACGAAAAAAGATACTACATGGAAGCTCGAAAGATAAAGTAATCAAATCCACATTGTGGTATCTCAATAAAAAAAGCCCTATTCGTTCGAATAGGGCTTTTTTCTTGTTTGTGGAGGTTTATTCTTCTATGAAAAATGGATCCCAATAAAAATCTTCACTCACTTGCACAGGTCCATAATCAATATGGGCAGCACCATTTATTTCTACCGTTTTCGCTACAACTTTTCCGCGCAAGTCCGCCGATCCATTTAAAGTAAGATGTGCTTCGGGGGCATATAGCAGCGAATCAGCTAAGCGGGGACCTGATCCACCAGAAACCGTTACTTGATCGCCCCCTACAATAATATTCCCTGCGTTGCTGGAGCTACCTCGCAAATTTAAATCGGCTTTTTCTATGTATATGTTTCCAGTAAAATCCTGTGCTCCACCAAAATTAAAATCCTGTGAACCGCGATAATAAATAATGGCAGAATCTGGAAGACCATCTGGATTAAAAGAAGAGTCACCGTTAAAGGTAAAGGTTTCATTGATAACAATGATCAGTTTCCCTTCGCCCTGTAAATAAACATCACCAGTACCACCCGTAGTAAAATGATCTACCACAATCGTTCGAACATCTCCTTCGTTGCCAGTATCAATAACAACCGATTTTTTGATATCAAAAGTGGGGTAATAGGCATCTTCTGCAATAGGATCTTCAACCGGTGGCCACCAAGGAGCTTCAAAGTTTCCTTTATTTTCATATTGATCAGCTGTGATATCTGGAAAAACAGGCATGGGAAAGTTATAGGAATAGCCAGCATATGAAATAAGTTCACCTTCAACACGACTAGTACCTCTAGAAATCACATTTCCATTCGTAATCACGTTTCCATATACAACAGAAGAGCCAATAAGATAAATATCACCATTGGCATATAATGTTTGATTGTCATCAAGAGATAGCTGGGGTGGGAACCAACCTGGTTCCGTCGGATCTTCTCCTGGATCAGGATCTTCAACAGGATCTACTTCACCTTCAATGACATTAAAATCTTGTACAGTGGCAGCAAATACATTCAAAACAGAGTTGCGTAAACCAGGAATACCAACCACTAAAAACAAAACGAGTACTCCTAAAAACAATCCGTACTCAATTAATGTTTGACCTTGAGAATCGCGAAAAAAAGATTTCATGTTATACCTCTCCTAGTTACATTATACCCCAACCAGCGAAAAGTAAAACATTTCAGGCATTTTCAAACGCTGTTTTCCTTGAAGCAAAAAAAGAAGAAGTGGATAATACGATTAAACCAGACCAAATAATACAGAAGGATACGAAATGTAAAACTGAGAAGTATTCATTGTATATAAACACGCCCACCATTAAAGAAAGTGTGGGAGCAACATATTGCAAGAATCCCATCCAGTATAAAGGTAAACGATTCGTACCTGCATTGAATAACAACAAAGGAAAAGAAGTAATGACGCCCGTTAAAACGATGAATACGTTGATTTTTAGATTAGCAGATGGAAATGCAAGAGTAGAATTCTGTGATAAAATCATCAGATAGCCCACACTTAGAATGCTTCCGATAAACATCTCCAGCGTTAGAGAAGTGATCGGTTGCAAGGCAAGCTTCTTTTTTACCATCCCATACATACCAAAGCTAAATGCGAGTGTAAACGAAACCCATGGGATTGTCTGGATACTAAAGATCAGGAGTGACACACCAGCTGTTACCAATGCAAATGCAACCCATTGCATTTTGGTCAAAGATTCTTTTAAAACTATTACACCTAGAAGGATACTTAAGACTGGATTGATATAATACCCCAAACTTGTGAATACAATATATCCATTGTTTACTGCCCAAATAAAGGTAAACCAGTTAACCAGAAGAAAAGCAGTAGCAATAAGAATGAGAATATATGTTTTTCGAGTATATGTTCGCAATTCCTTCCAAAACTGTTTCCATTTCCCCGATAGGACAATGATGAGAATCAGAAATGGCATTGACCATACAATGCGATATGCCAGGAGTTCAAAACTTTGAACCGAAGAAAGAACTTTCCAAAAAATAGGAGTAATTCCCCATATCACATACGATCCAAGCGCATAGAACAGTCCAGCAACTGATATTTGTTTTTTCATAAAGAGTATTGTACCAGGTTCAAAAAAAACTTCTTCCCTATTTTTGGTGAAACCATCCAATTTTCTTGACAATTTCACATCATTGTTCTACAGTGGTTCACAAGAAATAAAACTCATAATTATTTGTTAGAGCCCACGTATTTACTGTTTTTCATTTGTTGTATGAACTTCATTGTAGGTTCTGAAAGGAGACCTGTATGAGGGTTCGTGACTAGTGTTTAGCGGAGTTAATGTTGTGATCACTATACCGTCGTTATCACGCTAGTGTACTAGTAACAAGCTGTTTGAAACTCTTAAAGGAGTTTAAAGAGTGAGAATTTTAAAAAAACTAATCAAAGTTTAAAACCAGTGGAGACGCAATTATGAGTAAGAGTTCTGTTTCAGTCCGTTCGTGTGTTCGTGTTGTTCGATCTATTTTTACCGTTGTTACGTTATCGTTGTTCACAGCTTCTGTTCCTGTATCAACGTATGCCATTGCAAGCCCTAGTAAATAGTAGTCTTTACAAAGTATGCAGCAGGTGTTTCATTTCTTCTTTCCCCGTCCCTTGTATGTTGATACATTAATGAATAGTTCCGCTGATGCTGGCATGCCTGATCAGGGCGATGAAAAAGCTGCCATGGCGACCAGTACCTGGACCAATTTGGTCGGAGCTGAATGCAGGCAATCGTTTGGTTACGGCCGATGTAATGTCTGTTCCTACCGCCTCAGGACTTCCCATGTCTATGCGGCTGGTGCACAATTGCTTTTAATGCTTCCATTGATGTAGGGGTCGGAAAGGATGGATGACCAATTTGCATACGTGTGTGGAAAGAGGATAATCAAACCGGAGATATTACCTACATGGATGCGACAGGAGCACAATATCTTTTGACTATGATAGCCAAAGCCAAGAGCCTATACCAATCAAAGAAGCTTTTGCAGGAAAGATGACCAAGGAAGTGGATGGTAGTTTTACATTACAATCCTTAGGGCATACCAAGCTGACCTTTGGTTCCAATGGAAAATTAACCAGTATTGGGGAAACGTGTGGAACGTCCTGATAATTAGTATTACATATGATGGAAATGGCAATCCAACTGCTATAACCGATTCGTTATCAGATGATCCATCTCTCTAGACTACAATGGAAATGAAGCACATGTATCAAATTAGCGATCCTCTCAGTAATACCTGCGGAGCTTTCAATGCAATGGAAGTAATCAATTGATAGGACTAACACTGCAGCCAGAAGATACCTTACAGAATCCTCCGCCTACTCCACCTTCTTGTTCCTTTAACTACGATGGAAACAATTTAATCACCGGACATGTTGACTTTCTAGGAAATGAGTACACCATTGGTTATGAAGCAAGCTCTCCATTTAAAGTAACCAGCTGGACAAGACCCAGCCAGCAATCAAACAACCTTTGCCTATACTTCTGCATCTTCGCCATATGACAAAGAAAACAACCGTAACCGATGAAAGTAGTAACACACGAATACTACTTTGGTGCAACCTCTGGTCAAGTAAAGATCCAGCAAAGCAATGGTACCGATACACTCAAAATTGAAATGGTCTATGATAACAGGATTAAACCAGTAGTAAAGACTCCTATGGAAATACGACAACTATATCATACGATAGCGTAGGACATGTCACGCAAATTACACCCCCTGCTGGGCAGCAGGACAATACTTAAAACCTTTACCTATTCTGCTCCTGTTTCTATTGATTCGGTCTAGAAGAAACAGAAGAAGCCGTAACCGATCAAGTGGATGCAACCACGTCTTTTTTGTATACCGACAATAACAATCCTTGTTTGCCCACCAGCATTACAAATCCACTGAGTCAAACCACTACTTTTTAATACAACAGTCATGGACAAATTACGTCTCTTACCCAACCAACTTTAGGAGGGACAAAGACAACGAGTTTTTCGTATCATGCAACGACCATGATCTATCTGTACAAACGGACGCCCTAGGCGGCAAAACACAGTATTTACGAAATCTCAATGGAATGGTCAGTGAAGTCAAAATGTATGAAAGGTACCATTGGATCGGGAGTATTGAAATCCGACGTTACCACTCTTCTCAATGCTGTGAGTATGTCTGGGTACCAGCGACAGTGTATCTGAATCTACCACTTCTCATAGCTACAATGACAACGGGCTTCTACATCGACCGAATCAGAGCTAGGGTAATGAAAATCTTTGTATCCTACACCGATGCAGTGTCCAATGCAATGCCTTCTGGAATGGATCTCCTGCTCCTTCAAAGGAAGTGTTGATTCGATTCAGCCTCCACTCATTCCCGCTCTACCTTTCCCATCATGCCCTATGATCCCTGCCGGCCACCTCGACCAATGCAAAAAAGAATCCAAACCACGACCTATGAATATCTAGACAATGGGGCACTATACCGTCGCAATTATTTGAATCAAGCAGTGAGTACCTATGCGTATGATTTTGGAAGAACATCCACGGTTACCAGTGCATATGGAAGAACCGTCACCTATCAATACGATTTGAATAGCGCGTTACGTCCATTGCCGGAAGGACATGGAACTATTTCATATGCGTATGACAATATGGGCAATACAACCGCCGTACTGATCAGTCCAAAGGATCTCTATCTTTTGGTCACAATCACCGAGAGGATCTACTGACCAATGTAGATGGATCGTATACACGCGATGTATATCTACTGGAAGAGCGACAGCTTTTTTCCCTGCTCGGCCAGGTGGATCGGATGCAGTTGCCTATACTCCCCGAAGGACTATGTCTCTTCGTTTAACAATCCTCGTATACTCGCAATGGAATTGGACAATTGACCAGTTGGACCAGCAACGCGGGCAATGCAATAGCAGTGCAACATTTTTCGTATACAGGCACTGGATCCACGGCTCTAGGAATAGTAGGATCAATGAGCGGAACTGTGGACATCATGGGAAGCACAGCTATCAATACGATTCCAAACATTTGATGTCATCCTTTAGTGATACGAGTAAAGACTCCTTCTCCTTCGTTTGGATATACCTATTCCAGTGCCAAGGAACGGCGTATTTAGACTATCCAGGAAAGCTTTGCAGATGCAGCAAACCTGGACATCCAAGAATATTACTTCGCAGGTGTATCAAAATACACTCACCCAAACCACCTATGCGTCTATTTCTCAGTCATATACCAGTGACAAGTTAACGGGGTATACGTACAACATCAAAGCCGGCACTGATAATTTTTCCGATACCGTCTCGCGCATGTATCGTCAGGAACCATGAAAAAAAAGCTGGATACATTAACCTATAGTGGATCTGGACAGGTCATTACCTATGGATATGATGCCAACCATGGAAGGCTCAATAGCGAAATACAGTGATATCAATCAACACTCCTTTTTCATTGAACTACGATAGTGGGGCGATTAACCTCTATTGTGGATCCTAACAGTCAAACGATTTCTAGCTATAGCTACAATGCAAACAACCAAGGATTGTTATCAATTATTGCATATACCGGAAACAAATCCGCAAGTTTTACGTGGAATGCTAAAGCAAATCACCAATTATGTCTATACCGATAATTCTACACGAGCCTGCTACCGCAAAGCATGGGAAATGACGTATTATGATGATGAGCAGGGTGAGCACATGCCTATTCTTTGAATGATAAAACAATGATTGATATTACTATTCACCCTATGGAATAGAGAAAGCACAAAAATTACAACAGTGGACAACTCTTGATTACTATTGATGCAACCACAGCTCCCAATGGACGAATGGTATCGCTATACCTCCAGACTTCATACCTGCCAAACCAATTGCTTTACAGGAGAAGCTTCTGCGATTTATGATCCCTGCGGGAAACTTCAATTTCCCGGGGTAGCACAAGCACTGGAGCAGAAGTATGGGCACAAGCAGTGGATAAAATTCTGATGCAACCATAGGGATTTACGATCCTTTCAATATGGAGATTCCCACTTTTCTGCACAAGCAACCAGCCATCTTCCTACGATCAACCCATCAATGGACCTATTGAGTTTCAAATTCCTGAACAAGGCCAATGGGAACTCAAAGAACTCCTTTAAACATAACCAAAGCAAACACTACCATTGGAAAATGGTGTGAATGTCACCGCTGCCATAGACACTTGACCATTCACGGATGGTTGCACTTATGACGAATGTGATCCAATGGGTAGGCAAAAAGTGGCAAGTTCATATCAAAATGATGATTCGTTACCTGAGTGGTTAAGAAGTGTAATAAATAACTATAATAAACTTAAGGATGCTGACTGTGATGAACTTGAAAAGGCTTATCAGGAATGGCATGGACCAAAGTCTGATTGGCAGCATCATCGTGAGAATATGGGTTGGGATGGATCTAATCATGATAAAGATTACAATGATTATGACCCCTGGACTCGCGATGGATGGAAAGATTCTGTGTACAAAAATGTAGACATTAGTAGGCTTGACTTTGGTGATCCACCAGAACCATGGTATTCAAGTCATGATGATGCTGTAAAATGTAAACTTGTACGGGTTGAGATAGCAACCCTCCAAACAATTGATTGTTTAAAAGAGACTAAAAAGGTGCGACTAAAATGTTAGGAGTAAAAAGAGATTCAGTATGAAAAAAGAATGTCTAAGACGATATAGTTTGATTTGTCTTATCCTCATTGTTTGCATTTTGCATGTCGTTCAACATCACTGCTTTGTCAAATTCAGTCTCTGATCTCACGTATGCAACCTATTTGAATACTCCCCGGGAAAATAACTCAGCCAATAAAGTGTTGATCGATTCTTACGGTAATTACTACATTACAGTTTCCTCCACTGGGAAGACCCTATTTACTTGTGGAGAATCACCTTCAGAAGTATGCACTACAAAATCGGTTACTGAGGGTACTAAAAGCCATCATGATTACATGGTGAATGTCTATAAATTCACTCCCTCTCATGAACTCTTATGGAAAACTATGTTTTCTTCCGAAAATGGTGTTTCAGTTGAAGATATGACTTTGTCTGAAGATGAGTCATTTCTTTATGTTACAGGGGAAATAAGAGCATATTCAGATTTTCTTCCTACCTTCACTACAATCTACAATAAAGAATCTCTTTCTGAGGACAAAACGAATGTCTTTGTTGTTAAAATGGATTCCGATGGCCACGTCCATTCTTCTGTTATTATTGGAGGTGAATCGTGGGACTCTCCATATGCTATTTGTATTTTTAACGATGCACTCTACATAGCTGGAGAGACCAGTTCCATGAAGTTTTTAACTACGCATGGAGAGCGAAATGAAAGCAGCGAAGGATTTCTTTGCTCCTTTTCCTTGGATACGCTAGAATTGAAAACTAGCCAGTATTTTGGTGGTAAACACTCAGATGTAATTCGGGATATCTTCGCTACAAAGGATTATCTCTATATCACGGGAACTACTTCGTCCTCCTCATTACCTGGAAGCAAAGAAACAATCCGAAGTGGATATTCCAAAGCATTTGTATCGTGTTTTTTACCGTCTGGTGAAATTGCATGGACTATTTTTGAATCCATTGGTGGGGGAACTTATGTTCATGGTGGTTCAATAGACAGTACAGGCAAAATCATCCTATGTGGATACACTACTATCGCCCGATCAGAATCTTTTACTTATTTGTATCCTCCCGATGACGACGATCTTTTCCGCGTCGGTTTTGTTTCAATATTTTCGTCAACTGGAGAACACATATCTACCACAGGCTATAACAAAAGTGTTTTGCAAGATGTCACGGTATCTGATGATGGCATATTTGCTACCGGTACTGCGTGGAAAGGTTTTTACAGACCCAATGAAGAAGAACTGTCCGAAAGCCAATCGGTTTCATCCTATATCCAATTGACAAGTGAAGGTAAACATGTAAATACCTGGGTTACGGGTAGATCAGAAAAATGGGAGGGAGATAGCGGATTGGGTATTGCATGGAATCCATCTAAACATTCTATTGTAGTAGTTGGGCAAACACAATCAAAAGACATCCCGTGTACCAACAATGCATTACAGAGGAATCCAAAAAGTAGTATGAATGCATTTTTGATAGAATACCAAATGACTGAATGATGTACCGTGATAGTAATACACTTTAAACACATCTCTATTGAACACGACAATGCTAAAACCTTCCCTCTGGATTAGTATCTTTGCTCTGTTGGCTTTCCTTGTTTCCTTTTCAGCAGGAAAGCAGGAAGGATGTGTCCATGAATCTTCAATATGATGTAGTTCTTTGTCTCTGTTTTTTATTTTGTTCGATATACTCTTTAACTTGGCTGGTCACGTACATCTTCCATAAAACGTTGCTAGTACATGGAACAATCTTAGCAATCTACTATTTCATCCAGTGGACATTTCTACTTTGGGTCATATCGTACCTGGTGCTATCAAGATTTGGCTTGGGTGTTGTTCTGCATTTTGATTTCATCTACCACTCTTTTGGAATGATTGCATTGTTGATTGCAATCCATATGCTACTATTCCTGTTTTGCTATCAAAAAGCAAAAAAGACGTGGGAGTTTTTCTGGTTTGAAGGAGACTTCTTTGATTCTTTTCGTAAAATACTAGACGCACACGACCTTCCCTATACAGAACACTGGAAAAACAACAATGAAAGAACAAAGAATGTGTTTTTAACGGACCTTAACGAATCCATTACAATCACATTTTACAAGGGTAGTAGAAATACTACTTTTATTCACAAAAGGGGTATCCATCAACATCTGTTTAATGAGATATATGAAGAACTGAAAGAGAACTCTTCCTTTTCTTCCCAACCACTAAAGATCTGGATTATTGTGGTTTTTGGAGCACTAACTATTGTATTTGCATCAATCGCAATGCTGTTTGCAGTTTAATGAAAGATGGGGAAGAGAATAGTTAAACATTCTCTTCACCATCTTTTTATGGGCCTTCTCTCTTAGGAGAGATTCTTTCTTCATTACATGGAATGACGAAGGAATAAATCATTGGTCTTGTGAGAATGAAAAGTAAATGACCAATTAGGCACAATGGATGTTAATAGAAATAACATTAGTTTTCCTCCAATCTGATTTTCTCATCACCACTTTTGATTTTTACAATCAATTCTACATCTGTACCATTTCCAAAAGATACGGGTTTACTAGAAAACGATCTTTCTTTGCCTTCTAAGTCAACGAATTTTCTAGGTTTTTCAGTCTCTTTTGTGGCAATAGTACCACCTTTGGTGAATAAGTGTGCATATAGGTCACCTGAAAAAGTTTTCAGATAGACCGTTTTTTCAGGGGTTACGTCTTTTAGAGAAATATCACCACTAAAAGTACCAAGCTCAGAGTCAAGCACATGGGTGTTTTCTAGTTGGATATCACCAGAGAAACATTTCAAATGTCCATGAATCGTGCTATTGGTAATTTCAATGTCACCGCTTTTGGTGATGGCTTTTTCGATTTTTTGGACAGCATCTAATTCAATATCTCCACTAATCGTTTCAAATTCACTCAAACCTGTTAGTTCGCATCCTTGTATGTCTCCTGAAACAGACTTTGCAAGAATATTTTGTGAAAGATTGTGGAGTCGCAAATCACCGGAAACAGTTTTCAAAGTAACAGCAATATTTGTGGGTACAAGTATTTGGATTAATCGTTTTCTGCGACCCGTAAAGATAGATCCCGGAGAAAGATTTTTTTTACTTTTGATCGATACATTGGTTTCGGATGTACGAACATCGACCAAATCCCGTCCTTTACGAATCTCAATTTGCTCAAGGTTTGGTTCACCCACAATTTCAATATCTTCATCGATACATTTACAAACCATCATGGTACCGGAAAAAGCTGGAAATGTGGTTTGACAGTCTTCTTCATTGGCTTCAAAGTCTCTAGTGGAAGAATCAAAGTCAGAATCTTCTTCTGGTGGTGATTCTTGTTTTGAAGAAGGCTGGGCTTTGAAATACTCTTGTTCCAGTTGCACTCTCTGTTCATGTGTAATTTTCCCTGCTTCTTCCAATGCATCTAATTTATCAATAATGGTTCTTTTCATTCTATTCTCCTTTCTCACTCATTTTTTTGAGTAACTCTTCGTAGGAAATGTCACCATCATCAAATTGTTCAAGAATATCCATCATTTCTTGGTCCTCTTCTGAGATGTTATCTCGTACTTTTGTTGCAGAATCGGTCCAGGTATCTTTTATTCGACGAAAAGAATCCTGTATTTCGTGAATTGTACTTTTGATTTTTATCGGATCCACTACTTTCTCAACAAAACTTTGTTCACTTTTCACTGATTCCACATGCTTTCGGATACTTTCCAAAAGCTGGTCCAACTTGTTACGAGCTGTTGGATAAGAAATATTAAGTCGTTCTTGAACTTCTTTAAGGTTGCCACGAGAAATTAAAAAACAATACAGAAAGTTCTCTTCTTCTTTCGTTAAATGTGCAAAGGGACCCATTGAAAAAGAGCCGTTTACTTCTGTCTTGCAAGAAGGGCAAGCAAGAACTTTTATACGCAACTTTGAACCACAAGAAGGGCATATAGTTGGAACAGACTGTATTTTCGAGTTTTCGTACGTATGCGTTTTCATTTGTACCTCCAAAAATTAAGAATATTAAAGTTAACATTAACAATCTTAATTCACTTTTTAATTTTTTCAAGTTTTCCTATTTTTTTCATGCACTTTTTTCTCACTTGCTAAAAAAAGGGGAATTCATCATACTAAACACATACACAATTGAGGTGAGTATGAAAAAGATTCAAGAAAAATTTGGATACAAGGGTAAATGGGTTGGAATTCTTGAAAAAACATTCGAATGTGACAATGGCGATCTTTCCCACTGGGAAGTTGTAACACGTGTTAAAAATCCCATATCGATGACCATGATCGCCAGAATGAAACCATCTGACCGTTATGTGTTAATCCGTCAATATCGGCCAACCATTGAAAACTGGGTAATTGCTCTTCCCGCTGGTTTATCAGAATCCGATGATATTGCCAAAGAAGCTTCTAGAGAACTTACCGAAGAAACCGGTTATACGGGAAAAGTACTTCGGGTAAGTCCTAGAATCTGTAGCAATGCAGGACTTTTTTCGGATTTTATGCATATTGTTGAATTGGAAATTGATGAAAATGATCCTATCAACCAAAATGTATCCCCTGCACTTGAATCATCCGAAGAAATTGAAGTCTTCCTTATTCCTAGTTCCAGTATTCTCTCTTTTGCATTGAATCAAAAAGAAAAGGGAGATGAAATCGCTGTAGGCGTATGGTATTCTTTTGCTCTTCTCCAACGAAAATAATACCCTCTACTACTATCATCCCTGCAAGGTTTTGCTATAATGAGGACAAGCCCTCATTTTTTAATTCCTTGGCTTAGTAGGAGCAAAAGCATTGAATTCATCAATTGATTTGAGCAAGACATACCAGGAGATCTTTCAAACTTCTGTCCACCCAATATTCTATGGTAAATTGATTTACAACGATTCTACTCCGGTTGATATCGAAATTATTGATGCAAATCCTTCCTTTGGAGACTTGTATCATGTAACTATAGAGCAAGTCATCCACAAAAAAGCATCTGTTGTATTTCAGACAAAACAACCTCCATATCTAAATATTTACAACCACGTCATCAAAACATCACAGGATCAGTGCATAGAAGTATTTCACAACGAACATTTCTACCAAATGCACCTTTCCACGCCCCACTACCCCTATGTTTTTGCCATCTATATCGATATTACATCCATCAAACAAAATTTCCTAGAACTCCAAAACAAGGATCAATTCTTTCAAAACCTGATCGAAAACCTTGCGGGTTTTATGTACCGTTGCAAAATGGATCAAAACTGGACGATGATGTATGTTAGCAAAGGCTTTGAAAGCATTACTGGCTACGCAGCACAAGAAGTTTTGCACAATCACACAATAAGCTATAACGATTTAATCCATAAAGATTTCAGACAATCTATTTGGGAAAAATGGAATCATATCATATCCACTCCAGAAGCATTTCAAGATGAATACCCTATTATTACAAAAGAAGGAACAATGAGATGGGTATGGGAAAAGGGTAGAGCAGTACACGATATACAGGGGAATGTAACCTATTTAGAGGGTTTCATTACCGATATTACCCAGCGTAAAGAAATGGAAATCTCGTACCAGAAATCACTGGAAGAAGAAAAACAAAGAACAAGCGAGTTGGAAGCCTTGTTTGAATCTGCGAAAATCGTAATTCAACAAAAAGATTTTCGGCATTCCCTGCAAAACATGTTTGATCTTCTTCTATCTGTAACTTCTTCAACCCAAGGTTTCGTAGCACTGATTCAAAAGCACTCTTCTCATTATTCATTGCTTCCATTAAGATTTAAAGGTATTTTAGAGGACATTGAAGAACCTATTCCCATTTCTCTCCAAGATTGGGCTTTTCTGGATACGATTGAAGAACCCGTATTAAATAACCATGTCCTTTCTATGATATGGCACAGTGATAAGCAGGAATTTTTCACTGATTCTACTTTTACTCTCTATACTCCCATTCGTTTTCAGTCCAAAACAATTGGCATCATAGCTCTTTCTGGAAAGCAAGATCAATACCACATGCAAGATCAAAAGATCTGCAATGCTTTCAGTTATTTATCTTCACTTGCCTACCAAAACTGGCAAAGTATGCAGATGATAGAAAAAAATGAAAAAATGAAAGATCAATTTGTCAACCAGGTTTCGCATGAACTACGGACTCCACTGCTTGCAATTCAAAGTTGCCTTCGACTCATGAAAGACCATTCTTTTCAGGAAACAGATTCAACTTTACAAGAGCTTCTATCCATTTGTGATAAAAACTGCCATCGGTTGGCATACTTTATTCAAGAAATTTTGGATTTTCAAAAGTTAAAATCATCCTCAAGCTCACCACAAGAAGATCATATATACATTCCTAGACTTTTTCAAGAAATCATTAAAATGGTACAGCCTTTAGCAGATGAAAAACATCTCCAGATTCACCAAGAGATTCCTTCCACCCTGTCGATCATTCAAGCCAACAAAGATGAAACGATTAAGGCCAATTAAATTTACTTCCACAATGCCATCAAATATACCCAAGATGGTTCCATTTCTATTTCTGCACAAGAAGACTCTCAAAAAAATACGATTCACATCCAGGTAGCAGATACCGGTGATGGTATTCATCAAGAAGATTTATCAAAACTATTCACTAGTTTTTCCACACTCTCCTATGCCAGCAAACAAAACAATAGCAGTGGTTTGGGTTTATCAATTTGTAAGCAAATCGTCGATCGTCATCATGGTAGCATTCTTGTAGATTCTGAATGGGGCAAGGGGAGTACATTTCATGTCATACTTCCCGTTCGCAGACCAAGCCTTACAACTTCACAGAAAAAGGAGATCAAATGAACCACATCAGTTTGACAAAAGAAGCAATCCATCATGCAACCTTGGCCTGTATTACAGGAGATCCATATCGCATTGAAGAACTTGCCAATCAAAAAACATTTCAGGCGACCATTATTGAACGAAAAAGAGAATTCACCATTGCTCTTGCACACGTTCAAAACAAACCATTTCTCTTTGCTTCTCATGGCATTGGCGGTTCTTCGTTGGAAATTCTCGTTGAGGAGTTGTCCCAAATTGGCATTCGAGACATCCTTCGAGTAGGCACTTCTGGTGCAATTCAATCATTTGTTGAACAAGGTGAAGTTGTTATTTCTCAGGCATCTGTCCGGCTTGATGGCGTGAGTTCATTTTATGCCCCCATTGAATACCCTGCCATTGCACATCATGAATGGGTTTCAATGCTGCTGAATATAGCCAAAAAGAAAAATATTCCGCATCATGTTGGAATTACTGCCTCTACTGCCTCTTTCTACCCTGGACAAAACCGGTTCGATACAACCAAAAAATACATTATCCCCCACTGGAATGATGCAATGGAACAGTGGAAACAACTTGGAGTCTTGAATTACGAAATGGAATCGGCTAGTTTATTTGTGATTGCCAGCACTTTAGGAATTCGCGCGGGATGTATCACCTCTATTGTATCCGATCGAACACTGAAAGAAGATTTACTCGCTACAGAAGTAGATCCAGTTTCACTTTCGTGGGACGTGGCATTTGATTCTATCCAGTGCTGGCTTGAAGGTAAATAAGGGACTTATCGTTTATTTTTGTACCACACATTCATGCTTTCAATATGGCCTGAAATGTCAGTATTGTTGGGCAAACGACCCCCAAATGTATAATTTTGCTTGGTAAATGTTGCATTCATACCAATTGATATTGCGCGCGCAATCGTATAGAACGTGTAAATTTCTTTTTTCTGCATATCTTGTTCCATGCGATGTAACAGTTCCCCCGCAAAGCCTTGACCGCATTCCGTTGGAAGAGTAGCAAAATCCGTCATTTCTACATTTTTGTATTGAAATGACATTTCTGCAGATGCAAGAGCAACCATCTGACCACCTTTTTTTACATAGTAGTAGTCGATATTGTCGTGCATAGTTTCATAGAGATATTGTGCATCTCCAATGGGGAAAGGATACGAAGGAAAAACAAGCCGGTATACGTCTACCATGGCGGGAATATCCTGCGGGGTACATTTTTCCACCTGAATCTCTCTGGTAGAAGCCAAAGGCTGAAAACTACCTCTTTTCTCTTCTGCTATTTGCTTCACTTGCTCGTATTTTTGTTTCATCTCCTCTATTTGTCGCAAAGGATCACCATAGAAACATAAAAAATGAGCAGCCTCATTGCCTAGATAAAATCCTGGAATGAGGCTTCTTCTATATATCCGTTCTGCAAAAACAATCTTTGTAACAAGAGGGAATTTTACAGACAATTTTGGTATATCCATTCTCTGCAGAAAATTCCTTCAGCCGTAGAGGATAATCATCCTTCATAGAAGGAGGATATTCCATTACATAGATACGGTTGCTGGATTTTCCATGTTGAATAAGAGAATCGTGAAATCGTTCAATTGTATCCATGAAACCTATCGACGATCCGTTCGCTCATTCTCTGCAGGTACCAATGATATTGCATCGTCGGAATCGGACAGCAGTTTCTCAACTCCCAGGGCTTTTTGCTCATCTGCATCATCCAGGCTTAACTGTAAATCACAGTTTTCACAATCGCGGTTACAAAAGATTGGTTTGTAAGAATCCGGTTCTTTATACGTGGTAATGATTCCTTCATAGTTTCGAAGAATCACTTTATTGGTGGACCATGAAATTAAATAATTTGGCATCACAGGGATTTTTCCACCCCCGCCCGGGGCATCAATGACATATCGAGGAACACAAAAGCCACTCGTATGACCAATCAAACTTTCCATAATCTCAATCCCTTTACCAACAGGAGTACGGAAGTGTTTCAGACCTTCGGACAAGTCGCATTGGTATAAATAATAGGGTCTGACACGATTTGCTACCAGTTTATGGACCAATGATCGCATAATTCTGGGACAGTCATTTACTCCTGCTAACAAAACCGATTGATTCCCCAAAGGAATGCCAGCATCTGCAAGTTTCCGCAGTGCGCTGCGAGATGATTTCGTAATTTCCCTAGGATGATTAAACTGAGTATTGACCCATATGGGCTGGTGTTTTTTTAACACATTCACCAGAGAATCTGTGATTCGAAAGGGCAGTACAGCAGGTACTCGCGATCCAATACGAATCACTTCTACATGATCAATTGCTTGAAGTTCAGTTAAAATCCAATCCAGATATTCATCGGACAATAAAAAAGGATCGCCTCCGCTAAGGAGAACATCTCGCACTTGTTTGGTTTCCTTAATATATTGAATCCCCTTCATGATTTGTTCTCGATCAGGGATACTGTCGATATCGCCTACTTTTCTTTTTCGAGTGCAATGCCTGCAGTACATAGCACAAGTATTACTTACAAGAAACAATACACGATCTGGGTATCGATGGGTAATACCAGGCACTGGGCTATCGGCATCTTCTGATAGAGGATCTTTCATGTCACAACGGGATACTTCCAACTCTTGTACCGAAGGAAAACTCTGTCGAAACACTGGATCATCGCTGATATTTTTTGTATCAATCAGTGACAAATAATAGGGAGTAATGGAAACGGGAAATTTATTCACAGTTTTTCGTAAGTCTTCTTTTTCTTCTGCAGAAAATTGAATTCCCAACACTTTTTCAAACATCTCAATGGATCGGATACAATGCTTCATTTGCCATTTCCAATCACACCAATTTGATTCAGTACCATCGGAAAAATGTGATCGGAAATTCTGTTCAGATTCAGATATCATACAACCTCTTTCTAGTCTTCATCGAAGTATAGGCAAAACGGTCAATCGTAATTTTTGCATAATTCGCATGCAATATACCACTTATTATATCTAGAAAGTCATTTTTGTCAATCATACTTTTTAGTATGTTATAATAACATAAGAATGTTTAAACCC
>JAXGOZ010000006.1:0-100034 GCA_040767255.1 Caldisericia bacterium
CATCATGTACAGTTAGAATTGATCCATTAGGGAAACGACCTGAAAGGTCGAAAACTCGAATATCTCCAGGGCTTGCCTTACCATCTCCATCAGCATCATAGTACAGAACAGTGTCAAAGTAACGTTCTGCACCAGAACCAGTTGTTAATCCCATGTAAAATTGGTGATTAACAGGCAGGAATTGTTTTTGATCAATTTCCATGTTTCCAAGGTGATATATATCTTCACCGATATCGTATGTTCCATTTTTGAAAATCTTTTCATTTGGCCAGTCCTTATCGTAGAACATGTCCAATTTAGAGAAGTGAAACAATGTATCGCCAACATCTAGATCGCCTTCTGAAACTTCTGAACCAGCCTTATATTCGGTAACAAGATTGCTTCTGGTAATCATTCGATCTGTAAGTCGAATGTCGCCTTCGTTCACGATTTGGTTACCGAAACCATCATCGGTTTTGTTTTTATTCTTGTAGATAGGTTCCTGACATCCATAAATAGGATTTTGAGAACCTTCGTAATACATAATGTCGCTTGGGAAAGGTGTCAGTACTCTACCAATATCGCGCGATGTAATAATGGAATCGGCTGCACCGAGATACTCTTCGCAAGCAATACCTTCTTCTTGGTCATCGGAAAGGTTATATGGGAATAAGTTGTATCGTTCTGCTCTAGTAAGTGTTTCGTCTAAGTCGCAGATATCATTTGATACACCGTTGTCTTTAAAGATTTCGACACCAATGTATTCTCTATATTTTAGATTGATATTCTGGAAAGTAGTGGCAGGAACGAAGAATTCCTCCCCTGTAGGGTCAAGAACTGTATTCTTTTGAACTGATTGTGCAGCTCCTTGAATATCTTTGTTCGGAGAACGGAGGGCAGCAGATGTAACGCTGGGCATAATACCAGACCATACATCTGTTTGAACAGATAGATTGTATGTGGGCTCATTACAACCACCATGTAACACTTCTCCGAGTAATAATACGTCGCCATAAATTCTCGGTACTTTTGTGAGACTACCGGGATATGCAGGAACGGGAATCATAGTAGCATTCACGTATCCACGTTTCAGGTATTTGGCATTCGTGATGGGGTTGATCAAATTGTTTACATTGGATAATCTGAAATCGCCGTAGGATACGACGCCAAGCCCCGTGGTTCCGGCTTCTTTGTAAATCCATTCGCCATATTCATACAGCGTCCAATCAAAATCCATACCCCAAGTCGTTGCACGGGAAGAATTAATGTTTTCGGTATGCATTTCGTCATTTGCTTTACCAGTACGTTCACCAGCAAACAACCCTGTTTCTGCAAAGTTTGCGATAAAACGCCATAAGCTAATATCGACGTCTTTGTCACCTTCTTTGACAGTTGTATTGGCTGCATATTTATAATATGTTTTTCCGTCATCCATGCGTACTGCAACAGGTGTTAAACGGAAGTCACCAACTTGTACAGTGTATTCATTGTTTGGGGTGGGTGGTGTTGTGCGAGTATCCACACCTTTGCGATATATCCATTCACCAGGATGATATGCAGAGACATTGGCATAATAATCAATACCGTCATCGATTGGATCGGGCTTGATTCTGCTACCAGAAGCATTTATGTTGTCAGCGTGTAATTCGTCATACACGTTTACATACATGCTTCCATCATCATTTGGATTGGAGGTATAATACCAAGTGTAGTCATCATAAGGTTGTGCGAATGAATCTACCTGTTCAATTCCTTCGCAACTCACACTTCGAGGTAATCCCATGGAATCGGCAAAATCAGAAGGTAATCCCCAATAGGAAAAATCATACAAAGGATATTGAGCTGCGCCATCCCAATCAGCTTTTTTGGTTTCACCATGAGTAGATAGATTGCCTACAACGGGCAAGGGAGATCGTACTCCAAATTCGTCAAGGAGAATAGGAAAATCGGGCATGTCAACCCAGCCAATGCGGAAATAACGCCCAGTTCCTTCGCGGTCCCAGAAGTAATTTCTGGTTACGCCACCTGCATCCATTTCACCACGGTACATAGGGTGATCTGGATCTAAGAAATAGGGACCTTGAGTATTGTTGCTTCCAATTGGATCCACAAGAGCATTTTTATTGTTTCTGCAAGTATTGTTCTCTTGAAATGCAGATAAAAACTTTTCTAAATCATTCTTTTCTGGATCGAATTGTACTTCATATGTGTCGTACAGGTTGGATGGATCCGCAAATTCATAATAACGACAATCGTTAAAATACCCATCTTTGTCAAACCACAATTGGCCAGCAGAATCATACACTGCATACCAGCGATTGTATTCTTGTGATTTTCCGCTGGCTGGATCTACCATTAAATAAAACTCTGTCCAAAGTATTGGTTGAACAGTAGTATTAGTGGTAATGGGAAATCCTTCTTGATCGTAGAGCTGATTTCCTAATTCATCAAAATGAGGTTGATCAACTCTAGCGGGGATATTTATATCACCGAATGCATATTCATTGGGTCCTTTTTTGTAACTATTGGAAAAAGGTTCTGGTGGGTGTACAGGGGGTTCTTCAGAATAAATATAATGTGACAATACAGCGAGTTCTGTATCTGGCATACCATATTCATCTCCTCCCCAACACGTTTCACCAGGCTTCTGCCACGGAAAGAATATGCCTGGATCCAAAGCCGTACCATCCCTTTCAAAGCCTACAGGAATAAATCTAGAAGCTATAAAAACTGCATTTTGTGACTCAGCAGCTTTTGCAGGAACAGAATGAAAACCGACTTGAAGAATACTGGCAAACATAAGAAGTGCTATCAGCCCACTTGTTAACTTCTTCATACCAATTCTCCTTTCAAAAACCATCGTTTGTTGTCTATCATTTTGCATAACAAACTATTACAAAATTCCTTCATACCAAACACTAACAGGGGATTGGTATACAAAAGAACTCTGCTTTTCAATTTCTTCAACAATCACTTCAAAATTCATCGTATTGACATTACCTGCAACATCAGTGGCTGTAATAACAAAAGCATTTTTCCCTGGCTTGATGGTCACATCAATGGACCATATGTCATGGGTTACGGTTGCTTCTTGGTTGTTGACAGTCACTTTGCAATCTGGTTCTACACGGCCTGTAAGAGTATAGGTGAAGGGTTCTGATCCTTGGAGTGTTCCTGGATCATCAACAAAAATCATGGGAGGAGTTGTATCAAGGGTAATGGTGAGCATGCGGCGTACAGTTTTTCCGGTGGGGGTGGTGGCGGTAGCGATAATCGTATTGAGTCCTTCTTCCAAGGTAACACGAATGGAGAAGGTCCCATTTTGTGAAACGGTAGCCGGTTCATTGTTGACCGTTACTTCATTGCCAGGATTGGTCATTCCGGTTACTTCCAGGGTGGCTTTATTGGTAATGGAGGCCACGGGATCCAATTCTAACATAGGTTCGGTTGTGTCAGGTTTGACCCATACTTCAGTATGGCCTTCCATCATGTCGGTATTGGTAACGTGAATGGTCACAATGCCTTTTTTGTTGGGAGTGACTTTTGTGGTCACGACGCCTTGCTCATTGGTGGTACCGGTGGTGTTGATACCAGGTCCTTCAATGGTTACTTTTGCCCCTTCAACAGGTGCATTGGTTCCAATTTCTGAAACTGAAATAGTAAGTTCAGAGGTGACATTGGGATTCAGAGAAGGAACAGAATCAACTTCCACTTGCAATCCAATAATGGAATCAAAGTGGAGAAGGTCGCGCAGTGTATAGGTGGAGGTATTGTCAAATTGGTAGGGCTCAACATGATAGTTGTGGTTGGGATTGAAGTATCCCAGGGAAGCAATTTGTTCACCAATTCCGGTGGGGGTAAAGAAGAGGGTGGTTTCCATGACAGATGGATCGGTGGGGGAAGCAGTGGTGTCGCCATAGATGGCAGTTTGGTGTTGATTGCCAAACAAGAAGACTCGGCCATCTTCGCGCATAGGAAGATCACGAGAGTCAGCAGGACGTACTTGTACAATCATGTTGTTTTCAATGGCATAGGTTAGATCGTAATTGGTAGCATTCAGGAGATCTTGTCCAAGTTCAACACGGGTGAGAGCAGAAAGTACAGTCAGGCGTGGAGGAGCAATGTGAACTTCATGGCTGGGGAAAGCTTCCCAATCGAGGAAGAATGTATTGTCGTTGGTTCTACCGGGATCAAATCGTGAAATAACGTGTGCAGGATCAGTTTTATATTTTGGAGGATATCCACAAAGATCAGCTTGAGATGGGTTGTTACAATACACGTTGTCACCAACCAATCCGCCAACGTAACAGATATCTTCTGCGAAGATATAGAAGGTGGTTTGAGCATTGACATCCAAACCTAGAGAATCGTGGTAATCAAGTTTCTGGTTTGGATCAATGTCGGCAAACAAGTAGCCACCTTTGTGAGCGCTATTATAAATAGCACCAAGACCCCAACCAACAGTAGGTGGTGTTAGATTAGGATTTGGAGTAACATCCCACCCACCATGAATGCTTTCTTCGTCAAATCGGACAAGGGTGGTGTTGTAGTAAACCTTACCAATTTCTTGTTGGTCAGCACCTGGTTTAGGAGATTGATAGAATGTCCCAGGTAAGCATAGTTCAGAGTTTCTGTTGTCGATTTGTTTGTTGTCGTTGAAGTCGAATCCTAGGTGAATTGTGTATGGATATAAGTCTTGCATGAAGTGCTCTGCAAATAGATTTCGATCTCTTTCGTTAAAGTCAAATGATTCTGGTCGTGTTGTATAAGGGGTGAAACGAGCAGTATTTTTAATACCACCACCACAAGTGCTGACGCCTTTGCTTACACCTTTCAACAAGAGACCTTGTGCATTCTTTGCAGTAATTGTGACGCGATAGATTCTATTGTCTGCTGCGGTTAATACAAAATCTGGGTTACCTGGTACGGAGTATGATGTTCCAGCTGGATCATCAATATTGGTTACTTCGTATTCAACTGTTGGCAGTACTACTTTTACGTTTACCTTAGCAGCATGCTTACGATCAGGAGTATAGATAAACACATCAAATTCTCCTTCGTCGTTAGCACAGAAACCTCGGAAAGAATACTTACCGTCTGTCTTTAGGTTAAAATCAATATCAATTGGACTAAATGGTGCAGAGGCAGAAACGGAATACAGTTGGTGGTTATTTACACGGGTACCATCGTTATTGTGAAGATCAGTTCGTAGCCAGTAATAATCTGGAAGAGGATCGGGGTGAACATCACGGAACAAGTGGTTCCAAACATCATCGTCATCAATAGCGTATTTCCCTTCTTTGTCCGGTATACCTATAGAAAGATCGACAGGTGTACCTTCTTCGTCGGTTAAGACAAAAGATAAGGGTGATACGGGATCGACAAGTTCTGGTGTTACACCAGCTGTTAATGGATTGGGTTGAACAGAAGCTGTTAAATCAATAATAGGTTCGACGGGTAAAAACTTCTGACCTGCTAAATAAACTTCATGTGAGAATTGTGGAGTAGTTCCTCCATAGTTATACAGTGGCTCAAAAGAACGATCTGTATTGTCATCACCATATTTATAGGCAGTAACCATAACAGGAAGTTTCTCGTAGTCAGAGATAAGATGGTCGGGCTCATTGTTCAGTCCACCAAAGTCAATACCAACAGTATCAATCTGGCAACCGTTTTCGATAGACATAGTGAACTCGTAAACACCGTTACCTCTTTGGAAGGTTCTTCCATCAATCAATCCACCTGTCCAAGTATTGGTTGCTAAGTCATAAGAACCAATAATTTCGGTTTCATATTCTTTGAAAGAAATTTTACCATCTTTGTTATAATCTTCATCTTCTAGGTATTGAGGAGCAAGTTCTGTATATTTGCTGGAATGAGGAGGATTTCCTACCCATCCATCACCGGCTCCCTCATACATACCAGCAACGTCGCCAATGACGCCGCGGTCTTGCCAGATGTATACCAATGCATCGTTCACCAAGATTTCTTCTTGGAACGTTGTATGCTCAGTTACTTTTACTTCAATTTTATTATCTTGATCGGCGTATAATTCTTGAACATTCGATTCTACGGTCAGTGCATGGACTTCAATACCATCAGTTGGAGGTTCAGCACAACAATCTTGATATACTTTAACTGTACCATCATACAAAGTAACTTTGATTTGTATTAAGCCATTTGCGATGGGGACAAATTCGTCAATACGGAATACATTGTTGAGTCCTCTAAAATCAAGTTGTCCACCACCAAGAAGTAATGGATTCGTAAATTGATACTTGGTTCCATCAGATCTTGTGCTGGTCCAATCAAATACTTCTCGGTTGGAATAGGTTCCGTTTACGGTTAATGGATAGTCTTCTTTTCTACCGTAGTATTTATTGTCCCAGGACATTTCAAACTCTTCGTAATTTGAACTGTCGATTACAATACTGTTTTCCCAATCGTAAACTATAGGAACATGACGAAGGTTGTTGTAACGATATTCAGAACGTATTGTCTGTTTAACAGGATCAAAAATTTTGGGTCTAGCGAAGGGTCCAGATAGTTCGATTTTTCGGATACGGAAGTCGGGTTCGGTTTCTTCGCTGAAGCTTAAATGGTTTCCATCAATATCTTTCAAGATAAAGAAGGTGCCATAATCGGTTAATGGGAAGAATTCGGTTCCTAGTTTGTTGAAGTCGACAAATTGATTGTAGTTAATATCTTCTCCATACCAATACCACCACCAAATAGCAGGATAGGCATTCCATCCGCTATGGTAGTCATCAGATCGGTAGTATCCATTTTTAACAGCACCAGCAACACGACCAGTATGAGTTTGTCCGCCGGGGTATGCTCGTAAATCTTTGGCTACATCAATTACCATAGGGTTGTAAGGTGCTTGAATTTGTGGAGAAGGAACTGGCAGGGGAGATAAAGGATTCAATCCGGCAGTATAGTCCACTTGTGAGTTTTGAAGTGCGTGGTCAATTGTATTGAATTCTACAAAATTAACATATGGATCAGGTGCAAGGACTTTGAAAAAGTGAACGCCACAATAGTCGGTACCAAAATGATTGAATCGTTGTAATCCAGAACCAGGTCTTTGCCAATCAAGATAGGTTTCGTCATCAAAGTTACCCATAGAATGATCTGGATTTGTTTGGACAAAATAGGGTGGGTGCTTAATTTCTGAATTGTAATCAAAAATTACATTGTACGTTTCGATTTTTAGAGCAAGCTTCGTTAAAGCGTTTCGGGGGAGGACTGTAACGGGTATTTCGCCACCTTCGTTTGTAGAAGGATATGGAGCTTGACCGTAATTTCTAAGTAAAGAAGGAACGCCATAGGTTGCTACAGTAATTAATGGAGGAATACCTGGTTCGAGAGGACCAAATGTATCTCCATAAGTAACTGTGCCTAAATCATCAAATAGTCCATCTCCACAAGAAATACAGTTGTTTGTATCCTGTGAGCAGTCGGTATCGGTGAATTTTATTTGTTCGTTGCTGTTAATGTTTACTTTTAAGTATCCAGGTAATATAGAAGGTCCAGTGGATGGAGTGTCTGGATCGTAAAAAGGATTGGGAGCCCACAGGAAGTCGCCTTCATCAAGGATTCCTGGGTTGGGTCCGCAGTCGTTCCACATCCAAATAAACAAGGATTCATCATCATTGTATTGACCAATAATAAGTTGGTCTTCTTCAATATCATATTCTGTAGCTCCGATAGAATGGAGTCCATAAACTTTACCAGCAAGGCTTTCGCTAATGCGACCAGTAAACATGAATTGAATTCCTGCACCAGAGGCATTGTAGAAGGCAACGATTTCATGCCCATCGGGAACGGAAATAGTTTGTCCATTAGGGTCATTGATATCTTTGGGGTTGTCTGCATCGCGGAGTTTAACAGAAAGATTCGGGAATTTTTGATCCAAAATGCTCAGGCATTTTTTGGAGGGAAGCATGTTGATGTCTTCAGGTAGAATAGATTTTGAAATTTGTGTGTAAGTATCAAAACGAGTTCGAAGTTCTGGAGGTAGTGGGGGAACAGGAAATGCAGGAGGAGACCAAATTTCATCACCACGGGTCTTACCGGCATAATTCAATGTATTGTCGTGCATTTTCCAGAATGGATCGTAAATTGTGTGTTGTCCGGGGGTTGGATCTGTAACGCCGCCGCAATCCTTTACGGCAATAATTCTCATGTTGTTGTCAAAAGATACTAATTCATATCTGTATTCTTGGCTATTCCATACTCGTTGCCAACCTTTGTGGTAACCAGTTGGAGTGCAAGAACCTTGATAAGGGGTGAATTCAAACACAGCTTGAGGATTGTCAGAAGTAATCACGCGATAGTCTTCATTGAAATCAATACCAAGATACTCTTGGTTGTTGATGATATAAACATAGACTTTCTCGGCTGGATGGAATACACCGTTTTCCCAGTATTCTGGTTTTGGAGGAGGGTTAACGGTAACTTGAATTTGTGTAGTTTGCTCTACTTTGATTTCTGGTTCAATAATTAGTTCCATTCCCAGTCGATTAGAGGGGAATACTTCCCAATCAATAAAACGGAAATCGCAATTCTTGCCAACAGATAAACCATGAATAACATTTTCGTTTACCCAATAGTTTTTGTTTCCGCCTACTTGAGAACCACAGTCGTAGGTTGTACTATCAAGTACGATTGTCGTAAGTCTGGTGGTGTGGAATTGATCGATGATTAAAGGTGTTATTCGAATGGACCCAAAAGGAATAAAGTCTGGAACATCTAACAATAGTTGGTATTGTCGGATATATCCGTACCAAGTAAGGTCTTCTGCGGTAAGAGGAAGTTCGTTAAGGGGGTCATCAGAATTATCTCGATCACCAACTTCGACTACAGTATAAGGTTGATACCCGAAAATCGGATACAAGCGTATGTCACCGGTGCTTACGGTTCCAGATTCATCTACATCAACATATCCTCCGACATGTGAAGCAGGGAAAATGGGGTCTTGGTAAACACGAATGTGAGCAGGGGTTGGATCCATATCAAAATACAAGTCCATGTCAATGATCATATTGGAACTAACAATAGATCCGGGTTCATATTGTCCCGATAGATCCAGAACGCGAACGTCCCCAGGGGTTATGGTGTGAACAGGGTTTACCACTGGATCCCAATCATGATCAAAATAGAGTACGGTGTCAAATGGGGCTTCTCCCCAGAAAAAGTAGTTATCGATGTCGGCAGAAGATATGAGGGTATAGAGCGGAGCATCCCGAGGAACCTTTGATTCAGTGAGGTAGATACCTTCGCCGTTGTCATAGGTGTAATTTTTCTCAATATCTTTTTCTGGCCATTCTTGGTCAAAAAACATTTCATTAAAATTAAAATTAAATAACGTCAAACCAACGTCGGAATCACCCTCAACAACTGTAGTGTTGGCTGGGTATGTGATTACGTTTTCGCCAACTGTGACGGTAACTTCAGTAATTCTTTCGTCGCCAGGATCAACAACCTGGAGAGCTCCGGGTTGAATGACTTTGTTTTTATAAATTGCTTCACCACATCCGTATGAGTAAGGGCTACCAATGGGGTCTGAGGCATCAAGAGCAGTGGTGTCGTGATACATGATATCGAAAGGAAATGGAGACAATACTCGACCGTAATCTTTATCGGCAACGATATCGTTGGAACAACCCAAAAACTCTTCACCAGTTCTACCGGGTCGATAGTCGTCAGAAAGATTGTAAGGGAAAAGTGTGTCGATGGGTGGAGGAGGATTGTCAACAAAGTTTTCACCAATGTTATTGTCAATACCATCATCCTTCCACATCTCAAGACCTAGGTATTCACGATATCGAACATCAATGTCTTGGAAGGTGGTTGCCGAAATGTCAAATGTACGTCCGTCGTCATCTAGGACAGTGTTTCGCTGCATAGATTGTGCAGTTGCCAAAAAGCTTCCGCTTTGGGAACGTATTGATGCTGCAGTAAAGTCAGGAATTTCACCTTGCCATATATCACTTTCTATGGAAAGGTTGTATAGGGAATTGTTACCACCGCCGAATATAACTTCAGCTAATACCAGTGCGTCTCCGCGTACGCGAGGAACGTATGGTGTAGAGGTTTCTTTCAGTGCTTTACTGACCATGAGCTGAACATCAGAACTCACAAGTCCGCGGTTGCGGTCTTTTTTCAGTCCAGCAAATACGGGTCCATTTACGTTGGTTAAACGATGGTCTCCAACAGTAACGCGCCCGTAGGTTTGTGGGTCGGTTCCTCGTTCTCTATATATCCACTCTTTGTGTTCGTAAGAATACCATGCTTCGTGCCACTTAGAGTCTGCAGGGGTTTTTGTGTTGTCAACGTGGAGTTCATCGTCTTCTTTTCGAATTCGCTCTCCGCCGTTGGTGCCTTCGTCGGCATTATATTCAGCAAAATTGGTACGGAAACGGAATAGAGATTTGTATTGAGATGGAACAGCTTGGTTAACGGGGTTGCCATTACGGTCATAGGCACAATCCCAATCACCAGGAAGAACTTTACTATTTGGAGGATAGTTTCTAGTTTCTCCGTTGAAATATACAGATACGGGGGTTAAGCGATAATCTCCTTCTTGAACAAAAAAGGAGCGGGTTGGAAATGAATTTGCATATTCACCTTTTCGGTAAATGTGTTCTCCTGGATCGAAGTCGGATATCTGTGTGTAAAAGCGATGAAGTTGTTCTGGCATAGAAAATGGTGGGTAGTTCACGGTGATAGAGGCAGTTTTGTTTTGTGCCTCATCTGAAACATTGTCTGCATGAAGTTCATCGCCAGTAAGAGCACGCTTGGATTGTAAATCGTCCATGTCGCTGTTGTAATACCAGCGGAAAGACTTATCTGGTTCAGATGTATAGTCGGATTGAACCATAGGGGTTCCGTCAAAAGTAAACCCTGCATCTCCAGGTTGTCCCCAATATCGGAATTCAAGTAAAGAGTATGCTTGTACGGCATCCCAATCCATGGTTCCGATATACTTGGTCGAGACATAGTTCTCACCCTGTACAACAGATGGACGGATGGGTGGTACAGAACCTTCTCCTCGTTCTAGAGGAAAATCAACCATATCAATCCAGCCCATTCGGAAATATCTCTTTGTGTTGTTTCGGTCCCAAAAATAAATACAGGTGTTCCCGTCTTGATCAATGAACGTTGGTCCGTGAAACATATCAAAACGAGGGTTATCGGGGTCTAGGATGTATGGTCCTTGTGTGTTGTTTCCCGTAGATGGATCAACCAGAGCGTTGGGGTTGTTCGTACACAGATTGGTTTGGTATTTTCCGTTTAGGTTAGCGGGATCTGCGGGTTCGAAATAGCGGGAATCGTTGAAATACCCGTCAGGATCTAACCAAAATTGACCACAGTTATCATACACCACATACCAAGGTTCTCTAAATCGAGATTTACCACCGTCAGCGATAACATCGAGGTAGAACTTGGCCCAGAATAGAGGTTGTGCTTGTGTGTTAGGTAAGAGTGCTGGTATATTGTTTTCATTCTCTATAGCCAACAAAGAATTGGGCATACCATAACCCTCTCGCCCCCAAACAACTTCTCCGGATCGCTGCCAGGGGAATAGCTTACCTTCAAGTTGCTGCCCGTCTCTATTGAATCTAACGGGAACAAGCCTAACTGCAATAAAGGTAGCTTTGTTTAGTTCTTCATTAGCTGTAGTAATATTCACAGCATTGTTAAAAGGAATCTGTAGCAGAGCAACAGCCATAAAAGAGATGACTAACCAAGCGAATATTTTTTTCATCTCAGTTCTCCTTTCTCATCTTCGCTGTTAAGGGTTTTCTAACCGGAAGAAGCTTGATTTTATCAGCTTCCTCTACCCTTCCGCGAATAGGGAAAAAACGTACAACACAAAGTATGTCAAAAATACCATAGACTACCATAAAATCAAATTATGGAAGCAATCCAAAACATACAAAAACCTCGTAGCTTTCAACGTCATTAAGTTATTTCATCAATTGGATAAATTATATAACAACAAATTGCGATTTCCATGTTTTCTTTCGTTTAGTTGCTTTTTTTCTCAAATTTTCTCGTTTCACACTTTTTTAAAAGCCTTAAGTTGTCTTTATAAACGAAGGATTTCGGATACAATAACTTACATCAACGATACATAAATTTTTTATACTTGCAAAGGATTTTTTTATGAACCCACAGATGAGTAATCAATGGAACGACGTCTTAAAAGACATCAAAAAAGAGTTGGTGCCAACTAGTTATTTAGCAGTAAGAGAGAGTAAAATTCATGCTATTCAGTCAGGTACAATGATTATATCGGTTGTATCTGAGTTTGTAAGGAACAAAATTATGGATGCCTTTCTTCCTGTGTTTTTGAGCGCCATTCAAAAACAATTCCCCGAGATTCAAAGTCTTGATTTTATCGTCGAAGAACCTGCAGAAAAAAACCTAGAACCTGATACAGAGTATGTCCCTTCTCACGAAAGGTCCTCTTATCTGAACAACCCAGAGAGTGTTGATTCCCTTCCTCTCAACCCCCGTTATACGTTTGACAATTTTATTGTAGGTAGTAACAACCAACTTGCCTATGCAGGGTGTAAAAGTATTACCAGCGATTTAGGAAAAGTTTACAATCCTCTTTTTTTGTACGGGGGTGTAGGATTAGGAAAAACTCATTTGTTACAAGCAATTGCTCATGAGTGTAACAAATCAGGAAACAAAAATATTGTATATATTACTTCGGAACAATTCTTAAACCAGGTGGTACACTCTATTCAGGTAAATACGGTAGACAAGTTCCGTGAAAACATACGACGAGTTGACTATTTAATTATTGATGACATACAGTTTTTGGTGGGTAAAGAGAGAACTCAAGAAGAACTCTTTCACACTTTTAACGCACTGTATGACCAAAAGAAGCAAATTGCAATTTCTAGCGATCGTCCCCAAAACGAACTGAAAGGTATCCAAGAAAGATTGATATCAAGGTTTTCTATGGGTTTAACGGTAGATATTTACCCCCCCGACTACGAAACCCGTTTGGCAATTTTACGAAATAAAGATAAAGCAGAACAATACGACCTTCCAGATGAAGTTTTAGATTTCATAGCTTCCCAACAATTTAATAATATCCGACAGCTTGAAGGATCATTAATTAGGGTTGCAAGTTATTCCTCTATGCAGAACATTCAAAATGTGACCGTTGATTTTGCAAAAGAAACTTTGAAAAATTTCCTTCCTTTGAGTTATAAAAAGTTCACACCTGAAGAAATTAAAGTGATTGTCGCTGATTTTTACAACACAAAACCCCAGATACTGGAAAGTAAGAGACGGTCAAAAGATGTAGCTGTCCCAAGGCAAGTAGCTATATATTTAATTCGTGAAATGACCAATTATTCTTTGCCGGTAATTGGTAGATATTTTGGTGGTAGAGATCATTCCACTATTATTCATTCGTATGAAAAGATCAAAAGCGAAATAAAAACAGACATGAAGCTTAAGAATGAGGTGGAGGAAATTATTAAAAAACTCCAATATACATCTTAACATCCTTATTGGTTTTAAGATGTATTAAAAGTTTAATCATGGTTATAAGGGAGTTGAAAGTGTTTAAAAATTTCCTGCAACTCCTCCTCATCTTTAAACTTGATTGTAATTTGGTTGTGGAAAACTTTTACTGGTTTGTGTAGAAATTCCCGTAGCACTTTTTCTTGTTCTTTGTAGTGTGGAAAACGAATTGTTTTTTGTTTCTTTTTTCCACAGGTTTTCAAAATATACTGTGAAAGTTCTTTTACGGTGAGCTTTTTTTCTATCAAATACAGTAGGACTCGTTGTCGTTCTTCGGTTTCTTTGATTGAAAGAAGTAATCTTGCGTGACCCTCTTGTATATCATTTTTCTGTAGTGCTTTTTTTGATTCTTCATCAAGTTGTAGAAGACGAAGAGAGTTTGTAACATACACCCTACTTTTTCCAATTGATGAAGCACATTCTTCGTGAGTAATTGAAAATTCCTGAATGAGTGTTTGTAAACTGGAAGCCAAATCAAGAGGATTTAAGTCTTCACGTTGTATGTTTTCTACAATGGTTAATTGGGCGGCTTGACGGTCCGAAATATCCAAAACATATACAGGAACCTTTGTATATCCACAAGATCTAAGAGCTTCCAGTCTTCTGTGTCCTGCAATCAACTCGTAGTAAGAATGGACAAATCTTACTACTAAAGGTTCAATCAAACCATTTTCTTGAATTGATTGTGCTAATTCGACAATAGAATTTGGATCAATAAAAACACGCGGCTGATACGGGGATTTTTTAATTAATTCTATTTGAACCTCTCGAATAGCCGTTGCTGTGTCATCTTTATAATCTTCCAATAATGCTCCAAGTCCTTTACCAAGACCACCTTTGCGTTTATTCATGTTGTAATAACTCCTCTACAAGTTGTTCATATGCCTTTGCCCCTCTGGAGTGTTCATCGTATTCACTGATAGGTTTTCCGTAGGATGGTGATTCACTCAAACGGACATTTCTTGGAATAATGGTTTTAAAAACAAGATTCCCAAAGTAATTAATTACTTCATTTGAAACATCTTTTGATAGTGTTGTGGTTTGATTGTACATCGTTAAAAGAACCCCTTCAATTTGAATAGAGGGATTAAGGTTTTTTTGAATTCTTTTAAATGTTTGAATAAATGAAGAAATTCCTTCCAACGCATAATATTCACACTGTAACGGGATAATAACGCTATCGGATGCAACAAGAGCGTTGACAGTTATAACACCCAGCGAAGGTGGGCAATCAATAAAAATGTAATCATAGTGAACAGAAATCTTGTCCAGTTGTTTTTTTAAAGAGTACTCCCATGAAGGCACCTGTAAGAGTTCCACTTCTGCACCCGCCAGATTTAATGTGGACGGTAAAACATCGTATCCGTAAGAAGACGGAAGGATAACTTTAGAAGATTCTGTAGCCTGTATTAAAACGTCATAGGCACACTGCTCTAAGCTGTTTCGATCTACCCCACTACCTGTTGTGGCATTCCCCTGCATGTCTAAATCAATTAAAAGAACTGACTTTCCAGCCTTTGCAACATAGGCCGATATATTGATAGATGAGGTTGTTTTTCCAACACCACCTTTTTGATTCGCAACAGAAATAATTTTTGCCATGTATATCCTCTATATGTTTGATTTGTTTCCCTTGATGATACCTTGATTACTAAGAAAACACAACTTCAAAAACATCCTGCTGGAAGAATATCCTTTACCAAACGAGAAAACTTTTGAACCACCAATTTGATTTTATAATAAAACCATACTTCAACACAAAAAAATGGAGGTGACAATGAAAGTTATTGCAATCAACGGAAGTCCCCGAAACAACGGTAACACCCACAGGCTTATTCAATATGTGCTTGAACCACTTGTTGAGGGTGGTTTTGAGTCTGAAATTATTCAAATTGGTGGTTTATCCATACGAGGATGTAGGGCGTGCATGAAGTGTAAAGAGTCCAAAGACTTCAAATGTTCCATTCAAAACGACCCGCTAAACGACGTGATACAAAAAGTGTACAACGCAGACATTTTGCTGCTTGCCTCACCAACCTATTTTGCAGATATTACAAGCGAGATGAAAGCATTTATCGACAGGTTGGGTTATGTGTCCAACGCGAATGGCAGGTTCTTGGAAAGAAAAATTGGAAGCCCTATTGTTGCAGTAAGGCGAGGTGGATCAATTCACGCTTTTGACTCCATGATGCACTTTATTCATATACAAGGTATGATTTCAATTGGCTCAACCTATTGGAACATGGGTATCGGTAGAAATCCCGGAGAAGTGGAACAAGACGACGAGGGGATCCGAAACATGAAAAACCTTGGTCAAGACTTATTGTGGCTAAGTAAAAAACTCTTCTAACACAAAGCTTACCCATACCAAAAAGAGGAAAAACCATGAAACAAAAAACAAAAGTATTGTTTTTGTGCACCGGAAATTCTTGCCGTAGTCAAATGGCAGAAGGATGGGCCCGATTCCTAAAAAATTCTTCAATCGAAGCCTATTCAGCTGGTACAAAACCCCAAGGATTGAATCCATATGCTGTTTTAGTGATGAAAGAAGTTGGAGTTGATATATCCAACCACACATCGAAACACATAGAAGAGGTGATAAAAACCCAATTTGATTTGGTTGTTACGGTGTGTGACGATGTTTACGAAACATGTCCCTATTTGCCTGGTAACCACAAAACCTTACACGTTGGATTTGAAGACCCACCCCGAATTGCAAAAGTTTTACAAGAAAACGGAGCTACGCTCGAAGAGCAATTGAATTGTTACAGGAAAGTCCGTGACGAGATTAAAGCCTTTGTGGTGTCTCTTCAAATCCCTTTACAGGGAGAGAAAAATGAGTAACTAGTGTTGGTTGAAGTACCCGTCATGCTTATGCTTGTGAGTATATGCAAACGTACGTCGGGCTGGTTTGATAAAAAAACAGTGCTACAAAAAAGCTAAGAAAGAATCTGGTGGAGATGATGGAGCCTTGCCTGTTTTTCGAAACCGGACAGCATGTTCCGAGGATTAACATTATAGCCAACGGCGATAATGGCCGATAGATTATAGTGCAAGATGTTGTATTTTTTTGCCGTCAGAAAATACCTTCTTCATTCCACGCCTCCCCAGTTTTGGTACCTGTTCCAAGACCAGCGGAGGTGTTTCATCAACTCCAAGAAGTCATTCTTTAGATTAAATGTACTTCCCTGAAAAATCCTCGAACGCATTTGTGACGGTGAACTCAACATCATTTCCTAAAGCTCTGAAGTGTTCCTTTCCACATGCTATCTTGGCTTTTTCGTTCGGGCGTAAAGCATCAGTAAACAAGGTACTTTTGGTCTCAACAACAAAGTAAAGTTTCTCTTTGCCATCTACCTCAACTAATACAGCCCAGTCTGGGTTGTAGGTGCTCAGAGGCGTGTCAATTTTGAACCAGTCCGGGAGCTTGGCGTATAGCTTGATGTCATCGCTTCGTTCAAAGGCAGTGGCGAACTCCAGCTCTACATCGGAATCGTAAACCACATGGTCAAAGACCGACTTCTGGCTTTCAACCATGTTTTTTTGGAGGTATCCAAACAGCTCGTTGTCGCTGAACAGTTCCTGAGCGTAAAAATGGTCATCACCAATCTTGTGATACTTAATCCCGTCGACCACAAAGAGACGCATCTGGTGCTGGATGATGGTCGATACCTGCTCGATGAACTTCTGGGGGTTGTTCTTGAATGACTCAAGGCGGCCGCTGTCGTTGATAATTTTAACGATCGTGCGACGGGTCAAATTGGTTTCATTTTGGAGATAAGTAATCAGGTCAGGGAGTTCGAACGATTGTGACTCATAAACACTGGCTGTTTCCTGAACCTGTTCTGCGTGAACGCCACCATGGTTAATTTCAGCCTTTGCCTTTCGATAAACAAACCTGGCTTTGCCTATCTGCAGATTGGTTTTGATCTCTTCAGCGCACTTTTTGGCAAGAGCCTTCACATCAAAATCTACCCTGAAAGTGGTCTTGTATTTGATTCGATCCCACAGCTCCTTGAACTCCGGGCTTAAAAATACGGCTTTATTCAGCGACACCTTCTTCTTGTCGTCACGGTTCTTTATATTGAGATTGCCTGAAACTTTCTTCAGCAAAACAGTAATTTGTGGAGCGTATTCTTTGAATTCATCTGGTAATTCTAGTTCACCCTTTTTTAGCGAAACCCTCAAAGCGTTCTGTATTTTGCCTTTTGTATCAATATATCCAGTTGTTTTCAAGTGATCCCAAAGCTTCTTAGAAGCATCGACTCCAAGGTATTCATTGTTGTTCTCGTCAACCGGAACAACAATGTTGGCAAACAGATGCTCTTCAACCACTCCAAATTTAATACTTTCCTCCTGCTCAATCTCTTTCTGGAGATGTTTTGCAAATTTCTCATAAGACTCATTAGCCATAACAGTAAGGGTATTAACCTCAAATCCATGAACGCGCTCACCATTCTGATTAACACATATTCGAAGACCACGACCAATTTCCTGCCTTTTTTTTATTACCGAATTTGTTTCGTTAAGGGTACAAATCTGGAAGACGTTGGGATTGTCCCAACCTTCTTTCAGAGCGGAGTGCGAGAAGATGAACTTAAGCTTTGAGTCAAAACTGAGTAGCTTCTCTTTTTCCTTCATGATCAGGTTATAGGCACTCTCATCCGCCGCAGTGTTACCCGAGGAATCCTTCATCATTTCATTACCGGTAGCATCCTTCTTTTTGTCGACAGCAAAATACCCGTTATGAACACCAGCTGCCACGGTATCCAAGTCGGCCCCTTCAAAAAGGGTGCTGTATTTTGGTTTACGGATTGCCCGAACATACTCCTCATCAAACATCAGGGCGAATTTTCCCTTTTTCGGATTTCCGTCGTCGTCGTACCAGCGGTAATTAGCCACCTTGTCGATGAAGAAAAGACTAAGGACTTTAATGCCCTGAGAGCGCAGGCGCATTTCTTTATCTAGATGCTCCTCAATGGTCTTGCGGATCTGGATGCGTTTGTATTCATCTGGGTCAACTTCACCGATAGCCTGACCTAGTTTCAGGATTTCCGACTTGCTGGTGAAGCTGATGTATTCATTGCCTTCTTTGCAATAGATGTCTTCAACGATGTAACCATCGTAAATATCGCGACCACCACTCTTCTCAAGTAAGTCATCACCGCTTTTGATGGTAATCTCTTTCTTTTTGATTGTACCTTTGTTTTGAAAGTCGATCTCAATTTTTGCGGTGATCGGACTCTTCTTATTGTTTACACTCAGGAGCTTTATATAGGCTTTGTTGTGGCCATCTTTGACTTCAACCCCGGCAACTTCAATCTGTTTAACCAGTTTCTGTTCATAAGCATCAACGGAATCCAGTTTATAGAGCATATGATGCTTTTCTATATGAGTAGCTGAGTAACGCAGTGTGCAGAGAGGATTCAGCGAAGCGATGGCTTCTTTACTTTTGAGGGTAGTGTCCACACTCTGAGGCTCGTCAATAATAACAATTGGGTTTGTTTCTTGTATATATTCAATTGGCTTAGCCCCGGTCATTCGATCATGAGCACGATGGATAATATTGGCTTTATTCTCTTTTTCCGGATCGGTGAAGCTTTTTCGGAAAGCATCAATATTGATTACCATGATCTGAATATTCGGACTTGTAGCAAAGTTTCTTACATTGGAAAGTTTGCTTGAGTCGTAAACAAACTCATCAAAAGAGATATTCTCGTAAAGTCCCTTAAAGTGCTCTGTAGTAATCTTCAGAGACTTGGCAACACCTTCCTTTATGGCGATGGACGGTACAACAATGATGAATTTGGTAAAACCATAGAGCCGATTCATTTCGAAAATAGTCCGAAGATAGACATAAGTCTTTCCTGTTCCGGTCTCCATCTCCACAGTAAAATCCATGGAGTCCAATTTCTCAGAAGGAGACAGCCCGTTCCGCAACTGTATCTTGCGGATGTTTTTGTGGATATCCTCATCCAGCAGTTTTAAACGGTTACCGATTCCCAGGGCATTCTGTTCCTGTCCGGAAAAAAGAGTCTCTTCCTCCCAAGATTTTAACGGAGCCACAGTAAAACTGGTTTGGCAAATTTCCTGTCCCTCAAACACCCCGACAACGGACTCTATGGCCTGTTTTTGGAAGTCCAGATTCGGATCAAATTTGATTTTCATGCTGGACCTTCTTTTTTGAAACCGAGGAATCCTCATGAGTTGCTTCCCATTCCGACTGTACCTCTTCCAGTTGCTTCTTCAAGATTTCCTTATCAGGGAGATAAAACTGGTAAGCAGAGGCGTGAATGTTTGCGTCTTTGGGTAAGGTTAATTCTACGAGGCGGTCATCTTTTGAATGGCAGAGCAGGATACCTACAGTTGGGTTTTCATCCTCCAGTTTCACATGACGGTCGAAGTAGTTGACATACATCTGTATCTGTCCAAGATCCTGATGTTTCAGTTCTCCAATTTTCAGGTCGATGATCACATAACAGCGAAGCAGACGGTTGTAGAAAACCAAATCCACAAAGAAATGGTCTTCATCGAAGGTGAACCTTTTCTGACGAGCTTCAAACAAAAAACCCTTACCTAGTTCAAGAAGAAAGTGTTCCAGCTTATCGATGATGGCGGTTTCCAGTTCTGTCTCAGAATAGCGGTGATGCTCTTCAAAACCGAGAAACTCCAATACCAGAGGATCTTTGATCACATCAGTATGCTTTTCGATTAGTTGTCCCTGTTCAGAAAGCTTTTTGACTCCAGCCTTATCTTTGCTCAAAGCCAGTCGTTCGTAGAGACTGGAATTAAACTGCCGCTTGAGTTCTCGCAGTGACCAGCCCTCACTGGCAGACTCTATCTCGTAGAATTTCCGTTCATCCAGATTCGATATACCCATAAGAAACAAATAATGTGACCAGCTCAAAGGCAATTGTGCAGACAGTGTTTGCACAATTTGTTTTACATTCAATTTCCCAGACAATGCCTGGGATTTTTCCACTGAAGATTGGCCAGATGCTGTCTGGCAAATTTGTCGGTTATTAGAAATCCCAGACAGTGTTTGGGATTTTCCCTCTATAGATGGTGCATAGCTCAAATAGAGCTTTCGCATATATTCAAGATTACTGCGAGAGTACCCCCGTCCAAACTCTTTAATTAGTTCTGCTGATAACTCCTTTAGGGTTGCTTTCCCATAATCCGCTCGTTCGTGTCCCCTTTGTTCCTCAAGGACAATCCGCTTTCCGATCAGATAATTGGAAACAACCTGTAGAGTATTAACGCTCCTTCGTGTAAGCGAACGTGCCTGAGATATTATTTCCCGAATATCGCCAACCAATCCACCAAAACCCACTTCCGTGTTTTCCGTGTGCTCTGTGGTTTCACCCAATCCGTGTTTATTCGTGTCCATTCGTGGTTTCTTTCCCATTACAAGCTCCTTATATCGACAATGCCAGCCTGTTTAAGAATCTGAACCGCATTTGTCTTAACCACATCATCTTTGAACCCTGAGTCCTTGAATACCACGCGCATGATTTCCAGATTGAGTTCATCCTTCAACTTGGCAATGCCTTCGACCACCTCAAGGGAGATGGAATCTGATAGACAGATGATCAGTGCTCCCAACCCGATATCGAATACCTTTTGCCCGTCAATGGTGTGTTCGTTGATTGGCAAAGTCAGATCAAGTCCATATTTGAGCAGGATCTCGTAAAGAACATCTTCCTCACGGCGGTCGGTTTTGATATTGGAGATAAAGTCTTCAAGCATGCGCTCCGTCAGGTCAAAGTCCACTTCCCAAGGCTTGATATTAGTGGAATCGAGCTTGAATACTTTGAAGCCAAGGTCACCATTGTATTCAGGGTTTTCTTCTTTGATCCAGGCAGCAACTCGGCGGATACGTTCTTTGCTTATTTCGGCGATTGTTTTGAAGCCAGCTTTGTAGGCCTCCGATTTTTCGTCAGTTGCTTCGGGGAGTTGTACCATAATGAATACGCGGTTGCCATTGTCTTCGGCATTAAGTTGCATCACTGCATGGGCGGTAGTTGCCGAACCTGCGAAGAAATCAAGAATGATATCTGCTTTCTCTGTCGACTGATCAATAAGAGTTTTCAATAAATCAGTTGGTTTTGGGAAGTCGAAGTATTTTCCACCGATCAAACTGGCTACTTCTCGTGTTCCATTTGTTGTATAACCAACGTGTTTTGAATCCAGACAAGTCGAAAACCCTGTAACAGTTGAGTTTAGGTCATTTACAAATTTCTTCTCACGAGGTCGCCCTGTAGGCGATTTAGGAAACAAAATACGCCCTTCTTCAATCATCTTTAGAACGTTCTCTTTGCTTTTTGACCAACCTCTGCTTGGATTCGGGGGATAAGAAATACCGGTATCAGGGTTTACAATATCGTAGTGTAAATTCGGGCGTTGCGTTGCTGTAGCCAGTCCGGAAAGATCAATACTAGCCCATGGACCACGTGGGTCATTATCGGGGTTTTTGTATTTTCCCAGATCGACCTCGGTTCCTTTTAGAGCGATGTTTTCAGTCTTTGAATAAGCAACAATGTATTCGTGATCTGGAGATACACGCGATTGGTTTCTGTTGTCTGCCCTTTGTCTTCTATGCCACTGAAAAACACCTAAGAAGTTCTCTTCTCCAAAAATTTCGTCACAGATTTTCCGAAGATTAGCAACTTCGTTGTCGTCAATTGAAATGAATATTACTCCATCATCCTTGAGAAGGTTTCGAGCCAACTTTAAACGAGGGTACATCATATTCAACCAGTCGGTATGATAACGGCCACTGGTTTCGGGATTGTTTGATAGATTACGGCCTTCACCATCCACCTGACCGGTAATTTCTTTGTAGTTTTTAATGTTGTCCTTGAAGTTGTCTTTATACACAAAATCTTTGCCGGTGTTGTAAGGAGGGTCGATGTAGATCATTTTCACTTTTTTGTAATAGCTTTTCTGTAGGAGCTTGAGCACTTCAAGATTATCACCTTCAATAAAAATATTCTGGGTGGTATCCCAATCTACCGACTCTTCCTTGCAAGGGCGTAGTGTTCCGGTGCTAGGTGTCTGGGCGATCATCCGGGCTTTGCTTTTGCCGTTCCATGTAAAGCTGTAGCGTTCATCGCGGTCATCCACAAACGAACCAAGTACTTCTTTCAACACATCAAAGTTGATCTTACCTTCAGTAAAGGCTTCTGGGAAAAGTTTTTTAAGTTCGCAAACATTTTCAGCAACAATATCCAATGTGTTACCATTCATTTTTTCCATACTTTACCCCCATATATTGATTCTCTAACTGTGGCGATATGTATATTGTTTGCATGATTTCACCCTTTTTTGTGGGTCATCCAAACGGCTTTTTATGTATGAATAAACCGGACAAAACATAGATAGGTATAAACCTTCTATTGCGAGTTTATCAAGGTTAAAGATAGGATGATAAAATGATAAAATCAAGTTTTAATATCGGACTGATGCGAGTACACGTTGAAAATAGAAATGGTGGAGGTGACGGGAGTCGAACCCGTGTCCAAATAGAACAACAGTATACCGGAGTTACAAGCTTCCCTTGTTTTGTACTCTATTGTTGGAAACAAGGAACCAATCAATAGAGATCTGAAGAATTTTTTTAACTACCCTGTCTTTCTTCAGAAGAAGACGGGGTAGCTCCTTTTCTGTTTGCAGTTTAAAACCCCAAAAAGGGAGAGTTAAAAACTGAGTCGCAGACTAAGCTACGGCGTAATTGTTTGCGTAATTATTATAATTGGCAAATATTGTTTTGATACATTTTTGACGGAGCCAAGTATCATCTCCGGCTTGCCGACATAGTGTAATCCTACTGTCGAAACCATTACACCCCCATATTTTATTATCAAGCTTCTTTCCTTAAGTATACCCAATTGTAGAGGAATTTTACAATCTAGGAGATATTTTTTGAATAAAGTTTTGTTTGTGGAGTTTTGCAGCTTGTAAAACAGCGTTTTTAATAGCTACATGATCGGATGAACCATGACATATGATGGATATCCCTTTTATACCAAGGAGTGGCGATCCACCATATTCCCGATAATCCAACATTTTTTTCAGAGAGGAGAAGCTGTCCTTTAACAGAAGTCCTCCAAATGTATGCTTTAAAGACGAAGAGATTTCTTTTTTAAAGAATTCTTTAATGAAAATCATAGAACCTTCGACAGTTTTTAAAATGATGTTACCAATAAAACCATCGCACACCATTACTTGGATATCTCCACTAAACAAATCTCTTCCCTCTACAAAACCATGAAACGAAGATGGCATTTTTTCTTTTAGTAGAGAATAGGCAGCTTTGGTTAAAGCATTTCCCTTTGATGACTCACTCCCGTTGTTGATGATAGCCACTTTCGGTTCGGGGAAGGAAAACATTAAGGAATGGTATGTAGACCCCATTAAGGCAAAGTCAAGGAGGTTTTCGGGTTTACTGTCCAGGTTTGCTCCTGCATCAATCAATGTGCTTATACCTTTGTTGGTGGGAAATGGTATTGCAATACCAGGGCGAGAAATGCCTTCAATTCTTCCAAGTACAAACAAAGAGGCTGCCATTTGAGCGCCCGTGTTTCCCGCACTGACAATTGCATCACAGGACTGATTCTGAACAAGCTGGATGGATTGATAAAGGGAAGATGTTTTTCCTGACTTCAATATCTTCGATGGTGATTCATCCATAGGGAAATTATCGGGAGCATGTACAATAGAAAAATGATCACGATACGGAAGATAATCACTCTGTTGAAGAGTGTTATCTATTGAATCATGATCACCAACAACAGTAATAGAAATATTGTTACTGCTTCTGATGGCGTCTAGAGCACCTTTTAATCTGGTCGTATAGTCTAGATCACCACCAAGAGCATCTAGAGCTATGCGTGTCAAGCTGTGGCCGGTTTCTCTGCTTTTTCTTTTATGGCAATAATGCTTTCCGTACCGTAGTGACCACAGTATTTGCATACCGTATGGGGGAGAATCAATTTGTTACAATTTGAACATCTGGTTAATTGTAAAGGGGTCAACTTTTGCATTGCCCTGCGATGATTGTTTCTCCGTGCGGTTCTTTTCTTTTTCGGAACGTTCATCAATATCTCCTTAATAACATAAAAATCAATAAAAATAACTGCAAGAAAAGTAGTATAGTAAACTGCAAATGAAAATCAAATCAAGATTCGTTTTCTTTTCTTGCTGAACCAACTAAAAAGGCTCCCTTAAGTGGTTTGGTTACTCGACGGAAAAATTCTATTGTACGAGCTTCTGGTTCAAGGTATAGTGATGGGTGATAATTCAAAAATACTGTTGACTCGATGTTGGGTGTGGAAAAAGAAGGAAAAGTGTGAAAAAGTTTAAGAAAGCTCTTGTATGTAAAAAAGTTGGCGTTTGCATAAATGGTATCTTCGAAATCTGGTTGTTTTATCAAAGATTGAATCCAGATAGATTCTTTATTGAGAACCCCAAAAACTGCTTTACCTCCTGGAGCCAAACCACGATGTAACTCTTTCATTGTCTGTTCCAAGTCTTCAACAAATTCAAGGGAGCTGCAGGCAAAGGCAACATCAAAACTATTGTCTTGAAATGGGAGATCTTCAGCAGCAGATTCAATAAAGTGTATCGGAACGACAAAGTGCTTTGTTTTTTCTTTCGCAATGGAAAGCATTTTTTTGGATGGATCGATCGCCGTTACATGTGCTCCCATATTGGCAAAACGTATACTGTATATACCAGTGCCACATCCAATATCCAATACTCTTTTTCCCATAAGATTGCCACAGTGTTTGCATAAAAGTTTATGTTCTAACTGGTCAACAAATTCGCCCAAGGGAGTTTTGTACCAGTCATCGTAACGATTTGAAATAGAATCAAACAAGTCTTTATTTGGCATATCCTTCTCCAGAAAAATGAAAGTTTTCACCACCATTTTACCACGAAAGAAAGAAATTATATAATAGCGGTACCATCCACCAAAGGAGAGCAGAATGAAAGATTTATATAAAGAAGCCGGCGTACAAACTCTTGCAGACGGTACTGCAATGCAAGGATTATTGCATTGGGTGAACCAAACTTTTCGTTTCCGATCCAACAATGAAACGGGACATGTTCTCTTGCCAATTGGCTTTTTTGCAAATGTTATCCATTTACATCAAGATATTGGCCTTGCCGTTTCTACTGACGGTGTAGGTACAAAACTATTGATTGCTGAACAACTAGAAAAATACGACACTATTGGGATTGATTGTGTTGCTATGAATGTAAATGATTTGATTTGTGTCGGAGCTGAACCAATAAGTTTTTTGGATTATATTGCCGTAGCTGATTACGATTCTGCCATGATTGAGCAAGTTGCTATTGGATTATATGAAGGCTGCAAAATGGCAAACATACCCATACCAGGTGGTGAAATTGCACAAGTACGAGATTTACTTCACTCGAAGAAAAATGCTTTTGATCTTGTAGGAACTGCTATTGGTGTTGTTAACAAAAACAAGATCATAACGGGAAAAAATATTGAAGAAACTGATGTTATAGTAGGATTCCCAAGTTCTGGTCTTCATAGTAACGGGTTTACACTAGCGAGAAAAGTTTTATTACGTGAATACAAGAACCCACCCACAAGTTTGTTGCTTGAATTGCTTACTCCTACTGAGATTTATGTAAAGACAGCTCTAATGCTACTGGAAAAATGTAATGTGAAAGGTTTCGCAAACATTACTGGTGATGGATTGTTGAATATTCTTCGCCTTGATTCTTCTGTAGAGTACTGTATTGAAGATCCACTACCTGTCCCCACAATTTTTCAAACCATACAAGAAGCAGGTGAAATCCCTATAGATGAGATGTACAAAGATTTCAATATGGGATTGGGTTTTGTTGCAATTTTATCTGAAAACGACTACAAAAATATTCAAAAGGATATGGAAGAAGAGGGGATTTCGCATAAGAAAATTGGTACTATCCGTCAAAATCCCTACCCCAGGTTAACAATTCCTTCCTTGTCATTGGTTGCAGAAAAAGGAAACGTGTACGTAGGGAAGTAACTGTTTAGTTCACATTTATTGTCCTGGGTATGTAATATAGATCTTTTTGGTGTTTGCTTCCCATATAACCGATGCACCCAATGCTTCCGTCACAAAACGTATAGGAACAAACGTTCGACCATTCTTGATCATTGGAGGAACATCCAATGTTACTTCCTTCCCGTTCAAGTAAGCGGTAGTACTTCCTACTACAACATCTACCCGATTACCATCCAGGATGTAAGAAGCTTTTTTCTGGTTACTATCCCAAAGAATCTCAGCATTTAAAGCTTCTCCTATAAACCGAAACGGGACAAGTGTTCTCCCGTTCTCGGTAAAAGGAGCTTCATCTAGTTCTACCCTAGTGTTGTCGATGTAAGCAGATTTAGAACCAATCTGTAAAACGATTGTTGTTCTTTTTTTAGGAGTAGATCCAGACTCTCCCAGTGTTAAAATTTGTATTCGTGAGTTTCCCGTATCAGCGATATAAACATATTCTTCTGTACTCCAGATGTCACAAGGATAATTAAAATACCCCTTTTTTTCTTGATACCCCTCAGCATTTGTAGGATAAAGGATTGCTCCATTTTCTCCAGCAGAGAAAAGCTCTTCACCTCTTTTTGTACAGAATAGTATTGAACCATTTGTAGAGTTAAGAATAGACAAAATCGAACCAGATAGGTGAATATCCGAATAAAGACCCTCCATTGGTAGTGCAAACTCTGCAACCAAATACCCCTTCGAATCAATAACCCTTACCTTTCTCAAGGCTGGAAGCAAAATGTATAAAAAACCGGACTCATCCACACAAATTGAGCTTTGAGAAGAAAAAGCAGGTTGATTTTTCAGGGAAGAGATCTCTAATTTTGCAATATCTTCTCCTTTTGAGTTAAAAGAGTATAAAATACCGTCAAACCATGAAAGAATGAAAAACTTTTGATCTTTGGGTCGATAATATATACTTGCTTTCGGAGGAATATAGGAAGGAAACTGTATAGATGAAGCTGTATTTTTCAATACGCTATACCGAAGAATCGTTAACTTAACTCCTTTTATGACGATAAATATTGTGTCTTCATTATCCATGAATAGCTGGATATCAGTACTAAAATCTGTCACGCTGACCAGGGATAAAATTTGGTTTAATGGGACAGATTTCTTGAGTACATCATTGTGATAGTAACTGACTGTATTTGACAGTAGATTGAAAGTAAAAATATTAATCTTATCGCCCGTAATGCGATAAGGTGAAATTGTTTCGGACGCGCAAATTGGTATAAAAATTTTGTTTTCATTTTCAGAAACTATCTCAATACCCTTGTCTGGATTACAAAGCAGTATTGATTTTTCAGAGAAACTACACATGTCAAACTCATTTTGAGAAGAAAATGCAAATGAATTGTTATATTCTCCTTGTGCTATGACGGCAAAAGTCTCCTTCTCCAATATATAGTAATAGGAGGGATGACTAAAGAGCGAAAGATATCCACCTGGATGACAAGCTATTTGGGTAGGAAAGTATTGAAGGTTTGAAAGTGTACTCTTTTTTTGGTAGGTTCCAGAGTGATCAAACTGATAAAGTGTAGCGTGAGAATTTCGAAGATCACCATAAGGAGCACTAAGAAGGTATATTGATTCTTTTGAAACTGCGATGTCAATCGTGGGGATAGCGTTGCCATCATCGTCTAATAATTCCCGTGCAATAAAGTCGTTATCTTCCGTGGTACCAATCCATGCAATGCCCTGAGATTGCTCTTTGAATACAATAAGTCGATCTTTTACTGCAGCAATTCGATTTCCTACGTTACCGATAAAACCCTTCACAGTGTTTAATTGGAATGTCTTCAGCAAAGAGCCATCCGTAGAATAAATGTATAGAAAATTGTCTACACGAAGAAGAACTTCCTTGTCTAGTGAAGCTTGAATCCAATTGCTGAATGGTAATTGGAGTTTGGTAGATATACAGGAAAAGCATTCAATAATTTGCCGAGAAAAATTTATCTACTAATGCTTGCTTTTAGACCATCCAACACCAGAATGTTAGATTCATGATCCATGCACAAGTATGGGGTATCCGCCACTATCTACTGGTCCATGTCCTATCGAATACCAAGTGTGTGGTTAAGTCTGCAAGAAGTGACAATGGAGATGTAACAAGTAAAAGTGTTACCAAAAAAGACCGAACATTTTGAAAAAAGGAGTTATGCCTTTTGCTTTCATCTTGATCATCCTTCTTTCTATTCGAATCTTTTTCCGGATCATGGAAAATCGAATTCAATGGGTTGATTTCGTATCCACTATCCTTAATACGTTTTGATAGAAGAGAGGATTGTTTAGCAGAGTATTCTGCCGCTCTTTTGAAACCATATATGAGAATAAGCCACTTTTTTTTTGGATTGTGCTTGCTATCGCGCATCATCTTTACGAACAAAGGGATAATCTTTGGCAAAATCAATACAGGTATGAGAATGCTCACATATCCCTCATATGGGTTGTACGTTTTTGTAAACACAAATAAAGGTACAAGGGAGAAACAGATTCCCGCTGCTAAAGAAATGTTTTTTGTGAGTGCATTCATAATGACTAATAAGGGAACCAACAAAAGGCTAACAAAAGGAAAAACTGCAAAGGAAACACCAGCTGCAGTTGAAGCTCCCTTGCCACCCTTAAAGTTAGCGAAAATTGGCCAGTTGTGACCACATATTGTTGATCCTGCGATTCCTAAAAACCATCCTCCATGAATGAATTCATTAGCAAATAAGTAATACCCTATGCTAGTGGGGATATATCCTTTAAGAAAATCACAAGCAAACGTAAAAACTCCCCATATCTTTCCAACAGAGTGATAAACATTGTTTGCACCCATGTTTTTGTATTCGTTTTTACGAATATCTTTGCCAGTTTTTAGCTTGCCAATAATTAAAGCAGAAGGAATCGATCCGACAAGATATCCAAAAAGAGTTAAAAGCAATCCGTTAGAAATAGTACTCATCATATCCTCATAAAAAACTCTTATTCATTCAAAATGCAACACTCAAATGATAACATTTATTCACGCTTTGCGATAGAGGAAACGGGATTGTTTCCTGTCTGCGATGTTATTATGTCTTCTATGAAGACTAGTACATCATCGGATTTTTTTTCTGGATCAAGTGATAAAAAGCTACAGGAAACAAAGAAACAATTTTTTGCATTGTGTATCAAACCAATTCGTTGGTCTGATGTAGTACCAGCCAGGACAAAGCCCTCTTTAACTGGTATATCTCCCCATGTTAAAGGGAAAAAAGGTTCCCAATTTGCTCTTGATGGAATATAATATTCATCTTTTTGGTAAACACTGCTTTCTTGTTGGAGAATATGGAGAGGTTCTAAGTGTCGGCTGTAATTTGTGAATGAAAAAGTATTGGTTTCAATACCGAAGTGTTCAAGAAGAGAACGATTAACGTCCTCATGATAACTATTAGGAGCAAAACCAAGAACAACTCCACCGTGGTCTGCAATATTAAAAACTTGTTGAATGATGGAAGAAGATATTTTTTTTGAGAAATCTTGCCAGACATCATCAAAAAGAAGCATGCCATGAAAAATATATTGATCCACAGCATTAGATGGGAAAATACAGTACTCAAATGTTGTATCTCTTACTTCAGTAGATCGAGAAAGGTCATCGTTTAACTTGTGGACAGGGATATTTCGATGAATAGTAACGGGTATACGCGAATTCACAGGTATTCCTATACGGTAATGATGCGGATGTTGAGAAACAACAATGTTGTATGATTCCTCATATTGCTCAACTTGATCATTGCCATTTAAATACGACAACGAAAGTGAAACTGTGTATTTACCCTCTTGAGACGGCATAAGGGTTAAGAATCTTTCTGTTATTGACTCCAAGGGTTCTATATGAAGAGTCTCTTGTGTGTCTGAAAACTTAGTGTTTCCCGAAAAATCCCTGATTGAAATAGAAGATGTAGCTTTTTCTATGGTTTGATATCCTGTATTTGAGATTTGATAATAATAAGGTAAAGATTCACCAGGATACACGTGCTTAACATGTGTGAAGGGAAATTCACAGATTAAACTCTCTGCTTTTGAAATATGGATCATATACCTTTTTTCATAGCCCAGGGTGTGGATAAGGCGCACACAGATTTTTGTTGGAGCGAGAGACTTAATGATTTCCATTGTTTCATGTGAAACATCCTTCTCAAAATATCTTTTTTCCGAGTTTTTATAGTTAAAAACGATTAGTTTTTCAAACGCTGAAAAGCTTATTTCTAGTGGTATTGATGAATCTAGAAAAAAACTATCATCGCGATACATGTCTTTTAACTCAATAAGAGACTCAATGTCGACGTCCATCTCACAATTTGTTGTGGGTGATGATTTTTCTGGCTGCAATATTTGGATGGTTGGGTCTCCTAGAAGTGTGAAACTAACAAAACTTTGAAGTGAAAAATCGTAATGCACATTTTCTTGGACATATTTTTGTAATGTTATTTTGCACATTTCACCTAATGTATCGGAGGATGATATGGAACTGAAAAACTGCGTACAAATAGCATCCATGAGTTGTGGATTGGTATAATGAATTTCACCCTGAGAACCTGTTTGAATATAGAAGCTAGAATAATTTACCCGTGAGCCTCCAACAAAAGCAATTGCACCTGCTGGGGAAAGTAGTAGAGATTGACCAAATGAAGTTGGATATCCAAAAACAGGATCTGTTTCGTATGTAATGCCTGAATCTCTTGTGTCATAAGCACCATTCATACAGGAGTAGCTAAAAACGATCGGTAATGCACTTTCTGGCTGGAAATTCATGCAGTCACGAACATCAACAAAACCTGGCTCTAAACGAATTTCACTTCCTGAACCATGGGCACAGATGTTGATAAAACCATAATGTCCGTTTTGAAGCAAACGGGAAACTTCAATATCATTACATTTGTTATCGGTTAAATAAAATTTATCGATTGTGTTTTCGTTAGGTTGAATGATATCAACAAGATGTTGACATAAAAGTTCGCCAATATAATCATGGTGGAAAAGATCCCCTCCTACTAACGCTTTTTTTGAAAACCAATCAATGTCAAGTTCTTGGTTCCAACATGCAATTTTTTCAATATAACGATCGCATTCTTCCAATGTCCTCACAGGTATTCTTCCAAGGTAACTTTCCAGCACAAGATTACTTCCTCCACCATTTGGGGACATATAAAAAAAATCAGAGGGGATGATTTCATTGTAAAAATCATGAGATTGAGAGAAGTCAAAACGACGCAGGCTAACATATACGGAGGCAGGGACTAGCGTGCTGTCTCCTAGCAATGTAATATATTGATATGGATTGGTTTTCATTCTGTTTTGTAAGAAAGCTTGTAGTTGAAGGGCCAATGGACCATCCCAGCCTTCAAGATGACCCAGATATTTTTTATTCACCTGGGTAACATCTTGAAATGAACCTATGCTTCGATTTTTTTGAAGTAAAGAAAAAGAAGATCGTTGCACTTCCGATAGCAGGACAATTTCACTAGAAAAACCCTTTTGTGCATGGAGCATTTTTAATCTATTGGCAGAGGATTTCCAGGCATCAGGACAAATGATGATTTCTTTTTTTTCATCTTCCATGACACCTTGAAAAGGTTCATCCAAACGGGGAACAAGGACAAAAGAGAACTCCTTTGCAAAAAAGACGATACCAGATCGAATTTGAAGCGGATAAACTTGAATTATACATACTGCATTTGAAGCATCCCCTGTAATAACAAGGTCTACAATACTTCCAGGGAGTTCACATTGCTGGTTCTGTTCTATTTGATAGTTTGTAGCATACATTGGTGGTGATTGTCGGATTTGATTTTTTGATATGGTTCTGCCTTGGATTTTTAAAGGGCTCCAAACAATATTTTGAATAAAAACATCTGCATTATGCGTTACTTCTTGCGATATACTTGAGTGTAAAAGAGAAGGTTGCCCTGGTACTTGCAAAGAATGACAATCTTGTAATCGAAAACTGTACCTTCCGTTTACTTGTTCTATCCCGATGTCTTGAGGTTGTATTGATATGGTGTATGTCCATCCAAGATTGTTTTTTTGAACATCTATCCATGAACTCCTTGAAGATAAAGCTTTCGTTCCACTTTTTCCAGAAATTGCCACCATAACGCACATAGTAATGGAAATGATCCATCTATTAGCTTTTTTTTGAAACATAAACCTCCATATGGGTATGCTTTTTTCATTCACTATAAGGAACGTTTCTTAATATGATACAATTTTTAAAAGGATAGAAAACTCATTCTTGAATAATGTAGGAAAAATATAATGATAGAAACATACTCTTCATAGAGAAAAATTCGAGTTGTTTTTTTGGTATCATGTGATGTATAATGCAAACAAAAAACGAACGGAGGATTATATGAGTAAAGTACGCGAAGAATTATTATATACCGCAACCGACGAATGGGTGAAAGTACAAGATGGCATTGCCACCATTGGATTAACCGATTATGCGCAAGAACACTTAGGAGACATAGTTTATGTAGAGCCATGCGACGAAGACCAAGAAGTTCAGAAAGAAGATGTCTTGACTACCGTAAAGTCCGTTAAATCTGCTTCTGATATTTATTCCCTGTAAGTAGGCCGAATTGTTTCTTTCAATCAAGATGTCGAAGATGAATCGTCGATCATAAACAAAGAACCCTACGACGGTGGATGGATTTGTAAAATTGAGCTATCTTCTGAAGAAGAACTCGATGAGTTGATGACTGCGGAAGAATATAAAGCTTCAAAAGAAAAGTAACTTATCTGTAACGATTTATATCAAAATATCGAGGTAATCATGAGATTTATTCCTACTACTACCAAAGACAAAAAAGAGATGATGGACTCTATTGGTATCCGTGATATACGTGAACTATTTCAGTCATTGCCTGCAGAATACATATTGCAAGACTCTGTGGGTATTGGGGAATCCATGTCTGAACAAGATGTTACACAATTTCTTACAGAACTTTCCAAACAAAATGTCACATTTGATGATGCTTCATGTTTCATTGGGGAGATTGCTTGGTATCATTACGTCCCAGCTATCGTTAAAGCAACCACATCTTTACCATCCTTTTATACTGCTTATACTCCTTATCAGCCAGAATTAAGCCAAGGCACTCTTGAGGCTATATATGAATTCCAGTCCTATATGGTCAATTTAACCAAGATGGATGCAGCAAATGCATCTATGTATGATGGAGCTACTGCTTTGGCTGAAGCAATGATCATGGTTCTTACCTCAAATCGTAAAGAAGTTGCTATGATTAGCTCGTTACTCCATCCCTATCTAAAGAAAGTTCTTTATACGTATGCTGAATCACGGAATTTCACGATTAAAGAAGTATCATCGGACGACGGTAGCATTAACCTAATGGATCTTAAAGGTGAACTCAACAATGAAATTGGTTGTTTTATTGTTCAATCTCCTAATACCTTTGGAATTATTGAAGATCTTTCTGAGATTACCTCTATTTTACAAGAGAAAAAAATTCCCTCCATTGCTGTTATATTGGAATCGTTTTCGCTTGGATTACTACAACCACCAGGAGAGTACGATTTCGATATTGTATGCGGAGAAGCGCAATCTTTTGGCATGCACCCACAATTTGGAGGACCAGGACTTGGTTATATGTGTGTGAAAGATAAATATATACGGAAAATGCCAGGTCGCATTATTGGCAAGACTGTTGATATTGAAGGTAAAACATCCTATGTAATGACATTACGAGCTAGAGAACAAGATATCAGACGTAACAAAGCTACCTCTAATATCTGTACAAATAATGCTCTATGTGCTTTACAAGCAACCGTCTTTCTTTCAACTGTGGGAGAGAAAGGTCTTAGAAGCCTTGCTAAACGTAACTTCAATCATGCTCATTATGCACTTCAAGAATTAAACGACTTAGACGGTGTAACTATTCCTTTTAAAAAACCTTTTTTCAATGAGTTTCTTGTACAATTCAACAAACCCCTTGATTACGTTAGAGAAGAACTTTTACAACGAGAAATTCTAGTCTCCAAAAATGATTTTGCAAAGTTTTATCCTTCCCTCCATAACTCCTTAATTCTAACTTTTACTGAAATGAACTCGAAAGATGAAATTGATCACCTTCGTGATTCTCTGAAAGAGGTATTGAAATGAAAAAAGAAATTCCATTACTGTACGAAATTTCAGATATTGAAAAAGATGGATATCAACTTCCTTATTCAGAGATTACACAGGACTATACCATATCTTCCCTACCCAAACAATGGCATAGAGAAGAACTTAATTTACCCAATGTATCTGAAGTGGAAGTCGCAAGACATTTTTACAATTTATCTACACTGAATTATGGTGTCGAAACTGGCATGTATCCCCTGGGTAGTTGTACGATGAAGTACAACCCTAAAATGAATGAGTATATTGCTTCACTTGATGGATTTCAAAAAACCCACCCCCTACAAGCTGATAATACAGTATCCGGAAACCTATTTCTTTTGTTTGACTTAGAAGATATGTTTTGTGAAGTCACGGGCATGGATGCATTTACTCTATCACCTGCAGCCGGCGCTCACGGAGAATATGCAGGTATTCTTTTGATGAGAAAATACTTTGAAGATAGGGGTGAGTTGAATAAGAGAAATGTCATCTTGATCCCTGAATCTGCTCATGGAACAAATCCCGCCTCTGCTGTTGCTGCAGGGTTTATTGTCGAAGAAATTCGCTCAACCGCAACAGGTGAAGTAGACTTAGATTCTCTGCGAGAGAAGCTGAACGATAGCATTGCAGGCATTATGCTTACAAATCCGAACACCACAGGGATGTTTGAATCGAATATTAAAGAAATCGCTCATTTGCTCCATGAAAATGGAAGTTTGTTATACTACGACGGGGCAAACCTTAATGCTATTCTTGGTGTTGCCAGACCTGGGGATATGGGTTTTGATGTTGTACATTTAAATATTCACAAAACTTTTTCTACACCCCACGGAGGTGGTGGACCGGGAGCTGGTCCTGTTGGTGTAAAAGAACACTTAATTCCATACTTACCCGAACCAGTGATTGGTATTGAAGACGATGGAGCAGATTTACAGGATGCTGATATTGAAGAAAAACTCTACAGAATGAATCGTCTCGAAAAGTCAATTGGAAGAATACGACTTACTGATTCAAGTTTTACAGTATTAGTAAAAGCCTATGCATATATGTTGACACTAGGTGAAGAGAATATCCAAAAAATTGCAGAACATGCTGTTCTAAATGCAAATTACATTAAAGCTATGCTTAAAGATACTCTCAGTTCACCGGTTGACGGATATTGTATGCACGAATGTGTTCTATCGGCTTCCTCTCTTCCTAACGGCATTACTGCGTTGGATATATCAAAGCGATTAATGGATTATGGTTTCCATCCCCCTACAAACTATTTTCCACTTATCATACCCGAAGCTTTAATGATTGAACCTACTGAAACTGAAACAAAGCAAGAGATGGATCGATTCATTCATGCTATGAAATCAATTGTTGAAGAAGCAAATGAAAAACCCGAGTTGCTCAAAAACGCACCCACCCAAACTCCGATTCGAAGAACTGACGATGTAAAAGCTGCAAAAGATTTGGATATTGCCTATAAGAAATCTTAGATCTTTTTTCTTTTAACTGGTCCATTGAATACATGATGTGAAATCTTTTGTAACGGTTTGTATAAAGGAGATCTCATGAAAAGACAGTTTATTGCTATTGCACTTATTGCTTTAATTCTCACATCCATAACAAACTCTACAACAGGTTTAGAGAAGAATTATCGATGGATCCAACATCCTGTTTATGGGGGTGTGATTACTTCTTTTTGCCAAGGTACACTGTTCCCGATATATTGTTCTACTGCTGGTGATGGCATATATGGATATGGCGAAGATGATTGGATTAAAATTGAAAGTACAGCTTTGCCTCCTTATGTGTATTTTGTTTTTGAGTGGAACAACGTTCTTTATTGTGGAACAGACCAATTTTTGTACAAAAAGAACGAAAATACCTGGATAAAAGTATCAGAGGATCTTTCCAGTCAAAGAATTAGAGCTACAGGTCTTTCTGTAGCCTCCAGTCCCCGTACAAATGTATTATTTCTAGCTACAGACAAGGGATTGTATAAATCTCTTGACAATGGTGTTTCCTGGAAAATAGATTCCACCATACAATTTCCTGTTCATGCCGTACAAGTCCATTCAAGAAATCAAGAAATCGCTTATGTTGCAGCAGGAAATGGAAAACTTTTTTACACCGATAATTTTGGAGCTTCCTGGAAAGAGATATTAAATGACAAAGTGTATGGAAAGATCATTTCCCTATGGATTGATAGAAATGATACAAATCTGTTATTTGCAGGAACCCCTGAAAAAGGGATTTATATCTCTAATGATGGCGGCCATAGCTGGAAAAGTGAAAGCAAAAATTTACCAAATCTATATATTTCTTTTTTGTTTCAAAAACAAAATGGTGACTTGTTTTGTGGAACCTATGGTGGTTTGTTTGAGTTTAATTTTTCAACAAAAGATTGGACTATTGTCGCTAACGAAATCTTCAACCCAAATGTAACTGCTGGCTACTACCTTCAAGAAAATGACCTATGGGTTCTCGGTACAAATGGAAATGGAGTTGAAATCTTACGATCGAATAGTAGTTACTGGGAGTCTTACAATCCGCATATTACCAACATACACATTCGAGCCTTTGAACAAGATCCAAAAGGTGAAACAATACTTTTTGGTACTTGGGGAGCAGGAATATACCGTTCATTCGATAGTGGAAAATCTTGGCAACAATCTATAGAAGGTATCTCAAATCCATATATTCTTTGTTTAGAAAGAGTCAACAATACAGAGTACCTTGCAGGAACATTTAATGGAGGGATTTTTAAAAGCATTGATTCAGGCTTAACATGGTCTGTTCTTGAAACTCCTCATATGTTCACAAAATATATCTATTCGATATGTTCTTTGCCCTCCAATTCAAGCACGATTTATTGTGGAACAAATGGGGATGTATACAAAACAACAAACAATGGGAAAAATTGGCTACAAATGCCCTTGGGCTCTTATGAAAAACCAATTGGAAATGTTGTTGATATAACAGTAAACCCAAAAAATGAAGAAGAGCTATTTGTTGCAACCTCTGAAACTGGTCTTTATTCGACCAAAAACGCTGGAAAAGACTGGTTTTCATCCGGTAACGGAATAGACAACCGAAACATTACCTCAGTCACCTATGATCCTGTTGATTCCAATACCCTATACTGCACTACTTTCGGTAGCGGCGTTTACATATCCAACGACCAGGGAAATTCATGGAAACCTATCAATAATGGATTACCCTCTTCTTTGGTATATTGTCTTGCAATGAAAGAAGATGTAAAAAAAGAAATTCTTATCGGCACAGAGAATGGTGTATACAAAAAGAATTCGTCAGATGATTCATGGGAAAAATTTGGAGAAGGTTCTGAGGAATTAAGAGTTCGGTCTCTCCTGTTTAATCCTTCAACAGCCTCCTATTTTGCTGGAACAGATCAAAAGGGTCTTTATCGGAACATTCACTTTCCTAATGTACCTATGCCGATGAGTCCAAAAAACAATGAAAGAATAATTACCCTACGCCCAACACTATTATGGACTGAAACTACCGATGTAACAATACCATACACATTCTCCTTGAAAGTTATGGATTCAAAACAAACTGTTGTGTATGAAAAAGATCACATATCCGGGGATCAGTTTATTATTCCAGCAGGAATCCTGTCAAGGTACCAAACCTATTCATGGACTGTTCGAGCTGAGTCGTTTGCAGGGAACACTGAATGGTCAAAACAGTATTATTTTACAGTTATCGGACAAGTCATCCTACAGATTAATGAACCACTAATGACCGTTAATGGAAAAATTATGGAAGTTGATCCTGGACGAACAACCACCCCCATTATTTTTGAGAATAGAACTTTTTTACCAATCCGAAGTGTCATTGAATCATTGGATGGTACTGTTGGATGGGAACCAGATACAAGAAGCATTGTTCTTGTATTCATGGAGAATACGATTGAGCTACAAATCAGAAATCCCATTGCCAAGAAAAATGGCAAATCTGTTCCTATTGATCCAGATAACAAAGAAATAAGCCCTTTCATACTAAATGAAAGAACTATGATACCGTTACGTTTTGTTGCTGAAAACTTCGGTATCGATATTTTTTGGAACAGTGAAGAGCGGAAGATAACTTTAGAATACCCTAAAGACTAAGGTTGAGTATGACAGAGAACAAAGATCAAATTAATGCGAAAGATACATCTATTGTCCCTTACAAAAAAAGAGGGATCTCATATGCGCGAAATCTTGAGAAAAGAAACAAATTAGTAACAGATCATCTCTGGATAGTAGAATATGTGATAAAGAAATACCGTGATGATTACCCTAATGTTATTGATGAATTAAGATCTGTTGGGAACATTGGATTGATTAAAGCAGCAGACCGATATGATGAAAACCGCGAAGCTTCCTTTGTTACCTACGCTACAATCATTGTGAATGGTGAGATTAAACATTTTCTTCGAGACAATCTTGATACGATTCGCATTACTCGGAAACATCTTGAAGTGTACAAGGATGTTATGCGAATTATTGATTTGTATATAGACGATTACGGAGTTGCACCAACAACCAAAGAAGTTGCTCAATTGTCAAAGTACTCTGAAAAACAGATTATTGATGCTATGGTAGCTGCATATGCCAAATTTCCAATTTCAATTGATGAGCCTGTTATGGTAGATTCCGAGAAAATACTAGTTGGGGATACTATACAACAAAAACGTGACTTGGTCGACGAGAAAATCAAACAGAATTCTCTTGATCGTGCTTTGATGAAATTACCAGAAAACGAGCAAAAAAGTATCATACTGCGATATAAATTTGAACTTACCAACAAAGAAATTGCAGAATTACTACATCTTCAACAGTACCATGTGTCCAAACTAATTAAAAGCGGACTAGAAAAAATGAAAAATATCATTCTTGACGAAACCGGTGTTAAGAAACTCAAAGATGGATCATCGTAAATGTTTCACGTGAAACATTTACGTAAAACTCTAGCTAGATAAGCTTTGTTAAGGAATCATTTTTTTCTTTTTTAACAACGAAATAAAAATTACAATGTCGGAAGGTTTCACTCCAGATATTGCATGTAGATCTTTTACCTTTTTAGGTTGAGACTGTTTTAGAGCATCAATACAAGTTTTTGACAAACTATCAAATGAATCAAAATCAATATTTTCTGGTAAAGTAAGAGTACCATATTTTTCCATCTGTCTTCTTTCGTTTTTTTCTCGAACAAGATATCCTTCATATTTGCTTTCAATCATGAGTTCTTCTTTGATGTCTTGTGGATACGATGCAAATTCTTCGGAGAGAAGACTTAACTTCTTTTCGTTCCAATCTGTCCGTTTTAACAATTCAAAAAATGTATAACTTTGATGTATTTCTGGTAAGGATTGTTCTTCTAAAAGAGCTAGAGTGTTTTTGCTGGGTGTGATTTTCTGATCATGTAAAAACTGTCTTCCTTTTTCAAGTATCTCCATTTTTTCTTGAAAATGAATCCACCTAGCGTCTGAAACTAAACCGACTTTTCTACCCAAAGGAGTCATTCTCTGATCCGCATTGTCTTCTCTGTTTAACATTCGATACTCTACATGCGAGGGAGTGATGCGGTAGGGTTCGTTAAGAGGTTTGTGAATCATATCATCTAGCATTACTCCAATATAGGAACTACTTCTATCGAGGATAACTGGCTCTTGGTTTTGAACAGCGAGTGCTGCATTAATCCCCGCAATGATACCTTGAGCAGATGCTTCGTCATACCCAGTACTCCCGTTTATTTGACCGGCAAAGTAAAGATTTTGAACTTTCTTAGCTTCTAAACTCATTTTTATCTCACTGGTGTGAACCCAGTCATATGCAATTGCGTAGCCAGGACGGTACAAGCGTACATTTTCAAGACCTTCTATAGTACGTAGAATTTCCAGCTGACAATGGGGATATATACTTATGTTTAATCCTGCTACATACACCTCATCAGTGTGGAAACCCTCTTGTTCAAAAAAAAGTGAATGACGATAATTATCAGGGAACCACTGTACCTTTTCTTCAATAGACGGACAAGATTTGGGTCCTGTTTTAATCATATTACCTGATTTTGAAGGAGAATACTGTAGATATTTTTTCGTAACTTCAATTGTTCTTTCGTTAGTCCATCCAAGGTATGATGAAAGCTGCCGGTTCCATACTTTTCGTGGGGTAATAAAGGAGAGAGATACAGGATCTTCTTCGCCAGGTTGTTCCTGGAGTACATCGTATCGTATCGTTTTTTTATCAATTCTAGGGGTTGTTCCAGTGTTAAACCGTCGAATATCAAATCCGATTTTGCGAAGGTTGTCTGATAAGTCACCTCCTTTTAACTCTCCCCCTCTCCCTGCTTCATATGAAGTCCATCCAACATGTATACGACCACCAAGATGTGTCCCTGTTGTGAGAATTACTACTTTTCCATAAATTTTCTCGTTGTGAATATCGAGTATGCCAATACAGCGGTTGTGGTCTATCAATATATCGTTTACAATAGCTTGATACAGGTGCAAATTTGGTTCTTTTTCTGTGATATATTTCATGGATCGGCTATAGGCAGCTTTATCACATTGTACTCTTTTTGAACGTAAGGCTAATCCTCTGGATGTATTTAATATGCGAATTTGTGACAAAGCTCTCTCGGCATTTAATGCAATTTCACCACCTAAGGCATCTACTTCAGCAATGATTTGACTTTTTCCACTACCGCCTATGGCTGGATTGCAGGGCATCCAAGCTATTGTATCTAGATTGATAGTTGTTAATAGAGTATTGCATCCCATTCTTGCAGCAGCTAAAGCAGCTTCACATCCAGCATGACCTGCTCCAACAACTATGACATCATATTGTTCCGGCATTTTAATCTCCTAGTACTTCGTTGCCATCAAAAAATACTTTGTATGGCTGTATGGATAATAAATCTTCTTTGGGTATTGTAAAAAGATCTTTTTTTAAGACAAAAAAATCTGCTTTGTACCCTTTTTTTAACTGCCCCAACAATTTCTCTTGGAAAACTTGTCGGGCTCCAGCAATAGTATAAGCATAAAAGGCTTTTTTTCGAGACATGAAGTTTTCCGCATGCCATAAATTATGAAAAGGATTTTCTGATTCGACAGGCGAATCCGTTGAAAGTGAAAACAGAAGATTCTGCAATGCAATTTTTTCGTAGGGATAACCAACTTTGTGAAGGAAATCACAGTCTAATAGTTTAGTAACGGTTTGAAGATCCGATTGGTAAAAACAAGGTTGTATGCTGATTTCAAGCTGTGCGTCTTTTAACTGTTGTATCTGTTCATGGGAAGCAAACTGTGCATGAACGATGCGGTGACGTAATTCTCGATGTAAGTTGGAGTCAAAACTTTCTAATACTTTTTTTAATGCCCAATCTCCTATCGTATGAATGCAAACTTGAAGCTGTGAGACATTTGCACATTCAATAATCGTTTTTAACTCAACCACTGAATAATATTGAACTCCATTTTTTCCAGTATCTTTGTATGGCTTAGACAAGTATGCTGTTCGACCCCCTATCGAACCATCCATATATAGTTTAATCATTGAACTGACATCAATATTCTTTGGGGAAGCTTTCTGAATCGATTCTTTTAAAGGAATCCATTCTGTTAACTCTGAAAGATTTTGGATCGATACTTTCTCAAACAATCTACAAGGAAGTTCTACTGAGTTGTGGATAATAAATCTTTGTAAGCGCTCTGGATTCCAGTCTTCACTATGAACTGTAGTTACTCCATGCTTTTGGTATCTTTTTGCACCTTCAACAAGACACTCTTTTTCAAACAAAAGATTCTGAGAACGTTTTTCTTTTAAAAGAAGTAGTGCATTTTCACAGATAATTCCTTCTTGAATTGAGGTTTCATCTTTTCCATCCAGAGTTGCTAAATTGTATTGATGAATAGCAGCACTATTTACAGTTGCTATATGGCCGCATTTTCGAATCAATAGGATAGGCTTATCACTATATGAGTCCAAGATCTTTCTTGTAGGAACAAAGCCAAGTATTTCCTCATCCCAGCCTCTAAGTGAAACTCCACTTTGTTTTTGAAGCTGATGAGAAATGATTTGTTTTAATTCTTGGGAAGATTGAACTCCAATTAAAGAAGGTGAAAGGTACTTTTCTCCTGTTCCTATTAAGTGACAATGACTATCAATAAATCCTGGGTATAGAAAAAAACCATCCCCTTTTATTTTGAACTCATAGTTTTGGGGCTGTAAAATTCCCCAAGGTTCACAATCTTCAATTCCTGTTTCTGAAAATCGTATATCCATGTCTTCATAGCAAGCATTTTGAGGATTGTAGATTTTTGCTCCGTAAATCAACATATTTTCGCCTTTTGTATCAAAAATTGTAATATAGTGTGTACAGTCACTAAAATTAATATGATGAACAAAAATGAAAAGTAAACAACTTCGGTCGATTATTTTACAAGGCGAATGCGATTGTGTTGAATTTAAAGAAATACCTTGCGATGGTATGTATAAAACAATTTGTGCATTTTTAAATACTCGCGGTGGATTTGTTTTGGTTGGGATTTCAGATCATGGAGATGTTGTTGGCTTTAAACCCTCTATAGAAGATCTTGATGAATTCCAAACTACAACACAACAATGGAATTCTGTTTGTTTAACAGAAGAGATTGTCCAAATTGAATCACGGTCAATATGGCTTATTGCTGTCCGATCATTGCCCATTGCCATATTGACCAAGCAGATGGCTACGTGGAATGGAGAAGCGTATATCCGATTGGGTAGCTCTACCCAAAAAGCGAGAAATTGTTTACATATAAGGATGCCAATATGATCAAAGAATTTTACGAGAAGAGTATCAAAGACCAAAACATTAAATTCAAAAATGACAAAATTGTCTCCGATTATTTGCGATCTGAAGACGTAACTGGGTTGCGTCTTTATGTAACGGGGCTTCTTGGAGTCGCTGGTACTGCAGAAAAAGAATACTCCTTGGTTCAATTAGAAAAAAAAGCACTTCAAAATGCTAAAAGCACACCTTATTCTTTAGATTGTACGGGGGGGCTTCAGCAAAAAATAATCTATAATTATGAAATTTCCAGTGAAAAGGATTACAAGGAAGCCATGGTTTTTTTTGTCGAGGAATTGAAAACAAGACTTCCCAATTGTGTTTTCCATGGCCAAATGAGCCTAATTGATCGACAAGAATCTCTTACAAATGAAATGAACCTGAAACTTCGCTACAAAGATCATTATATCATGATTAATATGTATTTTACTCATCAAGATTCTCCTATACCAGTTCCCTTCTTCTATAGAGGGAGAAGGTTTTCTCGTGATGTTTTTGCAGATGCAGTAAAGCTTATGGGAGATGCATGGGCAAAGGAAGTAAAGATCAAAGATGAACCAGATATGCCCGTTATCTTTTCTTGTGCCAATCGATCCCCTTTTACAGATTTGTTTCATCATTTACATGGAGAAAGAGTAGGAAATGGTACTTCTAGATTTAGTGGTAAGCTTAATCATTTATTGTTTCATCCCACCTTTACACTTTATTCATCCCACGATATTGAAAACTTGATTACTCCTTTTTTTGATATGGAAGGAACAGTATTGCGATTGGAAGAAAACCCTTTAGCACCTTTTCGGTGTCCTTTGATCAAAGAAGGCGTACTCGTCGCACCTTATACCGACAAAAGAACAGCGAAACAATATCAGCTACCATTAACTTCCAATGCTGTAGGAGCCTACAATCGAGTTCCATTTCCGGGAATAGCTCATTTTCAACTCCATCAAACCCATGAAACGTTGATCGATGTACTTCAAGGAAATCTTGGCATTCTGGTAGTGAACGTAAAAGAGATTCACCACTCCAAATCCGGGGATTTTTCCTGTTTCACAAAAGTGGCCTATTTAACTGATGGAGAAAACTTGTTAGGTCGTGTTCCACCCTTACATATTCAAACGAATACGATGAATATGTTTGGTGATGAATATATGGGTTGTTCTAAACACCCCTTGCACCCACTTTTTTGTAATGAAGCTTTTGCTTCGAAAGCAAATATTTCGATCGTGTAGGAGGATATAGTATGCATGATGCAATTGCTCGCGATTTTCAATCAATTCTTAAACTAGACACTGCACCAGTTGGTGTTCGGTTTTTACAATCCAAAGAAGACGTAAAGACAGGCAGTACTTCAAAAAAGCTTAATTTTTGTCAACTAGTTGCCAATGCTCGATACCAAAAAAGGTCTTCCTGTGGTTATCCTGAAAAAATGGTATGCTCTTTAGGTGCAGCAGCACTTGGATTAATAAAAACTCCTCAACAATTTATTGACGGTACTGCAGCTGTTGGAAAATATACAAAAGATACCAATGCTGGAATCCACTTTTTTCAAAATACCTATAAACTGGGTGACCAAAAAAGGATTTATAGAGCCATTGAAGTGGGACCGTTGGAATCTTTTTCATCGCTCGATGTATTTGTAGTGTATGCGAATCCAGCACAAATGTTGGGCTTAATTCATGCAAATTCTTATATAGATGGTAGAAAAACATCCGGAGACACTGTAGCAGAAGGAGCCCTTTGTTCTGCAACTGCATTTGCGATGGGAGAACAACGTCCAATCGTTGGTTTTCCCTGTGCCGGTGATAGACGATTTGCAAATACTCAACACGGTGAATTGCTATTTGCTGCACCAGTAAAAGACCTGCAGAGAATTCACGAATCTCTACTTGAACTCAATCGTATTGGTCCCATATATCCCATTCCTCCTCAAGTAGATTTTGAAAGCTTAATGCCCGTAACCTACACAATAAAGGAGTCTGATTTAGAAGAATGATGAACTTTCTTTTTTGTTTTTTTCTTTTAAGTGGCCTTTGGTTTGGCATTTTGGCATTTTCAAGGTCGGTTTATTTCAGAATCATGAAATCGAGAACTTTTTTTTCAGTCATTTTGGTGATTTTAGGGGTCCATGTTATCTCAGTATTCTATTCACAGAAGATTCAGTTTCAGATGTGGCACGCAGGAATTATTCTACTATCTACCGTCCTGTATGCTTTTATCATGTGGATTGTTCGCAATGAGATTTTTATAAGTGGGGTATCAGAAGAAGAGTTTCGAGATGATCTAGTTGTTTTTTTAAAAGAAAAACAAATTCCCTTTTCTTTTTCAGATCAATCTTGCTTACCGTTCATTTGTTCCAAAGAATCACCAAAGATATTCTATATTTATGCGATTAAAACAGCTTTTATTCGAGTGAAATCTTATGCTTTATTGAAAGAGTTGCATAAACACTTTATTTCTTGTTTACAGCGGCAAAAAACGAGAGTGATATCCTATGAAAAATATCTATATGGAGCTGTTTGCTTCTTGCTGCTTCTTTCTACGCTACGGTTTATTCCTTTTTAGAAGGGTGGTTTCGCATGTTTAGCTGTTCTTTTTGGGTTGCAGTAATTGCAAATGTATGTGCTCAAGGACTTAAACCAATTATCGAGAGAATTCAAAATGGTAAATGGGATATCTCCCTGCTTTTTGTAAATGGTAAATTTCCAAGTTCTCATACCGCTACGGTGACTGCTCTTACAATGCGAATTGCCATTGACTGCGGTTTATCTTCACCCTTCTTTGCGATCAGTTTTATTCTAAGTTCAATAGTTGTAGCGGATGCCACGGGAGTTCGTCAAGAAGTTGGAAAACACGCTAAGTTCATTAATGATCATATCTTAAATCGAAAACCAAATGAACCATTCATCCATTTTCCACTTAAGGAGCTGATAGGACATAATATGGTAGAGGTTTTTGGAGGTTTTATCTTGGGAGTTATAATAGTTCTGATATCTCTTGCTCTTTGTAAGCCATGCTGTCATTGACAGAAGGGATATTGAAGAATATTGCAAAGCTACCATTTAGCTCATTAGACACTTCGTATCCGATTGGATGCGTGTTCAATATTTGTTTAACAACCCATATTTCCTTATCTAGAAGAGACATGACAAATGCCTTGCTATCTGACACGGTTTCCTCCATGGGTGAGATACGCAATACAAATAATATACTATTCCGACTCGGGGAAGTGTTGAAGCTAATCTGCTTCGGTATCCATTTTTCAAGAATAGCTTCAAGAAGAGCAATGAAAGCAAACTCAACTTTATTCTTATCTATATACGCATCAGGAATGGTTTTTTGTAGGTGATGTATGATATTACCATAATCACTGAATGCTATAGTAATTTTGTTTAAAAGATCATTCAGCGAACAATTCTTATAGGTGTAAGTTGAATGTTGTTGTAGTACGCAAAATCCTTCCATAATTTTACATCTTCGCAATATAGAGACCAGCAACTCAGAATTATCTCTGAATCTAGTCAGATCTTGAGATGATACAATCTGAGCATTCCAAAAAGTATCAATTTGAGCAGATGTTTTTTCCATTATTGCGTAGAACCAATGATTGTGTGTTTCATTTTGATCCTTAGTTTGCTGTGCATATTCAGCAATACGGATTAAAAAACCATCTCTTTTATCTGGATTGAATACTATTGGAAGGATTTTTTCTCGTTCGTGGATATAGGTACCGCTGGAGTCAATGTAGTCATTTTCTTTGAAATATGTAAATCCAAGCTTGGTATAGGGTAGAGCGTCTTCTCTGCGATGAAGTTGATATTCTATCGAAAGATCTTCAGAAGATCTGCTAAGGACATCAGAAGAATCTAGTTGAACTCTTTTTAGGAAGCTTGGATTGGCATAAAATATTGTCCCTTGGGCGTTTGTAATCAGTATTGAACTTGCACTTTTGTCTAAAACAGATTGAAGAAGAAACGATTTTAACTTTATGGATTCAATTTCACTATTTTCTTGAAACACATAGAGCAAAGCGTGTTTTGTTTTTTGGATTTTCCCAACGCAATGCATTGCCAGTGAGCATGGTAGAAAATCTTCTGAAAATGTTTTCAGGGTAACCTGTATATTGTGTAAACTCGAATTCTTTGCTATACACCTATGAGATCGGGCACGGATCTCGTGAATTTGTTTTGAAGGTAGAAAGTCAAGTAGAGATAGTCCAAACATTGATTGCTGATTATTCTGGGTTAAACTACAGGCCCTAGCATTGGCCAAGTAAATTTTGAAATCTTCATCACATAAAAAGATAGGCTGACGAAAGTGATGAAAAAGAGATTCCCAATAGGTAATACTTTGAGCCGAACGATATCGAGAAATCTGAAAGAATATCTCAATAAAGCTTGGTAATTGGTCAAGTTGATTGTATGAGATTACAAAATCACAACCAGCCTTGATATATGATTCTGTTTTTGCAGAATGCATTTCTTTTTCAACAACAAGAATGCAAGATTGGTTTAAAAGAATTTGCTGACGTAACTGACGAATCTGTTCAAGGAAATGGCTTGTGTTGTGATGAGGGAAAATAAGGATTACATTGGGGTGCTCTTTCTCGATAAGTTTTTTGTTAATGTCGGGTGAAAGAATCGTTTTCGCTGTGTGTTGAGCCAACGCAGAGAAAAGAATATCTTGATCGCTTTTCTTGCTATGAATAATGGCAATAGTGGGTATTTCTATACCGGTCATTTATTGCAAATCTTTAATATGAAATTGAATTCCTTGTGCAAGAGGTAACTCTTTTCCATAATTGATTGTGTTTGTTTGTCTTCGCATATAGGCCTTCCAAGCGTCAGAACCTGATTCTCTACCACCTCCGGTTTCTTTTTCACCACCAAATGCGCCACCAATTTCTGCACCACTTGTCCCGATATTCACGTTTGCAATACCACAATCTGAACCCTGATGGGATATAAATAGCTCTGCAGTCTGAAGATTGTTTGTAAAAATGGATGAACTTAATCCTTGTGGGACATCGTTGTGGAGTTTAATGGCATCGTCAAATGAATCATATGCCATAATATAGAGGAGCGGTGCAAAGGTTTCATTTTGAACCGTGGGGATGTTTCCGGGAACATCGGCTATGCATGGAGTAACATACGAGCCACCTAGATTTTCATCAATGGTAATACGCTCTCCGCCGTATAGAATGGTACTTCCTTCTTTTTTGGATTGTTCAATGGCATGCTCCATTTGTTTGATTGCCTGTTCATCGATTAAAGGTCCCATATTCACCGATGGATGAAGTGGATTGCCAATTTTTATCTGTTTGTATGCGTTGATAAGGGATTGTAGAAACTGATTTTTAACTGTTTTATGGATGATGATTCTTCTTGTGGAGGTGCATCGTTGACCTGCAGTTCCTACTGCGCCAAAAAGTGAAGCATGCAGGGCCAGCCCTAAATCAGCGTCTGGGGTAATGATAATTGCGTTGTTACCACCAAGTTCAAGAATTGTTTTTCCTAATCGATTCCCAACTACTTCTCCAATTCGTTTCCCCATCCTTGTGCTTCCAGTTGCACTAATCAAAGGAAGGCGATGATCATGAATCATTGCTTCGCCTATGTTTGAACCAGAGCCAATAACAAGAGTGCTGATGCCGGGCAGGTTGTGTTTGGAAAAAACAGTGTTCACAATATTTTGGATCGCTATTGCGCACAGAGGTGTTTTTGAGCTTGGTTTCCATATGCAGGTATCCCCACAAACAAAGGCAATCAAAGCATTCCAAGACCAAACTGCTACGGGGAAGTTAAACGAAGTAATGATCCCTATAGATCCATATGGATGGTACTGGTCGTACATTCGATGTAAAGGTCTTTCACTGTGCATTGTTGATCCATACAACATGCGACTTTGCCCTACCGCAAAATCTGCAATATCAATCATTTCTTGCACTTCACCGAGACCTTCTTGAAGTATTTTACCCATTTCAATTGAGATTAACGTACCTAGTGGTTGTTTGTATTTGCGAAGTTCATTGCCGATGTCTCGGACGATTAAGCCTCTTTGAGGAGCCGGAATCATACGCCATTGGAGAAATGCTTTTTGTGCTTTTTCCACAACAAGAGAATAATCCTCGGTTGTGGCTTGAATAACAGATGCTAAAGGTTGTCCATCAATGGGGGAATAGCTTGTGATTTTTTCTCCATTTGTTTTGATCCATTGGTTGTTAAGACCTACGCATGCTCCATAATTCACATCTTCAATACCCAATTCTTTGAGTACTTCCTTCATATGATCCTCCTAACAACGTGATTAGCATTTTAGTGGGCACACTTTACATAATATCACAAAAACAATGGAATTTTTACAAAAGAAGAGATTTACGGAGTAAACTGCTTTTTTGCATTAAAAAAACTTTTCCAGATAGTGATCGAAAAAAGAAAAACACTTAATGATACACTTCCGGAAATTCCTACCATAATGCCAATTTGATAGCGTATTGCTGTTATCGGGGATGAACCCGCAATAATCTGACCGCTCATCATACCAGGTAGAAAAATAATTCCCATCCCCAGCATTGAATTCAGCGTAGGAAGAATGGCTGCTTCAAAGCTTTTGTTGACGATACCTCGAATTGCTTCTTGCGGCTGTGCTCCTAGGTGAAGTGATGTTTGTATTAGATCTTTGTTGGATTCAACATTGTCCAGAAGTGTTTTTAACCCAATAGAGATTCCCGTCATCGCATTACCAATAATCATTCCAGCTAAGGGAATCCAGTATCTAGGATCAAATAGGGAAGGAGGGTTCACAACTACGATTAAAAAGAAAACAAGAACCAGTAGGGTTCCGGTTGATAAACTTACTACGATACTTTTTACCATGGAGGGAGTAAGTCGTTTTTGTGCAAGCTTTTTTACATTCAGTACAGCAAAAGTGACCATCAACAGAATGATACCTAGAGTCAACCATGTGTTGTGAACCTGAAATATGAACCGTAGAAGGTATCCAGCTAAAACAAGCTGAATAGTCATTCGGAAAGAAGCGACAATGAGAAGTTTATCTTGTTGGATTCTACGGATTTTCATAAACAGATATAGCATTAAAATAAGGCTGTATGCAATGATTAGTCGTATGAGATCAATATCGGTCATGATAACTGTAGAACCTTTTTTTGTTGAATATCGATGTGTTCGTCTGCCATAGAAGATAGCCTTTTTGAATGGGAGGAATATATAAGCTTCATTGAATATTGGTGGTGCATGCCAATGATATATTCAATCACATGATTTGCAGTACCTTCATCCAGGGATGAGGTAGGTTCATCAAGCAGAAGTACTTCGGGTTCTAGAAGCAGGCACCGAATAATGCAAACGCGTTGTGATTCACCACCGGAAAGCGAGGACATGGGTTCATCTAGCGCAACATGTAACTTAAAATCATCCAAATACTTTTGGAGCTCCTGCTTAGGAGGGGCTGCCTTTTTTTGGATATCGCAACCAATAACAAGATTGTCCTGGACAGAACCTGGGAATAATACAGGCTTTTGTTCCACGAGGAGAACTTTCCTGCGGTGTAATACGATGTCGATGTCGAGAATATTCTGTCCTTTATAGAAAACATCTCCTGAACTAGGGCTTTTTGTGCCATTTAGGAAGTATAAAAGAGTGCTTTTTCCAGAACCTGAAGGACCAGTTATGGATGTAACTTTGGAAGTAGAAATGATCAAATCCGATGGATGCAGAACGTCCAAAAAAGTAATCGATTGGCAACGAAATAACTCTTCCATGAGCAATATTATATTGAAAAATAAAAACCTTTTTTAAAAAACAAGTTGGTAATTTGTAGGGGTAGTAGACAAATGGCATTGTGATAAAAAGCTCTTATAATGGGGAAAAACGAGATTTTAGTAGAAACTGCATTTCCTAATTATCAAAAAGATGCCCCTTGTGTATAGAATCACCAACAATTTTGATAAAAACTTGATTAAATCAGGCTAGGTCAAGAAGTAATACAGAACTCATTTTTTAAAAATAGAGAAATAGTTTTTCTAAAAAAAATGGAAAGTTAAATTTCTCCTTTTCAAGTCTTCTTAGAAAATAACCGTGGAAAACCTGTGGATAATATTGAGGAAAAACCCAGCTTTTTTCTATAATCTCTGGTTTTAATTTCCTTTCTCTGGGAGAAAATTCTCAAACAATATGTATAATGAGGGTTGTGGTAATGGTCAAATGCAATCTTAACGAAAAGAACACTTTTCAAAGAATCCCACAGTTTTCAAATAACTGTGGAAAAAAGGTGGATAAAAAATGCAAAACTGGTTTGTATATGTTTTTATAGGATTTGCCGGAGGCATTCTGAGTGGCCTTTTAGGAATAGGTGGAGGCATTCTCATTATACCAATGCTGGTTTTAATGGGCTTTCCTCAGTTAACTGCACAAGGAACCACCCTGGCATTAATGGTTTTGCCTATTGGTTTATGGGGTGCATTCGAGTATTACAAACAAGGTCATGTAGAAATATGGGTTGGGGTTTGTATTGTAGCTGGTTTTTTTATTGGAGCTTTCTTTGGAGCAAAAGGAGCAATGAAAATCCCCACTCTTTGGCTGAAAAGAATATTTGGAGTTGTCATGATTTTTGCTGCTCTTCGATTAATTTTTTCTAAGTGATGAAAATGATCATTGGAATTGGAAACGAATAACCAGGTATGAAGAAAAAGCTCATACTTTTTTCTATATTGCTGATTGTGGGGGTATTTGTAATGGATTTGCTTTTTTATCACCAACCTCGGATCACTCATTATGAAGTGCACACCAACAAGATACCCGAAGAATTTCATGGTTTCACTATTCTTCAAATCTCAGATTTACATGATGCTACTTTTGGTAAGTCTCAAAGAAACCTTCTTCATATTATTGCATCTGAAAAACCTTCTATCGTTGTATTTACAGGAGATCTTATTGAAAGACGCTGTGAAGAAAACAAACAGGGTTTGGTATTAATGAAAGAATTAGCAAAGGATTATCCCTTGTATTATGTCACGGGTAATCATGAGGAATCTCTTTACAACGAAGAATATCAAAGCCTGATAGAGGATTTACAAAGTGTTCATGTAAATATCCTAATGAACGAAGGAATTGTTTTAACCCATAACTCTTCTCACTTACTTTTGATAGGCCTTCGTGATGCACTCGCTACTCCAGCAGAGGATTACACAGAAATTATTGAAAGTGTGTCAAGTCATTACGATGAAGATATATTCAGGATTTTAATGGTTCATCGTCCAGAGTTTTTTTCTCAATATGTGAAGGCTAAAGTGGATATTGTATTATCTGGGCATACTCATGGAGGACAAATACGTTTCCCTTGTATTGGTGGAATCTATGCACCCAATCAGGGCTTTTTCCCACGCTATATTGAGGGAGAGTATCGCGAGAAACAAACCACAATGTTTGTTAATCGAGGTTTAGGAGCTACAGTTTTGCCTTTTCGTTTATTCAACCCTCCAGATATCAGCGTTATTCATCTTTATCATTCTACCGATGGAATGGATACATAGAAAAATATGCTACGATAAGGTTTTCCAACTGCATTGTTTAAACAACCAATCGCGTATCCGTCGTAATAAAGCATAGATCCATTTGAATATTCAACATCCATAGAGGGGCCTATATGTTTTTTTTCCATCAAAGTTCCATGGTCTAGAGTTATTGTAAGAAGACTACCGTCTGTTAGTAATGCATACATAGTTTTGTGAGTAGGATCAACCATCATGTCTAAAACACTAGCTTTTGAGTCAATCGAAAATCTCCATAATTCTTTAAAATCTTCTGTATTGATACATACAATTTCACCTTGATGAAAAAGCTCTCCAATCAAAAGCGGTTGTTTTTCTTTGAGGAAAGTAAACACCGGTGAAGTAGGGAAAGAGCCAATGGGTGTATAGTCTATTCTTTTTTCTTGTAAGATTTCACCACTTGTAGTATAGGATTGTATTTGTAAGCTTCTCTGGTCTAACGAATCATAACGGTATGCCGTATAAAACCTTTGCAATACACTACTGAAAGAAGCGTCTTTTAATATCATTGACGTTGGTTGGTTTGGATTTGGATGATAACTCCATGATTCTGATGGAGCAGTTGTTTTCAATGCATTGAATTGGATTGAATAAGGACCTGTACCTTTCGAGAGATAGTAATACGTAGAACCAATCAAATGAGACTGGAAAACGCGATCCTGTAGAGTATGTTTTTGTATCGACATGTCTTTTGCGATGAATAAAAGATTTTGATACGCTGCCAAAGCAGTTGTTTTTGATGAGACATCAGCAGAAAAATGGAGTTTTATGGTTCCTTGAGAAAATATGGGATATTCCGATAAAGATAGGGAAGATGGCTTCTTTACTTCGACTTCAGGGTTACTAGGGGTGCAATATAAGTCTTTTGTTTGAAGGGATTGATTCTCAATAGATAAGTAGCGACTAATAGGGTTGCCATCAGTATCTGTACCACTTCCAACAAAATGATTCAAACACCGTTCTTGAGATATGGGGAACAATACCTTCCCGGTGGGATTCTCGGATAGGGGGTAAAAGTGAAGTAATCCATAATCTGTTGAGCCAAAAGCATGGTTGTTCGTAATACTTATAGTATTGATAGGGGTATTGGATAAAGTTACAAACCACCCATCTTCTGTTACTTGAATATGATTTAAATCCGCTACAACATCTGGGTTTGCTTTTCTTAAAGAGCAATGCATAGAAGAGAAGCATAAGAAGAGAAGAGTGGATACAATGAAAAAAGATTTCCATTTCATGGGGATACCTCCTTAATATATAGGAAACAACCAGGTAGAAGGGTTTTTGTACCCTGCCTCATTTTGATATATCAAAGTTTCTTTTTCGTTTTGGAAAATTGTAACAAAATCCTTTGAAACATCGATTCTACTGGTCGGAGAATTGTTTTCAACGACAAGGATTTTGCAAGTGGATTGATCGTAAACTTTTTTCATGATAAGAGTATTTTGATACCGGTACAATTTAGCTTGGATTGGTGTATGAGGTTTCAGATCGATTTTTGTTTCAAGATTCTCCCGATATTCAACTGTCCCATTGTGAAGGACAACAGAACGAATGGAACCATCCAATAGGGCAAACCAGATTCGTCCCTGACAAACAACAACATTGCTTCCCTCGCCAGTTTCTTGAAACTCAACATCGTTTGTTACAATTCTCCACTGGATGGATTGATCAGACCATTGTCCTTCTACTACACCAAATTTTATATTGGTTTCATGATCCAACCATGCAAATTGGAAATACATATAGGTTGTTGCTTCAATCTCAATAGCATCTAAAGGTCGGATTAGGACTGCATTGGTATATTCTTCTAGATCAGGTCTGAGTGTAATTTTGTCTTGTTTATACCCATAGTATTCTGCAGTTGCTTGAGCGTGGTTGCCATAATCCTGGATAGAAAGCTGGATGGATAAAGTAGGACGCAAAATTCTTTGAATAGAAAGAGATGATTTTGATCGCACGTATGTAGGGTGGAATAAGGAACCTTCAGGAGTTATGATACTGGGTTCTATAGAAGGGGGTAGTAATGCTTCTTGATCTCCATTCCATACAAGGGAATCAATGCATTTCTCAGAGGATGCAAACAAAGGGTTTTCAGCAAACAGAATTGTCCCGTCACGCAAATTCCATTGATGAGAGGTGTAGCTTGTGTCTGCTTCTTCCTCAAAACATGTCATAAATGGAATCGTATCGTTGGGTGGGAATACACGAGAGTGTCGGAAATCGTAGATCAGGACAAAAACAATCACAACAATGGATAACAAGATAATCCATATATTCTTACCCAGAAGTTGTTTCATATATACTCCTTTGTGTTGTTAGGGACAAGAACTTTAGAGTAAGTCTATAATAAGTTTAACAGCAACAGCGAGTGTTACAATTACAAAAATTGGTTTCACTATTTTGTTACCATTTTTAATCGCCATGTGGGATCCTAACCAGGAACCTGCAATCATGAAAATTCCCACGGGGATCCCAACCAGAAATAGTACTTTCCCATACAAAATGAAGGTGATTAATGACGTGATGTTGCTTATGAAATTTAGAAAACGTGCATTGGCGCTGGACTTTAAATAATCAAAACCAAATAGCTTAATGAAAATGAACATTAAAAATGATCCGGTTCCAGGTCCAAAAAAACCGTCATAGAATCCCAACAACAAGGAAAACAACATCCCGATCCAAATGCTTTTTTTTGTAGGTCGGTGGAGAGATGTGTCGACGGAACCAAGAGATGGGTGGAAGATTGAATAAAGACCAATTGACAGAATGCCGATACTAAGTAGGACGTTTAGCAAAGCATTGTTGATGGACAGGATGGTTCTCACACCAACAATGGAGCCAATCAGAGTGAACGGAGCAAGAAATGACATTAAGCGAAGGTTTGTCTTTTTTGAACATAAATATTTGAAAGAACTTGTAAAAGAGGAAAAGCTTGCGGACAGTTTATTTGTACCCAATGTCAGCTGAGGGGGCAAACCTGCAGCCAAATAAGCAGGTATGGTGATGATACCACCACCTCCCGCAATGCTATCTACCCAGGCACCAATAAATCCAAATGCACATAAAAAAATATAGGTTGAAAAATGTAGATCCACTAAACACCCCTACAATGTTTTCTTTACAATATGAAAAAATGATATGCAGCATAGGCTAAAGACAATAGAGCACTATTCCACACTGCATGAAAGGTAAAGCCCCAAAAAAAACCAAACTGCATTCGTAGATACCCAATCACTAAACCAGAAAGAAATTGTGGAAGAACCAGGAGAGGCGTTAGACAAAATACCCAAAGAGAAGCGTTTGAGAAGTTTGAAATATGCAAAAGTCCAAATAGAATGGCAAATCCATAATAAATCCATCGGAAATGTTTTTTCCAAAATAATTCAATGGAATTTTTATTGCGGTAAAAAACAAAAATCCCAACTCCTCCGATAAGCAGTGATATGCCAATCATTGACAAAGTGAAGAAAGGATTGGAGGGGGTTTGTTGATAAAGGACAGAGAATAATAAAATAAGTACATAAGACAACGCAATCCCAAGTGAAACAGGATGAAAAAACAAGGGTAAACGAAAGCCAATTTCTTCAAAAAAAGGAAGTGCTATCCCCCCAACAAACAAGATATAAATATAGGAATTGGATTGCACAAAATCAGTTAGCTCGTTAGTAGTTGTAGAACCAAGTTGAGAATCAACCGAGAATAGTATGAAAGTTGTGATAGAGCTCAGAACAATTTGTACAATAAGGTTAATTGACAGAAACTTTAGCATAGTTTCGACTTTTTGACCAAAAGGTATCTTGTCTATGTGTATAGCTGTAGTGGGATATCGAACATAGTGGAGTAGGTTCTCGATTGCATTGTATGCAATGTCTTTTGTAGAATGCAGTTTCATAAGAAAAGTATCTTATTGAGAAACTTGAGGAAAAAGACCTGTTAAATCAGGATTTTCTTCAATTTTATAAATTGTATACCGTCCCTGTTTTCGGGTAAAATAAAAGGCAACATTTTCTCTATCTTTGACTCGAAAGGTTATCACGTCTTCTCCTTTTGAATTCTGAACCCATTTCGGGCAAGAGTAAAAGCCAGTGTTACCAACGATCTCAAGTTCTTTTGTTTGTTCTATGAGGGAAGGGTCCGTTACGAATTCTTTTGCTTTTTCGGTGTTGCTATTATACAGGTAATGCAAATAGTCAACAAGCGTTTGATAGGGAGACTGAACAATGCTAGAACTCATCAAACTATATGTTTCCTGATCCAAAATCCATACCTCTTCGTAAAAACGATGATAGGTTGAAGAGCTGCATTCTCCAAAAAGATAACTTTTTCCTGTTGGATCTAATATGATTTGGCCTTTTGCTGTTACCATTTCAAAATTAGGCTCATTGACGTGAATAGATCCATTTGGATAAAAAGGGGAAGTCCATTGAAGACGCCATTGATCATTGGACAGAGTAAAGTATTGATATGCTTTTAGTGACAAATCTTGAGATGGCTTTTCGTGAAGAATTAATGCCATTTTGCCTTGGTTTGTGTAAAACTTTTCTGGTTTTGAAAACTCAGAATGTTGGTGGGAAAAGGAGTCAATATAAAAAAGCACTGAAGTGCGAATGCTTTGATCTTCTGCCCATGCAATAACAGTTCCCATGTTTTTCACTTGAAACAAAACCATCCCTTCAAATGTATCAGGGAGCAATGAAGGTAAAACGGGATCAGATACCTCAATAAGAGGGGATTGAGACGTTCCCCATTCCTGAAAAGAATCCCAACGTAAAAGAAGGTTGTGAAAGTCTCTAGTTTGAAAGTAGTTTTGAATTCTTTGATAGGGTTCAATATAGTTTGCTTTTGGTTCAAGGTCAATTTGAGGGGGTAATTCGATTGGGTATTTCTGCATTTCGTATTCTTCTGACGATATCTTTGGCATTAATTCCCAAACGCTTTTTGATGCAGAGTATTTGCCTTGTTTTAAAAGGGAGTCTTGGAGAAAAATATATGCTTTTTTCTTAAACAGCTTCATCGGGAAGGGTTCATCAGGTATATCGGGGATCCAGTTTTGTAATATTAATTGTGCTTCTTCGTACTGTCCCAGTTGAAGAAGGCATTTGCACTGCAAAGATACAAGAAGATTCTTTTGTTCAGTAGACATCGTATTCATTTGTGATTGAAGCAATCTTTTAATCTTTTGCAGAGCAATGGCACTATCCTGCGCATATGTTTCGTACTCAATTAATTGAAGGCTTAACTCTAGGTTTGAGCTATTGCTACGTACTTTTTCTTTGTATTCTTCTACAATAGATGGATAGAAATAAGGGTAGGAATCTTCTGCAAAAACAAAGTTAAAATTATATTCCCAACTGCTCAAACGGAACAATTGAATGGTTTCATCGCCATCTTCATCGGTTATCCATCTTGCGATCTCGGGTTTGTCGTCATTACCATAGGCTCCGGGAAAATTTTCAATGTATAGCTTATCGTAATCGATAGAGTTCACTCTACTGAGGGACCATTCTTCTGCTATTGTGTCAATAAGGTATATGTATAATGTCTTTTTTTTGTTGTGCTGTTGTACTCCAACATAGATAAATTGTTTATGAAGATACACCCAATCTAGTAGTTCTCCTTGAATCAAACTCCAGCCTTTTTGTTTCCATGTATTCTCTTCCTTGGAGTATAGGTTCAGTTGTAGATGACTGGGGTAATCAGGATGATCAAGAAAGATCACCCCTTCTTCACCAGGGTTTCCGTCAAACTCATCGTAGACTGCATAAGATCCAGGGTTGCTTTTAGGGATAAAAACTCTCATGTTGTCGGGAATTTCAGAAGAAAACCGAACAGAAAGTTGAGAAATTTTAGTGGTTCTCGCAGATGGTAAAAAGGAATCCTCTACAGTGTTAATGTTTGTTTTTTGGCAAGAAACAAAAGAAAGTGTACATGAAAACAAAAATAGACAAAGTAGGCTAGAAAGGAACGTTTTCATGATACTATTGTATCACGATTCAAAATATTGTCTTATTCCGATAACACTTTTTTCATCAATGCAATAAATTGTTCACAATCTTCTTCCGTTGTATCATAGGATGTCATCCAGCGATACTCAGAAGTTGCGAAATCCCAAGGATAGAAAAAGGATATATCTTGCATTTTAGATGCTTTTTCTTTTGGAAGTCGCACAAAAACTGCATTCGATTCTACAGGTCTGGTAATAGTAATTTGAGGGAGATCTCTTTGAATCTTGCTTTGGAGAAATTTTGCTAATCGGTTGGAGATTATTGCATTGTGCAGCCATAGATCTTCATCAAAGTAAGCCAGGAACTGAGCAGAAATGTACCGCATCTTGGAGGCAAGCTGTGCATTTTGCTTTCGAAAGTATTTCGCTTCATTTGCTAATTCTTTGGAGGCAAAAACCAATGCCTCACCATAAGCAAGCCCATTTTTAGTTCCACCAAATGATAGAACATCAACTCCGCAATCAATTGTTAGAGCGCGCAGTGATACATCTAATGTAGCAGCTGCGTTTGCAATGCGTGCCCCATCCATATGAACGAGCATTTTGTTTTTATGAGCAAAATTGCAAATGCTACGAATTTCTTCCAGAGTATACACTGTACCAAGTTCTGTTGCTTGTGTAATGGAAACCACCCTAGGCTGGGAATGGTGTTCTACTCCCATGAATTCTGTAAATGGTTCTAATTGATCAGGGGATAATTTCCCTAGGTGATTGGGTATAACTTTTAGCGAACAACCTGTTATCTTTTCGGGACTTCCACACTCATCGCATACTATATGAGCAGTATTTGTTGTGACAATGGAATGAAACGGTTTTGTGATACAGGATAAACCAGTAATGTTAGCTCCTGTTCCGTTATACACAAAACATGTTTCAGTAGAAGATCCAAAAATATGCCTAAAAACATCTTGGGCCCTTATTGTATAAGGATCATCTCCATATGCTATACAATGACCAACATTGGCCCTATTGATGGCTTCTATAACCTTAGGGTGAATGCCAGAGTTATTATCACTTGCAAAACTTTTATGAGCTGAACAATGCGGCCATTGGACGTTCATGGATTTCCTCCGATGGGATAGGTTGTATAGAGAAATGGTCAATAGAGTAAAAAGAAGCATTATGAGAGGGATCTTCAAGTGCTATAGACTGAAAAAGATGTAGCAGCGATGAGTGGCAAGAAAAAAATAATATTTGATGTTTATCTGACAATTCTAATAGCAACCTGGCAGTTTTTCTTTGTCTTTCTGCATCAAACCGTAACAAAATATCGTCTAAAAACAAAGGTAGTGTTTCTCCGTGGTCGCTTAACTCCTGAATAAGCCCTGTTCGAATAGCGAGATATACCTGATCTGCTAACCCTTCGCTCCATTCATCTTCGGTTTTTCTTTTATGTGTTGTGTCGAATAGTACAAAACTATCAGATTTATCTTCTTCTGAGCTTGTTTTCATCAATTGGTACCGATGGTCGGTAATCTCGTATATCCATTGGCTTGCAAAGCGAATCACACCAGGTTGTTGTTTCTCTTCGAAAACGGATTTTGTTTGTTGAATCAAGGAATATGCTACTACATTGGTTAGCCACTCTTCTGCTTTTTCATGAATAGAAACTTCGATTGATTCTTTCTTTTGATGAAGTTGCTCCATTTCTGTATTCAACGAAAGATCTTCTTTTCTTTGCTGTAACTTGCCTCGTTTTTCAACGGCTTCATTGGTGTTGTGTTTTATTCTTTCAATCTGTTCATAACAGTTCTTTAACCGGGTTTCATTGTCCTGAAAATCAAGCTCGGAAAGAATTTTACAGACATTCGCCCATTGTTCTTCATTTCCAACTCTGCCATAAAGCCTTTGGTACAAAGTTTCCTGTTCTTCTTTTCTGGTGCGATAACGTTCATAGTGGGCTGTCTGAGATTCAAGCTGTTCGAGGTGATCTACGTGGTAGGACTCTAATAGCGAATCAAATTGATCTTTTCTTTGAGCAAGATGCTCAAGTATCTCAGATTGGTGGTTTTTTTCTTGCGCAATTTTCGTTTCTATTTCATTTTTCCGTCGTTGAGACTCTTCTGTATCTGATAACAATGTTTGTAATTGTGTTATGGAATCTGCATTAAAGCGATCCAAAGAGCGTTCTTCGCCAATCTGACTAAAAAGGTTTTGTAGTTGTTTCTGCACCGTATGTATTGTGTTTTGTACCAATATCAAGCGATTTGAGAATTCTTGTAATACTGCCCATGTATTTTGGGCATCTTTCATGATGGAAAAAAGAAAATCTGCATCTTGAATCAATACTTGGTTGGAAAGATGGTGGGTTTGTTTCCAACTATTCCATTGATCTGCAATCTCTTTTTGTTGATCCTTTGCAATCATCTGCTCTTCCTTCATTCTTTGCATTTGAGATGACACCTGCATTAGATCGGAATCAATGTCTTGTATAGTTTCTTTCCAACGAATTATCTGCTGTTCTGATTCGCGTTGTTTTTCAAGTTGTTTCTCCCACGACAATAGCAAAGATGTGATTCCAGCATAGGAGCAAGACTCCAGCGGTAGATTGTTTGTCTTGCAATAGGATTGAATTTCATTTTGCATAAGAGTAGTATCATTTGTTTGTCGTTGTTGGCGAGTGAAAAAGTGAAAAAAGAAAAGCACAAGAACACTAATAAAACCAACTGCTACCGAAACATTCCGAATCAACGGTAGAGAGGGAGAAAGGAGGATTCCAAAAAAACTCGCGAGAAGAGCGATATACGGTATCAAGAAGAATGCTTTAAATGAAGATGCGAAAGAATAGGGTTTCCTGGAGGATTCAATCTTTTTTTGTTGCATATAAGAGAGATGTTTTTGAAACTCTTTGCACTGCTCATATTGAACCAATAGAGTAGAGTATTCATTTTGAGAAAGTATTTGAGATTTCTTTTCCTTTATATAACGGAGAGTTTTATCTCGCTTATGCTCTAGGTTGGAACGATCTTCTTCTAGTTTTGCTTTTAAGTGGTCCATGTTTTGATATTTTTGATCAATCTTCTCATATTCTTTTTTCCAGCGGTATATCTGTAATTCTTCTTCTGCAGTATGAAAAGAAATGTTTTGTAACACATTTTCATCCCACTGAGGATCAATTTTTGCCAAGATTACCTTGAGCTCATCTTCTCTCTTTTTCTTTTCAAGACTGATTACAGGATAATCTTCCAGAGCTTGAGCAAATTGCTTTTTTTTCTCAACGAGTTCTCGAATAGAAGGCCCAATCTCTAGGATATTTGAATGAATCTGGATTGAATTGTGTTCTTGCTGTAGTGTATCAAAGCTTCTTTGGATCTTCTTTAGTGATTCTTGCATATCTTGTATTTCTTGATCCAATCTTTGGGCTTTTTCTAGAATGGTTTCCGAATACTCAAGGGAAGAGAAAATGGTCGGATATTGATCCAATTCCGTGCGAATTGTTTGATATCTTCCCCAGTCATTTTTCATCTCATTCCACAGGGTTCTATAGGAAGTTTCTTTTTCAAGTTCTTTGATCGTTTGCTGCATTTCTTGAATATGCTTGTTTAATGTACCTATTTCTTCATTCCATTTGATATATTCTGAACTCAGCAAGGCACGTTCTCGGATCTTTTTGTTCGTTTCCTTAAGTTCTTTGTGTAATTTGTTCAATACTTGAACACGACCGCTTGGGATCAATATTTCTTTATATTGCTTCTGTAGTTGACCAAGAGCATGCGATAAAGATCGGACTCCATAACTAGCCGATAAAAATCTATTTTGCATTTCTTCTTTGTTCATGAATGACAAACCATTCCAGTCTTTGATATCCATACAGAAAACTTGACGAAATGTTTCTTTATCAATACCGTTCCACAGAGAATGATCAATTTCCTTACTGGAAACAGTTTGATCAGGATGAAGAATGGAGACTTTTTGATCTTGCCTTTGAATTTGGTATTCCTGATCCGTATCACTCACAATGTTCATTGTGCCAGATGGTTTGCCACCACCGAAGGGTGTATATCTACGATCTGTATTGGTTGCTTTTTTTGGAAAACCAAACAACATTTGTTGAAAAAACTGTCTTAGTGTGGTTTTACCACTTTCATTTGAGCCGAAAAACAAGGAAAAACCTGGAAGAAACTCAAGTTTGGTTTTTTCATATCCCCCAAATTGGTCGATAAAAATAGATTTAATTCTCATTTTTCTCTTCCGCTAAAAGGGTAAGTCCAAGATATAACGCATTTGTAACAATGCTTTCCCATGGAATTGATGAATAGTCTTCAGGGAGCATTTTGAAAAGTTTATCCAGTGGCATATCTTTGAGCAATGCAGTTATCTCTACAGAAATATCTTTCGAGTCTAATAGCTCTTCGGCCTTATGGGCAAACAAGCTATTAAAATCTTTTCTTTTTTTTACGGCTTCAATGTCAATATCAGGCTTTGTCTGAAGATTGATTGATTCAAGGTAACAATTCTCCTGTTCAAGATTTTCACGGATACTATCTTCGATTTCATGGATCTCTTTTTGAAGGATGTGGTGTAGGCTGGTACGGCCTTCTAGTGTGAAACGAAAAATGCCTGGTAAGGATTGAGTACTCTCAATCATAGCTTGGATAACATCCTCACTAATAGAATCAAGGGTACTGTCAGCTACTTGTAATGTAGGTTGAAACCAGAGAAATGAACTAGTCTCAATCCATCGATAGTCGACTTCTTGATCGTGAACATCAACAAGATAGAAACCTTTCTGCTGGGATTCATTGATATGCAAACCCTGCGTATTACCAGGATATATTACGGTTGGTTGGCTTTCATGTAAAACTTTTCTTGTGTGCACATGCCCCAACGCCCAGTAGTGAATATTGGATTGGAGCAAATCTTGGAGAGAGCATGGAGCATAATTTTCTGTACTGGGATCTCCTCCTACATTGCAGTGCAAAAGACCAATATTGAAGGTATCTTGATCAAGAGATTGCGAGTGCTGTGCAATTTCTTGTGCAATGTTTTTTTGTACATCTCTCTTTGGATAGCTATAACCAACGATATTCACAAAAGGTTTTTCTTCGTGAGTGCGATAGAGACTTTTACAGAAAACATAGGGTGGAAACTGAAAAATAGTAGAGGGAAGTTCAGATTTTACTACCCAACTGTCAATAGGGTCATGATTGCCGTGAACAAATAAACACGGAATATTATGATCAGCTAGTAATTTCATTTGGTGAAGAAAAAAAAGCTGTGCTCGAACACTTTTATTGGATGAATTGTACAAATCTCCAGCAATCAGTACAAAATCAACCTCCTGAGTAATTGCGGTTTGTACTACTTTTTCGAAAGAACGAAATGTAGATCCCTCAAGTATCTTCCATATCCCTTCATTTGCAATATGAATTCCCTTAAAAGGAGCTTCTAAATGAAGATCACTACAATGAATAAATCGTATGTTCCTTGACATGAATCTATTCCTCACGAAAAAACTGGTTGTTTAGCATATTCCTTTTCAACATAAAACCATTATATAATAATAGTACCCTATTGGAACTGAGGTGAAAATTGAGTACAAATCAAGATTTGAAAATGCGTTCTTCTGTTCAATGGATGGTTCGATTAGCTATTTTGATTGCTATCACAATTGGTTTTCAAATGTTTAAGCTTCCACAATTTATTACCGGTCCAGTTGTTAACCTTTTGTTATTAATAGCTTGTATGTTGCTGGGTGTTTGGGGCGGAGTTGCGCTTGGACTGGTTACTCCTTTAATTGCAATGGTTGCTGGAATCATGGGAAGACCAGAAATGGTACCTGTTATTATGGTTGCAAACACTGTTCTAGTCATTGCATTCTCTTTGTTTCGTGGCAAAACCATTCAACTGTATAAAACTACGATTGGTATTGTTGTTGGTTCTATCTTGAAATATGGTGTTTTTGTGGTTGCGATCGCATACATCGTTTCTCTTCCACCTGCAGCTGCTCAAATGTTTGGAATAACACAGTTATTTACAGCCCTAAGTGGAGGTGTGTTGGCAGTCATTGTCGAAAAGGCATTGAGTAAAACCAACATTTTACAGCATTAAAATCGCCTGATTCATGGGGACTTTTTCTAAAGCTCGTGTATGGGCTAATATCTTAGTACTCGTTGCTGCTGCTTCTTGGGGGTTGTCATTTGTCAGTATGAAGGCAATACTACTGGCAGGCATTCCACCCATGACAATGATCACTATTCGATATGGAATCGTAGCTTTTGTTTTTTCTTTAATGTTGGTATTACGAAAAAGGAAAAAACACTTGCAATGGAAAGACCACATTATACTTTTCTTTAGTGGGCTGTCAGGAGTAGTGTTGTATTTTTGGTTTGAAGCCAGAGGTATTCTTTATACAACGGCTTCCAACGCTTCCATCATTATAGCTCTTATCCCCATTGTAACCGGATTGGTTTCTGGGCTCATCTACAAAATGCGCTTACGTTTTTGGCAACTTATGTCGATAGGGATTTCTTTTATGGGGGCATATTTGTTAATTTCTACACAAGTATCTTCGAGTGCAGCTCCTGATCCTTTGAAGGGCAATCTGTTGATGCTCGGAGCTGTAGCTTGCTGGGTTTTGTTTACATTTATAGCTTCTTATCTGCATACCCGTATGGATACATTCTATGCAACCTCATGGCAAAGCATATATGGTTTTTTGCTCTTAATCCCTTTTGCTCTACTGGAAAAAGGATTCACAATGGCGATTCCATTGCATTTATGGATTCATTTTTTATATCTGTCGATTGTGTGTTCGGTATTGGCATTTTTGTTTTACAACTATGCAGTAAAAATCATTGGTGTTACCATTGTATCTACATATGTAAATTTTGTGCCTGTTGCAGGTGTGTTAGGTGGATTTTTTTTATTGCACGAAACAATGACTCCTCTGCAGTGGGTGGGGTCTCTTATTATCATAGTGAGTTTGTGGACGGTAAACATAGGGAAAAAATCGACAACCCCATAATTTGTCATTCTTTTCCAAATGACTTTGATATAATAAAGGCATAAACAATATTCTGGAGGTAGGTATGAATTCGAACTACAAAGTACCGGTTCCCGAAAATGAACCGATTTTGTCGTATGCCCCAAATTCCCCTGAAAGATCTCAACTAAAAAACAAACTCGAAGAGATGTATCAAACTTCTTTGGAAATTCCTTTAATCATCCATGGTGAAGAAGTAAAAACTGGAAACTTGGGAAAATGCATATGCCCGCATGACCATCAGCACACTTTAGCAACCTTTCACCAAGCTGGAGAAAACGAGATACAAAGAGCAATCCAGTCCTCTCAAGAAGCTTGGAAAACATGGTCGGTGATGCCTTGGGAAGAACGAGTTGCAGTATTTTTACGTGCAGCGGAATTATTGGCAGGACCTTATAGAGCTGAAATGAATGCTGCCACTATGCTTTGTCAGAGCAAAAGTGCTTTTCAAGCTGAAATAGATTGTGTTGCAGAACTTGCTGATTTTCTTCGATACAATGCATATTTCATGCAAAACATATATCAAACACAACTCCAATAACTCCAAAGGTATTTGGAATCGATTAGAATACCGACCACTAGAAGGCTTATTTACGCAATCACCTGTTCAATTTTACTTGATTGGAGGAAACCTTCCTTTCCGCACCTGCCATTATGAATGCAAGCACTATGGAAACCAGCTAGAAATGCATTGTTTATTCCAATTATGTATTCATGAAAATATTAATTCGAAGCTGGGCTACCTAAGGGTGTTATCAATTCTATCCTCTGGGTCCTCTTCTATGATTACAGATCTTGTGCTAGAAAGTACCACATTTTGGGTTGGTATCCATTTTACGGATCAACAGAAGTATTCCAAAAATGCTCTGAAGCGTTCCGTTGAGAATTTTTCTGAAATAAAGTCTTATCCTCGAATTGTTGGAGAAACAGGAGGAAAAGACTTTTTGGTAGTGCATTCATCTGCTCATCCCAGAGAGTTTTCTACTGCCATTGCCTGGGGTGCTTTTGAATACCAGGGTCAGAAGTGTTCTTGCAAATTCAAGAGCATATCTTCCAGAATCTTTATGGAACGATATTTGGAAAGAACTTCAAGAGCAATTGGGACGAGTAACAATTGATGTAAGAGATTTTTCCACTTTATGAATGCTGCATCGATAAAGCCTCTTTTGACAAAATAAAAAGCTATATCGACTATGCGAAAAATCAGATGCTAAAGTTATCTGGGGTGGAACTTTGTGATGATTCCAAAGGATACTCATCGAACCAACCATTATTTTAACAACAGATCCTCACTTTAAAACGATGCAAGAAGAGTATTTTTGGACCTGTTATTACCATTTACATCTATAAAGATGAAGCCTATCAAGAGACCCTGAGCTTTGCAATACTACCTCAGAGTATGGTTTAACCGGAGGAGTATTTGCACATGATCGAGAAGCCGTTATTCAAGCAGAAGAAGTGTTGCGTCATGCAGCTGGAAATTTTTACATTACGATAAAGTAACAGGTGCTGTTGTTGGACATCAACTCTTGGTGGCGGAAGAAGTTCTGGAACTAATGATAAAGCTGGCAGTGAATTTAATCTACTCAGGTGGACCAGTATTCGAAATACAAAAGAGTGTTTTTCCTCCAAAGACTTTGTTTACCTTTCATGTCTGAAAATAAAACACAAGCCCTACTCCAGAAGCTTTTCTTCTGAGTAGGGCTTTTTGTGGAGGATCAAAATGAAGAAAATATTTGTCATCTTTCTTTTGTTATTCCTCGTATTCCCTCAATCAGCTACACTTGGTCAAGATCAAAAGATCTGCTATCTTGAAACCATTTTTTCTACTGAGCAAATTCAAGTATCTTCGATATTGTGTACAAAACTAGAAAAACCAGATGGTTCTCGTGTAGAATTAAAACTCGATATTTTTTATCCTATGGAAGACGAAGCCATTCAAAGACCTTTACTGGTATGGATTCATGGGGGAGGTTTTGTAGGCGGGATCCAAAAAGAATATGGAAAACGCTGTTATGAGTTTGCCTTTAGCTGGTTATGTTACATGTACCATCAACTATCGGCTTATGAAGGATTTGTCCTATCCTTTTGCCAATGGACACAGTGATTGAAGCAGCCGTTGATGATGCTCGTAGTGCTATCGACTGGTTGCTTCAGAATGTGCAGCAGCTTATAGTATTGATAAAGACATTATCTTTGTCGGAGGTTCTTCTGCTGGAGCTATAACCTCTTGTCGTTGCCTATGACGACCGAGATTGACTCATAAAGAGCAACCTGAAAGTGATCATCTCTTTATGGGGAGGTTTATTGCCGTTTCAATCCGGATGATTTAAAATCGGCACAATATCCTATGATGTTCAAGTTGATGAAGAAGAATGTAGCCCATGTATCATTCATGGTGCAATTGATCCTATAGTGCCGGTTTCTTGGCATACACACTTGAAGAAAAGTATGCGTGTGGGGATTTTCTTTGCACAATGAAGATTGATCCAAACGCTAAACACGGAGTTCCCTCCGATATTGGTACATCCTATCATGCCATTGAACCAGTCTTTTTGTTTATTTGCATGCACAAATCAAAGAGTTTAAATTTTCAGATTTTATAGTACAATACAATATCGATTCATCAAACAAGCCGAAGTGGCGAAACTGAAGACGCGGCAGACTCAAAATCTGCAGGAGTTCACTTCCGGTGAGGTTCGAGTCCCCTTCGGCATTTTTTTATTCCACGTGGTGTTTTCGGTCCACATTGTTCGCAAAAATGCCCCCCAGCATGATACTCGGTAAGCAGCTTACCACCGATCAATGCTCCAACGATCGGAATCCATCGAACGAAATAGAGAAGTACAACACCGGTCAGAACGCTCAACCAATCAAACCGTTCCTTTTTTGTAGTCCAAAGAAACACATAATAGCCAAGGGCAATACCCGCAATTGCATGAGCGACCATCCAGAACGCAATAGATCCGAATAGCAATGCTATTGCTACTTTCCATCCAAAGCCTATGATAAGGAGCACTAAAAGGCATACCGGTAGTGCTACTAAAAACAAAATTCCAATACCCAAAGACGTCCAAAAGTTTTTCTTTAGCCCTTCAACCGCATTCTTGCTAGTCTTATGAAATACATAATACACTACAAATGCTATAAACAAAGCAGCTAATAGTGAAAGAATTTTCGCTTGATAGGGGTATGTCTTTTTAGGAGGGGTTTTTGTTTCTTCTGGTTTTTCAGGAATAGGTTTTGAGTCGATATTCTCAATAACAGCTGAATCTGACAAAGATATCGAAGCATTGCTATTGTGACGGAGTGTGTGGATTTTTGCATTGTCTTCGATGATGATAGTGTTTGCATTAATATCAGCGCCTGTTGATAGACCAGTGAATCTCATTGTATCGCCAGTAAACTGAACTACACCCTCTACCGAACCATTCATTGTAAGGGTACTAGAAAAAACAAATAGGTTACCGTGGATGGTACTATCAGGAGATATTTCTACATAGTTACTCAAAATGAACACATCTCCATATACATTGTTTTCAATCCAAATTTTATTCCCACAAAGGAAAGAGTTTCCCAGTACTTCACCAGATTGTGTGTAATTATTACCCAGGATAAAAACATCTTTTCCAACATTGGCCTTGTTTTTTAGTGTGGAGCCAATAGCGAAAAGATTATGCTCTATCTCTGTTTCAGGTATTTGATAGGTTTCTCCGGCATAAAAATGATCTTTATGGATTTGCATTGTATCAGGTTTTTCATCTGATTGGGCAAGGGCAACCAATGAAGCTCCACAAAAGAAAAAAAGAATCAAAAAGACTACTACATATTTCTTCATGAGATCCTCCTTGAAAAAACTACTACTTACAATACCAGGTGGATGATGCCTTTACTGGCAAGAGTGACAATGACTCCGGCTCCAAGAACACCAATCAATATGTAGAAAAGAGAAAGGTTCTTGTTCATACGCAGCAAGAAAGATACAACCGAACCTGTATATGCCCCAGTTCCTGGAAAAGGTATGGCTACCAGTAAAATAAGACCAATCCAGCCATATTTATTCACAAAGTCTTGTTTTCTCTCCGCGTGCAAGAGAGCTTTATCAAACCAACGCCACAAAAAAAAGTTTTTCTTGTACCGAAGTGGTTCCAAAAGGGGCAATGTGTATACTAGTATAACAGCAGGGATCATATTACCAAGTATAGAGATGAGAAAAACAATATCCCATGCTAAACCTGCTCCAATTCCACTTGGAATGGACAAACGTAATTCTCCAATTGGAGTCATCGATAATAAAAAAACAATCCACAGATTCATGAATCTAGTATGATTTTGTTTTTCAATCTTTCAATCATAAAATGGGTTTATGAGCAAAAAAAACATTATTCATATTGGCGATGTCCCTATTGGAGGAGATTATCCAATCGCAATCCAGAGCATGTTAAGCTGTCATCCAGCCCAAAAGAAACTTGTTTTGCAACAATTAAGAGAATTAGAAGAAGTTGGGTGTCAGATTATTCGGGTTGCTTTTCCTGATTTTGAAGCAGTAGATTCGATTCCTTTTTTATTGTCAAATACTATGCTTCCGATTGTAGCAGATGTCCATTTTCATCCGCAAATCGCTATTGAATGTATTAAAAAAGGGGTTCATAAACTCAGGCTAAATCCTTCAAATGTAAAGCGCAAAGAGGATATTCAACAAATAGTATCCACTGCTAAAGAGTATAAGATTCCCATCCGCGTTGGCGTAAATGGAGGCTCTATACGGAATATCTCCGATGAGAAAGAAATGGTCGATGAGATTAAAAAACTCATAAAAAAGGAAGTACAACTTTTAGAAGAAGAAGATTTTCATCAGATTGTACTTTCTGTCAAAACCTCTGAGATACGGCTCAATTATTTAATGAATGCATGGTTGTATGAGAACTTTTTGTATCCCATCCACATCGGGGTAACAGAAGCAGGTCCTTTGATTCCTGGAATAATTCGGTCCACTATATTATCTCCTCTATTGGAGCGTACAATTGGTAACACAATTCGTGTTTTTAACTGGAGAACTACGCAACGAAGTGCTGGCTGCTCGATATTTGGTGCCATAATCCCTTGGATTGTAAGGCGTCCGGATCACCAGTTGTCCTACTTGTGGTCGTCGTAAAATGGAACCTTAAGCAATATGTTCAAAGGTTGGAAAAAGACACTATTCATCTTAGGAAGCCAATCCATGTAGCCATGATGGGATGCGAGGTGAATGGACCCGGAGAAGCGGCAAATGCAGATATCGGCATGGCAGGCTCTGGTAAAAAGCAAGCTTTATTTAAGAACGGAAAATTCAAAAAACGGGCACAACAGAAGAAATCTATCAGCTTTTACTCAGTGAAATTCAACGTTATTCATCAGATTGAGGTTTTGTGTAGATGAGCTGCGTTGGGTATGCAAAGCCAATTCCCTTTTCTTCAAATTTTTCGAAGATCGATACATTGATAGATTGCTGAATATTGTCCATGAATAAGTCATAATCACCTGTCAAACAAAATAAACAACTTCAAAGTTCAAACTGAAATCACTAAAGCTTTTTAAAGTGACATCGACAAATCGAGCTGAATCCTGTGCTTCAATAATGGTTTGAATGATAGAAGGTACTTCTTTCACTAAGGAAGCAGGAGTTTCATATAAAATTCCAACACCAAAAGAAATTCTTCGCTCCTCCATTTTTTTATAATTCCGGACTAAATCGTTGATGAGTTGAGAGTTCGACACTACGATTTCTTCTCCGCTTAAGCTTTGAATGCGAGAACTTGCTAATCCTATTGCTTTTAAAGTACCATGATGATCTGAGAAAGAAATAAAATCTCCCACTTCAAATGGCTTGTCGAGAATGATGGAAAAGTAACAAATGACATCTTCGACAATTCCTTTAGCTGCCATAGCTCCTGCTAGACCAACAATTCCAACAGAAGCAATTAAGGCTGTTATGTCAACACCAAAATAATCCAAAATTACCAATCCAGCAATAATCCACACAAAGACAGTTATGATCTGGATTAAACCTTTAAAATTATGCTGTGCGGATTCTTGGGAGTATTGTTTTTTCAATAGATGTAGAATCCAATTTTTAATGAAAGCAGTGAGTGATTTGGTAATGATATAGACGGTGAAAAGAAAGAATATTCGATTGACCCATATAGAAATTTGAGGAGAAAACGTAATAAATTGTAGAGATATGTAGATTACAAGTAATTCACATAGTGGAATGATTGTTTTTTTAATAACATCACATAGAACGTCATCCCATTGATTTGTTGTTTCTTTTGTTTTTTTTACTAACCAATGAATCAAGCATCTTCGGAGAATAACTCTAGAGAAGATGAAGCCAACAATAAAAACGGACAATGCCCAGATGTAATTGGTGATTGGATTGTTGAAATATGTTTGTTGAAGAAATTTTGAAAAATCCACAATAGGTCCTCCAAACTAATCGTTTATTATTCCATTACATATACTATAATGGAAGCATGAATACAAAACAGAACTCACAACAAAAGTATAGTATGTTTTTGTGGCTTTTTTTAGCCCTTTTATTTGTAGTAATTTTTCTTGTTGTCTTCTTTTTTACCAGAAACACTTCTTCTGGTCCCTTTTCTCCCAATCCATCAAATTCTTCAAGTGTAAGCAATGATCATCACGCTAGCCAAAAAGAATCTCCAATTGACTCTTCAACAAGCTCTGGTCTCACACAAGATTCTTCCTCTGTCTCTTCTGGAGATATTCAGCAAAAGGTACCATCTCAGAATGATGGAACACATGTAGTGCCCAAAGAGCCTGTGAATATTGAGATTCCCACTCCATCTTTAGGAGATGTAGAAGAGATCCCAAATTACACAGAGCTTCTTCGGCTTAACGATTTACAAAGAACCTATGATTCCTTGCTCTCATACCTTGAAGAACTACAAGAAGAGCTCAAGAACAACCCTTCTGATCAAGAATTAAAAGCATTGATAAAGGAAACACAAGATGCATTGGAACAGATTAAACAAGAAAGAGAGTCTATCCTGAATGGCGATCTTTGATATTATTGGGCCCGTTATGATTGGGCCATCCAGTTCTCACACGGCTGGAGCAAACCGCATTGGATATATGGCAGCTTTATGCTACGGTCGTCCTTTTCAGTCAGTCGAGATAAAGCTCTATAACTCTTTCGCCAGTACTGGAATTGGACATGGAACTGACAGAGCCATTGTTGCAGGCTTATTGGGTCTTAAAATGGATGACGAAAGAATACCAAATGCTTTTCAAATAGCCAAAGAAAGGCAACTATCCTATTATTTTCGCAAAAGCTTCAAACGTGATCACCACCCTAATGAAGTTAGGATTGTTTTTCACAGAGGCACCAAAGATTCTTTTTTGGTTCGAGGAATCTCAATAGGAGCGGGTAAGGCTAAAATCACACAAGTGCAAGACGACCATGTTGAATTTGGCGGAGAACATGCGGTGTTAATTATGAACTACAAGGATGCTATTGGAATGATTGGTTTTATTGGAGGCGTATTGGGTAAACATTATGTGAATGTGGCCTACATGCAGAGTTCTCGCAATGCATTGGAGGGCAGTGCAATGGCCATGCTTAAATTGGATGAAGAATGCCCTGGTGCTGCAATTGAAGAACTGAAGGATCATCCCGATATTCATCGAGTCATTTCAATAAGGAAGCTAAACAATGAGTATTAAAGAAATCCCAAATCGAATCCGAATCCGGTCTATGCAAGACATTCGTCATTACTTAAAATCCTATCCATTTCAAGGGCTTACCGATTTCTTTGTTGAATACGAATCCAAAAACAGACTATTACCAAAAGAAGAAGTCTACAAAAGAATGCAAGTGACTCTGAAAGTAATGAAAGAATCTATTGAAAAGGGCAAAGCAAAAGAAAATATAACTCCCAGTGGTTTGATACAGGGCGGATGTTTCTCTTTCCAAAATGCTTTTCCTCAGACTGTTTCCTTGATGGGAGAATGGTTTAATACTGTTATAGCAAGTACGCTGGCTGTTTCAGAGCTAAACGCTTGTATGGGACGTATTGTTGCTACCCCGACTGCTGGGGCTTGTGGAGTTATGCCCGGAGCATTTCTTACGATTTGTGAGAAATTCCAAGTACCAGAGGAAAAACAGATTCAATCTTTGTTTATTTCTGGTGGAATCGGGGAGTTGATTCAGATTAATGCATCCTTGTCTGGGTCTCAGCATGGATGCCAGGCAGAAGTTGGTTCGGCAAGTGCGATTACTGCATCTGCTATTGTAGCGTTGTTTGAAATATCCTTGGATAAAATTGAAAATGCTGCAGCTATGGCATTGGCAAATTTACTCGTTTAGTGTGTGATCCAGTTGCTGGATTGGTAGAGTTTCCTTGTGTAAACAGAAATGTTGTTGGAAGTGTAAATGCGATTGCTTGTGCTCAAATGGCATTGGCGGGTATTGTCTCGCCCATCCCATTTGATGAAGTGGTTTTTGCAATGAAGCAGATTGGGGAAGATCTACCTGCTAGTTTAAAAGAAACATCTAGAGGCGGTCTTGCTATTACACCCACTGGACTTCGTATTCAAAGGAAAGTCCGAGATGAAAATTCAGAAAAAATTCAATAATTTAAAACGGTTCTTATTGATTGTTCTCGGTGTTTTTTTATTCAACTTCGTTCTCGCTCCATTTATATTTGCTATTCCTATGAACGACTCAACCATGCATAGTATAGAATTGCAGATCGATAACCCTTATATGAGCGTGGATGGAGTAACGATGAAAATTGATCCACTTTCAGATGCAGCTCCCATTATTGTTCCGAGTTGGAAACGCACAATGATTCCTCTTCGGGGTGTTATTGAACACATGAGAGCATCAGTACATTGGGAAGCGAAAACTAAAAGCATCACGATAACCCAGCAATTCTCCTCAATTGAGATCATACTCCAGGTGCACAATCCAAAAGCCGTTGTCCAAGGTGAAGAATGCTGGATTGATGATGAAAATCATCAAGTAGCACCTTTTATTCGTCACCAAAGAACGTACATCCCGGTTTTGTTTGTTTCAAAAGCTTTACATGCAAGAGTTCTCTGGAATCCCAACGGGAAATTGATCACTATTGAGTGGGAAGAAACATGAGTGAATCCTCTTCCAAGGTTTTCCCCCTAGGGGACAATGGGCAATATGGTTTTTTTGTTATTCATCAAGGATTATTGTTTTATACTGATCCATCTGAAGAACCCCAAGTCAAAATACCAATTCGAATTCTTCAAGATGTCATACTTGAACCCCAAAAAAATGATCCTTCCTATGTAAAATTGAAAATTGTCTATAACTTTGAAATAGGGTTTGAAATTGAGCTTCCAGAAAGCATTGCCAAAAAAGCGAAAATTTGGATATTAAGCATTTTAGGGATGTCGAATGCAGCTTACAATTCTGTATCGAATGAAAAACAGGCAACTTCTTCTTCCCAAAAAAATCCTTCCAAAGTATATATAATCCTTACTTTTGTTCTGATAATCGGATTTGTTTTGGTAGGGTTATTTTTACTTTTTAAACCCTTTTTTCTATCAACGTACCAAAAGAATTTTGTTCAACAGAACCCAACACTTGCGAGTGAATATCAAAAGCGTGGTAGAGATGAAGAAAGCAATGGACATATTGCATCTGCTGTAAGTATGTATGAGATGGCATTGCTACATCATCAAGAAAACATGACAATACGAGAAGATCTTGACAGAGTTTTAGGGAAAAGAATTGAACAAAACATCCAAGTAGGCAATTTTGCCAGGGCGAAGCAAGATATCTATAAGTTATCCAAAAAAAATCCCATGCAAAAGGTGTATTTTGAAAAACTTAAAACAGTCACATCCGATTATTCGATCAAACTGTCGGATATCTATGACATTCTACATTTGTTCTTTGTAAGTGCGATTACGAATGATTCTATCCTTCAGCAAGAATTGAACGACAAACTTCAACTTTTTGGACAAAAATTAGAGTTTCTCTTGCAATAGAACTGCATTTTGATAACTCTCTCGTAAACGAAACAAAGACAGTAGAGATGTGAATACTTCCTGTGGTAGTTGTAAATCTTTTCGATGGAGCCATTTTTCCTGAAACATTCCATTACGCTTATCCAATCTGAGAAGAAGAGCATATTCGGGGGTATAGGTTGGGAACGTTCTTGTCTCCCCCAAATCGTTTAGTGTTGCAGATTCCAAAAGAAGAGCATAAGCTGCTACTTGATAGTGGTATTCCATACAGAGCTGGTTGGATGTTTTGATATCGATGATGCATATTTGACCATCAATGCGTGCAATAATATCCACTGTTCCACCAAAACCCAGGGCAGGATTCACTAAAGAAATCTCTGATCCTAGAAATTGAATGTCATGCGTGGAAAGCCATTCTCGGAAGGCTTGAAAAGATCTCTGGGCTGGCACAAAAAGAGGATGGTAAGAAAAATCTTCTTCTTGACCCTTAATTAAATTTTCCACCATTGTATGGGCAATAGTGCCAGTTTCAGCTGCTTTATCACGGATGTCTTCGTAGGAGTAACCCTTTAATCCAATCGAGTTAGCCCATTTCAGCAAGTACGGTTTATCAAGCTGCGATATGATGGTTGTTACAGAAGGAACTGGCTCCTTGTTCTGATTTACATACTGATGCTTCATTCTTAGGAGGCTTGAATTTTGATGTAAATAGCTTTTTCGTCATTGTTGATAAAAGAAAAAACGGGAGAAACATCAGGAGAATGCAGAGCAGCATAGGGGATGCTTGCAACTTGGTTGACTTGTAACACTTCTCCAATTGATTCTTCTTGCAATCGAAAAGCATGAGTGATGGGTATTTCTACTCCTGTGGGATCTACAAAATGGAATAGCGTATCGTCTAACGGGTAATGATCTGTAGATTCAAGTGAAACCAGCTTCACTTGTAGATGGAAGGTTGTGTAGACTTCATTTTCGGCTGGTTGGGTAGCGAATGGATTATGCTGCGCTACAATTTTGGAGGCTTCTTTACCAGTTTGAACCTGGTCAACCATGAAAGCAAGTACAGTTTTTCCAGTAAACTCGTCTTGGAAGGCAATTTCATACCATTCTCCTGGCATGCCTGGTTGTTCAAGACGAATAATTTTGCTTTCTGTGGGTAAGAAGGAAGGATCGACAGGCATACTAAATGTGATAGTCTCATTTGTGGGTTCGTAATATAGGTCTTTCATCTGGCAATAATCTGCAAAAAACGATAATGGAACCATGGTTCGACCATCAATCTCTTGTACTGCTACATCCAGTTCTATAGGAATATCATTCACATATATGATAGGAGAACCTACTTTTAGTGCAAATTTCGCAGCTTGTGCTTCAGGCTTTTGAATTTGTTTTTGTGATTCTCCTTTTTCCTGTGATGTGGGAGATTTAGACTGAAAGAGTGTGCCAATGGAACAAGAACACAAAGAAATTGTGATTATTATTACTGAGATCCATTTCAAAGTATTTCTCATGTTAAACTCTCCTTACTCAAATTTCGTCATTTCTTCAAATACCTTCATTACAAAATGATCGGTCATGCCCGAGATAAACTCTACAATAGCGAGGGAAAAATCCTTTGGAATAGTATAAACAAAAAAATCCGGGGAGGAAGAATTTTGTTCTCTTTGTGGAATAATATTTGAATACGTTAATAGCCATTTTGAAAAGTAGTTACTTAACAGGGGAAACGAATTGTTTCTTTTCCATTCATGAATATCAGCAATGATCTGGTCTTGTTCCTCTTTTAAGTAATCAAATATGGAGGAAATCATTAATTGAGCATAGTTTTTGTAAACTTTTAATCGAGGATGCTCATAGATATGAAACTTACTAAAATCTCGCAATTCTTGGAGTAAATTGTAGTATGGATCAGAAAACTGAAGCCCCTTTTCGGGAGAACTTGATGTGCAAAGATCCATAATGAGGTTGTGTATTAGAACCGTGTTGTTCAATGTTTCACTTGTATTTTGTATAGAGAAAGAATTGTAGATGTTTTGCAAAAGCCTCATCTGATTAGCATTTAATATGCGCAATGACAATGCATCTTCGATATCTCGACCTACATAAGAGATTGTATCGGAAATCCGGACCACACATCCCTCCCAAGTATAGGGGTAGGTAGTGCCTGGATTTTGGATTTCTTCCAATGAAAAAAAATCATTTCGGGGAATTAAAAAGCGATCATGCTTTTCTCCGCAGTGGCAAATGATTCCATCCCGAACTGCATAGGTTAAATTCAGACCTTCTTTTGATCCACTTGGCCCAGGTAGTGTTTCAAAGTAATCCACAAACCGCAGACCATTTTTTTCGTGCCAAAAAGGAAAAAGGTTACAATTTGTAGGTAAATATTCAGATAAGATTTTTTCTCCAGCATGTCCAAATGGTGGGTGTCCAATATCATGGCCCAAAGCTATCGCTCGAGAAAGCTCAGTGTTTAAGCCTAGGTAATCGCAAATGATATTGCTGACCGCTTCAACATGTTGTACATGCTCAATACGAGTGCAAATATGATCATTATCTGTTGCGTAGAATACTTGAGTTTTGTGTTTTAATCTACGATATCCACGTGAATGTATAATACGGGTGTAGTCGCGGAAAAAAGGTGATCGGATATCATTGGTTCGATCATATAGTGGGGTGCGACGAGAAGTCGCAGCCACCCATTTCTCGCTTGTTTCTCCAATTGCAACGGAAGCAAAATTTCGTTTCATAAGTAAATTGTACGAATTAAGCTTGGAAAATACAGTATTGCTTGAATCCGATGTTGGTTGGAGTATAATTAAGAAAGGAGGAATGAATGACCCAGAGACGTGATCCAAAATTTTTTGTAGTGTTGGTATCTCTTTGTACCACCTTGCTTTTTTCTTCGGGTTTTGTTTTTCTTCCATTCTCAACCATGAGGATCAATATGTCATTAGACGAAGATGCAAAAGTCATATCTCTTACAGATGCAAGCGGTAATCACTACATCATGGGCACTTTCTACGAGAAAAATTCTCCTGACCTACAAACTGACATTTTCATCCGAAAACTCAATGAAGACTTTTCCAAACAATTGTTTGAGATACGATATGGTGGGACAGGCAATGAATATCTAGTGGATGCCGTGTATCAGGATGGCAAGTTATATCTATGCGGTAGCACTCAGTCTGTAGATTTGCCTACAACTGATGATGCGCTATTTTCTCAATCAATAGGTTGGGGAGATGGTTTTGTAGCAGTTTTTGATCTTGAAGGAAAAATACAATTCAGTTCTTATATTGGTGGAGATTCTACTGATTTTTGTTCTTCTTTCTGTATTGATGATGATCAGATGCACATTGTTGGTACAACCTGGTCAGAACAGTTCCCAATCACTTCCGATGCATTTCAAAAACGTTTGTATGGCAATACAGATGCTTTTTACATGCGTATCAATCTTACTCCTCCTACTCTCGAATATTCTACATACCTTGGTGGATCGGGCGAAGAATTTTGTGAAGCAGTTTGTGTATACAACGATGAACCTATTCTCTTCGGAAGAACCTCCTCCCGCGATTTTTTTCTTACACAAAATTCATACAACCAATCATTTAATGGGGGAGAATGGGATTTATTCCTCGTTTCACTTTCTGGTGGAACACCCTCCTACTCTACGTATTTAGGCGGAAGTCGTAATGATTTTGCAAGTACTATGGAATTGTCTCCAGGAGGACTTGTCTATTTCACGGGTCGAACCTATTCTTCGAATTACCCCATAACTCCAGATGCGTTTCAACTCGATTTAATGGGTCTTTCAGATGGCTTTATCAGTGTATTTAATCCACAGACTCGCACTCTTGAGTTTTCTAGTTTTTTTGGGGGAGATAAAACTGAGTATCCAGAGAGTATTGCCTTTATGGGGGATACCCCAATTATAACAGGAAGAACGTTCTCTGAACATCAAGTCCCACTTACACCAAATGCGATTCAAAAACGTTTTGCAGGAGGATGGTCTGACGGGTTTCTTTTTTGCTTGAGTTCTACAGATCATTCTCTTATCTATTCGAGTTTTCTTGGCGGCAATGATCGTGATTCTCTTGATAGCATTATCTGGTCAGGTCAAACAAACCAAATAGTTTTATCAGGTAGAACAATGTCTTCTGAAATTCCTACCCGACTGATTTCGTATGTTTTAGATCAAACAGACAATCAGATGTGGAATGGATTTGTTATGAAATATTGGCTTCCAATCCCCTAAATTGTAACCATATTGAATCAAAATCTGTAGTACAATTAACGTAGATTTTTTTTGAGGGTGTACTACATGAAAAAAACTAGCATATGGTTTGTGTGTTTTCTGTTTTTCTTCAGTTACTGGTATCCAGCTACCACAATATCTTTTTCTTCTTCAAGGACTGCGTATTCCTGGACTCAAAGTATCCAAAAATGGTATGCAGTTGGGTATGATTATCACAACGAACCCCTAGACGAACAATTACTTTTTCCTTGGCAGAAGTCAGATTCAAGAGTATGGGGTAGTAAAGAATACCCGATCACCACTCAAAAAGGAAGTATCACCAATCCAATCTTTTACACATGCTTTTATCTGGATGTTATTCCTGATCGAGGGTTTACCAGAGGGCAGCAAAAGTATTATGTAGTACTCGATGATCATGGCAATATATGGCTCGATCCCGATGGAGTTTTTCAAAACTGCATCTATAAACCTCAAAATGATCCGAAAAATCCTCTTTTTATTGAAGGAGGATGTGATCAAGCCAATGTGTTAGATGGGAAAATTCGCTACTCAGTTGATCCCGATCCTGGTAATAATACATTGGGTCCCTATTCTGTTGAAAAAATACTACAAAACAAAAACACAATTCTGAAAATTCAAGGGAGAACGTTCGTGGTTGCTTTATTGGATCGCCTTGATTATGAGACCAATACAATTGTAAAAAAACAAGACTGGGACCATGAACTATCCTTGATTCCTTTCCAATCTTATGAAAAACATACCGATAGAGAAATCCAAAATACTCAATACGATCCCTGGGAAGATGTCTATCGATGTACTTCTTCCACCACAACTGTTGTTCAAGCTGGTGATATCCGACTAACCCCAGTGGTTATTGAAAACGAATGTGTATACGAACCCAATAGCATTGTTGAAGTAGGCGATCATGATATTGGGCGTACGCTAGTTTCCTTTCAGGAAAATGAAATGCATTCAGATCAAGTTGCACAAGATGGTCGGTATAGCAATCAATCTAAGTATGGTTATGATTTTTTTCAAGAATTTATTTATAGAGTGCATGATCCTTCCTTAAAGAAAGCTGTAGAATCTTCTCTTCGATTGACGCCAATTGATATAAGAATTCATCCTGCGAATTACACACTTGTCCATTATGGAATTCATACCAGCGATGCATTTTGTATGTTTGAAATTCCTTCCACGGGGAAAAGTTTGCCAATGAGTTTTCAGACAAACATTCTACATGGGATGGATGATTTCTTTTCTGCACGGATCCATTCACAAAATCCTGATATTTCACCAGCGTTTTCATCCCTTTCAAAAGGAGTTTTGGTCGAAGGTGATTCGTATGTCTTCTCAACCTTTATCTCTCCGATATCTCCCCGATATGCTGGTTATATGGGAATTGAATGGTTCTATGACAATGGTATCAACAACAAACGTGAGATCAAAAAAACTCCACTACAGGCGAAAGACCTGTTTGATAATTTTTACCACGACGGTAGGTCTGAAGAAATTCTAGGATTATCCAACCGGAGTGCCGATATTGATTTGCATCAAACTCTTTTTCCAATTGAGCCGATGGTCCGTTTTTATGATGCGACTGGAAATGGCTTGGGGGTTGCAGATCCTATCTATCGAGACAATGATCATAATGCAATTGTTTCGGAAGGTGACGATCGAATTCTTTCCACATCAGTACAAGTGAATTTTCAAACAATCGAGTATGCTCCTGGAACCAAGGTAACTGCAGGCGACGCTGATGTTGGACGAGTATTATCGAATATTTCTTCAGACTATCTTTGGATGGATCGAGGGAGTGAAAACTCAGAAAACGATCAAAACGGCACCATGGAACCTGGAGAGCCAATCTATAAGAAGCAGTCTTCAAGCAGTCGAATGTCTAAAGTGCAAGCCAATGATATTCGAATCACACCTGTTTACCTCTATGGAGTAGACTATCTTGAAGGCACTTTGGTTAAACCTACATGCTTTTTTTATCGATATTCACAATTTTTCGGAGTTTCCATGCACTACAATGGGAGTTTTTCCTCTATTGATCTACCCATTATACCGGGAAACCAGCCACTCCCTGTACAAACTTCTTCTGAATTTCAAGTTGAAAAAACGACCGAGATGGAAGTTGGTTTGATTCCTCAAAACGAAAACCAATCTATTTGCATTTTTGTTGATGAGCCTTCTTTGCTTTCCTCTATGGATCCCAGGCCATTTACTAGGAGGTACGTAGAGAATGTAAAAGAAGTTAACACAGAGGGATTTTCCGTTACTCCTTTGACTAGCAGCGTTACAACAAAAGGATGGGAATACCCACTATCTCTCCTTGTATTTGTTGATCTTCCAGGTATTGATTATCCTGGCATTGACGTAGAAGATCCTGTTTACGACTCGTACTTTTATGATTCTGAAATAGATCGTCGACAAAAGCGATATCAACGTCTATTACCTGAAAATTTTACTCCTGATTATTGCACCATTGTTTCTTTTGATGTGTATCCAGAAGATGCTATCGTGCGACCTTCCAAAGATTGTATCTGTACATTCGACATACGGTATCCTAACTTTTGGGCATCACTGGAAGATGCAGATAATCCAACCGATTTAAATGATCCCTATGCAATCATTGCATCTCAGGCTGGCGATATGATTGTTGGCAATTACAATGCAAAAGGTGCAGGACTAGATTATTTGTTTACAGCATATGCGCCTATGCCTTCGGGGACTCAACGTTTTATTGTGCAGGTCAACTCTGATCTAAGCTATTGCTTTTGGTTGTGGGAAGATCTTGAACCAAAAGGAGTCTTAAATTTTACTGATCGTCTCTCTGCTCCAATATTTGTATATGAGCAAGCTTCTTTTTTTAACACAGATTGCTCAGAAGAGTTTTTTCTGAATGCAGAGGATAGAATTGGGTTTAACAAAATTACCAAAAACGACGAAATTGGAATTTTTGACGGAAAAGATCATGAAATTGTATACAAGAATCATGTCATTCGTATCACCAATGCTCGTGTTGAAAAATTTGGAGTGGATGTATTGTTTGAGACCTATGGGAGTTTAAATGAAGGAGATCCTGGTGGGGACTTTCCTATCGCACTGAAGCCACTTTATGGTGGAGATACGATCGCAATGCGGACGTATGCGAAAAATGCATTGTACGATTATAACAAATCCATTCTCCATCCGCCTAGCTTTTTACAAATTGAGACAGGTCAAATACAATATATTGGACAAAAAGTGCTGCAAACTCCAACGGTCCAAGACGTAAATTTTACCAATATGGCGATTATTGATCATGGATTGCAGTATTCTGATGTGGATTATACAGCTGGTGAAGATCCCCTGTATTATATGGAAAATCCCGTGATTGTATCTCCTTATAATCCTCTTGTGCAGAATTGGGATTTAGATTTTATTGCATATCCTGCTGGACAAACACATATTGGGCGTACTTCTTACCGTAGAAGATACTCAAGAGGAGCGGGATCGTTTGGTTTTTGTGCTACTCCTACTATTTCTAGCAACATTTACGAAGAAAGTCCGTTTCGCAAATTAGGAGCGGAACAGTTTCCCATGACTGACTATGATTTTATCTTTACGTTACAAACAAAATCTGGAGATTTTTTGTCTTTTGGAGAAAATGTTCCAAGTCACCTACGCATTAATAAGATTATTGTAGAAGGACCATTCAAATGTCCGCAGATTTTAGATCGGGATAATGGTAGCGTTGTTCCTTCTAGTCGAATACCCTTAATTTACAATGATAGCGGAACACTGGTTATCGATCGTAGCATTGCAAAGTGGTATCAAATGCCAGGGATGATCAACAGGTTCCATCGGTTTTGGACGTGACGAAGTTTTCATTGAACCTAGGATTGGAATCCTTTGCTAATTAGAACACGAATTTTAGATTATACAGGACTACCTGTTTAATTAAAATTCCAGAGATTACTTTTCTGCGAAGCGGCACTCTTCATATTACGGTATTATTGGCAGATGGAACTTCTGTGGAGATGGGAAACTGTTGTGATGAAGAACCTTCAGTCGGAATACCAGTTCACGGGCTTGATTTTGACAATGTACCTGAAAGTCTGAAGCTTTTAGAGATCACATATTAAAACCTACATTGTATGAAAGAGAACCTTATCAAGAGGTAGATCTTTGCAATAATGCTTATGTAATTCTGTGGCAAGACCGGGGAATACGCCTACATAGTGCTATGGCGCTCGATCCCTATGAGATTGGTGCAGGTGATGGACGACTAACTTTGGAGGAGGTTCTTGGCTCGATTTAAATGAAGATGGCAAAGTTGCTTTTGCAGATTGGGAAACAGAAGTCATCGGTACATATTATACTGAAACAAACTGCTGGGCAGGGGAGTATTTGATGGACGAACGAAAAATGTTAACAATGGGATATATCCCCAGAACTGTCAGAAGAAACAGGAACACAAATTACACAATATGGAGTGGATTTTTGCAGCCGAGAAGGAGATGAATATTCTCGAAGACCTGATCATATAATTTCCACAGAAGAAGTGACTCCTATATATTTGCAGGCCTATAAATTTTATGATGATAATGGCGATCGTGCTTTTACGCCATTGTTTTGGGGTCGTTCGCACGAAGTGTATTTGGCAGGTGAGAAATCAATACGCATACAACCCCATGAAGACTTGTTCATTTCTACTTACCCATCTCCCCTAACTGCCGGTTGTATTGCAGAACTAGTAGATCCAGGCAATCCTCTTACTATACAAGTACAAGATTCTTCTGGTAATGCAATGAATTTTTCTTTTGGTGTAATGGACTCTAGTGGTAGAAGCGATGTGGACGAAAGAGATGCATGGCAACACCTGTTTGTTGATACTCCAAAAGAGCCTTTGCCACAATACTTTTGGACTCGTACAGATTTACACAACCAAGACAACATTGATGCTTGTAACACGAAGATGTATTCCAAACCAAACAATCCATTTGCCCCCATTCGCATAGATTTTAAGCAAAGTCACGAAGGGAAATACAAATTTCTAAATTTCTGCGCAAACGATGAAGGTGCTTTTGAAGTAATAGTGTATTCACCCGATCATCTTCATATGGGACGAACCTTTATTACAGTTGCTCCTCCCACAGTTGAGTATTCGATTATGCCACTTGTTTTAGATCGGCAAGGGAATATCCGTGGTGCTATGGATGTTCGCGATCCTGATTTTTTAATGACGGCAGGAGTGAACAAGGTGTATCTGTTAGCAGTTCAAGCGTACACCCCACAAGGAGTATTAATCAAGGGAGTGAATCGAAAAAATCCATTTCGAAACGAGCAATCTGCTGAAACCATGTCCTATTCTGGACGTATGACTCCATATACAACAAAACCAGCCAGTTTCGATCTACACGAGAAATTTGACTATGTACCCGATGGATACTTTCTACACATGAGTATTTTGCAAGATTTGGATGATATTTCTGTTGATCCGTCCAATACATTTCAAATGGCAGGATTTGATGGAAATGAGTATATCAAAACAGAAGAATCTGTATATTACAACACTACCAATGCCATGTATGATTCAGGGGTATACTCAAAAACAGGCTTGATTGAACCAAATCCTACAATGATTGTAGAGGATGGATGGGGGTTTGGTTGTATCTATGGTAATTCGCATGATGGAGTCTACATGTTTCCTGATTTCAATAATGATGGCATGCTTACATCTGAAGATTCTTTTCCCATTGACCACAATGGAGAAGTATGGTTTTTTATCTATGCTGAGGACGTATGCGATATTGGCGTTTTAGTGAATTGTAACGATTTTTCCGATTCTACCATTTTTAGCGATGTTGTTGGAAAACCACCAACCTTTTCCGATAGTCCAAATACAATATATGGGCGCTTCCGGAAAAACTGGGATTCAGTTAATGGGTATTCTATGGCAGACGATATTTTTAAATTGGATTGGGATGCATTTCCGCAAAGAAATATTGCGATTCGTCCTCCTGTAACCTTAATACGTGATTCAGAGACGCAATTGCCAATTCGTCGAGATTTACTCAGTTCTAAAAATTACGATTTGGTCTATGGAATGACAAATTCTCTTCATGTGTATTTGCAGCCTGCAGACAGTCGAGATTTCGCCATCGACGGAGGATGGGTTCATCTTCAAGGAAACCAACATGAAAGCTCTATATATGCTGGATTGGAAAGTGTTGATCGATATAACAGAAGAGCTACTCTTTCTTATACTCCAACAGGAATTGGAGAAGCAACTGCTTCGTTGCTGTATGCAAGTGATAATAATTTGCATTTGTTGGATCCAAGTACTTTTGTAAGCCCTTTACAGTATGTTGTGGATTTGCACGTTGACTTTGACATTTTAAAAGCACTCCGGCTAGAGTTTCCTTATCAAAGGGATTTGATTCAAAACATAGAGAACCATCTAACAATAAAACTTTGTGAAAAAGGAACCAATGCTCCTGTTGAAGGAGTAACGGTGTCCGTGTCGGGAGAAGGATTTTCCTATACAGCATTAACAAACCAGGATGGAATCGCTACTTTTCAGATTACTCCCCCTCCTCAAAAAGAAAAAGTGAGAGTATATGCAATGAAAGGAACGTATTTCGAGGCAGAAGCATTCTTATCGGTGGTGGAACCATGAAAAACGTTATTCAAAATATTTGGATCCGAATATTTCTTGCAGGATTAGTTTTTATCATTGTTTTTTCTCCTATGCAGATTCCAAGTGTTCATGGCAATGAAGATTTCCATCTTTTAAGTTACCAAGCCCTGCTATTAGGCTGTCCCAATTTTACCAATATTACGCTTCCTCCTTATTACCAACCAGGTAAGTCTTCATCAATTTCGGGAGCATTGGAAGAAAAAAATCTGAATGCCCAAGTATTCCAACTTTGCGATGATGAACTTGATCAACAAAATACCGATGGAGATTCTCCACCAGAAGAACCCCCTTTCTATTTCCATGGTTTCAAAGGGAATAGTCAGCACACTGGGTATATTCATCAAGATACTAGTCACGGCATTTCCATGCTTTGGCGATACCCTTTTTATGGAGACTATATTACAGATATTCAAACCTATGGAGATGTTCTCTATTTTGCTGACCACAGTGGGTATATTCATGCCATTTCGAAAAAAGATGCTTCTGTTTTGTGGAAGTATCCTTTAGAAGATAGACGATATGTAGTGGGAATTGATATCAGTCCCACGCAAATGTATGTCACATATGGACCAATCTTTAGTCGGCGAGGTATAGAGGATGATTCTTGCTTGTTGTACGCAGTTGATTTGCAAACAGGCAAGGAGCTTTGGTCGAAACGAATCGAACAAGTCTTAGTCATTAGTCCCCCCTTAGCAGATGGCAAAGATGTTTTTGTTTCCACAGGGAAAATGAATAGCACATTTAGTAAAACCGTGGGTGGAGATATTCACCAGATCAATGAATCAGGGGAAATCATTCAGACTCTCTCTATTGAAGATTTTGCTTTTTGGGGAGATTATTTGACGAAAAGTGGTTCTGTTATTATGGGTGGTGCGATTCGATATGACCAAGCAACCCGCACGATTGTATTTCCTCATATCTATGCTTTTGATATAGAGACGCATCGTCAAATATGGACTGTAAAACCATTGGGAGAAGATGGTTTTCTGGGTACCCCAAGTATCCATGATGACTATATGTATATTACTGAAAATCCCATGATGATGGGCAGAGGAAGAGGTGGCCCAGCCAATGAAAGTTGGTTACAGAAAATCCACTTACAAACGGGGAAACTTGAAAAAAGTATGCGATTCGAAGAGGAGAATTTTGGTCGATTTGCTCCTACACTAGCAAAAGATGCTATTTATTTATGTTCTTTTACTGGCCGCTTGTATTGCATAAACTACAACCTGGAGAAACTCTGGTGGCAGAAACGATTCGATGATCGATTTTCCTATTTTACAGAACTCATGGCCTCGAAGAATTATCTGTATACCATTCTTTATGAGGGGGATTTTCTTTGTATTGATAAATCCGATGGATCCATAAAATTTCGATATGCTACCGGTTCTTACGGAAGAATGCCTGTAGTAACCGGCGAAGAAGTTTTCGTGTCAGGAAATGTATTGTATTGTTTTTCTGAAAACGCAACTCCCATTCTTTTCGTAGAACCATCCTCTATCATTGTTGGTGAAACAAAACAGGGCGAGGTGGTTCAAAGACAATTTCAAGTGGTTTGGACTGGTACAGATGTGCTAGATGGTAATGTAGTTGGAGCAGAATCCTGGATGCAGATTACACCTCAGAAAATTACACAAAATATCCAAACATTTTACCTCTCGATGGATACATCTACGCTCCCTGACGGGGCATCATCTGGACAAGTTCTTGTTTCAACCAACAAGGGCAAGAAAACAATTGACGTTGAAATCCATGTGATCGTACCGCAACCTTTAACCATACAAACCAACCTTCCACCTGATGGGATGATAACAAAGGAAAAAGAATTTACTCTTGAAGGGGAGACGGAACCGTTTACAACTCTTTCAATTAACGGCTTGGTAAGTATATCGTATGCTAACGGATATTTTTATGAACGGTTACGGCTTAAAGAAGGCGAGAATCCTATCGAAATAAAGGCTACTGCAAAAGATGGAAGACAAGCTTACTTCCAGAGTATTATTATAAAGGATTCCATTCCTCCATTTTTGAAGGTAGATCTTCCAAGAGTTTTCGAAACATCCACAAAAACTTTTCAGTTTAAAGGCAAAACAGAACCAGGCGTCCGCTTAAAAATTGGTTCTGAAGAAGTACCCATTGAAGAAGATGGCTCCTTCACAGTTACATATACAATGGAGCGAGATGAAGAACTTCTTCGTGTACGTTCGATTGATGCAGCAGACAATATAACGCAAGTCAAAATTGATCTTATCTATATAGGAAACTGATATACAATCTCATTTTTAAACCGTTTCCAGGTGGTTATTACAAATCACTTTGCTTGACCGCCTGGAATTTTATCTAGGCTTAAACTGATCTTAATCATTTCTTAACACTTCCATGTTACACCTTACATTGTACGAATTTTAATACTCTCTTAGGAGGAAAATGTATGTTTGTAAAATGGAATAAAGCAATATCCATACTCGCAGTCCTAACTCTTATTGTAGGAATTAGTATGACAACCGTAGGATGTGGAAATCAAACATCCGATACAGATGGTTCTGTCAACGACACAACACCCCAAGAAATTTCCTATACTGGTGTCATTCGAGAAGCTGGATCTACCAGTGTTTTGCCTTTGGCAGAAAAATTTGCGTTGGCTTTTATGGAAAAACATCCCAATCTTGAAATCACCTACACTGGTGGTGGTTCTAGCGCTGGTGTAAAACAAGTTGCTGCAGGTACAGTAGATATTGGTGCTGCTTCTCGTGAAATCAAGATCACAGAAAATGATTTGATTCCTATCCCTGTTGCTCGAGATGGTGTAGCAGTTATTGTAAATGAAAACAACCCTATTCAAGGATTAACACTAGAGCAGATTACAAAAATTTATGCTGGTGAAATTGTCAATTGGTCAGAAGTTGGTGGTAATGATCTTCAGATTACTGTCTATGGTAGAGAAGAAGGATCAGGTACTCGTGACTGTTTTGACTCTGTAGTTCTTAAGAAACTCTCAGTTTCTCCCACCGCTTTAGCCAAAAAATCCAATGGTGAAGTTCAAATTGGTATTCAAGAAGACGCCAGCGGTATTGGTTATGTATCCTTAGGGTATATTAATGGTGTAAAACCTTTATTAGTAAATGATGTAGAGTGTACGATTGAAACCTGCCAACAGGGAACGTATCCAATCGTGCGACGTTTGTATTTCATTACTCAAACAATTCCAAGTGATGCTGTGAATGCTTTTTTGAACTTTTGTCGTGGTGAAGAAGGTCAGAAAATTGTAGCTGAGAATGGTTTTGTGCCATTAGTATATTAGCGTAGTAAGCCGTTGCATAAAGCTCAGGGTAAGGTCTGCCCCCCAGTAACCCTGGGCTTTATGGTGGTTGAAAGGGTAAAACGTGCAGAAAAAAACAATCGAACAATCCATGAGATTCATATTGCTGGGAACAGCACTAATTTCTCTTCTTATTCTAATAGGAATTGTATATTTTATCTTTAGCAATGGCTTTCTTGCTTTCATTGAAAATGGACTTTGGAATTTTCTGTTCGGAAAAGAATGGAGTCTGGCCAATAATACGTATGGTGCCCTACCTTTAATTGTTGGATCTATATATGTTACTGTGGGCAGTGTATTGATTGCAGCTCCTCTAAGCATTGCCATTGCTGTTTTTATGACACAGGTTGCTCCTAATTTTCTCCGTGATATTGTTCGACCCTGTATTGATCTACTCGTTGGAATACCTTCTGTTGTGTATGGATTGATTGGAATGGTTTTTCTAGTGCCCCTGATTCGTGCTCGATTTGGTCCTCCTGGATATAGCCTTTTAGCTGCAATTGTGGTTCTAGTCTTAATGACGATACCCACCATCGTTTCTGTAAGTGAAGACACCCTGCGCGCTGTCCCAAAAAAATACAAAGAAGCATCCCTTGCCTTAGGGGCAACTAAATGGCAGACCATTTGGCATGTTATTTTACCTGCTGCAAAATCTGGAATCATTAGTGCAATCATCCTTGGTGTGGGAAGAGCCATAGGTGAAGCAATGGCTATTTATATGGTCATAGGGAATTCTTTCAGTATTCCAAGAAGCTTATTCGATCCTTCTCGAACCTTGACCAGTAATATTGTTGGTCAAATTGAAGAAGCTGCAATTGGTAGTGCACATATTCATGCTTTGTTTGGATGTGGAATCATACTTTTGTTTTTTGTTTTTATTTTCAATAGTATTAGCTTTTCCTTGGGGAAAAGAGGTGTATCATCATGATCCATCCAAAGACTTCTCAAACAATTGCATGGACAGTACTATCATTTCTCACTTTTATCGTCATGGGTGCATTGATTTTTTTAATCATTTACACAATTGTGCATGGCTGGAGTTCTTTGAGTTTATCTTTTGTTTTTGGACCCACCACAAAGGGAGGATTACTAGCTCCCATTGTAGGAACGGTGTATTTGATTGTTATGACATTGTTATTTGTTATTCCTTTGGGTGTTGGTGCAGCAATATATCTCTCGGAGTATGCTCCAGAAAATGGATTTACCCATTTTATTCGGTATGCACTCAATAGTCTAGCCGGAATTCCATCTATCATTTTTGGATTGTTTGGAGTTGCATTGTTTGTTACTCTTGTGGGACATGCAAGTATTCTAGCAGGAGCTTTAACCATGGCATGTCTTTCTCTTCCATTTATGGTGACAGCAACGGAAGAAGCTCTTAGAAGTGTTCCGAAATCGTGGAGAGAAGCATCTTTAGGTTTGGGTGCCACCAAGTGGGAAACAACCTGGTTGGTCGTTCTTCCTTCCGCTTTACCTGGTATCATTACAGGGATCATTCTCTGTATGGGTAGAGTGGTTGCTGAAACTGCCCCTCTTCTTGCTACTGCTGGCTTTAGTCCTTTTGTCCCTACCACTCCATTTGATGGTGCAAGAACACTTGCACTCCATTTGTTTTATTTAGCAACAGAAGCTCCTTGCACGGGTTCAATGACAAGACATGACCTTATTGCTCAAGCGATGGGAATTGCTGTCATCCTTCTCATCGTTATTGTTTTGATGAACACCTTAATACGTGTATTGAGCACATTATATACTCGAAGATTTCTCAAACAGGGAGCTTAAAATATGGAACCAACCCTTTATTCCGAAAACCTATCTTTATGGTATGGGAAAAAACAAGCTTTAAAAGAAGTATCTCTTTCTTTTGAAGAAAAAAGCATTACTGCCATCATGGGACCTTCTGGATGTGGAAAATCAACCTACCTACGATGCTTCAATCGCATGAATGACACTATAGCAAGTGTTCGCATTGAAGGAAAAGCTGTATATGAAAATATCGACATTTATGCAAAGGAAACCGATCCAGTTGAAATTCGCAAAACTATAGGGATGGTCTTTCAACAGCCAAACCCCCTACCACGAAGCATATACGATAACGTTGCCTATGGACCTAGAATTGCCGGAGAAAAAAATAAAAAAGTGTTGGATGCTATTGTTGAAAGAAGTCTTCGCAAAGCTGCTTTATGGGATGAAGTGAAAGATGATCTTCGGAAATCTGGTTTGTCGCTATCAGGCGGACAACAACAGCGTCTGTGTTTGGCTCGAACCCTGGCGATTGAACCAAAAGTCATTCTCATGGATGAACCTTGCTCTGCTTTAGACCCTATTGCTACAGCAAAGATTGAGAAAACGATGCAAGAGTTAAAAAAAGAATATACTATCATCATTGTCACTCATAATATGCAACAAGCTGCTCGAGCGTCTGATTATACTGCATTTCTTTTAATGGGGGAATGCATAGAATATGGGGAAACCAAACAAATCTTTATCAAACCAAAACATCAACAAACTATGGACTATATCACGGGTCGTTTTGGCTAACAGTCTCTAAAAGTTTTGTTGATGGGGAAATAAGATCTTTCCATATCCCATGAGTTAGCGCAAACTAACTTTTTTCCATTTCATGGTTGACAAAAAGTTAGAGGTGACTAACATAGTATCTATAATTTACTATGGAGAGATGCTTATGTTAAGTTCAAGTCTTGAGGATTACATCGAGGCAATCGCAGTTTTAGCAGGGGATTCTGGATATGTTCATGCCTCTACTATCAGCGAGTATCTTTCTGTCAAAAAATCGTCTGTTACAGCTGCTCTAAGAAACCTAAAAAAACGTAATCTAATCGAATATCAACCGTACAAACCTTTCAAATTAACCCTTCTTGGGCAGGAAAGAGCGATAGAAATACTACAAAGACATACTGTTCTGCGAGATTTTTTTGTCCATGTTCTGCAAATTGAAATGGAGCAAGCAAACCTTGCTGCATGCAAAATTGAGCATGCTATTGGTGCGGATATAACAGAAAAACTAGTTGATTTTGTTCGGGATTTTAAAAAAGAGAGATCCATATGAGGCGCAGAGGGAGAAACTTTTGTAATCACTGTGTTGCCGGTAAAGGACGATGCAGATTATCAGATGCAGAATGTAGTAAAATGATGAAAATCAGTCACATCCATGGAGATGAAGCTTATGTCCGACGGTTATCCTGCATGGGGATATTGTGTGGCAAGCAAATAGCAGTTCTTCGTAGACATGGAAGAAGAGGAGCCATGTTGATTCAAGCGGGAGATAGCAAATTTGCCATGGACGCAGGACTGTACGATACAATCGAAGTAGAGGAAGAGCAATAGCCAAAGTGAAGATTACTACTTCTAATGAAACCTATACAGTTGTCTTAGCGGGAAATCCAAATTGTGGGAAAACTACGCTTTTTAATGCTTTAACTGGTTCTCACCAACACATTGGTAATTATCCAGGCGTTACCGTAGAAAAAAAAGAAGGACAACTACGACTCCACAATGCCAACATCCGAATCATAGATCTCCCAGGCATGTATGATTTACAAGCCCATTCACCAGAAGAAGAAGTCGCACGAAGTGTCATTGAAAGCGAATCCCCCGATCTTATCATCAGCGTAGTTGATTCATCTTCACTTGAACGCAATCTTTTTCTTACTACTCAGCTAATGGAAAAAGGAATTCCCATTCTTGTGGTTTTGAATATGACTGATTCAGCAGAAAAAAAAGGATATCGAATCGATCAAACGCTGTTATCTGAAGCAATGCATGTAGAAGTTGTAAAAACAATAGGGCATAAAAACCAAGGCATCACGCAGCTGAAAGAAAAAATATTGCAGATGTGTCAAGCTCTTTCTATTCGTCAGATTCAAGAAAGAACATCAACCTATACGATCTCCAGAAACATTTCTACACAAGCAAGATATGCTACTATCCAGAAATGGTTGCACAAATCAGTCATAACTGTGAAAACAAAAAATTCCAGGTTCACCGAAAAAATGGATGAAGTATTAACACATCCCTTTTGGGGAATTCTGATTTTTCTAGGACTTATGTATATCGTTTTTTCCCTTGTATTTTTGCTTGGAGCTCCATTCATGGAATGGATTGAATTATTTTTTTCGTGGCTTAGCTCGTTGATTATTCAATATTGGCCAGCTAGTTTTTATCCGATATTTCGTGCTCTTTTGGTAGAAGGTATTATTGGAGGCGTAGGCGGAGTCATTGTATTTTTGCCCAATATTCTTCTACTATTTCTTGCCATTGCATTTTTAGAGGGAACTGGCTATATGTCCCGTGTAGCATTTATCATGGATGGATTCATGAGCAAGATGAATCTTCATGGGAAAAGCATTGTACCTATGCTTCTTGGATTTGGATGTTCGGTACCCGCTATTATGGCTACTCGCACTCTTGAGTCTAAACAAGAGCGAATGACCACCATGATGGTTCTTCCCCTTATGAGCTGCGGTGCAAGACTTACCATATATGCACTATTAATACCAGCCTTTTTCCCTTCTCATTTGCATGGTCCTATGCTTTGGCTGATGTATATTATTGGCGTTCTAGTAGCAATGGTTGCTGCTAAATTGCTTCGGAAAACCATATTTAAGGGAGATTCTGTTCCATTCCTCATTGAACTTCCCGAATATCGTATGCCAACATTGCGGAATCTCTTCTTAGAAATGTGGAATCAGTCCAAAGAATATCTCAAAAAAGCGGGAAGTATTATCTTAATCTTGTCCGTACTTTTATGGGGACTAGCTTCCTTTCCAAAAATCCAAACGTACTCGCAAGACTATCAAAATGAAATTCAAACTGCACAATCCAGCTCTTTACCAGGCGTTCAAAAAGAAGAGAAGCTACAAGAGATTGCCCAAGAAATGCAGGAGAAAGAACTATCCTTTACTTATGCAGGTCGCATTGGACGATTCCTGGAGCCAGCTCTCAAACCTATTGGATTTGATTGGAAAATTGGTACCGCTCTCATTGGAGCTCTAGCTGCTAAAGAAATGTTTGTCGCACAGCTAGGTATAGTTAATGCCGTGCGAGAAACAGAAGACAATCAGGTGCCTTTACGAGATAAACTAAGAGACCAATACACCCCTCTTGTTGCTTTTTGCATCATGTTGTTTTGTTTAATCAGTGCTCCTTGCGTAGCTACATGCGCAGTGACTCACCGGGAAAGCAATTCCTGGAAATGGGCGCTTATCCAATTTTTTGGATTAACCATGGTTGCCTATATTCTTACCTTTGTTGTCTACCAGGTGGGTAGTTTGCTATAATAGGGTTACCTGCATAGGTTTTGCAAGTAAAACCGAACGCGAAAGGACAACACAAGTTTGAATACGGTGCTATCGAAATTCAAAGAAGTGATTTTTTCCGTTTTGCCAATCATAGTATTGGTTTTTGTTCTTTCATTTACCATCACCCCCATCCCTTCGTTTGCCCTTATTTCATTCTTGTTTGGGGCTGTATTGGTAATGCTTGGTCTCACGATATTTTTGTTTGGTGTGGAAATTGGTATTGGTCCACTTGGTAGTATCATAGGGTCTTCTCTAGCAAAAAAGAATGTTGTGTGGATTGCACTGATAAGCGTACTCATCCTTGGTTTTTTTGTTTCCATTGCAGAACCCGATTTGCTCGTATTTGCAAAGCAAGTAGACAAAGTAACTGCAGGACAAATATCAAGCTACAGTATTTTGATGGTCGTTTCGATTGGTTTGTCCACCCTCTTGGCATTTGGTTTTTTCAGAGTATTGTACAACATCCCATTGTACAAAGTCTTATTCGTTCTTTACCTTCTCCTTTTTGGCCTAGCATTCTTTTCTTCACCAGAATTTCTTGCAATTTCGCTTGATGCCTCTGGTTCCACCACAGGCATACTCGCAGTTCCATTTATCCTATCCCTGTCTGTAGGTATTTCAATGTTAAAGAAGGACAGCAAAGCTTCTGAAAAAGATAGTTTTGGACTAGTAGCTATAGCATCCGTAGGGGCAGTCATGTCAGTTATGATTTTGGGACTATTCAAAGATACAAGCAGTTTTACAGGGACTCTTGCTTCCAAAACCTTACAATCTGAAACAGTTCTGGGCGCTTTTACCTCTATTCTTCCTGAATATGTTAAAGAAAGTGTCATTGCTATTGTACCCCTCATCGGTATTTTGCTATTTATACAAACAACTTCTTTTCGTTTGCGTAAATCAGAGTTCCGTAAATTGTTTACCGGATTTGCTTTTGCCTTTGCCGGGCTCTTGCTTTTTCTAGTTGGTGTAAATGCAGGATTTATGGAAGTTGGAGCAACAATTGGAAAAACACTAGCACTGCTTCCACATAAATCGATCATTGTCTTAATTGGTTTTATTCTTGGTTTTGTAACGATACTGGCTGAACCTGCTGTATATGTACTGACGCATCAAATTGAAGATGTAACCAGTGGTTATGTAAAGCGTAAAGCCGTGCTGATATTTTTAGCGATTGGAGTTGGTTTTGCTGTTATGTTGTCAGCTCTGCGCGTTTTTATTCCTCAAATTCAATTATGGCACTACTTGTTGCCTGGTTATATCATATGTTTAGTCCTTATGTTTTTTTCCCCAAAACTATTTGTTGGTATTGCCTTTGATGCTGGTGGAGTGGCTACTGGTCCCATTACCGTTACATTTATTCTAGCCTTTATTCAAGGTGCAGCCAATGCATTTGAGGGATCCAATCTTCTGGTTGATGGTTTTGGTATGATTGCAATGGTTGCTATGATTCCTATCATTACATTGCAAATACTAGGTGTCATCTTCAGAGTCAAATCTCAAACAAACAGAGAGGAAACGTAAGATGAATACACTTGATCAAGGATCTATTTTTGAATTAATTTACGTGATTGTTCCTTACGGAAAAGGAAGCAACGTCCTACAAAAAGCAAAAAAACTGGGAATCCCTGGTGGAACTGTGATTTTAGGACGAGGAACAGTATGTAGTCTTGTGCTCAATTTTCTTTCTATATGTGACGAAAGAAAAGAAGTTGTTCTGCTGGGTACGGACGAAAATACAGCCAAAATTGTCATTGATTCCTTAAACAGAGAATTTTCTTTTGACAAACCAAATCATGGTATTATTTTTGCGATCCGAACATGCAATATTCTAGGATCCAGATGTTACAAATGTGAAAATCTTACAAAGGAAAAAGCACAAGGAGAAACTATGCATAAACTTCTCATCACCATAGTAAACAAAGGAAGAGCAGAAGATGTCATCAACATAGCCAAGCAAGCAGGCTCTAAAGGCGGTACCATACTCAATGCAAGAGGTTCAGGAACCCTCGAAACCACCAAAATATTTAACATGGACATTGAACCAGAAAAAGAAATTGTAATGATCATCACAACAGAAGATCAAGCACAATCTATCGCCTGTACAATACGAGATGAACTGGAACTCAACAAACCAGGCCATGGTATCATTTTCATTCAAGATGTCTACGAAGCCCACGGCATAGCTGAATAAGACGATTCCATATTAACAAGAATAGGAATGGCATCTTTTTTATTGCAATACTACCCAAACAACAATGGATGAAGAACAAAAACTATAAACCCATAAACGATGAGAATAGGCATCAGATTTAAAAAAATGCTACCTTTCTAAAAAAAAGAAGGATTCTTTTCAGCATAGTAATGATCTCGAAGATCATATGTTGAACCCAGTTGAGTATGCTTGGAATAATCCCCATGACTACCAATTTCGGACAACATCACTTCTGTGAAATCCATAATAAACAACGAATCAACAATTTTTGCTGCTTCATGAGATTTTCGTTGAGATATAAAATGCACTCCATCACCCATTTCCTCCAAAAAAAGTGAAGTCAAGCGGTTCTCCACTTTTAGACACGCGAAGTAAAAAAGAAGGATACTTGTCCCAGGTTAGATATCGTGATTCTGGCATGTTTTCAAACATTGTAGGGAATATCTTGAGTTCCTTCGGTGTAGCACTCTCCACTACTAGATCAGCTTCAGTCATTTCAAAGACAATACGCCCTGCAATAAGAAGATTCCCAGAAGAATCAACTTTTACTCGGTCGCAGGTCAATAATTGAATACTGGTTTTTACCGAAGGTTTTGTCACAAAATATTCTTGTAACCATACAAACGATTGGAAATCCTTGGAAAATTCCCCAACAAAAAGGGTTTGTGGTAAAAAAGGAGATCGAAGAGAGAGAAAAGGTTCGCGTATAATATTGATACAATCGGTAGCGGAATTATATATAAGCTGCATCGCTGGATAATAGGAAACGGACGACAGCAATACAGGTTGCGTAAGGTATGTTTCTTTCCTCTGACCTTGTTTATCAATAGTTGTGATATACAAGCGAATGTGTGATTCCGTTTCTAGTATTTTCTTTTTTGTGTGCAAACAATACAATGTACCATTTGCATCTTCCGTAATGGAATGTACATAGTCACCAAAATCAGGTTTCGTAAGGGCAGTCCATATGGCTTCTCCATCGGATGAAAAACAAAGAACATCACCTTTAGGTGACTGGATGGAAGAATCTATGATCCCAAATTCTGCTTGATATGCTTCATTATGGTCTTCCTGTTGCAAGACAACATAGACACGCAGGCGATCAAAACTGCATTGAATAGTCATCCGTGATGGATAGGTAACAGCAGACACTATTTCTTGGTACCATAGCATATCTCCATCGTAGGACAAGCAAACCAAGTAATTATTTTCTGTTTCTGTGGATGGGTTTTCAGAAATCGATTTAACTACAGCAAAAGAACCAATCGTGCGGAAGTTGTCGGGAGAAAAAATACCATACAATCTCTCCATGGTTGGATCAAATACAAACGATTCACAATCTTGCACGGTATAATTGGAAATCTGGTGTCGCTGCAAGAATGTACCATCGTAAGCGTACTTGGAAACAAACAAACCAAAAGAATCGTCTTCTTCCTGCAATTGTAGTTTTTGCGTGTGTACAACATGGATATTGAATTCATGATCTTGGGTTAACGACAATCCTCTTCCAGGGAGTTCAGGTGAGAGATAATGCAGCCACTGGATTTGCATATCGGCTGACAGGGAACATAGAAATCCATATACTCTATCCTGTGGAGTTTCTACTTCTGGTCTACCCGAATGTGCAGGTAAAAAGGGGGATTCTGTCATTCCCAGTGCAATCATCGATTGATCGGATTGGATCAGAACATCCATAATATAGGTCGTGTCTTTTTTTTGAAGGATTTTCTCTATAGCTGAATTTTCCAACATTTCATCAGCCCCTTGTTTTTGGGTACAAGATATACAACAAACCACCATCAAAAAGCCTACCAATACCACCACAAAGTTTCGCATTGATACCTCCTACCTGTCTAAATAAATTATACCAAATCAAGTATGTGCTTTTCTTAACATATGCCTACTTTTTGGGAGCTGACCACACCATTTCACCAAATACAAGAATTCTTCGATAGATATTGCTTAGAACTTATAGGAAATGATCTGTCTATGTTTTAAAATGTAAAGCATAGACAGATCATGATAATGTTCCAAGTTACATGCTGTTGAGTCTTATTTTACTAGAAAAAATCTCT
>JAXGOZ010000007.1:0-91547 GCA_040767255.1 Caldisericia bacterium
AAAAACTACTTCAGCAAGGAGTTCCAAAAGAACACATTGTATTCATAAACTTTGAAGACGAAAGAATCCCTTTTCGCTGCGATGAACTGGATATTATTCTTCAATCCTACAGAGAACTATTCCCTGGAGTGGACGTTTCGCAGTGTTACTTCTTCTTCGATGAAATTCAGGAAGCACCCCAATGGGAAAAGTTTGTTGCAAGAATTTACGAAACCATCAGTAAACACATCTATATTACCGGATCCAATGCAACGCTGTTGTCCAGAGAAATTGCATCCTCTTTGCGTGGAAGAACACTAAACTTTGAAGTATATCCTCTTTCTTTTCACGAATATCGAGCGATCCATCACCCCTCCATTAACATTAATACAAGCTCTGGTCAAGGAAAGATGCAATCACTTTTTCAAAGTTTTATTCACCAGGGAGGTTTTCCAGAAATCATTGGTAAAGATGAAAATATTCGGATTAAAATACTGCAGGAATACTTCAATGTGATGGTTCTTCGAGACTTGATACAGCGGTATGACATTTCTCAAACCGCTGCTTTGAGATACTTCTGCAAACGAGTCATTTCTTCCAGTGCATGCGATTTTAGTGTACATAAAGTGTACCTTGAACTGAAATCGCAAGGCTACAAAATCAGCAAAAACACCTTGTACGATTTTCAGTCTTACACAGAATCCATCTTCCTTAACCATTGTTTGGATAAATTTGATGAATCTGTCATCAAAACGGAATTTTCTCGAAAGAGAACATATGTGATCGATCAGGGGTTGGGTACTGCACTGGATTTTAAACTGAGCCAGGATATGGGAAGATTATTGGAAAACACGGTATACCTTGAACTCATTAAACATGGGAAAAGCATTGCATACTCTATTCAAGATCAAACTGAATGTGACTTTGTAATAAAAGGCAATACTACCATACAAGAAGCCATTCAAGTTGCAGTCCACCTCGATGATCCATCCACAAAAAATCGTGAAATCAGGGGACTCATCAACACATGTAAAAGATACCATTTAAACAAAGGAACCATTCTATGTATGGATCGCGATGAGGAATTTATTGAGAATGATATCTTTATTCAAGTGATATCTGCTTGGCGATACCTGATCAATCTTCCGTCCACGTGATGTTTAACTCAAAGTTAGTATTGGTCGGTGTGGGCGATGCGAAAGATAAATTCACTGTCGGTGGGCAGTGGTTTTTCGTTTTCTCCCCATAGTTCTTCTGCAAGCTTTTCATTTCCTCGGTTTCCAATGATCTTAATGGGAATATCTTTGCCCAGCTCAAAACCTTTGAGCCTGGTATATGCTTTTGCAAGATCGACAATGGGAACTTGATCTCCCATTTTAAGGAAGAAAATGTCACCGCCCTGCGCCATGGAAGAAGCTTGAAGGACAAGCTCTACTGCTTCGGGGATAAGCATAAAGTAGCGTTTCATATTCATATCGGTGATGCGAATCATACCTTCGTTTTCAAGCTGTCTTTGGAAGACTTTTAATACAGATCCTTCGCTGCCAAGTACATTCCCAAAACGTACACTGGCTCCAACCATGGTATATTTTTGATCATATTCATAAATAAGCTTTTCGATTTCTTGTTTAGTTCTTCCCATCACGCAGGTTGGATTGACAGCTTTGTCGGTGCTGATGTTAATGAATGTTTTAACGCCTGTTAGTACGGATGCTTCTAGTAAATTGCGTGTACCTTCTACATTGTTGGAATATGCCTCGGTAGGATTTAGCTCCATCAGGGGAACGTGTTTGTAAGCAGCTGCATGGAAAACTATTTCGGGTTGGTAGCGATAAAAGATTTCTAGCACTCTTTCGTTTCTTTTCATATCGGCAATGACTGGAATTCCTTTTTCAAAATTTTCTTCATTTCGAAGTTCTTGATCGATGTAGAAAAGATTGTTCTCGCAATTTTCAAACAAAATGAGCTGCTTGGGTTTAAATCGAGAAATCTGGCGAGCAAGTTCTGACCCAATAGAACCCCCTGCTCCTGTGAGAAGTACAATTTTGTCTTGAATAATCTCTTGCACTTTGGTAAGGTCGGTTTGGATTGGTTTTCGTGGTAACAGATCTTCTATGCTGATAGATCGTAAGGCTGCGAGATTAAGGTCTTTGTTTAAAAGTTCGTATATACCGGGAACAGTGATAATTTCAACTTTTGTACCTGCTAATTGAATAATCATTTCGCGGCGACGATTATTGGATATGGAAGGGATAGCAAAAATGATCGTTTGAATGCAGTGCTTTTGAATGATGGAGGGCATTTGACTGGAGTTTCCCAGCACGGGAAGTCCGCTGATCACGGTATTCTTTTTGGCGGGATCGTCGTCAATAAAACCAATGACATGATACTGATTTTGAGCATAATCTTGAATTTCTCGCAGGATTTTGTGCCCTGCTTGTCCTGCTCCAATAATGAGAGTACTCTTTTTTTCATTCCCTGATATATGTATTCTTTTACACTGCTGCATACGTTTTAAAGGGAAATGGATAACACGCTTGATGAAGCGAGGAATGGATAAGGCAAAGTCAAAAAGACAAAATAACATGACTGTAAAGAAAAATCGGCATAAAAACCAGTTTCCGGGTGAAGAAAACAATGCAAGAAAAAACAGGAAAAAGTTCCTACATGGCAATGAGCTTGATGTATTCGACAATACTGAAAAACCGCCATAGATGACGTAGTAAAGTGAGGTTTGAAAGACATATATACAGAGAGAACAATATAGAAGATTAAGTGGAATCCAGAAGCGAAGATAGGTATCTTTATAAGAAAATCCATGGGACCAATAAATACCAAAATTAGAAAAAGCTGTATTTATGATGATCAAGAGTCAATGCATGTCACCATAAACACGCGCATTACAGAACTTTGTACCTTCATGATCACTCCCAATAAACCAAAACTATTGCCCCCAAAACAATGAGATTATGGCAAATTTTTGTTAGTTCTCTATATCCTCATCATCTTTTCTCCAGCCGATGTCCGTTACCTTTTGGGCTTCGTGGTCAAGGCGCTGGGTAAGTTTTGATAGGTTTTGCAAATAACTGGAAAGTTCACTAGAGGAACTTTCGGTATGAGTGCAATCTGTTGTAATTTTCTTCTGCTTTTTGGACGATCTGCTGGCTTTTCATTGGCTTGCATCATGGTTAGATCTTTTCTTGTCGTTCAACTGACTGCTTGATATCATCGGCTGTTTTTTGTGCCAATGTGAGAGCTTTTTGCAACTGCTCCCCCGTAGGGTGTATTGTTCCAGCTCCTTTTGCAAATGCTGTTTTTCTTCTTTGTATGCAACAACTTTTTGATAGAGTTCTTCATAATCATGTCGAAGCTCATGTAGAAAATCGTCTACTTCTTTTCTGTACCCGCTCTGCTGTTTTAAAAGCTGCATTTGTAATTTCAATGGGACTTCGCATGATTTGCTTCCTTTTTTAAAATAGGTGGCAAGCTACAAAGTGATCCGGTTCAATTTCTTTTTGTGGGAGGTATTTGTTCTTTGCAAATATCCATTACTTTGGGGCATCGGGTGCGGAAACGGCATCCACTGGGGGATTGATGGGGGAGGAATATCGCCCATGATAATGGTTTTGTTACGATCTACAGAAGGATCGGAACAGGAACCGCATTCAGAGATGCTTGCGTATAGGGATGAGAAGGTTTGTTAAATAAAACAAGGATTTAGTGCGGATTCAACCATACTACCAAGATACATGACGCCTACGGTATCGGCCATGTGTCTCACAACGGCTAAATCGTGGGCAATGAAAAGGTAGGTTAAGTTGAATTTCTTTTGAAGATCTTGAAGCAGATTGATGATCTGCGATTGGATAGATACGTCAAGAGCGAATCTGACTTCATCGCATACGATGAACTTGGGATTCAACACAATTAACTCTTGCAATACCAATTCGCGCTGGCGCTGTCCACCTGAAAATTCGTGTGAATAACGCTTCAGGTATTTCAGGACGAGAACCAACAATTTCCATGATATTGACAACGCGCTCGAGTCGTTCTTTTTTTGATTTAACTCCGTGAACAACCAAGGTTCTTCGATGATATCGCCAACGAGGCCATTGGATTCAATGATCGCTGGGATCCTGAAGACGATTTGCATTCCGGAGCGGAGTCTTCGGAGTTCATCTCCACGAGTATGAAATTGATATTGTCCATTGTTTGGGTATGAAAATTACGTAGGTAAATATCGCCCAGGGTAGCATCCGCTTAAAAAAGGCAAAGTCAGGGTTTTTTGCAGCTGTGGTTTTCCTGAACCGGATTCCCCAACAAGTGCATGGGTTTCGCCTTCGAATATGGAATGTGATGTCGTCAACTGCCTTTACTTCTGCAATTTTCCGGCCAAAAATGCCTCCATGAATAAGGAAAAATTTCGTAAGTTGTGGCTTGTGACAACCAAAGCATCTGATTTGAAAGTGGGTGCAGCTGGCTTTATGTCTTCAAAGATCATATCTTTGTCTTTTTTGACAGTTTAGGTTGAAGGTTTTTTTGCTCATATTTCGATTTTCTCCTTACTCTTGGACTGGGAACCAGCAGCAAAAGTGGCTATCGCTGCCGGGTAATAGGACGTAGGGTGGTTCTTCTTGTTTACGCATTTAAGGTTGAGCATATTTGCATCTGGGATGGAATTTCTGACCAGAGAGGTGGATTGTAAGGATTGGGAACAACACCGGGAATAGCGGGGAGTAATTCATCTGTTTTGGGTTTGTCAACTCGAGGAATCGAATTTAAAAGGCCGTGAGTATAGGGATGTTTTGGATTTCCATAAAGCTCTTTAACAGGTGCATATTCAACGAGACGTCCATAATGCATAACTGCAATGTAGTCTGCCATTTCGGCAACGACAGCCAAATTGTGTGTAATGAGAATAATAGACGTGTTGGTTTTCTTTTTGATTTCTCGCATTAATTCGAGAACTTGCGCTTGAATGGTTACATCCAGAGCAGTGGTGGGTTCGTCTGCAATAAGGAGTTTGGGATCGCATGCGAGAGCCATAGCAATCATGACACGTTGCCTCATACCTCCCGACATTTGGTGGGGAAAGTTATCGACACGGCGTTTAGGATCGGGGATGCCAACGTCATGAAACAGGGAAATGGTTTTTTCTTTTGCTTCGTGTTCAGTGACACCTTTATGATTCATTAAGACTTCCATGACTTGGTTACCAACTGTAAAAACAGGGTTTAAAGAAGTCATGGGTTCTTGAAATATCATTGATATTTGATTTCCGCGAATCTTTCTCATTTGCTCAGGAGTTTTTTTCAGAAGGTTTTCGCCTTGAAACCAGATTTCACCTTCGTGAATTTCTCCCGGAGGACATGCAACAAGCTGCATGATAGAGAGAGATGTAACAGACTTTCCACATCCTGATTCTCCAACCAATCCAAGGGTAACTCCGCTATCCACAGAGAAACTAACACCCTCTACAGATTTTGTTAGACCATCCATGGTATGGAAATAGGTATGTAGGTTTTTAACTTCCAATAAAGCCATACAATAGCCTCACTTTCAAACGACTCATCAAATTCAAAAATTGCTGTATTTTTTTCACATTATCATTTTAAGTTGATTTGTCATCATAGCAAATGAAAAGTTTACAATTTTAAAAACGGCACTAGCTATTCTCTGCAAGTCGAATAATTTGCAATGAAACATCGACTTTTCGCTCTTTTTGCAAGAAATTGAGCACGATTCGAGCTCTGCTTTTACGGCGGTTCACAGATTGTACAATCCCATGCAATGTTTTTAACGGTCCTTCAATGATTTCAATTCGGTCGCCCATATCAATTGCTTTGGAGGGCCTGATAATTTCACCATTTTGGAGTAGTTTTAATAGTACTGCAATTTCAGAGGGATGTATTCTACTTGGCTCGCCTGTAAAGTCACAAAGGACACGCAAAACATGGTTCATGCGGCGTATGGCGTAGCAATCATTGTAGTTCATGCACCCCCGGACTAAAATGTAACCCGGAAAAATGGGTTTCAAAATTTCTTTCCAAAGGCCTTCTTGCCGCTCTCGAAGTTGCCTTTTTGGGATTAAAAATTCAAGATGAGGACAGAACTTACGCAAATAGAAATCTCGAATTCTATCTTCGTAGCCGGTTTGCACAAAAATACTATACCAAGGCGCTTTATCGGTTAAGGCAGTAAACTCGCTTTCTCTATCTTCTTCTTTAAATAGTGGTAACAAAGGATACACCATGTAACCCCCTATTTATGTAAAAATCAAAACTCATTTCCAAAAACCTACGAACATATAAACTCTCCATATATTAAATTCCACAATCCATCGCAGGTTAGCGTAAAAATACGATGGTTGTTTTTTCTCCTGGGTTTACGCTCTTTGTATGCGGATGATTCTTCACAAACTCTTGAACAGCTTCGCGTAAAGCACCTGTGCCTGCTCCATGTAATATGTACACCTGGGGAAGCTTTGACATATAGGCTTTGTCCAAGAATTGGTCGATGGTTTGAAGGGCATCCTCAACACCAAATCCATGCACATCACAACGTTCGGGATTATCAGTTGGGTAGGAATCAATGAGCTGTGTGTCAACTTCAATATCGACGGAAGTTTCTTCATCCTTTGTGATCAATTGAATATCGGTGTACGATAAAACTTGTCTCCACTGTCCATACTGAACTTCTACTTTTTTCTTTTGGGGAATCTTTTTTACAACCAGAGCTTCTTTTTTGAATGGAGGGGATAAATACAAAATCTCTACATTCACATCGCAAACTCTTTCAACGAGTTGGTGGTATATTCATCTGAATCAGGAGCATTTCTTCTTCTGTGTTTTTCTTGGGAATCGGTATCAATTCAGTATCAGGTCGGACGTGGATACTTTCTCTTGAACCACACTCATGGCTTGAAGTTCTTCAGCTTCTCGGCTATGCTTGCTGACAGGACAATTGAAAGAACATCTTTGGCTTTCATGTAATCTTGCATTTGTCTCTGGAATCGAAGCCTATCTTTTTCAAATTTCCCTTTGTAATTGGTTTCGATTTTGTTGATCTCGCCTTCGTAGTATTCTTTTGTTGTATGGTTTTTTGCATTTCTTTTGTTTGTGTAAGGGTTTGATCAATTTCTTCTTTTTTGCGATGCATATTGTTCATGAGTTTGCGGGTGTATACCGCTTTGGTATCCAAATACTTGTTGGCAACTTCTAAAAGGTCTTTTTCAATGCCCAGGCGTTTGGCAATCTCAAAAGCCTGACTCGAGCCAGGGCTTCCGATATAGAGTTTGTAGGTGGGTGCCAAGAGGCAATGTCAAAGCCAACGCTTGCATTCTGACATCTTCGTATTCATAAGCAAAAGATTTGATAAGAAGGTGAGTAGACACCATCTTGGGAATCTTTTCTCGGTGGAGTGATTCAAGAAGAGCCATTCCCAGAGCTGCCCTTCTTCGGGATCGGTTCCGGATCCTAGCTCATCAATGAGTAGAAGTGTGGTGGGATTCGCTTTTTTTGCAATCTCGATCAAACGTGTTAAATGAGCCCGAAAAGGTACTTAAACTGTTGGATACTTTGTTCTTCGCCAATGTCAGCAAGAATAATAAAACCATCAATGGTGGATTCTGGGGCGGTGGGAATCAGTAATCCTGAATATGCCAGAGACAGGGAATAAGCCAGCAGTTTTAAAGTGACTGTTTTCCTCCGGTGTTTGGGCCGGTGATAATCATGCTGCGGAAATCTTTCCCCAGATGGAAAGTGATGGGGATCACATCGGTTACACTTAGCAATGGGTGTCGGGCATCGTGAAGATCTAGAAGAGGATTTTTACTTAATTTTGGCATCACACCATTCCACTCGCGACTGAGTTTTGCCTTTGCAAAGGCAAACGAGCTTGTGGATTGCTGAATTCCCTTTTGGATGCTGGCGCTTTTCACCAATTTTCTGAGTGAGATGCAAACAAGAATCTTCTTCTTTTGTTCAACTGCTGGTACATATAATAGTCGTTATTTTAAGCCAACAACGTCCATGTGCTCCACATACAAAGATTCTCCAGAGAATCGAATCGTCCCATAACTCTGCAGGGAAATTGATTGCGATACTGTGTTTTCAATAAAATGACGTAGCGATCATTCATTTTGGTAATGATGTCGTCTTGGAACATTTTCCCGTAGGTGGGTGAGTTGAGAAGCTTTTCGTAGGTATCTTCAATCTTGTTCAGGGTAGAAGCAATTTGTTTTCGTATTTTCATCAGTTCGATGCTGGCATCTTTTACAGAACCATCATTTTTCAATGCCTTTCGATCTCTTGAGTCATTTCATGGCAGTTTGGTATGCGCTGCGCAATAAAATACAAGCGAGGATAGAACTCTTCTTTTCGGAAAACAGATCTAGAATATCTTCAAACGTGCGAACATATCCGGTTACACGAAGAAGTTCTTTGCCTTGAAGCATGGAAGCAATGGAAGCTTTGGAGACCAGATCCTGGATTTCTTCAGTTTCCCGAACAGGAATATCGCCCTGTGCTTGTAGAAACTTGACGGCTTCATTGGTTTCCTTGAGGGATTCCTCAATATCTTCAAATGTAACCCAGGGATGTAATTCTTCGCAGTGTTTTTCAGATGCTTTGCATCGTGAAAAGGAAGAAAGTCTGTGACGAATTTCTTCAAAATCAAGTGCCTCTAGGCTTCGTAAATCCATACCAACCTCCACCAAAAAGGTCCGTGTTCACAACAAAATTTTTTACAAATGACGAAAATTTATTCTCTTAACTCAATATTGTAATCATTCTGCAAGTTTTGAACAATTTCATCCATAATTTCTTGGATTTCTTCACTTGTTTTATTTTCTCCAAAATTAAACATGATGCGAATCGCAATGCTTTTTTTGGCAGGATCTATATTTTTTCCCTGATATAGATCAAAGATGTTTGTTTTTTTAATACAGTTTCCGATAGAATTTTCAATTGTTTCCACCAATTGACCTGCGGGAATTTCACGGTCGACTAAAAAAGCAATATCTCGCACTACGTCTTGGCTGATCGAAATTGGTTCATATTGACCGTGTCGAATCAGATATTTCATGATGGGTTCAAGCTTCATACATGAATAAAACACAGTTTGGTGGATATCAAAGTGTTCCAGAAGTTTTGGATGAACACCGCCATAGGTACCAATGGTCTGACCATCAACGATAACATCCAGCGCTTGGCAGGGATCAAACAAAGTTCGATCCTTGGAGGGTTGTGTAGTAAATGGAATGTGATAGCGCTGCAGAACAGAGTTTTCTTTGACTCCTTTGGCAAAGTAAAAATCCATGGTTCGGGACTGTTGGCACCAGGTTTGATTTTGTGTATCTCCTGTAATAATCCAGTCTAGATACAAATGTTCACCATTTAAATAGTGGTTTCCAATTTCGTACAAACGAAGGTTTGAGTTTTTCATGGAGATGTTTCGCTTTGTGATTTCTAGAAGTGCTAATATTCGATTGGGGGTGAGATAAGATTGATCCTTTCGAAGAGGATTTTCAACTTGAATCAAGCCAGGAGTATCAGGTGAATAAAGAAGGGCTACTTCTTCATCTTTTGCAAACGAATCGGATAAAACTTCGTAAAAACCCAGAGAACCCATTTGCTGGCGTACAATACGGCTCATTACAATCCATGGCTTCTGAGGTTTGTATTCAATTTGATACACGGGTTTGGAAGGATGGATATTGTCATACCCAGTAAAACGAAGAAGTTCCTCGATAACATCCACACTTTCCTGCAGGTCTACACGGAAGGTTGGGGGATGAATTCGCAATCGATCTTGCAATGTATTTTCAAAGGGAATTTCTAGTTTTTTAATATGCTGGATGCCTGGAATTTGGACACTTCAATTCCTGCTTAACACTGGTAAACTCTTGCAGAGACAATTCGATATCGGAGTAGGGTGGAATGGCAACTTTATGTGTATAAAACTCTCCTTCGATAGTACCATCATAAACTGCTGACATAAGCTGAACAGTAATTTTCAGTACATCTTCAATTGTCCATAATCAATACCACGGGCAAATCGCGACGAGGCATCGGTTACTAAATGAAGAGGCGAGCAGAGGTTTGACTAATTGTTTTGGGCTGGAAGTAGGCACATTCGATAAAAATGTTTTTTGTGCTATTAATGATTTCAGAATCACTCGATCCCATTAAGCCGGCAATGGCTATTGGACGAACCTCATCGGAAATGACCAAATCGTTTTCGAGTAAGAGTATATGTTTTTCCATCAGCGCATCAAAGGATTCAGGGGCTTTGGGGATTCGCACTTCAATATGATGTCCCATAAGCCTGTCTGTGTCGAAGGTATGAAGAGGCTGCTGGTAATAAAATATAAATCATATTGGCACAATCTACGACATTGTTGACAGGCCGAACACGGAATGCCAGCAGACGCTTTCTAATTTCGTAAGGACTTGGTGCTATTTTTACATTACTTAAAAGAGACCCTGAGTATATGGGACATCTTTCTGAATCCAACACCTTTAATCCTTTAAAAGTTTTGTTTTGAACACTTCTTTTACCTGCGAAGGCCTTTGAAAGAAGGATAAATATGGTGAATATGGCGGCGTTCCAGAGGTGTCAGGTGTATATCGAAGGCGGCTGTAATCTCTCGTAAAATTCCTTCCATGCAATAGCAATCAGGACGATTGTATGGAATTTTTAGATCGAAGGTAGGTGTAGACAACCAAAACAATTCGCTTAAAGTTTCTCCAATTGGTGTATCTGGTGGTAGTTCTATTGGACCTAATCGTTCCTGATTAGAAACAAGAGAATTATCCAGTTTTAGTTCAATGGAAGAAAGCAGCATACCCTCGCTTGTTACATTTTGAAAATCCTTGCTGGTAAAGTGATTCCTTGATGGTTGTATTGGGTGCCCATACATAGACACCTCCCACTCGAAGCTGCTTCAGCCTTGACTACCAGATGTGTTTGTTTTCCATCTGTTATGAGGAAGCTTGGATCAAATGATCCATGGAGAGGAGTTCTTGTATTTCCATTACCTTTACGGTGCACACGGCTGTGAAGCGGGAAAGATGTTTTCGATTTCAAATCAAGTTCTGGGAGTTTTGGAAGTAATCTGATCGATAGTAGGGCAATCTTTCTTTAAAATGTCTTGTAGGTAGCCATAGGAGATAATCATTAAAATTGCTCCAGAAAATCAATATTATTTTCGTAAAAAAGACGAAATATCATCAATTTGGTATTTCATCATTGCAATGCGTTCAATCCCCCAGTAAAAGCAAACCCTCGGTATACAGAAGGATCAATATTTACATTGCGAAGAACTTGCGGATGTACCATACCAGATCCACCAAGCTCTATTTCTCCTGCTTTACCACATACACTGCAACCTTTGCCACTGCAAAATGGACAGAAATAAAGGTTTCTGCACCTGGTTCAACAAACGGAAAATAGGAGGAGAAGCGAACTTCAACGCGAGTTCCAAAAACACCCGTCATCATTTCAGTAAGAATACCGCTCAAATCGCAAAAGCTTACATTTTTTATCGATGACAAGACCTTCAATTTGATGAAATGCAGGATATTAGGTAGCATCGCTTGCATCTCGTCGATAACATCGCCCATAGATACAATTCGTAAAGGCAATTTACCATTTTCCATCGCACGGATTTGCAGAAGAAGTTTGTGTACGCAAATATGTTCAGGGTCGAGATAGAAGGTGTCTTACGAGGATTTCGCGAAGGATGCCGCCAGCAGATATTCAGAGCATCAAAATTGTGGAAGGTATCTTCAATTTCATAGCCACTGACTACATCAAGAACAACACGGAAAATATCCCAGAAGATCATCCATGATTTGGGTAATGGGATGCTGATGACCCAGTACAAAAGGAACTCCAGGAAGTGTAAGGTCACAAAAGGGCTTGTCAGGTGTGGAAGCGGTTGATTGTGAAAGATGCTCTAACGAGCATTAACTTTCTCTTCAATAGTGATTTTTAACTCGTTGATGCAAGATCCGTACAATCCTCTTTTTTCTGGTGCGATATTTTTGGATTTTCCCAAAAAGCTTGCGGATCTCACCCTTTCTACCTAAATATTTAATGCGAAGGGCTTCTAGATCTTCGGTATTTTCCACTTTCTGAATTTTCTTCAGAAATTTCTCTTTGCATTCTTCTATGGCTTTTGGTTTGCCTTCTTCACTCACAATGTTGTTCTTTCGCGTGGTTTTCATTAAATGCTGCTCCCGCGGTCTTTTGAGGTTATTTGCAGGTAGAAACGACTTCCTCCGCTGCAACAAACGACTAGAAGAAGATTCGGAAGAAGAGGATGAACTTCTGACAGGATTGATCGGGATGCTTGATAAATCCTAAATGTGAAATCAATTTCTTTAAATTCTTGGTTGACATTACGGACACGTTACTTTTGCTAATTCATCGTAGGTGGAAAAAACGTCCGAAATTTTCTCCACAATCTTCACATTTAAACTCGTATATAGGCATATTTTGACCTCTTTGAATATTTTTCTTTTTGTTTCCTGCATATTATAGCACATGAGGGAAGGATTGCCCAAGTTTCTTCTTCATAGTTTGCTTTGGACGAAATGTATCGGATGAGACTTTTTGGAAATTTTACAAAAGATCAGATAGACTTTCTTACAGTTTTTTTACTCTTTTCTCTTCCTTTTTCTCTGTTCTCATGATATAAGTTAGTATACTTTTACAAACTAAAATTCTCACGATTCGCAAAAAATTAACAAGGTGAATGTATGATTTGGTTGCTGGTTTTTCTATCCTATTATTTGCAGCATCTGCTTGGTTCTTTCTTTGTTTCTTACTACATAGGAGCGAAGGAAGTCTCCCGATAGTTTCTTTTTCTCTACTACTCCTTGTTTGTGATCGCATGGCTTATTCCACAGGGAATGGAGTATCTTCTGCCCGCAACACGAGCAGAAAATCTGGTGCTCTAAAATATCATACATTGGCGTTGTAACGGTAGCAGTTTTTATTTTTTTCAAACCATCCGGCCTTTGTCACCAATGCTCAAAAGAAATAAATTGGCAGCTATTGATTAGCTTGCTTATTCTTCCTACTATTCTGTTGTTTTTTGTTTTTACCAATGGTACATTTCACACGTGGTTGTGGACAGACATAACCCCTATACCTGGAACTCGAGACCTTTTGTTGCATTATCAACATGGTATCATCCACACGTTGATTGCGTTTTATTCATATTCTCTGGTCATTGGTTCAGTTTTAATGCTGATTTACCATGCGTTTCAGACTGACATCGTTTTTCGCTTACGCTACTACATATTGGGCATTGCATGTCTTCTTCCGGTAATTGGAAACATTTTATACATCGGAGAACTGTTGCCTTGGCAAGGTATTGATTTCTCGGTAGTTGGCTTTATTGTCTCCTCCATCATGTTGTATTTTGTCCTTTTTAAATGGCAGATTTTCGACTTACGCCCCATCGCATATGATGTTTTGGTGAAAAGCGAAAAAAGAGGAGCCATAGTAATCGATAACCAAGACCGCATTATTATGATCAATCACGCAATTCAAAACTGTTTTGAGATCCCCAAAAAAAGCATCGGAAAAACCATTTTTGATATTTTTCGCAATCATCCTTCCTTTTTGAAAGCAGTCCAATCTGTTGATCATAACGTTATTTTTCAACATACAAGCCCAATATTGGAACCGAAAGAACGTATGTGTGAAGTTCAAAAGATGCCAATACTTTCAAGAAATGAGCCCCTGGGCACTCTTATACAAGTTTATGATGTATCGCAGAGAGTTCTAAACCAAAAAAACCTGGAAATGCAAAACCAACTGCAGGAAGCATTGCTACTTGTTAGTCGATCACTTTTATCACAAGATCAAAAGTGGGATGGACTCCTGCAATCCATTATTTATATTAAAAAATCCTTGCAGGTTGAATCAGTACGGATTGTGCAAAATGTTTCTCACACTTCCCACAATTCCTGGGTTTTCTTTTCACCTGATTCTAATTCTACAACAAATTCTCTCGCCCCTGACTCTCCAGCGAACGATCCTTTTTTAGAATGGGTTGATGCATCGCTGAAATTAGACATCCTGCAAACTCTTCAGAAGTGCATGCCCTATGTATTTTCCGTAGATTCTGTTTCTCGCATCGCACCAAACCCAGCCCTTCAGCACTTTCTTACCAACCACAGTGTAGCTTTGATTCCAATTTTATCCAAACAGGTGGCTACCAAACACTCCACTCCCTCCACCACAAACCAGGATGCCATATGGGGCGTTATAGAAGTCATTCGTACAAAACAACACTCCACATTATCCAACGATTTCTTACACTCAGAAAAACAAATGATGGAAATGGTGGGATCGCTGTACAGTGAGTATATGATGCGAAAAATCATTCAAAAAAATCGTCTTCAAGATAGTATGGAGCGATTTGAACAAGTGGTGAACCACACCGCGAAGTGATCTGGGGAAGTAGACAGAAAATGAACTTCACATATCTAAGCAACAACTTTAAAAGTTGTTTTTAATCCAGAATCCATTAGCGAGAAAAGAGTGGTTCACAAGAGGAAAAGCTAATATCACAGTTTTTCAATCGGTTTTATACCAACAGGTTCATTAGAAAATGATTTGGAGCATTTGGATCCAAGATATCAGGATCAATACAAAGGAGTGATAGAAAGATTTGAAAAAACAACAACCCATTGAGGATCTATTGTTTCGCGTCCTGGATTACCAGAGACACCCTATACCTGCTTTTTTGAATGTAACACCTATTTTTAACGGCAATCATGTCTTTAAAGATACCGCGGATCAGCCTTTGATATCACTCCCCTAAAGCAACTGGAGATCATGAAGGATAGTTTCATCAATACCGTATCGCATGAATTTCGTACCCTTTGTTTGCCATTCGCGAAAGCATTAACATGGTTCACAAAGAAGCGTTGGGTAACCTTCCCGATCAAAAAACCATGAACTCTGTTTGCGCAATGCCGATCGACTTGTACGGTTGATCAATGACATCCTCAACTTGCAAAAATTCCAATCAGGTCGATTTACACAGATTTGGCTCCTGTAGATCCCATAGCTGTTATTCGTGAAGCCTTTTTCTATTGCCCCACTCGCTGATCAAAAAAACATTCGCCTGCAAAAAGCAGTTGCTGAAGGATTGTCCCTTCATGAATATTGACAAAGATATGATTGTGCAGCTGTGGTCAATATTCTCAGTAATGCCGTGATATACCCATCAGGGCTATGTCAAAGTACATGCCTTTCCTGATCGATAGGATCAGGATAAAGAACCAGCAGAAGAAAAAGACATATGTCCATATAGAAGTGATTGATACAGGGATTGGCATCAAAGAAGGTTACCAAAGCTATTCAAAACATTTAGTCAAATCACGAGTGAAGAGCATCCAAAAAACGAAGGTACCGGCCCATGGATTAGTCATTAGCAAACGGATCATCGATTTACACAAGAACAAGAATTGGGTGCAGTCAACGTGGGGTAAAGATTTCTACGTTCCATATCTGCTTCCTGCAACCCTACAAGAGTAATCAAGACGACTTACAATCTCTTCATATTTTGTGGTTTCCACAAAGACTTTATTGTATTATAATAAAAGTGGTAAATTCACTTTGAATTGATTTTTACAACGTATTTATAACTTTGGGAGGTTGATATGGTTCGTTTAACAAAAATTGGTATTTTATCCTATGGATACATTGCAGCTGTTATTTCTGCTATTATCTCTGTTAATGTCAATAAAAAAGTGTACCAGCTGTTAATATAAAAGTGTACCACCTATTCATTTCTTCACAAACGAAGTAGTCTTTTCATTCCTCCTTTCTTTTTGTAGAATCGTTCTTACGTTGCAAGCTTTCTTCGATTCGATAACTGGGTCCAGAGAATAAAACAATGTGACTGTTATGAACCAAACGATCCAATATTGCAGCCGTCATTCGTTCATCATGAAAAATCTGTGTCCATTCTGTAAACTCAAGATTGGAACTTAAAGCGATGGAACCTTGTTCGTATCGATCTGATATTACTTGAAACATCAACTGCGTAGTCACTTCTGATAATTGGACATACCCCAACTCGTCAATACACAAAAGTCGAACCTTCCGCAATTTGTCTAAAAATCGTTGCAATTGTCGTTCCGATTGACTTTCTACCAATTGGTTCCCCAATTGCGCAGCTGTCATAAACAGTGTAGGATATCCTTGCAAACAAGCTTCATGCGCTAACGACAAAAGCAAATGGGTTTTTCCGAGTCCTTCTTTTCCCAAAAACAAAACATTCTTTGCCTCGGAGATAAACTTCAATGTATGCAGGGATTCAATTTCTGCTCTGGACAAAAAGGATGCTCGTTGAAATCGAAATTGATCCAGTGTTTTAATATGGGGTACTTTGGCTTGTTTAAGAAGTCGTTGATATCGACTATTTTTGCGATGAAGAACTTCCGCTTCCAACAAATGCCATAAGAATTCTTCGTAGCTCCACTTTTGTTGTCTGGCTTCTTCTCCAATGGTAGTAAGTTCTTTAGCTACTCCCGCTAATTTACAACGCTTGGCATGGCCTATGAGTTTCTTTACAAGATCCTCTGGGGACAGAGGAGAAGACAATGAATTCATGACTTGCTCTCCTTCCCTGTGAATTGTGCATACGGTTCTAAGGAAGACTTTCCCCATCGATATGCTTCGAGTCCATTCTGTGCAAGGATAGCATCCGGCAATGGAGATACATGACGTTTGGCTTCGGTCCATACACGTAGCGTACTCACAACCTCTTGAAAACTAAAGTGATAGTCTTTCTCCAGCACATGCAGTATTTTGGCTATTTTTGCTACTCCATAGGTTTCTGTTAATCGCAGAATGGCAATAAATTCTCGAGTACCTTTGGATTTGGACATGACGCGTGCTTGTATTCCTTTGTGAAAGCGTTCGTAAATGGGAGGCAAATGCCACTCATGAATAACCTTTGCTTCTTCATAGGCACGTGTTTTCTTTTCCAGCAATGCAAGATAGTGATACGGATCCAAATGTTCCTCGTCTTTTCGAAAAAAACGATCATGGCGTGCAATCTCTTTGTGATTGCTAAGAATAACCACCTGAAAAGGAAACAGTTTGACCAATACGCGTTGACCTACATAGGACGTGGGAACGGAGTATCGGTTTCGTTCCACATGTACCAATTGATACGTATCCACTTTGGCTTCCACAATGCGAGCACATTCATAGGGATCTCGCAAGGGTAGAAATTGTGGTTGTTCTTCGATCAATCGCTGCTCCCAGGTTTTTCCTTCCAAGGTTTGTTGTTGCATTCGGCGTATACATTGGTTTTCCAATGCTTCGTTCATGGATGCAAAACCAGTAAACGGAGGCTTGGGTTTGAAGTAATTGTTTTTGATATATCCAACCAAGTGCTCCACGCGACCCTTTTAATGCAAAGCTTTGCATTAAAAGGGTTATGAAAAGTTTTCCATAATGGAAAGTAAACGAATCTGCCTTTGCTGACATTAACAGATAAGCTTCATTTACTTCCCATTATGTGTAAGGTGTTCTTACAGTTTTGGAAAGGACATCAACCATTGCAGGAGATTGTCATTGACTTCCCAAGAAGGTGTTTCTTTTGGTGCCACCTCTGAATAGGCCTTTTCAATGGCTTCTCTTTTTTGTTTGGAATCTGCCCGAGCATACACTTCTGTGACTTGTACAGAAGAATGGCCAAGAATGTCTCGAATGTAGACCAAATTCACCCCTGCTTGCAGGAGATGCATGGCTTTGGAATGACGAAGACAATGGCAACTCACTGTATCAGGGAACAAACCTGGATGTTTTTGTTTTGCCTTGTGAACATATTTTTTCAATATGTAATTTACACCTGTTCTTGTCAGCTTTTCCCTCCGGCTGTTGTGAAACAAAGGATACTGATTGGCGTGGGCTTCGAGAAGATTGTTCTCTTGCATATAGTAAGATAGAAATTGAGTTTGTGCTTCCAACAAAGGGACTATTCGTGCTTTGTTTCCTTTTCCAACAAGTTTCACAGTACAAGGCTGCTCAAGTCGCACCATAGAAGGCGTTAGTTGAATCAACTCTGCAACTCTGCATCCACTTTCATACAAAAGCGATAGCAATGCCAAGTCTCGCCTGCCTCTTCTGGTTAGTTGATCGGGTTCTTTCAAAAGGTTACGAATTGCTTCTAGCGTTAAATACGATACTGTACCCTTTTGTGCTCGTTTTACAGGAATCGCAAGAATCTTCTGCCACTCATGCCCATGTTCAGGACTCTGATACTGCACATACCGAAAGAAAGAGTGCAAAGCAGCCAATCGAACATTTCGAGTGGCGGGGCAGCAATGTCTGTTTGTTTCCAGCCAATCCAAAAATCCAAGTATGAGTTCTTGTGTAATTTGATGAAATTCAATGATATTGGCATCTAATTGTTTCTCTTCGTGAGCATACACAAGAAAAAGAACAAAGGCATCCTTGTAGGACAGAATAGTGTTTTGACTCATGCCTTTTTCGCCTGGTAAGTACAAGGTAAGGAACTTCGTAAGGCTTTTGGAAAAATTAGTTGGCTTCATGGTATTCACGCTCAGGATAAACACACAGTCCAACATGGCTCACATCTTGAAGAAGATCTGGATACATTTCTGCGGTCAATCGAACATATTTTTCTGTTGCTTCTAAGGACTGGTGGCCTAGATATTCGGAGAGTATGGGCAGGGAGTAATACAAATCAAGATTGCGTTTTGCCATGGATTCCAATGAATGCACACTGAAGGTGTGGCGGACATCGTGCAAGCGTGGCCCCATGCCTTTACCACCATGCGGAATTCGGGCTTTGTAAAGAATTTTACGAAACCATTCATAGATTGTTCCTGCACTGCAGGGATCGCCATTACGTTTTACAAAAAAAAGCTGATCTGAGGAAGAAACAAAATGGTAAGAAGAACTCTGATATTGCTTGCATACCTTAGCCAGTGAGTCAGCCATTGGAATTCTTCTCTGTTTTCCATTCTTACTGTTGTGCACCAAAAGAGTATTGTCTTGGAAATTAACATCCTTCTTACGCAATGCAACCGCTTCTCCTACGCGAATGCCTGTTCCATACAATAGCCGTAGAAGACAGGGCATCACATATAGATGAGAATTCATTTGATTGGTAAGGTGCATATGATCGCAAACATCAAAAATGGATTCCATTTCTCTTTTCGTAAAGATATATGGAATAAAAGTACTCTTGTAGGAGGATGGCAAAACAGGGATGTAGGATGTATACCCAAGTTTCTGCAAATAGGCAGAAAAGTGGATCAGGTACATCACTCTTCTGTATTTTGTGTTCTCCGTTTCATTGGGACGTTGGATACTCCAAGCAGTAGAAAGGTCTTTGGAAATACCAATGGACGTTTCCTGTCTTTTCTCGATCAGTTCATCCAGCTGGTGATATGTATATTCTGCACCTACATATTTGTAACCCAAGTTCCGTTTAAAAGCAATGAAGTCAGCAAACAGAGAAGCATATATACTACAAAACGCCCTCATCGTACACCTCCCTGATAAAAAGCAGTGGAGATGGCAGGAACTTCCAAAGTGCATTGCCTGAGAGTATTGGTGTCAATGCGAAGATAGTATCGAGTACTTTCGGTGTTGGTATGGCCCAGGACTTCGGAAATAATCGGAATGGGGGTCTTTTTTTCCAATAGAATTCCCACTAGACTATGACGTAGTGCATGAGGACCATGCTTCCGCTCTGGTTCCATAGAGATTTTGGCTCTTCGTAAATACAATGTAACGATACTATGAATGGTGCTTGTGTTTAATCGATCAAAAGGCGCAACTGCATGAACGAATAGATATGGCAATGTTGATTTTGGCCGTCCATATCGCAAATAATCAATGATGGCTTCTCCAATATCTTGTAGCAAAGGAAGCTCAATTCGTTTTTTGGTTTTTTGCTGAATCAGTTCAATCCGATTCGTTTTCCAATGTAGGTTCTCAAAGCTCATCGAGCAGACATCTGAACATCGAAGACCCAATCGGGCGATCAATAGGAGAATAGCATAGTCTCTTTTTCCTTTTGGGCTGCTTCTTTCCACTGCTTGCAACATGGATTCAATTTCTTGCTGGCTGTAGGTAGAAGGCAGCTTAGGTTGTTTCACATAGCGGACTTTGGGGATACACTGTGAAAGATCGCACTCTGTGTAGAGTTGTTCATACAGATAGCGAAGAAATTGTTTTACAATTCGGAAGTATCCCGGTGACGTACATAGGGTGTGCAAAGCCGTTTGATTACAATACTGCAATAGAATGGGAATCGAGATTTGATGAATCGATTGGATATGGTTGCGTTCAAAAAGCCAGAAAAAAGCTGAAATACGATCTTGTATTCCTCAATTGTGGAATGGGCAATACAACGACGTTTCTTGTCATCAAGAAACACTCGCACATTGCTTTTCCCAATCTCACCATGCAGCTCTCTAAATTTTGACAACGCCGGTATTTGACCATACCAGTTTCTTGATATTCTGTTAATAGGTTTACGCATTGAATAATATCCTTTTCTCCTCGTTTTAACTCATCAAAAGAACGTTCATAGAAGAAAATCATACACAAAAAGACTCCGCTACAGTTGCATTAAATTCATGCAGAGAATGATTTTTCATGTAAAGCCGGAGTTTATTCCAGGCTGATTGATATTGTTGAATGCGAGAAGAAGAATAGGACATTTTAGTCATGTAAGTAATGACATCATGAATAAGAGGAGATAACGCAGTTCTACAAATACTCATAAAAACCTCCGTATGATTAGCATAAATGCTTTTTCATACTATAGGGGAGGATAATGAAAAGTAAATAAAGGAAAGCCTTTTATGGCATCGGTGTCAATATTGTTTTTGATATATCCAACCAAGTGCTCCACGCGACCTTTTTGATTCCCTTTTCCTCCCGCACAAAATCGAGCTTCGAAGCAGTGGTAGGATTGAAAACGAAGAAAACTGTCTTGCAGGATACGGTCTTCTCCTGGAAGGATTTTTTTCACAGCAGGTGTAAGGTTGTCAAAAAGAATACAACGAGGGATGCCTCCATAAAAGATAAAGGACTTCACCAATCCGTCCAAAAAGAATTCTGTCGAACAGCGTGGATACAACTGTACATATTCCACTTTACTCCAGCAAAGCTTTGAACATAGAAAGAACATCGTTCGAAGCTGGTTATTCTCTAGGAGTTGAATTTCACCAAAATCCACTTGCAAATGACTTTGCATGGGTAGCAGCTTTACAAATGCTTCTTTTTGTGGATGCCCCAGTGCTTTTTCAATACAGCGAGTTTCCCAGGTAAAGGCTTCATAAGAACCGCGATATCCTTCTTCTTGCAAAAGTGTATACATCCGAAATTTGGTAATTTTATCTGCTTTCTTGCATTTCCAATTCTCTTCCAGCATCACTTTTATGCGTTCCTCGAAGTCTCCATTGACCGGTTTCTTCTTTGAGACAGACCGGTGATAGTTTGGGTCATCATTTTGAATGGCTCTTCGAACTGTTTTTCGATGAACTTCACAGTGTTTTGCAATTGCTCGTATACTCCACATTTTGTTGTGATACAAATATCGTATATAATTGTGTAATACCATTTCAATCATCTTTCTACTCCTTGTTCTTTTGGGTTTGTGTTACCAAAAGTATACAAGAAGATTTAGAGGTTGAGGTGGTATACTTTTTTATTGCAATTCTTCTAAAAATGGGATACTTTTAGATTAACGTTAACAATCTCCTTTTTGTATGTTCTACTCATGTTTCCCATGATTCAAATGCTGGTCAAACTCGTTACCGAAGGAGTATCAGAATCCATGGACTATGGGTATGGGTATGGAAGGCATGAGTAGCCCTGGATTTGACGGAGTTTCTACAGGATTGTTTGTTGCACTCGTCATTTTAGCCCCCATTTTTGGCGCAATCAGCGGGTTTATTTTTGGGTGCATAGGAGCTATCATCTACAATCTTGCAGCAAAATGGACAGGCGGTATTGAGTGTAATTTTGAAAAAGTTCCTGAGATCGATTATTCCGGAAAGTCCTCGGTCTATAGTGAAATTGAAAAAGACTCCATGCACACTGGGGATACTTCCTCTGGCGAATCGAATTAAAAAAAACATTTCGATTTTTTATCACTTTCTGTAACGATTTCTTTTTGCAGCGATATATATAGTAGAGATTCTTGTGAGAATTCTCTAAAGAAATTTGTTTAGTGAGGTAGTAATACATGACAAACAACGAGAAAAAGATTTTAGTTATCGCAATCTGTGCTGTACTATTGATCGGTATAGCTGCAACTCTCTTTACAACACCATCTACTGCTGCAAGAAAAGGCAATGGACAAGGGAAAGCGATTACAAGTTGTGCATCAACTATCGATTGCTCTGTTGGAATTAAACAACATGGTTGTGATAAGGAAGAATGCACTGATAACCCTGAAAATTGCAGTGGTGACTGTGATAACTGCGAAGATGGGGAACGCTCTTACAAGAATCGCTCCCTGGAAAAAGATACCGCATCGTCTTCTGGACAAAGAACTGGTAGTAGAGATGGTCGAGGATGTGGACAATCCGATAGGACTGGTTGCGATCGCTAGCCCTTTTCTACGATATTTGGCTTTTGTGCCCCCTTTGTAAGGGGGCTTTTTTTTTATGCTGCTAAACAGATATTGGGACCTTTTTTGCTTTGCAAAGCAAGGTTCGAATCAAGTATTCTTTTCGAATGCGGTAAGAATCCTTTCCATACGATCGACGGTGTAATCTTTCTAACACAGGACGGATATACAAAAGTTCATCTTTAACTAAATCAGATGGCATATCCCCTATCGCTAACAAGGTATAATAAAAAGGAAATCGTTTCCATCGACCATTGCCATCGCGAAGTGTTTTCAGGTCTTCTAGGCCTTTTGCCAGCCTTGGTCGGCTAAATGGAATGCTTTCGTGAATTAAATTGCGCCAGTAGGATACCGTGCATTTCCCGCAGCAAAAGAAACCACACCATTTGCCTTCCACCTCATTTTGAAGCATAAGGTCGTGAATAATGCCAACAGCAACTTCTTTTGCCTTATCCACATGAGTGTTGTGGATATTCAAAAGCACAAGGGAGTGCAGTGCTTCTTCTCCTAAAAAATGTGCTTTTCCTGCTCTACTGGTGACTGGTTCTCCCGTGAAAGTACGGACTGTATTTTCATAATCATGATTCGTTGGTGCGAATAAACCGTTGTATCCACCTTTTTCTTGAATTCGATCCGCAATCCATGATGCCAATTCTCGCTTCCGTTTTGTTGGTATCGTTTCGCGAAAATAGTAACTGTGATTGATTTGATCGACCGTATCCCATAAACTATTTGGAGTAGAATGATTCATCAGATTTGCCCCCCTGCAATGAACATTGTCCAACATGAATAAGTATATCGAACCAATTTAAAGGGTTCAATTGTTTATTCAGGGAAAAATGAGAAAAAAAGAAAAAAGATTCTACGATTGTTCTATTTCAGGATGTTTTCTTCGATAATCTTGAATCGCTTTGTGCAAGGCATCTGCTGCTAGGTTAGAGCAATGCATTTTTGCTGGTGGCAATCCACCAAGTTCTTCGGCTACCATCTGATTCGTAATTTGTTCTGCTTCTTGGAGTGTTTTTCCTTTGACCAACTCTGTTGCCATACTACTGGAGGCAATGGCTGCAGCGCAACCAAAATTGGAATTTGACATCGATAATGCCATTCTCTACCTTGATGTCGATATGCGTATATCACATTGAGGATTTCCAATTTCACCTTCGCCATCTGGGTTTTCCATTGATCCCACATTGCGTGGATTCATAAAATGATCTTTGACTTTTTTTGTGTACATGCTGCAATTACCTCAATTCCATAGAAAATGTATGGGATATTAACATAATGGGGACATTTTGCGAAGCTTTTCTACAATGCCTGGTAATACTTCAATGACGGCCTTCATATCTTCCATCGTATTCATGCGGCCCATTGAAAAACGAATAGACCCCTGTGCAGTGGCTGAATCCAGGCCCATAGCTAGCAATACATGAGATGCATCGAGACTACCTGATGTGCATGCCGATCCACTGGAAACACAAATTCCAAAGGAATCAAGCATCATTAATATTGATTCCCCTTCGATATATTTGAAACAAACACTCACATGGCCAGGCGTGCGAAGAGTAGGATGACCCGTAAAGACAACATCCGAAACAGAGGATTGAATACCTTCGGTAAGGAAAGTGGCCAAATTTTGTAAGTGTTGATGGTCTTCTTCAAAGCGTTTTTTAGCAATTTCAATGGCTTTGGCAAACCCTACAATACCCGGCACATTCTCTGTTCCTGGTCGTTTTTTCTTTTCTTGACCACCGCCGTATAGGAAGGTGGAGAAGGGAGTGCCCTTTTTTGCATATAGAAAACCTACACCCTTGGGGCCATATAATTTGTGGGCAGAGGAGGATAAAAGATCGATGCCGAGAGTTTGTACGTCTACAGGTATTTTCCCAATAGCCTGCACAGCATCGGTATGGAAGAGTGCTCCGTGGGCATGGGCAATTTTTGTAAGGGCAGGAATATCTTGAATAGTTCCTACTTCATTGTTGGCGTGCATTATACTCACCAGGGTGGTAGCAGGAGTCATAGCCTTTTGCAATGTTTCTGGGTGTACAATGCCATACGAATCTACAGGTAAATAAGTAACCTGAAAGCCTTCTTTTTCTAGTTGCTGGAAAGCATGCAATACAGCATGATGCTCGATAGAAGAAGTGATCACATGCTGCCCTTTGTTTTTCTGTTTTCGGGCAGTAGTAAGAATGGCTTGATTGTCGGATTCTGTACCACCACTAGTGAAGAATATCTCATTTGCATTGGCACCTATGAATGATGCGATGGTGGATCGGGATTCTTCCATTGCGTTTCGAGAAACTTCTGCAATGGAATACAATGAAGACGGATTCCCAAAATGGACATGAAAATACGGACTCATGGCAGTAACAACTTCCGGTTCCACGGCTGTGGTCGCACTATGGTCTAAATATATACATTTCATATGTAATGCCTCCGACTAGGAAACTGATTCATCTCGTAAATTGTTCCATAAAAATGTAGTACTTTCAAAAAAAAGTTTCAATGGGAAAAAGTGAATTTTTTCACCCCAGGAGCTGCTTCTTTTTCTATACAAAAAAACATATTTTATACTTGTTGACGTTTCTATAAACATTTGTTATATTTGTTTACGTTTTAACAGAAAGGTGGTTTTTATGCTACATCACAAAACTTTTTTTGACGCAAGCCTGGAAGAAATGACGCAAGGCTTTCAATTCGAACCTGCAGAACAAAAATATACCTGCCTTGTATGCGGAAAAAGTATTTTTAAAGAAGAAGCAGTGTCAATTGGAGACCGATTGTTTGTTGGGAAAAAGGCAATGGAAATGCACATTGATAAGGATCATGGAGGAATGTTTCAGCAGCTCATGGAACTAGATAAAAAAGTAACAGGACTTACCGACCCGCAGAAAAATATCCTTGCGCTTTTGCAACAAGGGTACACCGACAAAGAAATTGTTGAAAAAATACCCGAAATTGGTTCTCAATCGACGGTTCGATCGTACCGATTCAAACTTCGCGAAAAAGAGAAGCAGGCAAAAGTGTTGCTGGCAATCATGCAAAATGCTACGTTTGATCAGGAATTTATGGAAATTCATCGAACTGCTACGATGATCGATGACCGTTACATGATTACAGAAAAAGACATGGAAAAAGTCAACAAAACGTACTTTACAAGCGATGGATTTTTAAAACGATGGCCTGTAAAAGAAAAGAAAAAACTGATTATCCTGAAGCAATTTGCTGATTTATTCCAAACAGACGTTGTTTACCAAGAGCGAGAAGTGAATCGGATTATTCAAACCAAATTTGACGACTATGCTTTGATACGACGGTACTTGGTGAGTTATGGATTTTTGGATCGAAAGACAGATGGTTCCGAATATTGGAAGTGCAAAGAGTAAAGTAGTAGAAGGGGAAGCTTCCCCTTCTACTGAAACATCATCTTTATTCTTGCGCGACAGCCTTGGAAGTGGAAGGTTGAACCGAATCTTTTTTTAACCATCTCACGCCTATATACACAAATGGGGTATCAAGAAGAGCAAAGGCAATTTTCAGCAGGTAGTAAGGCCAGACCAATTGAAGGATAAACAAAAAAGTAAACTTTGGAGAAGTCTGATAAAAAGCAATCATCATAAATACGAAAGTATCAATCCCCTGAGAGACGATTGTGGAAAGATTGTTTCGAAGCCACAATGCTTTTCCATGTGTACGTTTTTTCCACCACTCAAACGCCCAAACATCATGAAATTGTGATAAAGTAAAAGCAACCAGACTAGCAGCAATCATCCGCAGTGAACTTCCGAAAATAATCCGATATTCACTATGAAACTCATACCGACTGTGGCTAGGCAAAGCTGTAAAAATGAGGGTATATAGGAAAATGACAACGAGAACCAAGATTCCACCCGTGACAAATTGGTTGGCTGTTTCTCTTCCGTACACTTCCTCTACCATATCGGTGATTAAAAATGTAATGGGTACCATGAAAATACCAACTGAAGCAGAGATTCCAAAGAAACCAATAATTTTCCCGCCAAGGAGATTTACTCCTACCAAAAGACCGATGAACAAAGCAAAGAGCATTGACAACTTCTTACAATTCAACATCAAACTACCTCCGAACAAAATGGATGCGACCATGTACTATGGAAGGATTTCATTCATGATGTCTATGAATTGAAATTAGTACAGTATACACGTCTTTGTTTAGAAAACAATAAAAAAAGGGAGACCCCCGGGAGTCTCCCTTTTTCATGAAAAGCCACGAGTTTTGAGTATCTTCGGTTTATTCTAGGGGTTTGTGACAGAACCACCAATCATAGCATTCATACTGCTCTTTTCGCTTTTGCGCATCTTTTTCGTTGTTGGGTGGTGGAACGATAATACGATCTTTGATGAGTTCATTTTCTGGCCAACCAGCAGGAACAGCACCTTGTTTATCAGAAATCTGGAGTGCTTTCACGGCTCGGACCACTTCATCCATATTCCGTCCTACTTCTTGAGGGTAATACATAATTAAGCGCACTTTGCTATTGGGATCTACAATGAAAACGGCACGAACCGTATTGGTGCCTTTCCCGGGATGTAACATTCCTAGTTTGTTGGCAATGGCATCGTTGGCAGCCACCACAGGAAATTTAATCTCAATTCCAAGTTCATCTTTGATCCATTCTATCCATTTAATATGGGAAAAACTTGGTCGACAGACATTCCCACTAATTTGCAGCCCAGTTCTTCAAATTGATCATAACGCTTTTGAAACGCGACAAATTCTGTTGTGCAGACGGGAGTAAAATCGGCAGGGTGACTAAATAATACAAACCACTGTCCTTTCAGATCACCTGGGATGCTCATAGGACCGTGCGTAGTGTTGGCCTTAATTTCAGGAAATTCATCTCCCAATAAAGGCATATTCATTTTAACTTCTTCCATCGTAAACTCCTTTCATAATAGACAATGAAACAATAATTTCAAATCACATAACATACCTAGAATATTGAACACGATCTATATAAGTTCCATCTTTTACAAAATTGTTTAACATCCATCATTGACTCTACACAGTAGGTTTTTCAAAAAACAACCAAATTTTTTTGGTTTCCCCAAACCACTCAATGGGCATTTGCAGTGCTTCTCCAACAAATCGCAAAGGGATAAGAGTACGCCCATTTTGGATACAAGGGACTACGGCAGGGTCATTGGGATCAATTTGGACCACTTCTCCATTTAGAATTGCTTGTGGATTACCAATTTGCAATTCAATCTCGATGGGGGTTTCAGATAAAGTGTATAAGATTTTAATCTTCTTCTCGCTGGGCAACCACTCTATATCAGCCCCTATCGCTTCTAAAATGATTCGAAAGGGAACGAAAGTACGGTCATACAAAATCGTTGGAGCAGCATCCAAAGAGATTTCATCGCAATCCACAATGGCTGTGTGAGATCCAATTTGGAGCACTAGTGTATGTTGACAGCTTGTGTATTCAATACAGGATTCATTGGTGTGAATAGTATCAATTTTTTTGTAGTCTTCTCCTACGGGGTATACGGTAAAACAATAGAGCTGTCCAATATCCAGTTCTTTTGTTGTGATGTGAGAAGTTTCAAGGATGGGAAAATCGGTAAGAGGAAAGGATTGGTATCTTCCTTTCCGAAGATCCATTTTGTAGATAAAATAACCATGTTTGGCTTCAGGCATCTCCGTCCATTGTAGGAGGATCCCTCCGAAACCAAGTTTGGTGGATAAAGTATAACTGCTTGCTGCAGTAGTTTTGATTGTTCTACATTGGGTTACAACGGGGTTGATTAGTGTACAAAGTAAACATAGTAAGATAAACACCAAAGAAAACGTCCGTAGGGTACTTTTCATACCCGCCCTCCTTTCGGTTTGTTTTCACATCGGTATACATAGTGTATACCAGAACCAAGAAAAAGGGTAGTTTTCTTTGGTGTTTTTTATTTTGTTTATCGGTCAATGATTTTTGATTAGTGGCCTTTCATCATTGCATCAATATCCTCTTCTACAGTAGTCGGAGGTTGAATGTTGAAGTTCTCTACAAGCACTTTGGCCACATTGGGAGATACAAAAGCGGGTAAAGTAGGTCCGAGTCGAATATTTTTTACACCCAAATATAGAAGCGCAAGCAAAACTGCAACTGCTTTTTGTTCATACCATGCAATATCAAACGAAATGGGCAAATCGTTAATGCTGTCCACACCAAACACTTCTTTTAGTTTGAGAGCAATGACTGCCAGGGAATAGCAATCGTTGCATTGACCTGCATCCAATATGCGAGGGATTCCTCCAATATCGCCCAAATCTAGTTTATTGTAGCGATACTTCGCACAACCTGCAGTAAGTATGATAGTATCTTTGGGAAGATTGTTAGCAACATCGGTGTAATACTCTCTGGTTTTGTGGCGACCATCACATCCTGCCATCACAATGAAGCGTTTGATTGCTCCAGATTTTACAGCGTTTACCACTTTATCAGCCAAAGCGAGTACTTGATTGTGTGCGAAACCTCCCACAATAGAGCCAGTTTCAATTTCTGTAGGAGGTGGGCATGTTTTAGCCAGCTCAATGAGTTTGCTAAAATCTTTTTCTTTTCCTGGTTCTGGTTCTTCGATATGTTGAATTCCAGGATATCCCACAATGCTAGTAGTAAAAATGCGATCTTTGTATTCATCTTTGACGGGAACAATACAGTTGGTTGTCATTAATATGGGGCCATTAAATGCTGTAAATTCGGTTTGTTGCATCCACCAGGAGTTTCCATAGTTACCTACAAGGTGTTCGTATTTTTTTAGGCCTGGATAATAATGAGCCGGGAGCATTTCTCCATGGGTATATACATCCACGCCTGTACCTTGAGTTTGCTTCAAAAGCTGTTCCAAATCTTTCAAATCATGCCCTGATACTAAAATACCAGGATTGTTTCGAGTCCCTATATTCACCTTGGTAATAACAGGATTATCATAGGCGCTTGTATTGGCTTCATCCAAAAGTTCCATGGCATCCACGGCTACTTTGCCAGCTTCCATTACCATGCCTACCATTTCATCCACCGACAGGTCTTTGTTTAGGGAATGTAGGGCTTTCACAAGAAATGCATAAATGTTTGGATTCTCTTTACCCAGGTGCTGGGCATGTTCGGTGTAGGCAGCAATTCCTTTTATTCCGAACAAAAGTAGGGAGCGGAGAGATCGAACATCTTCATCTTTAAACGACAAAAGCCCTACTTCTTTGGCTTTCTCAGCATAATCAGAAGGTTCTCCTATCCAGGCTACATGATCGGTGGATTCGTACCCTGGGCAAAGTTTTTCGATGGATCCTTTGATTTTTTCACGAAGTTGAATTCCTTCTGTAATGAAATTTTCAATTGCTTTGGCGTCAAAATTGGTGTTCGTAATTGTTGCAAACAAAGCTCTGCACAGGTAGCGTCCTATTTCAGGATTGGATTCTTGCTTTGTGCAGGTACTTACCGCTGCAATGCCCCGCATAACAAAAACAAGAAGATCTTGCAAATTGGAAACATCTTCTTTTTTCCCGCATACACCTGCTACTGTACAACCTTGATTTCGAGCGGTCTCTTGGCACTGAAAACAAAACATACTCATACATTCCTCCTTATGAATGATAGATGATAACTACACACGTTCAGGGTTCATTAGTAAACGCTTCTGAGATTCCCACAAATGAATGCCTTCGTCTTTCAAAGAAAAGCGACTTGGACGTAAACTCTACAGACACGGTATTCATTTTCGAAGTTCGTTAGCGTTTACTAACCTGATTTCTATGAAAGTATACTTAGGCATTTTTGGAAAAGTTCCCACATATTTCTGATAGTAAAAAAATGAGTTACTTAAATACGGGTCCTTTGTAATACATGCGGTAATACTTCTTTTCAAGGCCCATTTTTTCATACAACTTGATGGCCCGTTTGTTATCGATTTCCACATGGAGTGTTAAATCTCCGTTGGTGACTTCAATCACTTTTTCCATAAGCTGAGTAGCAATTCCTCTGCCTTTGATATCTTTTTTGGTGGCGATGTAGGATAGATGATATTTAGGGAAAAAGGTATCAAATCCTGTACGGGAAACAATGGCAATGCCAGCCAATACATCATTGTAGTAGGCACACAGCACATAACCCTTTTCAAACGCATTCTCTACTGCTTCTGTCATTTCATCAAAGGGGTCGGTAAACTGCAATAGCCATGTATCGAGAAGTTTTAAAAACTCGTTATATGAAACGGGAAGATCCTGTTTTTTCACAATTTGCATTTTAAGATCTACCTTGGCGTCATTCAGAATAACAACGTGAATGCCATCTCGCAATCGTTTTTCTTTTGACAGTTTGTACAATGCAGCAATCGGATAAGAATTCTGCACTGTAAACCGAATGTTCTCCAAAGACCGGAATCGTTTGGAAAATTCCACCAATTCTTGGTCTGTAATTCCTATGGCTTCCCCGTGTGTATTGTATACAGCATTTAGCGCATCTTGCCCATTAAAACACTTCCACTGAATCAGGTTTTTGTTATAACGCGTCTGGTGCGTATCTTTTGGAGACAGAGAAATGATTTCTTTACGATTTTGTTTGTAACTTTCAATAATAGCGTTTCCACCAGCAGTGCTAACTGCATTAATGTGTGGTATGGATTGAATGTCCTCCAATAGCCACAAATCTTTAAAGCCCATGTGCAAGCCCGATATGGAGGAGCCATTGCTCGTTTGGCAATAGATATAATCGATTTCTTCTTGAAGATATTGGTGAAGCTCTCTGGCAATGTATTTAAAGGCATACATATTCATCATATTGTTCTCGAGTCCTGGATTAGCATCGTACCAATTTTCCTGTTCTGCAAGCTGCCTACTTTTCATCACGGAATCCTCGTAGGTTTTCCCGTGTTTGATCACCTTCACTTGGTGGGAGTTAAACCTATCCCAATCCACTTTTTTTATGGTTTCAGGAACGACAAATACGCATTTTACATCGTAGTGTTCCGATAGCTGTGCCAGCGAATACCCTACCGTCCCCACCGTGCCAATGCATATTGTATCTTTCTGTTGCGATAAAGCTTCTCGAATAATTAAATAGGCAAGACGATCTTCGCGATGCCCATAGGGATTGTTTCCTTCTAATTTCAGGAAAATCTTGGAAACGCCCAAATCTTTTTCCAGTTTTAGTGCCCTTACCAGTGGTGTACGGCCAATTTGTGTCTTCAGTATTTCACTCATAGAGGTTTCTCCTTTGTTCATGCAGTAAAATCAATTCATGCAGTATAGTACTAGTATACAAAATATTTACCGTTTGCAGAATCGTACACAAACTGAACAGTATATACGATGTAACTGGACCCTTTCCTTATAATTACACTACTAAAAAAAGACTGATTCTGTCTTCTTTTTAACCAAGAAGAAGCAGAATCAGTCTAACGATAGTGGTTAAATATTCTCTAAAGGAGTCATTGTGCTTATCTCTATCGATCTCTTGAGAATATCAATCAATCTCATACATATAGTTAGCGACACATTCCTCAATCTTTTCTTCATATTGTAACGGTTAGCGTATAATGTATTCACATATTTCTACGAGAAGCAATATATTGGAATCCACTTTTTTGCTGAAAGCTTCTTCAACAAAGGCATTTAAATCGTCAGACTTGTCAGTATTGTAAATTCCAACTACATCATTGTTCACTGTAAGATACTCAAGAATAAAATAATCTTGTTCATAAGGTAGATCCACTTCCTGGCCATGTATCTGTATAGTGTCACCGTAGATTGTTTTTAGTTCTTTTATCAAAAAAGGTCCAAGAGTATTGTTGGTATCGATATCGTCGACTTTTTTCGTGTTGACGACAACAGAATCATTTCGCATTCGTTTTGTAAATCGGCTATCATGAAAAGTTCCATCTTCGTCCAACCATAAATATCCATTTTCATCAATCACAATGTAATAAGAATAACTAGTTCCTGGTTGATTTATATCTTGCAGTGGTGCACGGAAATAATATAGGGGTTTTACAGCTTCACTTTGATCAGTAACTCTTGTTGGAAATCCTTTAGAATCAACAGCTGTATACACATTTGGCATGTAAAACCCTTCTCTACCCCATACTTCTACATCAAAGTATTTTTGCCAGGGATACATTTTCGTTGGAGAGAGATCTACTTTTTGAAGAACGATTCCACACAATAACTCCTTTTTTGTTTCCACAAGGCCGGGTTTAAAGAGAAAGTTCTGCATGAAAATGAAGAGTATGAGTAGAATAATTACACTCGAAAAAACAACGATAAGTTTGTTATTTTTAACCATTTCGGTCCTCCTAGGAAAAAAGTATGTAATTAGAACGGTGTCGTTGACGTAGGTTTACACTCACACTCATACATTCCTAGTTCATAACCGTCTAATCCATGACAATAATCTAACTCAGTAGTTGTTACTGGTAACTCGCCAACAATCTCTCCTTGTTTGCCTTGTGGGTTTTTTTTATGATAATAATAACAAGTGCAAAAAAGGCTTTGTCCTTGAGGACATTGTCCACACACATTAACACTTTTCTTCAACCAAGGGGTGGCTACTAGAAGACTTGGATCTGTATACCTAGGGTCATCTGGGTCTACAATGACTCTTCCTGGATCGGTACCAATAAAAGGGGGTTGGACTGGAAGACCAATAACCGGTCGTTTCCAAGGAGGAGTAATCCAAGGTGGAATAACTATATAATCATCTCCAATGATGCCTTGGCTCATGCCTAGAGGGAGGGAGAAAGCTCCGGTTTCTCCTTTCTGGTAGAGAAGGTTGGTGAGGTTGTAAGGGTTCCATTGGTTTGTGATCTTGCCATTGTAAAAGTCATATTCAAGGCTGTAGGCAGGATTGCCACTGGAATCGGTCAGCAAGCACATATTGCCGCTGTGATCGTAATGGAAATAGTATTCTCCATTGTATTGGTATGTTGGATTGGCATCGGTGTAGGTCATAGAAAGAATACGTCCTGTTGGATCGGTAGTGAAATCTTGGGTAAGAAGAAGAACATCATAAGGAGAATACTGCCTTGCTTTTTCCAGACCATGAGGACCATAGTCTACTAGCCAATAGTATTGTTGCATCCCTCCTGTAGATTTTGCCATATACGTAATTTGTCCGCTTCCATTGTAGGTAAGTGAATAGGCAGTACTGGTTCCATTGTTATTTCCAGTAACGGTAGAGACTTGGCTTTTTCCATTCCATCCCAGAGAAATGGTTTGGTTTCCAGGAAGAGCAATTTGAGAAAGCTTGCCTAGTCCTCCGCTATAGCTAAAGGAAGCTGTACCTTGTTGGTTGGGATACGTAATGGTATCCATGGTACCATTGCTGTTGCGAGAAAATGAATAGGTTCCCAGGGTAGAAAACTGAACAGAACTCACAAGACCATCTTGGGCATTGTATCCATACGTAATGGTTCGATTGGCATCGGTCAGGGTATTCACTTTACCAAGGCTAGAGCCAGAGGTGTGGTAGGCAATACTTGTAGAGGCCGTGAAATTGGAAGGAATAGCACTGACGCTATAGCTGTAGGCAGTCATTTGATCCTGGGCATTATAGGTAGCATCAGAGGATAAATATGTGGTTTGTCCAAGGCTATCTTGAACTTGTACATGATCCAATTGTTTGTTGTTGTAGGTTTGAAGCAATTGGGTACTATTGGGACTACTGATACTGGTTAACTCTTTTGCTGTGGACCAGGAATAGGTGAAATTACCTTGGGTGGGTTTGCTGGTATTGTTAAGCGTATAGAGCCAATGGGTGGTATTGTAGGTGTAGCTGTAACTGCTCGCTTGTCCTTGGGCTGCAATGCTACTGGGAAGACCTAAAGACGTAGAGCCTCCCGTGTAGCTATAGGTCGCGCTATTGGTCCCATCGTTCCAGGTGAGGACATTGCCCTGGTCGTCATAGCTGCGAGCAATGCCACCAGAAGAAGACAAAAGTCCATCGGGAGTATAGCTCCAGGAATCAGAGCCACCACCTGTGTAGGAAAGAGATGTTTTGCGTCCGAGTAGATCATAGGAATAGGTTCCTTGTTCATCGGTGAGTTTGTCCCCTCGGGTGTTGTATGTATAGGAAAGGGTGCCTTGGATAGGATCGGTTTTGCTGGTGCATTGGCTTCGGTTATCATACGTGTAGCTGGTTGTTCCCTGGCTTTCTACAGCAACAGAAGAACGCAAGCTATTGCGGGTGTACAGAATAGTAGTTTGTTGTCCATCGTGAGTAGTGGCCGTAGACAACCTCCCGGCACTATCGTAAGCAAACTGTGTAGTTTCGCCCAGATGATTGGTTTGAGAGGATACAGACCCATCGTCATTGTAACTAGTTGTAGTGTCTTGATCCATAGCATTGGTAACTACATAAGGAGTGGGTTGGTAGGAAGGCATGGAAAGATAAGACAGAGAATGAAGAGCATTGGATTGTACAACTACAGGAAAGGGAGATGCGTGGGCAGGAGATAAAAGAATGTCGGGCTTGGGCATTTTGTAATCGACACTAGAGATTTCTTGTTCGTAGTCATAGGATGTTTGGCATCCGGTGAGATTGGTGGACTGGGTACTTTCTCCATTGTTGGCAAAGGTGGTGGAAGAAGATTGAGAGGTGACACTATCGGAGGTAGCTGTTTGTTGGTTTTTGGTATTGTATGTATACGAAATAGCATGAAGGGGCGTACCAGTAGCTTCGTTTCCTTCGTATTGAATGGATTGGGTTACCAGGCCATTATGATTCCACGAATAGGTGGTTTCATTGCCATCAAAGTCAGTCGTTTTGGTAAGAGAGCCACTACTGGGATTGTAGGTAAAGGTGCGAGTTTTGGTACTGGTGGTAGTAGGCTGAGTAATAGAAATAATCTGTCCATTGGCATTGTAATTAAACTGGGTAGTTTGAGAAAGAGCATTGGTAATGGAAGAAGGTTTGCTGGGAGCATCTTGGTCGTTGTATTGATAGGACGTGAGATTCCATAGATCGCTCGTGACTTTTTCCCGGTATTGCGTAACAAGACCTTCCACATCGTTGGAAGGCGAATAGGTCCATTCTTGGATGTAGGAGGCCATCCCTTGAGAAGGTGCAGGATCGGTTTTCTGGGTACAATGTCCTACGGTGTCATAGGTGAAACTTTGGGTATTGCCAAGGCTATCGGTAATGGAAGAAACCAAGCCCAGAGCATTGTAGGCAAACAAACGCTGTAAGGTTTCTACACCTGCAGTTTGTTCTACTTTTTCTAACCTTCCCGAAGCAGTGGCAAAATAATAATTGACTGCAATGGATTCAGGATTGGTCACGCAACACATCCAATGCCATCGCGAGGAGATATATTGGTAAGTTTTCCACTTGAATCAAAGGTTTGTGTCATACCTTCTAGAGACGTTAAAATATATTCACTGCTAATGTTTTTGGTAAGAGAGCCTGTAAAGCCAGTCGGATTGTCCCAACTTTGAGATTGAGAATCATAGGAAAACACCAGTTTGGCACCCGTTGGAGAAATGTACGTAATATCATGAGTTTGATCGTCTTCGCTTACACATGAATGTAAATTACTTACCCATCCTTTTCCCAGTCCAATATCTTCTCCTGCATTCATAGAGTTGTAGGTTAGAAAGAAAGGAATGGACAAAGAAATGCCTTGGATAGAAAGAAGGTGAGCATGGAACAGAAAATTTCCAGATTCTGAATCCCATGGCTAATGTAGTCAATTTGACGTTGGATGAAAGACATATTCTGCATCCGTGCTTTGCGGCCTGCCGAAATGCCTGCTGCCATTGTCAATTAAAGATTGGGGATACGGCCCCCCCCTCCAGTATGTGTCTGAAGTCATGGCACAGGCAAAGGATGAAAGTAAGAGGGTAGACACCATCGAAAAAATGATAACAACAATCAGGGATACACGGTGGAAACGAAAACGAGACAGAAAAATAACAAATAAGTCCTTCATTGGTTCACCTCTATATATAATTTATAAATAAAGGCCTTTTTATTAAAAGAGTACCCAGTTTCATTTCACAAAGTTCCTTCCAAGATTTCTCTAAACTTCTATCTGTATCTTCTAAAAAAAATAAAGGCAATGTTTTCAAAAGGAATTTTATTGTCATTCATTTTGAGAATATGGTAGCATGCAATACAAAAGCAGTTGGGTATGGATTTATGAAAGAGGGAAGATGCTTTCATTCTTCCTGCACAATATACTTCACATGAATGGTTTGGGTGGAACCAATCCATTCTACGGTGGTACATATTGGCGAATGTATCTACATTTTGAATGAACCATACTTTTTTTGTTGTATAAACAGTTTGTTAATAGGCAAACTGATAATTAACATCTGGGTCTAACCACAGGGTATCATGTTCATCGAGTTTAAGGTTGTTACAATTAAGTACTTCTATAGCACTATGGATTTCAACAAATCCAGATACTTTGTGGAAGTGAAAAGGCTGTATAACTTTCTGATAATCTATAAGCTGAAGGTCCCAAGATTCTTGTTCTTTCCAAAAAATCTGATAAGTGGTTTTCTGCCATGGAAACGATGAGGGTCTTAGGAGTTTATTCCCATTAAAATCGTATTCTACTTTCATCCATTTACCCTTCACTACGGTGTTTGATTCTGTATTTGAATGGCTGAGTTGCATTTTTCTCAGTTCAAAGTGACCGCTGGTCATGTCAACAGAATATTGACGAGTAGATTTGGATTTGTAGATGTATATATCTTCTTGATCTGGGTTGACCAGGAAGTCAAAATCACTTTGGAATTTTCCTGATGTTTTGTCGAGTTTTAATTGAAAGTCATCATTGTCAGGAATTGTTAATGCCATGTCTCCACTTGTCATTTCTACGGATAGATTGTCTGGCAAAGTGTTGGTTTCGATAGAAACGTTTCCACTGGTGAGTTCGGATGTGATGTTCTGGAAGCGTCCATCCAATGTTACTCTGCCTGATGTGATCGATACGTAGAGATGCTCCGCTGCTACATTCTGTCCATCGCAGCTTCCGCTAGTTAGAGAGAGTTGAAAGGTTTCAAGGTACATAGGAGGGATTTCTATCATTAAATTGGATGAATGGAATCGCGAAAAAGGGAAGATGTAAAAACCTGAATCGGTTTGATGGATTTCAAGAATATCTCCCTGGATGGAGGATTGAAATGGTTCTACTTGATAATAGGAAGATTGTGTGATGATGATATCTTGTCCTGTTGTAGGTAAAATCCGAATCTGACCAGCATCCCAGTCAATATCCAGGGAATGAATATCAGAACTATCCAGTGTTTTCTTTTCTATGATCGTTTCAGTATCAAAGCGTTTGGACATTAGCGAAAACCTGGAAGGTCGACCTACAAGTAAATAGATGAATATACCACTAAAAAGAATGGCTACAATGGACCAAACAATGATCGCTGAGAGTGCAATGGATTTATGATTCATTTTGATCCTCCTCTGTGGGAGGGCTAGGGAGTCTGTATAAATAGATGGCACGAACAATTTGCTGAATTGCAGCAGCAATGATAAAAATGATCCATGAAAAATGCCAGATGCGAAAAACAAAGCTAATGATAAGATAGGTGGCAACTACGAGAAGCCAAAAACCACCTTCAAGTGCTGATCTAGCTTCTTTCATTCGAGGGTCTTCTGTTGCATATTTGTCTTTACTCATCATATCCTCCTGTAGGACTTTTACGATACTTCATCTATATACCTTACTATGATGTACAAATTTGTAAAGAATTTCTATTTATATACCATCCAAAGATGGAAAGGTAAAGTATTTAAAGCTTATCTTCTGAATTGATTTACTCTTTCTATAAGCCTATTTCCAATTCGATAGACTGAACAGAAAGCTGCGACAAGGATGTAACTTTTTTGTGCAATGCTGTGTAAAACAGGTAAGAATCTTGTAAAATAAAGTTGTGAGGTGGAACATGAAAAAATTGATTTCGGTTATGTTGAGTATTATTCTCTCCAGCTGGATCCTTTTTGGGACTCATTGGGCGGCTGCATCAGATTCGCAGAATATGGTTGTGAAACAAACGAATAGCGAAAGTACGATACAGTCAAGATGGATTTTGCCCTCTGAGACAAATTCTTCGATTCAGAAATGGAATGAGCCACATTATGTAAGTATTCTTGATTCTACCGATCAAAAAACAAATACCTTGTGGGTTTTTTTACCAGGAACAGGTGCAACACCTGATTTCTATACCGTTTTAACAAATGAAGCTGCAAAAGCAGGACTTCATGCTGTTTGCTTACGTTACCCCAATGATCGTAGTATCAACATACAAATTTGCCCATATGACAGAGACAATGATTGTCATGAAAAAACCAGAAAAGAAATCGTGACGGGTGAGGATGTTTCTGATAACGTTGACGTTAATGCAGAAAACTCTATTGAAGGCCGGATAAAAAGTCTCTTGCAGTATCTGCGAGAAACATATCCACAAGAAAAATGGGAACAATACCTTGACTCAAAAGATCAAATTGTCTGGTCTAAGGTTGTGATTAGTGGACATTCTCAAGGAGCAGGGCATGCTTTGTACATTGCAAAGAACCATCAAGTGCACCATTGTGTTTCTTTTGCAGGTGTTGATGTTCGCAAAGGTTCGCTTGCGTCTTGGTTAAGAAATGGAACTTTTCTCACTCCACCGGAAGACTTTTATTTGTTTTGGCATAAAGGTGACACAATGATTGCAAAGCATCAGCCTGCCCTGATGAAGGCGATAGGAGTGGATACATTTGGAAATCCAGTTGTAGTTGATTCATTGAATCCTCCGTATAAAGGTAGCCACGGTTTAATTGCTACAACTCCGCCCCCTGCTGGTGAATTGGCTCACAATACACATGTTGCTGATAAAGCTCTTCAATATGATGAAGATGGTGTCCCCATTTATCGTGACGTATGGCAGTTTTTGTTCCAACCCCAAACGAAAGAATAGTCTTTTTAGCTGCTATACTTTGATTGACACTGATGAATATGTATCTTGATGTTATCCCTATTTCATTTCGATACAATCCACTACATCGCATTCTACTGCTTATAAGGAGCGAGTACTGAAAAGAATATTTTGTATCTTTATGAGTGTTTTGTTTGTATGCGCTTTTCAATGTAATTCATATGGTTATTTTCCGAGTCGGGGGGAACGTTTGCAATTTGCTAAAGAAAAGCTGGCAAATGCTCAAAAAAGAGAAAATATTGAGGATGTTTATCGGGCTGTGCATCAGATCAATCATATATTGGGAAATCAACTCGGTATGCCTGAAACTCCCCAAGAGTATCGGAAGATTTCACCTGATTTACCTCTGTTTCCGGAGAATGCTACCTATGATGGGTTTGAAGCCTATCGAATAAGACTGGAGAAAGATGCATGGTGGAAAAAGTTTCCACCTAGCAAAGAGTGCCCTGACGTTCTTCGGAGCGTGGCATCGGTTGTAGAGGGTTGTTTGAATGCAGCGAAAGCAGGCTGTGTAAACTCAGATTTGTTGTTGTCTATGGCAATTGAAGCAGGGGATTATTTATTATACGCACAAAAAGAAGCAGGCACAGGGGTTTTCCCAATACCCGATCTTCGCGGCAGGGGCGGGAAGTTTGATGAGATGATAACCAAGTTTTTGGCAGAAGCAGAAGAAAACAACAAATTGGATGAAGTAATGCACAATGGTTGGATTATTGAAGATCTTGAAGAAGGACATCTCTTTTTTGATCATGGCTTGTGCTCCTATGTTATGCTAGAGTTATATGAAGCGACCAACGATCCCATCTACCTTCGTTCAGTACTTTGGGCAGAGGAGTGGCTATCAGATAGGCCTAGCGTCCCAAACTGGAACTACAATAGTTTTCCCATTTTATTTTTGTGTAAACTTGCAAGAATCACTTCTGAACCTATCTACTTTGATAAAGCCATTGAGCGTTTTCGTTTTGGCATTCTACCAGGACAGCTTGTCGATGGAGAGAAGCAAGGAAAATGGAACGATCCTCATAATGCAATGTGGGTGTATCACATGATTATTGTAAGATCTATGCTGGAAATGGTTGAAACACTGGCAGCATTCCCCGAAGGGATGCAATCAGAGGAGCGAGAACGTTTTAAAGAATCCTTTGCCAATGCCTTTGATGTACTCCTTGATGCATTGACAGAGAAAGGAATCACTCATCCTGATATTCTATGCGAATGTTTATCGAGAGTAATCCTGTCGGAGCAAAGCTTTTCTTTGTACAAAAATGATCCTCGCTTTGTTTCCTTGTACCAAGATATTAGTCGGCTTGTCTATGAAAGAGATTTACAGGGAAAGCCTTATCTATCTCCTGCTAGCCGGGGGTATTTTTTGCGATCCATGCGAGTTTACCCATTTCAGTCTATTGTATTCGCTCTCCATAACGAATAGCTGAAAAAACAACGTTTTTAGACGGGCCTGAGGCAACTAATTTTATAGTTCAACGATAATGAACATAAACATTAAAAAACGTTCATTTGAGTTGAACTATTTTTTAAATCTTGTATATTGTAGACAAGGAGAAAACAATGCTGGAAAACTATGTCACGATTATGAGCCGGTTGTTACATCATGTACCTACTTCATTTCAACGATATTTGTATTCCACTATTTCTTGGAATTCTTCTCTGATCGGAATAGCAGGTTTCCGTGGCACTGGAAAAACCGTCATGATGTTGCAACATATACAAGATCGTCTTGCAAATGCAAATGAATCTATTACAGATTTCTTATACCTTATTGCTGACCAATCTACTGTAATTTCAGAAGGACTCTACGAGATTGCTCAAGAATTTTTCAACTATGGAGGATCAGAGCTATATATCGATGAAATTCATAAATATCCAGACTGGAATCGGATTCTGAAAAATCTCTGTGATGTTTATCCGGACAAACGAATTGTCTATTCAGGTAGTTCCTCTTTGAGTATTCATCAATCTTCAGCAGATTTATCCCGAAGAACGCTTTTGTACAAGTTAAAACCACTTTCATTTCGTGAATATCTATGTCTTAAATATGACATGAAGCTTTCTCCTATCACTTGGGAAGATCTATTGTTTCGCCATGTAGAAGTTTCTCATGAATTAACACAGAAATTCACGATACTGAAAGAATTCAATGATTATTTGACCCATGGTTCACTTCCCATTTTCATTGATGACGAAAACATTGGTGATTATTGGCTACGAATCAACGGACTTATTGACCAAGTAATATATGAGGATATAGAAGCGGATTCAAGTTCTTCAAATCGCATTTTATTGAAACGAATTTTAGGTATTATTGCATCTAGTAATCCATTTGTTTTTCAAATTGATCGCATGTCGAGTTCACTTGGTGTATCCAAAAACACTTTGTATCGATTGGTGGATTTGTTAGAAACCGCTGAGATCCTTCGCATTGTTTACCCAAAAGATACTGGATATCGAAAATACCGAAAAGGATCGAAAATACTATTCCAAATACCAAACATGTATCCTGCTATTGCTTCTAATTATGTATATAGTAGTGAAATGAAGGGCTCTATTCGTGAATCTTTTTTGGTGTCACAATTATCGAATCAATTTACCCTATATTTCTCTAGTCCCATGGATTTTGTCGTAGAAAAGGAAGGTCTTGCATATTATTTCGAAGTGGGAGGAAAGAATAAAACCAATCGACAAATTCAACATGTTGACAGGGGTTATCTTTTTTTAGATGGCATTGAGATAGGGTTTAATAATAAGATTCCTCTATACCTGGCGGGATTCCTATACTAACCAATTATTCTTAACTTGCTGCATGTAATCGACTGTACTTCCTATCGTAGTGCTGATTCTTTTACTATTGAATGTCGATGGTATCTAGGAAATAGGTGGTGGGGTTGTCTTGAATTTCTACAGTACCATAGGGGTTACGGCTGTACGATCGACCATTGATTTCTAGAACCACTTTGTAGGTGCCTTTTGACAGAAACTTTTCGTTGTTTAGATTGGTCATATCCCATTTTACATGATATGTTCCTGGACGCATGGATTCTGTATAGTAAATTTCACCCAGGAGCTGATCATCTTGGTCGGTGACAAAGATGCGGAGTTGTTCTGCAATATTGAATAGTGCATAAGCAGTGGGGTATTGCAACTTCGTGCCCGAATGGAGTTCAAAACTAATATCGTAGAGACTCTTGTAAACTTGTGTAATTTCTCCGTTGGAAATTCCCTCTTTGACTGGTGTGATGCTTTCTTTGTGAAGAATGAAAGGAACGTGAAGTTTCTTGGGACGATCTTGTATTGATTCTGATGAATAGGTTATATTCCAATTGAATTCACCTTGCACTAGAGGAGCTACTAAGAACAATGGTGAAGTGTTAATTGTAGCTTGAACTGTAGTTGTTTCCCCTGGTTGGACTTCAATCTTGGAAGGATGAAATGAAATAAATTCAAGAAGTTGGTTCGTTCGTGTCAGGTCTTGTTTCTCTTTTTTGTTTTCTGTATGGATGGAAAAAATGTATTGCCTTGAACAGGTTCATTTGAAGTATTTGTTATCGAAAAAGTATGATGGTAGGTAGAGTTGTAGTCGATAAGCTTTTTGATATTAACTTGGTGGAGAAATGAGCAGCGGAGTATGAATGGCATGCTTTGCATTGATTTGACCTGATCCTTGAAGGAAGTAGGAATAGGGTTGATTGTTCATGGGATTGACTAAAATATCTGCGGTATTCATGAGAGCACATTTCACATCGTGAGGGGACCACTGTGGGTGGGCTTCCTTTATGAGTGCAACAACCCCTGATGTACATGCTGTTGCCATGGAAGTTCCTTCCCATATCTCGTAACGATCTTCATATTGACCTTTGGATTTTCGCTTTGCTAGTGCCGCAGAACTGATTTGCTTTCCGGGGGCACACACGTCGGGTTTGAAGAATCCCAGGTCGGCATCGCCGCAAGGTCCAGTGCAGGTAAAATCGGAAATGGTAGATTGCTCATATGGAGAAATAGATAGTATGGAATCCTGGTTTAAATATGGTTTGATAACATCATAGCACTTTTGACTGATGATAACGGTGGGTAGAAGATATTCGGTGGGGTATCTGTGACATCATTGGTTTCGAGGATGGAAAATGTGCTGTTCAAGTTATTGTTGTTGTCAACAATAATACAACCCAAAAAATTCCTTGCTGAGATGTTTTGTACTTTTTCAAGGAAAGAAATGGGATCTTTTTCAGGACCTCTGTGAACAACAGCATAACATAAAGGTTTACCAGGATTGATTTCTTCTTTGCTTCCGTAACCACAATCTACAACTAAGTTGCCTTCAATGCAACCATGAAAAGAAGGTGTATTAAGAAGCTGTTGAACATTCATGGTAAGGGGGGTTTTTTTACTGCTGGTTATCGTAAGTGTGCGAGTTAGTCGATCATCGGAAGCAGCAACGCCGATGGTATGATCAAACACAAATGGTGCTAATACTCGCCATGGGTGTTCTTTTGTTCTTGCTCCGTAGTTTCCTGCTGCTGCACATACTGTAATGCCAGCCTTGGTGGCGTTTTCTATAGCAATATACATTGGATTGTCTTTGTCTATGGAAGGAATTGGTTCTTCCATGCTATAACCTAAGGACATGTTGAGCACATCACATTCTTGTTCTACGGCCATATCAATTGCTTTGATGATGTCCTCAAGAGTCAAACTACCTTGATCGGTAAATACTTTATACACAAGTAAACTGGCATCTGGAGCAAGACCCTTTTTTGAGGGATTGTTTGGGTTGTTGCCTGCAATGATTCCACCAACATGCGTGCCATGGGCATAAATACGAAGATCTTGAAGATTTTCATCTCCATCGGCAATATCATATCCTTTGTATATTTTTGGTAGGTCGGTAGACGAATGTGAAAAATCTCCATGGTTTAAGTCGATTCCGGTATCAATCATCCCTACTTTCACATTTTTTCCAGTGAATTTGGTTTCCCATTGAGTTGATTGTAATCCAAATTGTGCATTAACACTAACGAGTTCAATTTCTCGTGCTAGCGTAATAGTTTCGTTCGCAGGATAAATGGAGATATGCGTTGGAAGGGACTGTAGTGCCCAAGTATTATAGCCACTCACTTCGATGGCAATACCATTCATGGCATTGGAATACTGATGAAGAAGAGTGAATGGTATTCTATTTTGCAAAGAAGCAAGAAGGTTTTTCTGGTCCTTGAGAGGGTTGTCAGATTCTGGTAGGGAAAGAATATAGGTTCGTTTTATGGATGATCGATAAAAGGAAGCATCTTCGGTTCCGCTATGTTGTTGAAGAAATGAATCATTGATCACCATGGGCGATGCAATAGTTGTTGTATGAAAACATGTCATAAAAACAAAAAAGGAAAGGATCGATAAAACGAAAACTTTTTTCATATTCGTCCTCCGGAAAGTATGATAAAGAGCTTTTCTAAATGTGTAGCACATGAACGTTCACTTTTCTAGTAAAAATGGTTACAAAAATGAAACCTTCACTATATGACATTTGTAGGAAAAATTTCATATTATTGCAATATGGGTGGGTGAAAGGTATGATTTTAGTAGGAACTAGTCTTTTTGTTATGGCATTGCTCTTTGTGCTAAAAGGAGAAACCAAATGAAAATGAAACGATTGTTTGTTGTTTTTTCCACTGTTTTAGTGTTGGCAATAGTGATGTTATATAGTTCTATACCTAGGGTGTCTGCACAAAGTTTGCATGCAAGCCCTGCTTCTATTGAAATAGGTCCAGATCATAGAATCAAGGTTTCTTTTTCGGGGGCTTCTCGGAGCAGTAGATGACGCTATTGGTTTGTACAATTCTTCTACCCAAAAGAGAATCACTTATCAATGGTTAAAAAGCCAAAAAAGTGGAACACTTGAGTTTGCCGCTCCACAAGAGCCAGGTACCTATGAATTCCAAATGTGGATACAGAACTGGAAAAGCAAAGCAGCTACAAGTAATAAAGTAGTGATTAAATGGGGACCTGTTGGTTTAAAAGTTGACGTTGGCGATGCTGATGCACAAGAAAAACGAAGAATTCATATTGAGTTTACAGGTGCCCCCGGTTACAGAGATGACACTATTGGTATATTCAGGGCTGGCACAACCACAAAACTGAAATATCAGTATCTGAATGGGGCAAAGGACGGAAACATTGAAATTGGTGGCATTGATGAAAATGAATTGATAGAAGTTCAATTGTGGGGGAATAGCTGGAGAAAAATGCTTGCGAAAACACAACCTTTTATTCCCAAAAATGGCCCCCGCCTCCGGTAGAAAAAAGAACCATCCAAGCACATTGAAGGGCAAATTGTGATTGTCCTTACGATTGGAAGCAAAAACGCTTATGTGAATAATACGCTAGTTGTTTTGGATGTACCACCATTTATCGATTCAGGGCGTACTTTTGTCCTTTTCGTTTTGTTGGAGAATCACTTGGTGCGGACGTTGGGTTTACAAAAGATGCTTCGGGACGTGTGGATACTGTCACCTACAAATTGGATACTACCTTTATAACTTTGTATATAGGAAAGCGTGAAGCTACAGTGAACGGCAAGACGGTCTATTTAGACGTTGCTCCAAAAATTGTACAGGGAAGAACTGTCATTCCACTGCGGTTTGTTACTGAAGCACTGGGCTGCAAGGTGGACTGGGATGGCGCGAAAATGCAGGTGACAATAGAGTATCCTGCTTAAAACTTCAGCTAGAAATATTCCGTGAATTGATAGGAATTACAGAAACACACTCCTGTAATTTGACAGAATTGCGGGAATTATTGAAGTAGCAATACAATTGTTTCATAGACGTTATTCATGAAATCTTCTTGTAAGTGTCCGATTTTTTTTACAAGGCGCTGCTTTGAAATAGTCATGATCTGTTCACATTTGATATACGAGTCAGATGAAAGACCATTTTCTGGATTCTTCCTTACAAATAAATGAAAAGGAACGTTTCCTGAACTTTTTGATGATATCGTTACAACAATGACATTGCCGTATTGGGGATTGGCACTTCCAGCGTTACTTTGTATAATAAGAGAAGGCCTATAGCCTTTTTGTTCTGAACCTCTACCAGGATTCCAATCAATCATCCATATTTCCCCGCGATGTACAATTTTAAAATCATGATTCATGGATCACCTCGGCTTGAGCGGGTAATGCGTATTCAATATCTTGCTCATCTGATCCAATTTGAGAAAAGGCTTTTTCAAGTTCCTCTGATTTTATTTTTTCTCTATACTCCATCACGAGAATTTTTAAAAGCTGATTAACTGAACAATCTAGTTTTTGAGATTCTTCTTTCAGAAACTGATATTCCTCATTTGTGATTCGCATACAATAGTTTGTTGCCGCATCTTTTACTTTCATACAATCCTCCTATGCATTATACAATTCAAGTATACATATAAAGTAATTATATAAAAGTTATATCATATACTGATATCATGGTAGGTAAAATTTTGATCTACATATTCAAGCAAAGCACATAGTATTCCCGAAATTTGACCTAAATACAGGAATACATTCCCGTAATTTGACAGAATTGCGGGAATTAAGTATACTTCTTTTATGTATATTGAAAGATTCTTAGAAAAGCAAGTTTTATCCTCTCTTGAAAGCTCTTTACACCCTGCTATTCTTGTGTATGGTCCAAGACAAGTTGGCAAAACAACCCTTTTAAAGAAAATAATAGAAAGAATCTCACTAAAAACAAAATTTGTAGCATGCGATGATCCTGCTGTTAAAAATGTTTTTGATACATTTAACATAGAGAGCTTAAAAAGATTTACTGCGAATACTGAGCTTCTCGTGTTAGATGAAGCTCAAAAAGTACCGCAGGTAGGTACAATCCTCAAGCTTATCATTGATTATATCCCTGGGGTGAAAATTTTAGTGAGTGGTTCTTCTAGTTTTGAGTTAGCCAACCAATTGAGTGAACCTTTAACAGGCAGAAAAATCACATATCTTATGTATCCTGTTTCTTTATTTGAGCGATATGACAGAGGGCAGAGTATTGAGTTAAGAAGTTCCGTCGACTACTATCTTCGTTTTGGTTTGTATCCAAAGATTTTTCATTTCTCAGACGAACAATCTTTGGAAAAATTACCTCATCGAATTAACCGGAGATTACTTGTACAAAGATATTTTTGAATTTAGACAGGTTCGTAACAACGAACACATACGAAAACTGCTTACTGCCTTAGCTTTGCAAATTGGGCAAGAAGTATCCTATACCGAGTTGTCCAATCTTGTTGGTATTGATCATAAAACAGTCATCAATTATATAGATCTACTTGAGAAAAGCTTTATTGTGTTTCGTCTCCCTGCATTTGCTAGAAATAGAAGAAATGAAATCAATAAGAGTAGAAAAGTATATTTCTATGATATGGGAATCCGTAATGCTCTAATTCGGAATTTCAATGAAATGAAATATCGCGATGATAAGGGTCATATATGGGAGAATTTTTTAATCGTAGAGAGAATGAAACGAGATTCTGCTTTGGGGATTAAAAAGAATTATTATTTCTGGCGTACATATGAACAACAGGAAGTTGATTTGATAGAAGAATACGGGGGAACATTAAAAGGATTTGAATTAAAAATGAAAGATACAAAGCACAAAGGATCACAGTTTTTAGAAACCTACATCGGCAGCACCATTGATAACATAACAATGGAAAACTTTGAAGACTTTGTTCAACCGTAAAAAAGGAAATCCTCCAGCTAGTTGCTAAAAATATACGTTTCGTTAAATCGGTGAGAAAATGAAAAGCCAACGACAAATAGTTACAAAACCATAATGGCAGGAGGAGTATATATGTACTCAAGAGCTGAAGAAATGGATATTGAAAATAGGGTGATACGACCGATGCGTCATGATGATTATGAGTCAATTTGTGAGCTTTCTAAATCGATTTGGGAAGGGAATGATTATTTACCTGACATTTTCCACCAATGGGTGGATGCGCCGGGGCTTTTTTTGTGTATTGAAGACACTACCACTCATCAAGTGATTGCTACCGCGAAATATTCTTACTTAGAAGATGGCTCAGGCATTCTAGAAGGACTTCGCGTACATGAAAACTTCAGAGGACAACATTTAAGCTGGCAGATTTGTAAAGAACTTTTTAAGAAAGCAATTGAAGATCGCAAAAAAGGAAGAGTTTCTCAAATTGTGAACTGTACTCACATTACAAACAAAGCAAGCTTACACATTTCGACGAAAATTGGATTTACGATTCGGAAACGATTTTTAGTTCTGGAATTAGATCCAAAAATCATACACGATACAGTTTTGGACGTGGAAGACTGGCATCCTTCTTTTGAAGAATTCATTCATCAACCTTACTTCATATCAACTGAAGGACTTCTTGCGCAAAACTTTGTTGTTCAGGGTATGAACCTTACACTGTTTCAAGCACTCCAAAAAACAGCCACATTTGCAAAAGTGAATGGATGTCCTGGCTTCTTCGATAATCACCATGGTTGGTACAATGTTTCTTTGAATCCAACCCCAGCATCCATTTATGATTGGCTTCTGTATGCAAACAGGCAGCCTAATGTACCGTACTCGCTTGCTTTTATTACGCCTAAACCTGCACTAATCGAAGATTTAAAAGAACTGCCAGTAATTCCATGGGTAAATTATGAACCTGATTTACTGTATCTGGTGTATTCTTCTATGGATTATCCTTTATTGCATGGATAGAAAACTCACTTTTCATCGTCATGATGAAAAATCCTTTTTTAACAAAACCCTTGCATTACATTAAGAATGATTGTACTCTACAATTATCAAACTATTTACGAGCAATGCGGAGGGTATTATGAAAATTGTATCGATGCTTTTAACTGTTTTACTTATTCTTTCTATGACAACGACCGGGTGTACTTTATTTTCAAAGTCTACTCCAGTCGATCCTGCAAAACAGGATACAATTGAAGAACCATCTCGAACCGATGATGAAGAAACTGATCTAAAAAAAGAAGACGCTATAGACGTGTCCATTGAAGGGGAAGATGATGATGGATTTAAAACAAAGATCGATGCTGGGAAAAGTGCAAAAATGCCTTCAGATATTCCATCCTTTTTCCCAATGTTAAAAGGGGATTTAGAAACTGTAATTGAATCAGAAGCAGAGGGGTACACAAATTATACGCTTGCCTTTAAAAATCCCACTCCAACCGACATGGAAGATATGACAAAAAAACTCGATGGAGTAGATGGCTGGATGATACTTTCAAAATCTCAAGTTGGTGACGGATGGATCGTAACTGCTCATAATGAGAATAAAGATGCAATGATTACTGTATCCATAACTGACGGCGATACCGGTATGATGCAAATTAGTTTTAAGAAATAAAAACCCCACACAAAAACAACCCAAGGTCTTAATCAACCTTGGGTTGTTTTTTTTCTGTCAATGTACTATTTCTTTTTTACTGGTCGTATATGTTTCATATATTGCGTTGGATCAAAGAAATAATACGATACACGTCCAGGTGATTCATCCAGTTCATACGCTGTATCGGTAAAAGAAAATGAGTTCATTGCATCACTGAGTTTTGATCCTACTGCGTTGCACTCCTTTTCAAAGTCAAATGGTCCGTGTTCAAAGACGACGTACTCACTTTTTGGAACTGACATCAATAGCATTTGTTTTGGAATTGGCCCTTGATAATTCTCTGGTAGGCGAATTCCGTAAGCTTCTGGCTTTTTGTTGTTTGCTTCAAATAGTCTAGCCATGATTTGACCACTAAAACAACCAATAGCTTGATCAGAACCATCTAGCTTTCCTGGTATGCTATCGAGTAAACCACAAATTGTATCACAATCTTGTTCCGGAATTTTGTCTTGTTTTTCCCAAAAATCAAAATATCCATTGCTTTCATAGTTCTTAATGTGCAAGAACGTATGAGCTGGAATTGAAACGAAAAACACATTCACTTTCTCAGACGATTGAATCATACCCACCTCGCGAATATTTAAAATGTATCGATCAAACGGGTGAAGATCATTATCCCTTTTCTTTGCGGATTAACAATGATTGATTCGGTTTTTTGTACACGTATAATACAACTATGGTAAAACTCACAGCTAAAGCTATGGTAGTTGTTTTATGTGGTTGTGTTTCTCTCTTGTTTGTTGGTGATGTTGCACAAAAACCAATTCCAATTGTGTATTCGCAACCCAATCCTTTCCTTCTATACAACACGTATATTGGCGGGAATGATGCAGAATGTATACAAGACATTTGTGTGGATCTGGAAGGTTGTGCATACATCACAGGATGGACACGATCGGATTTTATCGCAGACTTACACAAGGAATATCATGTACCTGGTTTTGACCAAACCCTTGATGGGGATACCGATGCGTTTGTTATCAAAATATCTGCCAATGGAGAGCGGATTCTATACGCTAGTTATATTGGGGGAACATCCAATGAAGTTGGTTTCTGTGTAGAAGTGAATGATAACAACGAGGCATTTATTGCAGGTTGGACACAATCCAGCGAAACTGAAGGTTTTCCCATTGGGCGTTCTATACCAGGATTTGACACGACCCATAATCACTTTTTGGATTCCTTCCTGATCAAGGTTTCTTCTGATGGAGAAGAAATATTGTATTCCACCTATATTGGCGGTTATTATCGAGATGTTGTGTTTGCCATGGATATTGATGAATCTCAAAGGGTTATTGTTGCTGGGTGGACAGAATCCTCCCAAGAAGATGGTTTTCCAATTGGAGATGGTATTCCTGGCTATAGCACTGTATTTCATGGCGAACGTGATGGTTTTTTACTGCAATTTTCTTCTGATGGATTGGATATTCTCTATGCAACGTATATCGGTGGTGCAAAAGATGAGGTTATCAAAGCGATTACTTCGGGAGATGACGGGAAAGTTTATGTAACAGGTTGGACTCGCTCTTCGTATGAGGAAGGTTTTCTACAAACTCCTACACAAGACAATGCAGCCTTGCCTGGTTTTCAAAAGAAACATGAAAAAGGAAGCGATGGATTTGCTCTATGTCTTTCTATTCCACAAAACAAGATAGCGTATAACACGTATATTGGAGGCTTGCAGGAAGAAGAGATCTACTCGATTGCAGTTGATGATGTGGGATGTGCGTACATTGTTGGGAAAACTTGTTCTTCTTCTGAAAATGGCTTTCCGATTGATAAACAACACAATGGGTTTGACAAACAAATGGATGGTGACAACGATGGATTTGTCATCAAGCTTACTCCTACTGGTACTGACATAGCATACAAGACGCCTTACATTGGTGGACAGTATTTCACAGATGTTGTTACCGATATTTGTATTACCAAAAACGGAACCGCCTTGATCACAGGATGGACCAATTCAACCTTTGAACATGGATTTCCCATCCGGCAAATTGGTAATTATATTATTCCGGGAAATGATACAGAAGAAAAGGGTCATTTGATGTGTTTCTCATGGAACTTCCTTGATGGGAATGAAGTTTTATACAGCACCTATATTGGTGGAACTGGCCCAGAATGGAGCTATTGTATTGCACAAGATGCAGATGGTAATATCTTTTTAGCTGGCAATACTGAATCTACACCTGAAAAAGAATTTCCCATTGGAAATCCCACACCTGGACATCAATGTGCTTTTCAAGGTTTGCAAGATGGATTTGTATTGAAAAGCTTCGCCAATTCCTGAAGAACGGATTCTTGTTGATGTTACCTTCAGAGCTTGGATATCCTTTTGCCTTTGTACATCCCTCCAATGCAATAGAACCTATACAAATAGAAATGGACTGTTACCCTGTTTTTAAAAACAGCGTGTATCTTGTACCTATGCGGTTTTTAGGGGATGCATTTGGTGCAACTGTACGCTGGGATGCCAAAAAAGAATTCGCAACCATCGAATATTTCCATCATTTTGTAACATTTTGGCCCAATCGAGAAGGTACTGAACTGCCCAACCTTGTTGTTCAAAACCGTAGTTCAAAGGAGAGTACTCCCTATTATGCAGTACAAAGTTGCATTCAAAATGGGAGGATTTTGTTTGATTTACACTATGTAGAAGAAACATTTAAGGCAGTGTATTCAACGGAAACATCTGATAAAAATATATCTATTCGCGCTCAATATCAACGAGTTATTCCTTCACCGTAGTATTTGCTAAGATTTGACTTTTGTAGGATTTGCACTATTCTAATTCTGCTAGAAATTTCAACATAGGAGTGTAGAACAATGGTTTTTTCAATTCGTGACTAAAATTGCTTACCTTGCAGCAATAATAGATGAATTGAATGAACGTATTGTTTTCTTACTCTTCTTCATTTCCCTTATATTGCTGCGTTACTATTCCATAGTTTTCAAGGAGAAATGATGAAAATACAACAAGTATCGTATGACGAAAAAAAACACTATAATGGCGTATACCAAATGCTGACAGAAGCTTTCCCAATGACGGGACCTTATGTTCAGTGGATGCCTCCAAGATGGGAATATATGCACTATCACCCCAATTTAAATCGATCTGAATTATCTAAAATTGGAATATGGACTGAGGATGATCACATTGTGGGCGTGGCAACATATGAGGATAATCTTGGTGATGCCTATTTAGCTACTCTACCAACCCATCGCAAACTGCGCAGTGAAATGGTCCAATATGCACAGCAACACTTGCATAAAAAGCAACAAAATGGTGACGGGTACCTTCGGATTTTTTGCTCCGATTGTGACCATGAATTGGAAGCAATATTGATGGAGAACAACTTTAAAAAAGATTGTACTTTTTTGGAGTATCGGGGTGTCACGCAATGGGATACTCGATGTGAAATCCTATCTATTGATCTACCTTCCGGTTATCGGTTGAAATCCTTACAAGTGGATAATGACTTACGGAAAATTGATCGAGTGCTATGGAGAGGCTTTAATCACCCAGGAGAACCACCCCTGGATGGATTGAATGATCGAAAGCTAATGCAATCTACACCAAATTACGATTTGTCTCTGAACTTTGTAGTTGAAAACCCAAAGGGCGAATTTGTTAGTTATAGCGGTGTATGGTTGGTTCCCACAAAAAAAAGCGCTTACATTGAACCTGTTGCTACTGACCCAGATTATCGTCGGATGGGACTAGGACAAGCAGCTGTTCTTGCTTGCATTCATGAATGCAAAAAACGTGGAATGGACCGAGTGATTGTTGAATCTGCTCAACCCTTTTATGTAGCAATGGGATTTAACAAGATATTCTCCATCTTCCTTTGACAAAAGCACATCAAACTTGATTAAGTCTATTAAAGAGTAGAGGGATGGAACTCCATCCCTCTATGTATTTTTATATATATCACATGCAAGCCCTTTATACATTGGACATACAAGGATATTTTTATCTTTCTATTCAATAATTGTGAATCTAGTTGTATAATCTTGGTATTCGTTAAAATGTAGTGAAAAGGATTTTTTTGGACAAATGATTGGAGTAGAAATGAAGAATCGTCTTGGTTTGCATAATGAAAAACTTGGAAAGAGATTGCGAATCTTAAGAGCATTGTATGCCTTTTTGTATTAATGGTATTTTTTTGTATGGTTAGTTGCACAAGTGTTTCCAACGAACCTTTCCTGATCAACCAAATTGCTGAGAATCAAGGTTTTAACGTACCTTACATATCGATTGAGGACAACCAGCTTTGCCTTCGAGATGTCTGTTCTTCATGAACCTCGCACTCCAATCTTTGCCTACAAAAATGGTCTGTTACAAAAGCCTATTTTCCGTCAGGATGCTTTGTACTTTGGTATTTGGGATCAGAACGAAGATTCATCCTGGTCTGGTGTGTGGAAGTATCAGATTGATACGGGCGAAGTTGGCCTTATATGGGAAAACACAAAGGAGAATTGTAAGCTTCTCAATATAGATCCAACAGATTCTCTTTTCTGTATGCAAACAATTGACACCGAAAAACCTGTTTTGTTCTTTGTTAACATTACTTCTTCTACAACGAAAAAAGTTGTCCTTGATGAAAATAGAATGATGGATCTTTGCTATTTCAGCAAAGACTCCAATACAGTTCTTCTAGGGCAATCCATTGAAGAAGAAGCATCGGATCACTACTTATTCTTTACATGGTCTATGGATTCATCAGAACGCATTTATGAAATTGGACGAGGGATGCAGCCTGTCATGAATGAGGACGGCACAATATTCTTTTATAAAACGCAGAATCCACCTTCTCTTGTGTTTTATTCTCTTGATACAAAAGAGAGGATCTCATTTCGGCAGCAAACGAATACAATACAATGGGATTTTTGGACAGACAATACTTTTTTCTTAGCTGAAAAGTATAGTATTGACGATACTTCACCACGTTTCTATCGATTGAATATGCATGGAGAAAAAGAAGAATTAACCTTACCAGAACCACAAGAAGAAAGCGAAGTTTGGTATGTGGGAATGGATCAGGAATGTCCCGTTGTATATTTCCAAAGTGACGCAAAGAATGGCTTTATGAAGTATGCGGAGATTGGTGAATGGCAACGATATGCACCCCTTGTGGATTATACTATTGAGAAACCTGCTACTTATGTCAGCGAGTTTGTACCCATTTACCAACAAATTCATTCTCCCTATACCTTATCTTGTCTGGCGGGGAGCTATAGTGCATTTTTTGTAGAAACCCTAGAAGATGAATTTTCGGAAGAAGACCAAGACTCAAAATCCTACGAAATCAAACTTTTTAGTACATCCAAAGACGATGAACGTATTGATGACAAAGATATGCGCATTGTTTCTTCAGAACTGAAAGGGTTTCATCATTTGTCAGAAGAATCAAAGTTTTCTCTTGCCGCTTATGAATACGGAACACTCTTTAATGTATGGTATTATGCAAAACAAGAAAATAACGAAAACCAGCCCATTCTAATCTCATTGTCAATAGGAAATGCCTTATTGGAATCAGAAGATATTCTTCTTTTCACATCGCTGCTGCATATGGAAGATGAGATTCCCATTCTTCATTCTGTTTCATCAGACCCTTCTTTAAACTATGCATATGGCAAAGTCGACTTTGTAGATTCGTATGGTGATCCAATTTCTATGCAAACACAAGACGTACTTCTTCCCCTACAGAATAAAGAATCTATTGAATGGGAGGATCTATTCTTGTTGTCAGAAGAAAACATTCAGTTTGTATCCTGGGTGTACCCGACTAATGATTCATCATTTTTGCTATACAGGTGGCTACATAAGCATTAAAAAAACCCTCTTCTTTCTTTCGCAGAAAGAAGAGGGTTTTAAATATGAGGTGTTACTGTTTATTAGTAGCGAAGGATTGCTGCGATATTATTTTTCTCCGGCATAAACTGTGGCATCATGGAGAAAACAGTTCCTTTGTGAATCAGGGTTTGGATGCTGATATAGCTGTATATATCTTCATCGCCGGTTTCATAATGATCGTGTAACACGATGGTCTGATTTTCTTCATCAATGATTCCCCATTGTTCAATGCCTCTAGCTACAAAAAGTGTATCCACCATACCTTGGCGAGATTGCCATACCAATTGTTCTACTTGATTTGAAGTACGTCCAGTACCAAGAAGTTTTTGATATTGTTCTTCCGCCTCGGTGCGTTCTTGTTTAAACAAAGGACGAACAAGTGGAAAACCTTTTTGAAGAAGCTCTTTTGCTTCTACTTCATCGGGACTCCCATTAATGCTATTTTCGAAAACATGAGGATATGAGTTAATCTCACGATACAGTGCAACATTGGTTTCAGTGGATGCTAGAATCAATGGTTCTCGTGAATCACGGAGAGCTTTATGCAGTGCTTGGTCAATTTTACGAAAATACTGTTTTAGAATGTCCTTTTCATGCACTTCTCCACTTCCATGGATGACCGAGGTTTGATCTCCTTTTCCACCAGAACCCATGAAGTGATAATGGAGGTGGGATTCATTGTCAGAAGAACCGAACGCACTCTTGAAGTCTCTGGGCATATCGGGAACTTCTATTTCTTCAATCTGATCACGATTGCATTGGTAAAAGCGTACTAGAGAGGGGCTAAAGGCAAGGATATAGAATTGTTCATTTCGATTCAGAAGTGGTAGTAATGGATTAAGATGGAAACGCTGTGTAACAACTACAGTCTCTTTAAATGCATGAGGAACTCGGAAATACTCCATACCGGAAGGACCGATAAAGACAGCTAAACCTTTGTACTGATGGCTCCAGAAAAAATGATTCGCGAGTAATTGGTAGGCTGGATTAAGAATGGATTTAATGTCCGGCAAGCGAACACCCTCTGACTCCAGATCTTCTTCTGCTCTTCGGATTAAATTCTTAAACCGAATGGGGTTTTGCTCTGTTTCAGGACCTGCTTGGTGGGTTGGCATGAAAATGGATACATGGTATCCGCCAGAAGACTGCAACAATGCGTGTAAATCTTCTCTTGTAAATAGACGCATACGTTAACCTCCTGATATCGTGATAAGCAAAGGAAAGTCCTTGCTTGTGTTTTAAAGTATAGGATAAAATCTGCAACACTCAAGAAAACCACCAACAACAATGATGCACGAAACCATTACAATCCACGTTTTTTGCATTTTATTTGTAAGATCATCATTGTATTCTATAATAACAACATTGAAATTTTTAGAAGACGGAAAAAATTGCTCTTCTATGGAATATTTCAGTGTATTCAAATCAAAACTGATTTGGAGAGGAGTTTTTTTATGTTACAGAGTTGGGATGAAATTAAAGATCGATATAAAAACGGAAAATTGATCATAGGGAATACCTTTAGCTGTTATTTAAACGAACCAATGGATTACAATCATCCTAAGGAAATGTTTCAAAACGCCTTAGACGATCAAAGAGCGTTATACTTTTTACACGATAAACCCTTTTTCTATCTCTTCACCAAAAAGTTTCTTAAAGAACAAGTCAAAACAACGAAAAAGTTTCTTCGTATTTTCTTCCAAGATTTCTCTCTTGAAGAAATGTTCCAATCTTTGTACGATACAAAAGTAATGGTTCGCCTTTTGTACAAACATAGTCAAAGTCTTCAAAAGATCGATGTTGGCCCTCCAAAAGAATTTCTAACAATGCAATATGAAATATTAAAAGAAATGTATATTTTTGTATTGCAAAAATTCATACAAATTTTCATTCTATAGAAGCAACCATCCGTACTACTTAGATTTTTTGAAACATTTCCGATACATTTTTTCAATCAGTTACGATCTTTCGCTTCAGTGGTGTATAATCAAAGATGTAGATTGGTTCCAGGATGGTTTTGGAAAACAATCCAAGACGAGTAAAAAAGTGTTTTTCTCCCCTGATAATTTTGCAAAGCGGGATACAAACACCCATGTTTTTTATCTTCATGGGAATTTTAGTTTGCAAAAAGATGAAGTACAGAACATCACTAAAATAGCCCCTAAGGGCGATAATCTTGTTCATCGTATATGTGAATATATTGAAACGGACCGCTTTCCTGTGATTATTACTGAAGGAGATAAGAATTACAAGAAAAAAGCTGTTCAATCCGAAAAAGTCTATCTCAACCGCATATACGAAGAGTACTTACCACAAGAACTCGACACTCAGAAGGGATATTCGAACTCTTTAGTTATCTATGGCCCCATCATGGAATCAGAAGAATACATCTTGGAAAAAGTTCTTGAAAATCCTCTTTTAGATACAATTGCTATTTCTGTTGATAATGAAGACTTAGAAACTTCGGAGAAGACCGAAAAACAAATTCGGAAAATTCTGAAACAATCCCAATATAAGAACAAGAACATCAACATTGACTATTTTGAATCCTATACAGTCGAAAAACCTATGTAACAGTATCATTTATCGTTGATTATTCCATTCTTTCTTCAGTGAGGTTCATTATGTATCGTGGCATTTTCATTCTTCTCTCTATCATAATGTTATTCTCTGTTTTTTCTGGTTGTCAGAAGGAATACAACTCTTCACCAATCAATCAAAAACCTGATGTAGTTGAAACACTAACGTTAGAAGAGAAAAACAAGATTCATCAAGAGTATTTTAGTAATACTGCTTTTCATGAGATTGAATCTATCCCTGCGTATATTCACCAACAAATTCCTTTTGTTCCTATACGAACATATCAACACAATATGGAGTTATACTTTGTTGTAAACCCACGCTTGAAAACTACCGACACTGAATTGATAACAAATCTAAAAGGCAGCTCTGATTATGGTGGATGTTCAGAAATATGGTCCTGGGATATAGAGAAAGAGACTCTACAACGAAAGTTTGTAAAATTAGAGTATTATCCTAATCCTTCAGCTAAATCGACAGATTCAGCCCCTGTTGATAAAATAGGCACTGTTCATGGGACGATAACTACGATTGACCGAATTACTGCAAACGAGGAAATCTTTTTTACAGAATCTATTGCAGAAGGGATGATGCATTTTACAAAAATTCAGTACATCTATCGACCTCTATCCGACGATGTTTTAACTGTAGAATATCAACCTGGACGACCAGAAGTTTATACCGATCAAGAAATAGAAAAAATGAAAGAAGTTTCGATTACAAAGGAAACACTTACACTATTTCGAAAAATATCAGATATTGTATGGGAAAACCTATCAAATGATTTGCAATGGAGTTATTTTCATATAGATCGATTGTATTCTATTCAGTACAATATTGTATCTCACGATGATCAATTTGGGGAGTACTACCACGAGATCTCCTATTTCAGCTTATCTGATCAAAAACAACATCCAATTCTTCGAAAATGGATCGTAGATGTTGATTCAGATCCTCTAATTTCCTTAGCGATTATACCAAATAGCTTCCATCTCAGAATCAGTGATTGGTGTGGATTCAGCGAAGAACCAAGAACCCACCAAATGTATTACTATAATTCTGATGAAGACAACATTCAATACATGAATGAAGCTCCTAACACTACTGAGGAAACTGGCGTATATACTATCGTGAAATAGTCTACCTTCGACAGAAAAATCACGCATTACAGTATTGTAAGAATCGCAAAATATTATAATAATATGCGAAACGAATCGCAGAATATTATAATAATTGTAGAATGGAGCTGGAAATGATTCCAAAACCACCTACAAAAAAGTGGTTGAAAAGTGAGAATAGAGAAACTAAAGATAACCATTACCTACGATTTGTGCAAGTTAACGATTTAAAGATCTATTCTACAATATCGATTGCCTTTTGGATTCAGACAACATTAAAGATTGATCCTTTGAAGAATGGGCTTCAAGGAATCCCTTTTCATGAATCTTCCGCAGATTACTCAGTTCGTAAAAACTATGATCAACTTCCCCAAAATTCTCCATTGGATTGGGAAAAAGAGTTTGATACGAAGAAATGGCATGTTGTCCTTGCTTACATCGAAGAGAAGCCTGTTGCTGGAGCAATCATTATCCACGATTCTCCTCAAATTCAAATGCTGGGCTTGAGAAAAGATTTAGCAGTACTGTGGGATGTTCGTGTCAATGAAGAGTATCGAGGCATGGGGATTGGAAGAGCATTATTTCACTATGCAATGCAATGGGCCAAGAATCAAGGCGCTCAGTGGTTGAAAATTGAAACACAAAACAATAATGTCGATGCGTGCAAATTCTATAACAGGATGGGATGTTTTCTTGGTGGTGTAGATTGTTTTGCCTATGGTGGAACAGTAAAGCCCAGTGATGAAATCATGTTGCTTTGGTACAAGGAGTTATAGAGTATTTGTTTGCATGAAAGCTGAAAGCATGTTCAGTACAGATTAATCACTAAAATTAGACAAATGACAAGCACAACCTTTGATTTGTCTAATATTTGTAAAACTGGTGTACAGCTTCGTTTAAGATTTCAATCGGAACAAATCTCTTTTATAATATCTTGACAGGATTCTACAGGTTTTTCTTTTGGAATAATTGAATCCAAAACACTGATAGAAAAGCGATGCCAATCGCTGAAATAAACTGAATCAATGATAAAGGTGCAAGTTTGAAAACAGAATGTATAGGGCTGTATATAAGTAGTAAAGTGCCGATTAGGATTGAACTCATGGAGATTTGAATCACCCGATCTTTAACAAAGTTCACATATTGAGATTTTCTATTCCCTTTTTTTACAAAGATGAGGGAGTACAAGGAAAAGACTTGAGAAAATTAAAATGACTAAACCGTAGGTTCTTGAAATATTTTCGTTACCGGTTTGTTTCAATGTAAGTAGATACACACTATAAACAGCACAGAAGATCAACACTCCTTGTAGGATGCTTTTTGAAACTTCCTTCCACGATAGTAATGTTTCATTTCGACTTCTAGGTGGTTTGTCCATTACATCCTTTTCAGATGGCAATCTTTCGAATATGATCGAACAAGTAGGATCAATGATGAGCTCAAGGAGTACAATATGGATTGGGAGCAGGAATAATTTTGATGGTTCTATACCAAGAAGAGGAGAAGCCAAACTTGCTAGTATAATAGGAACATGAATAGTAAAAATGTACAATAGTGCTTTGCGGATATTGTTGTATATTCTTCGGCCATCTTGAATTGTTGAGACAATGGTAGAAAAATTGTCATCAAGAAGTATAAGATCAGAAGCTTCTCTAGCAACTTCGCTTCCTCTTTTACCCATCGCTATTCCAATATCTGCAAATTGGAGTGCAGGAACGTCATTCACACCGTCACCTGTCATGGCGACAACACCATTTTCTTTTTTAAAAAGCTGGATGATTCTCATTTTATGCTCAGGTGTTACTCGGGCAAAAATACCGATGTCTTTCGATTTTTCGTACAACTCCTGATCAGACATGTTCTCTAAGTCTTTGCCATTGATAACTTTATTTGCATTCATTAATCCAACTTTTTTTCCAATTGCACTTGCAGTAACACTGTTATCACCAGTAATCATAATGACTCGGATTCCTGCTTTTACACATTTTGCAATATCTTCCTTCACAGTCTTTCTTGGTGGGTCTTCAAATGCAATCAATCCACAGCAATCTAGTGTACAGTGTTCCAAATCTTCTGGTATATTGTCGTTTTTCTTTAATGGATTGAAATCCCACTGCTAAGATTCGAAATCCTTTGAGGACATTTCATGAATCTTAGCTTGAATAGTCTCTTTCTCAATATTCGAATTCCTACATATCGACAGAATGCTTTCTGGAGATCCTTTAGCGGCAACTACGACTGAGTCTTCGTTCATTTTCCAAACATGTCCCATCATTTTTAATGTATTGGTAAAAGAGTATTCTCTTACTAAAGTTTTGCGAAATAGTTCTTTTTTCTCAATTCCTTGATTTTCGCAATATTGTAAGATTGCTTTTTCCATTGGATCGTATGGTTCTGTTTCGCAAGACAAACCCATTGTTTCAAGGAATATGCTTTGGTAGTCTTCCAGACTCCAAATTTCTTGAATCGTCATTTGATTCATCGTGATCGTTCCCGTTTTATCAACGCAAAGATGAGAAACAGCCCCAAGAGTTTCTACAGACGATAATTTACGAATAAGAGAATTCTTTTTTGCCAATCTCCATGCACCCATGGAAAGAAATATTGTGAATACAACAGGGAGTTCTTCCGGGATGGTTGCCATAGCCAAGGTTATGCCAGAGAGAATACTTTCAATAATTCTTTGCTTTAATGGGAATAGATTAAGGTTCCAATATGTAATAGCAGCGACAATAACGAATGACAATAAAGCAATATAGGCACAGATAGTAACAAGCCTACGAATCTGCTTTTGCAGGGGTGTTTGACTACCATTTTGTGAAGAAAGCGATTTTCCAATTTTTCCAAATTCTGTCAACTGCCCTATCTGTTTTACTTTCACAACAGCAGATCCACCAACTACCATTGTACCTGCATAAACATAATCGGTTCGCCAGAATTCGCAAGATTGTCTTGTTTTTGTGGGTTCTTTCCAAACTACAGCAGATTCACCCGTTAGTATAGATTCATCGATACACAAATCGTTACACATTAAAACTTCACCATCTGCAGGAATTTTCATTCCCTCATATATTGAAATGATATCCTCTGGAACAAGGTCAATACTGCTTATAGAAAATTCTCGATTGTCCCGAACTACAGTAACTTGTGGAATAGAGAGATCACGTAATGACTTCAATGCTTTTGAGCTTTTCCAATCTTGATACACATCAATACTGATAATGGCGACGACAAAAATGATCATGATCAAACCATCGCGTGGTTCACCCAACATGAAATAGATAGTACCTGCAACCAGAAGAAGCAAAAACATAGGTTCTTGCATGATATGGAATATTTGGAATAGAACATTCCTCTTCTTTTCTGGAATCAACACATTTTTCCCATATTGCAACTGGCGTTTTTTTGCTTCATCTGAGCTTAAACCCATCAATAACAGCGACGAAGTAATTTTTTGTGTCATAACAAAGTGCCTCCAAGATAGTGACAAATTTAATTGCACAATACCTTACTGTACTTTGTATGTTTCGAGGAAAGTGATACATCTACGAAACATACAACTGTCCCGCAGATGAGCTTGTTTGATCTGTACCACTCAGGTAGCCCGGCTTCATGAATTCTCACACTTCGATCAGTTTGTACTGTTAATGCAAGCTAGGCTTTTCTGCCTAGGAATGTATTGCAGTGCAAATCATCTATTTTTTTGTATCATAAAACCAAACTTTGTCAAAAAAAACTATCAGTACAAAAACTTTTCTTTGTGTACAAAATAATGACGGAGTTTTGTGGAGTGTATGCAATGGTTTACGAAAGTAACAAAAATAGTATTGGAAAATTTGAAATCATAAACTTCAGTTTTAAAATAATAATTACGAATTGAGTTTTTATTTCGCAAGGAAAGAGGAATAAATATGCAAAAATGGATTCTTTGTGTCCTATGTATTATGATGATTACTTTTTTGTACCTCAATCAATTTATGGAGAAGGACAGAAAAGCACTCAACGCTTATGTCGCTTTTGAACCCTTCCTATTCACTTCGGTTGGATACTTTGATTGGATGGAACCCTGTATTGAAAAGTGTCAAGAAAAGGGAGTGTTTGAGAACCCTCACAATTATGATTCTTTGCAACCTGTCGAACGTGGAGATTTCATACGATGGTTGGTAAAGAGCAAGAATATTCCCTTGGTTTCTTCTAGCCATGAATTTGTGGATGTAGATAAAAATGATCCCAACTACAAGTATATACAAACAGCAGTCGAATCGGGTATTATCGAAAAAACGAGTCATTTCTATCCAGCAGATTTTTTACTGCGATACATTGCTAGTATTTGGCTGGTGAATGCGATGGGAGAAGAGGCTATTCAAAAAGCTCTTTCCTACACCGAACCGTTTATACCAGCACAAGATGGCTATTATGAAGTACCACAGGAAGCCATTGGAAGTATGACGGTTTGTTACCTTCCCGTTTATCAGCTTATGAACTATCGATATACTACAAATGATTGGTACCGCCGAATACATCCTCGGCAACCCCTGCTTTTTGGCGAAGCAGCCTATAGCTATACAATGATGATGAATCCACCTAATAAGGGTGGTAAAGCGAAAGTTGCACTTACCATGAAACCCAAAACTTTGTTCCCAGGCATTGATTTTGGTACATCAATGAGTGATGTTTTAGCAATGGTACATTCTTCAACAATTTCAGAATTTGATCACAACTGGGGTCTTTTTCCTGAATTACTAAAGCGAATCCCCACACAAGAAAATGGGTTATGGACTATCCAACGGAATAAAAATGGCGAGTTCCAATCTATGGAAACGCTATTTGAACTACGTGAGAATATCTCTTGGTCCGATGGTACTCCTATTACTGCGCAAGATGCTCTTTTTGCTTTCTTTTTCTATCGTCATCCATCATGTCCCATTGTACACAGTGAAGTAGATTTTTGGGTAGATAAAATAGTTGCTCTCGATGAAAGCACTATTCTTATACGATGGAATACACCCTATATGTATGCAAATTTTGGTCTTGCAGTTTTACCTCGAAACTATTTTGAAGAAAAATACCAGTATCACCTTGAACCCTATGACATCAATCGTGAACCCGATGAAGAATCAGAAAAATATAAAGCTGATAGTGAGTTTATTAAACTTTGTTGTGAAGACGAAGAATACACTAGTAAACCAATACTAGCTGGTCCCTACTATATTGAATCAAACCAGAATGATCGCATATTTCTTAAACCCAATACGCATTATCTTTTTGATGCTCCATTGTTAGACGAAATTCAAATTAATTTTTATGATTCTTCTTATGAGATTTTTCAAGAATCCAACAATTCTGTAAAGACATTGTACCTATTTATTACACTGACCTCCATTACCTTTTGCATCGTGCACAATTCACACGAAACGCTACGTGGGAGCATATCGATTTGAATGTAGATGTTGAACCCTTGGATGATTTAAGTGTTCGTAAAGCATTGATGCTAGCAATTGACCGAAATAGAATCCTTGAGGAAGTATTTAACGACAACGAAGTAATTCTATCAAATTCATGGCTTTCACCCAAACATTTAGGAAGCCAGCAATACCCTCTACAAGAGTATTCATTTGATAAGGAAAAAGCAGAATTACTTCTTGATAATGCTGGTTGGATTATGGATCCTGTGACTAAGTACCGCGAAAAAGATGGAGAAATTTTCACCATTACCTTCATGACCACGTCTGGTAACATATCAAGAGAAAGCGTACAAGATATCATAACGGAATGCTGGGAAGATATTGGAATCGAAGTGATCATCTCAAATGAGTCTGCAATGAATTTCTTTACATCCACACTGAGAGAGCGTAGATTCGATGGTCCTTGTGCTTGTATGTATGCATGGGTTATGGGACCGCTTTCAAGTTTATATAGTATTATCTGTTCTAGTCAAATCCCTACTGAAAGAAATGGTTGGAGTGGTCAGAACTATACCGGGTTTCAAAATGATTATGTAGATAGTTTATTGACCGAAGTTATCACCACAATTGATAAAACACAATGGATTGAAAATCTTAGTGTTATTCAAGAGATTTTACTGAAGCAACTACCCTCTCTACCCCTTCACAATCGAACCGATATTTCTTGTTTGCACAAAGATTTAATGAACTATAAGCCATGTGGTAGTCCCAGTACTAGCGACTTCTGGAACATCGCCTACTGGTATTGGAAGTGATGATGTTTCCTTTTTGCTCTTGCTTTTTGAAGGGAGGTAGAGCAATGAAATATGTTGTAGCGAGACGTTTCTTTTTATGCTTTTTGTGCGGTTTATTGTTTATCTTTTAATTTTCATTTGTAGAGGCCGATGAAAAGAAACAGTCTACCATTATTGGATATGGACCCATTGCTGGAGATCTTATAAAACCAAGCAGTTCGGTAGTGTCTGATGGGAAGCTGTACGTATTGGATCAAACAGGAGTTAGCATCTTTGATCTGGATTCCCATAAACTGATTGACAAGCATCACGCTTCTTACCAAATGGATATATTGTCCAATGTAGAGACAGTAAAAGACCTTTGTTCCTACCACTATGGACTCACGAGAAGCTTACCGCTCAACTATTCTCCGATTGGGGAGAGCTTGTACAGCTCCATTTATACGAACCGCCCATACTATGTTCAACCCGCAATGTGTTTAGACTCTAATCAAAATCTCTATATTGCTTCGCAAGATGGAATCCATGTTCTGTCTATCGAATCCATGACACCGAATACTATTCTTTCTTACCCGAAAGAAATCCTTGAACCAGAAAAGATACAACCATCAATATAATTACGATGAAACTGTATAATGATCAACTGTTTTTGCTAAAAACCGTATATTACATTTATCAAGGACAACTTTCAAATACTTTCTATCAGCTTGATTTAAACGGGAATATCGTACATACTTTTCAAACATTGTTTGAAGAAGAAAACTACTCTGATATTGTGGAACCTGACTTCATCTATATCCAGCCATATGACCTATATGGAATGACCTACACGATTCATGATTATTGGAAAAGAGAAGAGAATCCTAATCCTCACCCCATATTATGGTTTAATTCAAAAGGTGAGAATATACCTATAGCAAACCAAGAAAGTTTTCCAAATTTCTTCTCAAAGGATTGAATACAACCCAACTACTCAGAATATACTTCTTACAGGTCGCGATTACGAACTTGAAGAAACTGCCAACGCTCATTTTACTTTGTTTTCAATGCGTCTTGAAAAAGTAAACAATGACTTTCAGTGGGTATTAGAGTCCTCTGAACAAAAGGAAACCTTTGGGCAAGAGTGTATGGATATCTTTTGTTGCGATGATGACATTATTCTAATCTCATTAGGGCAATTTTATGAAGCTTGGAATTACCGAGTATATCGAGTCACTGATAGTAGCATAGATCAATATGGTACAACTTCCAATCGCCTTGGTCAGATTCACAACTCAATGTCTTTCTGTATAGATACCCAAGGTACATTGTATACGCATAACAATGGCCAAATCTTTTTAAACGTATTTGCTACCGATGGTACATGGAAAGACACTTTGGATCTTGACTACGAGTTAATAACGATGAAATGGTGGAACATTGCAAATTCAACGATCCTAAGTGACCTTTCTTTGCAGGGCGACAACTTGGTATTCGTAAATGCTCTCCCTAACACTGTTACCGAGTATTCTCTACTAGATGAAACTTGGAACCAGCTCTACAAAGGAGACATTACAAAACCTTATTTTTGGTCCAATATACAATACATAGATAGTCAGTATCTTGTATTGTTTCCTCGCTATTGGCTTGAAGATTCTCCTCATGTTTACAAAGTAGCTGATGTCTTGTTCATGGATGATGTAAAAGACTTCAAAGTGAACGATCTAGAATGCCAGGTTTCTCCATTGTTTGTTGGTTTTAACATCAATATGGTTCATCATGATCAGAAACTTTATCCTCAATACCAATTCTTGGATTGTGTGCACCAAGCGATCTGGATATATGATCATCAAAAACGACTGCAAGAGATTGTGCAGCTTCCTCAAAATGAAAACAGTTTGTATTCTTCCTTTGATTTGTATCCCGATGGTTCTTGGATTGTAACAGATGTGACCCAGCATCGACTTTTGCATATTGCTAGAAATGGTAAAAACCTTGAAACAATAGGATCTAAAGGGCGTGTAAACATTGGTACCACCAAAGAAGCATATCTTGAAAAACCTGACCAATTCTATTTCCCTGTTCGTGCCAAAATTGTAAACAACCACATCTATGTCGCTGATTTTGGAAATTGCCGCTACCACAAAATTCCAATTGGTGTTCCATCTCAATCGATACCTTCTTCAAAACTTGTAGAAGTTGGCTTATTAGGCTCTATGACGCCGTATAAATCACAATTTCCACTCCTGCAACTTGAAAATGAATATCCCAATATAGATGCAATATCCTTTGAACCTTCTTTCTCCACCTTCAATCCTTCTCCATATTGTTTTCAATACTATGAAGAAGTCCGAAAATTCATGCAACTGGATCGAGGATATCCGCAAACCATTTGCCAACGAACAAAGTATTATTTGGGAGTTCCCAAAAATGATGTGGGTGATTATGATTGGAGTAGTTGGATTCCACTTGTCTATAACAAAATTAAGGATAGTTCTGCAAGCACTGATATTGTTTTGCTTGAACCCCATGTAGAATGTACAGAAGATTCCTATACTGCTACTGCACAGTTGAAGTGGGAAGAGATATTCCCGATGGAAGATTTTGAAAACTTCGGTACAGTATTTTCTTAAAGCTGATCGAATCTACTACTATGATTACTTGGAACCGTATTACTCTGTTGAGAACCTTGCCTATGATATGATCCCTTTGTTGGGGGATGTAAAAGAAGAATACAGTGGCAGTGGATTTCCTTTGTTTTCTTCCTCGGAAGAATACCCAACAGAAAAAAACCCCTATTTTTCTATTACAACTGAACCGTTTACTCTTCCCTTATAGAGGGATTTCCTAAGAATCAGCAACCCAAATGGAGTTTGCACCTTATTCTAAACGATAGCAGAGACATGCGAAAGAATCTGTATTCTTGGAGTTTTCCTATTGAAATCGTAGAAGAATCGTAAGTATGGCAACCATTAGGAGGGTATTATGAACAGCAAGTATGTCCGATCGTGTTTCGTGATGTATTTACATAACAATGCAATAGATAGTCTAACTTCTTGAGCCTTTTTAAAGGAGTGAATGCATGAGATATTCTGATAAAAAAACGTTAGCAACGATTAGTTCAATGTTGTGTGTTGTTATGCTTTGCAGCTGTTCAGTTAAAACCGAGAAACTTACTGATGAGACATCTTCTCATTTAAAAAACAGCATTTTGGTAGAAGTATGCACAGAACTTGAAGCGACCTATCCTGCTATTCAACTTGAAAAAGAATCCATCGGTGGATTGTATTGTCTATGAAATATTCATGGCGGATGAATATAAAGAAAGAAAATCAAATAATGAAACACCCAACCCTTATGGCTCTATGTATTTCAAGAAATGGACTCGATCGATGAATAGCGATGATCACCGATTACCCCGTACAGTACTCCAAAGGCAGAAACTTGATTTTCATTCTTACAAAGATCAAACAGGGTCACCCAGTGAGACTGTTTGGTTAGAAGATACAACTTCTTCTTTGCAGAGACTCTCAGTCGATCAAGCTTTTGCTATAGAATCGTTCCAGTTTGATGTGGAAGGTGAGATGTATACGCTATCCTTATCGTTGAAATGCGTGGAAGATTTTCCACAAGAAGAATGGGATCATCTTTGTTACAATATGTTCTTGAAACCTGATATTCTTTTTGGCTGGTTACCTGGTATTATCGTACAAAATCTTGCGTATGACTTCATCCTTTCCACCTTGACATAAAAGAAAACTATGATGGAATAGGATTCCCACTGTCTTTGTACTCTTCAGAGTCTCTAACAAAAGAGAATCCTATTGTTCGGTTACAATCACAACCCTTTTCGTTGCCAGTAATTACCTATTCCTATCCAAAAGAGTGGTTTAGTAACCCTCCCGAAACACGCCCTCCCAATTGGAGTTTACACCTTATTTTGAACGATGGTAGAGACATGCGAAAGAATTTGTATTCCTGGACTCTTCCTATTCAGATTGAAGAAGAATCCTAAGATGTATAACGAGGAGAGTAGGATATTATGAAAACAACACGCTATGTAGTTTTTCAGTACCTATTTGTCACCAAAATAAAAAAAGCGTTTAAATTTTATTTTTTTTGAATCAGAGGATATGGGAGAATGCCTTGAAGATAAAAGTGCTTAAAAAAGGGCTAAAAACGATTTTCATATTGTTTCACGAATAAAATCTACCTTTTTTTGGGAATTGCCAACTGGCAAATGGTTTTTTTGAAAAAAAAATTGGCAAAAAACTCCAAAAAAGTGTTTTTTCAATGCTTTAAACTTTGATAATGTGCTAAGAATGCTGAGACAATAAGGCTTACGATGTTGTTTAAAGGAATTATATGTCTGTAATGGTTAATTAACAGACATAGAAACTACTTTTTAAAATGAGTCATTTACAAATCTCAATGAGAATATTATGATAAATCTGGGTAAAATGAAGCATGCAAAATGGATGAAGACATTCTTTTTCTTTTTTTTAGGATCGTATCTTATTATTGTTTGCTATTTGTTTCCAATTCCTTACTTCCTCACTTTTCTTCTAAGTACCATAATAAATCCAACTACGGCTAAAGTATGTTAACGAAGTATTGGCATCTTTTCAAACAAAATATGAATAGACTGTATGTTCATTTTCGTTCCTTTTTTACTCTTGATCGCCGATTCTTTATATCAATCCTTATTCTAACCCTTGTTCCTCTCTTTCTTGTTGAGTTTTTTTCAATGTTATCCTTGTATCGATCAAGAATCCAAAACACTCGAAACGAGCTTATGTCACAACGGATTAACGACATTGATACAACGTTGGAAACGATACATTCCATTTTCCTCACGCTTCAACAACATGAAGAAATGAAGGAAGTGCTACGAACAGCTGATATCAAAAAAAATTTGGGACATTACCAAGAAACAATTCAAGATGTGCTAAGTAACCATCACCCAGTTGAGAAAATTCTCTTTATAGATTTTTTTACTCCAAACACCTTACACTACCATTACGGTGAATTAATAACCAAAGAAAATGTGAATCAACGATTAGTTTCTGAACTTTTACAAAAGGCAAACTCATCTCAGTCGAATGTATATTGGTCTGGGATTATCTCAAATTATTACAATACCTCTTCTGTAGATAATATTGTTGTTGGTGTCTCCCCTATTCATATTTTAGACGCAGTTACACAAAAAGAGAGTCTGCTGGGAAGCTTGTAATTGGTATTGATCCGGAGTTGTTTCAAGAGATCGATCCCCATTTACGGAATGATATTTCAAGGATCATTCTTTCATCTCATGATCATCATGTGATATATGCTTCCACCGACTTTGAACCCGGGAACTCTTTGCCAGTTGACTTAGTTGACTTGTTCGAAACGGATCAATTGATTCATTTGATGTATTTTGGTGATAACCCTTATATCTTTTTTAAAGAGCAAGTTTCAACAACAAATTGGGACCTATACCTTTTCTTACCATTAGGATATTTTCTTTCTGATTTTTATGACATTGGTTTAGGCTTCATTATTGTTTTCTTCTTTGTTAGCATTGCCTTGTACTTATACTTTTTGCATTTTCCAGAACCTATATTCGGCCTATTCGAAAACTAACCCAACATTTCATGGAATATGGAAAGGGCCAACCATTACGACCTTTACGTCGATCTCGTCGGACCTATGAAGAGATTGGTGACTTGATTACATGGTTTAATCAATATGTAGAAGATATTGAATCAAGAAAAAGAGCTGAAGAACAACTTGCACAATCTCTATTGCGTCAAAAACATATAGTAACGTGTATCTCTGAAACCATTTTTCAATTTGACTATCAAGGGAGGATCTTGTTTGTAAATCCCGCTTGGAAAAACATATCCGGCTACAACACCGATGTTTGCCTTGGGAAAAAGTTTTTATCCTTTATTCCCCAGGACCAAAAGGAAGTATTCTTTACTTCTTTTCAAGAAATAGTGGAAAACCGTAAAGATTGTGTATCAGCAAAATTTCAGATAGTACGCCAAGATGGTAATCTATCTTGGGTTGAGATTCACTTGACTCCTACCATCGAAAACCTCACTATTGTAGGTGTTTTATCCGATATCACGGAACGAATTCAAATCGATAACTTACGAGACGAATTTATTAGCACTGTTTCACATGAACTACGAACACCCATGTGTGCAATACAGGAAGGACTCCATTTGATGAATAATCCAAAAAGCGGAGACCTTAACAATGTTCAAAGGCAGCTTTTGGAAATTTCTATCCGAAATATTGATCGACTAAGTGAGCTTATCAATAATGTTCTCGACTACCAGAAGTATCAATCTGAGACAAAGCACATTACTTTGTACTACGATAGTTTACACGATACCATCCAAGAAGCTATTCTCCTCATGGAGCCAATTGTAAAACAAAAAGGATTAACCATTCAGTCGATTTTAGACCCCTATGTTCCATTAGTTATGTTTAACAAAGACTCAATTTTGCAAGTTAGTATCAACTTGATCAATAATGCAATAAAGTTTACCGAAAAAGGCGGAATTACGATACGTACAATAAAATTCGACCACGAAGTATGTGTTTGTGTTGAAGATACCGGAATTGGTATTTCCCAGGACTCTATTCCTGATTTATTTGAGTCTTTCACACAAGTGAATACAAAAGTTTGCAGTAAAGTGAAAGGTACCGGACTTGGATTGTCGATATGCAAAAAAATTATTTTGCGTCACAACGGGAAAATATGGGTAGAATCGACACTTGGCAGGGGATCTACATTCTGTTTTACAATTCCCCTTGTATCATCCCATCTAGAACAGTTCTACAATAAGGAATGAGTAACATTTATCTCTACTACTCACAATAGTATAATAGTATCAACTTCTAATCTAAGGAGAGTAAAATGCGACAGTTAAAAGGCCCTCTTCTTTCATTAAATCGACTTGAAACTTTAACAGATGGCATCTTTGCTATTATTATAACCATCATGGTGTTGGGAATTCATGTACCAGAAATCCCAAGCCAATCTTCTAGTGAAGCTTTGTTAGTAGCATTGAAAGGACTAATACCCCAAATTGTTTCCTACAGTGTTTCTTTCTATTTAATCGCTCATTTTTGGATGTCTCATATTCAACAGTTAAAAATGTGTATTTGTACAAATCGTACGCACATTGTGATGGTGTTTATGTTTATTTTTTTCGTCTCTTTTATCCCGTTTACAACTTCTCTTGTAGGAGAATATTCTCAGATTCGACTTGCTGTAGCGATATTTCATTTTAGTGTTTTATTGGTCTACATCGTTTCTTTATTGAATTGGATGTTTGTACTCAATAGTGTAAATCTAATATCCAACAAAATTGATCGTAACCAGATAAAATTTGAAAATGTGATTCACGTTTTTCGTATCATCATTCCCATAGTGGGTATATTTGTTAGTCTTTGGGAACCGATGTTTAGCTATTTTGTTTATTTAATCTTGGTTGTTGGTTCGTATTTTTTACGTAGAAATTTTCCAGAAACTTTTTCAAGTTGCAGTACCTAAAAAATTTTCGTTTTCATTTCTTAAGAATTTCTTAAGAATTGAAGTATTGCAAAATTAAAAAAGTGTGGTAAGCGAAAGGTGTAAAAAGATTTGAAAACAGAATCGTTAGGAAAGCTTCTTATTGTTGATGACGAGAAAGAATTAGTTGCAATCACTAAAAAATACTTTGAATATGAGAAATATACTGTAGAGGTTGCCTATAGCGGTTATGAAGCACTACAAGTTCTGGACGATACTTTTGATCTTTTAATCTTAGATATTTCTATGCCAAACATGGATGGTATCGAAGTATGTCGGAGAGTACGGCAAACATCAAACCTTCCAATAATTTTTTTAACTGCAAAAGCAGAAGAAGGAGATATGATACAAGGCCTTACATCCGGTGCTGATGACTATATTACAAAACCTGTAACTCTTCCTGTTTTAATGTCTCATGTAAAAGCTGCTATACGCAGATATAGAAACCTTTTTCCCACAAATCACACACTCTTTTTTACCTCAATAAATTTTCGTTTTGATCGTGTACGTTACGAGGTCTACTACAGGAATGTACGAATAGCATTAACAAAAATTGAATTTTCAATTCTGTTATATCTAGCTGAAAATTCACATGAAGTAAAATCATTATGCGATATATATGAAAACGTTTGGGAAGAACAATTTTATAAATGTTATACAAACACTGTTATGGTGCATATTAACAATGTAAAAAATAAACTTTTAAAACAAATCGGTACTGATCGATTTATAAAAAATGTTTGGGGAAAAGGGTATAAATTTGAAGATTTTTTTTAACTCGAACAAAACTGAAATTTAAATCTTAAGAATTTCTTAAGAATTACCACCTATTTTTCCTACCATTGTTCTTTACAATAAAAATTGTGAATTAATCGGTAGATTTTTACCAAATCACGATTAGGGTATAGAAACAAGGATTGGAATAAATAATGGGTCTCTTACAATACTTATGAGTTTTAGTTTTGTTTGAGTACGAAAAAAGGAGGACCCCCTATTCGTATAAAGTTGGAGTTGTAAAATTAAAAGAAAGAGAAGTGTTACCTTAACTTTTCGATTGTTTGTCGTTGTGATCGCCAGCATTTTGATTGCTTGCGTTTTCATGTTTGGGACTATTCTTTTAGGTTTTACTACTAATATTATGAAGACCTTTGATATTCCACAAACTTCTTATGATATTGATGTAACTTACCATGATATTTTTTCTGGATCTGCATTTAATTCGATATATGTTCGGTCTGGACAAGGATATAGCTTGTGTATCTTTCCTAAAAGCATTTTTGATATCTTTAGAAACTATACTCCACAAGAGATGCAAGAAGTAGGTGTTTTTCTAAACGACGACGACGAGATTGTTGTATTTGACCCCTTTCTTCTAATTCAAAGCACTCTTGGATTTGCCAGTGAACCACAGGATATTCCTGCTTACATTATTCGAACTTCTATAGATAACGGCACAATCATGTTTAACATTGATGTATATCAGCCCGACTTGTTTGATAAAGAAATGGTGCTTGCAGCAATCCGAGAAGAAATAAAGCAGAGTTCATTTCCATTTCCCTATGTTTTTCAGTATCCACAAATGAATGATGAAGTCGTCTCAAACATAATGAATTACTATCATTACGACTTTATCATTAAAGATTCTCGTAAAGAAGCAATCTTGCAAACTAACATTCCGCGTATTGATGTTCAAGAAATTGATCTTCCCAAAAAAGGGTTTATCAAAAATGTTCTTACAAAAGTTAATACGGTGGATGACCATATACAAACTTTCTTCAATCGAATACCAAGTTTTGAAGAAATCGATTATCCAATTGCAGGTCAAAACTTTTCTGGATATATTTCCTATGGATATCGGGGAAACCTGTTTCTTTTATACCAAATTGCACTAATCGTTGGGATCCTTGCTTTCTTGTTAGCATTTTTTCTCTTTAATCACTCTATCATCGCTTATATTGTCGAAATTGAAAAGGGAATACAACGAGCATCTAAAGGCGATTTGAAAAGTCCTATCCGCATAAAAGGGAATTCTGAGTTAACTAGTCTTGCTAGCAATATCAATGAAATGGTTGATACTTTACGGATTAAGTTTGAGGAAGAAAAGAAGAATATTGAGTCCCGAGCTAGTATCATTACAAATTTATCTCACGATCTAATGACACCAATTTCAACGATTATGGGTTATATCACGTTATTGCAAGATGCAAAACATACAAACCGTGAAGAAGAAATTGATTATCTGCACAAAGTTTACAACAAGGCAGAAACTCTGAAACAAATGATTCAAAATGCCCTTAGCTATAGTACTATCATGAAGGAACAATCTAGGGCAAATCTTCGAAGTGTTTCGTGGAATGATTTGTTTTCCTCCTATTGTGAAGAAGCCAAAGCTATCGCCCTATCAGGCGGATATAAATTGAGCATAACTCCTTATAATCTTGAAACCAACGTTTTTATTAGTCGTATTTATCTTGATCGTGTTGTTGGTAATCTCTTCATGAATGCAATTAAACATGGTTTGAGAGAGTACCCAATTGAGATATTTACAACTGAACAAGATGAATATGTTGCTCTTACAGTTCGCAACGCTACTGCCTGTAATGATAATCTTATGCGATATGCAAAGTCTCAACAATCGAAAATTTATTGCAACGAAAATGCTTCTGGACTAGGTTTACCTATCTGTGATCAACTGATGGAACTGCAAAATGGTTACTGCAAAACCGTTGTTGAGATTGATCTAAAGGATCAAGAGTCCATCTGTTACTTCAGCACTACCCTGTACTTACGGAAGGATATACATGAATAATGGGTGGTGTCTTATAGTGGATATTGATCAAAATTATGTTGGTGATAACATACTATACGAACAGTAAATATGAATTACTCACCAATTTACGGTTACATGTCCATCAAATGAACACTTTGTTATATTTATCTGTGTAAAAAGTACAAGGTAGTATCCTTTAAACGTTGATTGGATAATGCTAAGACAATACTTAATAACCTGTGGATAACTAGGGAATCTATCAAAAAAATCAAAAAATCAAGATAGGATTAAAAAAACTAGAGTTTTGGGAAAATGGGTATCGAAAAAACAAATTCCAGAAGGACGTAGGCAACAATAAAAAGACCAAAAAAGAGTAACACACATTGCGCCCAGGTTTGTTTGGATATTTTTTCCTGTCCTGAAAAAGCCCAATAAAAGGCAAAAATGATGCCAGCAATTGGTATACAAAGCAACAAATAGGAGACAATCCATTCTTTCAAAGAAACGGTTTCGTATCTGTCAATGTAGTCTTTATGAGTCATTTTAATCTCCTGTAGTAGTCTAATCACATTGTATCGAATCTAGTTCTTGATGTAAAGAGTAGGTAGTTCAGTTTATTCGGAGAAACTTTCTTTTACCAACTTTCACGATATCACCTTTTGAAAAAGTCACTTCTGTAAATGGGTCAGATACTTTATGACCATTAATGGTTACCCCTCCACCGGCTATGATTCGCTTGGCTTCCGATTTTGAAGGTGCCATGTTGTGGTCTGTGATGAACTCATAGATTTTTACGGGTTCAGGTGAATCAAGAGATACTTCGGGAATATCATCTGGCATTTCTTTTTTGCGGTGAACTGTAATAAAATGCTCTCGGGCAATCATGGCCTTTTCTGTTGAATGAAATTTCTCAGTAATCTTTGTGGCTAGGTCTAGCTTAAACTCCATGGGATTCTGACCTTGCTGCATATTGACTTTGATTTCACCAAGATCGCTATCATTTGTCTGAAGAACAAGCTGGTGGTAAGGAATTATGAGATCATCCGGAATTGACATCATCTTCCCAAACATTTGTACTGAATCTTCGGTGAGTCCGACATAATTACCAAGGCTCTTGCTCATTTTGTCTACACCATCTGTGCCGACGAGTAAGGGCATTGTTAAAACAGATTGGGGCTTTTGGCCATAAAAAATCTGCAATTCTCTAGCTAATAAAAAATTAAAAAGCTGGTCAGATCCTCCAAGTTCTAGATCTGCCTTGATTGCCACAGAATCATAGGCCTGCATAAGAGGGTACATGAACTCATGGAGGAATATGGGAGTTTGTGAAGAAAATCTCTTTGTGAAATCGTCTCTTTCCAATATTTGCGATAGAGTAAAGTGTGCCATCATTTTTAACAGCTCATTCATAGATAGAACTGTAGACCACTCGCTATTATATCGGATTTCAGTTTTTTCCAAATCCAGTACTTTACCAACTTGTTCAAAATAGGTCTTTGCATTTTCTTTTATTTGTTCATGAGAAAGGGCTTTTCGAACTTTGGATCGACCCGTTGGGTCACCTATGCTCGCTGTGAAATCTCCTATGATAAATACAATCGTATGTCCCATATCTTGAAATTGTTTAAGCTTTGAAATGGGTACATAGTGGCCAAGATGTAAATCTGGTGCACTTGGATCAGCTCCATACTTGATCCTCAAGGGCTTCCCTTCTTGTGCTCGTGAATATAATTCATCAGCTCCAATGAAATCAACTGTATTTTTTCGTATCAATTCAAGCTCTTCTTTTTTCATAGGATTCCTTTCTGTTAGACCAAAGTTCCAGCATTGGGTCAAATATGGGGTTGTGTGCATTTATATATTCTTCATTCATAATATGGTATTATATATAAAAGTGAACGTACAAGAAATTTTCAACCATGTGTTGAACAAAATGTAATATAGAAAGGACCTTTTATGAAGCATATCATTCATGCACCCAGAGGGACAAAACTCAGTTGTAAAGGTTGGTTTCAAGAAGCTCCTATGAGAATGCTTATGAACAACCTTGATCCTGAAGTTGCTGAATGTCCTGAAGAATTAATTGTGTATGGGGGGTCTGGTCAAGCTGCCAGAAATTGGGAATCATACGAGGCAATCATTCGTAGTTTACAAAACTTAGAATCAGATGAAACTTTATTGGTTCAATCAGGAAAGCCTGTAGGGATTGCAAAAACCTCGGAAGAAGCACCTAGAGTTTTAATTGCAAACTCTCTTTTAGTCCCTGATTGGGCAAATTGGGAAGAATTCCGTAGACTTCAGCATCTTGGTCTAACGATGTATGGTCAAATGACAGCTGGTAGCTGGATATATATAGGAACACAGGGTATTCTTCAAGGTACATATGAAACATTTGGTGCACTGGCAAGGAAACACTTTGGTGAGTCAAGCGATTTAACTGGAAAGCTTGTATTAACTGCTGGTCCTAGGTGGTATGAGCGGTGCACAACCGCTGTCAGTAACAATGAATAATGGTGTTTGCTTGTGTGTCGAAGTAGACCCAAAAAGAGCAGAAAAAAGATTCCATGATAAATATGTACAAGTTGTGGTTTCATCTCTCGATGAAGCTCTATCACTATGTAATACAGCTGTGAAAGACAAAAAACCATTATCTGTTGGTTTGATTGGTAATGCTGCAGATGTCTTCCCTGAGATTCTAAAACGAGGTTTGATTCCTGATGTCGTTACAGATCAAACCTCTGCTCATGATACTTTGAATGGTTATGTACCCAATGGTATGTCACTGGAAGATGCCCTTCAACTACGTGTCAATGATCCTACTACATATATCAAAAAAGCCCTTGATGCCATAACACTCCATGTTCAAGCAATGCTTGATATGCAAAAAGCAGGATCGATAGTATTTGATTATGGCAATAATATACGAGGACAAGCGAAGTCGAATGGATTAGAAAATGCGTTTGACTTCCCAGGTTTCGTGCCAGCTTATATACGTCCTTTGTTTTGCGAAGGAAAAGGCCCTTTCCGATGGGCTGCTTTATCCGGTGATCCACAAGATATCTATGAAACCGATAAAGCAATACTTGAGCTATTTCCAGAAAATAAACACCTTTGCAATTGGATCCAAAAAGCCCAAAAAGAGGTTTCTTTCCAAGGGTTGCCTACACGAATTTGTTGGTTAGGTTGCGGTGAACGTGCTAAAGCTGGACTTCGATTTAATCAACTTGTCAAAGAGGGCAAAATATCTGCTCCCATTGTAATAGGAAGAGATCATCTGGATTGTGGATCGGTTGCATCTCCTTATCGCGAAACTGAATCTATGAAAGATGGTTCTGATGCCATTGCAGATTGGCCAATATTGAATGCTCTTTTAAATGCTTGTAGTGGTGCAACGTGGGTATCTGTTCATCATGGTGGTGGAGTAGGAATTGGTAAATCTATTCATGCTGGAATGGTAATCGTTTGTGATGGTACAGATCAACAAGCAAAACGTTTAGAAAGAGTCCTCACAAATGACCCGTCCAGTGGAATTTTTCGTCATGTAGATGCTGGTTATGAAAGAGCCATTGATACAGCAAAGAAAATGAATATTAAAATCCCTATGATGGAAGAGAGATAGCAATGAGAAAGTATCCCCTAGGTGTTTTGGAAACAGAAAAAACAGTCCATGAACTGATTGAAAAGAATCATTATTTTTATCTACAACAAGTTGATCGTATAGATGGCCAGTATGTTTATTGTAACAATCGCAAAATGATAAACCTGGCCAGTTATAGTTATTTAGGTTTGCTTCATCATCCCGAAATTGATGCTTATGCAAAAAAGGCAGTTGATGAGTTTGGTACTGGAACTCATGGCGTAAGGATTCTTGCAGGTACCATCCCGTATCATAACGAATTGGAAGAAACCATAGCAGCCTATAAAAAACGAGAAGCTGCAATTGTCTATTCAAGTGGCTACGTTACAAATCTGTCTGCGATTTCTACACTCTTTGGTCGACGCGATGCTGTAATTTGTGACAAATTTGATCATGCATCCATTGTAGACGGTTGTCTATTATCTGGTGCCGAATTGATCCGTTTCAACCACAACGATTTAGATAGCCTAGAGAAAAGGCTCATTCAGACCCAATCTCACCGTAATCGATGCGTCCTGATTGATAGTGTATACAGCATGGATGGAGATATTGCACCCATTCCAGAAATGATCCAACTGTGTAAGAAATACGATGCAATCTTTTTCGTTGATGAAGCTCATTCTCTAGGTGTCCTTGGAGAAAAGGGCACCGGCGTAGAAGAGTATTTTCAATGCTACGGAGAAATCGATATTCTCATGGGGACTTTGAGCAAAGTGATCCCATCTATGGGTGGGTATATTGCTGCTGATTCAACATTGATCAAACACCTTAAACACAGATCGAGATCATTTGTGTTTTCAGCTGCATTAACTCCTGCGAATACTGCTGCAGCTACTGCTTCGTTCCGTGTCATGCAAAAGGAAACATGGAGAGTGCAGAAGCTAAAAGAAAACATTGAATATTTTACTGGTATTCTTCGAAGCAAAGGGTTCAACTTACTGGATTCCCAAACTGCTATTATTCCCCTTATCATTCCAGATGAAGAAAAAACATGGTCTGTTTGTCGATTTATGCAGGATCGTGATATTTTTGTTCTTCCTGTTGTGCCTCCAGCTGTTCCACCCAACACCTCCAGGCTTCGAATGAATGTATCTTCGGACATGACAAAACAGGATATGGATTACGTAATCGACACGATTTTTGAAGCTGACAAAGTCTTTCATATCATTTCATAGGAGGAAACATGCATCCAGTTTTATTTACTATAGGTGACTTTTCATTCCGGTTTTATGGATTGATGATCGCAATCGGAACTTTATTGGGGTATTGGTTTGTAACCACAAAAAAGAAAGATATCGCTCTTACTGATGATGATCTTCTTGATTTACTTCTTTGGTTGATCATCATGTGCATCATTGGTGCTAAAATTGTTTTTATTCTCACCCACAACCCCCTATACTATATCCAAAACCCTAAAGACATTCTTTCTGGTTCTGGATTATCGTTTATTGGTATTGTCATATTTGGTTTGGGTACGCGTGGTTTTACGCCAAAAGAAAAAAGTAAACTTTTTCGCCCTCCTCGATATACTTTCTCCCGCTGTGATGATTGGTTATACCATTGGAAGAATTGGGTGTTTTTAAATGGTTGTTGTTTTGGACTCCCGACTGAATCATGGATTGGTTTCCGTTTTATAGCTGTGGATCCATATCCTCGTTACCCCACCCAACTCTTTATTGCCGCTGGCGCTTTGATTTCTTTTTCATCCTGCTCTGGATTTACAAAAACAAAAAATCAAATGGAAAAGTGTTTGGATGGTTCCTTGTCTTGTATTCCATTGTGACCTTTGTTGTTGGTTTTTATCGCGATATGCCACGATATCTTGGTCTAGATTTAACACTGAATCAGTATTCGACTTTCCTGATTATACCAATTGGAATCTGTGTTTTAATCTATTCCAGCAAATACCAACAAATTATCCAGCAAGACGGTAAAACTCTTGAAGGATCTGTGGAAACATGGGATAAGAGTGAATACAAAGAAGAGGACAACGAAGTCATTATTCAATAGAAATTGTGACTATAAAAAAAGCCTTATTCTCGTTTGAGAATAAGGCTTTTTTTATTGAAAAGAGTTAATAGTTTGCGTATGTGTCAAATTCTGCAGGATTCGGATAATTCATCGGCATCAAGGCTTCTTTGGTTTTTCTTTCTATCCACATGTGGATAAAATCTTCTGTGAAAATTGGTTTCAAGAACTCTTGATCTTTTTCGAGTGCATGGAATGCACCAAACAAATCGTTGGGTACACCCTTTTCATGATCTATTGCAGTAGGATTTGTAGGATCTACTGCATGTAGGATACCGTCTATCCCAGCTAGAAGCAAAGCCGCAATGGTTAAATAAGGGTTACATGTAGCATCACCGGTTCGATACTCAAATCTTGTTTCTTCTAAGGAAGTATAGGCAGGTATTCGTATAGCAGCATTACGGTTCGATTTTGCAAATGATTTACTGGAGGGTGCTTCAAATCCTTGGATTAATCGTTTGTATGAGTTGGTGGATGGATTCGAAAATGCCATGATCGCACCAAGGTGTTTCAAAATTCCTCCCATAAAATGTAACGCTGTATCACTTAGATGAAGAGAATTGTTTTCATTAAAAAAGATGGAGGTATTGTGTTGATCTGAAAGAAACATGTGCATGTGCATTCCGTTTCCTGGAGCTCCATACATAGGTTTTGGCATAAAAGTAGCCACCAGACCTTCTCTTGAAGCGATATTGTGCACCATCATTTTGGTGATTAGTATTGCTTCAGCTGCTTGTTCTGCAGGTAAAAAGTCGAGTTCAATTTCTTGCTGGCCCGGTATTCCAACTTCATGGTGGTGATACTTGACAGGTATGGCACACTTTTCAATTTCTTGGACCACTTGTGCACGGATATCGTATGTCTGATCGTCAGGTCTGGCGATATGATACCCTTTCCCTTGATTAATGAACCTTTCATTGCCTACAATATCAACATAAGGTGACATTGGGTCAATGGAAAAATCAAACTCTTGGAAAATATGAAACTCGAGCTCTGGAAGAATCATGAAGTTTTGTGCAATATTGTGCTGATGAAGAACTTTTTGTGCACTCCGTAACAATATTCCAGGATCAAATGGAAATGGTACCGGCGTATTGTTGTGAGGAAAATGATGAATTGTTCCAAACATATTTAGAGTGGGAATCACAGCAAAAGGATCATTCCAGGTTTTGTTCAAATCTGGGACAATGACAAGATCTGAGGAAGTAACTTCTGCATAGCCAAGATTTGAAGCATCAAAACCAACTCCTTGTAAGTACATGTTCGTCAAAATAGGATATTGGAAGTGTAACCTTTCTTAGTTTTCCAAAAAGGTCGACGATCTCTAAGTTGACTGCCTGGTAGTTCTCACGAATATCGTTTAAAGTCATACCTACCTCCATCTGTAGAATGATGATATTTTAATGTTGCAAATGTATCTTCGCGATTGCAAGTATAGTTAGGGCTGTAAGAATTCAATCATGAATTGTAAGAATACTCAGAGTTGCGATAGATCAAAATCAATTGAATGGTCCTGAAGAAAATCGAAGAAACATTGCGGTGGTGTGCATTTAAAAAAGAAATCTTCATTGTGTAACCCTCGAAAACGCAATGAATAAGAATGCAATAGTAAAGGAACTGGTTTGGAGTAATCAATTGAAGAGCTTTCTTCTTTGACTTGATAGTGGGCTGTTACGGGAGGATCAACAAAACTATCTGTCGAATCTGATTTGATATTTTCTTCAAAACTCTCGTATTCAGAATCAAATATCTTCTCAACATTATCACGGACCGATTGGTCGACAGTAATCTTTTTAGGTGGGATAAAAACAGATGTTTCATGAGGTGGTATATGGGGTTGATTGTAACCATATAGTAAATCACCTACAACAGGATGCCCAATATATTGCATATGAACTCGTATTTGATGGGTTCTTCCTGTGAAGATACGAACTTTTAGAATTGAATAATCGTCGTTAGACCAGAGTCGAAAAGCACGAGTAGCTGAAAACTTACCACTTTGTGAAGGTACAACTTTTCGAAGTTTATGATTTACGAGTAGAGGAACAATAATATCTGTGGTTTCATCTTTTACTTTTCCATATACGATAGCGATGTAATGCTTCTCTACTTCACGATTCTGGAATTGATCAGCGATTACTGCATGTGCACTATTGGTTTTAGCAGTTACAAGAATTCCAGAGGTATCTCGGTCTAGTCGATGAATGATGCCTGCTCTTTCCATTCCATAGATAGTTGCAAGATTACTGGAATGATGCATTAATGCATTTACCAAAGTACCTGATTCTTCTTTTGGGGTTGGATGGGTAAGCATACCCTTTGGTTTGTTGACTACAATAATGTGTTCATCTTCATAAATAATATCTAAGGGGATATCCTCAGATTTGATAGTTTCGCCCGTAACATCAGGATAATTCACTTGTAGAAATTGACCTGTTTTGACTTTCAATCCTGGTCTGCGGATAAGAATGCCATCGACTGTGATAAAACCCATGAAAATCAATTCAACAGCTTTGGATCTTGTTATATTGCATTCCGTTGAAACTAAGCGATCTAACCTTACACCGTCATAAGATTCCGAAATAACTAAATTTTTCTGCATATATTCAATATAAAGGGAAACGATTGATTTGCAAAACAAATTCACCAATGGTAGTCTTGTAGAGAATAAAAATTCTGTATGCGTTTTGAATGGAGTCAGGCCAATGAAGCTTTCGAAACACTTTTTGAGTATTACTTCTTCGATTTTTCTTTTTTCAGCTACCATTGTATTGGATAGAGTTACTAAACATTTGGCATTAATGCACCTTCCCCAATCACCTGTGCACGTTTTTTCAATTCTTGAGTTTGTCTATGTAGAAAATTATGGAGCTGTATTTGGTTTGTTTTCAAATCAACCCATCAATTTTGCAGCTTTAAGCATCGGCTCGATAGTCATTATATTGGTACTGTTGCACTTATTCTTTAAGAAAATCCCATGGTTACCTGTTTCACTCATCCTAGGTGGTGCAGTTGGGAGCATCATTGATCGATATTTATATGGTTATGTTGTCGATTTCATCAAAGTTGGTAGTTTCTATGTGTTTAATGTAGCAGATGCTTGTATCACTATTGGAGCTGGTATTTTGTTCATTATTGTACTAAAGGAACAAAAAATGGAAGCAAAAAAAGAAATCTCATCATCAGAGGATTAAATCTAGTAGTAAAGTTTTTCTTTCTTGAAAAATTCCAAAAAGATCGTAATCTAATAGGTAGTTCTGTTTCAATTTCCCAAATCATAAAATAAGGCTTAATCAGGCTGTTTTTTGTATCACCTAAATGTTTAATATTTCTGGACCGTAAAATACGCAATATACTACCTATTTTGCTGAACCATTTGTATAGTTAGTAAGTCTACTATTGTTATTGTCGAACTTATTGATATACTATTATAGGTTTAAATTTTACATGGAGAGTCCTATGATAGAAGAAAAAGATACGATGAACGATAGTTCGAATAGCACTGTTTTGGAAAACAACGGAAACGGTGACTACAATGCGTCAAGCATTAAAGTTTTGGAAGGATTAGAAGCTGTTCGAAAACGTCCAGCAATGTATATCGGTTCTACCGATGACCGAGGTCTAAACCATCTTGCTCTAGAAATTATCGACAACTGTATCGACGAAGCAATGGCTGGTTATTGTACAAACATCACTGTTGAACTAAAAGAACCTGATGTTATCTCAGTTATTGATAATGGTCGGGGATTTCCAGTTGATAACCACCCTGAGTTAGGCATTCCAGGTGTCACAGTTGCATTAACGATGCTTCATGCTGGGGGAAAATTTGATGCGAATAGCTATAAGGTATCAGGTGGTTTACATGGTGTCGGTGTTTCTGTTGTAAATGCCTTATCGGAATGGCTAGTTGTTGAAGTAAAAAGAGATGGAGTCCTTTACCGGCAAAAATTTGAACGTGGAGAACCTGTCACAGAGTTGATACCCATCGAAGAAACTAATGAAACCGGCACACTTGTTACCTTTAAACCTGATTCTGAAATATTTGAAAGTACTGAATTCAACAGTACTTTTTTGCAAAATCGTCTGAAAGAATTAGCTTTTTTAAACCGTAGCTTAAAAATCCGCTATATCAATTATCCAAGCTCTTTTGGTGTACAGTATCTTTTTAAGGGAGGTATCCAAGAGTATCTTGGAATCTTACATGAAAAAGAGAAATGCTTATTCTCTGAACCTATGTATTTTGAAGGAGAAGTGATGGATGTTTATATCGAAACTACCTTCAATTACCTTCAAAAATCCGATACCAATCTTCTATCTTTTGTAAACTCTATATGTACCCGAGATGGTGGTACTCACGTGAATGGATTTAAATCCGGACTATTGCGTGTTATCAATGAAAAAGCCCACATGCTGAAATACACCAAAGATGAAAAGGATCTCTTTTCAAGTGCGAACTATTCAAGAAGGATTATCGGCTATACTCAATACTCGATTGTTTGAGCCTCAATTTGAGGGAACAAACAAAAGGAAGATTAGGCAATAGTAAAGTTCGTAAAGCTGTAGATTCTTTTATATACCAAAAGCTTTCATTCCATCTGGATCGCAATCCAGACATAGCAAAAGAAATCATCGAACGTTGTTTGATCACCAAACAAGCCAGAGAAGATGCACAAAAAGCAAGAGAACGAGTCCTGCGAAAGAACTTTCTTTCCAGTTCGGTTTTGCCAGGAAAAATTAGCTGATTGTACCGAGAGGAAACCTGAACTGAGCGAGATATTTATCGTAGAAGGAATTCTGCAGGAGGTAATGCAAAACAAGCCAGAAACCGTCACACACAAGCAATTTTACCATTGCGTGGAAAAATACTGAATGTAGAAAAAGCATCCATGGATCGAATCTTATCTTCTGCAGAGATTCAAGCTTTGATCTCTGCGCTGGGAACTGGCATTGGGGATGAATTTGATTATAGCAAACTTCGTTATCATAAAGTATTTATCATGACGGATGCTGACGTTGATGGAGCACATATCCGGACACTTCTCCTTACCTTTTTCTATCGATTCATGAAACCTTTAATTGAAAACGGTAATATTTATATCGCTCAACCTCCCCTATACTTGATTATGAGTGGTAAAAAAAGTGAAATATGGTGCTTTTCTGACGAAGAATTATCTCGTGAACTCGCTCAGATCGATGGTAAAGTTGAAGTCCAGCGTTATAAAGGTTTGGGAGAAATGAGCGCAGCTCAGCTTGCTGACACAACTATGGATATTGATAAACGAATTATTTTAAAAGTTAACATTGAAGATGCCATAGAAGCTGATGTTATTTTCACAATCTTGATGGGTGAAGAAGTACTGCCTCGAAAGAACTTTATCCAAACCCATGCACAAGAAGTTAAAGATTTAGATATTTAGTAGGGAGTAACAATGGTAGACGAAATTCAAAACAATGATGAACTATTTGAACCTCAACCCGAGCAAATACAAGATGTAAGTCTTGTCTCAGAGATAAAAAAATCCTATTTGGCCTATGCCATGAGCGTAATTGTTGGTAGAGCTCTTCCCAATGTAAGAGACGGATTAAAACCTGTACACCGTCGAATTCTTTATTCTATGCAAGAATTAGGAAACTATCCCAACAAACCCTATAAAAAATGTGCTAAAGTAGTGGGTCAAGTACTTGGAAACTATCACCCACATGGAGAAACGGCTATATATGATGCATTGGTAAGAATGGCACAGGATTTCTCGATGCGATATACATTGGTTGACGGTCACGGAAACTTTGGATCCGTTGATGGTGATTCTGCCGCAGCAATGCGATACACAGAGTGTCGTCTTGCAAAAATTTCAATGGAAATGTTGGATGAACTATCGCAAGAAACTGTTGATATGGCACCTAATTTTGATTCATCACTAGAAGAGCCTACCTATTTACCCTCTAAGATTCCCAATCTTCTTATTAATGGTTCTAGTGGTATTGCTGTAGGTATGGCAACCAACATTCCTCCCCATAACCTTGGAGAAGTATTAGATGCTACTATACATGTTATAGACAATCCTGATACCACCACAGAGGAACTTCTTGATATTGTGAAAGGACCTGACTTTCCTACAGGTGGATATATTGTTGGACAAGAAGGAATCCGCAAGTACTTTGAAACGGGAAAAGGCTCTTTTGTTGTACGTGGAAAAGGACATATCGAAGAAGATAAAAATCACATATTATATGTGATGGATGAAATTCCTTACCAGGTAAACAAATCTGAGTTGATCAAAAAAATAGCAGAGCTTGTCAAAGCAAAAAGAATACAAGGCATAACCGACCTTCGTGATGAATCTGACCGCAATGGGATGCGTGTTGTTATTGTTCTGAAACGTAATATCAACCCCAAGATATTGGAAAATCAGCTCTACAAAATGACGCAGTTTCAAACTTCCTTTGGATCCATCATGCTAACTCTCGTTGACAATCAACCCATGACACTTCCCATGAAGAAAATGCTTGATTATTTCATTCTGCATCGAGAAGACATCGTTACAAAAAGGACAAATTTCGAGCTTCGTAAATCGAATGCAAGGCTCCATATTTTAGAAGGATTGCGCAAGGCTATTCAAAACATCGATGATATCATTAAACTGATTCGTGCCTCCAAAGACACTCAAGAAGCCAGAGACACACTTGTTGAAAGATATGAGTTTACCGAACCACAGGTAAAAGCCATCTTGGATATGTCATTAGGCCGTTTAACAGGAATGGAACAACAGAAGATTGATGAAGAAATTTCTAAATTACTAGATTATATTCATTCTCTTGAGTGGATTCTCGAATCAAAAGACAATCTTCACACAACAATAAAAAATGAACTTGAAGAGATTCGACAAAGATATAGCGATGGAAGAAAAACCGAAATTGGAGTAGCTGATAATCTTGATAAAGTTGACGAAATGAAATTGATTCATGACGATGATGTTGTGATTACTCTTTCACGCGATGGGTATGTAAAGCGAATGAAAGTTAGTACACAGAAAACACAACAGAGAGGTGGTAAGGGTTCAAGCGATCGTCTTCGAAAAGCAGACGATGAATTGATGAATGTCTTTTGCTCTTCCAACCACAAAAATGTAATCTTGTTTTCTGACCAAGGGAAAGCATACGATATCCGTACCTACAAAATCCCCGAAGCAGATAAAAAGCAAAAAGGGAATCCCATCTCTTATCTCATTTCATCGATTGATCCTGAAGAAAAGGTTACTGCTATTTGCGCTTACCGTGAGTTTAAAAAAGATGACTATATTGTTCTCGTTACAAACACAGGTGTTGTAAAGAAAGTTCAAGCTACATTATATGAGAATATCCGAAAAAGCGGCATTAAAGCCATTCATTTAAAACCAGGTGAATATGTTGCTGATGCAAAACTAGTAAAAGCTACTGACACAGTCTTTTTACTCACCCAATTGGGACAAGCCGTTCGATTTGATCTTTCTCAACTTCGAGTGTTAGGTCGTACAGCACGTGGGGTAAAAGGTGTTCAGCTCAAAGCTGATGATTTTGTCATAGCGATGGCTGTTGAGCAACCAGACTGTCATTTATTTTGTATTTCCAGCAAGGGTACAGGAAAAGTCACAGCCTATGATAAGTTCAGAAAAACAAACCGCGGATCGAAAGGAGTAAAAGCCATGCGTTTGTCCAAAGGAGAAACACTTGCTGCTTGTACTTCAATTCCTATCGGTGGTATGAATTTAGTTATAGTGACACTGAATGGGAAAATGATACAGATTGATACAAAGCAGATACCCACTTTGAATCGTGTCACTCAAGGTGTATCCTTGATTAAAACTGTCGGAAAGGATCGAGTTATCGCCGTTACTCCAGAACCAAAAGTACATCCCTAGGAGTGTTTTATGAAGAAAAAGGAAATGGTTCAAGAGACAAATATTCAAACTGAGACTTGTTATTTTAAATGCCAATGCAAAGCTAACGGAACAACGGTATGGAATGAGTTTGTGGCTGGTATTACCACATTTCTGATCCTGTCATTCTCGTATTACCAATCCTCTACGATTTTGGTAAATGCACTAAACATCAGTGGAGAAAATATTCCTGGCATCATCGCCATAATGCTTCTTTTCTCTGCACTTCTTTCGATTCTTGCCGGTGTATATATCAAAAAACCACTTGTTTACAGTATTAGCACGGGTTTGACTGTGTTTTTAACAGCAGAGACATTTGCACATTATCATATGGGTATCAGTGCAGGTTTTGGTCTTCTTCTATTAGAAGGTCTTGTATTTCTAGTACTTGCATTTACTGGTATTCCTAAAATGATTGTTGAACATGCGCCCACTTGGTTACGTAAAGGATCTCCTGCCTTTCTTGGATCGTTACTACTATTATTCGCCCTACATTCTTCAGGAGTTGTTTCGATTTCCTCCGAAACTCCATTTCTTGCTCAAACTATTCGAACTCCCGCTCTCTTTTTGTTTCTATTCGAAACATTGTTGACTCTCATCCTACATTACACAAAAACCAAAAATGCCTTTTTACTATCCATCTTGATTACATTATTTTTCGGAATGATTCTCAGTAAAAACCCCGCTAATCCAACCTTCCCAATGAGTTGGCTGATCATTATTGGCTATATAGCAGGTTGGTTAATGCTCTTTTCTATTCTGCACGATAAAAAGGTTAAATATTCCCTTGAGAAATCTTTATGGGTGTTAGTAGCATTTTTGTTTGCTGGAATTCTAGTTTATACAAATTCTTATTCCATCCTTTTAAAACCCGATCAATGGATAGGTAATCAAGGTGTTGTAGCAATTCCTTCATTACAGCTATTGCCGATATTTGGTGGATCTCCTGTAGGGACTATTCCCATGTTTTTCAATCAAATAGGAACTTTTTGGGCACCTTTTCTTTCACTACTTTTACTTCATTTGACATTGTTTGTATGTCTCTTCTTCACGATGGAGAACTACTGTCCAAAAAACCAAAGTAATAACGAAGCGTCCCCATTGTTTTCAAGGATGTTGATTACAGAAGGTATGGCCTCATTTTTTTCCGGAAATTCTTCTTTAGCCTCTTTACAATCTTCAAGCTCGACTCCAATAGCTCTTTTATTGGGTGCAAAAACCGGAGTGGCCTCTATCTTTTATGGAATAACCAGTATTTTTGGAGTATTTCTTATACCACTGTTAAGCTATGTTCTTTTACCCATTGCCCTGTCTCCCGCTCTTTTATCTGCTGGTATTGTTCTGATTGTAAGGACATTTGAAGTTTCTGGTACTTTTTCAATCGATGAACTTATTCCGATCATCGCTACACTCTCTTTAACATTGATAACAAACGATTTAGTTCAATCTCTTCTTGTAGGACTTTTATTGTATGCAGCAATAGGGTCTTTTCAGAAAAAGCAGATTCCTTTTGGTCTGTGGATTTTGATTATTGTGCTATTTGTTTTCGAATTTTTCCGTATCGTCATTCCCTATTTTTCAATTACTTAAAAATTTTTACAACTTTTTGAAAAACTGGGAATAACATTAGTAGATATCTTTAAAACTGGAGGTTTTAAATGAACATAAGACCGCTTGGCGATCGAGTTGTAGTAAAAGCTTTAGATGCCGAAGAAAAAACTAAAGGTGGCATCATTTTACCTGATTCTGCTAAAGAAAAGCAGCAAAAAGGTAAAGTATTGGCTGTGGGCAATGGTCGTATTTTAGACAACGGTACACGCGTACCCCTTGATATTCGTGAAGGGGATACTGTTCTTT
>JAXGOZ010000008.1:0-74629 GCA_040767255.1 Caldisericia bacterium
AATTCTTATATAGCTATTCAAGTATTCACTTAACACCATTGGATCTAGAACAAGCTGAGCTTTTGCAGATACCAGATTTGCAAAAGCTGTCGAGTATTGTTGAGCAAAATTATATGGAGGATTACCAGGTGCTGGAAAAAGATAAAGCCAGACATTGGTATCCACAAGAACCTGATCATCTGAACTGAAGGGATAGGAAGATAGATCATATGCCTTATTCTTCATTGTTCTCTTCCTCCAACCATGCTTCGTCGTAAGATTTCTTATTGGAGTAATACTTCTTGGCATTGTCCACGACTCGCTTGAGAAGCTCCATATCATCAGAAGATAGTCCCTCAACTTTTAATAGAGCTCGGATCACTTCTTCACTAAAAGAACCGTAAAGCTGCCCAATCACAACATTAAGAAAGAGCGATATCAGCATGGTTACATTTTCAAATGAAACAGTAACCTGTTTTCCATCTTTCATGAAATACTCGATCTTGCTGAATACTTTCTGTCCATCCTCCGTGGATATACAGAGCGGACTGCCTATCAAATCCGTTACTTTTAATTTAATTTGATTATTCATATCAACTCCTTTAATTTTTAGAAGATGTCTTCACTTTGCAGCTCAGACTTTAAACAGTAACTGCTCGTATCTTTTGTATTGATCTCAATATTTATACAAGAGCCGGGAAAATCATTTTCCATTTTTTGAACAAACAAATTGTTTGCAGAAAATTCGTAATATCCATACCTTGATACAATCTGAAATTTCCCACCATTCATCTGGATAAAATCTTTAATGAGCTTCAAACCAAGACCACCCGGCTGATTATCCGGTGTAGGTGTATTTCCTTCCGTCATAGCCCATTCACTAGCTTTACAGGAATCGAGCGGTCGTTTTGTTGTGTAGTTTCTTACATTTTCCAGAATTCCGACTCCCGCATCAGAAATTGTAAAATCTAATTGATGTTTGTTCGGATAGAATTGTCCGCATGCAAAAATACCTGATCCAGATTGTGAATGGATGGTCGCATTCAAGAATATCTCAAAAAGACTTTGCCTGAATCGTTTTGTAAGTGCTTCCGACATATCCGGAATTCCCTTTCCATTCAGGTAGATATCTAGATAATCATTAAACTGATCACCAGCACTCAATTTGAAAATCTTAAAAGGTAATGTTGTCTGATTGGTATCCGGTAAATCAGGTTGATTAAATACGTTTAAAAATTTGTTTTTCCGGAGAATCGTACTAACCTCTAGGGGTACATTGACAATAGATACGTCATTAAGGTCATCACGAAGTTGTGCAATAACGGCATATAAGGGTGCTGTCATATTGGCTTCAAAAAAACTGCATGTTGAAAAATCCAGTTCAATGGAATCAAGCCAAAAATCTTTTGTCTTGACGGTAATGCTGGCTATGCTGTCAAAACCATTATGATTGCTTCTGATTACAGGAACATTGAATTTCATCTAATTCTCAACTCCCATATGTACTTACTGCTTGTTCATTTCAAACAAGTGTTTAACATCTTTCTCTTGGGCAATGTTGGAGGTTATTTTCGGTAACAGTATTGATCGCATATTAATCCTTACTTCTAGCTACTTTCGTTAGTATTGCAACATTACATTGTATTATAGCTGATCGCATATTCTTTTCAATAAAAACCCTTTATTAGCCACAACCACATCCATCGCGATAGATTTTTATATATCACCCAAATGTGTTTCAAACTCAAGAGTTATCTCAGAAGAAGTTATTTTAAAAGGTATCTAATTGACAGAAACGCAGAATCCCATGTTAGTCGTAGAGTACATACATTCCGTCGATTTTTTGAAATTCTGTTGATCCACATTTTGACATCGAGGTGGTGCATCAAATGTAAACTTACCTCCGCAGGTGCAAGGAGATAACAAAGTATTATTTTTTCTTTATAGGGAGCCATAATGAAATTGGGTGGCCTTTTATTGTGTGTTCTTCCAACCATTGATGATCGGAGATAGTAAATGGGGAAGTTTCACACCAAACATTCAGTGATTGCCACCACTCCGGTATTTCTTCGCCACAACTCACCTTGATTGGAGTTGTAGCGTAGAGTCCTCCGGTATAGTCTTTCACCGTGAAGTCCTGGGTACATTTTACCATCTCTACATGATTTATATTTGTTACCCAGAATTCGTATCCATACTTTGTACTGCCTGCAGATGGACATGGATTGTTAAATCCAAAAATCCGTATTGGTTGGTTTTGGTCTGTGAAATTGTTTTCTTCCAGAAAACTTGCTACCTTATTCCATGCAAGGGATTCGGGATTTTCACCAAAACCTAAAAAACTAACTACTCTCATAGGTGTCAATTCTGTGATGGTGACATCAATATCTTTCATAAAAGTCTCCTTTTGTTTTCGATACCATAAGTATATACTACATTGCTGCCTTTTGAATTTCTTTAGTAAAATGTACATTTTTGATGCATACACAACATGATGTTATTTTACCCGGTGGAGAAGAGGATGAGAAGTGCATACTTGAAATCTCGAAGCAACTATTTGAATTTACATGAAAGTTCATTAAAATATCATTTTAAGGTAGAAAAATGATACAACGAAAAAATGATTTACAAAAAATTGAAGCATTACTCGAACAATTTCCGGTAGTAGCCATTTTAGGGGCAAGACAATGTGGGAAAACCACCTTGGCTAAACAGATACCCTTCGATCATTATTTTGACTTAGAAAATCCGCGCGATTTAGCTCGATTGGATCAGGCACAAATTGCTTTGGAAAATCTGCAAGGACAGATTGTTATTGATGAAATTCAGCGAAAAAGTGAACTCTTCCCCCTCCTGCGATATATGATAGATCAGAAACTGGAACAGCAATACCTAATTCTGGGCAGTGCATCTCGCGACTTGATATCTCAAAGTTCTGAGACCTTAGCTGGAAGAATAGCTTACTATCATCTATCGGGGTTTTCACTTGAAGATGTTGGTTTTCAGAAAATGGATCAGCTAATGATCCGCGGAGGTTATCCCAAATCTTTCCTTGCAGTGAATGATGAACAGTCTTACATGTGGAGGATTCAGTATATCTTTACTTTTTTAGAAAGAGATATCCCTCAGCTGGGCATACAAATACCTTCCAACGCGTTACGAAGATTTTGGACCATGCTCTCCCATTATCATGGACAAGTATTAAACTACAGCGAAATTGGACGATCCTTTGGTGCTTCCGATGTCACTGTTAAAAAGTACATTGATATATTGGAAAGTACTTTCATGATCAGGCTGCTTATGCCATGGTTTAACAATACTTCCAAGCGTTTAGTCAAATCTCCCAAGTTGTATTTACGCGATTGCGGTATTTTCCATGCTCTTCAGTCTATAAAAACTCATGCAGAGCTTTACACTCATCCAAAGCTTGGATCTTCTTGGGAAGGTTTTGCATTAGAAGAGACTGTGCGAAGTATAGAAAAGGAAGCCAATGAAGTGTATTTTTGGTCTACTCAGGGAGGTGCAGAGGTTGATCTTTTCTGGATGCAGGGAGGTAAAAACTATGCTGCAGAATTCAAATTCATGGATGCTCCTCGTTTAAGCAGATCCATGCATGTTGCCTTAGAAGATTTATCACTTGAGCATCTTTTCGTGATTTATCCCGGACATCAGGAATATCCCTTAAATCCTCGAGTCACGGTGCTTCCTCTCGAAAATTTTGATAAACAGTATAGGGAATCTTCAGGAGGTTCTGCATGAAAGTGCTTATTTTGGTGTATGATGGAGTGTATCTCCTTGATTTTTGTGGACCACTGGAAATCTTTCATGATGCAAGAGACGAAGAAGGACAGCCTGCCTTTGAGGTAAGTCTGGTAGCTCCCGAGAAAAAAGCAGTCAAGGCACATACTGGGATGACCTTTCATGCGGCATACGACGTAGAATCTTCTCCTCAGGCCGATATCTTGGTGATTCCTGGGGGCAATCTACAGCTTGCTAGCCAGGATCCTCGCATTGCCCAGTGGATACTCAACCAAGTGCAAAAAGCTCAAATTGTTCTTTCTGTTTGCACGGGTGCTTTTATACTTGCTGAAATTGGTCTTTTGGATGGTCTTCAAGCGACTACATGGTTTGGGGCTACCAAGGCACTCCAAGCGCAATATCCTTCTATTCAAGTACTTGCAGGAGAGCGCTTTATAGACAATGGAAAAATCATCACCACCGCAGGAGTATCTGCGGGAATTGATGGTGCTTTACATGTTGTTGAGCGTCTTTATAACAGAACGATAGCTCAAAAAACAGCTCAATTTATCGAATATGACTGGGAAAATACGAAAAACTAACGAATAAAATAAATCTAATTTTGGATACTCTTCAACACGGCATAACTGCGTAGCATGTTCCAAAATGGAACCAACCACATTCTGCAAGGTGATTCTGTCATAAAGGATTTCTCTAGTTCTCTTTTTCTTTTATCTCCAGGTAGCGAACGGCAAGGACGAAGTTGTATACGTATCGTATGTCTCCTTGGGGACCAAAGAATTGAGGGTAGTCGGAGCGATTGCCACTTTTTGGATCGCTGCGAACTGCACCAGCACCATGAACATCCATGATGCGATTGTTCATTTTCCCAAGAGCTTCCCCAAAACAGACATATGCAGCAGATGCATAGGGATTTCTTCCATCCAGGTGTGTGGTGCCTGTCCAATAGAATCCCCAATTTTGTTTGCCTGTTGCATCTTGAATGGGTGTTAATTGAAACTCATCATATATGGCTGGAGTACCCGTTGTTTGGGGACTTTTTGTGTAATCGATGATGCTTTGCAGTTCTTTTGCACTTGGGAGTCTCCAATCTTCATATCCTGCTAAAGATAAGTTTTCTGCATACGAGAGAGCTTCTTTCCAATTTCGTGTAGTGCCATCATCTGCCATTTGCCACATCAAGCCTGTGGATAGATCGGTGATGGTTCCATCTCCATTAGAAATCAACTGATTTTTCCCGTACTCAGGATTTCCACGAACCAATCGAAAGTACATTTTGTTGGCACTTCGGCTGCGCATATCGGTTACGGGATATCCTTTGATTCTTCCATCAATAAAATTGACACCAAAAATTGTATCCATTTGATTCATTGTTTTTCCAACATAACGAGTAGAAGACCATGTTTGAGCATCAATTTCGCGTTCTCCCTTGGTTACATCACCCAAGGGCTGATCAAAGTATTGGGTGTCAATATACAGTGTATGAGCTGTTTCTCCACCCGACCTACCGTTGTAGTCGATCAACGAAAACAATTCTTTGATCGTTGGAATGCGCCAATCGTTGTATCCTGCTAAAGTACTTTTATTGGCATATTGTTCTGCATCCCCAAGTGTCATTTTTTCATCCATCGTTTTCTGCCACATGAGCCCTGTTACAAGGTCTGTAATCGTACCATCTCCGTTATCTTTATAGGAAGGAAGGTTTTGAAGGTAATGTCCATCTTGGCCATAGAAATCTTCCCCTTCTTGGATGTCAGTTTGGATGTTTTGGTCGCTATATACAGTAGTTTGTGCTGTGTGAACGATGGGGTAGGAATAGGAAGTTTCTTCTGTCCAGGGCTGGGGTATATGAGTAAGCAGCTGCGTTTCTGGGTTGTCTGATTGTGCATAAGCCCTCCCTTTTGCTTCTTTTGTATAATTCCCGTAAAAGACAAAACTGGAAAGACCAATTAAAAAAACCAATGAGATCGCTATTTTGGTATAGTTTTGTTTCATTGTGCACTTCCTTGCTAAAAAAGTTAAATGAATGAAAACATCTACCAAGAATACCTAAAGAAATGTTCAAAAGTTACACCAGTTGCACTTTATTGATTTAAACGAGGATCTATCATGACAATAGATCCTCGTTTAAAACGACCCTTATTCCATAAGGATAGAATTGTCAGCTGATTCTACGTGGATTTCTATATCTTCAGTGAGTAGTATTCCACCCTCTAGCAGGTTTTCTGTTATCATATCATCAATCTCACGACAGGAAACTGTCGCATGGTAGTCTTCTTTTGAAAAACTACCAAAAAAGGGAGTATTTGTGGTACTATCCCATTGAAGAAATGTAATCGAATTCATTTCTTTTTGATACAATGGGAAAACAATGTTGTCTCTGTAGTGAAAAGTAGACAGTAGTCGAGTGGTGTATTTGTCTGCCAAATTTGGATACCACGAAACATCTTCTATATGTGAAGGAGAATTCTCTTTCCACGAGAGGTTAAGTAGCATTAGATTGTCTTTATCATTTTCCTGGATGGTTTTTGCCACAATACAGTGTTGCTCATTGGCTATAACATGGGGCATGGAAGTGCTAGGGTAATCAGGAATAGACAATGTTCTTGTAAGATCTCCTTGTTCTGAACACTCCAATATGTATAACCCTTCTGTGTTCCCGCTTATTCCAGAAATCCATATACGTTTATCGGGTAACCATTGGATATCCTTGCATTGGGTAAAGCCTTTTTTATCATTCTTCATTAGACCATGCAAGAATACTAAATTGCCAGATGAATCTACTTTACCAAACAATCCTGTTTCCCAGTACATTGAAGACTCTCCGATAGAATCCGAGAAGCCCGTGAAATACAAGTTTCCTTCTTGGTCTACTGTAGTGTCATACAAGTTCACCGACAAAGAGCGACCAAAGGGAACTTCTGAAGGTGAAACTGTGATTGCCGTGCTATTCTTTACAGAGCCACTTTCGTCGATTTGGACAACAAAAGCCATTGAACCAATTTCATCTTTCTGGAAACTTCCTGTTAAAAAGATATCACCTTGCTGAGTAACCGACATAGAAGCGGGATATAATGAAGTATCTTGAAGGGACAATTGGTTGTTCCATACAATCTTGTTGTCAAGAGTCATCTTGGTAATCCAAATACATTCTTCATTATTCTCATCCAAAACCTCCACCAGATTTAACAGATATCCGCATCAAATACTGCGTCGTTGAATTTGTTCAAAGCTTATCGTTTTAAAATGGTCATTTTGCGATACTGAAGCAGTATATGGAATTGGTTCCACGCTGCTCTGCGAAAAATATGTTTTCATGAACTCGAATGTTGATGTAATCACCTCCATTGTTAGAAGAATAAGCCCACATCAGATTACCATCTTCCGTATCGATTAAAAACAAATTCCCATTGAAGTCGGTGACTAAAATGTATTGACCCATCATTTGCGTACCGATGTCACGATAATAGATACCTTGTACATTGATGTTCTCCACTACAGCTTTGTCAGTTTTAGACCAAATTATACTCCCTGTTAAGGGATCTATTTTTTCAAAAACTAATGTTTTGAATCTTCCTCGTTGTCATACCTTCCAATCAAGATATTGTCGTCAATGGTGGAAACAAAAACGAATCCATTCTTTTTTCCACAGTACGTTTTTGAAAATGGATCCAAAGGCTATTGACATTTACTTGATAATCAGTCCAAAACACAAGGACAACTGTGTTTTGTACCGAAAACGGTTGTCTGAAAAGCTTGATTCGCCAAGAGGGCCATTTGTAGGGCTCGTTTTTTCTTCCTCTGTTTTCTGCAAGAAAGCTTCTAATATAGGGTTGTATTTCGATGAATAAGGGTACTCCCATAGTAGCTTGCCTGTTGTTGCTTCCACAAATCGGAAGGGTTCGTACGTGTTTCCGTAATACCCAATCATCCCATCCATGCTTGTGAATACAGGATACACACCAATATGATTTTGTCTCATGAAAAAGTCTTTGATGTCTTTTCCATAAAAGCTTTCCACTGGATCGTTCTATGGCATAACAAGTGCTATCTTTACAGGTAAAGAACAGGATATCCTCCTCCAAAAAAACATGACTGTTGATTTCTTCCTGTGCATCAAAACGCCATAGTTCTGCTCCATCTTTGATGCGGATTGCAAAGAGAACACCTTTGGAATTGGTAATGTACAAAACACCATCGACAATGCCTACCTAGAAAAGTGCAGCTTGATCTTCCAAAGATTTTGTCCATACAATCTTTTTTCTTTTAGTAGGTACGCTTGGATTTCATATGTTCCATCATCTTGTTTTCCAATCATGAATAACTTGTCGTTGTCATGTGCAGTAATATATCTCCAGTTTCCAATGTGTGGTTGTATGTGATGTTCCCTGTAGGAACATCCATGTGAAACAAATTCCTTGCCTTATCCAAGAGCCAAAAATGATTGTCATAACAGTACCAATCCCAGTCTTGTGAAGATTCCTCCAGCGATAGCTTCCAATTCAAATGAATGTATTTTCTTGATTGATATCCGGCTTTGTCCAATCAATCCACCGAAAACCGACTGTATCTTTTTCAATTGTGATATGTTCTACTTTTGAGAGATCTGAAGATTGATTCTCTGTTGCATGTACTTTGAAGTACTGCAGAAAAGGACACAAGGAAAAACTAATAATAAAACAGCACTAATCTTCTTTTTCATCATCACTCTATCCTTTTAGGGAATACCAACCAACCATCATCAGGCCTTATCCATCCAACTTTATCGTCAATCTGTTTTATCTCTCCTTTGATATAGTATCAATGAGATCATTCAATTCATTCAATTCCTTTGATTTTAATTCCTTGAGAGCATTTAATTTTTCTATTTCTTTATGTAACCTTTCTTCTACCGATAAATCCGAATTTGTGTCGTGAATTGAAGATGAATCTATTGTCTTTTCAAAAATTTGTGCTTAACATCTAAAACACCTATTGAGGATTTTAAACGTACAATTTGATCATTCAATTGATTACACTTTGTGTTTAAATGATACGCCCACAAAATAGCACAAAATGTAACAATGATAGCTATTGTCAGAATAATCTTCAAAACACCGTTAACTGAATTTCTTACTATCGTTCATTTATCTCTCTTTCTGCAAAAATCCATCTTGCTTCTTGCCAGCAATTGACCCCAATATTCCTTTGGAAATGGAGCTTCTTTATACAAACGTGCCGCTCGTCTTCATCATATACACTTATTAAAGATGTGCTTCGTCCACTATATCATTTTCTTTAGCAAATCCATAATTTCTTCTTCTGTTATGATTCGATCTCGTAAAAAACCATTTTGTAAAGCATTGGCAAGGATGCATCTTGAAATTGCAGCGGAACCACAGGTATGGAAGCAGAAGGATATACAGAAGGTCTGGGTGATTGGTCAAGGATTGAAAAGGAATCTTTCTTCTTAATAGCTCTTGCCCAATATATCGACCCGTATATGAAAATGCACCCGTAAGAGTGACTGATACAGATTTCTACTTAGCCATATTCTCCTCCTTAAGTTTAGTTGTTACTTAAATATGAGGAGGAAATTTTAAAAGATTTCCTCCTCATATTTTTCATTTCTACATTAGATCTTTATCCACAAAAATCCTATAATCGTAAGCTACAGGTAAATACAAGGTGTATGCCATTTTTTCTCACTATTTTTTAAATGTACTCAAAACCTTCTTGTGCTAATAAAATGTTTTTTTTCATTTCATCTGTTTTTATTTCAAGTACAACCAAGCTTTTTCTTTATTTGTACTTTTTTCTATACTCGTTGCACACATATACAATGAGTTTCCAGAAAGTGTAAATTCATCCAAGAATTCAACTTCTGGATATGAGATTAAAGTTGAGTATACAAGATGTCCTTTTTTCGTCAAAATAGCTGATAAAAGAATTGACGTGATTTGATGAAAGCCTTCCTTGTATAGCATTTGAGGTAACTGGAAAATTATAAGAGTATGTTTTTCCAGTCAACAATATGCTGTGATCTTCAAGTACAAAACCTGTTTTGGGGAATATCATCTTCTATTCTCCTAGATAAGAAGCCTGAAGGATTATACTCTGAGACATCAAAATAATGAAAAAGCAAGTATTTTTTTCGATCTCTTCTTGTTTTTTTTCAGTATCATCAAATGAGAAAAAATCTTTTTGATGGGGTTCGACCGTACAACAATATGGAGGTAGGTGTTATCCAGTTAGAAGAAACAATGATATCGTCATCCTGCTTTCCTATATAAGCCATATACTCTATTTGATATATCAAAGGATCCAAAATTAAAACAAAGCCATCCAATTCCCTGCAGGTGGATTCTCTTGAAATGGAGGTGGAAGGTTTAATGATGAGGAAATACTAGCTATTGCAGAAATCAATGGGTATGTATCAGCATATGTCCCTCCGGTCAATAAATGCTTCCATTATCCATACATATCGAGACATCACAAGGAAAAAGTAACCTTGCCCATAATAGGATGAGTATGTCAAAGTAAAAGACTCTGAGAATACGGATAAAAACACATTGTTACCGCCCACTTTTTCTTTTGTACTGCATGTTCCGATATAGGTATGTTGCCTGAATTGGTACTTCCAGAAAGAATATACATATTGTTTGCATAATCTATCGTTCTAAAAAATCACTGTTATCTCCTCCAAAATATGTACTATACAGTAGTTCCAAGTGAGTCTCCCGAAACAAGCAAAAAAACCGTCAAACATAGGGTGATCTAGATTATGATGCTCCGTTTGTATAGCATTAGAAGTCAGTGGAAGATTTGCAGATTTGGTACTCTACAATGCATATTGTACCTTTTGGATCGATAATAACATCTTGAAACAAAATCATGGTTATCACCTCCAAAAATGATTCCTTTTTTCAAGTTCCATTGCGAGTCAAAGATGCAAACAAAGATATTCCCTATGTTAACCATAGGATCATTAATGGATTGAAAAGATGTTGCAGATGTATGTCCAATTACAATAGTAGAGTCATTGTAGCACAATACCCATGGTTCTATGCTTATCTCTAATTCATCAATTATATGTACTTTTGGATATATTCCATTCCCAGGAAAACTTCCGAATCCGTCAGTTGGTAAGCTGATGAACAATAACGTAATGATACCAACTGTTATAGAAAGCTTACATGTATTCATTCTTAAAATACCAAACCGTTATCGCAATTTCCTTTACCTGAGCATGTTGCAGATAATGGTCCATCACTCGCCTCACAATTGTTATTCTGGACTGTTCCAAAAAAGTAGACACTTTTTTTACAATCACCAATAATTTGAGCATAGGTTATCATTTCTTTGGCAAGTTGCGTACAATCGGGTAAAGGAAAAGTACTCCAGCCAATAATCCAAGTGCTATCCCATACCATCTAAAGTAGAACAATGTATCAGACGGAAGAATGTCTTGAAAGAGGAATAGAAGACTGAGTAGAAAACTAGGAATTCCATCGTGTAAAGGCTTGTGGTTGTAGGGAGTTGTTTTGTCCTTCTTACTAGAAAGTTCTATAATTAAAATCAATATTGCGCACAAGACGATAAAAATAGATAAGAATAGCATAAACATTGCATTCAACGAAAAAACATCTTCTAAAACTATCTTTGTGAGTAATACTATAATAAAAATACTCTTAAAAAACTCTAATAAACGCATAGTTCATTTACTCCTTACTAGTCTTTAAGCTTCTTCTGTAAAGCAATTGACCTGGCAGGAAGGGAAAGATGTGCTCTTGGAAGTATCAAATTCATACAAACTTAGTTTTATTTAAATACCACCTCGTCACACACTTTTAGCAGAGGGAAGGGCAACTACCTTCCCTCTGTATACTTAAACTAAGGATTCTTCTTCAACCTTGAAAAAAAACTCCAAGAATGTAGATTCTTGCTCATATTGATTCCATCGGTAAAAATCAATCTTCTAAATAAGGATTTTGAAAGTTTTCGTCACAAAAGATAAGGTTTTTGTCTACCCATTTCATGAAAGATTCATTGTTTTCAAATTCATCTTTGGATACTTTTATCAATGCCCCATCTTTGTACAGAATTCCATTGGTAACGATTTCTTCAATAGGAATACTTGTGTCAACTTCTACTCTTACAAAGGGTGCAAAAAGTTGGTTAGAATCTGGTTTAATTATAGGAAATGAACCCATATAAGTACTATAGCCACCATGATTATAGAAAAAAACACTCATCTTGTTTATTTCTGGAGAAAACATCTTTGTGAATATAGGATTTACATAGAAACCCCCAACAAAACTAACAACAAACACAGAAAAGATAATTAACCAAGTCTTCCAATTTGATTTCATAATCTCCACCTTTCTAGGGTCGGGGGTGCGGACAAATAGTTGGACATATTAGATAGCATACCCAAGTTTTTGTCTATACTCCAAGGGACTCAATCCACCCAAGAATACCTTGATACGTTTTTCATTGTACCACACAATATACTCATTTAACATCTCCATACACTCATTCAAGCTAATCCCTTTCCAGGATTGATAGTAAAAGAATTCATTTTTGAGTCGTCCAAAGAATCCTTCACACGCTGCATTGTCTAGAGAGCATCCTTTCTTGGACATAGATCGAATTAGATTGGCTTCTTTCATCCGCTTAATCCAACCTGGCCATCGATAATGACATCCTCTGTCAGTATGAACGATAGGATTTTCATCGTTATGCAATTGTTCTATGGCTTTCCCCAGCATGGTATTTACCAAGGGAGCATCAGGAGATGTTTTAATATTCCATGCAGGTACTCCTCCATCAAAACAGTCAATGATGGGAGATAAGAATACTTTTCCGGCAGGAAATGCTAATTCAGTGATATCGGTTACCCATACTTGATTGGGAATTTCTGCATAGAAGTTTCGCTTCAGTCGATTGGGTACACTGGGGGTGATTTCTCCCCTGTAGGAATGGTAGCGTTGATTCTTTCGTTTGCAGGATACTACTAAGTGAGACGCTACCATGATTCTACGTACAATCTTTTCTGAGATTCTCACTCTTTATACTCCTTTAAGAGTTTCAAACAGTTTGTTACTAGTACACTAGTGTGATAACGACGGTATAGTGATCACAACATTAACTCCGCTAAACACTAGTCACGAACCCTCATACAGGTCTCCTTTCAGAACCTACAATGAAGTTCATACAACAAATGAAAAACAGCAAATACGTGGGGCTCTTACAAATAACTATGAGTTTTATTTCTTGTGAACCACTGTAGAACAATGATGTGAAATTGTCAAGAAAAAAGAGTTACAAAATATAAATGAAGTGACAAGAAGTATAGAAACTTGATTTGTTAGTATTAGAGGGGTAGCACTTGTCCCTGGGTGGCAATGTGGAAGTGATTGGCGAGTACTTGCTGATAGGCAGGAGTGTTTGTGTGCAGGCATGGATTGGTGTGGTTGAGGTGGATGAAGTGGAAATGCTGTTTTTTTAGAATTGGGAGAGTTTCGAAATGCTTCATACTGCTAGTGATGAATGGGTGGGGAATCGATTTAAGATTACGATGCTTGCATTCGCTAGCATCATAAAAGGTACCATCTACAAATATCTCGTCTGCTTGTTCTAGAAGGGAATAGATTTCAGGAAATTGGTCCCAGCTGTCGATATCGGGGATGAATAGAATTTTTTTGTTGGGTCCGATGATCATAAAGCCTACCGTTTCGGTGTATTCGTCTCGATGTGGAACTACAATGGGCTGAATGGATAGAGTTGAATTCAATGGTTGAATCTTTCCGACTTGCAGCTGCGTGATGTGGATGTTTTCCTGGTCTATCAATGCTTTCCAGGGAAGGTTGTTTTGTAGAAGGTGTGCCATTTTTGGCATGGCAAAAACTTCTGTGTGGCGCGAGTTGAGTATCGCTTTATCCAATTGAAGGAGACCTGCATAATGACCAACATGCCCGTGAGTGAGAAAAATACCATGTAGGGGAAGGTTGGATCCAAATGAAGAGGTGGTTTGGAGCATATGCCACTGAGTTTTAAAATCGAAGGTAGCTTCGATCATCCAACTTTGCTGGGTGGATGGATCGACAATTCCTAAACAAACAGGCATTCTGCCAAGCGATGGATTGCCCCATGATGGAGTGCAACAAGGTTGGTGGCACCCACAATGGGGCAAGCCACCATCTTGTGCTATACCAAGAACAATTACGTAAGGACTTGTTCTTGGTGCTGTATAGTTCATTGTATCGGCATAGCCCTTTATCGAGTTGCTTTCCAGCTGCCCTGGAGAGTGAAGGGGGCATCTGTTTTGAACTCGCCTTGCAAGCTTCGAATATCAACAAGTTCACCCGTTCGCAAGAAAGCTGTTTTTACGGTTTGACCGTAATCATTTACAGATAATACGTACAGAACAAGGTGCTTTTTCTCCATTGTAAGGATTGCTCCAGAGAAATCGTAGTCAGAAGCAGAAAAGTAGCCTGTATTTGATCCAGTAAAAGTAAGATTCCCTTCGTAGTAGATTTCATCTTCTTTTGTTTTTTGGAGTTGAAGGCGGTATTCGATGGTAGAACCTACGAATGTAAATTGATCAATGACAGATTCATCGACAGTCTCTCCTGATGCTTCAAAAAGGGGTCTAAAGATACTCAAGAACCCTTTCATAATCATCTGGATGAATTTGCGCAGGAAAGCACTTTCTTCTTCCACAGTTAATACAACATTCCAGTTTCCCGATAGATCGATAAATTCGGTAACAACATCCATATAATCTTCTGCAACCACCATGTTCCGTTTTTTGTCGTACAGTTGAACGGTTACTCTGTGTAAACCTTCTTTTTGGAATTCGTGGTTCAGTACAGTGTCGCTGGTGGAAATGGAAATGGGAGGGGTCATGTCTTCTGTATCTTGGCTTAGGTTTTCAATGGTCCAATCCAGACGAAAACGTTCGGGAGGATTTTCAATGGTGGCTTCCATGTCAATGGAATCCCCTGGTAGAATATTCTTCTTTTCGGTGTCCACCAAAATAGAAGGTTTTTCAAGTTCGAAAAGATAGGGATGCTTTTTACTTGTTGAACCCCGGCTAGCACTTTTACATAAAGGGCATCTTCCATTTCTACAGTATAGTCTCATTTTTGGTCCAGAGAGGATGAGCCTCTATTGGAACCAAGGGGAAGTATCAGCTGGGGTTTACCATCGACCATTTCACCTGTTTCAGGATCTTGGCACGCTACAACGGATCCATTGATGAATTCCACATCGGTGATTTTACGATGGCGAGAACCGCGCATCTCCATAGTTCTCCTGGGCCTGAATAACGTATCTGAAGACCGTATTCTGCCCATTGGGGATCATTTTTGTATGGATGATTCAGCTGAATGTTGGCTTCGTACTGCTTAACTTCTAGTATCTTCAGTTCTTCTGCTTTTGCTACTATTTCGGGAGATACTTCAACCTCTTGGATGTTTTGTGTTAACTGCAGGGAGGGCCAAAACAAATCAATTACTCGGGTGCAAGCTGATACAGCAAGGGGGAGTAGGATCTTTCCCTGTGTTACAGCAAAATCCGCAGTAATAATGTAGCGGTAATTGATAAAGGTCCAGTCTCGTTCTTTTCGAAACATGGGAACTTCAAGCCCGGGATAGTTTTTAAACCAGGTGGGGTATCCTTTGTGCTCTTTTTCGTAAAAGTGCGAGAAAACGGGGGAATCATAAGGCTTCTGTTTGTTTTTAGGCTGTACTTTTTCAACTGGGTCGTACATAGTGTCTTCGGAGTAAAAGTTGCGATTGGTCCAATAGGCTAGATTGCGCATGAGAGTACTTGTTGTTTTTCCTAGAGCAGGTACATTGACGCCATCTCGTCGTGGCTCATTCACTAATGTTTTCGCCTGGGACTTTTTGATAGCACTTTCTGTGATTTCCCATTTTGGGTGGGCATCGTTGCGCACATGTGCTGGTTGGGTCATGTCAGCAACCAGGTGAAGTACTTCGCCTAGTCCCCGCAGAGCTTTGCCTGCATACATTTTGCGCATTTCTTCCAGGTCGGTAGGTTCTCCGACTAAATCACGAAAGTCACCCGTTGCCGGAATGGTCGATACAGTGGCGTTGTAGGGGATCTCCATACTCTTTTTGTAATTCTGCATTGCATGGACAAGGGTGTAGGGGTTTTCAGGTCGAGTTAAACCCCAGTCTGTGGCGGGAATGGCCTCCCACCCAATGCCATGATACTCATTTAAATCTGTAAGTTGATGGGGGCTGTTGGACGCAATGGGGTTGTAAAAATGCTTCACCGAGACATAAAGATGAGGTTCGTCTGAAGAATATCCACCATGAATAATGTGACGATATGATCTAGAGGTAGACCACATTTGTTCATGATAATAGGATGTTTTACTGGAGGATATGACTTTGGGAGATTTCGTCCAGATTTTTAAATCGACATGATTGTTAAAATATTTGTCTGCTTGTTTTTCATATGCCTCGAACTTTTCAACTGCTTTTGCGTTGATTTCTTGATGTGCATCCTGTTCCCATGCAAACGCTACAGAAACTGTGCTGCTCCAAGCTATGGAGAAGATCAAAACAAAGCAAACCAAGAAGGAGGATGGAGAGATTTTTCTTGTTTTTTTCATGCGTCAATCACCCACTTTTCTTCGAATAGGATGCATGTAATGGTAGAGGGGTAGAAATTGGTAACCTCTGATGATAAACCTGCTTGCTGTGGAATTTGAAGTCTCACTCTTGCCATGCGGTCAGCGTCATATGTATTTGATTTTGGGCTAATGAAAACAACTTTTGCAGAACGCAAGCCCTCAACTAATGCTGGAATTCTGTCTGGATACGTAGCAAACGCTTGTGCATATTTCTCTTTTTGATCAGGGTGAACATATTGCAAAGCAGAGGTTGTATCGCCGGATTCAAGGAATGTGCTCATGTCTTGAAGCTGAGATTGGATTTGTTTTTCAATTTGGAATCGATCCAACGACCGCTGCCAAGATGTGGTGGAAATCTTCAGAGAAATGTTTCTCCACAAGCTACCAACATGAGCTCCTTTCCAAAATCCAAATTCTGCTACACCGAGAAGTACAATGATCAAACCTAGCACGATCCACTTTTTGGTGGTGCGCAATGGTTTTTTTTGTTTTTTTGTACTTTTTTTTACGTTGTCGTTTTGAGTAGAAGGATTGTTTTGTTCCATGTGCTTCTCCCTAGTCGGATCCATCTAACATGATTACACTACACTCATAACTATACCACGTGCGATTTTTTTACTCAATACCGGGAATTGTTTTTGGAAAGAAGAGAAAACACCTAGTCCATTCTGTACAAGTAAGGATTGTTACGAAATTCCTTTTCCAGTGTAGTGGTAGTGTTCATCATATTGCTTGCATGACCAGGAATAATGATGATGGATTCTTCTTTTCTGGAATTGTAGATGGATCTAAAATTCTCTAATGAAGACTGTATTTGTTGACTTGATCCACCTGCAAGATCGGTTCGTCCAATTGTCCCCTCAAAGAGAAAATCACCGGTGGCAAGATAGGTGGATTCCCCAAGCTTGCTATCTTTGGCTACAAATTCGTATAAAGTGCTCCCTGCAGAATGGCCCGGAACATGCAAGCATTTGAACTGAAATGTGATAGCGGTATTCGGCGGGGAAATACAAAGCTTTTTATTGGATGGCACTGGTTGGACAATGGCATCAGAAGGAAGAGAAAATGGATTGCAAACAGCAGCACTTAAATTGAGTTCGGGTTCAAACAGGGCTTCTTTTTCAAGAGCATTAATGTAGACAGGGGTTTGGGGATATTTCTCGAGAATGGAACCAACACCTGATATGTGATCAAAGTGAGAATGAGTGAGGAGAATACCGACGGGTATCCACTGATTCTTGGTTAGTTTGTGAATGCACTCCTGTGGATCAGCTGGGTCGATGAGCACACAGTAGTTTTGTTCAACCACAAAAATGGTGGTATTTAACATGGGTGGATACACTTCAATAGAAATATTCATTGGTCCTTCCTTGTTTGGAAATATATAGTGACAGGTCCATCTACTTGGGAATAGATTTGCATATCTTCTCCAAAGACACCTGTTTTGACAGTGCGATGATAGGTTGTTTGTAGTTCAAGACAAAGCGCATCAAAGATTTCCCGAGCGAACTGGGGTTTTTCAGCATTTGTGAAGTCGGGTCGAAAACCTTTTTGAATGCTTCCGCATAACGTGAATTGCGAGATTAATAGAAAAGAATCCTCTTGCGAAGCACACAAAGACATTTTTCCTGCTTCATCTTCAAAAATGCGCAAACCACTCAATTTTTTTGCTGCAAGGAAAATATCCGCTTCGGAGTCTCCTTTTTCTACTCCTACATAGGCTAGTATTCCTTTTTGTATAGAGGCAACTTCTTTTTGTGCAACCCAAACAGATGCTTTTTGGACTCTTTGTATCACGAGGATCATATGCGCTTTACCCGTTTCACGATGGAAAGCTTACTAAGGGTATCGACAATATGATGAAGTTCAACATTGTCTCGAATTTCTAACCGAAGGGTAATCTTTTCTAAATCTTTTCCCGTGATGCTTGCTTTCATTTCCAACACGCGGAAATGTTCCTTTGTGAGGACTTCAGATATTTTGGTAAGAGTGCCTGGAGTATCGTCAACAAAAAGTACAAGGGCAGTTTCGAAATAGGATTCTTCTTCCGCTTCTCGGTTCCACCTTGCAGGAACAATACGCCCTTCTTCTGCCAGAAGAGTGCGAAGGTTGGGACAGGTTGCGCGGTGAATAACAATTCCGCGTCCTCGAGAAATATATCCAACAATTTCATCATAAGGTACTGGATTGCAACACCTTGGGAAAGTGACCATCAGGTTTTTGTTTCCATCAATAATGACAGAGCTGCCAGGTTTCTTAGCTGAACGAGGAGAATGGACGAGAGGGATTTCAGGAACATCTTCCTTTGATGTTGGCAGTTCTTCTTTCTTTTCAAGTTTTTCGGTTTTTTCTTCGTCTTCTTGGTGCTTACGAAGCCAGGATCGAATTTTGGATCGGGTACTGGGTGATCGTGCAATTTTCAGCCAATCTTTTCCTGGACCTTTGGCCGTTTTTGTAGTTAAAATTTTGACTATATCACCAGTTTGAAGGCTGTAGGTTAAAGGTACAATTCTGCCGTTGACTTTAGCTCCAACGCAGTGGTTGCCAACGTCGGTGTGCACGCGGTATGCAAAATCAATAGGAGTGGAACCTGCAGGAAGGTCAATGACACGACCCTTAGGAGAAAAGACAAAAACCTCTTCTTTGAATAAATCAAATTTTACATTTTTGATAAATTCATCGGCATTTTTTGCTTCTTGTTGCATGTCTAGCAAACGTTTTAACCATTGTACTTTTTCATCAAAGTTGCGTGTTTTTCGGGTGTCTCCCTCTTTGTAAGACCAATGATTGGCGATGCCAATTTCGTTCATAGAGTGCATTTGGAAAGTTCGAATCTGAATTTCCAGCAGCTGGTCGTCGGGTCCAAACACAGTTGTGTGAAGGGATTGATAACCATTTGCTTTGGGATTGGCAATATAATCTTTGAAACGACCAGGAACCGGACGCCAAATGCTATGTATTACACCAAGGGCAGTGTAGCAATCGGATAAGGTGGGAACAAGAACTCGAGTGGCAAAAAGGTCATATACTTCTGTGATGGGCTTTTGTTTGTCCTGCATTTTTTTAAAGGTGGAGTAAAGATTCTTTGGACGACCTTCCATGGTGTGATCCACTTGATTTCTTGTAAGTTCACTGGAAATAATTTTCATAGCATTGTCAATGTATTTTTCACGTTCTGTTCGTTTGCGAGAGACCATTGCTTTTAATCGTAAAAATTCGTCTGGGTGAAGATATTTGAAGGATAAATCTTCTAGTTCCCATTTGAATGCATACATTCCCAGTCGATGTACCAAAGGAACATAAATATCCATTGTTTCTTTGGCAATGTTTTGCTGTTTGTATGGAGCAAGGTGATCAAGAGTTCTCATGTTGTGTAGTCGATCAGCGATTTTGACCATGACAACTCGGGTGTCCTGTGCCATGGCAAGTAAAAGTTTTCGAAGATTCTCCGATTGACCTTCTTCTTTTGTTTTGAATTCGATATTTTGCAGTTTTGTCAGCTGATCAACCAAGCTGGCGATATCTTCACTGAATAGTTCTTGAATGGTTTCTTTTTGTGCTTCGGTATCTTCAATACAATCATGAAGAAGACCGGTTATTATCATGCTGGCATCTACGTTGTGCTGAGCAAGTATAATGGCAACTTTGAGTGGGTGAACAATATAGGGTTCTCCAGATTTGCGCTTTTGTCCTTCATGAAATTTCCGTGCAAAATAGTAGGCTTCTTCAATCCGAGCCAAATCTTTCTGATTCATGTATCGTTCAATAATAGGCCGAAGCTCATTTTTGTAAATGTTTTGTCCGATATCTTGCTCCATGTTCTTTTACTTTCTCTGGAAAAATCATATCTTAGTTATAATGTTAATAAAACGCATTAATGAACTATTATGATGAAATCAGAACAAATAGAAAGACCAAAAAAATCATTGAAGAAAGAAAAACGAAGAAAATTTTGGATTCCTGTTTCGCTCCTTCTTGGTATGGTGATTTTGTTTGCACTTCCTATTGATGCAGTTTTGTCTCCTAATCAACACCAAGATCCTACGATTGTTTTTCAGAAATCGATGCTTCAGTGGAGTTCTCATAGAAATTGTCTTTCCCTATTTTATTGAAGGTAGCTCTCACCGAAGAATAAGTATTGACTTTCATCCTCCTTTTCGCGTGACACACGTCGATCACACCTTTCAATTTCCTACTTTTATGGCGAGTATGCTTCATGCTATTGTTCTTTTGCAAGATCCTGCTCAAAATGAAATTGAATGTCAGGTTTGGATTCGTGTCTTTCACAATACTGATGCCATGGTATTTGTTGAATTTACCAATGAGCTAGAAATGAACTTTCCCTTGCATTATGCTTTGCGGTATAGCGACGAGAATCTTTCTCAACTGAATCCCGAAGATAAACCTGATGTCCATGTGTTTCAGTATTCCAAGGAAGACTATTGGGAAGAATCAACAAAACTGACAGTATCCGAATCACCCGAGGGAGATTCAAAAGGCGATGCAATGTTTGGACAGTTTTCAAATGAATATCAGCAAACTTCTTCTTTCTATACGGGTCGAGTTTTTCCCTACAAGACTCTTGATGGTGGAATATATCAACATATTGATGATGTGGAAATGATCACTTACACAGACATGAACGACAACCAGGAATGTAATCTTTCTACGCATACTACGTTGTCAAAAAACTCATCTCTTCGAGATTGGTTTGTTTTTTCAGCCAAACCACTGATGGATATCGAATCAGCTGTGACGAAGAGAATCTTGCTCATTACTGATTTTGGGTTGAAAAAAGGATATTTCCAAGATGGATTTTATTATTCCACCTACTTATCGGGCTATTTAAACGAATCTCCGCAAGGTTTTTATTGGGATTATTCCATGTATGCACCCCGAAGTATTTTGGAATACTACTTCGAAGAGGACCAGCATTTTTTATACGATATTTGCATGAATTCTTTGGTTGCTTTGTTAGAAAATCGAAATTCTGAAGGATATTGGTCCAATGGAACCATTTCAAAATGGCTTCAAGAAGAGTATGGTATACAAGACCAGTATTTTGATACTCGATTTTGCACAGATGCTGCCTTATTCATGCTTCGAATGTACGAAACATTTGAGATTCCTGAAGCACTTGCAGGAGCCCGTAAGATTGGAGATATATTGGTGGATGGTATTCGCAAAGGATTTTGTTATGAAACCCCCAATTATGGATTTATGTTGCAGGACTATTTCATTTATTCTTCTCCGTCACTAAGGGTGCATACATCGTTAAACCATTTATTGAATGAGGCTTCATTCTTGATTTTACTGGGCGAAGCTACAAACGAAGAAACATACACAAATGCCGCTATTCGAATTATTAATGGTATTGTGGCCACAGACGAAAAATGGAAAAATACGACAAATGGTGATTTGCACTATGCCATGTTACCCTCTGGGGAATTCGGTTTACAAGATTATGTAACATTGACCTACCATGACCTTATACGATTTCGCTCCTATACGTCGCAATATCTGCAGAAAGAACCTGCTTTTGTACAGAACTTGGGAAGCTGGAAAGAGGAATTTTTGGTAAAAAAAAATATCGTTCACTCTCGTAAATTCACTGGTTCTTCTCCTGATCTATCTCCGCTTGTATCACAGGATGGTAAACGATGAGTCAAAACTCCATACTTCAAACTCCCAATACAACAAAAACAGATGACTATCTACTCAGACCCTCACGATTAAAGGACTACATTGGTCAAACAAGCATTAAACAGAGCTTAAAAATTGCCATGCAGGCAGCGAAAGATCGTAATGAATGTTTGGAACATATTTTGTTAAATGGACCTCCAGGATTGGGTAAAACTTCTTTGGCAATGGTTTTGTCCAATGAGATGGATCGTCGATTAGTAAAAACCACAGCTACGTCCATAAAACGCATCATAGACTTAATGTCTTTGGTGATGACCTTGCAACCCGGAGATATTCTGTTTATAGACGAGATCCATCGTTTGGACAAACGTATTGAAGAATCTTTTTATAGCGTAATGGAAGATTTTGAAATTCAGATTGTGCGAGGTGGGGGAAGAAATATCAAAGCTGCCTCCATTCCATGCCATCCGTTTACTTTGATTGGAGCTACTACTCGAGCTGGCCTTTTATCCAAACCTCTTCGAGATCGATTTGGACTCACTTATCATTTCCAATTTTACTCGGTGGAAGAGCTGGTAGATGTGATCCAAAATGTAGCAACTCAGCTGAAACTAGAAATCCCCAGAGCGCAGGCGATAGAAATAGCGAAACGATCTCGCGGGACTCCTCGAATTGCTATTCATTTGGTGAAACGTGCTCGAGATGTTGCTACGGTAAAATCTGAAGATACTGTGGAGAAGAATATTTTAGACCAGACCTTTTCAATTCTTCATCTGGATGAAAATGGACTGTCTGACCAAGACCGAAAATTGCTGCTACTGTTGTATCAAAAACAGGGAAAGCCCATGGGCTTAAATACAATTTGTGCAATTTTGAGTGAGGATCGCATGACTCTTGAAGAGATTACCGAACCCTATTTGCTGCTTCTTAACTTTATTGAAAAACTCCCCGAGGGAGAGTATTAACTCGAGCAGGACTGCTGTACCTGGAAAAGAATGGGTATGTGCAAGCTGCAGATGTTTCAGAGGGATTGTTTTCTTGAAACCATCGCTGCTGCTTCACATTTGCTGTGCACCTTGTGCCATTATGCCCCTTCAAGAACTAACGCAAACCTACAATGTAACGGGTTTCTTCTATAATCCCAATATAAACCCTTTGAAAGAGTATCTTTTGCGAAAAGAAGTAACGTTTCGTCTACTTGATGATTTTCACATTCCTATGTTGTATGGGGAGTATTCCTATCGAGATTTTTTGGCAAAAACTCTTGCTGTTTCCAAAACAAAAAAAAGGTGTTCAATCTGCTACAATATCCGAATGAAAGAAACTTATAGCTTTTATGTATCCAACAGTTTCCAATATTGTAGTTCTACACTATTTTTTAGTCCCTATCAAGACCATAGCCTTATCAAAAAAGAAGTTTTAGAATTCTTTACTCCCTCACAATTTATTTTTCGCGACTGGAGTGTACATTACAAAGAAGGTATGTCACTGGCCCGTGAAAAAGGGTATTATCGACAGTCTTACTGTGGGTGTATTTTTTCCAATGAAGATCGATATTCGAAATACCCTGCGACATAAACCTGTACCCTTAAAGCACTGCAACGCAGAGGCAGTCTTTCTTCGTACATTCCAACCTGTAGAAGGCAAGCAGATTGCTTTTTATGGACTTTCTGATCCTAGTATTATTCCTCCTTTGTTTGAAAGATGCAGACACAAATCTATTCGAGCCATGCTATTTACGGAAAAAAAAGCACAAGAAAAGACATGGAAAGAATATTTTCGGGAATTTGGATTTCACTCTGTTTTTTATGCTCGATATCTTCCTTTCACAGAGTGGAAAAAGTTGAAACCGGAGCAATTTTTTTCGTTCGATTGTTTCGATGTTCATGCTTTGATTGAAACTCCTATTGTAACATTGTCTGCTATATTTCGACTACTCACAGAACCAGGCATTTTTTCTCTATATTTCGAAGAATCGCATCAGTTTGATCAATTTGTGTACCGACTATTGCACAAAGCTGAAATGGGGGAAGTGATTGGCTTGCTGGAAAAAGTGGGATTTCAACCTCCCTTTTTGGTTCAAAAAATGAAGCTGTCACCAAAGCAGTTTCTTCGAATTCGGTCACGGAAAAATCGAATTATTTTTCCGTAATTTGATACACTATATATACCATTTGACAAGGAGGAATGTATGAACAAAACGATGAAAAACTTACAAGAAGCATTTGCAGGAGAATCTCAAGCGAATAGAAAGTATCTTGCCTATGCTGATAAAGCTGAATTGGAAGGCTATGCTTTTATTGCAAAGCTATTTCGTGCAGCTGCTGAGGCAGAAACCCTTCATGCAATGAATCATTTCAAAAACATGAGTGGTATTCAGTCCACAAAAGAGAATCTTGAAGATGCCATTGCTGGAGAGACACATGAATATGAATCCATGTACCCAAAAATGGTTGAAGAAGCCGAAGAAGAATCTCAAGAAGCATCAAAACGTGGTTTTGAGTTGGCAATGGAAGCTGAAAAAAGCCATGCAGAGCGCTATGAAGAAGCTTTACGCACAATGGACGAAAAGAAAGATCGGAAAGTATACTTATGCAAAGTATGTGGCTACATCCAACTGGATGAAAAACCAGCAGTGTGCCCTATATGCGGTGCCAAAGCAATGGCTTTCAAGGATGTAAACTAACACATCAAGATGGTTTTTTAGGTGTCTCCGTCGAGGGTGTTTGTTTCGCCTTACGGGGATATCTTCTTTTATGCCAGGGTTTTTTAAATCCTGGCTTTTTTTCTTTTTGTTCATTGTTTTTGTTGGGGGCATTCTCTTTGTTTGTGGAAGGTGGCTTTTGTGTTGAGTTTTTCTCGTTAGGTGGAGGAGTTTTTTCTTTGGGTGGTTTCTGTGTGTTTTCGCTTTTTCTGTCCTCTGGTCGGTTAGAACGATTTTTAAACACTTTACTGACCCGTTCTTTAATGGTTCTTGGTTTCACAACGTGAACTTTCTGTATGATTTTTGGTTCTGTATCTTCTGATACTTCAGGCTCTATGCCAAGGTATTCGTTGAGGGTGATCTCGCGGAAAATACCATCTTCAAATTGAATTTTCATTTTTTTGCTAATTACATTTACACTTTGTACAACACCTGTTTTGTCCCCAACTTTAATGGTGCTTCCAATTTCTGGGTATTCCTTTTGCATTTCTTGGTATTGCGCATGTTCATAGGTTAAACAGCACATTAGTTTTCCGCAGATACCAGTAATTTTGATAGGATTGATTTCCAATCCCTGCTCTTTGACTGTTTTGATCCCTACTGTATCGGGGATCTGCCCGATGCTTCGACAACAAACCACCCTGCCACAAACTCCAACTCCACCAATAAGGACAGCTTTTTCTCGAGAGCTAATCTGCCACAACTCTACTCTTGTTTTGTGTTTTAGAAAAGTGTTTAAACCCTTTACTAGTTCACGGAAGTCCACTCGTTTGTCTGCAGTAAAATAGATAATGATCTTGGAGCCATCTAGGACATGTTCTGCTTTTACAAGTGCCATATTGAGATTGAGCTCTTCCGATTTTTGTAAACAAAAACGGAATACTTCACGATCTTTTTCTATCAGCTCTTCTCGGGATTGTTTGTAGTTGTTACTGGATGTTTCTAAAACGGTTCCATCCAGGGGAATACTCTCGTGGTATGGACAAAGACATACAACTTCTCCATAATCAATTTCGTCATTATGTTGAACCTTGATCTTGTCCCCTGCTTTTATTTCAATATCTTCAGGGCACAAGAACCGGTGCATTTTCACTTTAATTCTAGTTTTTGCTATCTGTTGCATATAAGAACTCCTTCGTTGTCTTTAACAAGTATATAATAGGATTCGATTTGTACAAATTACCAAACGAATACCCATATTGAAACAATTTCGCGAATTCGTACAATCATTTTTATGAAATATTTTTGGAATCATGAACAAGAAGTTTTACGAAATGCGGCCAGGCGATTTGCAGAAGAAAGAATAAAACCATTACGTGCTGAACTGGACGAACGGGATGAATGTTCTGTACCCCTGATGAAAGAAATGGGAAAACTTGATTTTATGCGTATTTTTATCCCAAAAGAATATGACGGTATGGATATGGGTGTTACAGAATTGTGTCTCGTTCAAGAAGAATTTTCTCGCGTTTGCGGAGGAATCAGTTGTTCTTATTCTGTGAATGCCCTTGGATCCTACCCCATTCTAAAATGGGGAACAGACGAACAGAAAAAAAAGTATTTACCCAAAATTGCCTCAGGAGAATATCTCGCAGCCTTTTCTCTAACCGAAGCAGAAGCTGGATCCGATGCCTCCGCCATAAAAACCACTGCCACTCCTTGTGATGGTGGATACCGATTAAACGGAACCAAGATTTTTATCACCAATGGTTCCATTGCCGACGTGTATGTGGTATTGGCAACCATCAATCCTAAAAAAGGAATCCGCGGAATTACAGCATTTATTGTGGAAAAAGGGTTGGATGGATTTCATTTTGGTGAAAAAGAGAAAAAAATGGGTATTCGAGCTACCCACACTTGTGATTTACTATTTGATGACGTGTTTGTACCCGAAGAAAACCGATTGGGATTGCCTGGTCGAGGCTTTTTGATTGCGATGGATAATTTCGATCATTCACGTACTGGTGTAGGTGCTCAAGCCCTAGGTATTGCACAAGGAGCTTTTGAAGAAGCATTGCATTATGCCACAAAAAGAATACAATTTGGTCAACCAATTATAGCGCAACAAGCTGTGAAATTTATGCTAGCAGATATGGCAACACAAATTGAAGCTGCTAGATCTTTGATCTATAACGCTGCAGCGACGGTAGATTCTGGTGAAAAGAAAATTAGTAAATGCTCTGCTATGGCGAAATATTTTGCTTCTGATGTTGCCGTAAAAGTGACTCTGGATGCTATCCAAGTGATGGGCGGATATGGCTATATGAAAGACTATCCTGTTGAAAAAATGCTCCGTGATGCGAAAATTACTCAGATTTATGAAGGTACAAACCAAATCCAGCGTATCGTAGTAGCACAGGAGTTAATTCGAGAGCTTTCCAAATAAGGAGGAAACATGCCAAAAGTAGTGTTTAATGAAGACTTATGTAAGGGCTGTTCTCTGTGCGTAGAGGTATGTCCCGTTAGCATTATTGTACTGAAGAAAGATATCAATCAATCAGGGTATCACCCTGCCACTATCGAAGAAGAAAATATGAGTAAATGCACCACATGTATGTCCTGTGCACTGATTTGTCCGGATACCTGCATCGAAATTTGGAAATAACTGATACTGCTTCTACATGAACAAACCAACCAGAATCCTCATTGTTGATGATGAACCCGATATTCTTTCTTTATTAACGCTTCATTTAAAACTTAAACAGTATGAGGTTTTTAAATCCTCTAGCCCTGTAAAGGGTATTGAAATCGCTATTAAAGAGAAACCCGACCTTATTCTACTGGATGTAATGATGCCAGAAATGGATGGTTTCCAGGTAGCGATGAAATTGAAAGAAAATGAGGATACTAAAAACATCCCTATTATCTTTTTAACAGCACGAACTCAAACAGAAGACAAGATTAAGGGTTTCAAAGCAGGAGCGGATGATTATCTTGTAAAACCATTTGATTTTGAAGAATTAGAGATTCGTATCAATCGTTTGGTGCGGAAAAAAGAACATACACCGATTAGCACCCTTATTCTCCCTTACCCTGTTAAGGCTGCTGCACAAAAACTTACAAAATGGATACAATCTGGAATTGAATTTCATGCATTAAAAATTCAGATTACTAATGTTGAAACTGGTTTACAATCTATAAGGGAAGACTTTTTACTTGCCGTTACCTTAAGTGTACGAGAAAAGGATAAAGGACAGTTTATCTTTACTTGCAGCGAGGAAATGGAAGACTTATTTGTATTGTTTACAACCTATTCTGATTTGGAGAAGTACTGTAAAAATCTCATCCAGATTTTTAAACAAAATAGTCGAGACAAAGGTGACCTTAAGATATTGGTCTATCCAAGACAAAATAAAAAGGACAGAACCGCGCAGGAACTTATTCAGAAATTTTTAGCGTAATGTGGAGTACTAAGCATTAATATGCAATTTTCGTTTCTTCTGGAATATATCCCCCTGATTGTCAGCATTCTTTTGATTGTTCTAGCCATCCTCCTTCATGGTTTCTGGTTTCGTCAACCCCGCAAAGAAGTAAAAATTGAAAACAAACTTTCTTCATATCTTCGTAAAGGTTCCATTGACAAAAGCCAGCTTCTAACGTTACTGATTCAATCTGATCCTTTGTTTTTACTATCTCTTCTGAATCAGAAATTATCAAGTTTACGCTATGGATCTGATACATTTCATCGATTTGTTGATCTATTAATGGAGCAGCCACTTTTAACGAATTGTTGAAATATACCATCAAGGCGTCTCTGAACACGATTCTTCTACTGCTGCGAAGGATTCTTTCACCCAATATCGGCTGCTTTTCACTCCATTATTCGTAGCATTCAAGATTCACGAACACTCTTTGTTACAGTCGGAACTTGATCGCATTGAATTCCTATTGAGCGGATGGAGATTGTGAAGAGCCTGTTTTGCGTCGACCATCAAACGGGGTGGATAAATGCTTTATCGGTTCCTTCTCATGCAGTACAATTTCCAGACTTTGAAAAAGAGTACCTTTGGCATGTGGAAGAATTTCTAGCGAAACATCCGATCCCTGACATTGAGCTTCAAAAATTACCTCAAGACAGCATTCAATACTTCCAACAGTTGGTTTTTTCGTCCACACTTTCAAATGCGATTGTTGGTATGCATGTTACAGTCAAGTGTAAACATGAAAACATAGTAGAAACAATACAAAAACGCCTTGAAATGGAAAACAACACCTATCAATTCAAATTGCTTGTATGGAAGCATTGCAGATGTTGGAACAGATCAAGCAGCAAAGTTCTTTATGATTTTGTACAGACTCCTTGTGTGCAAGATTCATCTAAACTCTTGCAGAAAGCATTCTCGTGTTTGCAGGATATGCAACAAGTTGGACAACCCTATATTGTATTAGCAGCTCATTCAAAAATTCCTATTATCCAAGTAATGGCGGAGTCGTTTTTACATCTATCCAAACCCTGATGAAAATTATTCTTGCTTCAAATTCAAGTAGAAGAAAAGAAATATTTTCCCGGTTATTTCCTTTTTATCAGTCTATTTCGCCCGATTGTTCAGAACTATCCTCAAATCATTATGGGGCAAAAGAAGTGGAATTTTTTGCATTGCAAAACGCACAGATTAAAGGAAGTGCAATTTTTGAAGACAAGCCCGTTCAACATGGGTGGATTATTTCTTGCGATACCGCAATTGCTACTGCTTCACGGATTATTGGAAAACCAAGCAACCAAGAAAGTGCGTTGGAAATGCTAAAAGAATTGTCCGCAACCACCCACCAGGTGGTAAGCGCAGTATGTATTATCCGCATCCGAGATTATTACACAATGCAAAGAATTTGTTTTTCTGATACAACCTATGTAACATTTACATCATTGTCCGATGATGATATGATTTCCTACATACAAACCTATCGTCCCTTTGATAAAGCGGGGGGGTATGGAATTCAAGAAATCCCTTCTCATTTCATCTCTTCTGTGAAAGGAAGTAAATGGAATGTCATTGGTTTTCCTGTTGAAAAGTTCTGTGAAAAAATGCAAAATTTCGATCTGCAACCATTGAAGGAGAAGTGCAATGAGCTCTATTCTTTTAACTGAGGACAATGAAGATTTAATGGAACTGATCCAGTTTCATTTAGAAAAAGAAGGACATACGGTTTGGCCTGCTAAAACAGGACCTCAGGCCTTAAAAATCTTGAAAAATCAGCACATCGATCTTGTGATACTCGATTTGATGCTCCCTGACATTTCTGGGATTGAGATTTTGCAATACATGAAAAAAGAACAAAAATTCTCCCATATTCCTGTGTTTATCGAGTCTGCCAAGAGTGAAGATTTCGACATTGTAAAAGGACTAGAGCTTGGAGCTGAGGACTATATTACAAAACCATTCAGCCCAAAGGTATTTATCGCCAGAGTCCAAAAAATATTATCTCGTACCCAGAAAAAAGTAGATTTTTTCTGGCCAAAAGAAGATCTTTATGTGAATGTAAATCGAAGGGAAGTATTATTACACCAGACTCCTCTTGAATTGACACAATTAGAGTTTGATATTTTGTTGTTTTTGGCCACTCATGCAGGCAATGTGCTCTCCAGAGAACAGATATTGGATGGAGCCTGGAAAGAAGAAGTGTTCGTTGTGCATAGAACCGTGGACGTGCACGTTACCTCTTTGCGTAAGAAATTGCAATCTGCAGCGTCTTTAATTCACACAGTGCGTGGTGTTGGTTACAAAATTGAGTTGCCCAATCATGAAACATAAGCTGATTCTCTACACGTTCCTATCTTCGCTAGCTACTTTTTTGGCTACCTATTTACTGGTTTTTGCAACCCACTATGATAGAATTCAATTCTCATTTTTCTATACCTTTTTTCTTCCCGGGCTTTTGATCTGCTGCATCCTTTCGATCTTGTTTGCTTTGTCCTATTGGCAGATTGTAGAGCGTTTTTTTACCAAACATGTTCGAAGTATTACGAATTACGAGAGAATAGATCTGATTGAAAGCTGGAAAAAAATCATTGATCATTACGAGAGTACAATTCATCATTTAAAAATGACCAATCAATTTACATTATCCCTCATGAATCAGCTTACAGAAGGAGTGTTGATTTTTAATCAAGAGAGAAAGATTGTGTTTACCAACCAAGCATTTGAAAAAATGCTGAATGATCCTGTTTTGCTTCTTGAAAAACATACATGGGAAGTACTGACAAGCTATCGTTTGAATGAACAGATCGATCAAGTGATTGATACCCAACAATCTGCGGAAGGGGAGTTTGAGTTACATCCTGAGAGTCCAAAATACTTGTTTTACAAAGTGCTTCCTCTTTCAAATTTTATCATCCAACAAGACAAAGCAGAATACCTTCTTATTTTGCAAGACTTGACTCACTTGCGGAAATTGGAAAAAGTTCGAACCGAATTTGTATCCAATGTGTCCCACGAGCTCAAAAGTCCTATTGCTGCTATTGTGGGATTTTCTGAAACACTTACCACAGATTCACTATCACCAGAAAAACAGACGAAGTATTTGAAGATCATTGAAAAGAATGCTCAAAAAATGTCCACTATTATTCAGGATCTGCTCATTCTTTCTCGTTTGGAAAATGTTCATCAATTGAGCAAAGAGTCTTTTGTACTGAAGGATCTATTTGAAGAAGCAATCCATATTTGCCACAGCGAAGCGCAACAAAAAGAGATTCAACTGATATTCAACATTGATCCTCCAACCTTGCAAATGAAGGGAAATCCTTCTTTGCTACTACAAGTCTTTCGTAATTTAATCGAGAATGCAATTCGCTACTCTCCCTCGCAGACAAAGGTGGAAATGATTGCTCAGAAGATTTCCCATACGATTCATATCCAAATACAGGATCAAGGATATGGCATTCCAGCTCATGAAAAAGAGAGAATATTTGAACGGTTTTATAGATTGGATAAGTCTCATTCTGGGGATCTTTCTTCTGGGTCTGGTCTGGGACTATCGATAGTGAAGCATATTATGCTTTTGCACCAAGGATCAGTAACTGTTGACAGTAAGCCAGGAGTAGGATCTACCTTCCATTTACAGTTTCCTTCTTCGTAGTTCTAAATTTTATACAGATTTAATATTGTTTTTATCGTTTCTTAACATAACTTCACTATAATGAAATCATTCATGAATCGATTGGAGTACCTAATATGACGACAATGACGAAAGAACAATATCTTTCTTCTCTTCAGGAAGATATTTCGAAGATGATCCATTTATCGATAGAAGTTTAAAAGAGTCTGAAGATTATTTTCTTCATTTTCAACCTGAAATGATGGAGAATATTCTTCGCTCGGATGCAACTATGAACACCTATGAGTTGAATATTGAGCAAAAAGGATTGGAGCTTCTTGCTCTTCATGCTCCCGAAGCAAATGATTTGCGTAAGGTTATTGGTATTCTTCGTGCTGTAAATGATGTAGAAAGAATTGGTGATTTGTGCTGTAATATTGTACGCACTACATCAGAAATTGAACCACACACATGTGATCTGTTTGGAATTGACACCTTGTTCCAACGTGTTAAAAACATGCTCTCTGGCGCAGCAGAAGCTTTCATTCAGGGGAATATGGAGCTTGCATACTATGTTCTTCGTCAGGATCAAGTTGTAGATGATTTGAATGGAAGAATCTTTAGGGATTCGGTTGAGCAGATCAACAGAGAACCCAACAATGCTTCATTGTGTGTTCACTATTTACTCATTAGTCGGCATTTAGAACGTATTGGCGATCATGCCACCAATATTTCTGAATCTGCTATTTTTATTCATAAGGGTACAGAAGTAAAGCATCAAAAACAATAAAGGTAGTCGTTTCTATTGACATCCTCGGTTGCACCTATACAATAGGTACAAAAATGAGGTACACCCTTGAATAAGAAGCAAAACTTTTTCTATCTTTCACTGTTCTGTTTTCTTTTTCTCTTTATTGGTTGTTCAACATCCTACCAAATACAAGGGTATGTGTATGAATCCTATCAAGGAAATCCTTTACCCAACATCTCCATTGTTTTTGATTCTGACATGAAAGTCACAACAAATGCAGAGGGAGCATATTCGATTGGTGGCATCAAGACAAATCCAGTACATGTTGAAATAGAGGGTGGAAAACGATGGAAACATTTCCAAGATGATCTTTTACTGGACAAAGGGATCAATTACAGAGACTTTTTCCTAGAATCTTTACACCCCTTAGGAATGCTTGAAAGTGAAATAAACGAACCCTATACCATACGCTACCGCATTAACATTGGAAATTCCGAAGAGGATATTTTACAATCTGCAGAAGTAGAATCAATACCTGTTGAACAATCTGTTCATATCAAAGGATACGAGACTGGCTTGGATGGAAAAAGATCTGACATTGAAATTGTACAAATTGGTTTAACGGGTTGGTCTAGAGATGTGTACGGAAATTGGAATGAAACGATTGATCCGGGATATTCTATGATTCGATTTGATCTGGTTTTTCAAGAAGAAATGGACATTGCTAGTTCTTTCTATAAAGATCAACAAGCCCAGTATGAAGACACTGGAGAAACAGTCCAGATAGGGGAAGAGGAAACAAGGCTTTACAACGTTGAGTACAAAGAAGAAGAGTCAGGTTTTACTCGCTCTATGAAGGTGTATGTTCTTCAGGAAGGTCCGTGGAAAGGTCAAATCAAAAAAATAGTGTCTTTCCATCCACAAAAAAGCAACCACCAATACTGTATTATTCTGATTGAGTCTTACAATGAAGTCGAGGCGATTCTACCACCCGTCATTACAAAATAGTTACCCTTTTTCTCTTTATGATCGGACTATTTTGATCACACGATCTTCAGGGAACCATTGAACTTTTGCTCCCAAAGATTCTGATATGAAGCGTAAAGGTACAAATGTTCTGCTATTCACAATAGTGGGGGGTGCTTCTAAATATAGGTTTTTTCCATTTACTTTTGCAGAAGTACTGCCAATTTGTAACTCAATACGAGTGTTGTCCAAATCAATGGTGACTATTTGGCTTTTGCTATTCCATTGTACTTTTGCTCCAAAGGATTCTGTAATTGCTCGTATGGGGACATACGTTCTGTTTGTTGTACTGTCAATAAAAGGTGCAAAATCTAAAATGGCTGGTTGCCCTCCATAATGAATAAGCAGACGGCTACCAATCTGAAGTTGGATAATATCTTTTTTGGTTTCCTGGAAGGGCTTGTGAATTGTGTATTGAATCACTCCTTCCCGATTTACTCTACTACATGCACCTGAAGTGTGCAAAAGGTAGATGTAATTGAGTGCTGGATCAATGGCAATGTCACTTGAGTAAGAAGGGGCATTTTTCACGACCATGTTTTTTACATAAGCACCAGTCCGATCAAAAATATACAAGGTATTGTTGGTATTTAGGACATACATATATCCCGATCGATCTGAACTTAGAGATACAATTTGAGTAAGGGGGAGTGAGGAAGAGGAAGACGTTTCTTTTTTTGTGTTTCCTTTTTCAGAAAGGAAGTAGACTTTTCCACCCACTTTATCAATTACCCAAAGATGATTCCAATCGTCCAGATAAATCTTTGTGGCTTCTTTCCACCTGCCATCGCTCTGAATTGTTCGAATCCAACTCCCCTTTTCGGAGTATAGATTAATGGACTGATCTGATTTGTTTGTAACGCCTACATAGCGAGTTTTATGCTTTGAGATGGTGATCGATCCAACTTTAAACGACAAAGGAATTGTCCATTCGATCTCTCCTGTCTCATCGCTAATATGGTATAGTTTCTGCTTTTTTTCATCCCAAGCGATCATGTGCCCACCGCAAGGACATATCCCCATCTCATTAACGGTGATACCAACGGGCAATGGGAAGTCTTGGAAATAGTTTCCCCCACTTTCGAAAACTCGGATTTCCTGACCAGAGGAATGTTTAATGTATAGATAGTTTCGTTCATTGGATCCGATTTGCTGAGAAGCAAAAAGCGGAGTGATAGCAAAAACGAGTAGAGCTGTTACGATAAATGAAAGGACTTTTTTCATGTTAACCACCAAAAGAAAATGAATTTAGCATTGTTTCAAATGTTTTTTTATAGGTCATATACGATTCTACAGGGCATTCGGTTGTAATCACAAGTCCAGTGGAGGGTTGAAAAACAAAATAGGTGAGAGTGACAAACACAGTTCTTTAGCACCCTCTGCTGTTATCGATGTTTGGAGTTCACGCTGAAATCCTTCGACATTATTGGATTTGATGGGTTTGACACCACCATCGATATAATCTGGTAACATCTCTAATTACTCCTGCGATTCTACTGTTTCCATGAATTCTTCCAATGTAAAACCAATCTGGGTTGTTGTAATCTACCCTCATGTTGATGTTTAGCCATTTATTTGAGGTCCGACTACTGTGATATTTGATTCGTTCTTCCATGACCCATTCCGATGGATATTGAAAAGAGAAAAGAGAATGGGAGTATGTTTTCCAGTTAACCGTTTCTTTTTTTGAACAAGATATACAAGTGTTGGAGACAATACAAAGTATAATAAGGAGAATACCAGTCTTTCTATTCATGTGAGTCCTCCAAAATTTGTTGTTTAATTTGATTGTATGCATCGCGCAGAGAAATTGACATTACACGAACTCAGCAATAGTAGTCATGAAATTTGAATCTCCTTCAATTCCGGGGACAATATGGCGATGAATAGGAGAATCAATACCCGCACCCGCTACTCGATTTACGTTCATTCCTGCTAAAACCTTTGCGGATGGAATGCATTTGTACCATGTAATCATTTTTTGTTCCAATTGACACATTTCCAGAAGTTCTTCCTGGTGTAGATCTCGATAGTCTGCTATGTGACGATATGGAATAATTAAAGTGTGACCAGAAGTGTATGGGTAGAGATTCATGACAATGTAGTTATGTTTCCCACGATAAAGTACCAAGTTGTCATCATCGGAACTAGTATCGTTTGCAATAGAACAAAAAATGCAACCCGGCATATTCGTCTCATTTGTATGTATTTTTTTCTGCCAAGTGGCCCATATCATTTTCATGTTTACCTCTTTAGAAGATCCGGAAAATCGTTACAATATTATACAAAAATATGATCGTGAGAAAAATTTGTTCTTACTCACTGAAATCGTATGAACCGGAAAGGTGTGTTATGAATAAAAAAGAAAATAGAAGTAGTGCCTTATTATGGATTGTACTGCTACTAGTTGTATTCATCGTTGCAGTGTTTCTTGTAGTTCGGTCTACACGCAACAACACTGCAGATAACAATTCTAATAAGGATGTAACCTCCGTAACGACTGATGTAGAAAAAGACAATTCTGCACAACCCAGTAAGCCCGAAGACTTTGTGAACTCACAAGCTTTAGCAAAGCTACCTCAGGAATTCATCCCCAAAGGAAATCGACAAGTTGTGCCAGAGTTTACTTTACCCGATCTCGACCAAAATCCAGTTTCTTTGTCAGATTTTGAAGGGAAATTTGTATTGATTGATTTTACTACCACCTGGTGTCGCTGGTGTGAAGTTCAGAAACCATCAATACTCGAGTTAATGGAAAAACACCCTGATGATTTCCGTGTTTTGGCCATTGATGTGCAAGAAACCGAACAAGAGATTCGAGCCCATTATCCCAATGGTCCAGAGTATCCATTGGTGTTGGATAAAGATGGAAGCATCACACAAATGTTTGGAGTACAAGGATTTCCCTTTTACCTTCTTGTTTCTCCATCTGGAGAAATGGTTTACTACCAAAGTGGGTATTTAGAAGATATGACTCAACGAGTCACAGCTGTTATCGAGGAAGTAAGAAAGAACGGATAATGAACTGGGATATCCTTTCCCGTAGAGCTAAAAGAACCATATCGATTGCTCGAAAAGAAGCCAGAAGTGCAAAAAATCGATTTCTGTATCCCGAGCATCTTTGTATTGGTTTGCTCCATGCGGATGAAGATATTTCCAACGAATTCATTGCACAATCGGTTGATGTTAAAAATATTGTGGAGATCTTACTTCACATGGTACAAGAAAAAGAATTGCGAGATTCTTCAATTTCGGCTTCCTCTAAAGAAGCCGAAATTGCTCTTTCTTTGGAAGTAAAGGAAGTTTTGGAGAAGGCAGCTCAAAAAAGCCACGATGAGTTTCGAGGACAAATTGATACAGAGATACTATTAGAATGTTTACTGCATGCCAATACATCGGTTACAACAATTTTGCAAGAGTGCAATGTTGATCCGTCTCTGTTGCAAAAAAAAGTACACTTTCGCAAAAGCTTTTTAACGGTACGTTCCTCTTCCGAAGAAACGGAAACAGAATCAATTTTCATTCCTTTTCCAGAATCTTCAACTGACTCTTCCGATGAACTGATCCATAGCAAAAAGGACCCTAGAGATTATGCTATGGTAGACCTTACAAAGCAAGCTGAGAAGGGCGAGCTTGAGATTGTAATTGGCAGAGAAATGGAAATCGATCGAATTCTTCAGATACTCATTCGCAAGAAAAAGAACAACCCTCTTCTTATTGGAGATCCTGGTGTTGGAAAAACAGTGATTGTTGAATCGTTGGCTCAACGCATTGTCCATCAGAAAGTTCCAGGAGCTTTCCGGAATCAGCGAATTTTAAAACTGGATGTATATTCCTTTCTTTCTGGTACAAAATACCGAGGAGACTTGGAGAAAAAACTCCAAAACCTGTTTGCTTATTTAGAAAAACAGGGCAATGTTATTTTGTTTATTGATGAGATCCAGTTTCTTACTAGACATGGAAAATCTGAGTTATCAGCGTCGTTAATGGGCCCACTACATTCCTATTTGCAAAGTCAGAAAATTCGAATCATTGCTACCTGTGATACACAATCCTACTACAGAAGAATTGATTCAGAACCCACTCTCTTTCGAAATTTTCAACCCATTGTAATTGATGAACCCTCACCAGAAGAGACATACCGCATATTGCTTGGAATTCGACCTTCTTTTGAAAAGCACTATTCTATCCACATCTCCGAAGAAGCTATTGAGGCATCGGTGTTTTTATCTTCAAAATATGTTTCTGGACGATATCAGCCCGATCAGGCGATTGATTTGTTAGACGAAGCATGTGCACATTTCTGTTATCGAAACCAAATACCACCCGACTCTCTAATTGAAGCAAAACACCAATTCGACAAGCTGCAGACAGAAGCAGTGGAAATGAAATCCAAACAACAATCGCTGCCCATTGAATTTCAAAAGAAATATTTTTCCTTGCAGGAAGAGCTTGAATCTGAAATGGAAGAATGGAAGAGTGAAGCACATCAATATTCTGTATCTAAAGATGATGTTGCACAAGTAGTTTCTCAGTGGACTGGAATCCCTTTAGGGAGTCTTTTGGAATCAGAAAAAGAAAAGTTAAATCACATTGAAACTGATTTACAAAAAAAAGTGATTGGACAAGATCTTGCTGTTCGAACCTTGGCAAATGCGCTTCGACGATCTAGGATTGGCATTCAAGATTCACACAAGCCTATGGGCGTCTTTCTTTTTCTTGGACCAACAGGAGTAGGAAAAACAGAGACCGCAAGAGTATTGGCTGAGTATCTTTTTGGATCTCGACATCACTTGCTTCGTTTTGATATGAGTGAGTATATGGAAAAACATGCTGTTTCAAGGTTGATTGGTGCACCTCCTGGATACATTGGCTACGAAGAGGGTGGGCAACTGACCGAATCTGTTAAAAAGAAACCTTACTCCATTCTGCTATTTGATGAGATCGAGAAAGCTCATCCTGATATTTTTAATATTTGGCTGCAGCTTTTTGATGAAGGACGTCTGACCGATGCCAAGGGCACTACTATCAATGCCTCAAATTGCATCGTTGTTTTAACGTCCAATATTGTCCATCATTCCAACGAAGGGATTCTTCGATTGGGTTTTTCAGATCAAGAAACCGTTCAAGAGGAACATGATATTCATCTTGGAGAGCAGCTGTCTACTACTTTATTCGAGAAACTAAAACACTATTTTCGACCAGAGCTTTCTCAATCGCCTTGATGAAGTAATTGTATTTAATACCTCTCCCCAAGAGCATTTGTTATATATTATTGATATTCTCTTGCATCGTATTCAAGATGACTTACAAGAGATGAAGCTTTTTACATGTTACCGTGCAGGTTAAGAAGCAAGCTGTACTTGAAGGGTATAGTAAAGAGTTTGCGCAAGACCATTGAAGCGAGTATTGCAAAAGCGAGTAGCGGATATGGTTTCTTCTTTCATATACAAAACAAAAATGACTGAAAATCATACTCTACAAATTGATTATGTCGATCAGGAGTATATTTATACGGTTTTGTAAGGATCTAAATCTTCTTCGGTAAAACCAAAATGATGTCCAATCTCGTGATATACCAATCGTATGATTAATTCTCGCAAATCCTTATTTTTCCAGGTCGCAATCTTCAAGATGTTGTTGCGAAAAAGCGTGATTTTATCAGGTAGGCAGAAATTGTATAAAAATGCTTTTCCTGCTGTACTTTCCGTAAAGGCCAAGAATAAGACTGTGCTGGGAGTGGTTGTGAAGTTGATATTCGAGGGTTCATATCTTGTACAAGGATTGACACATTAATCATTTGGTCTCGTAATTTCTTGGGTAGTTTCTTTAATGCCAACTGTGCATAAAGAATAAAACGTCAATGGATGGTTCTTCACTGATGAAATAGAATTGGATATTGGGTGATTCTCTAAATCATCTAGGTTGTATTTCTCCTGTTTCTAGTAAATTTCAGCATTGTTTTAATGAGCTTTATTCGAATAAGTCAGAATTGCAAGGTTGGTCGCTTCAAAAGGAAGATAGATAGTACGGAAAGCTTCCATTGTCATGGAAACTTGCACAATAAGCTTTTTACCACTGGCATATTGGAGTATTGATTTTGAGTGTGAAGAAGTAGTTTCAAATGCAGGATACGTAATGTATAAACCATCTTGCTCCAGAGAGTTGTGGCGGTATCAAAATACATGATTCCTGTGGCTGTGTTTGGTATGCCTATCACGGTTTTTTCTCTCACATTGGCATTTTCAATTTGAAGACCAAAGTAGTCGGAAAACCACTTGGATTGGTCTAATACTGTATGAGCACTATTGGACAGATCATGAATTTTCCGCCACCATCCAGATATTGACCGATCGATTCTTGACGGTCTTTTGTGTAGAGTGCGGCAGCATTTTACCTGCATGTCAATAACAACATCATAGGGAAACATTTGATGAAGAAGGAAAGCCTTTTCTTCCACAGACCAGTGATGAAAAGTAATACCCGAGTTTTCTAAATAACGAGTGGAATAACTACTGATTCCCAGATAATGGTCCAGATACCATCCTGTAGGAGAGTCATCAATCACAAGAGTATGAATCGTGTCTTTCCATTTTCATTTCTGCTATTCGGGGCTCTTCTTCGGGGGCCTGAATAGAGAGTTTATAATACTGATTTTTGAACCCTTTAGCGGATATGCTGAAAAGATAATCTCCCTGGGGAAGATCTTTTGTGATAGACTCCGAGGGATTTATCTTTTCACTGCTTAACAGGGTATCTTTATAATACACCATCAGGTAGGCTTCAGGAGCATCACAATTCTTCGGTTGAATCTCTACTCTTTGAAGCTCGGATTCTTTGAAAAATGCGTTGGAGATGTAGGCATCACCTTTGGAAAAATCAGCTTCAAAGAAGATTTTCTTTTTGCCGTATCGTTCAAGAGTGAACTCGTATTTTTCTAAAAACAAATTGTGAAAGGAGATACTTGTTTCTTCGGTTACTTTTTCCACAATTTCGTGATTTCTTTTCATTGTGATGTATGTTTTACCCTCAGGTAGGCTGATTTGGATTTTTCCTCCTTGGTTGGTCCAATCCAAAAGACGTCGTAGTAGTTCTATCCGGGAGGATTCGATGCCAATTCCCTCCAGGCCAAAACCAAGGAAAGCCATTTTATAAGCACTTGTATTGCTCAGAATACCGGCGTATTCTTTGTCGGAAGTAGAAGAATACTTTAATATGGGGATACTACGAGAGTTTGTTTCTTGGATTAAAACATCGCAGGTCTCTTGGTTGTTCGCTCCTCCAGAGCCCGATAAGGGGAATTGGAGTTCCTCGTATGAAGAGTGAATTCCTTCTACAGAGGGGAATGCAATCATTTTTTTCGAATATACTCCCGCATATTCCGATAAAAAATTAGTCTGGTAGAATTGCTCGATAAGCATAACCATTCTACCACTGACAATAAGATTGCCCCCGTTGTCTAAGTATTTGCTGCATGCTGAAATATCTTGATTTTGCATGCCACCATTAGCATAAAAAAGAATTATTTTTGAATAGTCTTTGATATCGTCATAGGAAAAAGATTCTTCTGAAGATCGAATAAGGGCATACGAATAGCCTAATGTATGAAGAGCATCTTCGTAGATTGGAAGAGCGAGTTTGGGCGGATTAATTATTGTGCTATAAGGGGATTTTCCTTCAATGAGAAGCAAAGAAGTTTTTTCTAGTCTGACATTGACCCAGCTTTCAGGAAGTTCTGCCTTCAAACGTTTTTCGATGTAACCACTTTTGCGGACAATGATTTGTTCTCCCTGTTGGAGTGGTACTGAGAAGTGCCCTTGATCATCTGTAAAATATATCATATCTCCGTAGACAATTTTGGCATCGGATATTGCACGACCATTTGGTCCCAATACAATTCCTTCGAGATTCATTATGGTTGGGTCGGGCAATGATAATTCAACTGGTTTATTTTCGTTTTTAACAATGATTTGATGAGTTTGAACAACCGACGTGCCTTTTCGTATCTCTATTTGGTATTTGCCGGGTAGTAAGTGGCACGAAAAATGTCCTTCTGAGTCAACATAGATACCGCTTTCTAAAGAAGGAATCCATAGGTGATATTCCCGGGTGTAATGTTGTATAGTTCCTTGAATCCTTTTTGATTGTTGAGCTTTGTCAATGGATTGTTGTATATTCAATACACCTTGTCCAAATCGAGTATCCCAACCTTCTTTTCCTAGATCTTCGCTTCCCCACAATAGGAAGTTTCTGAGATCCCAGGCAGTAGCAAGGGGAAATACCTGCTTGAGAATTGCGACTGCACCCGTAACATGAGGAGCAGACATCGAGGTTCCACTGAAATACTCATACGAATTGCCCGGTACGGATGAATAAACCATCGATCCAGGGGCGGTTATATCTGGTTTTACATAGGGACCAGCTAAAATGGAAGAACTTTCCCATACTATATTGTCATCACCAGCTGAAAATGTAGATGGAATACGATTGTAGGCATATGACCCAACCCCAATCACATAGGGATGGTTACCAGGGCTGTTAGTAATTCCATTGCCTTCATTGCCAGAGGAGCTAACAATAAGAATATTGTGATTTAAAGCATTTGTGAACACGGGAGTCCAAAAATCAACAAAACCAGGCATGCCTAAGGATAGATTAAGGGCTATGGGAGCATCTTGTGTTTCAGGATTTCCATCCGGATCCATTGCCCACTCAATGCCACCAATGATTTGGGAGAAAGTACCGCTGCCTCCTGGAATGACAACTCCTACGGAAAGAGTAGCTTCGGGTGCGACTCCAAGTGGTTTATCAGGACTACCACCTGCAGCAATACCAGCCACATGAGTTCCATGATTATCTGTATCGTAGGCGGCATCAGAAAGAGATGCTTCTCCATTTCTGTCAATAAAGGCAAAATCGCGGATTTTTCCTTTTAATTGAGGATGTGATCCATCACAACCAGTGTCAAGTACTCCAATTTTTACATTTTTACCGGTATATCCTTGTGCCCAAAGAGATGGCAAATCAAGATCAACAATGTTCCAGTTTTTTGGGGGGAGTGTATCGTTTGCACTATGTTTCACGATTGGGTCTGCTTGTAAGGAGTAGTTGGGGATAAGAGAGGATGGAACAGACCGAAACAAAGATTTTATTCTTGCTGCTTCTCCGCTTACTTCTATGATCGAATTTCTTGGAAACCAATTCCAATCTGTGATCCATCCCTCTTTCATGGCTAATTTTATGGAAGGATGAATTTGCTGAAAGGACTCATTGGATGTGTAGACCAAGAAAGATTCATTGTTGAATTGGTTTTGAGATAATGTATGGTTAGGTATTGGGAAAAAAATGCTTGAACCCATAAAGAAAATGAAAACAACAACAATCCAAGTCTTTTTCATAACTATTTCACCCCGCGAAAACAATTTCTAAGAAGATGTTACCTTACATATATACCCATTTTTGAGAAAGAAAGTTACGATTAAGGGAGTATTTTTGTTCCCGTTTTTCCATCCAAAGCAAGTTGGATGTTTTCGGGACTAGTAATGATAGTGGGTTTTTTTGTAGTTTCTGTGAATTGAATACCAGCAATGATTTTTGGTTCCATACTCCCCTTTCCGAAATGATTTTGAGAAAGGTATTCTTTCATCGTTTCTACCGATACATCGTGCAATGGTTGTTCATCGGCTGTACCAAAATGGAGAGATACATACGGAACTCCAGTGGATATAATGAGTTGGTCTGCTTCAATCTCCTGGGCTAGTAGTGAAGAGGCAAAGTCTTTATCTATGACGGCCTCAACACCTTTGTATTGGGAATCATGACAGACAAGAGGAATTCCCCCACCTCCAGCTGCGATGACGATGGTATTGTGTTCCAGCAATGTACGGACGATGTCTTTTTCGAGGATAAGAATTGGCTTTGGAGATGCAACAACTCGTCTATATCCTCTTCCAGCATCCTCCATATATTGCCAGCCATATTCATTTGCATGGTGCTCTATTTCTTCTTTTGAGAAAAATGATCCAATGGGTTTGCTTGGGTGTTGAAATGCAGGATCCATTTCATCCACAATACATTGAGTCACAATGGAAACTACTTTTTTTTCAGATGACGTGGAAAGAAGCTCATTTTGAATGGCACATTGAATTTGATATCCGATACCACCTTGTGTGTTAGCAACACAATAATCAATAGGCATTTGCGGAACTCCAGTGGCTTTTTCCTGCATTTGCAATAAAAAACCAACCTGAGGTCCATTGCCATGGGTAAAAACAATTTGATTATCTCCAATCAATAAATCTTTCATGCTGTCAACTGTTTGCAAAACTTGTCTGTATTGATCTACAATACGATTTTCATCTTTTGTTCGAATGAGGGAGTTTCCTCCAATTGCAATAACAATACGCATATATCCTCCGATAATGTGATATTGAAAATAAAATGGTCATTCCCTATGATCGGCAAACCAACCATATTAACTGTGGAAGGTGCTTCTTTTTGACTAGATTCATCATTATACTAAGATAGTTCGGAAGAAAAAGGGGTTAAATGTAACTTTTCAAGTTTTTTGTAGGAGGAACAGATTTTGATTTCTATTCTACCTCAAGAATTTTGGCCAAATCTGTGTTTTCTGAAATAGGAATTCGATCAAAAGCAAAAGGAAAAGAAGAGGTGGTAACGAATCTCTCTGATTTGTTAAACGTAAAAGCTCCAATAAACCCACACTCTCTAACTCGCTTTATGGTTTGCGGGTTGTATTCTCCAAAGGGATATGCAAAAAAGAGGATGGGCTGCTGGTATCGATGGTATAACGCATTTCGAGATTTTTTTAGATCCGTTGTTACGCGATTGAGATATTCATCCCAGGACTCTTCACGTAGATGAAACATTTTTGGCACCATACCACCACCAGAAATCATTGAGTAATCCACCCATCCATGAAGGTTGTATGAATGAGAACCCAAGGTAAAGATTTTTGAACTCATAACGGAATCTAATTCTTTCCAAGTGAGATAACCATCTGTGTTTAGAAAAGAGTTCACGATAAAAAGAGTAGACTTTGCCTTGTATTTTTGCAGTAGGGGGAGTGCATGCGTATATACACCTTTGTATCCATCATCAAATGTGATTAAAACAGTTTTTTGGGGTAAAGATCTTTTTTCCGCTGGAACCAGAGAAGTTCCGTGGGAGTACAGAAGTAATAATCATTTTCTTGCAGATATTGCAAATGTTTCTCGAAGGTTTTCGGGGACACTTCCCATTTTTCAGTGCTTTCTCCAATGTTATGATACCCTAAAACAAAAATGCGATCCGCAAAAGCAGGCTTGTTATACACAACCTCAAAAGTAACGTTTCCTTCAACGTGGTGATAGTTTTTCCCAATAATTTGTATCGTATTTGTCCCATCCTGCAGGGGCAAACTCCCTTAAAGCTCCATTCCAAGGGAGTATCTGATTGGAGTGGACGTTTTTGGTTGTGACATACAAGATAGGCTTCTTGCAAGGGTTGATTGCTAGTACAACGAAAACTAAGGTGTGGTGTGTCGATGGTAAAACTGTGGCTTGGATTCTCATGAATGGCAATGATGGGAGCATCTGAAACGATGGTGAAAGGATGCCAGTTTGAGAATAGAGCTTTTGCCCCGACATCGTCATGCATTGAACTTGGTAATCACCAACGGGAAATCGTGTTGTATCGATGGTAATTATGCTTTCGTTGGAAATATCTTCAATGCGGTGGGGTGAAATATGTTGTGGTCCTTGAAAGAAAATCCAACCTTTTTTCTGGACAGGACCAGAAAACAGACAGTTGAGTGACACACTGTTATGGTATGTGGTATCCTTTGAGTAAATATACAAGCGATCGCAAGAAGAAATTGATAGGGGATGAATAGAAAAAAAAGAAAAAAGGAAAAAGACGATCAGTGAAGCAGTACTACGGAGTAGTATCTTCATGAAACAAATAGTACTCCAGCATAAGAAACAACTGCATCATTGTCTTTTGTTACTTCCCCAGAATGCGAGTAATCAACGAGAATTCCTTTGGATGCACCTTTTTGTTGTGCGTATAAACAAGAAACTGAACCAGGTCCGATACCGCATACGGAATAATCATTTTGCTCTGCTGTTTCAATTGCCTCTTTCCATTGAAGAGAATACCAGTGTTGCAAAATATTTTGGTCATATCTGTAGGCTTGATCTTTGGGGATATAGTGGGACATATCCGAGGAAGCAATAACAAACACGGGGTGGCTTGTAGAAATAGAGGATAGGAGTGTGCCTAATTCCTCAACAGAATAGACATCCTGATAGCCCATAGTAATGGGAAGAACTTTGAAGTTTGTTGAAAAAGAGGCTAATAATGACAATATGACCTCAATTGAGTGTTCTTCCAAATGGGCTTTATAGTCAGATTCAAAATGAGGATCTGTTTGAATGATCTTACTGGCTAATGCTTCATCTACGGGTATCCAACCAAAAGGTGTTTCCCATCTTCCTTTGGACCATACAGAGAGGGGTCTACCAATACCAGTATGGTTAACTCCAATGATGACAACAGTTTTTGGTATTGGGATACAAGATAGTGTTTTAATCGCAACGGATCCAGAATAGATATACCCAGCATGTGGAATAATGGCAGAATATACATTTCGATATGATTGATGAGGCTTTTTCCAATTCGATAATACTTCTTTTTTCCATTGGATGATTTCTGTTAGATCTTTGGGATAAAACATATAAGGTCCAGCAAAACGCATACTCCGATCCATGTTTCCTCCTTTACCAAGTGGGATAGGTGATAGTAATTTCTTGTGTTTCACTCTCCCACTCTAAAGTGCAACCTAATTCTTCTGCAACAAAACGCAAAGGAACCATTGTTCTGCCACTTACTATACTAGGAGAGGCATCTAGTGGAATTGCCTTGTTATTAACATAAGCTGTATTTTTACCAATATGGAGAATAATGACAACGTCTTCTTTGGTATAGCGAACCTCCACCACTTTCTTTGTCATGGGGTCACTTCTAAATTGAATTTCTGCTTGAAGAGATTCTCCAATATACCGAAATGGAATCATAGTCCGTCCATTAAAGATAAACGGTGCTGCATCTAAAACAGTTTCGATATCGTTGGAATATGTAGTGGTTGATCCTATGGTCAGTTTCAGCGTTACTCCGGCCCATATAGTGATGGTTTTTGTAGTTCGATTTCCACTTTTATCAATGGCTTCAGTATCTAGCAAAGTTTTTCCTACATTGTCTACCCGAATTGGATATGAAAAAGTACCTTCAACATCTACAAACACCAATTCATCTTGAATATACAACTCAGTAAAGGGTTCTGTTTTACCAATAATCTCAAACGTTTTTTCCAAGGAAGGTCGAGTGGCAGTAGGGAATAATATTTGTACATCAGGAGGATGGGTGTCGCATATGATTTGAAAGTTTCGTGTGGAACTGTTACCAGCTTCATCGTAAGCTGTAATATGAACAGCATTATCTCCTTCTTGAAGTGGATACGTGCTTTCAAAGCTGTACTGCAATGTTTCTTCATCTTGTACAAACTCAATCGAATTACCATTGATGGTTACCCGGGCAACATCCATATGATATTGATTAGTTTGGGGTGTTTGGAATCCTTGAGTGAGAATTCTTCCTTCAATAAGATACTCTTTTTGGGATGTATAGGAGATGGGTTGGATTGGTTTTAAAATGGTTAACTCGGGTACAATCGTATCAACTTTAATAATAGCTTCTTGCACCGAACCTTTTTCGTAGGAATTTTGCGCGTAGTAGTGCAGCGTAGCGACATATTGCCCAATTTCGAGCGCCATTGGCTTGTGGTACAGCTGGGTTTCTGGTTCTTCATCAAACCAAAAATGGACTTCAACATCTTTTTGGTTGGATTGAAATGAGAGAAGAGGTGGAAGTGTATACCATCCCTCGTTGCCTTTTTGGCCTTCTAGCAATAGTACCGAAGTAGTGGGGATGGGTGGATAGAGATAGACAGAGGGAGATTGAATCGGATTTTTAGTAGAAGAAGTAGATATTGAGAGATGAATCATCTGATCACCAATGGAAGGATTTCTAATTTTGGCACTCTTATGGACAATGATGTCAAAGACTTCTTCGGAAGCAATACTGGTGGGAATTGTAATGATAAGTGAGTGAGGAGATGGTTTACATTGACTAACAGATTCTCCAGCAATTGAAATGCTGGACGGTTTTATATTTGCGGGAATTGAAAATCCATCAGAGAAAAGAATTTCGATGGTATCAAGTGTTTTCAATACGTCTGCACCATTTTGAATGGTACAAGTGATCGTAACAATTTCACCAGCATTACTTGGATCTAGGGAAAGATTCATAAATTCTACTGTAGGATTTACAATCTCTATGGATTGAGTTTTTTCCCAGGATTGTTCATCAAACCACTTAAATTCCAGGGAGAATAATCCCGGGACAGGCGGATTTTGGATACCTGCTTTTTCTTGGATTACTACATCTACAAGGTTTCCAGCAGCGATACTTTTTGGAGAAGAGATCATGAGCATTGAATTTCGAATGGAGATGGATCGAGGTTGGGTATTGTTGATTAGTAAACTAGAAGGATCCACATAGCGAGGTAGTTTTGAGTTTTCAGGAAACTGCACATATATTGGGTAGTCTTCTCCGATGTCTTGATCCGCTACAAAAGTAAAATGATACATAGCTGTTTTATTGGTAATGGGAGGGATCACTTCTAAAGAAGGATTTTGTTTGATGATTTCGTAGGCACTTGAGGGGACAGCTTCCGGATCTTCAGAAGTGCTAACGAGAACCTGATATGAACCTGGACTGGAGGGATTTAAAATGCCAGCTTCCTGATCAAATTGAACTTCAACCGACTCACTATTACCAATGTAGAGTGGAGCAAGAATAGTGACGGTAGTGTCAAGGATCATGGGCATTTGTCCAAGAGCTTTTCCATTTACACGGATGCTGGTGAGAGGAATCTCCTGGTTGGATTTTAAGAGAGTTGTTTGGGGTGGGAATTGCATTCGTATACGGCTGCGGTTCATAAACAACTCACCACCTCGGCCCGTGGTAAAGGAAATCGAGTAGGATGCTTTGTGATTGATCCCATTTGGATTAACTTCCACAACAGGTGTACCGGTAGGTTCTCCAATTTTGCTATCAACTATCTCATAGGAGTAAGAATCATACGTACCACTTTCCGATTGAGTTTGAATTTTCAACTGGTATTGCCCAGGCGTTTCTGGGTTTTTTATTCCTACTCGATCAGTAACATGGATATATACGTACTCATAGCCTGGATTTTTTGGATCCAGTTCTAAATGAATATTAAAACGTATTGAATTTTCACGATAATCAATAACAGGCAATCCCTGGCAGGCAGAGCATGGTGATGTGCCAATATAGATAGATTCGACAATACGTGTCAACTCTGCATTTCTTTCTGATTTATTCTCTGGTAATTCTGGAAGAGTTGTGCCTTTGGGCCAGATGATCTTAATCCAATCATGCACCTGCAAAGGCTTTTCCAGTTTCATATTGATCTTGTATCCTGCTCTGGTAGAAATTCTTCTTGGCTGTACTTCAACAGAAATATCTTCCACGCCATGTACAGAAGAGTTGTATGGCATGAACGAGAAACAAATCATCCAAATCAACAAAAATGCTGCAATTTTTTTCATAGCAATAGTATACCCCTACAATAATTGCAATAAAACAGTGAATAGGTTCATTTTTTATCAGATGAAGTGAATCTGACCCTTGTGAATGTGAACATGGTAAATTAAACCAGCACACAGGAAATTTGCGATTAAAGCACTTCCTCCATAGCTCACAAAAGGAAGTGGTAGGCCAGTAACCGGCAATAGGCCTACATTCATTCCAATATTAATAATGATCTGCACAAACCACATGCCGATGATACCAACTACCATAAACTTTTGAAACAGATCTTTGGTTTGAAAAGCAATGGATAGGGATGATCCAAGGAATACTCCGAAAAGTGCAATGATCATAAAGCATCCAAAAAAACCAAATTCTTCTCCGATGACTGCAAAGATAAAATCTGAATACTTTGTATCGGGTAGAAAACCCATTTTTGACTGAGTACCCTGCAAGTATCCCTTTCCTTTTAATCCACCAGAACCTATTGCAATAAGCGCTTGGCGAACACTCCAATTTTCTCCCGTAGGATCTAACTCCGGATTCAAAAAAGATAGAATTCGGTTCCATTGATATTCCTGAAAAAGGTATTGTCGGAAAAACCATAGTATTCCTAAAGAGCTTAGAAATAAACCAAGTAAATAGAAGAAGTTTATACGAGAAAAGAATGTCATGATGAGAAAAATCATGAAAAGGGAAATGGCAGTGCCAAGGTCGGGTTGAAAAGCAATTAACCCAACGGGTATGGATGTAATGATGAGCCCTTGTAAAAATACAAGGTGTGAAGGTGCATCAGATTCGGAATATAGTTTGGCAAGAACTAAAATTAGCCCTATTTTCATAAGCTCCGAAGGTTGTATGGACAATGGCCCAATGAAAATCCACCGCAAAGGGGTTTCGCTTCCCTGTAGTAGATTCTGTGCAAACAATACCAGAAGAAGCGAGATACAAAAACAGTAAAAAAGCCACGAACTCACCTTTACCCAATCACTACTCAGCATAGAAATCGAAATGAAGAGAACAATGCCCAAAATGAGGTAAAGAATGTGTTGCTGAAAAAAATTGGTTTCATGGTACAGCGACTGGGTAGCACTGAAAATAGCAATAGAACCCCAGATCAAGAGACCAATGAACGAGATTAAATACAACCAGTGAGGTCGTTTAAATAAAATAAAAATATTCATGCTTCCAGTGTACACGAAAATTTGATTCCAGAAACATCCTATCGTTGGTATACTGCTATATAGGTAAATCGTTGCCAGGATTGTTTTTTATTGTAAGGAGTACAGCCATGAACTTTTGGACTTCCTTGATGTGGGCATTATACGGTATTCCAGGGATCCTTACTGGGCTTTTACTGTGGAAAAGAAATCCGGTAATCTTGGATGCACGAAAACATCAGCGTTGGATATTACTTACCACATCAGTGGTTATACCAGGGAGCCTTTTATTAAGCTCTTCCTTGTATTATCCTGATAGTTTTCATTGGACATGGGCCATTGTTACTTTTTTCCTTCTATTGGGAATCATGATATGGCATGCAAATTTAAAGAATCGAGTTATTTCTTTTTTTTATTTTGACAAAGTAGAGTTTATGACTGAGTTAGAAATTGAGTTGAGAAAAGCGAATTTTCCATTACCCGGTAAACCACCTGGTCGTTTTACTTTTTTTCGGCAATACTTTCTGACTTCTCATAAAACTAGCGTGCAGGTGGAATATAGTAAACTGTTGAATCGATTTACACTCCGTCTATATCCTCAATTTATTCCTGTTCATTTGGATCAAAACATTACACGAAGAATGTACGAGATATCCACCAACCGAAGTTTCAAAAAGTTCCTATGGCATGTGTTTTTTATTTGTCTTTAGGTCTCAGCTGGGTTGTCTTTTTTATATGGTTGGCAATTGTATCTTTATAGTAGGATCGATTTTGAAATCATTTATTTATGATACGATTCTCCAGCAAAATTTTAAATCCCGGAAAATTTGTTCCAACAAAATCACTCTGCATAATTGATGGGGGAATGTCAATTTGGAAAAAGATATAGATAGACATTGCTGAAGAATAAGGTTACTTAATCCATACGAACTCCCAATAAAAAACGAAATGGATTGACTTTGTTTTTGTAAATATTGCCCAAGAAGTTCTGCAACATCCATGGAGTTTAATGCTTTTCCCTGGATATCTAGAGCAAAACCGATACTATTCTTGTTCTTTTTTCCAATCATGTCTTGGCCTTCTTTGTAAAGGGCACTTTCAATTTGTTTTTGGGAAGGTTGATCAGGCAGCGAGTATTCTTTTACCTCGGTGATATCTACCGTACAGAATCTGGAAATTCTTTTGGTGTATTCTTCAACAGCAGGCTGCCAAAGTGAGTTTTTACTTTTCCTACACAGAATTTGAATGTTAGTCATGAAGAAAAAGGGTTGGGTTTTTTTTAATAGATATCCATTTAAGAAATCTTTGTCGGACATTATTGATTTTCCCTCAACTTTGACGGTATGGATCTGTATAGGAGCATTTTGACAGGCTGCATATACTTTTTTGTTTTGAATGAAAATCTGACCTGGGAAGAAGTCGGGGGGAGCATAATGGTGCCTGGACTTGCTTGCAATATTTTCACTCGTTTGTCACCAAAGTATGTGAAAGCACCAATCTCGGGAGGAAAGCACGAATCAGTGCTAATATGTCCTTAGCCCCATGCTCCAATGGATTTGTTCATCCAGAGATGTGCGCTTTCTGGCATAAAAGGGGGATTGAGAAGGTTGCTTGATAGAGGAGATCGCTCGTTTGTTTTTTATATCGTCTAAAAGCTCTGTTAGAAGTTGAACTCCCCACTGAATTGTTTTTTGTTCCAATGACGAATATGTATCGGAAGGTAATAGAGGAAATGCTTTTTGCTTTAATATGGGGCCGTTATCTAAGGATGGGAGCATTTGAAATATTGAAACACCGGTTTGTTCTACTTGGTGAACAATTTGCCAGAATAATGGATCAGCACCACGATAGTTTGGAAGAAGGGATGGGTGAATATTGACAGAGAAAAGAGAGGGTATCTCAAGAAGTTTCTTGGGGAGTATTTTTCCATAGGATGCGGTAACAAAAAGAGTAGCCTCCGACTTGGTTACAATGCTTAAAAAAGCAGGATCTAGCAAATTGGAGGGGGTTAAGACAGAAAGTCCTGATTGAAGAGAAGTTTCTTTGACAATATTGGGAACTAATTTTTTCCCTCTATTCTTAATGGTGTCTGGTAAAGTTACTACATGACAAACTTCGGTTTGCTCTTTACAGCACTGCAGAAAAGCAAGTGAAAAGGAACTTGAACCAAAGAAGATTGTCTTGATATTCATGAATTCTTCACTTTGTATTTTTCTAGAAGTGGTTTGGGAATCGGTTCTCCTTTAATAAATTCCAATGGTTCAGAGGGGGGGACATGATCGGTAAAGAGAACTCCATTTAGGTGGTCGATTTCGTGTTGAATCACTCTTGCGGCAAAGTCTTTTGCACGATACATTTCTTTTTTGCCCGTTTTATAATCCAATGATATGTAGTGGATTTCAGTAGATCTCTCAACTGAACCGTAAACTCCTGGTATGCTTAAGCAGCCTTCTGTATCGTTTTGAGATCCTTTTTTTGATACAATTTCCGGGTTGATCAGATAATATAGGTGGTTTTCAGATGGCTCTACCACAGCAAGACGAAGAGATAAACCAACTTGCGGGGCTGCTAAACCACACCCCTTGATTCGATTATTTCTCATCGTGTAAACCATCTCTTCTAATATCTGATAGATTTTCGCATCTACCTTGGGAATTGATTTTGCTTTTTTACGCAATACAGGATTCCCATATGTAATCACCTGTAACATACTTTACTCCAAATTTCTTATATGTACTCGTATGCCCGTGGTTTTGTTTGTTTCATCCAAACGAGGGGCAATCTCTTTGTGAGCCTCTACTGCATTGTTGGTTCGGTACACAATACTAGACTGATATATTCCATGAGGACTTCTTCCAACAAGCAATTTTTCACTTACTATAGTTATACCATTGATGGACTTGATTTGTTCCCTTAATTCTTTGGTTGTCTCGATAACTACTTGTTGCTCTCTGTGGTGGATTGAAATTTCCATCATATCCACAAATGGTGGATAGTGAAAATCTTCTCTTGCTTGTAGTTCCGTTTCATACAAATACCGCAATGATCCAGTTTGGATACTTCGAAACAATTCACTTTTTGGTGCAAAAGTTGGAATGTACAAAGTTCGAGGTTGATCTTCGACCATCAGAGATTCGTACAAGTGCGTTATGGATTGAAGAACTTTTTCTTGCGAAGAAAAAGAAGGTGTGTTTAAAAAAGAATCTATCTCCAAAAAAACGACACTATCGATGGTATGGAAAGGAAGTTCTTGAAAAACTTTCTGGGTTCCTATGTACAAATGACTTTTTTCAATCTCTTCGATCGTATGGTTTGGGCTTGATCGGTCAATACGTAGAATTTGAGCCGTAGGGAAATGAAGTTTGCAAAAATCCTCAATTTTGTTTGTCCCGGGACTTCGAAGCACAATGGTTGGGGATTGGCATTCCGGGCAATTAATAGTGCGTGGATGGGCATATCCACAGTATCGACAGGTAAGTTTGTTTGTAATGGGCTGGTAAGATAATGGGACGTTGCAGACAGGACATTTCATGACATAACCGCAGTGAGTACAAAGAGATGAATTGTAGTATCCTTTTCGATTCATGTACAACAATACTTTTTTACCTTTTTGTAAGGATTGCTGAATCATTCTTTGGATTGAGAATGGAATGATAGAGTACCCATGATCTTGTATTTCCTTTTTCATATCTAGAAATTGGATTTTGGGAGGTGGAAGAGATTGTTTAGGTAACTTAAGGGACTTACTATGTGTGCAGTTTTGGTGTTTTATTCCAGAATAGTTTAAAACTGAAGGAAGATAGCTTCCAAATAGGACTCGTTCTGCTAACTCTTGACTTCTCATCATACACATTTTTTCAATATGAATGTAGAATGGCACTTCCAAGCGATATTCTTGTGAAGTTGAATCTTCAACAATCAATAGATGGAACACCTTTTGAGGTTCGAAAATCCGATCACGAGATCCAATCTCTACATTGTCCATATTCTTAAAAGTTTTTTTGTACAACTTACTAATTCTGTTATTGGGAACAATGATCAAAACTTGGATTTGAGTATTCAATACAATTTGTTGGAGGTAGTATTCTAAACGTTGATTTGGTGTAATTCGTTTAACAGGTAGATTGCTGATGGTTGATGTGAAGGAATCCTTTTTAAATCCTCACATGGTATGCTTCCTTGGGATGGTTGATAGTTTTGTTCATCTTGAGAGTTTTCAATTTTTAAAATAGTGAATTTTGGTGTACTTTTAGAGCTCTTTGAATTTTTGGAAGAGTAAAACCAGAAGGATGTTATTTAAAAAAATCTTCCAACAGCTTTTGTCGAAAATACTGTGTCTTGTCTAACTGGTCAAAATGGATTTTGATAAAACGTCTGTGGACTTTAATTGAGCGGCAAACAGACCGGTCAGAAAGATAGGAGTGGATTGACAGAGATTGCAAATGAAAGATGCAAAGCAATTGAAAGAAAGTAAAATGTTTTTTGTGAAATCTGAGGAGCTGTTGTTAACACACGAATTTCTTTAGGCATCTCAGTTTGCAATGGCAGAGAAGCTTCAAAGAGGGTAGTGAATGTAGTACACTCTGTCTTACCTGGTGGTAAGGTCCAAAAGGCACTAGCACTCGAGAACCAAAAGGTAGCGTTTCAGCAGAACAATAGGTGAAGGTTTGGTTCGAGAAAGAAGGGTAATTTTTTACAAGGGACTTCAGGTACATTTGTTTTTCATAGGATATGGTTTGGCAAGTAGAGAGAGAGCTGATAAAAAAAAGCCCGGGGAAAACCCGGGCTTTTTTTGAATATTTCGTATATCTTACATGTCTTCTGGATTGGGGTAGGTGAGAGTAATGGTTTGTGTTGCACCATCCCATCCAATAGCACAGCCTAAATTTTCAGCTACAAAACGTAGTGGTAAAACCGTTCGACCATTTACCACCATTGGCGATAGATTGGGAGCATTCACATCGATGGGGGTTGGAACGTCATTTACTTCTGCAATGGGTTTGCCTATCCATAACTCGATGATAGTGTCACCCTGTATCAAAGTAATTTTTCGTTCTGTACCTTCCCAACCGATTTCTGCACCAACAGACTCAGCAACGATACGAATGGGTACTAATGTACGTCCAGAGTTTTTGTCTACAAATGGAGCAGCTTCAATGAGCACTGGTTTGTCGTTTACATAGACAGTTTTGTTGCCGATTTGAAGCTTTAAGACCACCGTTTCAATGTATTCTACTGTGATTGTCTTTTTGGTTTCATTGCCTGCTAAATCTTTGGCAATAACGGTAAACACATTTTCTCCAACTTCGAGAGAAACTTCATGAGCGAAAGAACCATCTTTTTCTACTTCAACGTCTTCTTCGTTGATCGTAACAGATGCTTCAGGTTCTGTTTTTCCTTCAATTTCAACAGTATCTTCAGCAACTTTGCCGATTTCAGTTAATTCAAGGAAAGGTGGTTCTGTGTCTTCTTCCATCACCTCAATATCCAACGGTTCAACGTTGGATCTGATATCGGTACCAGGAGGATCTTTGATGTAGACATTTTTTAAGTTAAATGTGAAGTTGCCCAATGCAAGGGCTTTGAAGACAAATGTAACGATTGTGCCATCGCCGTCAACTCCATCGGATTTACCGGTGCGAGTGATACCAAAGATGATGACGCCTTCCTCTTTACGATCTTTGTAGGTAGTGAGGGTGCTGACGTCTCCTTGTTCCAGGAAATCACCTTCTTCGACGCTGATCAATTCGAATTTGTCTTTTTCATACAAGGCATCAAATCCAATAGCCCAAACATCGGATGCTTCTTCAATGTTGTATTGAATGGCAAACTCTGTGCCGATGTAAAGTGTTTCTGCTTCTGTTACTAGACGAATAGTGGGACTGGAAGCAGCCAAGGCTGTAGAAAATGATGAAAAGACAGAGAAACATAAAAACAAAGCCAATGTAGCTGATACTATTTTTCTCATTAAATCCTCCAGGGGAATGGAGATGAGCGGATTCGAACCGCTGACCTCCTCGGTGCAAGCGAGGCGTTCTCCCAGCTGAACTACACCCCCATTATAAAAAGCAATTATGGTGGGCCTCCCTGGATTCGAACCAGGGACCTCATCCTTATCAGGGATGCGCTCTAACCAACTGAGCTAGAGGCCCGAACATGTGCCCTTTTGAATATATATAAAAAAATTTGAATTGCAAGTGAAAAGTGAACCGTCCTTCTAATTATGGAAAAAACATGTATAAATATGATGTAGAAAATTTATTTTAGGATCAACGTCTATTTTGGGTGGTTTTTTACTATGAAAACAAAAAAATGGTTATTCCTCATCCTCATTGTTTTGCTGTTGCTTTTTATTTTTTTTATTTGGCTTCATTTCCAAAGTGAAGCAAACAAAGCCCAGGCAGTTAGTTTGTACCAAAATCCTATCCTTAGAGTACAAGCTTGAGTATCCATCTGAATGGTTACCTCAATCTTCTGGACTCATTCAAGTGATACCCCACACAATACAAGGGTAAAGATGGTTTTTTTGTTGTGAATGCTCTTCCGCTGCAAGAATGTTTATCGGAATCGGTTCAATGCTTCTTAGCAGACAATCAGTTGTTGTTTGGGAAGAAGCCAACGAAAGAAGAGTGCATTATTCATTCTCGTGTGGGTTACTTCATTTACCCACAGGAAGATATGATCATTGGAGAAGACCATCCTATCTGCTATATTACAGAGCTTTCCAATCCTGCCTATTACAATGGGCAAACTTGTTCTATTCTGACCATTTTTTCCACTGAAGATCACATCCATGAGCTTATTAACACACTAGAGCCTTTTTATCCCTACTAGTTGTATACGATGAGTACCTGGTTCCAGCTTAACAAATACAACTCAAAATACTCCCCCCTTCTCTTTTTTACACTCGGAGTGATTCTGATTTTTACGATTGCTTTGTTAATGGTTTCTCAAACTAAATTTGTACCCAAAAAAGTATCCTACCAGCTTGCTATGAATCATGATCGAATTCCATTTTTAATCGAAGAGATGGATCCATTGCACGAAACCAGAGTGCAGTATTATCTTGGAGTATGGGATCTTGGTTCCAACAGTTTGTCTTGTGATCAGTCTGCAATAGGATTTGTTGAAGGAGACAGTATTCTTCGTTGGCAGGGAAACCGAAGAATCTTTGTAACATCCAGAAATCCTAGCGGGAAAATATATATTGAAACGACCAATCCCTATTTTGAGTTTATAGAATTTCAAGCTAATGATCCCAATGTTGCCCAAATTTTGGATGATTCTGCATCCGATTTGTTCTATGTGCTCGACCGGTCAAGTACGTCCGATGAATTTATAATAGAGACGTGGGTTCGCGAGAAAAAAATTTCGACTGATATTATTTTCTTTGATTGTCATGGCCAAGAGGTAGTAGATTTTATTCCTCTTGATTTTATCTGGAAAAACAAAAAACCATATCTGATTGGAGAGGGTTATTGCGAAGGAGTTCCTTATATTTTTACGGGTACTTTTCAAAATAACCAGTTTATGCTCCAAAAGACTACAGAAAGTATTTTAGACTGGGAAAAACAATCTCGAAGTGGATCTCGAGTTCTTTTCTACCACGATGCACTTCTTCTTTGTCAAAAGAATCCAGACAGTGTTCAATCGTACGATCTCTTTTCTCCCAAACGAAATAGTTTTGAAGCCATTAACAATTACATTGATATGTTTCGAAATTACATCTTTGGTACTGCAGACAGAGAGAGCTCTTTATTCGACGAGGCATCTATTTAAACCCTCCTCAACCTGTTTTGCCAACGGTGGGATCTTATCGTGATTATTTGGTTACAAAATGGAACCCAGATGTTCAGAGAATAGAAGAAGGGAACGCAATACCTTTTTCTATTGTACAAATACAGGCCTTAAAGGACAACCAATTGATTAATAGAATTGACCAGGTAGGAACATTAATCAATGTCTACTCGGCATTTTCGACAAGTGAATTCCATTCTGAGAAATCAAACTTATACTTAGAACGGTGGATTTTTCCCAACCAATAGCATTTGTTGGAAACCATAACAAATGTATGTTTGTAAATATGTATTTTTTTTCAATTTCATACTATATTGTTTGTGTGATTTTTCACGCTCAACATTGGTTGAAAAATTAGTTATGTTCGGAGGTTTTCATGAAGAGAATATTAGTTACTGGAGCCCTAGGTCAGATTGGGACAGAGCTTTCTTTGGAGCTACGAAATATATATGGAACCGACTCAGTTGTCGTTTCTTATATTCGCAAGCACGAGAACGAAATCCTTGCAGAAGGACCGCATGAAAGTATAGATACTACGGATGCCAATCGGTTAAAAGAGGTAGTAAAAAAATACAATATCTCTCAAATCTACCATATGGCTTCTATTTTGTCTGCAAAAGGCGAAAGCAATCCTCAATTAGCATGGGATGTAAATATGAACGGTTTGTACCATGTTCTTGAGGTTTCACGTGAAATGAATTGTTCCGTGTTTGTGCCTAGTTCGATTGCTGCTTTTGGCCCTACTTCCCCTAAAGATAATACTCCGCAAGACACCATTCAAAGACCTACTTCAATGTATGGTGTTACTAAAGTTGCTGGAGAATTATTGTGTGACTATTACTACTTGAAGTATGGTTTAGATACTAGAGGTCTTCGTTATCCTGGCATCATTTCCTGGAAAACTCTACCTGGAGGCGGGACAACAGATTATGCCGTAGATATCTATTACCAAGCCATTCAAAAGAAAGAATACACCTGCTTTTTAAAAGAAGATACTTCGTTGGATATGATGTATATGCCGGATGCAGTGAATGCCTCAATAAAACTGATGGAAGCCGATCCTTCTCGTTTGGTCCATCGCAATGCATTTAATGTAACTGCTATGTCTATGACCCCCGCTCAATTGGCTGAAAATATTAAAAAGCATATTCCCGACTTTGTGATGAAGTATGATATTGATCCAATTCGACAAAGAATTGCAGATTCATGGCCAAACAGTCTTGATGACGAAGCTGCCCAAAAAGAATGGGACTGGAAACCCGAATTTACCATGGATATGATGACACAGGATATGCTTGAAAATCTTCGTAAAAAGTTAGCATAGGAGGAATGTATGCCAATCAATAAAATCAATCAAACACTCGGTAATGAAATCGAAGAGTTAAAAAAAGTCGGGACTGCAAAAAAACCAGAAATGGTTATTTATGATGTCTTGAAAGCTACTGCTGATCGTGGACCCAGGTTTAAGGTGAAAGGATTTGATCAAGAATTCATTAAAATGAACTCCAATTCCTATCTTGGTCTCTCTCAGAGAGAAGATATGAAAAAAGTCGAAGAAGAAGCTACTGCCAAATATGGACTTGGTCCCGGAGCAGTAAGGTTTATCTCCGGTTCCTACGACATTCATCTAGAACTAGAAAAAGGTCTAGCTGAATTTCATGGCATGGAAGCAGGAATGCTTTTTAGTTCTGCTTATATGACCACCCTGGGAGTAATGACCTCACTCGTTTCTCCTGAAACCATCATTATTAGTGATGAGTTAAACCACAATTGTATCATCAATGCAATGAGAATGTCCAAACCTAAAGGAAAGCATATTTATAAACATTTGGACATGGAAGATTTGAAAAATTGTTTAGAAAAATCCAAAAATCAGTGCGATCGAGTAATTGTTGTTACTGACGGGATTTTCTCAATGAGAGGCGATCATGCTCCTTTAGATGAAATCTCCACTATTTGCGCACAATATGATTCCTATTTCAAAGATGGCGTTATACTCATGGTGGATGATTCTCACGGAGTTGGTGCTTTTGGTGAAAATGGTAAAGGCACTATTGAGTACACCAATGCCAAAGGTGTAGATGTATTGATCGGTACCCTTGGAAAGGCATTTGGCGTAAATGGTGGCTATACTGTAACAAGCAAAACAGTGGTAGAATATATGCATCAAAAAGCCCCCACCTACATTTATTCCAATCCAATTTCTCCAGGAGAAGCTGCAGCTGCACTAAAAGCTTTGAATATCCTGAAAAGTGACGAAGGAAAGAAAATTTTAGCTCATCTACGAGAAATGACTAAGAAATTCAAGCAAGGTATCGTCAATATTGGATATGAAACGCTTCCTGGTGAACATCCAGTAGTTCCATTGATGGTACGTGACACGAAAAAAACCTCTGAACTGGTTGCCTTTTTGGAGAAGAATGGAATTTTAGCAACAGGCTTAAATTATCCCGTTGTTCCAAAAGGGGACGAAGAAATCCGTTTCCAAATTTCCGGTGAGCATACTTCATCTGACATCGACAGAGTTTTATCCGTATTGGAAGAATACCGAAAGTTGAATGGGTAGCTGGAAAAAGGCTTTTCACTTTTTTTTAGCGAGTTTTCTCATTACTGGACTCTTCAGTTGTAGGAGCAATGAGTTAATTAGTGTTCCTGATTTGCGAGGGCTTACTATTGAAGAAGCTACATCGATTGTTGAAGAATCTGGATTGGTCTTGCGAGTTAAAGATGAAACCTATTCTTCTTCTGTACCACGAAATGTCGTATTAGCTCAAGTCCCATATCCACTCACCGCTGTAAAATATGGGCGATCTGTTTCTGTCAAGATAAGCAAGGGAAATCCTGTGGTTATTTGCCCCGATTTTGTTGGTAAGACCTATGGAGAAGCTGTAGAGGTTATTCGTAATGAGAATCTGTATGTTGCAGCTATTCACGAAGTTAACACGATCCATGAAGAAATATCTTCAGACAATGAAGAAATGATGGAGGAAGTTGAAACAGAAATGGAAACATTTCTGTTTCCTTCTTCCAGTGCTGTTTTAGGGCAAGTTTTATCCCAACAACCACCTCCTGGAACTAAAATGGCACCTGGACAGGGAATCGAACTTACGGTGTATGTATCAGATTTACCTGTTGTCCCTAATTTATTAGGAACCCATCTTGAAGATGCCAAATATATTATTACTCATAGTGGCTACACAATAGGGACAATTACATTTCGACCGAACAACAGTTTTTCTCGTGGTGTTGTCTATATTCAAGAGCCAATCCCAGGTTCACCCGCAGAAAATCAATCGTCGATCAATGTTGTTGTAAACGAAGAAGCTACAATAAAAAAACCGTAGGATCTACTATGCTAATTGGTGCTTCGTCTATCCTTGCCTCTTTTTTCTGCTCATCAAGTAATGGAATCTCTCCAAGCGGTGGCATTGACTACTGGCATATTGATGTCATGGATGGCAATTTTGTCCCTAACTTTGCATTCAATCCTATGTGGCTCCAAATGATCCAAAAAGTATCCTTCTATTCCTCTTGATGTTCATTTCATGACTACCCATACAGCCTTAATGAATGTTTCCCCTGCTTTTACCAGGTTGTCACCTACGTGGTTTTCAATTCACGTAGAGTCAGAATCAAATGCTGACCAGTGGATTCATTTTTGTCAAAAACAAGGCATCAAGGCTGGATTAGCAATATCTCCTGAAACTCCAATTTCTGCTCTAGAACCCTATCTACCTGCATTGGATTTTGTTTTGGTGATGAGTGTAAAACCAGGTTTTGGGGGGCAGTCTTTCTTGCAAGATACATTTCATCGGATTGAAACTTTACAACATTTGCGAGTTCGTCAATCCTCTTCTTTTTTTATTCAAGTAGATGGGGGAATACAGGTAAAAGAAGCCATCCAATTGAAGAAAATGGATGTGGATATGATTGTTATTGGTAGTTATCTGGTACATCATGTCAATCCATCTGATGTATTGCAACAGATTGTCAATTCTCTATGAAAGTAGAGAGAATCCTTTGTTTTGGCGCTGCTCCATCTAGAGTGGATTCATTTTTTCCCTTGATTCACCCCGACACTGATTTTATTATTGCGCTGGACGGAGGATTGCATTACTTATTGTCCCATCATATCACACCTCAGTTGTTTATCGGTGATTGTGATTCACTTTCTTCTGAACAACAAGATTGGTTACATCGATCGAACATCCCAAAAATTCTGTACCCAACAGAAAAAGACGAATCTGACTATGAATTAGCCTCTCGGTTCATCATATCTCATTTTTCTTCTTCCCTACCCATATTTTTGTTTCATATGTCAGGAGGTCGAACAGATCATTTTTTAATGAATCTTTCGATATCAAAACAGCTGTCCATGAAAGGGTTTTATGTGGAATTTATCGATGAGTTTGAAAAAATCATCATTTCCAATGGAGCAAAACCTATTGAAATTCCTACCAGCTCTATTATAAATGTATCTTTGTATCCCTTAACGGAGATTGTTGAAGAGGTCACGACACACAATTTACAGTATCCCCTAGTTGAAGAATCATTGTTACAAAATTCTAGTAGAGGTCTTAGTAATGTTCCAATTGGAGAAAAAATGATTATCATACATAAACGAGGCATTCTTGCAATTTTATTAATTTTTGGAGGAAAGAATGAAAATATTTGTTGATACTGCTAATGTTGAGGATATCCGTAAAGCTTGTGAGTGGGGTATTGTGGATGGCGTTACTACAAATCCAACATTAATGAGCAAAGAAGCAGGAAAAAACTCCCAAGATATTGTACGATCCATTGTTGATCTGGTGCAAGGTCCTGTGAGTGTTGAAGTGGTTGGAAAAACAGCTGAAGAAATGACAAAAGAAGCCAGAAAGTGGTTTTCTCTTAACCCTGATTTTATTGTGATTAAAATCCCAATGTGTGCAGAAGGTTTAAAAGCAATGAAGATACTTTCAGAAGAGGGGATCCCTTGCAACTGCACATTGATTTTTTCGGTTAACCAAGCTCTGCTTGCTGCAAAAGTTGGTGCTGCATATGTTTCTCCTTTTGTTGGACGAATTGATGATACGGGTCATGATGGTATGCAACTGGTGGAAGACCTTGTAGAATGTTTGGATTACTACGAATTTGACACCGAAATCATTGCTGCTAGCATTCGACATCCATTGCATGTGACACAGGCTGCAATGGCTGGTGCACATATTGCTACAATTCCTTTTGGTGTCATCGAAAAAATGATGCACCACCCTTTAACTGAAAAAGGAATTCAGAAATTCGACGAAGATTGGGAAAAGTTTATTCAATCTAGCAAATAATACTAGCATTTTGGGAATATTTATAATAGCTTAGTTTTCTTGTGTTGCCTAGTAGAGAATAATCTCTTCTAGCAAGACGGGAAATTACAAGGAGGATATTATAAATGTTTTCTATGGATAAAATGACAATTAAACTTCAACAAGCTCTTGTTGAGGCACAAAATAAAGCAGTTTCCCACTCAAATTCACAGATTGAGCCAGAGCATCTATTGCTTGCAATGATTCAGCAAAGTGATTCTTTAGTCCCCGCTATACTTTCAAAACTAGGATTAGCTCTGGCTTCACTTTCGGAGTCTTTAGAAAAAACAATACAAACTTTTCCTACTATCTCAAGCACATCTCAAGTTTACATGTCGGATACTACGAAAATGGTTTTGGAACAGGCTCAAATCGAGAGCAAATCATTACACGATGAATACAGTTCAACAGAACATGTTCTTTTGGCTATATTAGCAATACCATCCCTTCCTTTATGCGAATATTTTCGCTCTCAGGGGATTGAAAAGTCTCATGTTATAGCCGTATTGAAAGATCTTCGAGGTTCTCATCGAGTTACAGACCAAACTCCGGAGAATAAATACCAATCTTTGCAAAAATATGGCAAAGATCTTACAGAATTGGCAAAAAATGGAAAACTAGATCCTGTGATTGGTAGAGACGAGGAAATTCGTCGTACAATTCAGGTACTATCTCGAAGAACGAAGAATAACCCTGTTTTAATTGGTGAACCCGGTGTTGGTAAAACTGCTATTGTAGAGGGATTGGCAAGTAGAATTGCCGATGGTGACGTTCCTGAGGGATTAAAAAACAAGAAAGTAGTTTCTCTGGATCTTGGATTATTGGTGGCAGGAGCAAAATACAGGGGAGAGTTCGAGGAACGCCTAAAAGCCGTACTCAAAGAAGTTGTTTCCTCAAATGGACAGGTTATTTTGTTTATTGATGAGATCCACACTTTGGTGGGAGCAGGAAATGCAGAGGGCTCTATGGATGCAGCAAATCTGTTGAAACCCTCTTTAGCTAGAGGAGAGCTTCGTGCCATCGGGGCAACAACTCTTAATGAATACCGGAAAAAGATCGAAAAAGACTCTGCTCTTGAAAGACGTTTTCAACCAGTTTATGTAGGAGAACCAAGTGTCAAAGATACTATTGCCATTTTGCGAGGTTTAAAGGAACGATATGAGGTTCATCATGGTGTGAAAATAAGAGATTCTGCCATTATTGCTGCAGCAGAATTATCAGACCGTTACATATCCGATCGATTTTTACCTGACAAAGCCATTGATCTTGTGGATGAAGCTGCATCCCGTCTCCGGATGGAAATTGACAGTTCTCCAATTGAGCTGGATGAAATTGAACGAAAAATCAGACAATATGAAATTGAAAAGAAGGCATTGTCCAAAGATAAAGATCCAGAATCAAAAAGACGCATTGAAGCACTTGAAAAAGAACATCGAGAACTAAAAGAAAAAGCCGATGCACTCAGAGTACGTTGGGAGTCTGAAAAAGAAATTCTAAATCATATTCGTGAATGCAAAAGCGAAATTGATCGTATGAAAAATGAAGAAAAACAGGCAGAAATGAGAGGAGACTGGGACAAGGCAGCAGAATTGAAATATGGGAAGATTATTCAAAAAGAAGAAGAACTGAAGCAATACAGTCAAAAGTTAGACCAGATTCCTGATCATCAAAGAATGGTAGTTGAGCAAGTTGTGGATAATGATATTGCTGGAGTTGTGTCTCATTGGACAGGAATTCCGGTATCGAAACTTGTAGAAACTGAAACGGAAAAACTGATTAAAATGGAAACCCGCTTACACGAAAGAGTTGTCGGACAAGATGAGGCAATCAGTGCCGTAGCAAATGCTGTTCGCAGATCTAGAAGTGGCTTATCAGATCCAAATAAACCCATTGGCTCTTTTATGTTCCTAGGTCCTACTGGAGTTGGAAAGACTGAATTAGCAAAATCATTGGCAATGTTTCTTTTTGATGATGATCAAGCCATGGTACGAATTGACATGAGTGAGTATATGGAGAAGTATTCTGTATCTAGATTGATTGGAGCTCCTCCAGGATATGTAGGATATGAAGAGGGTGGTCAACTGACTGAACTAGTAAGAAGACGTCCTTATAGTGTGGTTCTTTTGGATGAAATCGAAAAAGCCCATCCTGATGTTTTCAATACATTGCTACAGATTCTTGATGATGGAAGACTAACCGATGGTCAAGGGCGGACGGTAGATTTTCGCAATACTGTCATCATTATGACATCCAATGTAGGAAGTCAATTTTTACAGGATGAGCACCTATCTCATGATCAAATGCGGGATAACACGATGAAACTTTTGCGCGATCAGTTTCGACCTGAGTTTTTAAATAGGATTGACGAGATTATTCTTTTCCACCGTTTGGAAAAAGAACAAATCAAAGAGATTGTAAAAATTCAACTGGAAATCATCCAAAAAAGAGTTGCACACCAACATATCCATGTACAATTTTCAGATGCAGCAGTGCAAGAGATAGCAGATCTTGGCTATGATCCAGTATATGGAGCTAGACCACTCAAGAGAGTGATTCAAAATGAAATCACAAATCCTTTATCCATCAAGATCCTTACCCGTGAGATAGTGCCATTTGAAACCATACTTGTTGATTACAATACAAATATGTTTACCTTTACTAAAGTACAAAATCCTACTAGAAAGGAATCCACTCATGAAGAAGAAACTATATCGTAGCAGGAAAAATGCCATTTTCGGAGGAGTTATTGCAGGAATTGTAGACTACTTCGGATGGTCACTTGATATCTCTCTGGTGCGGCTTTTGTTTGTTATCATCACGCTGCTTACCAATGGTGTTTTGATCATAGCCTATTTTGTTGCATGGTTGATCATTCCTATACAACCATTTGGACGATTTTATGATGATGATCGTTATTACGGTTAATGTCGCATGAGAGTTTTGTACCGATCAAGAACCGATAGGGTTTTTGCAGGAGTTTTAGGGGGAATTGCAGAATTTTTGAGGATTCCCTCTATTCTTCTTCGAATTCTTATTGTTGCATGTGTTTTACTTGCCTATTACTTTGTCGGTTTTTTTGGATTTTTCGTTTTTTCTCTACTATATACAATTGCTATCCTTTCTATACCAATTCATAAGGATTTTTTCACAAGAAACGAAGAACGCAATGCAAAATCATTCTCAAGGGAGGATGAAATTAAAGGTAAAGCTCGAGAGATCTCTTCAGACGATCCTTCTTAAATAGGAGAAAAAAATGGCTATACTGGGCGTATCAATATGGAATTGGATATTTATTCTATGGATTTTAACTTTTTTTATCACAGAAATCATAAGGATTTTCACCAACACTTTTCCAGAAGGAGTGTTTTGGGGAGTTTTTTTGATTTTCTGTGGAACAATGCTCTTAATCCACTATCTTAGCTCTTTTGAAGTTTATCTGGGAGCGAGTTTGGGGCAAATAAAAATATCCGTTTTTATTGCAGTTCTTCTCATACTTTACGGGGTTCGTTTTTTGCTTAAAGGGCGTATTAGTGCAGTTATCAATGTGGCTTTGATTGGATTATTTGGAGTCTGGGTACTACGGAGCATACCGTAGGACCCAGACCATAGTTCATTATTCTACATGGTTTCAACCGGGGTACACTGAATTTGGGTGCCTCGACATAAACCGGACAATACATTTTTCGGTCCAATTTCCAGTGCTTCTCTAACCCCTTTGGATGCCATCATATCAATTGAGTGAATCCAAAGAACTGGATGAGATAACTGCTGGATCAAGTTGTATTTCAGCATTGAAGCAGCCTGATGTGGTTGTGCATCCACATTTTGCACAATGGGGATCGAAGCATCATGAAAAGTAAATTCTTGTAGAAAAGTTGAGAATTTTTCTTCAATAGGCTTCATGAGAGAAGAATGGAATGGAGCAGAAACTTTTAAGGGAATACACATACGTGCTCCCATTTCTTTTGCAAGAGAAGGTGCTTGTTCCATAGCTTCAGAAGATCCAGAAATAACAATTTGATTTTTTGCATTAATATTCACTGCTTCTGCTACACCATGTTTTTGCAACTGCTTACATAGCATATGTACTTGTTCAATGGAAAGTCCTATAATAGCACACATTCCACCAGGAGTATCCGTAGTAACCTCATACATGATTCTTCCTCGATAGATTGTTATGGATAATCCCTCTTCAAAAGAAACTACATCACCGGCATACAGAGCTGATATTTCACCTAAACTATGTCCGGCTAAAAACGAAGGAGGGGGATTGTTTTCTCTTATCCAGTGAAGATAGCATGCGCTGAGAGTATATAGAATTGGTTGGGTGTATTGGGTACGTTGAATCTCTTCTTCAGTAAAAGAATCAATCGATTTCCCCATTTCCTTTTGGAAGGTTTCCAAAAACTTGTCTGTAGTTTCAGTTTTTGGTACTTTTTCCAGCATTCCCATATACTGAGAACCCTGACCAGGGAAAAGGTAACTTATATGATTCATATGGCCTCCTTATGCCAATATACTACTATTAATTTTTAAGTGAAATTGATAGCCTAGTTTTGCAGCTGCTTTTTTAGACAAAAGCATGCGACTTAAAAAAATCTCAAAATAATCCATCATCGGAGAGAGAGAAGTATCAATTTCCAAATTGAGCCAGATCTCTTTGTTTCCATTAATAACTACTAATGAAGAGCTTTGCACAGCGTAGTTCACTCGATCATGAATATCAAATTTGCTGCGGTTTTTTTCTCGAACACGGCTTTGTCGAACATCTGATTTATCAGCAATAATCAGTACAGCAGAAATACTGTCTGTTATCTCGCTATTGGATTCATCATGATTCGCTATTGCTGTCATGATTTTGCTGATGTGTGTGACATCTACGTGTAATTCTCGCAAAAGCTGAAACGCCATGATGGAACCAGCAACAGAGTGACTGTGTCTGCCCGTCAGATTTCCAATATCGTGCATATAGGCAGAGATCCCAACAAGTTCTTTTTCTTCATCGGTGAAAGATAGTTTATCTGCCAACATAAGAGCTCTTCTGGTAACCATTTCAATGTGATTCATACCGTGATCGGTAAAACCCAATGCTCCAAGATATTCATCGGCTTTCTGGATGAGTTCTTGAATATCTTTAACTGCTTGCACTTGTTTCAATGTAATCATGTCTTATCCCTTCTCTTGCTGTCGAAGTTTCTCTCCTTCTTCGTAGGAGGCTAAAAACGAAGACATAAACTGCTGGTAGGTATTATTGCGGATAGCTATTTTGGCATCTTGTATCATTTGGTGTAAAAAGTGCAGATTGTGTATACTGCCCAAGGTGGACGCAAGAATTTCATCGGATTTATACAAGTGTCGAAGATAAGCCCTGGAATAATTTTTACATGTGTAGCACTGGCAGGTGTCTTCTACAGGCTGAAAATCTCTTTCAAAACGTTTATTGGTTAGCGTGATTCGGCCACCACGGGTAAACAGAGTTCGATTACGCGCAATTCGAGTGGGAAGAACGCAGTCGAACATATCTACTCCCATGCCGATGGCAGTTAGGATTCGATAAGGATCTCCAACTCCCATCAGATAAACAGGACTGTTACTTAGTTGTGGTGCAAGATGTTCTGTGATTTCCTCAAAGATTTCTCTGGGTTCTCCTACACTTAAAGATCCTATGGAATACCCGGGAAAACCAATTTCTTTCAATTGCTCCATACACTCTTGGCGACTATGTACCTGAAAACCACCCTGAACAATTCCAAATAAAATCTGATTTTCATTTTCTTTTGCTGCTTCTTTGGCCATTCTTGCCCATTGAACTGTTGTTTTACTTGATTGTTCAACTTCTTTCTGCGGTGTGCCAAATTTGGTACATATATCTAAGGGCATCATGATATCAGATCCTAAATTCTTCTGGATGGCAATGGTTTTTTCAGGAGTAAAAAAATGGGAGGAGCCATCACGAAAGGACTTAAACTCTACCCCATTTGGATGAATTTTACTCATTTGGGATAAAGAGAAAATTTGGAATCCTCCCGAGTCTGTAAGGATGATACGATTCCAATTCATAAAAAGAATGTAATCCTCAAGCTTCACGAACAATAGAATCTCCGGGTTGCAAATAGAGATGATATGTATTGGAAGAATGATAGGAATTCCAATGTCATAAAGCTGATCTACGGTGCAGGCTTTGACCGTAGCACAGTACCCACAGGCATAAAAACAGGAGTTTCTAGAACACCATGATGAGTTTCAAATGTTGTGATTCTGGCATTTGTAGAGGCATCAGTGTGTACTATTGAAAAATGAATCTGCTCTTTCATAGAAATTTATTCAAGGGATCGAATGAGATTGTCAGATACGTATGCAAATCCTTTTTCAAAAATCAGCAGAATCCAACTGAATACCCAAAGGAGACAAAAGCTCTTTGGGAGATTGCTTGCCGCCACTTTTAAGAAGACTTTTGTACATTGGTACAAACGAAGAGCCCTCTTCTTTAAATTTCTGATACAGAGCAATTACAAGTAGATTGGCAAAATTGTAGGCATAGACATAAAAAGGAACGCTAAAAATGTGGGGTATGGATGCCCATTCTGATTTATACTCGTTGGGAATCTCTACCGTAGAACCAAAAACCTGTTGTAGTTCTTTGTAGTAGATTTCGGATAACTCCTCGAAAGCTGCACTACCATTTTCTTGTATAGCCTTGTGAGAGGCTATTTCAAAACGACAGAACATATTCTGCCGGAACATGGTTGCAAACATATCTTCAATTTTGGATGCAATAAAAGGAATTCTTTTCTTCTGGTGGAAGCAAAGGTAAAAGCTGAATCCATAACGATCATTTCACCAAACACGGAAGCCACTTCTGCCATGGTGAGTGGTGTGTATAATTCCGAAGTTTTGCTCGGAAGATAAAGTTCCATGGATTCCATGACCTAATTCGTGGGCAAGAGTCATAACATCTCGCATTGTACCGGTGTAATTTAGAAGAACAAAAGGTTTTTTTGTTAGGGATTACATAGGAACAAAAAGCTCCTCCGCGTTTGCCTTTTCGAATATCCGAATCGATTCGTTCATCGTCAAAAAAGGAAGAAGCAATCGCACCAATTTCTGGGTCGAACTTGTTATACGCTTTTAGCACAATACTCTTTGCCTCATCAAAGGAAATCTTTGTATCAATAGGCTTAAGTGGAGCATAAATATCAGCAAGAGTTAATGGAATTCCTAATTTTTCACTTTTCCATTCATAATATTTTTGAAGCACATGAGTATGGTTTGATGTAGTTTCTACAAGTGTATCAACAATCGAGTTGTCAACTTCATTGTCTAGATTTCTCATGTGGATGGGTTGAGCGAAATTACGAATTCGAGATTCGGTATCGTAGTGTTTAGCAATCGCATTGTAGGATTTTTCTAGTACGATTTTATCGTTTGCATATCGCTGGAAGAAAATTTTCATAGAATCACGACGAACTGAGACATCAGAATGCAACCGTAATGATCGGATTTGAGGCCCAGTCATGGTTTGTTCTTTTCCATCCAGTGTGATTTGAAACTCATAGGCATTTGTGACGGCGTCATATAAATTTCCAAAAGCTTTACGAGAAGAATTGGAAAATGTAGATAGAAGACGTTCTTCATTTTCTTTCAAAATATGCTTTTTGGATTCAACAAGGAGTTGTAAAACGTGCTTGTACTCTACTAATTGAGGGCTATCCATAAGAGTCTGGAGTACTGTAGCGTCATGTTCTGACATCATAGGTTTCCAAAATGATAAAGCAGCATCAATTTCCGTGATAGCGTCTAATGCTTTGGAAAAAATCCGCTGTGCTTTTTCATCCGACGTACAAGATGCATAAGATAGATTGGCGAATTGGAAAGCAACATAGCCCTTGTCTAGTACTTTTTCCGTTTCTTCTAAAAACTGACGGAAAGTGGAGGCTTCAAGACGAGGACTTTGTAGGAGGGGAGAATACTTTTGTTGAATATCTTTTGCGCTTTGAACGGATTCTTGCAAGTCTTGCTGGAGTTTTTCGTCGTCCAAAGATGTGTAAAATCTTGTTAAATTCCATTGTGGCATAATCATCACTTCCTGTAGTTTAGGTTTGGCTCTATTATACATAATTCCTACAGGGTGCGAAAAAAAAATCCCACCGGAAATTTTCTTCCAGTGGGATTTGAAATCTTAAATGAATGGACTGATTACGGCATGAAGGGGAAGAAAAGTGGAATTAGAAGAACAAGAAGAATCACTACAATTAGTTGCAGGAGCCATCCTGATTTGACATAGTCCATAAAGGAATATCGTCCAGGTCCAAGAACCAAAGTATTGGGCGGTGTTGCAACAGGGGTTAAAAAGCATGCAGAAGTTGCTAAGCCAACACCCATAAGGAGTGGTGCTGGACTACAACCCAATAATACTCCAACTTCCAGGGCAATTGGGGCAAACAATGCTGCTGTAGCGGTATTGGACATAAAATTTGTTACAATGACGCTTACGAGAATGAGTGCGATTAACACAGCATAGTTGGGATTGATTCCTAATCCTCCGGTGTGTTGAATGATTGCCTTGCCAATAAATTCAGCTGCACCCGAGTTAACCAGAGCTGGTTTCATAGAAAGCATACCTGCAAATAGGAAGATAGTCGTCCAGTCAACTGCTTTAAATGCTTGCTTGACAGTGACAACTTTAGTTGCCAGAATGACAACCGCACCAATTACGGAATATGCTACCAATGGAATGCTTCCAAAAAAGTCTGCAACAGATGGGAAGAATTTCTCCCACAACGGATCCATAATCATGAAAACAATCACCAAAACAAAGGTGGCAATTGCGATGGGGGCTTTTTTACGATTGAATTGAACAGCGGGTTTCACATCGATATCGGCATCCAATTCAGCTTTTTGCTTACTGGATGTTTGTTGATCAATTTTTGAAAGAATTTTTTTACCAATGGTAACCATGAAGATGATACCAATGATGAAAATAAAGATGGAAACTTTTCCAAAATCAAAGAAACTAAAGATTCCACCACTGCTCCCATATGTGGATTGGACAATGCCATTAGGGGGAGTACCAATCAAGGTCATTGCTCCTCCAAGTGAGGTAGCAAAAGCCATTGGAATAAGAAGTTTTTTTACGGAGATACCACTATTCTTTGAAATAGCTAGCATGATGGGAAGCAAGCAAGCTGCAGTTCCGGTATTGCTGAGAAATGCAGACATTAATCCTGCAACCAGCATGACATAAATGATTAGCCGTGTTTCATTGTTTTTCGCTACCCGAATAATAGAGTGACCGATTTTATCGGCAACACCCACTTGAAATAACGAATCCCCAATAATGAACATAAAGAGAAAGAGCAGTACCCATTGATCAGAAAAACCCGAAAAAGCTTCTTTAAAATTGGCAATCTGGAAGATTACGAGCAAAAACGGGACCAGCATTGAAGTGGCAACTAGAGGAATTGCTTCGGTTAAAAACAAAACTGCTGCAACAATGAGGATAGCAATCGCAATCCATATCTGGGTGGTGTTGGCAGCTGGGTTTGCCGCTTCTGCTGCATGGGCAATCGTAGGCATAAAAAACAGAAAGAATGTACTCATCAATAGACGAAAAAATCGATTTTTCTTCATATTCTTACATTACCTCTTTTGCTTAGAATAAAACTTATTAAAATGTATTCATGCCTCTTTGTCAATTTTTTGAAGCATTTGACAAAAAAAGAAAAACTACTAAATTTGTATTCGCCATGAATTCATTTCATTGGAGGTTTAATCGGGCCCTTAGCTCAGTTGGTTAGAGCAGCTGGCTCATAACCAGCGGGTCGGAGGTTCGAGTCCTTCAGGGCCCATACCCATAAAATCGATGAATAGACTTTTAAATTTATACCACTTGCAGATGAAGTATGATCGTTTGAATGAGTTAAAAAGAGAAGATAGACAAATCAAGCACAATTTTTCCAATGTAGAAGAAAGTACAAAACGGAAATTTGTACAGTGGAAAAAAGCACAAGATTCTATCCAAACTTTGCAATCTTTCCTGAAAGAAAAAGAAAATCGCATGAAAGATTTGGAATACAAAGCGCAAGAATATACGAAAGCGATGTTTTCAAGTGAAGCTTCTAAAAATCCGAAACAATTGTCCGATTTACAAAAAAAAGTTACCATTTTGAAAGAAAATATTTCCAACATCGAATCAGAGATGATTGAAGTCATGAATCAAATAGATGTTGAGCAAAAGGATTTCTGCAGTTTGAACACAGAGTTTCAACGGTTAAAAATGGATTTCCAAAAAGAAAAAGCTTTTACAAACGCTAGAACCCAAGAGATTGTATCGGAGATTTCTGCTCTTGAAAAAGACATCTTGCAATCACGCGAATCAATTCCAGAGGATTTAATCAATGAATTCGACAACTCTTTTTCCAGAGGACAACAGATGGCAGTTGTTTTTATACAGGACAATCATTGTTCTGGGTGCGGGATGATTTTATCACAAAGACTGATTGATTCTATTCTTAAAAATCCCGATCAGATTTTTTATTGTGAGAGTTGTAACAGGATCATTGTGAGAAAGAATGATTAACGTCTTTACTGATGGGGCTAGTCGGAGCAATCCCGGATTGGCTAGCTGTGCATATATTATTCAAGAAAATGACACCGTTTTACATGAATATGGAAAATTCCTTGGTATACAGACGAACAATTTTGCGGAGTATACAGCTGTTTTTTTAGCCTTAGAAAAATGTCAAAAAGAGAATTATGACAACATTACCCTTTATAGCGATAGCCTCTTGGTCGTGAATCAGTGTAACCATGTATGGAAAGTGAAAAGCCAAGATTTGTTTCCAATCTACAAGAATATCATGGACCTTTTGCGATCATTTCGCGGTGTGAAATTTGTTCACATTCCAAGAGAAAAAAATACTCATGCTGATCGATTGTGCAACGAAATCATCGATCAAGTCTCAACCGAACTAAAATAAGCAACCTTTGGAGGTAAGCTATGTTTAACTTAGAATCCCTAACAAGAGAATATTTAGATTCATTACGAGCCCGTGAGTTGTATCAGATTGCTCGTGAAATCAAAGTTCTACGATATACACGCTTTAAAAAGCAAGAACT
>JAXGOZ010000009.1:0-69888 GCA_040767255.1 Caldisericia bacterium
GTATGCTGTCAATTGCAATTTCTTCTCATGCTCATATTCAAAACCCAATACAGGGAGATTCTTTTGTGTTTACTTTGTTAGTGGAAAAATGGGATCAGTTTTTTGAGTCTAGTAGAGTTCTTTTATCAACTCCACAAAATTCTATTGCAGTTGAAATTCAAGGGGATACAAAATCGAATCAACATGGATGGTTTTCGAAAGCACCCATAATCGATGTAAAATCAAGGCGTTCTAAAGAAATCTATATTGCTTTTGATGAGGAAGATTTCACAAAACTGGAAAATTCTTCCTTGCAGATCCCAGAGGGAATTCACATAATGTATTTTTACGGTGTACGGTTCTCAGGATTAAAAGAACAAGTTCGATCTATTCAATGGAAAGTAGATCCTTATCCTCCCTCTTGTACCGAAGTTACTCCAGGACAGCGATCTTGGATTAATCAGCAAGACGTTGATGTTTCGTTTTTTGTCACCTCCATATCTCCTGCCTTTGTTTCCATCTCCGATGAAGTATATCCTGTAGAAAACGGAGTAGCGAGAGTGCCTTTTCATTTGAAACCCGGGAAAAATGCGATTAGTTATAGTGTGATCAACCAAGCTGGATATAGTATTACCGATGAACTCGTTCTTTTTGTAGATATTACCCCGCCATCCATTGCTTTGTATTCACCAACTGAGGGGCAAATCCATTGTGGATATTCACTCAATGTATCTGGAAAATCAGAACCAGGTTGTATTTTAACAATTAACCAAAATGTTGTAAAAATGGACTCATACGGAAATTTTTCCTTCGACACGATAAAAATGAAAGAAGGCAAAAACGTGGTACAAATTCGAAGCGAAGATCGAGCAGGCAATGTTACCACTCTCCAAAGAACCTTCTATCACTACTCTGGTACTGTGATTGAGATTCAGATGTCCCAGAAAAAGATTCTGATCAACGAAAAAGAAATTACAGTACAACCCTTTCCATTCCGAGATTCCCAAAATGGAGAAGTTTATATCCCTTTACGCTTGTTTGCTGAAACACTCGATTATTCCTTGTTATGGGATTCAAAGCAAAATGCAGCCATACTTGAGAAGAATGAGATTCAGATTTTCGTACGTCCCAATGATTCTATGATCAAGATTAAAATAGGTGATTCGATTCAGGAAGAAGATATTTATTATGCTCCTACCATTGTAGAGAACACAATTGTAGTACCAATAGAGTTTACCAAAAAAATTCTTGGAGCAGAAGTTCAATATGACCCAAAACAAGAATCCATGTATATTATATTTTGTCCGGAAAGGAGAGAATAATGAAAATTCATCGTGTTTTTCCTTTACTTCGTAATTGTCTTTTTATTATCGTTTTTCTATCCGCTAGCCTTATTCCCTCCTTTGCTAAGGCAGCGGTTACAAGCATTGAAGTAAAACCAGTCGTGCAATGTATAAAAATTGGAGAATCTGTAACCTTCTATGCTACCGCCTATGATGAGAATGGAAACATTGTTCCAGAGGCAACTTTCCGGTGGTATCAAGAGGGTCCAGGTAAAGGATCTCCATCTTCAGATGGAAAGGCCTATACGTTTACAGCTACTAGTTCAGGACGAGTACAAATGTTTGTGTCCTCTGGTGATGCAAAATACAACTTCCAATTTGATGTTGGTGCGCAGCAGGTCAAAGATGTGCAAATACGTGTAGAGCCCAATACAGCGGGAGAACTAGCAAACTATACAATTCTTTTTTACACCGATGAATGTGGCAAACTTAGCCCTGGAGATACAATTTATCTGGCTTTTCCGTATGGAACAACTTTTACTCGTTATGCAGGATGTAATGCAGTAACTGTGAACGGAATCCCAGCATCGTATTCGGTTGAAACAGATAAAAATGACAATCAGATTGTTTCCATAACCGTACCCAATTCATTTCCTGACACTACTCTTGTTTATATTCGTATTTGTCGAGTACAAAATCCAAGAGGGGGTGCTTGTTATCGAATGGCAGCTGCCACAAGCAGGCAACCTTATTGGGCTTTATCGAATAGTTATGCCATTGTAGGGTCCATTATTACAACCCCCACTGTAGAAGTTGAGCCAGATATTGTCGGAGAAGTGGCATCCTATACGATTCGATTCGAAACTTCTTCAACCGGAAGGTTAGGAAGCTGCTATGGGGGGTATATTATGGTTGAATTTCCCTATGGCACTAAAATACCTACCTCCATTGAAGCAGAGCACATTTTGGTAAATGGGCAGTATTGCAATGATGCTGATCCGGTGATAAATGGGAGAGTTGTGAAGATATATCCAGGCATGGTTGTGCTGGAAGAATCAGAAGTAAAAGTAGAATTTTTGTTGGAAGCAGGGATTACCAATCCTACTACTGCGGATCAATATCGTTTAATAGTTTGGACCAATGCAGATAACACCAGAGTAAACTCCAATTATTACCGAATCCGAAACAGCTTGATTAAAGATGTTCGAGTGTCCATCGACAAACCTTATATCAATACAACATCTGCCTGGAAAATTACTTTTCAAACAGGCTTGGTGGGTAGAATGCGAGAAAATGGGATCATTACAATCTATTTTCCTTCTTCCGTAACTCTACCTGAAACATCCTTACCAGGAGACATCAGAGTAAACGGAGTTTCTACAACAAAACCTGCGATCATTGAGGGTGCTGGTACACTGAAAATTCCTACCCCCGTTCTACTTGAAGCACAAAGTCCTGTGGAAATCATCATAAAAGAAGAATTTGGACTTCAGAATCCAGCATCTGTGGGTCGTTATACGATAAAAGTTCATACCGGTAAAGAGGGCACAAATGTTGAATCCGAGGAATTTGAAATTGGACCCAGCATGATTGGTGATTTATCGGTGCGCATTGAGTCTCCCTTTGTATCTGTCAACACTTCTGTTCAGCTTAGCTTTAAGACTGGCGGAGGTGGAAAATTAGACGCTGATAATGGCCAAATCTATATCATTATGCCGCAAGGGATGTATATACCAAATTCTATGCCAACGGGCAGCGTTCTTATTAACAAAGTTCCCATGAAAACAACGCCCTTCTTAAAAAAAGCCGAGAATCAAATCATCCTGAACGTTCCACAAGATATACCTTCAGAAACTGTTGTCACAGTCGATTTTTTAAAAGAAGCAGGACTTCGAAATCCTGTTACACCAGGAGCGTACATTTTTCGTGTTGCTACTAGCAGAGAGGTATCGTATATTTCTTCTCCCAAGATTCAAATCCAGGAATCCAATGTCCAGGAAGTAGAAGTAGACGTTTTATCTCCAACCGTGAAACAACCAACCTCAATACTGATATCATTCCGGACTGGTCCCGCTGGATCCTTGAATACAGGGGAAAAAGTCTATGTATTTCTAGATCCTTTGTTTGAGTTTCCTGATGATTATCAAAAGGGCATTGTCTTCAATGGAAAGAATCTTGATCTTTTCCCTGTTTTGTTACGACCATCGGAAGGTTTGATCCAAATTACTCTACATTCACCCGTAGACGCATCTGAGAAAATCGAAATCGAAATCACACCAGAAGCTGGATTTCTAAATCCTTCTCAAGATGGTCAATACACAATCGGGGTATCAACACAAAGTGAAACACAAACCGTAGCTTCACAACCATTCTCTATCATTCCCCTTCCTACGACAGAAATATCCGTAGAACCTTCATTTCCAGATGGTGAGAATGAATGGTATGTTACAAAACCAATGATTTCCTTTGATGTACATTCGTATGAACCAGAATCGATTCGAACCTGGTTTTCATTAAATGGAGAAGAGTGGATTGAGTATAAAGAGACTCTTGTCTTAACTTCAGGTGTCTATGAAATACAGTATTACTCCACGCAAGGCAGTGCCAAAGAAGAGATTCAAGTGAAGACTCTGAAAATAGATACATTACCTCCCTATATCCAGCTTCCTCTGGACAACATTTATACAAACCAAAGAGCATATGCTTTTTCAATTACGATTGTTGAGTCTCACTTTTCGAAGGGGTTCATCGGAGAACAAGAAATAACTTCTTTGGTTGAAGGACAAATGAAAGCCACTCTACTTTTGGATGAAGGAGAAAACACGTTTTCCGTTTTAGTGTTTGACGAAGCAGGACATCGGAGCGAAGCAACTGTAACCATCATTTTAGACCAAACACCACCTCCGCTAGAAATTACCCGACCCTCTCCTTGGCAAAAAACCATCCGTAAGACCATTCCCGTAGATGGATTTACAGAACCTGGAGCCATCGTTACACTCAATGGAAAACTCGTACCGGTTATTGATGGAAAGTTTATGACACAAACTGTATGCAAAGATGGAATTAATGCCTTCGAGTTTATTGCAACAGATATCGCAGGAAACACTACAAAGGCTATTGTCCCTGTTCATTATTATCCTGATTTTTGGGTGCAGTTTGTTATTGGTCAACAAACTGCTTCTTCCTCTATGGGAGAGATTGATACTGGATCCCCCATTTTCTTGCTTTCCTCCCATACAATGATTCCCTTAACGGTTTTTACAAAGCTTCTAGGATGCGAAATCGATTATGAACCCATCTTCCAGATTATCACAATAACAAACCCAGATGGAAAAGTGATTCAAGCCCAAATTGAAAACACAACTGTGACGGTGAATAACGAAAAAAGAATTCTGCCTGTACCACCCGTAATTCGAAACGGGAGAACTTTTATTCCACTACGTTTCTTTGCTGAGGAATTTGGTTTCATTGTGACCTATATCAAAGACCAAAATGCAATCCGAATGGAGTATCATGAAAATTAGCCTCCTATACATTCTTGCTCTAGTTTGTTATGGGATTACTTTTTTTCTATTTCTTCGATTGCTATTTTGGAAAAAAATCAGTCAGAAGTACTTTTGGAAGGGAAAGCTAGCAATTACTCTTTCCGACTTGAAGTTGATTTCTGCCTTTGAAGATACACCTCTTCCATTCATTTCTATTCTTGTACCTGCTAAAAATGAAAGCACTGTGATACGACAAACCATTGTGAATGCACTTCACTTGGATTATCCTTCTGATAAATATGAACTTGGGATAGTTGTAGATGAAAGAGAAGCTGTAGAAAATGATCACAAAGTTCAAAGTGTATGGAGTGAAATCCAACAACTTCGACAAACTCTCTGTTTAAAACAAGAATCAAATAGGAAATTTGTTTTGAAGAGCTTTTCGAAAGAACTACAACAAGCACTACTTCTGTTTAAAATGAAAAATCATCAGTGGGGTTCTTTTTATCATGAGTTGTTTATACAGTATTCATCTACTCTTTCGTACTCCTACGATCCATCCGTATTACATGCATTAAAGTCTTCTCTTGAAGAAGCATTAAAACGAATACCACACACGCAAAAAGAAGTGAAAAAATATGTCATGATTTCTTTGCAGAAACAGTTTCCAAAAGCTGACCGCAAGGCTCTCAAACAAATGATGCAACCTTTGCAAGAAACTATTTTTTCTTTTGTTCAATCTGTTGGTTGGAAAGAATTGGAGAGTATCACAAAGCAAGATGTCCAAGAAGCATTTCCAACGACAAAAACAATTGCCGAAGGATTAGTAAAAGATGCAAAACAACTTGGGGTTGCTTTGAAAATTATATCAGTTCCTTTGCCATACACTGGTGCGTATCCACGAACATATACAACTGATCTAACTCATTCCACCAAAGGAAGAGCGTTAAATTATGCAATTGACGAATTGAATCCTTCCACCGATATTGTAGGTTTTTATGATGCAGAAAGTAGGCCAGATCGATCTGTTCTTCTTCATGTGGCACATCGATATTTACAAAAGAAAGATAAACTCCCAATTTTACAAGGACCATTGTACCAAGTTAGAAACTACTACACGATGGGGTTTGTCTCACGTATTGGAGGACTTTTTAAAGCCGTATCTCACGAATGGTATTTGCCGATCATTTTTAAGAAAATCCCATTTGTGGGAGGCACTAATCTTTTTGTCCCGAAATCGCTTCTCCTTGCTATTCAAGGATTCAATCCGGTTGCCTTAACAGAAGATCTTGATTTGGGTATTCGAGCATATACTCAGCACAATGTTCCAGTTGAATTCCTTCCTGTTGTATCAACAGAGCAAACACCACCAAAATGGAATCAGTTTTTTAAGCAAAGGCTTCGCTGGGCATCAGGTCATTTACAGGTAATGACCCAAATAAAAAAAACCCACCCATCGCTCTATAGGCAACTGTTTTGGAAGGGACCTTTTGAATGGATGTTGTACCAATTTTCTGCGTTGGTTGTTATTCTCATGAACTTTGGGTTCATTTTTTCAAAATTGGGATGGATTCCGAATCACATGGTTTCTGTTAATCCTACTTTACAAATGGTTCTTTTGGGCTTAAACATTCCGTATGTATTTTTTTCTTTTTACTGCTTTTATCACTACCAATTTACATTTGAGAAACACTTCCTCTCTCTTGATTCCTTCCCGGGAATCGAATGCATCAAACTGGTTGTATCCAGCGTTCTTGTTTTTCTTCTTCCTTTACCCTATATTTGGGCACTTATTCTTCACACAGTTGATAAGAAACCCATTCATTGGGTGAAAACTCCGAGAACAGCTGAATAAAATCCCAACTCACACAATCTTTTTTCTGCTTTTTTGAATTCTTAGTTTGCAAAAAGTAAAAAAAAATTGATTTTTTTCTATTTACTATTGACACAAAGTTAAACTTTTTGTAAATTAAGCATATGCGAATAGATCGATTTAAGGAACGGGACATTTTAAAACAAGTTGAACCGTATCGTGAATCGAAAGAAGCAGTAATTATCACAGGTATGAGGAGGACCGGGAAGACTACTCTTTTACAATATTTATTCGAGAAAACGGAATCCGACAACAAGTTGTTACTAGACCTTGAAAATCCGTTAAATCGAAAGTATTTCGAAGAAGAGAATTTTGATAAAATACAAGCTTCTTTAGAAATTCTCGGTATAAATTTTAGTGAGCCTTCTTACATTTTTTTGGATGAGATTCAGTTGTTTAAGAATATTCCTAGTATTGTGAAGTACTTTATTGACCACTTCCAAACGAAGTTTTTCTTAACAGGGTCCACAAATTATTATACCCGAAGGCAATTTGAAGAATCTTTAGCAGGTCGAAAGGTTGTATTTGAGTTGTTTCCTCTTACCTTTAAAGAATTCATCAAGTTTAGCGGTAAAGGACTGAATCCTCCTACACAAAAAAGTAATATTTCAAGGCCTATTTTTGAAAAATTATCTACTTTGTACGATGAATATATCATGTTCGGCGGATTTCCCGAAGTAGTATTGAAACAAAGTGTTACAGAGAAAAATGCAGCCCTGGATGATATTTTTCGATCGTATTTCAACCTTGAAGTTGTACAAATGAGCAATTATCGCAAAAGTGCTGTTATCCGTGATCTAATGCTTCTTCTCATGAATCGAGCTGGTGAAAGAATTGATGTACAGAACATTTCTCAAGAACTAGGAATATCCAGAGCAACTACATATTCCTATCTAGAGTTCCTAGAGGGTTCTTATTTCATAAAGCTTTTAAAACCTTACAATCTTGGATCGAAAATGGAAATCCGGAAATCAAACAAAATCTACGTCTGCGATGTCGGTCTAGTACGTCATTTTGCTCATGCTGCCGAAGACTGTTTGTTTGAAAATAGTGTTTTCCAAAATTTACGAACTAAGTGTGATATTAAATATTATGAGAGAAAGAGTGGTACACAAATCCATTTTATTTGTGATGATCAAAACAATAGAGTTGCGTACGATACAGCTCTTCATCCTCGAAAAACAGATTTAACTCGATTGGCTAGAATTGCTAGTGAAATTGACGTAGACCAATATTCGATCATCTCAAAGTACTACTGTGATCTAGAACACACAATTTACGGTTTTATGGTGTAAAATGAACCATTATTTTGAAAAACCCGTATTAAATGAAATTCACGAGATTCCTGCACCAAAGGAGGAACGACTATGAGAAAAGGTATAGCCTTTATTGTCGCTTTTGTATTAGCTCTTTCTCAGTTTAGTTTATATACAAACCTTGTTAAAGCTATCAACACCATTACAGTAACTGTTCTGAATGAAGATGGTGTAGATGATGTAGCTACAGGTGAAATCTCAGCATACACGATCGAATTTGTTCTTGGAGAAGACATTTTTGAAGGTGATGTTTTTAAAATTAAATTCCCTTCTGGAACCTCTTTTGCAAATTCTACCATCGACAAATCCGACGTCACCGTAGATGGAGTCAACCCAACGAAAGACCCCACCACTTCGGGTACGATCATCAGCATTCATTCTCCTGCGGGTTATTCTGCAGGTGACCCTGTTGTGATTGTTCTCCCTATAGAAGCAGGTGTAAAAAATCCATCTACACAAAGCGGGAAGTATAAGCTGCAGGTAGGTACGTTTGCAGGACCGAATGGAACAACAGCCATTGAAAACTACGATGAATATTCCAATAATTTTTACATTGGCTATCGATCTGAAGTTACCATCAGTCCTTCTGTAGATCCCAATTATGAAACCGATGGCATCACTCGAAATATCAAAGAATTTGTAACCTGGACCATTAAATGGAAAACAGGAAACCAAGGTCAATTAACTGCAGGTAGCGATACCATTACCCTAGATTTTACCGGTAACGATTTTGATTTCCCAAAGCCCGATGGTTGTTTTGACAATGGTTCTGGTGGATGGTTTATCCCCGCTACCTATATACAAATCAATACAAAAACACTGAAAAGTTCAGCTACAGCTGTAGTGTCTGGCGTTGCACCAAATCAAATTCTTGAAGAGATTACATTTACACTCCCCAACACCCTCAGCAATATTTCTGCCAATTCTGCAGTTACTATTATCTTGACAAATCAAGTAGGCATGTTGAATCCAACTGCAAACGATTATAAAATCAAGGTGAATTCTAGTCGGGAAATCACACAAATATCCTCACAAACAATCTCTGTCAATGATGCTGTGTCCTTTTATGATTTAGACGGAAACCCAGCAAATGGAGTTCAAGGTGTTTTAGTAGATCCGCCTACAACCTCTACCGTAGCTTCTTTTCAAATGGGTATCATCAACGATATTCCTCTTTCTGTTGGCGTAGGAACGATTACTTTTGCAATGCCCATGACAATGACAGGTGTTCACAACCCACCCATTACAGCAGTCAGATTCGAACACTCTATTGATGCAGGACTCAATTGGATTGAAACTGCCTTAAAATCTATCCCAACATTTTCGGGTAGTACAGTTGTAGTGACCGTACCTACCGATATTCCTGTCAACAGCCCAATTCGAATCACGTTAACCAAGGATTTGAATTTAAAAACCCCGACTACGGCTGGTACATATAGTGTGCAAGCGATGTCATCTGCTCAGCCCTATTACAGAAACTCTCCAACATTTGCCATTGGAACTGGTGTAACCAACGTCAAAGTTACTCCATCTCCTTCTACTGATGATTCCGAAAATGTGCAATATGTTGTTGAGTTTCGATTGGGACAAAGCGGGGCATTGTACAAAAGCTCAGGAAAAATCTTTATCGAATTATTTTTAGGAAATGATCCCCTTACTTTTGATGGCATTACTATATCCAATGGTTCTGTATTCTTTGGTACTGGACAATACACGACTATACCAACCGAAGTAGAAAGCATTGGAGGAGGATTATTTAAGTTAACTGTATCTCCTCCTCAAGATTTAAATGCTGGTTCCAATGTAAAAATCACATTTAAAACCTCTGCAGGATTGATAAATCCTGTAGCAGATACATACAAAGGAGTAGTATATACTACTTCAGAAATGCTTGAGTCCGAATCGGAATCTTATGAAATTCATGATGCTATTATGGTAAATACAGTTGATGTAGATCCAACAGCCGCTGGTGCGGAAGCCGAATACATCATCAATGTAACCATAGATGATCCTCTCACCAAAAATATTGACACCATATCCGTTGCTTTTCCTCAAGGACAAAGACTCCCAACAACGATCACACCAGGAGATATATCAGTAGGTGGAACCGATGTTGTTCTATCTCCTAAGGTTTCCTCCAATGTTCTAACCTTTTATGTTCCGAATGATATTCTTGTTCCTGCAGGAGCAACCTTTGACATTGTTCTGAAAAAATCTGCAAAAATAAAGAATCCAACTACTGCTGGTGTTTACAAACTGCAGGTAAATACGTCCAAACAAATTGCTTATCGACTATCTCCTCCATTTAATATTGGAACTTCCGTTACCGATATTCAAATCACCCCCTCCCCCGATACTGCAAACACAATGAATGTACAATATACGGTGAAGTTTAAAATTGGTTCCAATGGAGCCTTAACTGCCAACTCAGGTGACTTCATCTCTATCCAAATTCCACTTGGTGCACTTCCTACTTCGGGTGCATCTACGATTACTGTAAACGGTGATCGTTGCATTGAAAATCCAACTATCACGGATGTAGGTGGAGGATACTACGAGTTTGAGATTTATCCTCCTAAAGATTTGCGATCTAGCGCGCAGGTTACTGTAGTTTTCACCAGCTCTGCTGGTTTAATGAATCCCACAGAAGATAATTATCGAATCACTGTGTTAACCAACAAAGAACCTATCCCCATGCAATCTGATATTTACCTGATTAAAAATGCAGTTGTCATTAATTCTGTTGACGTGGAGCCTCCAGCAACCAGTGCTGAAGCAAAATATACAATTAGCATTGATATTGGTAAAAAATTAACCAAAGATATCGATACCATTACCATTGCATTTCCTCGAGAAAATAGAATTCCTACTTCTATCAACAAGGGAAGTATTTCTATTGAGAACGATGGCATTGTTGCTGACCTGACCTTGCCTCCTACTGTTTCAGGTGGTGCAGTTACTCTGAAAGTACCCAAAACCTATGATCCCACTCTACCAGGAGCAGATCCCACTCTTATCATTGTGTTTAAAGAATCTGCAAAAGTTCAAAACCCCTCTACAGCAGGTATTTACACCTTACAGGTGATGACCTCTACTCAACCTTACTATCGTGTATCGCCTAACTATGCGATTGGAACATCTGTCACTGATTTTAAAATTACACCTAACCCAAAATCCAAAAACACAATTGACGTACAATACACCTATGAATTCAAAGTTGGTTCAAGCGGAGGCTTGACAAGAAACTCTGACGAAATCCATATCATTCAAAAAGTTGGGACTGCTGGACCACTACCACTTTTATTGCCAACATCATCCGTGACGGTAAATGGAAAATATACACAAGTTGCTACAGAAATTATTGATCCAACCGATACTGTAAAATATCCAGTCGCTGATGGATGGAAGGAAATAATCATTCAGGTACCAGAAGACATCCGTAACAGTGGAACTGTAAAAATAATCATTCTTCCTTCAGCGGGTTTAATCAATCCCGGAGCTGATAACTACAAAGGTGTTGTATGGACCGATCAAGAGCCCATACCTGTTGAATCTGAGTATTATCAAATTGAAGATACCATACTATTTCTAGGACCCGTTATTGTAACGCCCCCATCCATTGGACAAATTGCCGAATATGAAGTAAATCTTCAGCTTAATCTAGGCCTATTACCGAACCAAGGCACTATTACCTTTGCATTTCCAACCGGAACAAAACTGAATCGAACTATACCTACAACAGGCATTACTATACAAATTGGTGCAGGACCAGAGAATATACTGAATGTTGCTCCTCAAATCTCAGGAACCAACATCACGATCACGACTCCTGTCAATATTCCGGATGCATCTGATATCACGGTGCGTTTTAAGAAAAATGCAGGGGTAACCAACCCCACTACTGCAGGTTTATATAGACTGCAAGCAATGACTTCCACGCAGCCATATTACGCCTTGTCTGATTATTATGCGATTGGAAGCTCTATTACATCCCTTGAAATTACTCCAATGCCAAATAATATTGGCGGGGAAAGAGTTGTATACAAAGTCACCATGAAAATTGGCGCTACCGGACTTACTGCCAACGAAGACCAAATTTTCATCAGTTTACCCCTTGATGCTCCTGCTGGAGCAGGGACATTGCAACCAAGCACCATTACAGTAAATGGTGCTTTCACAACTCTGTCTACCGGCTACCAAATTGACCCAACCTGGGGACCACCCTATATCCAGTTTACAATCACTACCCCGGTTGATGTTAAAGCAAACTCAGAACTTACGGTAATTTTTCTTGAATCTTGTGCGTTAACAAACCCCTCCTTAGAAGGAATAAAATTCGGGTATGCACATACATCGCAAGAGAATATAGAAATTAAATCAAAGCTTTACAATATTGTAGATTCCGTTGCCTTCCCAGGGATTAACCCTCCTATCGACATGCGATCGGTGATTCCAAAGTCGAATGGAATCTCCTTGCATGCCCAGTACATGGTCCATTTTGTAACATCTCCCACGAAACCGCAACTGACTCAAAATCTAGACCGAATCAGCATTGTATTTCCAGATGGCACAAAAGTACCATCCAGTATTTCACCTGGATCAATCTATATCTCTACTGCTCCAATTTGGGGAGCAGGAGATCCTGATTCAGTCACATGCCCTCCTCCAGTCGGAACCATCTTAAATCAATCGGTTACTATTGTTGGGCAAGAAGTATCATTCCGTGTACCTATGACAATACCACCTGGATCTCACGTGTATGTATTGTTCTGCAAAGATGCAGGTTTGGTCAATCCGGATACACCCAATTTATACAATCTTCTTGTAAAAACTTCTTCACAGCCCAACTATGGCATTTCTCGAAATTACGTAATACGATCTACAGTAACCCCTGCCGAGGTTGTTCCAAATCCTCCCGTCATTAACCAAAATGCCGAATACACCATTCAGTTTACTCTTGGAGAAGACGGTGCTATCACCGCCAACAATGATTATCTTTATATTGGTCTGAATGGAAACGATTATACTACTCCAGCAGCCAATCTTGCACCTTCCTCCATTCGAGTAAATGGGTCGTATTGCACCACATACTCCATTGTAAATTCAGGACCGGCACTTCCTCCCAATGTTGACAATCCTCCCGGATGGAACCTTTACAGATGGATACAAATACAATCCCCTGTTTCTATAGAGGCAAGTTCTGAAGTTACCATTGAATTATTGCAAAGTGCAAACATTGTAAACCCAACAAATTCCGGCAATTACACTTGTATTCAGTGGACAAACAAAGAACCAATCGCTATAGAATCAATGATTTATACAATCGGAGATGCAGTTCGCAATCTCAAAGTCCCAGCCACCCATCCAAATCCAAAGACAACGGGATCATTTGCAGAATACCTGATTGAATTTGATCTTGGAATTGATCTCTCTTCACAGCTTTATGCGAACACCAGCTCGATTACCGTGCAATTCCCCGAAGGAACCACAGTACCTTCTTATATTAACCCAGCAAATATTAAAATTGGATTTGGTGCAGTATGTAATCCAACCTTTTCATCAATGCCCCCAGTTAATATTGAAAATAATGCTGTTACATTTCGTGTTCCTATTCTTATACCCCCCGATCAACATGTTTGTGTGAAATTTGAGAAGGGTGCTCAAATCACAAATCCAGAAACACCTGGGTCTTATCAGTTGCGCCTTAAAACCTCATCGCAGCCTATTATGGCTATATCCAATTATTACTCAATCCTTTCTACTAGCAGTATTCCTGTTGTTACTGCCACCCCACCTGCTATCAATGCCAAGAATGTTGCCTACGAAATACGGTTTAAAACTGGCGTAAATGGTCGCATGATGAAGGGCAACGAAGAAATCATTATTGTCTTTGATCCCGCCTATATTGGGGATTATACAATCGGTTTTGATCCCAACCCAGCTCCTTATCCAGAGTTAACCACTTCAATACCACCAAACGCAGTGGTTGTGAATGGTGTTGTTTTGGATTCAATCCCAACTGTTGTCAATGATGCAGGAGAGTTGAAATATATCAAACTGATCACCCCTGTTGATATTGAAGCAGAATCAGAAGTAGTAGTGAAAATCAATAATATTGCAGGGATTAAAAATCCCGATACGGTTGGTCTATATCGATTAGCAGTTTTAACATCTGTTGAGCCCACTCCTGTTGAATCCAATGTCTTTAGTTTGTTTTCTTCAGTTGGAAATATAACAGTTGATCTCGCCAAAGATGGTTTTGTTGAACCTGCTTTCCCACCTCCACCAGACCCCAGAGGAGCCACTCCAAATACCAATGCAGAGTATATCATTCACCCCCCACTGGCCCATCGGGAAATCTTGTAAAAGATTTAGGAACGATCACGATAAAATTCCCCTATGACACAAAAGTACCTTCTTCTATACTCCCTGGATCCGTTCGACTAAAAGTGACCAATCTACTCCTAGGTGAAACTTATAATGGAACGTTATCTAAAGCTCCTGTTGTCAACCAAGAAACAAATGAAGTTGTCATTACTATTCCAGCTGATGTTGAGGCTACAGACGTTATAGAACTTCGCTTTAAAGAATTGGCGGAGATTAAAAATCCTACTCAATCTGGTACGTATACGCTAGAAGTGTCCACTTCTTCCGAGCCTTTACTAATCCGTTCTGCTCCTTATTCAATTTTTGGTTTATCTGCTGCAGATGTATCTGTTGAGCCATGTTTACAAAACTTAACAGGTAGCGTTTATACAATCTCATTCACAACCGTAAATGCATTGACTGTTGGGAGTTTAATCGATATTGAGTTTCCTTTTGGGACTCGATTACCATCTGTGATTGACGGAGACTTTGTATTAGTGAATCGACATCCTGCCAATGTTGGAGCTTTTCCACAAGTTATTGTAGATAAACAAATCGTATCCATCAAAGTTCCCGAAGCTATACAAGCATTGTCGACAGTTCGTATTGAATTTACTGATAAAGCTAAGATTCAAAATCCTGCCAGTGGGATGTATTCTTTGAAAATTAAAGCAGGTACTGTTGAACCTGATCACCGATGGGTTACGTCGAAAGAGTATTTCATTTGTGGAGATTTCACACTAGCTTCTGCTGAAATGAAACCAAGCTCTCTTACAGTGATGAAAGGGCAACGCAAAACATTGGAAGTCGTTTCCTACGATGAAAATGGTAATGAAATACCACCAGCAGGACTTTCCTACTATTGGACTACACAAGGAAATGCTGGTAATTTAACCGATATCATGAAAAATAAAGCAACGCTGGTAGCATCGCAAACTTCTGGTTCAGGAACTGTTCAGTGTGCGGTCACATTTGGCAATACAACCATACAGGTAACGGCATCCGTTACAGTTTCTTCAACCACTGCGCAACTGGTGATCAACCCCACCAGTGCCTCTGTTGTAGTGGGCGAAACAGCATCCTTTACTGCTGGCGCATACAAACAAGATGGTACCCCAATCACACTAAGTTATAGCTGGCGATTGGAAGGGGATTCAACGGGATCTCTATCACCAACTACAGGAAAAACAACAACCTTTACTGCTACTGCTGCGGGATCTTCACAGATTATTGTAACCTCAACATACGAAGGTGAAACCCTTCAGGCAAGGGCCAATGTAACCGTTTCAACCGACGGCGATCCAGGACCCGGACCAGGACCATCAGATGAGTCTCCTATACAAGCTACCGTTACCCCTACTCGTGTTAACGTTAATCAGGGAGATGTGTCATTTAATTTCACAATCACCTCGATTGCAGACATTACCAATGGTGTGATTGAAGTCATCATTCCATCTGGTTTCCCAGAACCCACCATCGCTCCGGGATCACAAGGGTATATCACTGCGCTTGCTGGAACTGGCGTAAATATATCGAATCCACCAAACATACAGGGTAGAAAAGTCATCTTCAATGTCATGAGCATGCCAATTCGAAAAACATTTACCATGACATATTCCAGAGTTTCTGCTCCCTCTACACCAGGTGAATATATCTTTGATGTAAAGGGGAAACAAAATGCAGAGAGTTCTTTAGTGTCTGTCACAGAACCTCCTAAAGTTCTTGTGGTGTCAGTATCGGATGGTAGTGGTCGTGCCACAATCAATCCAAACCAGGCATCTTCTGGTGCTACCGGTCAACGATTTGAGATTTCCTATACCGCTGATGCTGTTATGGACAATGGAGCGATTCAGATTGTTGTTCCGCAAGGATTCTCCAGACCCTCTCTGTCCTCTACTGCAGAAGGATATGTTCGATTGAAAGAAGACTCAATTGATCATGCGAACTCACCGGAAGTTTTAGGGAATATCATTACAATACCCATCATGACTATGGGTGTGAATGATAAAGTTACTATCATCTATGAAGATGTTAGAATTCCTGCTCAACCCAATGTTTATACTTTTGTTGTGAAAAGCCAGGGAATGGGAGGAAGCTTTGCTGAAATCCCAGCCAGTCCTTCTGTGAATGTCAGTAATACAAGAATCTCAGAAGCAAAAGTTGAAGTGGATCCCAATCAAACCTCTATGGCGGCAGAGTATATCATTTCATTCCGCACTTCGGGTACAGGATCACTATTAAGCGGGAAGGGAAGCATTGAATTTATTTTCCCTGCCCAAACAATACTGCCAGATTCAATTAAGAGCAGTAACATTACTGTGAATGGTATAGATGTAACACTACCACCCGTTGTAGAATCAGTTCGCAGCAAAATTACGATTACAGTACCTGCGGATGTTCCTGCAAATTCATTGGTTATTGTGAAGTTTAAGAAAGAAGCAAATATTGTGAATCCTTCTCAGCCCAGAGATGATTACAAGATTTCACTTACAACTTCCTCAGATACCATCCAAACCTCTACTGACCCCTATACCATTGTTGTATCAGAACTTCGTAACATCACCGTCGAAGTATCTCCCATTCAACCTGCTGCTATTGCAGAATATAAGATTAAAATGATGGTTGGTGGAGCAGGTGCTTTGAGTGTGAACCAGGACTCTATCACAATTATCTTCCCCTCTGATACCGAGTTACCATCTTCCATCCCAGCCAATGCAATACTTGTGAATAGTACCCCCCTTATGACCCGACCACAGATTGATTTAGCACAAAGAAAAATCATCATGGCGATGCCAGTGCGTGTTGAAAATGACTCTGAAGTGATGATTGAGATTAAATCTTTGGCAAAGATCAAAAACCCAACCCGTGATGGAATGTATAAGCTGAAAATATTCACCTCTAAAGAAACCAAACAAACTGAATCAGAAGCATACCAAATTGGAACATCCCTGCTTGGAGATGTACGAGTTTCGGTTTCATCATCACTTGTTGATCAAGAAAATGTCACCTATACGGTTCAGTTTAGAACTGGTGGATATGGACGTATTGAGGTGATGAAACCATCATTACATTTGACAGCCGTTATAATCTTGGAACCATCCAAGCACATCATGTAACGGTAAATGGTGTTGTGTGTTCGGTCACTCCAGAAGTATCTGAAAGTGTATCTATTATTATCAAATCACCCATTGCAATTGATGGAGAAAGTAATGTTACAGTTACGATCAGTAATATTAAAAATCCTTCTGCATCCGGCGAATATACAATCTCTGTTTCTACACAAGCTGAACCCATGCCTGTAGTTTCACTCCTTATACGATCGGTGCGATACTTTCACTGAGATAACCGTGAACCCTTCATCACCAAACGGACTATCGGGCTGGTATAAAATTGCACCCAATATTCTTTTCAACAATGAAGTAGCCAGTGCCAAAATCTTCTACTCCTGGGATGAAGAACCATTCCAACGGTATATGGGGACTGCTATCACGGCTCCAGAAGGAATCCATATGCTGCAATGGTATTCAGTTGCAGAAGGCTTTTCCGATGAAACCAAGCAAGAAATGCAATTCAAAGTGGATACGAAAGCACCCGAAGTTCACGTCATAGAACCAAAAGATGGCGCAGTCTTAAATGAACCCCAGGTGAAGGTTTCCGGTGAAGTGTATGAAAATAACACCTTTACTGTAACTGTCAATGACCGACCCGCTACTTTGACTGAAAAACGTTTTACTTCCATTGTTTCATTAAATCCTGGTGACAATCTTATTGATATCATCGCAATCGATGAAGCAGGGAATCGAAGCGTTACGCCACGTATCCGTGTGAAATATGTACAACCTTCCGATATCAAATTTAACATCCAGTCTCCACAAAGTTTGTCCTCGGTTTATCCAGTTTTAGAAACAACCGAAGAGGGTACACGATTGATTGCTACAGTAACGATACAGGGAAAGATTAATCCTGCTACAGCAAACTCTGTGAGTATCATCATTATGGATCAAATGAAAACACCCATTACTCTTCCTATTGATGGAGAAGGTACATTCAAAGGTGAAGTGAAACTACCGGTTATTGCTGGCTTAAATGGAATTGTATTTTCTGTAAAAGACCGAATCACCGGAAAAGAATATTCCACTTCTTCCACTATCATTGCAAAAGTCATGATTGAATTGCAAATTGGTAATTCATTGGCTTTCGTGAATGAACAAGAAAACAAATTGGATGCACCACCCTATATTAAAGATGGAAGAACAATGTTGCCAATGCGGTTTATTGGAGAAGCAATTGGAGCCACTGTAGGCTGGGTTGCTGATACAAAAACAGTAATTTACGATTTTGATACAATCCATATAGAACTTCAGATCGGAAGCAAAGAAGCTCTTGTAAAACGAGGAGAAACATCCGAGAAAATTGAAATGGATGTAGCTCCTGAAATTAAAAATGGCCGTACTTTTGTTCCGCTACGATTTGTAACTGAAACCTTAGGTGCCGAAGTAGAATGGATTCCTGAGACAAAAACCATCAAGGTTTCAAAATAATGAGGTACCGTTTAGTTTACTCCTACAACGAAGGAGGATGGACATGAGCGCCAAAAAGATCATTAGCTTGTTGTTAGGATTCTTGTTAATGTTTTCTATGATTACGATTGGGCAAGCTAGAATTACGACGTTTGTTAATGAACCCAATCCTAATACTGCAGGAACACCTGCTAACCATACTCTAAAGTTCACAAATACAGAAACAATACCTTTGGGTGGACGAATTGAAATAGAGTTTCCCGCTGCATTTGATTTGGTAACATTGAGTAGTGGAGCTCCATTTGATGAAACAGACTTTGTTGTTGCGTTGCAACAACCTGCTGGATCTCCTACTCCACCTGTTGTGAAAGTTGGATCTGTGATCCGCGACGGAAAGAAATTATCCTTCGAAGTGGGTGATTCGGCTGTTGCACCAGGATTTCAGAAAATTGAAATCATCAACACGAAAATTCTGAATCCAGCAACTCCGGGGAACTACACAGTTCAGTTGCGTACGTATGATACTGCTGCCAATAACCAACGGCAAATTGAATATGCTACTTCCTCTCAATTTGAGATTGTCTCAAAAATGACCCGTGCTTCTGTCTATCCAGAACCAAATCGGGCTGGCGAGAGAGCAAAGTATACCATTCGATTTAAGTTGGGTAGTGGTACTAGTAAAAGTCTATATGCAGGGGATCGAATTCGGATTCAATGGGATACTAACCTTGTACCCGGAGGTGATCCCACCTATGCTACCTTCATACAAGCACCCATACCCAAAGAATCGGTAACTGTGAACGGAGTTCGCCCACAAGTAGACCCCCAATTTATGTCTGAGGGTATTCCAGAACCAAATCCTACGGGAAGCTTCTGTGAAATGGATATCATTATTCCCAACAACATTAGCACTTCTGCAAATTATGCACCGGAAATGACCATCATTTTTGATGAATCTGCTGGTATCATTAACCCTGATGGGGAACTGGATAACCGAACTATCACCATCAGTATTTACAGAAGCGACGGGATAACAGTTGTTGAGCCAGCTCTCGAATCCAATGCCTATTCTCTGAAAACATCATTGTTTGTTCCTGCTGTATTTGTTCAACCAGATCGAACAAGTGCAATAGCAGAATATCATGTGGCATTTAAAGTGGGCGAACAAGGAAAACTAATTGCAAACTCTGGACGAGTGAATGTAGATTTTCCTTCTGGCACCACTGTACCCTCCACCATATCTGCCTACAGCATCAAATTTGCATCTCCACCCCCTGCAGCAGAACCACCACTACCTTTTGTAGGTGCAACCGTAAATGCTCCGTATGATCCCCAAATTTCAGGGAATAGAGTCTCATTTGTTGTTCCTGAAACCGTAATGCCGGGACAATATGTTTGCTTCATTTTTAAAACAGATGCAGGCATACGCAACCCCGAACAAGAAGGGATCTATCATTTAAAGCTTTCCACCTCGGCTGAGCCCTCTGTCGTAACATCACAAAACTACCGTATTCAAGGATACAGTACAACAGGTGTAACGGTAAATCCAAATAAATCTGAAGAAGAAGCAGAATGGCTTATTCGATTTAAACTAGGGTCTTCAGCAGGATTATATACATTCAGGAATGATACAATCGCGATTACCTTTCCTGTAGGAACTGGTATGCCGGCAATCGATATTCCCGCTGGAGATATATCGGTCAATGGCGTAGCGACAACTGCACCTGCTGTTGTAAATCCTGCCACCAGGCAAGTTACAATATTGGTTCCGCAATCCATTGAACAAGGAGCCAACGTTGCTGTTCAAATTAAGAAACAAGCAAAAATTATTGTACCTACTATAGATGTTACTCCCAAGTATTTTACACTGACCATTCAGGTTTCATCAGAAACGGATCCATACATTTCAGATCCTTTTGAAGTTTACACTTCTATTGATAATCTCGTTGTTTTTCTCAGTGATCCTGGAGTTGGTGTTGTTTCCCAACAAGAAATATCCTTTACATTAGGTGATGTTGATGAAGGTTTAAAGGCTGGAGAGAGCATTACGATCGAGTATCCATCTGGAACAAACATTCCAACCTTTATCAATGCAGGAAACATACGAATTCTCAATGTTACTGCAGCTGTGGAAATGAATCCTTCTTCAGTTCAAGTGAGTGGTCAAAAGATTATCTTAACACTTCCACCTACATTCCCCACCATCCTGCAAAAAAATCCTGTAAAAGTAATCTTTTTAGCAAGCTGTGGTATTTCCAATCCGACTGAACCAGGGTCCTATACTCTAAAAGCTCATACCTCCAAAGAAACCACACCTGTTCAATCTGAATTTTACACCATTGGTACTGTTTCTGGTGCTGTGCAAGTATCTGTTGAGCCAAAAGCTTCTGGATATTGTATTCCTCAACCTGCTGTTCCTAAGAACAACAAAGGTGCAGAGTATTTTATTCATTTTCTGACTGGTTCAAGCGGAGGATTGTCCACAGGTCAATTCGTTTCAGTTGTGTTTCCTCCTTCCTATACAACCATCCTCAACACAAATTATCCTGCACCAACCAATCAAATTCCTCCAGGAAACATCTTAATCAATAATCAGCCCGTAACGCAAAATTCCAATATTGTGGATGCACCTGCTTCTTACCCCGTGGGTTCAAAAATGATCCAGATTCCTCTTCCTGTATCCGTTGGTGCTAATGAGAAGGTGTCTATTCATTTCTTGGAATCTGCCGATATTGACAACCCCATTGTTACAGTTACTCCGCAGCCCTACACATTATATGTATTTACTGCTACAGAAACTTCTGCAGTATCAGGCACTTTCTACTTGTATTCTCAAATTGAAGGCATTGGCGGAATACCGATCAATAGTAATCTACCTATACATGTAGAACTTTCCAATTATACCGCAGGACGCGATTGCGGTATGAATTTTGGATTCAAAACAGGACCAATTGGTGCTTTAAAAGCAAACATTGACACTGTATCTGTTATGTTACCACCTGGCACAAGACTTCCTTCTTACATTGCTGGTGGGACAATCCTAGTCGATCAAGATGGAATCATTGATGGTAATGAAGTCTCTGTACTCAATCCAAAAATTGAACAAAATATTGTCACATTTACTGTCCCTATCAACGTAGCCAACCTTGATAAATTGTATGTGTACTTTACAGAACAGGTTGGAATGTTAAATCCAAGTGCCCCTGGAAACTATCAGATATTTGTGAAAACTTCTCTGAAGAAAACTATATCGGATCGTTGGAATACACTATCAACCCAGCTTCTATACGATTCCTACCGTAACCGTAAAACCAGCCTTTCTAGGTGAAGAAGCTGCCTATACAGTTCGATTCCAAACTGGATCATATGGAAATCTAAACATGGGAGACACCATTAATCTTCGATTTCCTGCTGACACTACGATTCCGGCATCTCTCAATTCTTCGTATGTTCGTGTCAACAACGTCCGATGTGCGATTAATCCACTCACCAATCCAGTTGATCGTACAATCCAGATTTATAGCCCCGTTGCCATTAGCGGAAATTCTACTATTGAGATTACAATTCATGAAGATGGAAAGATACTGAACCCAACAACAGCTGCTAAGTACAATATGGAAATCTGGACTCTTCGAGAAGGATCTAAAAATAATCCTTTGATCTCAAATGAATACGAGATTTTCGCCAATACATCTCCTTTACACATTACTACAGACATTTCACCTTGCACTCCTTTTACCGATGCAGAATATCATGTTGAGTTTTATACTCCCGTTGCTCTTGTTGCCAATACAACCGAAGTGAAAATCACTTTCCCCAATGGCACCTTCATACCTTCTACTCTTGATTCATATACAATTTTGTTTGACTCTACGTATTGCCGTGCTGAACCAACGGTCACTCAGTATACCGTGACACTTGTTTCTCCCATTGCGATAGAAAAGAACCACTTAGTTAAAATAACCTTTACAAAAGAAGCAGATATTCAAAATACCAGTGAAGGCACCCACAAAATGTATTTTGAAGTAGTGGGACCTGGTCTGGTACAACGTGATTTAAGTGTCTATATTTGTCCTGATTTAGATTTGCAACGAGTTGAGATCACTCCTGACTCACTTACTATTGCAGAAGGAAAATCACAGACATTCACAGCATTTGCCTATGATGCAAATGGAAATCGAATCTCGCGTGGAGTCGAATATCACTGGAATATTTCCGGTAATATTGGATGGCTAAGCAGTTTCAAAGAAGAAAGAACAGAGTTTTATGCCAGCGACATTGGAGTGGGGAATATTACTGTAACAGTGACGTATGGTTCTCAGTCTTCCATTACAGTATCAGCAACCATTACAGTCGTAGGACCATTGGACCGAATTGTTCTTTCTCCTACCTCCATTACTACTTCAAGAGGTAAAAAGACTCGATTTATGGTTACTGCATACGATGCGCAAGGTGAAATAATCCAAGATGTTGTATACACATGGTCTATTGAGCCAGCGTATGGAAAAATAGTCAAGTTGACAAATCCAAACGAGATTGACTTTTTAGCAGAATCAGAGGGTCGATGTACATTAACAATACGCGTACAACAGCAAGATGTGTATCGCGAGGCCACTGCTGAAATCAACATTCGTAATGGTGTAAACGATTTACGTTTTGAACCATCCTCTTATTCCAAAGCTTTTGAACCTTCTGAAATTGTTGGTCCAATAGTCGTTAAGATGATTGATCAGAGTGGGAATCCTATTGTTCAGAATGTAACCTATACCATTACACTCAAATCATCGTCCACAACCTCACGCTTTTCTTTAGATGGTGTAACTTGGAGTGATCAACATACAATTCAAGTAGATGTTGCCCCTAATTTTTCAGAATCCATGCCATTTTATGTATCCGATTTGGAGCAAGGTAATATTTCCATTACAGCAACATCTCAAGACTATAATGCCGCCATCATGACACTCAGTATTCGCGGTATAAAGAAAAGAATACTGTTCAAAACGCCACCCAGACTTCTTCGTATTAATCAACCATCCGACCCAATCATCGTAAAACTGGCAGATATCTTTCGAAACTCTTTTACGATGAACCAAGATATTCTTTTCCATGTGAAAGCAGATTCACAAATGGTTTCTTTCTATGATTTTTCCTCTTCTGTGAAGAGTGGTTACCACAAAACAGCATATTGCTGAAAGCTGGAAAGAAGAAGTGCAATTCCTATTGCATGGACTCTCGAGAAGAATCATTCAATATCACCGTATCACACCCATCATTCAAACCATTACCCAATGAGTAATGGTTGCATCTCCAGGTTCAGTAAGGCGCTGGTAGTTACTGTCAATCCTTCCACTGTCGAGGCAATGGCTACGTACTACATTTCTTTAACACTTGGTCTAGATGGAGTTCCTGAGAATTATCAGACACTATTTACGATCAGTTTCACCTAAAACCATACTACCCAATCATCTTTCAAAGAAGATGTTTTTAGTGAATGATAATCCTCTGTTTACAACCCCATTCATTGATGCCAATAAAAGTTTATCTGAATTGTCCCTCCTGTAGCACTAGAAATGGCGGTCAGAAAATTGAGATTGTTGTCAAGGGAATAACCAATCCTTCCAGAGAAAACGATTATTACCTGACTGTATTTACTTCAAAACAAACCAAACCTTCAGTATCAGCTCCTTACCACATAGGCGTATCATCAATCTCAGATTTCGTTGTAACTCCTGATCCTGTCATTGCAGGTGAGATTGCAACATACGCTATTGAATTCCGCACAGGAGTTTCTGGAGAGTTAAATCCAGGAGATACAATCGTACTCTGTTTGATTACAATTTCATTGTTCTCCCACAAGATTGCTCTCGTAACGCTGTCATGATCAATGGTATGATGCCTTCTGCAGAACCCATTGTATCTGGGAAATCGATTATTCTGAAAGTGGATCGCGCTATTGGCTCTACTACTCTAGTAGATGTGGTCATTACAAAAGATGCTGGAATAAAGAATCCTGAATTTGGCATGTATCAGTGAAATGTATACATCTCAGGAAGAGTCCAGTGTTGAATCAGAACCTTTTCAGATTGTAGATCGATCCACGGTGCAAAATGTTAAAGTAGTTTTTAAAACCTGCCACAATAGCATCAGAAACCCAGATCACGATTAAAGCAAATCTTGGTCCTTATGGGGCACTTGTGCGCGGAGAAAGATTTATGTCTCTCTACATCCATTTGTAATGCCCGAAACTCTTCGCGGTATTGCACTGTAAATGGCATCCATTTCAGTGGTTCCCTAGAAGTTCAGAAAAAGATTGTCACATTACCGATTTCTTCTAATCTTTCCAATGGCGCCGATATTAATGCCATTGTGTTTTATTCACAGGCAGGCATCATTAATCCAACCTCCGGTATGATTATCGCATAAGCATTTGGACTGACAAAGAACTAGCTCAAATGATAAGCCAGAACCATTTACTGCAGAGTCAATCTAGAAATAGATTGTCTGGTTAACACTAGATGCCTCGTTGATGGGTTGTCCAATTGGTTTGTTACCAATGCTAATTTTTACATCCAATGTGATTGGAACATTCTATTACAGAATTGATAACATCCTTAAAAAAGAGTATACAAGTCCTGTACTTTTGGATATGCCTGGGAAGACATACCGTTATCGGTTGGTTACGAATATGGGCACCGAGCCTTCGGTGAATATTCTCGTTTCTTTGCTTATGATGGAGATAATCCAGAGATTATTACCAATATTGATTCTGAAGTAATCTATACGCGAGATCAAACCTTTGCCCTATCTTTGCGCATCAATGATATTTCCCCCGTCAAGGTTACCATAAACCAGGAACCGATTACCTTGTACGAAAACACATATTCAGCTCTTTTAAATCTAAAAAATGGGGAGAATATCCTTCAGATTAAAGCAGTGGATGAAGCCGGTAATATTACATATGCAACCTACCGAATCATTGTGAAAGTGAATCCTCCTATTCTTGTCCTTTCCTCACCACAATTGTATCAGACTGTAGAAGATGTTTACTTCTCTACAACACCAAATGGAAATGCTCTATACGCCAATATCCGAATTAAAGGAACAACCGAAATTGGCATTAAGAAGGTAGAAGTGATCTCACCAACAAAACCTGATGAGATCTTTACCCTGGATGTTGATCATATGGGCGGATTTGATCGAATCGTTGGAATGGCTGTTCTAGCAGGAGACAATATCTTAAAAGTACAAGTTGAGGATTCAGTAGGGAACAAAAACAATGTGACCGTATCCTTCATTGTACGATGCACACTTCGCTTGAGAATTGGTGTACAAACTGGATATTTGAATGCTACATCCTTGACACTAGATGCCGCACCTTATCTGAAATACAATATGCACACAATGATTCCTTTCCGATTGGTGGCCGAATCCTTTGGAGCTACAGTTGGTTGGGAACAATCAACGCGAAAAGTATCCTACGATTTCCGAAGTGTTCATATTGACCTTTGGATTGATCAACTGAAAGCTGTGATAACTCATCCAGACGGCCGTACAGAAACCAAAAACATGCCAGCTGAACCAGAATTGAAAAATGGCAGAACCATGATACCACTTCGCTTTGTTGCAGAGGCAATGGGTATGAAAGTCGGCTGGGATGCGAAACTATGGGAAGCTTCAATTACATATCCTTAGCACATCCTTTAAACTCCAAATAGAAAAAAAGACCGCTTTCAAGGCGGTCTTTTTTTTATCTTGTAAAAAAAGCACGAAATGATACACTTAATAAAAATGATTAGGAGTTTTGCATGAGTAATTATATTGAAATCAAATCAATGGAAGAGTTTGAAACACAGGTTTTAAAAGCCGATAAACCCGTTTTAGTTGATTTTTGGGCTCCATGGTGTGGACCATGCAGAATGGTGGCACCTGCATTAGAAGAGCTTGCAAACGAATCCAACGGTAAATTTATGGTAGCAAAAGTGAATACAGACGATGCTGCTGAAGTAGCTATGAAGTATTCCATTGTAAGCATACCAACACTAATTCTTTTCAAGAATGGAACTGCAGTTGATAAGGTCATCGGAGCTCTACCAAAAGAACAACTAAAGGCTTTTATCGACAAAAACGCATAGTCAATGAATAAAAAAACTTTAATGGAGTATATCCAGTCTTTTGTTTTAAAGACTGGATATACTCCATTGGATATGAAGATCAGTGTCAAAAATGATACTTTGCGAATTGCTTTTAGTATTTTTAAACAAGGAGTAGACATCTCTCTTGATGATTGCTCCAAGGTTACGCTGATTGTGCGTGATTTTTTGAATATGTTGCTTGGCATTGAAGCCGATTTTATTGTGGATGTTTCATCGCCTGGAGCAGATCGAAAACTAAAATCCTGGCAAGAGTATTCGATGTTTCAGGAAAAAAAAGTACGAATAGTACTCAAAGATGGTCATACCGTTGAGGCTATTTTGAAAGGAACGATAGAGCCAGATCAAGTTGTATATTGTTGTGAAAATGAAGAGAACGTTGTATCATATGACGATATTGCAAGTTGCCGACTAGTTTTACATTAGGAGTTAAAAGTGCCAGCTGGTAAAATTTTTCAAGCCATTGATATTTATTGCAAAGAGCGAGAAATTAAGAAAAAAGACGCTATTTATCATGCTATTGAACAAGGAATAATGGCAGCTTATAAACGTGCTTTTGGAAATGTACAGAATATTCGAGTCGTTATGAATCCACATATGCGTTTGTTAAAAGTGTTTGAAGCAAAAAAAGTCGTCATACAACCACAGGATGAACTTACTGAAATATCATTGGAAGATGCACAAAAGATTAAACCCACTGCACAACTTGGCGATATTGTAGAAATTGAACTCAATTTGCAAAAGCTAGATCGAATATTAGCGGATGTAGTCAAGCAAGTTGTTATGCAACACATCCATAAGAATTACCAAGATGAGATTTTCGATGAATTCAAAACTCGTGAACATACTATGGTCATTGGAGAAGTATCCAAAGTGACACCCTCCCGGGTGTATGTCAAGATAAACAAAGCAGAGGGAATACTTCCTCAAGATGAACAAATACCAAACGAGCACTATCAAGTGGGCGAGCAAATTCATTGTTACATATTTTATGTGTATCGATCCAAACGAGAACCAATGATTATGCTATCTAGGACGCATCCAAATTTATTAAAAACCCTCATGGAACTGGAAATCCCCGAGTTGGCTCAAGGCTTGATTGAAGTCAAAAAAATCGTACGGGAAGCCGGAGTAAGAGCAAAAGTATCGGTGTATTCCACCGAACCCAAGATAGATCCAGTAGGAACCTGTATTGGCACAAAAGGTTCCAGGATCAATGCTGTTGGAAAACGATTGTATGGTGAAAAAATAGATGTAATCCGATGGAGTGATGACATCGCAACCTACATCGCGAATTCTTTAAGTCCTGCCAAAGTAGAGCAAGAAGATGTTACTGTGGATCAAGACAACCATATTGCTACAGTGCTGGTTCATCCTCAGTATTTTTCACTTGCAATTGGACAAAGAGGCTTGAATGTCAAATTGGCTGCTCGATTAACAAGCTTCAAACTAGACGTATTACAAAAGAATGATTTGTATGAACAGGAGAAACCATCTTTATGAGTGACAAGAAAGTTCGAGTTTACGAACTAGCAAAACAATTGGGAGTTACTTCACAAGTTCTCATGGTAATTTTGAAGGATTTAGGAGAATCTGTAAAAAGTTATCTTTCTACGATTGAGGAAGAAACCGCTGAAGCTGTAGAAGAAATCGTTCGATCTCAAAATGAAGAACGAAAGAAAAAGAAACAAGAAGAAGCACGAAAAAAAGGGATTCCCATCGTAACCAAAGACGATACTCCTCCTAAAGAAGAAAAAAAAGAAGATGGATCAAAAATCAAAGAAGAAGTAGTATATTTTAATGCTGATCAATTGTGTCGATTGCTTCACATTGATTACCCAGAACTCCAAACACGACTACTAAAATATGGAATTGTGTCCTATTCTCCCAGTGACCCAGTTCCTGGGTTTGCTGTGAAATCTCTTTGCGAGATTTATGATGTTTTACTGGAATACAATGTTGATGAAAGCATTGATGATCGATTTTTCAAAACAAGAGCTCCTGTTATCACCATCATGGGACACGTTGACCACGGAAAAACAACACTTCTAGACTATATTCGCAAGACTAGAGTAGCCGACAAAGAATTGGGGGGCATTACCCAGGCTATTGGTGCCTACAGTGTAAATGTCCATGACAAACAAATTGTTTTCATTGATACTCCCGGCCACGAAGCATTCACTGCAATGCGAGCAAAAGGATCAGAAATCACAGACATTGTTGTCCTGATTATTGCAGCAGAAGATGGGGTAAAAGAAACCACACTAGAAGCAATTGATCATGCTAAAGCTGCAAAAGTCCCCATCATTGTTGCGATCAATAAAATTGATCTTGAAAATGCCAATATTGAACACGTTAAAACCCAACTGGCAGAACGTGGTCTCAATCCAGAGGAGTGGGGTGGTGATACTATTGTTGTTCCCATCTCTGCAAAAAAAGGGCTTGGAGTCGATGACCTTTTGGAAATGATTCTTCTCAAGGCAGAAATGATTGAATTACACACAAGTACTCTTGCTGACTTTGCTGGCACTGTCATTGAGTCGAATATCACAAAAACCTTTGGATCGCAAGCTACCATCATTGTGCAAACCGGCACCCTACGACGAGGAGATGTAATCACAATTGATGGAAAAACAGAATACAAGATTCGAGTCCTGAACGACGATTTAGGAAAAACTATCAAAAAAGCAGCTGCATTAACCCCTGTCAACATTAAAGGACTACCAGAAATACTGAAGCCGGGTTCGATTACGCGTTCTGCAAAGAATTTTGTCCCCTATGAAGCAGCATCATTCAACGAAAAACAAGAAGACTTTAATCCTAGCGAAGAAGTGGATTGGGCCGAAGACTTTCTTTCCGAGAAAGAAACAGTTGAAAAATTTAACATTATTATCAAAGCCGACGGCGAAGGAACTCTTGATGCTCTCCAGGTTGCCTTGGATAAAATCAAAGTGGAAGGCGTCGAACTCAATGTTGTAAGGCAAGGTGTCGGTATTATTACCGAAGACGATATTCTTCTTGCCTCTGTCAGTAAAGCAAATATTTATGGCTTTAATAGTACCGCTAGCCCTGGAGCTCGAACAGAAGCTAAAAATAAATCGATTCGTCTGAAAACCTACCGAATCATTTTTGAATTGTTGGATGACATTAAAGCTAGCATGAAGGGTGTATTAGCTCCTGAAGAAACAGAAGAAGTTCTCGGTACCGCAGAGGTAAAACAAGTTTTCAAAGTACCAAGAGCAGGTACAATTGCAGGATGTATTGTTCGATCAGGTGTAATAAGAAGAAATGCACAGGCTCGCATTATTCGCGACCGATCCATCATTTTTGAATCCAAGGTTTCTTCCTTGAAGCGTTTTAAAGAAGATGCCCGAGAAGTCCGAGAAGGATTCGAATGTGGTATTGGAGTGGAAAACTTCAATGATGTGAAGGTTGGCGATACCATTGAAGTATTTCAAATGGTTGAAAAACCCCAATAAACCGTAAGCAATGGCAGCCGACATAGCACTTCTTACAGTAGAATTGCGACTTCCTGGTGTGCAAAGTCTCAAAGAAAAAAGAAGAATATTGCAATCGATGATCCAAAAACTGAAATCGATGTTTAATATTGCAATCAGTGAAACCGATCATCAGGATACCTGGCAAAGATCTGAGTTGTCGATTGTTTCTGTAAATACCTCGTGGAATGAGTTACAGCGCACCATCGGCTTTATTCAAAACTGGATGCAACGTCAATATGATATTGAAGTGATTGAAGATAGGATTGAGAGATTATGAGAAGCTATCACAAAGAAAAATTAGAAAAAAGAATACGTGAAGCACTAAGTCAAATTCTTGTGTATGAAATTGAAGATCCAAGGTTACAATCATGTTTGATTAACCGTGTTGTTTGCACGAGAGATTTTCGGATCGCCAAAGTATATGTTAGTTTTTTTGGTGGTGTAGATGTGGAAAAGAATGGTTTACAAGCTCTTCGAAGCGCATCTAAATTTCTACAATCTCATTTGGCATCCAAAATACAAGTCCGGTTTGTTCCGCTACTTTCCTTCTTTTTAGAAAAAGATCCCGAAGAAAAGTTTGAATCCCTAAAGAGACTTCACCAAGTTTTAGAAAATGAGACTATAGCGAAAGACGAAGAGGATCCCCTCTAACCATATGTTTCGTTTTTTTTCAACGCTTCCTTCTACTACTTCTTTCTTGCTCTGTACACATGAGAATCCTGATATTGATGGCGTATGTTCTCTTGGTATAGTACACCTTTGGCTTGAATCTCACGGTTTTTCTGTTCAAAGTATCGTGCAACCACCTGTTCCCGGAACAGACTATTTGCATGGATTAGAATCGGTTGTCACAGATCCTCTTCAGCTGAATATGCACACTCCTTCTGTTTTGGTGTCTTTAGATTGTGCAACTCCCCAAAGAATCTGGCCTCAAATTGTCTTTTCTGTGCAGGCAATTCACGTAAATATTGACCATCATGTCGATAACAGTCTTTTTGGTGACCATCCTTTTGTAGATTCCACGGCATCCTCCACAGCAGAGCTTATATATACTGAACTACGCAAACTGGGATGTTCAATTCCTTTGCCACTACTTGAAAACTGTTACGCTGGAATTCTATTCGATACAGGTGGTTTTCGATATAGCAACACGACTTCTGTTACATTTATGCATGCCATGGAGTTATTGAAAGCTGGTGTTGCTCCTGCGCTCATGGCTCAACATGTTTTTCAATCTCATACTTGCCAATCATTCCAAGCTCTCAAGTGTGCTTTGGAAAACTGCATATACCAGGACAGAACGCCATCCTATTTATTTGCCCATATACCGCATGTAAGGATTCAAGAACATCATCTTTCTCCTCCTGATTTTGAGGGTATTGTCGACATTCTACGCCTTCACAAGAATGCGGATCTAATTGTCTTTGTTCGCGAGGTTAGACCCAACGAGTGGAAGGGCAGTATTCGAAGCACATCCAAGTACTCTATTCTTGATATGGCACACTCCTTTCAAGGAGGAGGCCATCGCAATGCTGCAGGATTTACTTTTTTTGGGAGTTATATTGAGTTGAAAGAACGAGTAATGTCACAAATACATTCTCTTTCAGTAGAGTAAAGGGAATTCATGAGCCCTTCCTTATATTTCCAAACCCCCCGTAGCACAGTTTCTGGGTTTTTATTGGTTAACAAACCCAAAGGGATTACTTCGTTTGATGTGATACGCCAACTTCGCATTCGTACCGGTCTAACCAAATTGGGGCATGGGGGAATACTGGATAAAAATGCTACAGGACTTCTTATGGTAGGCATTGGAAAAGCAACAAAAAAACTTGCCTCATTCTTAGATGGTCCAAAGAAATACACCTGCATGATGGTTCTTGGTGCAGGTTCTGATACACATGATTGGCTCGGGCATCAATGGATGTTTCAAAGTGTGCCCTCCAATATTACATCGTCTTGCGTTCAAAATCTATTTTTAGATCGTTTTCAGGGACAAATCTTACAACAACCACCCCTTTACTCTGCTTTAAAGAAAAAAGGAAAAAAATACTATCAATATGCTCTCTGTGGAGAGACAATTGAAATACCAAAGCGAGAAGTAGAGATTTCCAAAATTCGACTGGTCTCGTATATAAAAAAAACGTATCAAGCTCAAATCGTATTTTCAGTAGAATGTTCCAAAGGGACGTACATTCGCTCTCTTGCACGAGATATTGGAGAAGCATTGGGTACAGTTGGAGTGGTAAAGGAACTTTGTAGAACCCACATTGGTAGCTATTGCTTATCGCAAGCAATCCCATTGTCTAGTATTTCTTCGCTGGAAGATATCCAGCAGGCAGTGATTTCATGATTCAGAAACAAATTGGCTGTATCGGTAATTTTGATGGCGTTCATTTAGGGCATCAAGCCCTTATTCACATGACTCAAAAAATAGCTACTGAGCAGCACTTAAAACCTATACTACTCACCTTTCAAACCAATACGAAACATCGCAATATTTTATCCTATCTCACAACTGCTCACGAGAAGTATCAGCTGATTCACAACCTTGGTCTTGAGAAAATTGTACAACTTGAGTTTCCTGGATCAATTGCAGACATGACTCCAGAGGAATTTGTAGAGCACATCATTGTTCATTCTCTCCAAATGACCCATGTGATTGTCGGAGAGAATTTCTGTTTTGGAAAAAACCGCTCAGGAAGCAGTCAAACCTTGAAGCAGATTGGGGAAAAGAGAAACATTGGGGTTACCATTGTTCCCTTGGAAACGTACCAAGGAGAACCAATCAGCAGTTCAAGGATTCGAAATAACATTGATGAAGGAAACTTAGAAATTGCCAATGCGATGCTAGGATATCCTTTTTTTAATCAAGGCATTATTGTGCCTGGTAAAAAAAGGGGAAGAACAATGGGAATTCCGACTGCAAACCTGCATCCACGTAATTCACTAAAGAAAAATCCAAAAGAAGGAGTGTATATTACTCAAATTCTTTTAAACGGAGAGCTATATCCTTCTTTAACACATATCGGACCGAAACCTACATTTGAGGATATGGATCAGGGAATTGAGACATTTCTTCTTCATCATAGTGGAAACTTTTATTCACAACGGTTTGTTGTTTTATGGCTAAAGCATTTACGGGATATTCAACATTTTTCTTCAGAAAAAGAACTTGTGGCACAAATTCAACAGGATATTCAAACTACCCATGAATACTTTCGTCAGCAAAAAACATTCTCGTCTCTACCGACGATACTTCACAACTTATAACAGCTTTGAACTAAATCATCTGCGTTCAGTGCTGTCTTCTTTTTGTTTTTCCAGCACCAACTCTTTTAACAACTGGTAGGTAGTTTCTCCCAAAACTTGCTTGATATAGGTTTCGTGTGGAATTTCTCCGTCGGTTTGGGTGTCTGATTCTGATTTTTCGTTTTCCATCTCTTCTTTTTTGATGTTTTGTGCTTTTTCTTCTTTGATTCCTAGAACTTCATCTAGAAAGTGTTTTTGGATGTCTTCCGACACAGATTTAGCTTCTGCAGGCTTGTCTTCCATTCCTTGAGTAGGTTGCTGCGATTCATATGTATCTTTCGTGGCAGCTTTATGGCTACGGAGGATAGGCAAGATCGTTTTTTCTAAGAAACGTTTATTGATTTGTTTGTTGGAATCATAAATAATCTGTCCTTTCGACAAGGCTAATTGAATATCCTCATCGGTCGGGAAGCCATTGATCATATGATCTCCTGGTATTGGATAGGGCTCATTAGGATAGGGAAATCCTCCTTGCATTTGAAAAGCAGTTTTTACATCCTTGTTTGGTTCTATGGATGGACCAGACGAAGAGGATGGAGAGGCAGTTGAAGAAGGAGAAGAAGGTTCTTTTTCTTTTTTCTCTTTTTCTTCTCGTTCTTTTTCTTCTTTTTCAATTTTCTGTTGAATAGCAAACTCTTCAAACAAAGGATTCTTAGACTTTTCTTCTGGTGTCAATTGCCTAATACGGCTAAGAATTTCTTCTAATTCTTTACCACTCACCGTTTCTTTTTCAATTAACATTTCAGCAATCTCTTTAATTTCTTTGTGCTTCTCTTCAATGATATTTTTTGCACTTTGATAAGCCTCATCAATGAGTAGCTTAATTTCTTCATCGATCGATTGACCTGTTTCTTCGCTATAATCACGTTCTGAAGTAAGAGATTTTCCTAAAAATATGGCCCCACTTTCTTTTCCAAAGGTGCGCTGACCCAGTTTTTTACTCATTCCATACTTCGTAACCATATTTGTGGCAACCTCGGTGACTCTTTCTAAATCATTGGCTGCGCCGGTGGATATGTCATGTAAGAAATACTCTTCAGCAGCTCTTCCTCCAAGAAGACCAGATAGGGTATGGATAAGCTCTGTTCGAGTTTTTAAAAATCGATCTTCAATGGGCAGTTGCATGGTATACCCCAAAGCTCTTCCGCGAGAAACAATGGTAATTTTGTGTACAGGTCCCAGGTCTTTGTAGTAGCGGAGTACTGCTGCGTGCCCGGTTTCATGAATGGCAATCGCCCATTTTTCAGGAGGTGTAATCTGGCGGCTTTTTTTCTCTGGTCCAGCTACAATCCGATCAATAGAGTCTTCAATTTCGTCATGATGAATAAACAATTTATTTCTTCGAGCTGCCAAAATAGCTGCTTCGTTTAACAAGTTTTCCAGATCAGCACCAGTAAAACCAGCAGTCTGTTTTGCGATAATGGGAATATTTACATCTTTTCCAAGAGGTTTGTTCTTGGAATGCAATGACAAAATTTCTTGTCGTTCGGATGCATCAGGAAGGTCAATAAACATTTGTCGATCAAATCGTCCAGGACGCAACAATGCAGGATCAAGAATATCGGGTCTGTTTGTTGCAGCAATAATAATAACTCCAGAATTAGCAGCAAACCCATCCATTTCAACAAGAATCTGGTTTAAAGTCTGCTCGCGTTCATCATGACCTCCGCCAAGTCCTGCACCGCGTTGTCTACCCACTGCGTCAATCTCATCAATAAAGATGATAGCAGGAGCAAATTTTTTTGCTTGATTAAATAAATCTCGAACTCGGGAGGCCCCTACTCCAACAAACATCTCAACAAATTCCGAACCAGAAACCGTGAAAAAGGGAGCTTTAGCTTCGCCAGATATGGCACGAGCGATAAGAGTTTTACCGCATCCTGGAGGACCTACTAACAAAATACCTTTGGGTATTTTTGCCCCGATTTTATTAAATTTTTCAGGATTTTTAAGAAAATCCACAATCTCCTGAATTTCTGTTTTTACTTCATTTAAGCCAGCAACGTCTTTTAGGGTAATACGAGGATGGTTATCCATGAATAGCTTGGCAGTACTTTTACCAAAGTTAAAAACCTGCCCGCCACCACCGCTTTGCATGCTTCTGCTGAGTAAAATCCAAAAAAGAAAAATGATAAGAATCGTAGAACCAAAGTTTAAAACATATCCCCAAACCTCGGAATTGTTAGGAATCACCATATTGGTCGGAATATTATTTTCAACCAATTTGGTCTCCATTTTTTCAATTTGTGAGGGGAATATAACAACTTTGAATTGAGTACTACCATCCACAGTACCTGGTTTTAAAACACCTACAATTTCTGTTTCATGAACCTCGGCTGATTCAATTTTCTGATCTGCTGCCAGTTTTAGAAATTCATTGATGGTCAGTTCTGTAGGCGAAGTGGTATTGAAAGAATTGAATATAAAAGAAGACAGAAGGATGACAAGGACAATTCCAATCATCCATATAAAGTTGAAACTTGGAGTTCCTTTTGGGGGTGTATTTTTATTGGAAGGCTTTGGGTATTTTGGTTCTGGCATAATTATTCCTTTTCCTCTTGGATTTTTGCAACATAGGGAAGGCACCGATACTGCTCTTTCGCATCAAGCCCATATCCTACAACAAAATAATCGGGGATTACGTATCCACAAAAATCTATCTTTAAAGGTACTTCTCTTCGATCTTTTTTATCCAAAAAAGTACAAATATATATTTTTTTTGCTCCTTTGAGCAGTAAGTATTGTTGTAAAAAAACCATAGAATGCCCTGAGTCAATTATGTCCTCTACAACAACAACGCTCCGCCCTTTAACGGGCAAACAAATATCTTTCTTGATCTGTATATTCCCAGAACTACGTAAATTTTGCCCATAACTGGACAGTTGTATAAAATCAATCGCAGCATCTCGTTGAATTTTTCTACACAGATCAGATAAAAAAACAAATGCACCATTTAGGACGCCAATCAATAGCAATTGTTCATCTGCTGGATAGGTTGTAGAAATCTCATTTGCAAGTCGATCAACTGCTGTTCTGATTTGATTTTCATGAATCAGAATATCGCCTGCTTCAATATTCCTATTTAGCATTCACCAACCTCAAGTTTTCGAAATATTAAAATTGCATTCTCTACTTCAACACTCATTTTCGTATCCGAATATAGGATACCTTTTTTTTGTGGATGTGAAAGAATCAAGGTACGGATTGTTTCTACGGTAGAAAATGAGAAATTGTCTCGATGACCAACAAGTATGCTTCGAATATGCAGAATTGACCTTCTTTGTAAAGCAATAGGTAGCTCCCGGAACAGGGAGGGTGAGAATTGAATAGATGTTGGCGATACTGTCCAGTCTTTTACAACAGCAGATAACTCTTGTTCAATCCAATTGTTTTCATGTGAAAGAATATCTTGCAGACGGAGAATGGCAGAAGAAAAATTGGGATTGATGATTTGTATTTCAGGAAGAATGATATTGCGAAGACGATTTCTAGAATACTGAACATCTTTGTTTGTGCTATCTTCTCGGTAAGGAATATTACAGTCCTTCGCATAGGCACGAAGTTGGTTTTTTGTAAAAGTAAGAAGAGGTCGAAAAATAGAGGTTTTGGAATTCCAAGAAGGTAGTAGTCCAGCAAGTTTTTCCGGACTTGATCCTCGAATGAAATTAAACATAAAGGTTTCGCAAAGGTCGTCTTGTGTATGCCCCAATACGCAAACATCAAGGAATTTTTCTTGTTGAAATTTCTTTATTGTGCGTCTGCGAAGTTTTCGAGCTTTTTCTTCAATACCCGTTCCTTCAACAGATTGCCAATCAGTTGGAAAAAAATGAATCGTGTGAAAGGGGATTGTATTCTTCAAACAGTAGGAGGTAACTAGTTGTTCATCTTGGTCACTTTCTTCCTCTCGCAAATGGTGGTTCATATGCAGGACGGTAAAAGAATGCTCAAACAGGTTTTTTGTTTGAAGAAACAAGTGCAGCAGCACCATTGAATCGACTCCTCCAGAAACAGAAAGCAAAAATGCAGTGGAGGAAGAAAAGGGATGCGCTCGAACATTTGTAATAAACTGCTGTAAAATGGTTTTCATAAAAAAAAGTAGCGGCACAGGGATTCGAACCCCGGACAACACGGGTATGAGCCGTGTGCTCTGACCAACTGAGCTATACCGCCGAAAAGATTATTTAGACTTAAATTTTATAACAAAATCTCCTGGTTTTGCAAGGTCTGATTCTTCTCTCGCCATTTTTTCAATAAAGTAGTCGGTTTCTGCGAACTCAATTTTTTCTTTCAGATTTTCAATCTGACTCTGAAAAATGACCTGGTCTCTCTGCAGAGCACGTAGTTGAGAACTCAGCTGAATATATTGTATCATTTTCAAACCGATGAACAATACAACACATACAATTACAATTCGAACGACAATGGCAAGAAGTCCTGGTTTTTCGCGTTTTTTTTTCATATCATTGCCGGGCTTTCAACACTTCTCTTACAATTTCTTCGGCTGTTGAAGCAGTAATTTCCCTGCATCCGCAGCTTTCTCAGAATTGTTTTACTTTCAATGGGAGACAGCCCCATTTCTAAAAGAAGCCTGCTGGGCTTCTTCGTAGCATGATGGTTCCTTTTCAAGATCTTGCATTGGCATTTCATTTTTTCCATTTTTTCGCTCAAATACAAGTGAATTTTCTTAGCAAGGGTGATAAATTTCCATCTGTGAGCTTTAGACAATGATTCTGGAACACCTTCCGAAACGATTGGAACAACGAAGAAATGAACATAAATTCAGCCATTTTACCCAACTTTCGTAAGGTGATACAAAAGGTTGAATACTTTTCATATGCTTCAGTGAAACCATAACAAGAGATGTTTTCGACGATTACAATGGTGTGTGTAATCATACAGGATTCATATCGCCAGCAGTAGCGCTTCATCAGAGAAGGAATTTGAAACTACAATCCAGAATGCGCCTGACACTGGCTCAATAACAACGTACTGATCAGCTGTGCTTAGAATAGTACTGTAGTTGTTTTATCATAGGTCACTCCAATCAAAAAAGTATACACATGACAGAGACTTGCTGCACCGCATCGGCATGCATCGTCTGATGTTGGCAAAGAGATATCCAAAATGGATTCTGATACTAATTTTACTTCCATTTTGGAGGCTTGCCCATAGTGAGTGAGTGTTTTTTTAATCTGCAAAGGAGTGTATTGTGCAAAACTCATATTTTGTTGGGCACATAAAAGCATTAGGGAACCACGAACCTCTTCTACAACAAGTGCTGTTTTTACATTTTTTGAGAAGAACAATTGTTCCATCACCATGCAGTTGGGATGAAAAGGAGAACGTATTGTTGAAAAAATCATAAATCTTTTTGATTCGTTGTTCTGTAGGTCCTTTTTTAGTTATGAAAACACCTACATCTAATAAAACGAAGCGTGTCTTCTTTAAAAAGAAGACAATAATATCCCGTATTCGCTATTCCAGGATCAATTCCTAGAATAATGGTGTTAAGTTTTTCACTTTTTTAGCTATTCAAGAAAATTTCAAACTCTTCGTCTGGAATGTCATAATTCGAAAATAGCTTGGTTACATCGTCGCTATCTTCTAATTCATTCAGAAGTCGGAGCATCTTTTGTGCTTTGTCACTGAGTGAGTTTTACATATGTGTTGGTACTTTGTCCAGTTCTGCATTTTCAATCTCAATTCCTTCTTGTTCAAGGATTTCTTTTGCTGAATACAAGGATTTTGGATCAACAGATAAAACCCAACCACTTCTTCTTTTGAGAAATCTTCTGCTTCGCATTTTGTAGCGATTTCAAAAACTTCATCTTCCGATAGGTCAGAGTCTTTCAGTGTAATATTACCTACGGTCTTGAACATCCAGGAGACGCATCCTTGCTCTCCCATGCTACCACCAAATTTACTGAAAATCTTCCGAATTTCAGCAGAAGCACGGTTTTTGTTATCCGTTGCAACTTGACCAAAATAGCCGTTCCTTCAGGACCGTATCCTTCATAAGCGAGTTCGAGAATTTCGTATCCATCTTTTAACTCACCGGTTCCACGCTTGATAGCTCTATCAATGTTATTATTAGGCATACCACCGGCTTTTGCTTTTTCAATTGCACTGCGAAGTCTGGGGTTGGAATCAACGTTACCACCACCTTCTCTGGCAGCGATTGTCAATTCTTTCCCCAATTTTGTAAACAGCTAATTCTTTTGCATCTTCAGCTTGCTTTTTACCTTTAATATTAAAGCACTTAGAATGTCCGGACATTAGTGTTCCTCCTACTAGGTTAATGATTGTAGAAACATGGAATGAATGCGATCGTCATTCCCTATTTCAGGGTGAAAAGTTAACGCAAATATGTTCTTTTTTGTCTTATAAATATCGGTTTTCATGCCGATCTTTTGACAAAACTGGAATGTTTGAGTCTAATGAGCGGACAATGGGGGCTCGTATGAAAACCGCTCGAAATTTCTCCGTAAAGCCTTCAATGGTGACCTCCTCTACAAAACTAAAGTATTGTGGACCATATCCATTTCTAGATACAACGACATCTAGAACTTGTAAAGTCTCTTGTTTTGTATTATCTATCGCTTTCGAAAGCACACAACACCTGCACAGGTTGCCATCAAGTTGGTAACCCATCTTGTATCATCTTTCGAAGAGGATCAAATAGATGATTGAAGTGTAGCATTCGAAGCATATGGGTACTCTCTCCGCCAGGAAGAACAATGCCATGAATTCGTTCTAAATCTTGTGGTGTTTTCACACGTATTGTCTCAACTGAGAGCCTTCGAAACACATATTCATGTTCTTCAATAGAACCCTGGAACCCCAGGATGCCAATTTTCACTTATTATATGCCCCTATCTGATAGTCTGTCTTTTTCATCGATTAAGTGGATATCCAAACCCTTCATTGCATCTCCAAGGCCAACAGAGACCTTGGCAATTACTTCGGGTTCGTTCCAATGTGCTACTGCTTCTACGATAGCTTTTGCCATAACAGATGGATTTTGGGATTTAAAAATACCAGATCCAACAAATACTCCATCCGCTCCAAGTAACATCATAAGAGCAGCATCAGAGGGGGTAGCAACACCACCAGCTGCAAAATTTACTACGGGGAGTTTTTTATTTTCTTTTACTTCTCGCAGGAGTTGTACAGGCACTCGCCATTCTTTAGCTGCTGTATATAATTCGTCTTCCACCATAGAAACAATTTGTCGAATCTGAGATTGCACTTTTCGCATATGGCGTACAGCTTCTACAACATTTCCGGTGCCAGCCTCACCCTTGGTTCGAATCATGGATGCACCTTCAGAAATTCTTCGGAGTGCCTCACCAATATCTCTACAACCACAAACAAACGGAATCTGAAAAGCAATTTTGTCAATGTGGTTTTCTTCATCCGCTGGAGTTAAAACTTCACTTTCATCAATGTAGTCAACATGAAGAGATTCTAACACTCGAGCTTCAACAATATGTCCAATACGACATTTTGCCATAACTGGAATGGTAACAGCTTCTTGTATTTCTTTGACTTTTAGTGGGTCGCACATTCGGGCAACCCCTCCAGCTTTCCGAATATCGGCTGGTACACGTTCCAGAGCCATCACGGCAACAGCGCCTGCTTCTTGTGCAATTGCTGCTTGTTGAGCGGTTGTTACGTCCATAATCACTCCGCCTTTTAGCATTTGAGCAAGCCCACGATTTGTAATAACTCTGTCTTTATCCATGCACATACACTCCTAACAGGATATTTTCTTACTAGTATACACCAAAATAATATAGTATTAAAAAATTTGACAAATGTGCAATAGTTCGTTACTTGTCAAGGACTTTTTCAAATTCTTTTACCCATTCAATGGCTTTTTCTTTTGATTGAATGTTTCCTACACTTTGTTCTTCGAGTAATTTGCTCTGTAAATATCCAATTTTTTTTCCAGGCGGAAGACCGGTTACTTCCATGATTTCATTACCGTTCAAGAAAGGGCTTTGATTGGTTGTACCAGGAGTAAATGCGTATTGTAACATATCTTGTAAAAAAGCTTCATAGTGTGGTAGTTCCTTCATGGGAACCATTCTTGTTGCATATGCATCAGCTAGAGCGATTAACAGTATGGGAATTGAATATGGGGATGTATCACGGAAAAATCGATACCGAGCTCTTTGTGTTAAGTTTTCTACATTGGATAAATTGTGAGGTCGCATATGCCATTGAATGAGTTCGGTAATAAATCGGATTTCTTTCGTAGAAAAGTGCATTTCTTGCAAATATTCTTTGGCTGCTTTTACACCAACATTTTCATGCTCAAAGAAACGCAGACGATCCTTCACAACCCGTAAAGTATCAGGCTTACCAATATCATGCAGGAGAATTGCAATTTTCATAGCTACTTCGAATGTTGTCTCTGGTTGGAGTTCTGTATCTAAAACATAGCCTAGTTTTTCTGAAAAAGGGAAATCGTTTTGGTGGATTCGAACAAAAATTTCTTCCAGATACTGTAATCCAGCCTTCACATGTTTTTGAAGTTGAAGCCAGGATGTAAAGCAATGGTCAATTTCGGTATACCAATCAAAGAAAGGGAAAAATGTGGAAAGAATCCCTGCTTCTTCCATGGCAAAAATCCATAAATGACTTTTGGGCTGTGCTAATATTTTTACAAATTCTTCACGTATTCTTTCTTGAGCACATATTTTAATCTCGTGTTTGGCATCTACCATTGCCTGGTATGTACCTGGATCTATTGTACCTTGGATTTGGGATGCAATACGGAATGCACGTAGAATACGCAAGGGATCTTCTTCAAATGTAGAAGGATTATGAGCTCGGATATTTTTGTAATGTAGATCCGAGATTCCATTGAACAAATCTATCACAGATACACGAGACGGATGGGTCTGTGCTTGTCGTAAAAAAGTAGACAATGGAGTGTATATTGCATTCATGCTGAAATCTCTCTGGAACATATCGTCGATGAGTTCATCTCCTCGTATTCCATTCATATCTAACTGCATTGAATCCGCATGAATGCGATATATCTTTCGTTGTTCATCCAATGGAAAGAAATGGCCGCAAAGGATGGTACTTAATAGACTTGTGGCCTCTTTTGTTTTTTCAAAAGGTTTGATGATAAAATCGAGATCAAGGTTTTTTTTGGAGATATGTAGGGCAGAGTCTCGAATACAACCCCCTACTAAAAATGTTTCTATGCCTCTACCAGAGCATTCTTGAAACCATTTTTCAAGAGGTTGAAAACCACCACTTAGAGATAGTTTTTCTACTAGAAATGAAAGATCCAGGGTAGAGTAGCTCATGAAAGATCTTGTATCCAACCATTTGAAAATCCCAGTGAAGTCAACGTATCAGAAACTTTCTTCCATTCATCAGGATCTAGAGAACGGTTTAACGGGGGATGATCAAAGGCATTCCAGGTAGGAAAATATTGACTCATAAGGCTGATCAGTACTTCATCACCAACTGTATCATGAAGCATGTGCAAAATATCAATACTCTCTTGTGAAAAACCGGGTAGAACCAAAATGCGAATAATCAAGCCTTTTACTAAAAGATCACCATCCCATCGATCGTAAGGGTGGATATTTCTAGCAATCTGAATGATTCTTTTATTCAAAGCGCTATAGTGGATTGCTTTTGAGTATTTCTTTGCAGTTTCATCCTGGCTATATCGAGCGTCCAGGAGGAAAATGTCGCAAAAGTATTGAGACAACTCAAAGATGGGGGGATTCTCCCATCCACTGGAATTCCACAAAATTGGGATACGAAGTCCTTTTTCACGGGCTTTTACCAAAGCTTCAAAAGCTTGCGGTAAAAATTGTGTGGGACTGACCCAGTTTATGTTATGACAACCCTGCTCTTGTAGCCAAAGGTAAATGGATGCGAGTTCATTAATTGAATACTCTTTTCCTGCATGTTCTTGAGAAAAAGGGAAGTTTTGACAGTAACAGCACTGCAAAGTGCAATGTGCGAAAAAAACAGTTCCCGAACCTTTTGTACCTGAGATTGGGGGTTCTTCGCCGGTATGCACCATATAGTTGCCCAATTTTACAACTGGTCCTGCTTTGCAGAATCCAACCTCTCCCTGGTTTCGATTTACCTTGCATTCTCGGGGGCACAAACAACAATGTTGTAACTCTTCTGTAAGTTTTTGTTGCACTTCATGCAATTCGGGAAGAGTAAAGGAAAGATAATTAGGCAGATTTTTCAAGACGTTCGGCCACGCTTTTGTACATAGAGGACAGGGCTTCCACGGAATTGGATTGCATTCTTTGGGCTTCTGAAACCAGTTTTTGTGAAAAATCCTCATCTTTAATGGAGTTAGCATTGATAATAACATTCAAGTATGCACTTCGTATTGCAGAACAAAGCAATGTGCTGGCTGCTCCCAAGTCGCTTATCATGCTCTCTTTGACATCCTCTTGCAACATTGCCATATACTTTGTTCCAATACTGCAGGATTGTAATGTCTGGAAGGGGATTTGGGCAGCATTTTTCAGTGCATCTTGCATGGCACCTTTACGCTGTTGCTTTTCTTCTGGAGTTGATTTGGGCATTTTCATAGCCTTCATGAATGCATTGAAAGATTCTGCGTCTTCATCAATTAAGGAGATCAGTTTGTTTTTTTCTTCTTTCAGTGCATCTAAAATAGAACTGAGTTTTTCTTGATCTTCAGCATAATTCCCAACCATGAGAACCAAACTTAATCCTAGCGCACCTGCGGCAGCCGCAGCAGAACCTCCGCCTGGAGTAGGGTTTTTGGAAGCGAGTTCATTGCAAAAATCATGAATAGAAAGATCTTTTAGATTCATCGTTAACTCCAATTTATTTGCTATACTCTACTATAGATGTGTCATTTATTATAACGAAAGAAGAGAACATTAAAAATGGTAAAGATATTTTTGATCGGTCGATATTCGGTTGGAAAATCATCGTTGTTTAATAGTATCACAAAACAACGAAATATTGTTCTAGAAGAAAAAGCTACAACCAGAGATATTATCCGCTATGAAATGGAGTGGGGACAAAAGAAAATGCGTGTAGCGGACTCCGCTGGCTTAGAAGAAATATCCTCTGTTCGAGAGTTGGATGAGCAACAAAAACTGATTGTAGAGGAAATGCAACGATCTGATGTAATTTTGATGGTAGTAGATGGAGCTCATGGTTTACATCCGCAAGACGAACAACTAGCCATGTTTATCCGTCGCATTGGTTTATTTGATCGAACCATTTTGGTTGTGAACAAGGCCGATAGGCGAAAGCATTTTGATGAAAATGATTTCTATCAGCTTGGATTTTCTGAATTATTCCCCGTGTCTGCTGTTTCCAATTATGGTGTCTATGAGCTTTTGGATGCTTGCGTGGAAAAAGCACAAGATTCTCCAGTATCTGACGAAGAACCAGCTGAATTTCCTGCTATTGCTATATTAGGCAAACCCAATGTCGGAAAATCGACACTGTTTAATCAAGTTTTGGGACAAACTCGTTCGTTTGTCCAGAATCAAGAGTTTACAACCCGAGATCCTATTCAGGAACACACTATATTCAAAGGACAGGAATACAAATTTATTGATACAGCAGGCATTCGATCAAAATGGATGCATGAGTTTGGCCCCATTTATTTAAGCATGAAGCGAACCGAAGGCATAGTGAAAACCGCCGATATTGCTCTTTTCATGCTTGACGGAACCGAGACAATCAGCAGAGAAGATCAAAAAATAGCCAAAACAATTCAAACCAACGGAAAAGCTTGCATCATTGTGGTAAACAAAAAAGATCAAATCCATGATCCTCATGATGTGCTTTGGAGCATACGAACAAAACTTCGCTTTTTAGCCTACTCTCCCGTTGTTTTTATTTCTGCAAAGCTTGGACAGGGCTCTGAAGAGATGTTTGCCTTGATCCAAAAAACTTATACCTCATACACAAAACGATTTACCACTCACGAAGTCAATAAAATGATCCGGAAAATCATTATCGATAACCCAATACAAATGGGAGAGCGGAAAATTTTGTATGTGACGCAATATGCAACCAAACCACCCCGATTTGCCTTTTTTGTGAACCGACCCAAAATGTTTACTCAACCTTATATAAACTTCTTTAAGAATAAAATTATTGAATCTATGGAACTGACAGGTACACCCGTTGAAATCCGCATCCGTAATCGCAAAGGCGAGAGTGAATGAGCACGCCCTCCATTGCTGTACTGGGAGCCGGAGCATGGGGTACTTCAATGGCCCGTCTTCTAGCTAAAAAAGGATTTCCTATTGTCCTGTGGTCTCATGAATTGAAAATTGAACAAGAAATTAACCAATCCCATGAAAACAAAAGTTATTTGCCTGGTATTCAACTACCCACCAGTATTTCTTGTACAACTTCTCTAGAACTGGCGATGCAGGGGAAAGATATTCTTTTCATTGCCCAACCCTCCAAATATATTCCCGCTCTTGTTGAAAGCATGAAATCGAATGTAACCCCTTCCACTACCATTACAATTCTTACTAAAGGATTGATGTACGGAAAGAAGATCCGATTGCTTTCTGAGTATTTTGTTGATGAAACTTCTCTATCACTAGAACAGATCTTTGTTTTGTCAGGACCCAATTTTGCCATTGAAATTGCACAAGATCTTCCAGCCTGTACAACTTTATCAGGTGTTCAACAGAAAAAGTTGGAAGAACTACAAGAATGGTTTTCTCAACCAACATTCCGAGTGTACGCCAACACAGATCTAACGGGTGTCCAACTTGGTGGGCCCATGAAAAATGTAATCGCTATTGTTGCTGGAATTCTATCAGGAATGAAGATCGGTCAAAATATTCATGCTGCACTTTTAATCCGTGGTACACAAGAAATGAAACGACTCTTAAGTGCTTTGGGTGCGCAGGATGAAACCATATACGGATTGGCATGTTTGGGAGACTTAATCCTTACCTGTTCCTCTCCGAAAAGTAGAAACTTCTGGGCTGGATTGCAATTAGCCCAAGGGGTTACACCGGAGTATCTCATGAAACAATCTGGAAAAACGATTGAAGGGATCGACAATCTGGAAGCTCTTCTAACATTAGCAGATTCGGTTCATGTAGAAATGCCAATTTCTTCCATGCTGCAACAAGTTTTGTTTCATGGAAAAAACCCGCAAGAAGCTATTTATGATTTAATGAGTCGACAATTGAAGTACGAGTAATATTTGCTTTTTTTTCGATTTGGATATAATGAAATACGTGTTTTAACCATCAACTTCGGAGCGTGGCGCAGTTTGGCTAGCGCACCAGCATGGGGTGCTGGGGGTCGGAAGTTCGAATCTTCTCGCTCCGACCATCTTTTTTTCTTCTCCATTTCGGGGAGTGGCTCAGTTTGGTAGAGCGCTTGGTTCGGGATCAAGAGGTCGGAAGTTCAAATCTTCTCTCCCCGATACCTCTTCCCTTTTTTTTCTATAACATTTTTTTTGAAATTCCCCTATACTATTGTACATGACATTGTATACAACTATATGACCGAAAGGAGATTTAGAATGAGTAGTGATCATCATGGTTTAGAAGCCTTACGACATTCTGCTTCCCATATACTGGCACAAGCAGTCAAACGATTGTATCCGGAGGTGAAACTGGGCATTGGCCCCTCCACAGATACTGGCTTCTATTATGATTTTGATCGAGAAATCTCCTTTGTTCCTGAAGACCTTGAGAAAATTCAGGAAGAAATGAAAAACATCGTTAAAGAAAACCTTCCGATTGAAAAAAAAGAAGTGTTCCGAGATGAACTACGAAAACTCTTAGAAGAGCAAGGGGAGACGTATAAACTAGAACTATTAAAAGAAATCCCTGAAGGTGAAACCATTAGCCTTTATACCCAGGGAGATTTTTCAGATATGTGCAAGGGTCCCCATGTTGCTTCTACGGGGGAAGTACGATTTTTTCAGCTTTTATCTCTTGCAGGAGCTTATTGGAGAGGGAAAGAAACCAATCCAATGCTACAAAGAATTTATGGTACCGCCTTTTTCGATAAAAAAGAGTTGAAACAATACTTATTGATGCTCGAAGAAGCAAAAAAACGAGATCATAGAAAAGTAGGCAAAGAATTAAAAATCTTTACCTTTGAAGAACAAGTTGGAGCAGGATTTCCAATCTGGTTGCCAAAAGGGGCTACTCTTCTAGGTATGATTGAGGATTACGATAAAAAGAAGCATATTGAAGCAGGCTACCAAGAAATACGTACTCCTCATCTGGGATTGGTAGATTTGTGGAAGACTTCAGGTCATTATTACCATTATCTGGATACAATGTTTCCACCAATGGAAAGAGACAATCAAGTTTTTATGGTAAAACCAATGAACTGCCCTTTTCACTTAACTGTTTACAAAAATGAACTTCGCAGTTACCGAGAACTTCCTATTCGATATTTTGAACTGGCCAATGTGTATCGGTATGAAAAATCAGGAGTTCTTCATGGATTATTGCGTGTGCGCAGCTTTGAACAAGATGATGCCCATGTTTTTTGTACCCCAGATCAATTAGAATCCGAGCTTAACAATATTCGTGAGTTTTCTATCCAGCTGTTTAAAGATTTTGGTTTTACAGATCTACATATATTTGTAAGTATTCGTGACCAGGAGCATATTGATGCTGGTAAATATGCAGGAGACCCACAGCAGTGGGATCATATTGAAAAGGAATTTATTTCGATTGTCGAGCGTATGGGCATTCCTTATCAAATTGACCCTGGTGAAGCCAAATTTTATGGACCTGCTATCGATATCAAGGTAAAAGATGCCTTGGGAAGACTCTGGCAATGTACGACAATACAAGTAGATTTCAACCTTCCAAAGAAATTCGGCCTAACGTATATTGGAGAAGATGGAGCTGAACATACACCATATATGCTCCACACTGCTACTTTAGGTTCTATGGAACGATTTATCGCCATTCTTCTTGAGCAATATGCAGGAAATTTCCCATTATGGATTTCTCCGCTCCAGGTTCGTATCATTCCAATTTCCGATGATGTTTTGCCCTATGCACGAGAGATTTGCACTGTTTTACGCAAGCAAAATCTTCGTGCAGAAGTGGATGAAAACAATGAGCGAATGAATGCGAAAATTCGAAAAGGCGAAATTGAAAAAATTCCTTATCTTCTTGTTGTGGGAAAAAATGAAGCCGAGAGTCAAACCGTATCTGTTCGGAAACGTCATCGCGAAAATCTTGGATCAATGAGTCTTGAAGAAATCATGAATAGAATGCATCAAGAAATTGATGAAAAGACGATTTTTTGATTTTGCAATCCATGATCTCTTGACATTATAACGAAGTTTTTGTAAAACTAGTAAGAATTTTATTGCATGGAGGTAGTATATTAAACATCAGCATAGAATTAATGGAAGCATAGGCGCTAGACAGGTTCGATTAATCGATGAAGATGGTGGCCAAGTCGGCATCGTAGATACAATATCAGCGCTTAATATGGCCAGAAATCGTGGATATGACCTTGTTGAAATTGCACCGGATGCAAAGCCTCCCGTATGCAAAATCATGGATTATGGCAAATATGTATATGATTTAGCTAAAAAGAGTAGGGAAGCCAAGAAAAGACAGGTACATAATGATTTAAAAATCTGCAAAATTGGGTTGAATATTGCAGAGGGTGACTTTGACGTGCGAATGAAAAGAGTTACAAAATTCCTTCAAAATGGGGATAAAGTAAAGCTTATCATCATGTTCAGAGGCCGAGAAATTATTTATAAAAAACAAGGTTTCCAGATGATAGAAAGAATAACAGAAATTGTAGATGAGTTCGGCAAATTAGAAGGACCTCCCAAAATGGAGGGAAAAAATATTATTGCCATTCTTGCTCCTGTTTCTAAGAAAGGATAAAGTACATGAAACACAAAATTCGATCTTCAAAAACGGCAATGAAACGTTTTAAAATAACGGGTACGGGGAAAATTATGTTTCTTCGTTCTGGGCACAACCACATGTTAAGCAAAAAGAATACGGTTACCCGGAAAAAATTAAACAAACAACAAGAAGTTCCAAAGGACAAACTCCGTGTTGTTCGTTTTTTAATCCCAAATGTAAAAATTTCTAAGTAAACAGCTCTAGTAGCAAAAAGTAGTAAGGAGTAGTATTATGCGAGTTAAAGGTGGATTCACTCGTCGCCGTAGAGTAAAAAAGCTAATGAAAAAAGCGAAAGGTTACCAAGGATCTGCAAGTCGTAGATTCCGAGCGGCCAAAGAACGAGTTATGCACGCAGAACGTAACGCTTATATTAGCAGAAGGCTCATGAAACGTGACATCCGAGCTCTTTGGATTCAACGTATCAATATAGCCGTACGCCTTTCAGATCCAGAAATGAATTATTCTCGATTTATCAATGGATTGAAAAAATTAGAAATTCCATTGAACCGTAAAGTTCTTGCTCAAATTGCAGTTGAACACAAGGACAACTTCTCTACGCTTGTAGGAGTATCGAAACAAGCGCTAGCATAATGAAATACTTTGGAACAGATGGAATTCGGGACCTAGCTGATACTGGACTAGGTCCCGAATTCGTTTTACAAATTGGAAAGTCCATTGGGGAATACCTTAAAGAAACTTATCCACAAGAAGAACTTCACGTTTGTATCGGAAGAGATCCAAGACCCAGTGGAGAACGTATTCAACAAAATCTTGTTGATGGATTGAACTTAGTTGGGGTACATTGTCACTTATTTGGCGTTGTCCCTACCCCGGCTGTTTCACGGCTGTGCAAAGCAAAACAATATCACTTGGGCATTGTTATATCGGCATCTCACAATCCTGCCCCATACAATGGGATCAAGCTTTTTCAGCGCAATGGTGAAAAAGCTAGTGAAGAAGCAGAAGATCGTATAGAGCACCTGATCGATTGTCCATGGTTAATACAAGAAACTCCTGGTTTTCCGGGAACAAGTATTGCACAACCTGAAGCAAAAGATGAATACATTTCTTCCATTGTACATTTGTATTCTTTTTTACATCTTACTTCGGTTAATATTTTGGTAGATTGTGCCAATGGGGCTACGGTTCACACCACTCCCGAAGTGTTACAGCAACTAGGAGCCAATGTTACTGCGATTTGTACAGAGCAGGATGGCTATTCCATCAACCAAAATTGTGGGTCATTACACCCAGAAACGATTCAGTCTTTTTTAAAAAAGACAAAAAAAACCTATGATTTTATTTTTTCTCACGATGGTGATGGCGACCGAGTGCTTGCCTTCACTCCCGAAGGAGAACTGATTGATGGGGATCACATGATTACCACAGTTGCTCTCTCTCGCAAGCAAATGAGCACTCTATCCCAAAAAACAGTAGTGGGAACGGTAATGACAAATGAAGGCATTATCGAGTTTCTGAAGCAAAATGAAATTGACTTTCACCGCTCTGATGTTGGGGATAAATATGTCTACCGCGACATGATACGCTTATCAGCTCAAATCGGTGGTGAACAATCTGGTCATCTGCTAATTTTAGACAAAAGTCCAACTGGAGATGGCCTTGTTTCTGCACTAGAATACATACATGCGATCACATCTTTAAGCAAGTCTATACAAGAAGCAATTCGTACAATACCAATGTATGCGCAGCGACTTACAAATTTACATGTACACGACAAAAATCGAATACTTACTTCTCCACGTTTCCGCGATACGATGGAGCAAATACAAATCCAATATCCTGATGCTAGAATGGTTGTTCGTCCTTCTGGGACTGAACCCTTATTTCGAGTACTCGTAGAAACTCCAACCATAGAAAAAACAATGGATTTAACCCAAAAGATTGTGAGTTTTATCGAGCATCTGGAAGACTAGCAGTGTCTTTTGTACATCTCCACAATCATTCTGAATATAGCCTGCTGGATGGACTAAGCAAAACAGAGGAGATGGCTCTGTATGCCAAAGAACTTGGTCAAGAAGCCATAGCATTAACCGATCATGGTACCATGTTTGGTGCCATCGAGTTTTATAGGACTTGTACCAAACACCAGGTAAAACCCATTATCGGGTGTGAAGTGTATGTAGCACCCGAGAGTCGTCACACCAAAACCGAAAAATATCATGGAACCAATTTGTTTCACCTTCTTCTGTTGGCAAAAAATTTCCAGGGTTATAAAAATCTTTGTAATATCGTATCAAGGTCTTACACTGAAGGATTTTATTACAAACCCCGTATTGACTTTGAACTGCTATCCTCCTTAGGAGACGACATCATTGTTAGCTCTGCCTGCATCCAAGGACAGTTGCCCCGACTTTTATTATCGGATCATATAGAAGAAGCAGAAAAGCTTGCCCGGCAGTTTAAGGAGCGATTTGGATCCGATTACTACATTGAAATCATGAATCATGGGATTGATGAAGAATTAAGGGTAAATCCTCGCCTTGTTTCTTTAGCAAGAAAGTTAGATATTCCCATTATTGCAACGCATGATTCACATTACATAAAAAAAGACGATGCTTACCCCCATGATATTTTGTTATGCATTCAGCAGCTCAAAGATTATGATGATCCATCCCGAATGCGTTTTACCGGAGACAGTTTCTATTTAAAGAGCGAAGAAGAAATGCTTCAGCTTTTCCCAGAGCTACCCGAAGCCATTCAAAACACTGCTGAAGTAGCTGCAAAATGTAATCTGGAATTTGATTTCAAGACCAAACATTTACCCAAATACCGCAACCCCGACAAAGGCATTTCCTCCAAAGAAGAGCGAATCCAATACCTGCGACAGTTGTGTGAAAAAAATCTTCCCTATCGTTATGGAGACAAGATACGAGAAGATATTCGGCAGCGACTTGAATATGAGTTAAACGTCATCGAGTCCATGGATTTTGTCGATTATTTCTTGGTTGTACAAGATTTCATCCGTTATGCTCGTGAAAAAGATATTGCAGTAGGTCCAGGCCGAGGATCAGCGGCAGGCAGTATCGTCAGTTATCTACTTCGAATCACCGACCTTGATCCCATACAATACAACCTGTATTTTGAGCGATTTTTAAACCCTCAGCGTTTTTCCATGCCAGACATCGACATAGATTTTGAAGATTCAAGGCGGGAAGAAATTATTGATTATGTGAAAGAAATGTACGGGGAAGATTGCGTTTCCCAGATAGGTACCTTCGGTAAATTGGAGTCCAGAGCAGCATTTCGTGATGTTGCCAGAGCGTTTAAAATCTCTCCTTCAGAAATTAACCAACAGTCTAAAAAAATCCCAATGGGACAAAGCTTAGAATCAGCTTATCAGCAAAGCGAATCGTTTAAAAAACTAGTCGATGAAGATGAAACCTATACCCGTATTTACCAAACGGCAACAAGACTTGAACATGCTGTTCGCAACTTTTCGACACATGCTTGCGGTATTCTTATCACCGATGAACCCTTGTGGAATTATGTACCTCTTGCCATCGATAAGAATAAAAAACGCGTGAGTATGTATGAAAAGAATACTGTCGAGCAGTTAGGCCTTTTAAAAATGGACTTTTTAGGACTAAAAAACCTAACCATCATCAAGGACTGTTGTTCAATGGTACAATCACAGCGAGATATCAACGTAGATTTTGATACCATTACATTAGATGATCCACTTACCTACGAGCTATACAAAAAAGGGCAAACCAAGGGCATATTCCAGGTTGAAAGCCCAGGTATGCAGAAATGGTTAAAAGAGCTTAAGCCCGACTCCATCGAAGATATTATCGCTATGGTTGCTCTGTATCGACCAGGTCCAATGCAAAATATTCCAAGCTTCATTCAAAACAAACAAAATTTATCTCAAATCCAATATCTGGATCCTTGTTTAGAACCAGTTCTTAAAAATACCTACGGTATTTGTATTTACCAAGAGCAGGTGATGAATATTGCACAAGTAATGAGTGGTTTTTCCATGGCAGATGCCGATAAACTTCGCAAAGCGATGGGCAAAAAAATTGCTTCACTGATGGAAGAGCAGCACGAAAAATTTGTTCAAGGAGCAAAAGAAAAGGGCTTTTCTGAAGAGCTGGCTGAAACTGTTTTTTCCATGTTAGAAAAATTTGCAGAATATGGTTTTAACCGGGCTCATGCTGCCTGCTATGGTCTTTTGTCGTATAGAACAGCGTATTTAAAAGCCAATTACCCTGCTGAGTATATGTGTTCTCTCATGAATACTTTTCGATCGGATGAAAAAAAGATCGAAGGGTATATTGAAGAATGCCGATGTATGGATATCCCAATTCTACCGCCCCATATCAATAAAAGTGAAGTATTGTTCTCGCTGGAAAAAACATCTCAGAATCCTTTTCAAAAAGATGGTGAACTTACGGAAACTGGAATCAGGTTTGGATTATCCGCTATAAAAAATGTAGGAGAAGCTGCACTAGAAAGCATTCTTGAAGATCGAAAAACCAACGGAGCGTACATTGGTATAAAAGATTTCAAAACAAGAAACAAAACCAACAAGGTGACCAAAAGGACTGTTGAGTTCTTGATCAAAGCAGGAGCATTCGATTTCTTCCAAAAAAATCGTTCCCAGCTTCTGGACAACCTGAACAATGTTCGCGAAGAAGGAATATCCTTGTTTGAGACTCCACAGACAACCGATGAAAGTGAATCTAGTTTATCTCAAAAAGGCTCTATAGAGACAAATCTGCTTTTTGAAAAAGAAGCGTTAGGATTCTACATTACCACCAACCCCATGATCCAGTTTTTAGAAGCGTTCCCCAAAATTGAATACACCACATTGGAAACCCTTGAGGGAATTCAAACTGAAACTGAGGTTACGATATTCTGTATGCTGGACTCAGTTCGTAGTCCTCGGAAAAAAACCAAGAATCCAGTTCGAATGTGCACTGTATCGGATGTTTCTGGATCTATGGAACTTGTCGCATTTGGAGAAGCAGCGAGTGATATTGATGCTGTAGTTCAGGGCGAAAACGCCGGTGCTATCATGGCATTTTTGTTTACCGTAAAAGTAGTGTATCGCAACGATGGATTTCAAGCACTCATTAAAAAAGTAGACCGGTGTATATCTTTGTCCGATGTCTATCGCCAACTCGAAAAACCTTCCAGATTGTTCTTAAGTATCAACCTCGACACAGTCAACAAATCTAAGCTATCTGCCATTACACAACTCCTGCAAAAGCACACTGGACCCTCTGATGTAGTATTAAGCTTATCGTTCCGAGGATACCGCATTGAAACGCATCCTTCTATGAGCTTTCACGTAACAAGAAGCATGGAACTCACCACTGAGTTGCAACGATTGCTGTCTCCTGAAAATGTTTGGTGGCGACAATGTTAAGGCTTCTTGGTTCGGTTCGCTTCCAAGTCATTCTGTTTACACTTTTGGTAGTTGTTACAGGAAATGTAACTTTGAATTTATTCTTAACACAAAATGCCAAAGAAATGCTCATTTTAGAAAAACAAGAAAAAATTGAAAAAGTTGGGCACTATCTGGTCAAAGAGTACAATCGATATTTTGTAGGGGAACAAAGCCAGATTTATCAGTTGGCCAAAGAACAACATGCTAGATACAAAGGCACTGAGCCAAAAACTGTCGAAGATATATATCAAAACCTTTTAAAACAAAGAATCCGCACTACACTAAATGGTATTATTGAAACTTCTTCTTCGCTATTTGGTGATCAAGGTGGAGCAGGATTTTATATCCGCAGTCAAAACCGCATATATGGCTTTAATGAACATACAGATCACTATCCGTACCAAAAATTAATAGCAACGGTTCCTATCAGTAACGATGGTTCATTTGTATGGGTAGAAGAATCCTACAAAGATTTGGATGCCAAAATTGCTCTTATGCAACAAAGAACCAACACTATAACAATCTTTGTCATTGGTCTCATCTTGCTATTTGCCTTTATTTTTGGATTGTCTTTTTCCAACCGTATCAAAAGAATTCTTAAAGGATTAAAAACCCTCGAACGCGATTTACACGTATCCATACCTCCAATGAATGGTGAGATGGGCATTATATCTGATGGAATCAATCAATTGGCACAAAGCCTTATTCTTTCGCGTACACGATCTGACTTAATCCTTAACAATGCATCTACAGCAATGATTTCTCTTGACCAAGAAAATACAATCCTTTTTTACAACAAAGCAGCCCTGGAACTATTGAATTTACAGCAGGACCAACTGTCCACACAAACGATCTACTCCTTGCTAGGCCCTGTTTTGGAAAATGCTGTGAATCGAACCTTTGAAAACCATCATACCTTTTCTTTTGATCACTTCCCTGTTCGCTTGCCCTCTGCACAGAAATATTTCCATATTGTAATTACTTCGCACTATGACCCAGAGAAGAAAAAGACGGTTTTAATCACCCTGGACGACGTTACCGAAAATGTTAAATTGATACGCGAAGCAGAAAAGAATGAATCCCTTCGAATGTTAGGTATGTTTACAACAGGTATTGCTCATGAGATTCGAAATCCTTTAACATCTGTGAAAGGATTTGTACAGCTCCTGGGCAAAAAAGTATCCAGCGACAGTGGCAGTGTTCGTATGATTCAATTGATCAGTAGAGAAATTGATCGCTTAGAAGACTTACTAAAAGACTTGATTACCTATGCCAGACCTTCAAAAACCGTTCAGGAGTGGGTCTCTCTTTCTGAATTACTCGGTATTATCGAAAACTTGCTGAAAGATCGAATTCAACAAAGAAAAACAGAGTTTCAAATTCACGATATGGATTCTATCGAAATCTATGCCGATCAAAGAAAAGTTCACCAAGTGCTGTTTAATCTTGTTCTTAATGCGATACAAGCTGTACCCATTGGTGAAGGTACAGTGACTATTTGCACGAAAGCTGAAGCTGACACTTTGTGGATTTGTGTTCAAGACAATGGGTATGGAATTCGGGAAGAAGATGTTGGAAAAATCTTTACACCGTTCTTTACGACAAAAGACAAAGGAACTGGCTTGGGATTGGCTATATCCCGCAGAATGATGGAAGATATGGAAGGCAGAATTTCCTTTGAAAGTGATTCTCAGCTCCATAAAACAGAGTTTAGAATCGGCTTTTCCAAATGGAGAACTGCTTCGTAGAAGATCTCTCAGATTCTTCTAGGAATGATTCTATAACGGATACCCCTATTGCATTTTATGGCTTTCCCCTTACATTTGTAACATGATGAAATATAAAGTATTAATTGCTGACGACGAAGAAGGCGTACGAGATCTCTGTACTGCAATAGCAGAAGATGAGGGATATGAGGTCATTACAGCTACGGATGGAATTGATGCCCTACAAAAAATCCGTGAAGAAATCCCCGATGTAATACTGCTAGATGTTCGCATGCCTGAGATGGATGGACTGGAAGTTTTCCAGAAACTAAAAGAAGACTATATCGATGCTCCTGTTATCTTTATAACGGCTTTTGGCTCTTCTGATCTTGCCATTGAAGCTATGAAGCAAGGGGCATATGACTATATCACCAAGCCTTTTGATATTGATGAGATACGGATTGTCTTAAAAAAAGCACTGTATGTAAAAAAACTCACAAAAGAGATTTCAACCTTGCGATCTAACACTCAATCAACTTTGCCTATTACTGCAGATCTGGTAGGATCTTCTCATGCAATGCAAGATGTTTTTAAAAACATTGGTATTTATGCGAAAAGCGATACCTCCGTTTTGATTGAGGGAGAAAGCGGAACAGAATGTGGTCAAGTTGCACTTGCCCTTCATCAGAAATCATCAATCTCCGACAAACCTTTTTATGCCGTCTCATGTTACGAAGATACCGATGCCTTGCAAGCTGAATTAGACAATGTGAAGCTTGATTCTACTGCAACTATATATATACAGAATTTAGAACTTCTTTCTAAAAAAGGCCAAGAAATACTATTTCAGAAACTCAACAAAGGCAACCAATGTCGATTTATTTCATCGCGTACGGTTGATGTATCTCACCAGGACAATCCGGAACAGTTTCATGAACAACTTTTCTTTGTCCTTTCGATGGTTCGAATACAACTTCCCCCTCTACGGGATAGGATTGAGGATATAGAAGAAGTAAGTCTTCATTTGATGAAGGATTTAAATGATCGATATGAGAAGAATGTGAAAGGTTTTTCTCAAGATGCACTACAGATCTTGCAAGCATATTCTTGGCCGGGAAACGTGAAAGAGTTAAAAAATGTTTTGACCCACAGTGTAATATCCGCAAAAAGTAATTTTATTACGAAAGAAAATTTACCCACATTTCTTTTTCACAAGTCAAATGAACAAAAAGTTGACCCAGATGATATATATCTTGGACTAACTCTCACCGAAGCAACAAAAAAATTTGAAGCTGAATATATCAAACGAGTTTTGCAGATGCAAGGCGGGAATAAAACCAAAACCGCCGAGATATTAGGAATATCACGGCGTTCTTTGTTCAACAAACTGCGATCCTATGAGCTTTTAAACTCTTCAAAATAAAACCCACTTAAAATTGAACTTTTTGATTCGAAATGATTATTTTCATTAAAAAATGGAAAAAAACCCAAAAAAAAGGTGTTTTTTCTTGATTTTTTAAAAAACTTTTGTTTAAATACTTTTATAGAAAAGTAGTATTTTGTAGTACCTAGTGTAATGTTAGTTTTACAGTAAGTTAAATTTTAAGTACCTAACCTACAATTAACTTTAAAGGGGGGTAGGTTATGAAAAAGTCGATCCGATTTGTAGCGAGTTTAATTGCAGTAACCTTAGTGATTTCAGTGTTTGCTAATATTGAGATTACTCGAGCAGATGCTCAAAACATACAGGTTACACCGTACCCGAAAACGGCAGGAACGCAAGCTTCCTACCAAGTGAAGTTTAATATTAATTCTGCTCTTCAGGCGGGAAAGGATTCGATTTCTGTTATATTTCCGAAAGAGACGAATCTAGACTCCACAATTTCTTCTGGAAACATTTGTGTCAATCCAAAAGAATTGGTAGGTGCTGATTTTGAACTTGACTACCGGACGGGTACCGTACGTTTAATGAATCCTCTTCGTAAAGGGGATCGTGTTGTTGTGGACTATCGTTATCAACCTGGTCCAGACTACACACAGCTGCCACGAAATGTTAAATTTTACGATTTAACCTATGGTGCTGGAAATGTCCGTTCCGGTAATGGTCGATTGGATGCTGGCGAATGGATCTATGAAGACCGCGACAACGATAGTAAAATTTCTGTGGGCGACCGCAGACTTTGTATTGTTTTTGCCGGTGGCGTGACCTACCGTCAAGGTTCATTGGTTCAAGTTGGTGACAATGATTTTGGTGTTGGAGCTGATCCAACTCGTCCTGTTACATCGTTCTCTTCCACCAACCTTACCTTTGTAGACAACAACAATGATGGTATCTACAACGAAAATGACTGGTTGGTAGACGATCGGAACCAAAACAATTACCTTGATCGCAACGATGTATTGATTGCTGGTATATTTGATTATCAGGCAGGCTCCATTGTTGAAGGTACCAATTTGGATATAGCAACCGGACCCGTCATCCGATTAGGCAATGATCCTATTATTGCTTCTGACTATGTATTTGCAGATACCGTATCCAAAAATGGTACGTATGACTATGGTGAATACATTTATGAGAAAACTACAGTACTTGCTCTAAACAAAGAAGTGCAAGTGGGTGATACTCGCTGGAGCTGGGTTGTTTCTGGTGACAATCTGTATCCACCCCAAACTGTTGTTGTTGCAGGTGATACCGATATCGGGACACCTGTCAGTATTTTTCCCTGGTCAGCTACTTCTTATTCAGAAGGATACACAAACAACGTTACCCCAACACCTCTTCCTGCACCACCACTGTTCAATGGTTGGAGAATTTACCGATTGGTAAACAGCACAATTGCCGCAGCAGTATCTGCTGGAAACTATCGAAAAACCGATATGCGTTTTGCACAGTATGCTCCTGCAGTTCCTGTTGCCGGTACCGATGCCGATACCGGGAAACCACTGTTCCCCTTTGCTACCAATGAAAAATTCCATGATACAGATGGGGATACAAATTACTGGTGGACAGATCCTGTTTACCGAGATTTAGACAACAATAGTACAGTCAGTGAAGGGGATATTCGTCTCACTGATTTTACTGTATGGGATGGCGCTTATCGCATTCACTATACAGCGGGTTCTATTGTACGAAACTGCGAAAAAGACGTCGGACTTGCACTGTCTACCTTCCAATCTGCTGTCAATCGATATCGCCATGCAGAAAATGGAATCCCAAACAATACCTTCGAACCCGGAGAAATGATCGTATGGGATGCAGATGGAAACAATACTGTTTCTGCAGGAGATACCCGATTCGATTTTTATGGTGTCATGTCTGCCAATGTTTCTGTAATGAATGACTCCTACTCTGACTATGGAACCACCCTCACCAAGGGCTGGACAGATATCAGAGGTGAAGTACTTGTCAATTTTGCAGATGGTGGAGAACAGATTCTTAAATTGGCTCATTATCCTGTTATTGCTCCTGTTATCCCACAAGACAACGATGTAAATTACCGTGTAGCACCCATCCAACTTACCAGTAATCCACAAAATTTTAAGAATTCTGGAAAATGGTACTATATTGTTACCGCCGTAAGTGACATGTTAAATGAAGAATCACCACCATGGACAGAACGAATGGTTGACTTTGCCTCAGGCAACATGAATGCCGTTCATCTTACCTGGTCTCCTGTGCCCAATGCAAGTAAATATAAAGTGTACAGAACCAAAGATGCTGGCTCCTTGGCGAAATTCTTTAGTTGCAGTTGTCAAAGCACCGTATACGTCTATATTGATGTTGGATGCGATCCTCTTAAAGGCACTCCAAGACCAGAATATCGATCCTCATTCACAAAAATTATGATTGATCGACCCTTAACTGGTGGATCCTATACAACTCGTCAAATGAACGAATACGAACTGTCTGACTATAAGATTGACTGCAAAACGGGTTTGATTACCTTCCGTAAATCACTGAAACAACTTGACACTGTTGTAGCAGACTATGATGTCGCAGAACACATCACCAATGAAAAAATTATCATCGACACTATTTCTGGTCGAGGACAGCTTCGACATGGTGAGATTATCGATCCTGATTTATTTGGTGAAGAAGAATACAAACTTGAACTTCGTAAAGTGAATGCAAACAATCCCAATTATCCCACTGTTTTGGTACGTGGAGTTGATTATCAATTCATGGATGAGAACAACGATACTCTTGAAGGATTGAAAAAGGGTACCATCGTTTTCTATACGCAAATTAGCGATGGCGATTCCGTGTATGCCGATTACTTCTATCGTGAAAAAGTACGCGGTGATTTAGTTGCTGTAGCAAACGGTAATGAAACACAGCTTCGTACTCACCAAAATAATATCGTTCCAGGAACATACACGGTATATAAAGGAAAAACCTTATCCTCTGCTCCTGTCATTAATGTAATGAACAGCGAAAGAGGACCTTTGGTCACCTTTACAACTCCTGTCAATGTTATTCCTGACCCAGCTTACCAAGTGAACCCAACGCCTGAGTCAAAGCGCGATGTAACCATTGTGTTCTCACTCCAGACTGGTATTCGCAATCCTAGTAAAGCTGGAAATTACCAACTGTATATTCGTACTTCACAAGAGCAAACAGAAATTTTATCCAATCCTTATGTTATTGAAGCTGGAAATGAAACACAAACCCTTCTCAAGTTAACTCAAGATCAATCTGTATCTGCTGGTCAAACCATTGCTCTTACATGTGCTGTACAGGATAATCTTGGAAACATGATCCCCAACACAGCCATCAAATATACCATTATCAGCTCTCCTAATAACGAAGGTAGCTTAAACAAAGAGAACTTTGTAACAGATTCTTCCGGTAATGCAGTTGCTATGTATACAACTTCTAAAACACCCGGATTGAATACTGTCCAGGCTCACATTGTGGGAACAAATCAAAGTGTTACATTTAAAATCAATGCTCTTTCCTCTCAACCCATCACTCGTATTGATGTTTCCCCCAAAGATGCTCGAGTGTTACCCAATGGAACGCAAAAGTTTACTGCTGTTGGATACAATTCAGCTGGAGAAACTGTTCCTAACATTAAATTTACTTGGTCTGTGACTCCTACAAACCTAGGCACTATTGCTAGCGATGGTACTTTTACTGCTGGTTCAGCAAGCGGAACAGGGACTGTCGTAGCAGAAGCATATGGTGTTAGATCCACTGCAAATGTAACCGTTGCCTCTGGACAAACAAAAGTAGCTCGTATTGTAATGAATCCATCGCAAGCTGATCTTTCAGTTGGCGAAAGTGTTCAATTTACAGCACGTGCCTATGATGAAAATGGATCCGAATTGTCAGTTCCATTCACTTGGACTGTTAGCAACGAAGAATATGCTTCTATCTCCCAAAGTGGTCTTTTAACTGCCAAGAAGCCAGGTACTGTCATTGTAATTGCCACAGAACCCGGTGGAATGAATCAATATGCTACCGTTACCATCACCAAAGGTGAACCAGGTATTAGCTATATTGAAATTCATCCAAGTGTCTATCAAATGAACGTTGGACAATCTGTACAATTTGCCGTACACGCATATGATCAAGCTGGAAATCGATTCACTCCGAACAATATTGCTTGGTCTTCTTCCAACACTATTGGTGTCATTACCAATACTGGTGTTTTCACTGCTACCAGTGTTGGCATCGGCAGTGTTACAGCTCAAGTGGGCAACCTCACTGCATCTGCCGAAGTAACTGTGCATTCAGCAAATGAAGAAGACAAAGTAGGACCTGTCATTACAATTATTAGCCCGAAAGATGGTGACACCATCTCAGACAATAACGTAGTGGTCCGGGGTACTGCTGTCGATCCATCCGGCGTAAAACAAGTCCTTGTCAATAATGTACCGGCAAATCTAAATGCTGATGGAACATTTACCTCCCAATCTATCGCTATCGTAAGCGGTAGTAATGTGATTTCAATCATTGCCACCGATAACCGCAACAATGTTACCATGAAGAGTATTACAGTAATGAAATCCGTTCCTGTAATCATCAAGCTTCAAATTGGTAACAGAAGCGCTATCATCCTAAAGAATAATATGCCTCAGTTAGTAACCATTGATTTAGCTCCTTTCACCACAGAAGGTCGAACCATGGTACCACTTCGCTTTATCACCGAATCTTTTGGTGCTCTAGTAGATTGGAAACCAGATGTACCAGCCACGGGTGAAGGACAAATCACAATTACACTAGATAAATCCAATGGTGATCGTGTACAGTTAATCATGCATACTGGCTCTACTTTCATGAAGAAAATAACCACTCGAAACGGTGTTTCTTCTGAACAAGCTATTAACTATTCCCCACCACCCTATATTGTCAAACCACAAAACCGTACGGTAGTTCCTTTACGATTCATCTCCGAACAATTTGGTGCTACAGTCGATTGGGATGCTACTACACAAGAAATCACGATTACCTATTATCCGTAAGTAATTCTTTATGGTGTGAACACTTTATAGACAGCTGAATTCCAACAACAAGCACTAGCCGGGGCTTAAAAAGCCCGGTTTTTTTATTATTTCTTCTTTTTGAGTATGTTTATAGTGACGATTTCCGAAAGAGATTTGAAAAGTAGAGAATGTAATTATATGGGATATGTATTGGCTCTTCTAGGACTTGCCATTATCATTTTGGTTCATGAATATGGACGATATATTGTTATAGCTTGTAACGGTATCATTGTAGAACGATTTGGTATCGGAATGGGACCAACTATCGAAGTTTATTAAATTTTCTGCACGGCGGTAGTTTCGGGATGGTACTGAATTTTGTCTTTGCTGGATTCCAATAGGTGGTTTTGCCAATTAAGGGAGAAAGAAGACGACGAAAGAGGAGAAAGAAAAGAGGAACTTTCAATTCTGCCTCCCCCATGGCAAAATTCTGGGTTTCCTTTAGCGGACCCTTTGCAAATTTTTAACGGCCTTTTGCAATCTTGTTCATTGTATTTGCATTCTTGGGCAATCCTCTTCAAATGCAAAGTACAAGAAGTAATGGAAGACTACCCAGCTATGGAAGCGGCATTCAACCCGGTGATATGATAGTAGGTGTGAAATTCAAAAGTGATGCATGGTCGGACTTGCAACCATCTATCGGTGAAAGTGCTGGAAAACCAATTACAATCACTATTATGCGAGATAATGATACACATTCACAACCAATATGTATCTAAAGAATATGAAGATGGTGTTGGCATGCTAGGCGTTATACTGGCTTCCTTCTACGCAACCTGTTGGCTTTGGAAAATCAATCCAAAATGTCCCTGACCATGATGAAAGATTTTTGTGGAACTCGTACGTTTGTGGAGTAAAGCGATTACAGAAGATCTTGGTGGCGTACAAGTAACGGGTCCGTAGGCATTATTAAAATGGGCTGGAGAATCTGCCAATGCCTCTGCAGTGGCATTCCTTTTCTTTGTTGCTTTTAAGTTGAATTTGGGTGTGTTTAATCTATTCCCTATACCACCTTTAGATGGCACAGTAAAATTATTTTTGCTGCATATGAAGGGATTACTAAACAAGCGTGAATAAAAAAAGTAGAACTAACCGTCAGCACAATAGGATTTATGCTGCTAATAGGAGTTTTGCTGATAGTAACATACAAAAGATATTGTGGGGCTTTTCTTCATGTACCGCGCCTTTCACAAGTTGCTCCTCGCTTTTTTACATCTGTTGCTGCTTGAGAGCAATTCATATAATTTACGAAAGATCATTGCTGCATCGTATTTGGCAAGGCAGCAAATACATGAGGAATGACGACAAATTGCTCTCTTTGAATGGCGTTCAGTATGCTCGCGCCATTACTGCTGGAGCTAGGTGGCTATCCGATCGCGAAAAACAACTCGATGATATCAATCTCTTCCCTGTACCCGATGCCGACACAGGCACAAACATGAAGGGTACGGTGATTTTGTTGGCAGAAAATCCGGGAATACTACCAAGCAATTATGCGTGGAGGAAACAAGTCAGCGTATTGCTGAAGCCACTATCATATCTGCCAAAGAAACTCAGGTGCAATTCTGGCACAATTTTTCCAGGGTATGTCCGAAGGATTTGAGTCTCTCGAAAGTGTTACTATGGATCAATTTGCATCTGCTGTTAAAATTGCTTCTGTTCGAGCAAGAGAAGCGGTAAGTAATCCAAAAGAAGGAACCATATTAACCGTCATCAAGATTGGTCAATTATCTCTGCCGCTAGATAACCCACGAAAAAGATTTCAAAAAGATTATTTCAAAAATCTCTCCATGTTTGCTCAAAAATTATTTCAGAAATTTTTTTGAATAAATGAAATCTTCCGCAATGCAAATGTGGTAGATGCAGGTGCACAAGGATTTGTTTTTCTACTAGAGGGAATTGTTGACTCCTTGTCACATGGCTCTATACAACGAGACCGCTGGATAAAAGCAACCACAGAAGAAACTACATTTCAGCAGGAATACGATTTTGAAGATACAAAATATCGCTATTGTACCGAAGCATTGATTTCGGGTAATACAATCAGCAAAACAAATATAAAGGAAGAATTAGCAAGCCTAGGGGACTCTTTGGTTGTGATTGGTTCAGAAACAAAAGTAAGAATTCACATCCACACCAATGATCCAGGAAAAGTGTATGCAATCCTACGAAACCATGGGAAAATTATTCAGGATAAAATTGATGATATGCATCAGCAGCAGCGAGATACCTATGGAAAAGTCCCTCGCGATATAGTTCTTATCACTGATACATCATGCGATCTACCCGATGATTTCATACAGAACTATAACATTCATCGTATTCCTTTTGGAATCAATGTGGGTGGGATTACCCACTACGATGAACGCACCATTACCAATGAAGAATTCTATCGATATATGCTAGAACATACAGATCTTCCTAAAACTTCTCAAATTGGCATTGCCGATACAAAACGAATGCTCCAATGGACGGATCGCAACTTTCAACATTCCATACTTCTCATTATACCAAGGCCCTTAAGTGCATCCATTGATAACGTTAGGAAAGCAGCACAAGGCTTTTCTAGTAACATATACCCTATTGATCCCAAAACTCTTTGTGTAGGCTCTGGCCTTATAGCAGTTGAAGTGGGCAAAGCGATTCAAAAGGGCCGTTCCATCAAGGAAATATTGGCTCTTATTCAGTGGGCTTCTGAAAACATCAAGCAGGCATTCACGGTAGAAGATCTGGTGTATTTGATGAGAGGTGGACGTCTTTCGAAAGGGAAAATGTTTTTGGGGAATTTGCTTCATCTGAAACCCATTTGCACGTTGCAAAGGATGGCTCTCTTCATCAATTGTGTACAGCATTGGGAAGCAAGGGAGCGCAGAAAAAAATGCTGAAATACATCAATTCTTCCATTCAAGGAATGGAACACATACGATTTGGTATTGGTCATGCACTGGATCTGAAAAAAGCAAACTGGTATCAAGAGAAGATTCAAAAACTCTACAATCCTTCCTCTGTTTTCGTTACCGATATATCGCCTACTCTAGGAACGCATGCTGGTCCTGGAACGATAGCAATTGCATGGCTTCCCGATTTTGAAACCCTGGAAGCAGAAGGTAAAGTAAATCTTCGCAAGCAGTATCCCCAATTTTTTGAAAGCAGTCATTGATCCGCATGAAAGGTTTCATTGTAAGAAATGGCCCTACTCCTTTGCTATATATCGAAGAAACGAACAAGATTGTTCCTGCATGGTTAAAAAAAACTCACAAAAGCAGTCATGAAAAGTCAGTCACTTTTATTGCGATTGGTGATGAAGTTGAATGTGAGCTGCAAACTCCAACGGGCGAAGAGATAGCAATTATTCATGAAGTATATCCCCCACGCACCATACTTGTGCGGGAAAGTGTGCGATATCCAAACCGAAAAAAGATTATTGCATCCAACTTAGACCAAGTGTTTATTGTGGTTGCAGTATCCAACCCAAAAACTCCCCACGGCATGATTGATCGTATGACTGTCGCAGCTCTTTCGGGCGGATTAACCCCCATCCTTATCTTCAATAAATGGGATGAAGTACCGCAAATGCCCCAGGAGCTAGCCGAAGTACAAGACACCATGAACATGTACAAATCCATTTTTCAAGTATTACCAGTCTCTGCTCATAGTGGGTACAATTTAGATGAATTAAAGCAGCTCATGCAAGGGAAAAAGTCTCTTTTTATGGGCAATTCTGGTGTTGGAAAAAGTGCCTTAGTAAAAGCACTCACAAATATCGACTTGCGAGTAGGGGAGATTAGTGATTCCAGTGGCAAAGGAAAACACACAACCCGAGATTCTATGTTGTATTTTGTGAATGAGGGTACGTGGATAGCAGATATTCCGGGTATCAAACAACTGGGGTTTGTACAAACAGAAGATCCTCTTCAATATTTCCCAGAGCTTTACAAAGCTTCCATAAATTGTAAATTTAGTAATTGTAAGCACGATCAAGAACCGGGCTGCTATGTAAAAGAATGTATAAAGCAAGGATTGATCGATACCAGAAGATTGGAAAGTTATCGAAAACTAAAGGATGAGATAGAACCAGAGTATTTTAAAGAGCGTTCTACACCAGAAGAAAAACGTCCTCCTAGGCCCAGAAACACGGGAAAAAGATAACAGCGAGGGCATTGAATAGAAAGTAGGTTGTATGAACAAACCAAGTGTTGTAGTGATGGGATTAGGGTATATTGGATTGCCCACTGGAGCAGTCATTGCGGACAAAGGAATAAAGGTACGTGGAGTTGATATTCAACCCATGTTATAGGAAACAATCAATCAGGGGCGTATTCATATTGTAGAACCCGACCTTGCCTCTTTGGTGCAAAAGTGGTTAAAGATGGCTTTCTTCAAGCTCATACCACCCCTGCTCAAGCTGATATTTTTATGATTGCCGTTCCCACACCCTTCAAGAAAAATCATGAACCCGATATTACCTTTGTCGAAGAAGCTGCCAAACAGATAACTCCCTTCTTGCGTCCAGGCAATCTTATTCTCATAGAATCCACATCTCCTGTAGGTACAACACGCATTATTCAAAGGCAAATCGAAATCTCACGCCCAGAACTTGCCAATAAACTTCATTATGCCTATTGTCCCGAACGAGTTCTTCCAGGAAAAATTCTTCAGGAACTACGCTCCAATCCTCGGATTATTGGAGGGATTACCCCAGAAGATGCTCAAAAAGCCAAAGAATTCTATGCTCTTTTTGTAGAAGGAGAGCTTTACACAACCAATGACCATACTGCCGAAATGTGCAAATTGGTAGAAAATTCCTTCCGCGATGTGAATATAGCTTTTGCCAATGAACTGTCGATGATTTGTAATACGATCGATGTAGACGTTGTCGAGCTCATCCAGCTTGCCAATAAACACCCCCGCGTCAATATTCTTTCTCCTGGATGCGGAGTCGGCGGTCACTGTATTGCAGTCGATCCATGGTTTTTGGTTCATCAGTTCCCCCGCCAGGCAAAGTTGATCCGACAAGCTCGTGAGACGAACGATTTGAAGCCTTTGTGGGTTCTTTCTCAGGTAGATTCCACCATCACATCTTTCAAGAAAAAGAATCATAAAGAACCCAACATAGCTTGCTTAGGACTAGCCTTTAAACCCAATATTGATGATTTGCGCGAAAGTCCAGCTCTTCAAATTGCCAAAAAGATCGTTCAAAAGTATCCTCATGTTGTTGCTGTTGAACCCAACGTACCACACCCAACAATTGATTCAATACCCACGGTCTCTTTGGACGAAGCTCTTCAAAATGCAGATATTTTTATAGTTTTAGTGGCTCATTGCGATTTCAAAAATTTACAAATCCCTTCCACTTCCACTGTACTTGATTTTACTCACCAGTGCAAGGCAAGCTAAATGAGCAAGCACGTCTCCATAAAGTATCGTCCCACAGAAGAACGACCCAGAGAAAAACTTCTTTTAAAAGGTTCTTCTGAGTGCTCTCTTCAAGAACTTTTAGCCATTTTGATGAGCAGCGGGTACAAAAACACTTCTGCACTTCAATTAGCGGATCAAGTTTTGAGCTACAGCGATTATAGCATACGCAAGCTTGCTCAGTATTCATCCAAAGAACTCCAAAAAGAAATCAAAGGACTTGGGCCAGCTAAAATTGCACAAATTATGGCTGGCATCGAACTTGGAAAACGGTTTTTGAAAGAAGAAAAAAAAGAAGATGAATATCGCTTTGTGTCCCCTCTGGATATTATCGATTACGTATATCATTATTTGGGACCCGAATATCAAGACCAAAAAAAAGAATCCTTTTATGTCATTTTGGTCAATACTCGCAATCGTCCTGTTCATCGAGAACGCTTGTCAATTGGTACCATTGATACATGTCTAGTAGATCCACAAGAGGTAGTTCGAATTGCTTTGCGCTACAACGCATCTGGTGTAGTTCTTGTTCATAACCACCCCTCTGGGGAAACCGATCCCTCGCACGAAGACATTCAAATCACCAAGCGCATTCATCAATGCCTTGAGTCTCTTCAAATACGATTGCTTGATCACATCATTATTGGACGAAGCCAAGATCAATATGCAAGTTTTCTGGACCGGCGGTTATTCTGATGACTCGATCTGTTCTTTCTTCCTATGCTGACAAATTCATGCATGAAGCACTGATGCAAGCAAAAAAAGCTCTTGAGATGAACGAAGTACCCGTTGGGTGCATTATTGTTCGCAAAGGGGAAATCATTGCTGCAGAACACAACACTGTGGAGCAGGATAGAACTATTCTATCTCATGCAGAATTAAAAGCAATTCGCAAAGCAAGCCGAGAACTTCGGGATTGGAGACTGATTGCATGTGATCTTTTTGTCACCATGGAACCCTGCAATATGTGTATGGGTGGCATTCTTCTATCCCGCATTCGTTCCCTATACTATGGAGTCCACAATCCCAAAATGGGAGCTTTTAGTGGGCCCTATGCAGTATCCAGTCAATCCTTTCCTTTTTCTGTCTACAACGGAGTTCTTGAAATTGAAATCCAACGACAGTTACATTCCTTTTTTTCCAAAAAACGCTAACATC